>JACIYJ010000029.1 GCA_014360015.1 Candidatus Aminicenantota bacterium | reverse complement strand
GGCAACATCCTCTCTATGTCCAAAAGTCTTGGATATACAGTCACTGAACCCATTAGAGCAGAAATCAAAAATTTCAAGGAGGTAAGCGCAAAGCTAAAAGATGTCCCCATGATTGGCTTTCTGGGGACGTTCTCTGTTAATTTTGAGATTCCCGATTACTGGGGCATTGGTAAATCTGTTTCCAGAGGTTTTGGGACGGTGAAAAAAGTAGGGCAGTAAAAAATGCAACTGGTGATAAATACTTACGGTTCTTATCTCCAAAAAAGTGGGGATTGCTTTAAAATTAAAACTGATGACAAGGTCTTTGAAATCTCTTGCAAAAAAGTGTCGTCAATTCTTATTTCTACAGCAGCCTATATAACCACAGATGCCATCAAGATGGCTATGGAAAACAACATTGACATTGTGTTCATAGATGAACTTGGCAATCCTTATGGCCGGGTCTGGCATCCCAAGCTTGGCAGCACGACTCTTATAAGAAGGAGGCAGCTGGAGATAGCAGAAACGGAAGAAGGGTTTAAACTCGCTTTGGAGTGGATAAAAAATAAGTTCAACAATCAGATAGATTTTTTAAAACGCCTTAGAACCACCAGACCACACAAGTCCGCTGAAATTACCGCTTTCATAGAAAAAATTCAGCAAATAGCTGCCGGATTAAATAATTTGTCTGGGACGCTGGATGAATGCCGGGCCAGCATTATGGGGATTGAAGGCGCTGGTGGCAGAACCTATTTTGAGGCTTTGAGTTTCCTGATGCCTGATAGGTTCAAATTTAATGGCAGGAGCAGAAATCCGGCCAAGGATGAGTTTAACGCCCTTCTTAATTACGCTTATGGTGTCCTTTATTCACTTGTAGAAAAAGCTTGCATAATTGCTGGCCTTGATCCTTATGTGGGTTTTATACATACAGACCACTACAATAAGAAATCTTTAGTTTTTGACCTTATTGAGAACTACCGCATTTGGGCTGACGAAGTTGTAGTTAATTTGTTTGCCGCCAGGAAGGTAAGATTGGAGTATTTCGATAAAATTCCAAATGGTCTGACTCTAAACAAAGAGGGCAAGGCGGTTCTGCTCACAGAATTCAATTCTTTTATGGATAAATCTATAAGGTACAGGGGAAAAAACATAAAAAGAAATAACATAATTCAGTTTGATTGTCATAGAATTGCCAATCAACTAATAGGAAAAGAAGAATGAAATCAGGTGATAAACTGGTATGGATTATTTA
>JACIYJ010000028.1 GCA_014360015.1 Candidatus Aminicenantota bacterium | reverse complement strand
AAAATAATCTTCGCTCCCTGTACCGTGGAGAGAAGGGGTTTCTTCACCGTCAACATAAATCATATCATCGCCTTCACCCCACCAGCCCATTGACCGCTGAAGGACACTTAGATTGCAGCCCACATAATGCCCCTGACCTACAGCTTCTAAGATGAGATAGTTTCGGCCGGGCTCGCAGGGCATTTCCTGGCGATATTGAGCATGAAAATACGGGACATCAGGCTTGATGTCTTCAAGTTCGCGGTAATCGATGTAGTAATAAAAAGAACCAACAGGTCGGCTGCCTTCATTGGTCACCGTAATCCGGGCTGACCAGCGAAAGGGCATATACCAGTAACAGTTGAGGGCTCGACCTTCAGAAGAACGCACGATAGGGATAGAGGCTAAATTGCGGTTGAGGCCGTGCCCTACGGCAAAAAAATCTCCAATCGGTGCTTCAACTGAGGGAGTGTCTTCGCCATCCCAGTACATTCTGAGAATGAGTTTTCTCCCGTAGAAAGGCTCAGCGGCAATGGTCATCCAGATGTGGTGGATGGCAGCCGGGCCCTTGATTTCAGCCAGGATGGCTGTCTGACCTGGAGCAATAGTCAAAGCGTCGCGATTACCGCCGGTTGGGTCAAAGGAAGAAATGCGCTTGCTCCGATAATTCTGTTTTTCGCCCAGCGAAGAAAGGAAATTCTGACTGATTGCTGGGGTGACAATTAGAGCAACCCAGATGGCTATTAATATCACCAAAAGAGATATTTTTAGATATTCCAGCTTTCTCATTTTAAAACCTCTTTTCGGGTTAAATTAATTTTTGATCACCAATTGAATTATAGCCTTTTTACCTGAGGTCATCTATTAAAAGATAATATTTGTTCAGATAAGGATTCAGAGCAAAAATAGTTTTTCGCAATTAGCGGTCCGAAGCAGAAAAGAAATAATCTGGTCATCAGAATTTAAAGAATGTGTTTTTCTGAGGGTAGCCCGGGTTTAAATCATCCAGCTTAATTATTTCCTGGAATTGTTAGATAGATAAAGATCTTTTTTCTCAAGGGGCAATTAAATATTCAAAAAAATTTAGACTTTAAGTTTTAAGGGCCGGTGATACTTCTATCTCTGGTAATTCTCTCTGGCCGCCGTTTTTGTAGAAATGATTATCAGTCTTTTACATAATAAAGCCATTTCTCATACTTAGGATTCCTGCCGGTTACCACTTCCCGATAGGCTTGAGCCAAACGAGTAGTAAACGGTCCTGGTTTGCCGTTGCCTATGATATAATTGTGTCCGTTATCAAAGC
>JACIYJ010000027.1 GCA_014360015.1 Candidatus Aminicenantota bacterium | reverse complement strand
CGGAGATGTTTCTTTAAGCCTGAACCGATTTCTGTTAACCATTGGAGGCAGTCTGAATAACGCCAGAGAACGCTGGAATACTGAGATAGATATCCGGCCCAGAAGAAAAGAAGAAAGTGCCTTTGTCTCCCTGCTCTACCAGAGGTCTTACCGGGTGTCGTTTGAGATTACCACCAGAAAAACAGATTATGATTATGAGAGCATTGAGTATGGCTCGATCAACATCAATGAAAGGTTGAGCCATTTAGAAAAATACCTGAGCGGGAAATTTTATTATCGACTTAACTCCCGCATCCAATTTTTTCTGGAAGGAGAATGGGGAGAATATAACTTTAAGAATCCCAACAGTCTGGGAGATTCAAAAAGTCGGACGCTGTTTTCTGGGTTTGAATTTTCACCGGCGGGTAGAATCAGGGGGCGAATAAGAATTGGTTATAAAAAGTTTGATACCGTAGCTTCAGAGATGCCTGATTTTAAAGGCCTGGTGGGTGATACTTCTGTCAGCTGGGAGTTGTTTCGGCCGCTGGTGCTTCGGGGAAGCTACCGCCGTGATGTTAATTTTTCTATCTGGTCTCGTAATCCATTTTATGTCGGAAAATCCTGGTCAGCTGGCTATTCCTTCTATTTTCTGAGAAAAAAATTCAGGCTCGATTACACTTTCAGCCAGCTGAAAAACGACTATCCCTTAGGGGAAGTCCCAGATTCTGACCCCAGGCATGATGATTATACTTTAAATTCTGTGGCCATTTATTATAGAATAAAAAAGACCGTTGGATTGGGAATAACCGCTGGCAGCTGGACGAGGAAAATTAACGTGTTCAACTGGGATGCCGACAGAAAGTTTGTTGGTTTGAACTTAACCTATGATTTTTAAGGCAGCTTAGCCAATAGATAAGGAGCCACAAAGGAAGAAGCAATGGAAAGAAAAAAGAAAGTGATTATTTTCTTATGCTTGTTATTGCTGGCGAATTTATCTTTTTTAAAAACTCAGGAGAAACAAACAATCGTCTCTGAATCAACTGCTCAGGAGAATCTTCTTTCAGCGCGAGAATATTTTATCAGAGAGTACGTGATCGGACCGCGAGATTTGCTGGAGATTAAGGTTTTTGAACTGCCAGAGTTTGACCAAACAGTCCGGGTTTCTGAGAATGGGACAATAACTTTACCCCTGATTGGAAATGTCCAAGTAGGTGGGCTAACCAAGGAAAAGATTGAGAAAAAATTAGCAGAGCTTCTTGATAAATATGTCAAGAATGCTCAGGTCTCTGTTTTTATTAAAGAATACCAGAGTAGCCGGGTGGCGATTATAGGAGCGGTAGAAAAGCCGGGAATGTATGAGCTGGTAGGCCGACAGACGCTGTTGCAGATGATTTCTCAGGCCGGCGGTTTTAAAGAAAATGCAGCCAATGAAATTTATGTGCTCCGGGAGGGACAGGACGGTAACACTGCTTCCATCGCCATTGACTTAGAAGATTTGTTGCTCAATGGTAACCAGAAGCTGAACATTCCGATTCAACCGAATGATGTCATCAATGTTCCGGTTGACCGCCTGAT
>JACIYJ010000026.1 GCA_014360015.1 Candidatus Aminicenantota bacterium | reverse complement strand
TCAGCCACTGCAGCTGAGGGCTTCCCGTTAGTTGACTGGTACAGTGGTCTTGAAATCGGGTATCGGGCTGAATAGACAGCTTCTTTGTCGAGCGGCGAATATTCAGGAGAAGCTTCATCCTTTTTGATCTTCAACACTTTTATTCCTTTTCTCAGCTGGCCGTTCTGGTCAAAAAGATAGCCCACTCCCACGTAGCCAATTCCAGCTTGGTCCTGGATTATCGCTTCGATTATCTGAGCATTTCCGTTCATTTCCTTTACCTCAGGTGAATAATTTTTGTTGTTGAGCACATGTTCTTGGAGGAAGGAATAAGTGCCAGAATTGGATTGTCGGCCGTAAAGGGAAATTTTCTGGTCCGCTCCGCCGAGAACTTTCCAGTTCTTGATTTCACCGCGGAAAATGGAACCCACCTGAGCCATGGTCAGGGTATTGACCGGATTTTTCTCGTTGACGATGATACTCAGGGCATCTATAGCAATGGCGAAGATTCGAGGCTTTATTCCCTTTTCATAAGCCAGGTCGAGCTCTTTGGTTTTCCATTCACGCGAGTGGTTGGCTAAATCACAGGTGCCGTTGATGAGGGCTGTGATTCCGGTGCCAGAACCACCGCCGAGAACCGCTATGGCTGTGCCCGGTTTTTTAGCCATGTATTCTTCAGCCAGGATCTGGACCAGATTGACCATAGTATCAGAGCCTTTAATTTGAATCATCTTTTTCTGGGCGGCTGAAGGTAAAGTCACGGAGAAAACTACCAGAATTAAGGCCAGGCCGGCTTTCAAAAAGCCAGTCCCTAAGGTTTTCAGATTTTTGTTTTTAGTTTGGTTTTTCATTTTTTTCTCCTTTTCATAAATTTTTAAAAAGTCATCAGAAAGGTCAGATTAAAAATCACATCATTTTTTTTGGCCGGGTCAGTGTAATTGTAGAACCAGATATTGGGTTGAAACCTGAGACTGCTGTGAAGCGGAGCCCAATCCAGTCCGGCGATAATCAGAGATATTTCATCCTCAGCCACGCTGGTGTTGGGTTCATAGCGGTCAAAGCGGGCAAAGGCGTTGAGCCTGTCTGGCAGCAAAACATAGCGGCCGAACATCGAAAAACCAGAGCGGTTGAAACGTTGGCCGGTGCTGGTAATATTAAAGTCATTTTTGTAAACAAAGTATTCAGTGCCGAGAATCAGATTTTTGATTGCTTCCAAGTAAAAGTCGGCCTTGTAAGTTAGAGCCTTAGCTCCAGGGCCCTGCTTTTCGTAATCCGTATAGCCGACTACCGAAATTCCGGCAAAGGGAATCAGGTGAATCTGAGCCATGAGCTTTTTGTACTTGTCTCCTTCCGGGTGGCTGTAGCCAGCACCGTTGGTCAGCATCAAGCCATAGCGGAGCTCGCGGGCGATTTTGCCGGTGAGGCTTATGCCAACGTCAGCGCTCGAAGCATCGATGTCTTTTCCGGTTACATCTTTGAAATTATCGAGCAGAGTTTTAGCCACGCTGCGGTAACCCCAGCGATCTTCAGCCAGCTTGAAAGTAATGGTGTCAGCCAGACCAATTTTCAGGTCAGAATCAGGAATCAGATTGCTCAGTTGAAAATACAGATGCTTGAGGAACGGCCTGAACTTATCATCCTTTTTCCC
>JACIYJ010000025.1 GCA_014360015.1 Candidatus Aminicenantota bacterium | reverse complement strand
AGCCTGAAACAAATCTTCAACCAGGAATCAACTTATTTTGACTTCTTGATATCAAGTTCCAGCTGGCTTTCCTGAATCAGCTTTCGTTCTTCTTCTATGGCTTTAAGAATATCGGCTGTTATATCTCCGGTGGGATAGCTGCCATCAAAGCAGGCCGCACAAAAATATCTCAGTTTGGGATTTTCCATTCTGATGGCTTTTTTCAGGTGGTCTAAGGTCTGATAGATCACCTTATCGGCACCAATTCGTCTCGCTACCAGGTCTTCATCCGCATCCCGGGCCACAAATTCAGTCTTGGTCTGCATGTCTATGCCGTAAACGCAGGGAAAACGAAGCGGTGGCGAGTAGGAAGCAAAATAGACTTTCTCAGCTCCGCATTCTCTGACCATTTCTACAATCGCCCGGGAAGTATTGCCGCGGACGATGCTGTCATCAACCAGCAGAACCTTCTTCCCATTTATCTCCGAGCAGATAGGATTCAACTTTTGACGTACTGAACTTTGCCGCTTGGCTTCAGCCGGCATGATAAAGGTCCGACCAATGTACCGATTCTTGACTAAGGCTTCGCTGTACTTCAGCTTCAACCTTCGGGCAATCTCAATGGCCGCATCTCGGGCCGAGTCCGGCACCGGAACCACCACATCTATTTCCAGGTTCCTTTTTTTGATCTCATCGGCCAACAGACGGCCGAGGTTCACCCGGCTCTTATAGACATTAACCCCATCGATGACTGAATCCGGACGGGCAAAATAGACCCACTCGAAAAGACAGGGAGTATGTTTCTTTTTGACGATTCTTCGGCGGTGAAGCTGACGGTTGCGGTCGAGAAACACCACTTCGCCGGCCTGAATATGTTCAATCTCATCAAAGTTCATCAGATTAAGACTGACGGTTTCCGAAGCAAAAGCATAAGAAGAGAGGAGCCCATCTTTTCTTCGACCAAAACTCAGCGGCTTGATGCCATATGGGTCGCGAAAAGCCACCATTCCCTGCTCGGCAATATAGGCTACTACCGAATAGCTACCTTTAACCCGGCGATAAACTCCAGCCACAGCTTTGAAAATGTTCTCTGGAGCAATGCTCTTTACCCGCTGTTCTTCCAGTTCCTGGGCGAAGATGTTCAGGATGACTTCGGCGTCACAATCAGAGTTCAGCAATCGCTGATGTTTTTCAAACAATTCTTTTTTCAGCTGACGATAATTGACCACGTTGCCATTATGAGCCAGGACAATCCCAAAGGGCGAGTTTACCATAAAAGGCTGAGCGTCTTCGTGTCCACCACCACCAACTGTCGGATAACGGGTATGCCCAATACCAATGTTGCCTTTAAGCTGGGCAGCCTCCTCCGGTCCGAAGATGTCCATCACCAGGCCGCTGCCTTTTTTCTCATGGAATTTACCGTCGTAGGTAATGATGCCGGCTGCATCCTGCCCCCGGTGCTGAACTGAAAGCAACCCCTGGTAAAGGTCATGGAAGACTTCTCGATTGGCCCAGATACCAATAACACCACACATCTAAGATCTTTCCTTCATTGAACTTTTATTATAGCAAATCGCCGGGGGCTTTTAAATCTAAGGCCCTAAACTTCGTGAAGCAGCTAAAACCCGTGGATAACAATTGGATGATATAAGTCAGAGTGCCTTAATACTGGCTAAATTACCCTGAAGTCAAATTTAGCCTGAAAATTTAACCAAAACTTAACAATTCTTTCGCTCTTTTTTTACTTTCGTTCTTTATACTTCAGCCTGAAAATACTCTGGAACTCAACTGGCGCCAGATAAAGTGTCCGGAGGAAAAAATTTAAAAGGAGGAGAAATGAGTTTCAAAACAAAAATCCGGCTCCCAAAGGCCGGTCAAGTTTTTCTTTCCATTTTAGCTGGGGCCTGGCTGATGCTGCTCATGGCTACAGACGCTAAAGCCCAACAGAAATTTTCTACCACCATCTATTTTGATTATACCTATTATCTTTCCAACAGTGGCCCTTTAACCACCCCACCACCCGACAGCCCAAATTTTAAAAATAACTTCTTCACCTTCCGCCGGGCTTACTTCCGTTATGACAACAAGATTAACGACCAGTTGAGTTTCAGGCTGACTTTTGACGGCGACTATGTCAAAGCAGTGGACGCTCAGGGGAAAAAGGATGATAAGTTCAGGCCGTTCCTCAAGCATCTGTATTTTCAACTGAGCAATCTGATTCCTGATTCTGACCTGAAAATTGGTCTGGCTGACACCATTACTTTCAAGCTGGCTGAAGA
>JACIYJ010000024.1:470-2326 GCA_014360015.1 Candidatus Aminicenantota bacterium | reverse complement strand
ATCAAAATAGGCCCGGGATATTTTTTGGCAGTTTCAAAGGCTTCGATCAAGCTTTGAAGACTGTGTCCGTGAATCGGGCCGACATACCGGATGCCCAATTCTTCAAAGAAGATTCCAGGGAAAAAGGTCTTTTTCACCAGGTCTTCTAAAGCTCTGACCGCTTTGATCAAAGGCCAGCCGAGTTTGGGAATCGACCTCAAGACTGATTTAGCCTGTTCTTTCATCCGGAGGTAAGGCTGACCGGAAACCAGATAAGAGAGATAACGGGAGAGGGCTCCAACATTCGGAGAAATGCTCATCTCGTTGTAATTGAGGACGATGATCAATCTTTGACGAAGGTGACCAATCTGGTTTAGGGCTTCATAAGCCACTCCACCAGTCAAACTGCCGTCTCCGACCACAGCAATCACATTGTGGTCTTCTTTTTTCTTGTCTCTGGCCACAGCCAGACCCAGAGCTGCGGACAGGGCAGTGGAAGCGTGGCCGGTGTTGTAGATGTCGTGTTCGCTTTCTTCGCGGCTGGGGTAGCCCAAAAGGCCTCCGAACTGTCGAAGGCGAGAAAACTCTTTCTGACGGCCAGTAATCAATTTGTGGGTATAACACTGGTGGCCGACATCCCAGATGATTTTATCTTTTGGAGAATCGAAAACATAATGAAGGGCTAAGGTCAACTCAACTACTCCCAGGTTGGAAGCTAAATGGCCACCTGTTCTGGCCACGGTTTCGATGATCTTAACCCTGATTTCGTTGGCCAGCTGATTGAGTTCTTTCAGAGAAAGCCTTTTCAGGTCCTGAGGTGAGTTGATCATAGGCAAAAGCTTTTCCGAACTCATGGTCATTTCTCTGTCATGAATTTTAGTTGTTCGGCAAAGTATTCGAGAATAACTGATTTTATCTCAGAATCTTTTAGAGACTGAATGGCTTCTGACAGAAGTTCACCAAGTAACTGGACAGCACTCTCCAGCCCGAGGAGGCGAGCCAGGTTCGGCCGGAAAACTTTTTTATCGGTACGGTCTTGGGCCAGGTCTTCCAGGTCATCGCGCAGCTGAAAAGCCAGGCCGAGATAGAGGCCGTATTTTTCTATAGCTTCAAGCAGGGGTTGGGAGACTCCGGCCAGCCGGGCTCCACTGACTGCGGAAACTCTGATCAGACCAGCGGTTTTTTTTAGGGCTGTTTCCTGATAATCGGCTATTTTTTTATTTTCAGGCTTAAAGCTGATGTCCAGCCACTGACCGGCGATCATCCCACCGGGACCGATGGTCTTGGCAATCTCGCTGATAACAACTTCTTTAAGGTGATAATTATTCCCTGGATATGGGGCTTCAGCCAGGACTTCGAAAGCGTAAGACAGTAAGGCATCTCCAGCCAGAAGAGCCAGTCCCTCTCCAAATTTCTTGTGACAGGAAGGCTTACCCCGGCGGAATTCGTCGTTGTCCATTATTGGCAAGTCATCGTGGATGAGAGAATAATTATGGATGAACTCCACAGCACAAGCATAGGGCATCAGGAGTTCTTCGGTTGCTCCGAAGTGTTCGCCAGAAGCCAGAAGCAAGAGAGGCCGAAAACGCTTGCCGCCATCGAGAACCGCATAACGCATGGCTGCAAAAACCGGCGAATCTTCCCGCGCCAGATAAGACTCGAGAGCCTGTTCAAGCTTTTTTTTCTTCTGGGAGAGATATTCTTGCGGTTCCATTCTATTAACTCAGTGTCCGGTTAAAGATCTACTCATTCCTCTCTTTATCAGAATCTTCATCTATTTCATCTTCTTTGACTGAGGCGTCGAATTCTTCCAGGTCAAAGTCCTGAGCTTTGAGTTCCCCTTTTTCATCTTTAAGCAGGATTTCCACTTTCTTTTC
>JACIYJ010000024.1:0-460 GCA_014360015.1 Candidatus Aminicenantota bacterium | reverse complement strand
GGCCAGAGATTCATTCAGAGTCAGACCGCCCTTTTCTAACTTGTTGACAATATGTTCCAGTTCACTCAGGGCTTTCTCAAAATTCATCTCTTTGCTTTTAGTATTCATTTTGTCTCCTTGATGAACTTTGATTCTATTTTTATTTTCGGGTCGACTTCTTTGACCTGGCAGTTCAATTCCCCGCGATAGAACGAGACGATGATTTCTTCGCCAGGCTCGACTTCTGTGGCTTTCTGCACCGGCATCAAACCACCTGCCTTCCAACAAATTGTATAACCCTTTTTGATGATGTTCAAAGGCGAAAGATTGTCTAAGGAAGAAGTTAGATTTTCCCAGCTGGAGTTTAGGTCTTTGAGTTTTATCTGCATCAGATGACGGATTTGCTGCAAGAGGAAACTGGTTCTGGCCTGGTGTTCAGAGATCGCCTGTTTTTCTCCCCGGATGACTTTCCAGGCTCTCA
>JACIYJ010000023.1 GCA_014360015.1 Candidatus Aminicenantota bacterium | reverse complement strand
GTGGCAGTGAATAAGGTCAAGTTTTATTCTGAAGTTCGCCAGAAACTCGCAAACTGCCCGGTTAAAAAAGATGAATCTCTCATCGTTGTCCAGATAGTCACCCTGGGAAGAGCCATAAATGTGGTCGCGGTGAAAATATTTAGGCTGGTCGATGAGATAAAGAAGATATCTACCAAGATCTGCCCGGAAGACAGCAGTTTTTAATTTTTTCTTGCCTATTGGGACCAGAAGATCCCGGGTAACCAGCTCTTTGTTCAGGGATTCCAGCTCTGGTCGGCGGTAATTTGGCAGAAAAATTATCACCTCTGTCCCCGACCTGGCTAAAAACTTGGCCAGACCGGCCGTGGCTTCAGCCAGTTCGCCAGAGCGGGCATATGGAGCCAGCTCAGGGGTGATAATGGCCAGCCGGAGTTTCTCCTTCATAAAAAAATAATAGCTGGATGGTTGAGAAAAATCAATCTTACCAGCCAATGGCCTTTTATTCGGCCCAGCCCAGTTTTTCTTTGACCAGATCGTAGTAGCTGCGCCAGGGTGAAGTCACCAGGATGAGTTCCAGGTCTGATTTTCTGACTTCGATGACTTCGTTTTTTTCCATGGCCAGGCCTCGCTGACCGTCGATCGTTAGATAAACCTTCTCCTCTGGCGTCAGCAACTTAATTTTAATTGTCGAGCTGGCCGGGATGAGTAGCGGTCGGAAGGAGAGAGTGTGCGGGCAGATTGGCGTCAGAATTATAGTCTCGACCTTAGGATGGACGATTGGTCCGCCGGCAGAAAGAGAATAGGCAGTTGAACCTGTGGGGCTGGAAAGAATCAACCCATCTCCCTTAAGCCTGGTTACTTCCTTTCCATCTATAAAAATCAGCAATTCAATCATCCTGGCCAGAGCAGCTTTGTTCAGGACGACGTCGTTCAAACAGATATCAACCCGGTCTTTGTATTTGATTTCCAGAAGAGTTCTCCGGCTGATAAAACCATCTTTATTCTTGATAAAGGTTTCCAAAACTGGGAAGGCCTCGTCCACGGGGATTTCAGTCAGGAAACCCAGCCGGCCTAAATTGATTCCGACGACCGGTGTCCCAGCTCTGGCGGCAAAAGGAGCAATGCTAAGGAGCGTCCCGTCACCTCCGAGAACAATGATAGCCTCACTCATCTCTGGTAACTTCTCTCGTGGATAACCGGTCTTAATCTTCAGTTTTTCGGCAGCGATGTTCTCCAGCAGGCATTCGATTTTATGCACCCTTAGGAAATGTATGATTTCTTGGAGGATTTTTTCTACGCCGGAAGCATGGGGTTTGATAATGATGCCGATTTTTTTAATTTTTTTCTTAGCTTCCATCGGCCAGAGTCTCCTGAATCAAATTTTTAAGTCTTTCTTCAGCCAGAGGTTCTGTCCCGGGCTTGAACCAGGCTAAAAACTCCTGGTTGCCTTTCTGTCCGATAATCGAACAGGCTAAAAGGCCTTTCACTCCAAAACCTGAAGCCTGAGCTCCGGTCAACACTTTTTCCAAAACCTGTTGATGAATTTTCCTGTCCTTGATTATACCTTTTTTCCCTACCTGATTTCGACCGGCTTCAAACTGCGGCTTGACTAGCACCAGCAGGTCACCGGCTGGCATTATTTTTTTTACTGCCGGAAGGATTTTAAGGACTGAGATAAAAGAAACGTCAACGACTGCAATTTCGGGCGCTTCGGGCAGGTCTTGAGGCTCGAGATAACGGGCATTCTTCTCTATGGCCACAACTCTGGGATCCTGCCTGAGCTTCCAGTCAAGCTGTTTGATGTTGACGTCAACAGCATAGACTTTTTTTGCCCCAAATTGCAGCAAACAATCAGTGAACCCCCCAGTTGAGGCTCCAATATCCAGAGCAATTTTCCCTTCCACGTTTACTGGAAAAGTCTTAAGAGCCTGTTCCAGCTTGGCCCCACCTCGTCCGACATAAGGGAAGTTTTTCTGGATGGTGATCTCAGAATCGGCACCAACTTGCTGCCCTGGTTTAAGGGCTGGCTGACCATTGACAAGAACCTGTCTTGATAGAATCAGAGCCTGAGCTTTTTCCCGACTTGAGACCAGCCCCCTCTCCACGAGAAGCAGGTCCAGACGGAGTTTTTTCATCCAGCCCTCTAACTAAGAAATTTTCTCTTTCGAGTAAAAATCACTGATGGTTTCCAGAAGTTCTCTAACGGCGCTGCCGAAACCACCATCGAGCACGCCTTCTTCCAGGGTGAAGATGACTCTGGCTTCTTTAGCCAAGCCAACAATTAATTTTTCATCAAGCGGTCGGGCGAAACGGGCGTTGACCACAGCTAAGGAGATTCCTTTAGCTTCAAGCTTTCTGGCAACTTCCAGGGCCGGGTAAACCATATTTCCGTAGGCTATTATAAGGTCACGGCCTTCTTTGAGGAGTTCTGCCTGGCCGACTGGAATAAACCTGAATTCCTTTTCTACCTGAACACCGAATCCCTTACCTTTGGGAAAGCGGATGGCTACCGGATGTCCGTACTTGAAAGCAGAATAGACCATATGGCGGAGCTCATTCTCATCCTTAGGAGCCATCAGGATTATATTTGGCAGG
>JACIYJ010000022.1 GCA_014360015.1 Candidatus Aminicenantota bacterium | reverse complement strand
GACGATACCGCCAGAGATGAGCGGGGTGTCGTAGGTGATGGGGTCGGAATCAGGTTCAAGATACTCGTTGATGATATAGTTCTTGATGATTTCTTTTAATTCGTCCATTATCTTACTCCTTTTTTAATTCTTATTTATCTAAGGATTTTTTTCAACTATTTCAATCATTTTCCAGAGTGGAGGTGTCGCCAATCTCTTCACCCCATTCCTTAGCATGAAGAATCCGTCTCATAATTTTGCCGCTTCGGGTTTTCGGTAGGGAGTCGACGAACTCAATTTCCTGTGGCATGGCTAAAGGCGACAGTTTTTTCCGGATAAAGTTCATAATATCGAGTTCCAGGTCTTTGGATGGCGTAAAACCTGGCTTCAGGGTAACAAAGGCTTTAACCACCTCCATATTAATCGGATCAGGCTTGCTGACCACCGCCGACTCAGCCACGGCTTGATGCTCGAGAAGTGCTGACTCCACTTCAAATGGACTGACGAGGTGGCCACCGGTGTTGATGACATCATCGTCGCGGCCAACGAACCAGAAATAACCTTCCTTATCAATCCTGGCCCGGTCACCAGTCAGATACCAGCCGTTACGAAACTTATTCCTGTAAGCTTCTTCATTATTCCAGTAGGTTCGCATCATTGAAGGCCAGCCAGGTTTAAGGCCAATTAGTCCAATTCTCCCGGGTTCAGAATAGGGCTCATGGTTGTTAGGATTGAGCACCGTGGCCGTGATTCCAGGAAAAGGACGGCCCATTGAACCAGGCTTTACCGGCATTCCAGGAAAGTTGGTGATGACAATGCAGCCGGTTTCAGTCTGCCAGTAGGTATCGTGGAAGGGCTTACCAAAAACCCTGATCGACCAGTTGACTGCTTCAGGATTGAGCGGCTCGCCGACGCTGGCCAGATGGCGAAGCGACGATAGGTCGAACTTTTTGATTAATTCATCGCCAGCTTTCATCAATGACCTGATGGCCGTTGGTGCCGTGTACCAGACAGTTACCCGGTTTTTCTCGATAAACCTATACCAGGCTTCAGCCGAAAAGCCGCTGTCTAAGACACACTGAGTCACACCCAGGCTGAAAGGACCGATGATGCCGTAGGAAGTCCCTGTGACCCAGCCCGGATCAGCAGTGCACCAATAGATATCATCATCCCTGAGGTCCAGAACCCATTTGGCAGTGATGTATTGAGAAATCAGTGAATAATGAACGTGCTGAACTCCCTTGGGCATGCCGGTCGTGCCCGAAGTATAATGGAGAACTGACGGAGTTTCGGCATAAGTTGGATAAATTTCAAAATTCTCCACCTTCTCTGCTTGCTCCAGGGAAAAAGCTATTTCTCTTTCCTGGAGGGCCGATTTGCCGTCGTAATCAACGATGATGATATGTTTTAAGTGCGGTAATTTATCCTTGATTTTTCTAACCTTAGACACATGCTTCTTCTGGGTAAAGATAGCTGAGGTTTGAGCGTTCTCCAGCCGGACAAAGAGCGATTCCTCGCCAAAAGCTGAAAAGAGCGGCTGAACAATGGCTCCGGTTTTGAGGATCCCCAAAAAGCCGATGTATAACTCTGGAATCCTATCCATAAACAAGCATATCCGATCTCCGGCTTTAATTCCCAAGTCAGTTATTAATTTGGCTATGATATTGGAATAAAGCCGGATATCATTGTAGGTAAAGACTTTCTTCTCACCGGTAAAGCCTTCCCAGATGAGCGCCACTTTATCGGCTTTACCCATCTTACAGATGCGGTCCGAACAATACCAGCCGATGTTGATCACCTGGCCGGGTTGGTAGTTGAGCTCCTGTTCGCTGAGCGCCCAGGAAAAATTTTTTACTCTTTCTTCATAAGAGCCGAAGTTGGACATATTCCCTCCCTGTTTTCAATTATTTTTCCAAAATTACCGTGGCCACGGCATGGGTTTTAAGATGAGACAGTGAAACAAAGAAGCGGTTTATCCCCTGAACCTGACAGATTTCTTTGGCCCGGCCATAAACTTCAATCACCGGCTGTCCAGATTCTAAGTTGCGGACTTCAACTTCTGAAAATTTTATCCCCTGGCTCCAGCCAGTCCCCAGTGCTTTTAAAAACGCTTCTTTGGCCGCAAAGCGGGCAGCATAGTGCTGGTGGGGAAACTTTTTGCTCTCGCAATAAGCAATTTCCACCGGAGTATAGAGCTTCTCTTTCAACCCAGGTGTGCGGTTGAGTTTATCTTCAACTCTACTAACTTCGATGATGTCTATACCCACTCCAAAAATCAATCAGCCTCCTCGCCAGCTAATACTCCAAATAAGGCATTAACTGCCACATTGTTCAATTTCAAGCAAAAGTTATTATAGAAAAAACATCATAAATGTCAAAAAAACTTCAGTTAAGATGGTTAACCAGAATCCTTACTCCGATTAGAATCAGGATTAACCCACCGAGCAGTTCGGCTCTCTGGCCAAAAACTTTGCCTAAGAGAGGGCCGACTCGGCTGGCCAGAAGAGTCATGGAAAAAGCGGTGATCCCGATGACTGTACAGGCTACCCAGATATTGAGACCGATGACCGCTAAGCTCAAGCCCGTGGCTAAAGCATCCTGGCTGGTGGCTAAAGCCAGCACCAGAAGCGACCAGCCTGTGGTCGGGTCTTTCTCCTGGCATTTCTCATCTTTGACCCGAAAAGATTCAATTAT
>JACIYJ010000021.1 GCA_014360015.1 Candidatus Aminicenantota bacterium | reverse complement strand
AATTTCAATAATCTGGCCGGTGATCTGGCTTGTCCCCAGCCCTTTGTCTCCGCCGATAATGACGATTTTATCGACCTTAGACAAAGGTTCGGCGATGGCTCGGGCCAGCTCGGGAAGGACCTTGATGAAGGTTTCAAGGAGTGCAGCTTCGTTGTATCTTTCCCAAGCCTGGGCTTTCTTCATCATGGCCTCAGCTTCAGCCAGACCCCGCAGCCTGATTTCTTCAGCTTTAGCCTGAGCTTCCAGCCTCAGGGCTTCGGCCTTGCCTTTTCCTTCAGCCATTAGACGAATTTCTTCAGCTTCAGCTTCAGCCTGTATCTGATATTTGCGAGCATCAGCTGGTTTCAGAACCATAGCTTCGAGTTCTCTTTCCTTGCGTTTAATTTCCAGCTCTTCGATTTTGATGGCTTCTTCTTTTTCAATCTGTTTAACCTTAGCTTCTTCTTTCTTGATTTCCTGAGCCAAGCGGTGGCGTTCAAGTTCGTAGGAAAAATCAGCTTGAGCTTTTTTCTGGTTGACGATAACCTGGGATTCAGCTTTCTTGGCTTCATTTTCCCACTGGGCTTTGGCGATGAGAGCCTCTGACTGGAGTCGAGCCACCTCAGCTTCTTTTCGAGCCTGAGACGACTTGATGATAGCTTCTTTTTCCGTCTCAGCCTGGGCGATGGCCGCATCCCGTTTGGCTGCAGCAATGACCGGTTTGCTTAAAGCCTCGATGTAGCCCTGAGTGTCGCTGATGTCCTTGAGCGAGAAGGAGAGGAGCACCAGCCCCATTTTGGCGAAGTCTTCTCTGGTCGCCTCAATCACTCTTCTGGAGAATTCCTGACGGCCGCGGTAAATCTCTTCCACCGTCATCGTGCCAATGACTTCCCGCATCTTACCTTCCAGGACATTCATGGCCACATCGCGGATACCTTCCTTGCCTGTGCCGAGGAATTGCTCGGCTGCCAGGCGGATGGCTAAATCAGTAGAATCAACCTTGACCTGGGCGGAAGCTTCAGCCAGGATGGGGATTCCGCCGTGGGTCAGAACTTCTGGTGTTTTAATGAAAAGGGTAATAACTTCAAGCGGCAGGACATAGACTTTTTCGATGAACGGCCAGACAAAAGTACCGCCGCCGAGTTTGTATCTATAGCCAACTTTCTTTTTTGTCCCGTCTGGGAAAGTAATGGTCCGCTTACGGCCGCCGGCGATGATGAGGGCTTCGTTTGGACCCACTTTTCGGTACTGGGTGGCTAAGAGCAATCCAATGAGTCCCAAGAAAAGAATGATTGCGCCGATGATAATAAGCCAGGTGGTTAATGGCATAATAACCTCCCTCAAATTAAGGTAATTTTATGATTAGTGATTTGAAGATAGGGTTGAAAGAATGATTTCTACTCTGAAAAAAAGAAAATCCCTTATTCTCCATTCTCTTGTTCGTCTAACCTACCCTCGTCAGGCTATTCTGAAAGGCCCTATTTATCAAGGAAAGATATTAATTCTTCTGATTTTTAAAGTCAAGCCAAAAATGGGCAGGCGGACGTAAATCCATTGTCATTCCAGCAATTTTTCAACTGGGAATTCTTCTTGAAAAGAAAAAATATTTGGTGCTGGAAGCACCCTAAGCATAAAAAGAGTCAGGTCGTTCTGTTTATCATTTTTTAAAATTTTTACAGATTTCGTGGGAGGCAGATTTAAATTAAATAAGGAGACGAAGAAATAAACAGCCTATCAAATCCGGTCAGATTGACAAAATTTGTAAATTAAAATTACAAAATATGTTGTTTTTTAGGGAAAATTTTCTTAAAATGCTTTCTATATAAAACGGGCTGAGGAGTAGGAATGAAAAAAATGAGCCACCTGAGTACCGGTGGTCAAATCCAGATAGGTCTTATATTTTAAAAATGAACGAAGAGCTGTGCCGGGTTTTAATAGAAGAAGCCCGGGATGGAATATACATTATAGGTGAAAAAGGCTTTGAGTATGTCAATGCTGGCTTTGCCCGGATGACTGAATTCAGTCGGGAAGAAATTCTTGAAAGCGGAACAGAACTTATCTTCAGGCAAGTCCATCCAGATGACAGAGAAATGCTCCTAAAGCGAAAAGAGGCCCTAAGTTGTAGAGAACAACTGCCGCCAGTATATAAAATTCGGGTTTTTACTAAATCAGGCCGGCTGATTCACCTCGAGTTCAATACCACCCCGATTTCGGGAGGAAGAGTTGTTGGTGTAGTCCGGGACGTCACTGAACAGATTAATCTCAGGGAGCAGCTTAAAGAGAGAGAATCTATCAGTTCCCGTCTTATCGAGAATGCCCGGGCTGCTATTGTTATCGTTCAGGACGGGAAAATAAAGTTCGCCAATAAAGCTACATCGGATATTTTTGGCTACAGTCTTGCAGAAATCATTGGTTCCAGAATCGATTCTTATTTACCCGAAGATAAGGCTTATGAAGCATTCGAGCTTTATCGAAAAAGACTGACCGGCGAGACTCGTCTGAGTCACTATGAGCTGAAAGTGCACCATAAAAATGGCCAGATGCTCTGGATTGAAGTTGATGTCAGCCTTATTGAATACAATGGTTCTCCAGCAACTCTAATGGTGATTCATAATATAACTGAAAGGAAAAGAACTGAAGATAAACTCAAGGAAGCCTTAGGAAGATTACGCCAGGCTTTCGGGGCAACCATCGATACTTTAAATAAATTGGTCGAAATAAAGGACCCTTATACCGGTGGCCATCAAAGAAGAGTGGCTGACCTGGCCAGGCTCATCGCCACAGAAATGGGGCTCTCTCCGGAACAAATTGACGGGCTCAGGCTGGCGGCTCAAATCCACGATATTGGGAAAATTGCTGTCCCGTCGGAGATACTCAGTAAACCCGGGAAGCTAAGTGAAAGCGAATGGGGACTGGTCAGGAATCACGCTCAAATTGGCTACGATTTACTCAAAGACATAGATTTTCCCTGGCCGGTAGCTGAAATAATTTATCAGCATCATGAACGGCTGGATGGCTCAGG
>JACIYJ010000020.1 GCA_014360015.1 Candidatus Aminicenantota bacterium | reverse complement strand
ATCGGAATTGGATTAATGTTTTCTCGTTGCCGGTCAGGGATAATCATTTTTGTGATCACCTTTTTCTTGACTCTGTTACTCCTGTCTCTGACAAGTGTTACCGGCCGACAGAAGACAGAAAAGAGACTGGTTATTGTAATAATCTTCTTAGTCATCCTGAGCGTTATCCTGATAGGAATTAAACCAATTCTGGAGCGCTTTACCTATGGTGGATTTTTTGATCAGAACAGGATGTTATTCTACTCCTATACTCTAAACCTGATTGCTGATTATCCTTTAGCGGGTACCGGTCTTGGAACCTATGTTCAGGCTCTCAATCCGTATCTTCAGAAAGATTTTAATGTAATTGTTAGCCATGCTCATAATGATTATCTGGAAATGCTGGCTGAAGCCGGTTTAATCGGCGGAGGCGCGCTTATTCTGGCCGGTTTTCTGGCTCTCGGTCTGGCCTTGAGACGCTGGTTGAAAACTGCCGATTCTTTAGCCCGGGGAATTGGTCTTGGAGCACTGATGGGTGTTTTTGCTCTGTTTTTCCACAGCCTGACAGATTTCAGCTTGAGAATGCCAGGGAATGCTGTTGTCTGGCTAAGCCTGTTTGTTCTCTGCCTTAAAGTTCCTCTATTAGTTGAGAAGAAAACGCATACTTCAACTTGACCTGAGGTGAGTGATGAAAAGAACAAGCCTTAGAATCATCAAGGTTCTGGGCCTAATTATCTGTTTCCTGGCCATGGTGGCCTCGGCGTCTTTTTATCTTGGCTATTGGTATTATTATCAATATCAAGCCGAAAGGCAGAGCATCAGAAGCCTGGAAAGAGATTTTTCTCGACTGGAAAAAAAGCTTAAGCAGGCTGTGAAATTTTACCCATTACCGCTTTTTTATTTAGAGCTCGGAAGACTCCGACTCGAGCGAGCTATGGCCGAGATTGAGTTTGGTCTGCCTGAGAAAAGTGAACCATATCTGGACCAAGCCAGAGAAGCCATAGAGAAAGCTGTTTCCGGCAACCCCCTTGATTATTCCTCTTTCTGGGAACTTAGCAAGGTCTATTTTCTTTATAACTATCCGCTGCTAACTTATGCTGAAAAGGGGAGAATGCTCTGCCGGGAAGCAGTCAAACGCCATCCTCATAATGAATTCCTCAATCTTAATGTTCTTATTATCTTTTTTGAGCAATGGCCATTGCTTGAACCAGAAGAGAAAGACTGGGTCAGGTCTCAAATCGCCTTCCTTCAGGCCGCCGATTTCGGATTTGTGGCTAAGCTCAAAAGGAAATGGCAGCAGAATTACCGGGAAACAGCCTCAATTGAGAGAAGACTAAAAGAAATAGGATTTTAGAATAAACAAATGAAGGTTGGAACTGGATGAATTAATGGCTGAAAAATTGGCAGTTTTCGACCCGGAACGGCTGCTCGTTGAGCCGATGAACGAACCAGTGTTTTTGTCGAGCCGCTCGATGATTCGAATATCTGGTACAACTTCATTTTTATGAACCTCACATCTTCACTCACCAGGGTGCCACCTGGAGTTCAGAGTGGGTTAAGCCACTCCGACAGGTCCCTTATCCTTCCTCGCCTGAATCTGTCCTGAAAGCTATCTCTCTTGTTGACCGTGAAGAGATACGAAATTATCTTCGGCAATATGGTGAGGAACGCTGGGATGGTCAAAAGATTGAGCAACAAATTCTGAAAGCTGTCCAGTGGGCGGAGAGACACGGAGTCAAGTTGTTCTGCAATGAATTCGGTGCCTACCGCAATTACTGTCTTCTCCCAGACAGGAAAGCCTGGATTCAAGATGTGCGAACAGCGCTCGAAAAATATGGTATTGGCTGGGCGATGTGGGAATTTGACGGGAGTTTCGGGTTGGTTTACCGTGAGAACAACAAGGTGATGGTTGATAGGGATTTAGCCTCGGCTCTCGGCTTGAAGGATGATTAAGAGGCAGGAAAAAGAGCTGCCCTTGCTGACCTTTATCCGGTCAGACTTTATCCAGTCAGGCCATTTTTAAAATTAGCCTGAATTTTATTAAATGTTTCCTTTAGTTCCTTGGGCAGGTTGGAACTGGAAATTCTATTGTTCAGCTTGAATCGGGAAATCTCTTTGAGATAATGTTCCACCTGGTCATATCTTTTAAGATTGTAGGCCGAGACTGTCAGGTAAACAAAGGCTTCTCCCAGCAGGTCTGGTTCATCAAGAAAGCCGAAAGCAGCGATCTTAAAATTCTGAAAGGCTTCTTCAAAGTCTCCCCGATTAAAGGCCAGCTTGCCTTCATCAAATAGCTTTAAATAAAAGGGATCGACTTTGAGTACTCTATTCTGAAATTCCTGGGTCGAGACACCGGCATTGGCAACCAGAAAAAGAAAAATCATCGGGACAAGCACTATCCAGAGCTTTAAGTTATTGCCGGTTCCTGGTTTGGTATTCATCATTATCCCTCCTGCAACAGTAACTTAATTTTAAGCTATTCATCAGAATAAAGCAAGAGCAAGAATGGGTTCAATGCCTTATTGACCCATTTTGGTTTTAAGGTTTCCAATAACCCGGCATTTTTGGCAGGCCCCAATTCAAAGCTTAAAAACACACAGTCAATTTCGGATTGGTTAGTTTTGCCCTAATCCCGCCCATTTATACAGACAAGCATCATAATATTCATTTGTTTTTACTGCTTAGAACCAAGTATAATTACCAATATAGTATAATTACAAAGAAAGGAAAAGTAAGGCCTTGAGACCTCTGAAGAGTCTGGATTTTAAAAGAATGGCTGCGGTCTCTTCTCTGGCTCTAATCCTGCCTTCCTCCATTGCCGTGGGGCTGGCCTTTGGCTATTTTCTTGACCGCTGGCTGAAAACAGAGCCCTGGATGCTGTTGACTTGGACAGTTCTGGGTGTTATCTCAGGGATTATGAATCTTTTTCGGGGAGTTAAGCGCTATCTTGACGAGAATCAGGAAAAAGACAACAGACAGGACAACGCACCTAACTCAAACTTAAATGAAAAAGATAATATTTCAAGAAGGCCAGAATGAACCA
>JACIYJ010000002.1 GCA_014360015.1 Candidatus Aminicenantota bacterium | reverse complement strand
CTTTTGCATATACCCAAGGGGAAGAAGGAGTATCAGGCCTTCGTGGAACGGTCGCATCAGACTGATGATAACGAGTTCTACATCCCGCAGATAGAACGCTGTGCGGACCTTAAGGAGTTTTACTTTAGAGCCTTAAGATGGCAGTTTATGTATAATACTTTGCGACATCACTCGACGCTGGGTATGACGCCATACAATAAGCTCAGGATGGAAACAAAGCTTCCGAAGCTAATAGCGCTGTTTCCTGTAGTCCAGCTGGATAAGCTTGTCGATCTTTATCCAAAGCTCTTCCCCCAACCTGGATACCATGTATCAGCCAAGGACCATTTTTGTTTTGTTCAGCCAAAATATCATTTGCCAGACACCGGTTTTTGTGCTAAATAATTCTGTTAAAGAAATTTAATAGAAAAGAAAGGACTGTCATGAGCCTCTGGAGCTGGGTAAAAGACAGATTGTTCTGCGATTTAGCTATTGACCTGGGCACGGCTAACACGCTGGTCTATTTGAAGGGCAAAGGAATAGTAGTCCAGGAACCATCCATCGTGGTGATTAACAAACAGACCGGGAAGATTGAAGCTGTTGGCAACCGGGCCAAAGAAATGCTCGGCAAAACTCCAAACAATGTAGTCGCTATCAAACCCATGCGGGATGGAGTCATCGCCGATTTTGAAATAGCTGAACGGATGCTTGATTATTTCATCAAACAGGCAATGAACAACCGGGGGTTTCTGCTAAGGCCGAGAATTGTCATCGGCATCCCGACCGGAATTACCCAGGTGGAACGCCGGGCAGTCAGAGATGTGGCTCTCCGGGCTAAAGCTTCAGAAGTTTACATTGTTGAGCAGCCTATGGCTGCGGCAGTTGGTGCCAATCTGCCGATTTCAGAACCTACGGGCAACATGATTGTGGATATTGGTGGCGGAACCACAGATATCGCGGTGATTTCCCTGAACGGTGTGGTTTTTAATCACTCCATAAGAATCGCCAGCAATGAAATGGATGAAGCCATAATTCAGTATCTCAAAAAGAAATACAACTTACTGATCGGCGAAAAGACGGCTGAACAGGTAAAGATACAGTTGGGCTCGGCTTATCCTCTGGATGAATCATTGACTATGGAAATAAAAGGTCGGGACCTCAGGGAAGGAATTCCACGGACCATCGTGGTTGATGACCAGGAAATCCGGGAAGCTATTGAAGAAGTAGTAACCGCTATCATTAATGCGGTCAGGGTCGCTTTAGAGAGAACTCCGCCTGAACTCTCAGCTGATATCATCGACCGCGGGATCATTCTGACCGGTGGGGGCGCTCAGCTGAAAAATCTGGATAAACGGTTGCGGGAAGAAACTCAACTTCCTGTTTTTCTGACAGAAGACCCACTGACTTCAGTGGTCATGGGTGCCGGTAAATTGCTTGATGACCTGGATCTGCTGAAAAAGATTTCCTTAGAGTGAGGGAAACTTCTGAAATCGAATGTCACTTTTCCGACTGGTCAAAAATAAATTCTTTGTGGCTGGTTTTCTGGTATTTCTTCATTTATTTTTGATTTCCTATCAGATCCCGCTCGGCAGCAAACAGACTCTACTCGAAAGAATCCTGTTTCTAATTTTTGCTCCGGTGCAAAGGGTGGCGGTTGGCTCATATCGGCTGGTTGTTGATAGCTGGGAAAATTTTTTGAATTTAAAGAAGGTTCAGGAGGAAAATCAAGAGTTAAAGAAAGAAATTTTTTTCCTAACTCAGGAAAAGCAGCTTCTGAAGGTGCGTCTGAGTCTTTCTCTGGCTCAAAAAGAGCTGGAAGAAACTCTGAAAATGCTGTCTGACTCGGTGGTAGCCGCCAGAATCATCGGATTTGATACCTCGAATTATTTTCGCTCGGCAGTGATAGACCGCGGGTCTGAAGATGGAATTACCAAAAATCTTCCTGTCTGTGATAAATTCGGCAACCTGGTCGGCCGGACCACTGAACCCATTGCTCGGCATGAAGCTAAGGTTATTCTGATAACTTCTGAAGAAAGCGGAGTGGCAGTGATTTCGGCTACTGATAAAATGCTCGGAATTCTCTCAGGTGATGGTCAGGGAAAATGCCTGATAAAGTATGTAATGGCTTCTTCAACTGCGGGAATTGAGGGAGATGAAATTCAGACTTCTGGCCTTGATAAAATCTATCCCCCGGGGCTAAAGGTTGGTAAGATCGTTTCCATTTCGGCTGAACAGGGAATTTTTAAAAAAATCGTCGTCCAACCTTATTTTGATTTCAGAGAACTTAATCTGGTAGCAGTGTTAAAGAATAAAGAACTAAAGAACTAATGAGGTAAGCATTGGTCAGGAAAGGCTTTGTACTGTTTCTGGGATTGGTTCTGGCTTTTGCTCTTTATTCTCTTTTAGGAAATTTAGAACCGAGCTTAGTGATTCTGGTAAATGCCTTTTCCATCGTGGTTTTTTTCGCCGCGGTTGTCTATGGTGAAGTGGAGGGAGCAATCATGGGGACTGTGGCCGGTTTGCTTCAAGATGCTTTTTCCCATAGCGTCTTTGGTCTGGCTGGTTTGAGTCTGACGATTTCTGGCTTTCTGGCTGGCTGGTTAAGCCAGAAATTAAACCTGAACACTTTTTATAAAAGAGCAGTTTTTATCTTTTTCTTCAGTCTGGTCCAGTTAATCATCTGGGTGATGTTCTATTTTCTGATTTTTAGAAAGAGTCTGCTTTACAGCCAGCCAGCAATTTATTTGCAGCCGATTTTTACAGCCATTATTACCAGCTCGATTATCGGTTTATTTCGGAAACTCAACAAGACAGCTTGATGAACTGAAATGGCCAGAATATACGAAGACCTCAGCCAGGTGATAAAAAGGTCAAAAATAACCTTTTACCTGCTTGGTCTGATTCTTTTTCTGATTCTGGTTTTTTATTGGAAGATCCAGGTCTTTGACTATGAAAAGTATTGGAAAATGGCTGAAGCCAATCGTCTAAGAGAGCTGGTCATTCCAGCCCCGCGAGGTTTGATTCTTGACCGGCAGAAAGTTGTCCTGGCGGATAACTTGCCGAGTTTTAAGGTTTCTTTGATTCGGGAAGCGATCAAGGATTATCAGGAGACAATAGATAGGTTGAGCCTTTTTCTGGGAATCGATAAGGAAGAGTTGAAAAACAGAATTGAGCGATACCGGTTCCTGCCGGCCTTTGAGCCCGTGGTAATCAAAGATAATTTAAAGCTGGATGAAGTGGCGGTGATCGAAGCCCGAAAAGAAGAATTTCCGGAATTGAGGTTAGAGGTAGAGCCAAAAAGATTTTATCCTTTTGGACAGACAGCCGCTCATCTTCTGGGTTATTTGCAGGAAGTTTCAGTGGATGAGATTAAAGCCTATCCGGAGAAACAATGGCATGGCGGCGAAATGGTGGGAAAAGCCGGCTTGGAAAAGCAGTACAATGATTACCTGACCGGACAGGATGGGAAGCTGGTAGAAATGGTCGATAGCCTGGGCCATTCTAAGGGCGAAGTGAATAGAATTGAACCGCGTAAGGGAAAAGACCTGACTCTGTCAATTGATTTTGACCTTCAAAAAAGAGCCGAAGAATTGCTTCAGGGCAAAGAAGGGGCTATCGTAGCCCTTGACCCCCGGACGGGCGAGTGTCTGGTCTTGGCCAGTTCACCCTCTTATGACCCGAATCGCTTTATCACCAGATTTTCACCCGGTGAGTGGTTATCGATCATCAACGACCCGGGAAAGCCTCTGGAAAACAGGGCTATCCGGGGTCTTTATTCTCCGGGTTCGATTTTCAAAATTGTCATGGCCCTGACGGCTCTCAGCACCGGGGTGATAACAGAAAACTCCACTTTTTATTGCAATGGGGCTCTGGAAATATACGGCAAAGAATTTTCCTGCTGGTTCAAGCCGGGACATGGTAGTTTGAATCTGCCTGAGGCTATAAAAAATTCCTGTAATGTTTATTTTTATCAGCTTGGCCGTCGGATTAACATCGATACCATCGCTAACTTTGCCCGTCTTTTAGGCCTCGGTCAGAAAACCGGAGTGGATATGCCGGGAGAAAAAGAAGGGCTGGTGCCGTCGTCGGCCTGGAAAAGGAAAGTTCTTGGACAGGCCTGGTTTCCGGGTGAAACTATCTCGGTGGCCATCGGCCAGGGCCCCTTGCTGGTGACTCCTCTTCAGATTGCGGCCATGACTGCTTGTGTGGCTAACCGAGGGATAAGAGTTACCCCAAGGCTGGTTAAAAGTGAAATAACGGAAGCGGATAGAAAAAAAGTTGATTTACCACCTGAGATTTTTGAGAAAGTGATCGAAGGTATGTGGCGCTCGGTCAATGACGGAGGAACCGGGCATGGAGCCTATCAACCAGGTTTTGATATCTGCGGCAAGACCGGATCAACTCAGGTGATAAGCCGGGAAACAGCTGAGAAGCTGGCTCTGAGAGGAGGCGAGATCAAAAAGACCCATTCCTGGTTTTCCGGTTTTGCTCCTCGTTACAATCCCCAGATTGTGGTGACAGTGCTGGTAGAATATGGGGGAATGGGTGGGCAGACAGCAGCTCCGATTGCCGGCGAGATTTTTAAAATCTATCGAGAGAAATATGTTAGACAGACGAATCTTCCGGGAAATTGACGGAACTACCATCCTGTTGATGGTGGTTATTTCTCTGATCGGAATAGTCTTTGTCCACAGCGCCATCTATTATCAGGCCAGCCATTATGTCTGGAGGCAGATAGTCTGGCTGCTGGTGAGTCTGGTGGCTCTTTTCATTTCTCTTTTAATAGATTACAAAGTCCTTCTTTCGTTTTCCTTTCCCTTTTATGTTTTGATGAACATCATACTTGTTGGACTTTTGTTTTTTGGCAAGCTGGTAGCCAATACCAGAAGCTGGATAGTCATTGGTCCATTCCAGGTCCAGCCTTCAGAGCTAACCAAAATTGCCGTTATCCTGCTTCTGGCCAGAATATTTTCTGAGTACAAGGAAGATTTGATGTCGTTCAGAGCATTTGTGGTGAGTTCTGCTGTGGTTGGCCTCCCAGTCGTCCTGACTGCTCTTCAGCCGGATTTAGGAACAGCCCTGACTTATCTTCCAATTCTTCTGGGGACTTATATTCTGGCCGGAATGAGGAAAAAATATGTGGTCATAATCCTGATAGTTTCTATTCTGGTCGGCTATATTGGCTGGAATTATGGGTTAAAAGATTATCAGAAAAAAAGAATTGAAACTCTTCTCGCTCCGAATCAGGACCCTCGTGGTTCTGGCTATCAACTCAGGCAATCAAAGATAGCCCTTGGGTCAGGCGGTCTGACGGGAAAAGGCTATCATAAAGGAACTCAGAGTCAACTGCGTTTTCTACCGGCCAGACACACTGATTTTATTATGGCAGTTATAGGCGAAGAGCTCGGGTTTCTTGGCATTTTTTTGGTATTCGGGATTTATTTTCTTTTTCTCTACAGGTTGTTTTCCACGGTCTCGGTTTCTCCCGATCGGGCTGGGGTTTATATCGCTTTCCTTTCGGCCATGTTGATTGGCTGTCAGTTTTTGATTAACGTTATGATGATTGTCGGGCTTTTTCCGATTACTGGCATACCTGTACCCCTGCTGAGTTATGGTGGTTCGTCGCTTCTGGCCAACTTTCTGGTTTGCGGTCTGGTGATTAATGTCAGGATGAGAAGGTTTGCTTTTATTTAAATCAGGCCTCTTGGCTCAAGAATGAGGATAAGTTAGCCAATGATAAACAAAAATCTAACGATAAATTTTCGAGACCTCGAACTTCTTTGGCGGCAAGTCCAGAAACCGGGGAGATATACGGGTGGCGAGTGGAATCAGATTAAGAAAGACCCGACCTCAGTCAGGGTCAAAGTCGCTCTGGCTTTTCCTGAAGTTTATGAAATCGGGATGTCCTATCTCGGACAAAAAATCCTGTATTTTCTTCTAAACCAGAGGCAGGATGTGCTGGCAGAAAGGGTCTATACTCCCTGGCCGGATTTTGAATCTCAGCTGAGGAAAAGCGGTTGGCCGCTTTATTCGCTGGAAAACAAAATTCCGTTGTCTACCTTTGATATTATTGGCTTTTCCCTTCTTTATGAACTTAATAACACCAATCTTCTAACCATTCTGGACCTCGGGCAGATTCCACTGCTTACTACCGACAGGAATTTGACTCATCCGTTAGTGATTGCCGGAGGTCCGGCCGCACTCAATCCCGAGCCCCTGGCTGATTTTATCGACTTTTTTGTGTTTGGTGATGGAGAAAAAGTCTTTTTTGAGATTATCGAACGCTATCTTCTGGTGAAAAACGAGGTGAAAAGCAGAGAAGAATTGCTCAGGAGTTTTGCCGATATTTCCGGGGTTTATATTCCGCATTTTTATCACCCGCAAAAACAAGAAAAAAGCTTTCTCGTCGTTCCAAAGCCCCAACCCGGCTTTCCGGACAGGATAGAAAAAAGAATAGTCCACCCTTTAGAGATGGCTGTTCCTCCTGATAAATTCATCGTTCCCCATATCCAGACGGTTTTTGACCGCTTCCAGGTGGAAGTGGCCCGTGGCTGTCCCCAGAATTGCCGTTTCTGTCAGGCTACCAGCATTTATTTCCCATATCGGTATCGTTCGCTGTCGCAGACGGTGGAAGTGGCCTATTCCGGACTTGTTCAGACCGGCTATGAAGACCTGTCGTTCAATGCGCTGTCGGTGGGCGATTACCCATATCTTGAACAATCGATCGAGAATTTGCTGCCATATCTTGAGGCCCAAAAGGTTTCGGTCTCTCTACCTTCTTTAAGACCCGGCAAGCTTTCCCGTAAAATTGTGGAAAATATTGTTAAAATCAGAAAAACTGGTTTCACCTTAGTGCCTGAAGCTGGAAGTGAACGCCTGCGTCAGGTTATCAACAAAAAGATTTCTGATGAAGAATTGATGACCGCGGCTCGCTATGCTTTTGAACATGGCTGGAGGCTGCTGAAGCTTTACTTCATGATCGGACTCCCCACTGAAACGGCTGATGACCTTAAAGCTATAATTAACCTGATTGGCCGGCTCGTAGACCTGGGGAAAAAAGTTCTGGGAGCTCCGCCAGCCATAAATCTTAGTGTTTCATCTTTTATTCCTAAGCCACACACACCTTTTCAGTGGGTGGCCATGGATGAGGAAAAGCTGCTCCAGGAAAAGCAGGAGTACATCAAAAGTAATATCGGGCGCTGGAGAAAAGTTGAGCTCAAAGAGCATCGGATTAAAACTTCCATCTTAGAAGCGGTTTTTTCCAGGGGTGACCGAAGACTGGGTGCGGTGCTTAAAGATGCCTACTTAGCAGGAGCCAGGTTTGATGGCTGGCTCGATTTGTTCCGGTTTGACCTGTGGGAAAAAGCCTTTGAGAAAAATGGAGTTGATTACAGGCAATATTTGAAGGCAATTGATCCGGAAGCGGAACTTCCCTGGGACATTGTCGAAACTGGCCTGAGAAAATCTCATTTAAAAGAAGAGCTTCAAGCCGCGCTCGAAGCCCGTTACACTCCAGGTTGTCAGGAAACCCACTGTGGTTCCTGCGGGGCCTGCCTCTGGCCAGAATATAAAGCTTATGAAATTCAAAACCCGCAGGTTGAGTCTTCCCGGTTTTTCCCGATAGCTGAGATCAAAGAACCTGCACTTGACAAACCTCTTCGCTACCGGGCCGCCTATCAGAAAATCGGAGCCGCCAGATTTATTTCTCATAACGACTTATTGAACCAGTTAGAAAGAGCCTTTCGCCGGGCGAATTTCCGTATGGCTTTTTCTCAGGGATTCCATCCCAAGATGTTAATTTCCCACGGACCGGCTCTGCCGCTAGGGATGGCGGCCCTGGCTGAAGTCTTAGAGTTTAAAGCCCTGGAACCGATTTCAAAAGAAAGCTTTCTCCAGAAAATCAACTCAGTTCTGCCTGAAGGGCTGAGATTCATTAGCCTTAAAAACTGTTCTGAAGGTTGCTGGCCTCTTTTCCAGGATATCTCTAAGGTGGTTTATTCCTTAGACCTGACAGACCCGATGATTACTGCGCTCGGACAAGTCGAAGATAAATTAAACCCGACTAATCTTTCTGAATACAGCCAAAAGTTTCAAAACAAAGTGGAAATAAGTTATAACCGCGAGTTGAACAAGCTCTACTTTTTCATTGACTTCAATCTCCAGAAGCCGGTGAGAATTCAAGATTTAGTCGACGAGCTTCTGGGAATTAAGAATTCAGTCTATGCTTTGACCAGAGAATATCTGGTATTCAGGAGCGGTGGCGACTCCAGAAATCTCAGATAGCCGTCTTATTTCTGGACGACTCTGGAGCTTTTGTTTATTACTTTTATTCCATCGGGGCCGCAGCAGAGAAAAAGGTCAAGAGCTGACAGGTTAGCCACAAATTCCCCCCAGAATTGGGGATATGGTGATTGATTGTATCTTAAAAAAGAGACCTTTAATCCGGCTTGAACAAATTCATCCAGGTCCAGATGTCGGTCAGCCAGATGGGGGAGAAGAACTTCGGTTGCTCCAGCCTCTCTGGCTAACTCAATCAATAACTTAGCTCCTTTCTGGTTAATACCAGTTTCAGACTGAAGAAACAGTGGAGTTTTCAGGCCAAAGCTTTCTTTGAGTAAATCAATGGTTGAGAGGGCCATGGTCAGAAAATTGTCTTCACAATCCTGGAAAATTCTTTTCAGTTTCTGATAAATCTCTTCAAAGTAAAGCGATTTGCCATAATAATGTCTGAGCATTGATAGGAAATTCTCTGACCATTTTTTAGGCTGATGTATTCTGAGCTGGTTGATTTTCTGAAAACCCAGGCCTTTTTTCTTTACGGGCACCGTTACCCAGATTTCTCCCTGGGGTCCTTTCAACCGATTTCGGTTGACGAAGGTAAAGCCGCGAGCAAATTGAGTCTCATCCAGAAGAATCATCAGGTCAGAGTTGAGCAGCCGGGCATAAAACCCGCCCCAAGGGATGAAAGCTGGCTGGTTGAAACTGACCCGCATATCTACAATTCTTTTTCAATTCAATATTAACTCAGATGCTTGCCACAATAAAATAGACATTTTCCATCAACGCCTGCTTTTGTTTTTATGTTTTTTAGCGAGCATCCATTTTTTCAGCTCTAAATCTGTCTTTAATTTGCCTTATATTCAAGTTAAATTCTCTACTTTTCAACTATAAACGACCCCGATTAAAATAATCAATTGACAGTACTGGCGGCATTTTTAATAATTGAGGATGTTATGAGAGCAGAGAACAGGAGGCTTTTTTATGAATTTTAGAGAGATTCGTCTAACTTTCAGGTATTTATTAATCTTGCTGGCTATCGTTTCTGTTTTTTATTTTGCTTCGGGCTTTTCCCAGCCAGCTAAAATCAACAAAGCCCTGGCTGAAGATGGTAACGGCTGCACCAGCATCATGGTCGGCCGCTTAGCTTCAGTCGATGGTTCGGTCATAACCTGCCATACCTGCGACGGCAATTACCGGCAGTGGCTCAATGTGGTCCCACGGAGAAAAAATGCTACCGGCGCCACCAACAAAATCTATGAAGGTAAGCTTCATACCGAGACGCCTGAAGATATGAGAGGAGTCATTTTAAAAGGCGAAATTCCGGAAGTTCCTGAGACCTACGCTTTCCTCAACACCGCCTATCCCTGCCTGAATGAACACGGTTTAGCTATAGGTGAGACGACCATCGGCGGCCGGGAAGAACTCTACAACCCTGAAGGCATGTTCATGATTGAAGAACTCGAACGGATTATGTTGGAACGGTGCAAGACAGCCAGAGAAGCCATCAAACTGGCCGGGGAACTGGTCAAGCAGTATGGCTATGGAGATTATGGAGAATGCCTGACAATCGCCGACAGCAAGGAGGTCTGGCATTTTGAAATCTTTGGAGCTGGCCCATTGGAGAAGGGTGCGGTCTGGGCGGCAGTTCGTATTCCCGACGATCATGTGGGTATTTCGGCCAACATTCCCAGGATTTCCGAAATCAACTTAAAAGATCCTGACCACTATATGGCTTCTGACAATGTCTTTAAGGTAGCTGAAGAGATGGGCTGGTGGGATCCGAAAAAGGGAGAGCCATTTAAGTTCTGGAAAGCCTATAGCGGTCGAAAACCATTTGCCATCCGGGAATATTTTGTCTTCAGCCGCTTAGCTCCGTCACTTAAGCTGGACATTAACGCTGAAGAACTGCCGTTTTCGATCAAACCAGATAAGAAGGTTTCAGTACGGGATATCCTCAGACTTTACCGGGAAACCTATGCCGGAACAGAGTTTGATATGAGTAAAAACCTACTGGTCAAAAAAAGAAATTCTGATGAGCTGGTCAAAAGTCCGGTGGTCAGCAACTGGCTTTCCCGCGATTGGATCAATTTAATTAACACCTTGAAGCCCGGCACCATTGAGCCCCAGAGAACCATCGCCATCAATGCCTGTGCCTATGCCACAGTGATTCAGCTTCGGGGTTGGCTGCCGCCAGCAGTGGGTGCTGTCTGCTGGTTTGCTTTTGACAACCCGGCTCTGAGCGCCCGAATCCCGATTTTTGCCGGCGTGACCGAGCTTCCGCCTAGCTTTGAAGTCTGCGCCCAGCATCGTTACCGAGAAGATTCGGCAGCCTGGATTTTTAGAAGAGCTAACCGCTTGGCCGTTCTCCGCTGGGGTGAAAATCAAAAAATAATGGAAGACACCGTCATGGCCTTTGAGGAAAAAGCCTTTGCCGAACTGCCTCTCGTCGAGAAAAAGGTTCTGGAAATCATAACCAGCAAGAATCCAGACAAAGAACCTCTCACCGTTAATCAGTATCTGACCATGTACACCAATGATTTTGCCCGAGCGGCCATGCAAAAATACAACGAGCTATATCAACTTTTCTGGACTAAATATGCTCGCGGGTTTTAAAATGCTTACGATTCTTTAAGATTTTTTAATCTGCCGGTAGAGCACAAAGAAAAAGACAGCCGCAGCCAGCTGAGCCAGGACTGAAAAGATTACCAATAGGATTATCTTGCGGTCGTATAGAAAGCCCATCAGGGCGCTACCCAGAAACCAGGCCAGACCGAAGATGGAATTAAAAATCCCGTAAGCTGTGGCCCGCTTCTCAGCACTGATAAGGTTAGCGATCACCGCTTTGACAATCGACTCCTGAGCACCCATGCCAATTCCCCAAAAAACTATGCCCAGAATAATCAGAGGTATGGAACGGGAAAGGAAGGCAAAGGGAGCAAAGAGAGCAGAGAACAGAGTGGAAAGCATCAGAGATTTAAGGCCAATGCGGTCATAAAGTTTTCCGAAGAAAAGAGCAGCCACCGCATCGATTCCCATTGCTAAGGTGTAAATGAGAGGAATGTTAGCTCCGGAAATCAGGTCGAGTTTTTGGAAATGGAAGCCCAGAAGCGGAAAGTCGGCAAAGCCAGCAGCCAGCAGAGAAATGCCCGCAAGATAGAGGATAAATTTCCGGTCAAATTTTTTTTCAGTTGTGGCTTTTTCTGCTGTTTCAAAACTCTGGGGAGTTGGATATTTTAGGCGGCTTACAGTGAGAACGGCCATGGCCAGAATGGCTGGAATGAGTAAAAAGGCAAAGCCCCGTCGGTAGCTATCGAGGTTGCCCAGACCAGCATTGAGGGAGATGATCAGAGCTAAGAAAAGTGGACCGAGCATGGCTCCTAACTGGTCTAAAAATTCTTCAACAGCAAAACCGAAACCGGCGCCGACCTGTTTGGCAGCATGGGACATCATGGCATCACGAGCTGGCTTGCGGATAGCTTTGCCCATCCTTTCAAAGACGATGAGCAAGGCGGCCAGTTCCCACCGGCCGGTAAGGGCCAGTAGAGGCACAGTGAAAAGATTAAGGCCGTAACCGATAAAAGTTAAAAGCCAGTAGCTTCGGGTTTTATCAGCAATGACCCCAGAAACCAACCTTAAAGCATAGCCGATAAATTCACCGAGACCGGCTACCAGTCCGACAACAAAAGCCGAAGCCCCAAGAAGGCCGAGGTATGGTCCGGTCAGACTTCTGGCTCCTTCGTAGGTCATGTCGCTGAAAAGACTGACGACACCCATCAGAATGATGAACAAAAAGGCATTCTTTTGTACCTGATTAAAATTTTTCATCATCTTTCCTGCCTTTCAGAAGTTTTCGAGCTGTTGCCAAACGTTTTTTTCAAGAGCTTTTAATTATAGATTAGAAAATTGATGTTAGCAAAACTTTTGCTTGACAGAGTTGATTGTTATTGGATATCTAAAATACTTTATATCAAAAAAATGAGGAAGGTCGGACTAATGACAACCAGACGGGATTTTTTCAGGCTCAGTGGTCTCGGTGTTTTTTCGCTGACAGTTTTTAGAAAAGTTTGGGGCTCAATTCTTGAAATTCCTGAATTCAAAGATTCAAAACTCGAGTCCCTGATTAAGAATCTTAAACCAATTGGGCCTGAAGACTATGCCAGCAGGCTGGAAAAAGCTCAACGCCTGATAGTTGAGAATAAATTTGGTGCCTTTTTTGTCGAACCAGGACCAACCCTGCAATATTTTACCGGTGTTAACTGGTGGCGGAGTGAAAGAACCTTCGGAGCAGTCCTGGTTCCAGGCCGGCTACCGGTCTGGGTTTGCTCAAAATTTGAGCTGGAAAGAGCCAGGGAGATGATTCCGGCTGACCAGGAAATCAGAACCTGGGAAGAAAACGAAAATCCCTTCAGGCTGATTCGAACAATCGTCAGCGATTATGCTAAAACCAGAACCTTAGCCGTTGAACCTTCGACCCGAGCCTTCATCCTGTATGGGATTAAGAGAGAAGCTCCTGAAGTGGAATTGGTTGATGGCAGTCCAGTGTCTGAAGGTTGTCGAGGCATAAAATCGGAAAAAGAAATTTTGTATTTAGAGGCGGCTAACCGGATAACTAAACTGGCCTTCCGGGAAGCTTTTAAAAAAATAAAGGAGGGAATGACTCCTGAAGAATTAGCAAATATCATTAGAGAAGAGCATAACCGATGGGGGGTCAGTGGCAGCGGCAGTCCGTCCTTCGGTCTTAATTCTGCTTTTCCCCATGGTTCAAGACAAAAAAGACGCCTGCATCATGGAGACGTGATTTTAGTCGATGGCGGTTGCCGGGTTGAAGGTTACAATTCTGATGTGACGCGAAGCATTGTTTTTGGCCAGCCCGATGAAAAGCAGAAAAGAATCTGGGAAGTGGTAAGAAAAGCTCAGCTGGCAGCTTTAAAAGCCTGCCGCCCTGGAGCCCGCTGTGAAGATGTGGACCGAGCAGCCCGCCGGGTGATTGAAGATGCAGGATTCGGGTCAGGTTACAAATTCTTTATGCATCGGCTCGGCCATGGCATTGGCCTTGAAGGACACGAATATCCATATCTGGTTCAGGGTAATAAGTTAAAAATCCAGCCTGGGATGACTTTCTCTAATGAGCCAGGAATATATATTTATGGCGAGTTCGGGATAAGAATAGAAGACTGCATGGTAGTGACTGAAGATGGAGCCAGAATATTAGGAGGGATGGAAGCAGTCTCTATCGAGCAGCCATTTGCTGGGGACTGAATTAACCAGATGTCGCCGGAGAAATGATTATTTTCAGTTTCTGATGCAGACCAGAAAGTTTTAAATTAACAACCGGTTTCTTCTTGACATCTTTCCCGGAGTTGATTATATTATCGGTGTTACGTTTTTTAAATTCTTAATACTAATAATAAAAAAGGAGGATTAATGAAGCTAAGAGAGAAGCTTAGGCCTGCAATTTTAATCCTTTTAGTAATTTTAATAACAGTTCCCTTGAAGTCACTGCCGGCTTCGGACAATTATGAGAAAAACAAAGATCAGAAAAACACTGTGGAAAAAGCTCAGAAAAGCGAGCAGAAGAAGGCAAAAACTGAAAAGGCTGGAGAAACTGAAAAACTCCTGGAAAACGAAATATTCCACCCGCGAGAAGAAATTATCGTCACTGCCACTATGACTCCCAAGGCCATAAAGGATTGCACGGTAGCCGCCACTGTCGTCACTCAGCAGGAGCTCAAAGCCCTCGACGTTACCAATGCCATGAATGCCCTTATGTTTGTTCCTGGAGTTTTTGTCATGAGAACGGGGGATTTTGGCCGGGCTGATGTGGAAATCCGGGGACTGGGACAGCGCGGCCAACGCCTTGGGGTAATGGTTGATGGTCGGCCCGAAAAAATGGGTATTTTTGGTTGCGTGGTCACCCAGACTTTTCCTTTTGACAATGTCGAACGGATAGAAGTGGTCCGTGGTCCAGCTTCAGTCCTTTATGGCTCAGATGCTTTAGGCGGAATGGTTAATATCATCACTCACACTCCCCAAAAAGGCTGGGAGACGGAGGCTATCGGTTCGTATGGAAGCTTCGACACCCGCCGCTTTACTCTTCGCCACGGAGCGGGCTTGGAGCGATTCGGATATTATTTTACCTTTGATGACAGCCGCAGCGATGGCCATATCGCCAACTCTTCTTATTCCGGCCGAAGTTTTACCGGAAAAGTTTATTCTGACCTTGGCCATAGCTGGCGCCTGACTCTTAACGGAAAATATTACGACGGCAAAAAATATGAACCCCTCATTACCTATACTACACCGCCCCCTGAGCTCTGGAATGATTATAAGCGCGGTGGTTTTGATTTGACCTTGAGTCATCAGGCAGCCAGCAAAGATTTTTCCTTGAAAATTTATACTGACCTTGGCCATCATGTGTTCTCTGATGGCTGGAATTCTCGCGACCACGTCTGTGGCGGTGTCCTGCGTTATACTTTGACCAACTGGAAGTATAACGAATTAACCTTAGGTGCAGACTTCCGCTATCTCCAGGGCAAAAGCTACAACTTTCCGGTTGGCCAGTGGGATAAAAACGAAGGCGGTATTTTCGTCCAGAACCAGTATGTCTTAAAAAAAAGATTAATCCTGAATGGCGGATTCAGAGTTAATCGGGATTCAAGCTACGGCTGGGAATTTGTTCCCAGCGCTGGTGCTATTTTCCTTTTGAATGAAACAACCTCCTTCCGCGGGCTCATCAGTAAAGGTTTCCGTTCTCCTCAGCTCAGTGAGCTTTATCTTTATCCCACCTCTAATCCTGACTTGCATCCGGAAAGACTCTGGAATTATGAGCTCGGATTTTCCAAACAGTTCGGGACAAGGGTTAATTTCGATTTGACTCTATTTTTGATGAACGGGAAGGATCTGATTCAGTTGGCTGCCAATCCCACCCCGCCGCCGCAATTTAAGTTAACCAACATCGGTCATTATAAAGCTAAGGGTTTTGAAGCTTCGTTGAGAGGTCAGATTTCACCCTACTTGATGGCTTCAGCCTATGTGACCTATCTTGACCCTGGCGAAGAGACAATCGGCAAAGCCAAACAAAAATATGATTTTTCTTTGATCTTCAAAAAAGGTCGAATTTTTTCGTCTCTGACGGCTCAATATGTGACTGACTACTACGCTGGTAACAATCACACCAACCCTCTGCCTTCGTTCTTTCTCCTTAACGCCAAGGTAGATCTGGACCTAAGCCGCTATTTTGGAGTATTCCTGGCTCTCAACAACATTTTAGACGTGGACTACAAAATCTACGTGAATTTACCTGGCCAGGCCGCGGGTGCTTATCCCATGCCGGGCAGATCAATCAACATCGGCCTTAGGATTAAGCCTTGAAATCACCAGCAGAGATTTTACTCGGCGGATTATTCATAGCCTTAGCTCTGGCGCTTCCTGTGGCTTTCCATCTGGTTGGCTTAGGAAGCGCCTTCCTGCCCATGTTCTTCCCGATCATCCTGTCTGGCTATTTGCTGCAGCTGAGGATTTCCTTGGTGGTTGGTCTGGTTTCACCCCTCATCTCAGCTTTGCTCACTGGTATGCCGCCCTTTTATCCGCCGATTGCCTTCATCATGATGGCGGAGGGGGTGGTACTGGTGGCTTTGCCTTATCTTCTTTATCAAAATTTAAGAATGAATCTATGGCTATCCTTAGTGCTGACCATAATCGGGGAAAGGCTGGTTTTGTTATTATCCATAATCATAATTTCTAAATGGCTCAGGTTGCCGGGTGTGGTTCTGGGGTTGTCTTCTTTGGTTAAAGGCTTGCCCGGGATTATCCTTATCTTTTTAACTATACCGCCCTTAGTGCTAAAACTCAGGGAAAAAATTGCCGCTTCACCATTCTTAAATCAGGGATGAATTACCATGATGAGCCGGAAAGAATTTTTTGAAAATGTAGCTTATGAATGGGAACAGGAGCATAGTGGCGCCGATTCCCATCAGAGATTGTTAGAGCTGGTTGAAAGATTCGACCTGCAGCCCGGAGATAAAGTTTTGGATGCTGGTTGCGGCACCGGAAGATTAGTGCCATATCTTTTGAAAGCTGTCGGTCAGACCGGGCTGGTGGTAGCGGCCGATTTTGCTTCTCAGATGATTGAGATTGCCCGAAAAAAATACTCGGCGCCCAACCTGATGTTTCTTCAGGCTGATGTTATGGAGATGCCAATAGCCGATAATTTTTTTGACCGAATAATTCTTCTGGCCCTTTTTCCTCATCTTCCAGAAAAGGCCAGAGCCCTTAAGGAGTTTTACCGCTTGCTCAAACCAGTTGGCCAGCTGTTCATTGCTCATACTTCAGGCCGGGAAGAAATTAACGATTTTCACGCCCGACTGGTTTATCCGCTCTGTGAAGATTTTTTGCCCGAAGAGGAACAGATGAGAAAGCTTATTCTCTCAGCCAATTTTGAGATTCTTGAATTTGTCGATGACTCAAATTTATACTTTGTGGCTTGCAGGAAAAAATGACCAGTCCGGTTCTTTTTCTTGATCCGAGGGTAAGATTTATCTCCTTGCTGGTGTCCACAATGCTTATTTTCAGCACTTTTTTTCCAGCGGCTTTCTGGAAATTTGGAGCCTTTTTGCTCTGTATTTTTGTGGTTTTCTGGTTAATTAGCCTGGATAAGGCCAGGAGCTTGAGAAATTTTTTTAGACTCAGTATGTTCCTTATCTCGCTGCTGCTTTTCTTAGCAGTGGTGATTCTCATTTTTTCCACTGAAGCTTTTAAGCAAAGGCTGGAGAATTTTCTCGACCTGGCAACCAAGACTTTTCTTATTTTTGTTTCGACTTTTGTCTTTATCATTGACAGCGATTTTAGCGATTTTATTAAAGGTTTTTATCTCTGTCGTCTGCCGTCCGGCTTTCTGACCATGCTTACATTTGCTTACCGCTACTTTATCCTTTTCCAGGAAGAACTACTGTCAGTCTTTCAGGCCAGAGTTTCCAGGACAATAAATCGGAGGCCTTTCTTTGAGGAATTGAAAATAACAGGATTAATTCTTAATCAGTATCTCGTCAGGCTGTTGGAGCGGAGCGAAAAAATTTATGCGGCCCTTTTAAGCCGGGGATTTCAGGGCAGATTAGGTTTTCTGGTAAGCTTCAAATTGAAAAAAAGCGATTATATCTTTTTATTTTTATTCAGCTCGGTTATAACGGTGATTAAATTTCTATGAACAAATAGCTGTGGATGAATATGGCCATGAACAGACTGGCGCTTGAAGTTAACCAGCTTTCTTATACTTTTTCCAACGGAACTGTGGCCATCAGGGACATCAGTTTTTCGGTGACTGAAGGTGAAAAACTAATGATTATCGGGCCAAACGGCGCCGGAAAATCCACACTTCTTCTGCACATTAACGGACTGCTGAGAGGAAAAGGGGAGGTCAAAATATTCGGTGAACCAATCACCAAGAAAAATTTAAAAAAGATAAGAACTAAGGTTGGCCTGGTCTTCCAGAATCCGGATGACCAGCTGTTTATGCCCAAAGTTCTGGACGATGTGGCTTTTGGTCTCTTCGACCGAGTAACGGCTCGGGAAGAGATTGAAGCTAAGGTCAGGAAAATTTTGAAAGATCTGGGAATAGAGCATCTGGCCGGAAAATCACAACATCAGCTCAGTCTGGGCGAGAAGAGAAAAGTATCTCTGGCCACGGTACTGGTACTTGAGCCTGAAATTTTAGTCCTGGATGAACCCACATCCGGGTTAGACCCGGGCTCTCGAAGGTGGCTAATTAATTATCTTAAAGAAACCAGCAGGACCATAGTGGTGGCTACCCATGACCTGGATTTAGCCTGGGAAATCGGGCAGAGGATGATAATTATGGATAGGGGAGAGATCGTAGCCAGGGGCGGGAGAGAAGAAATCCTGGGGAATAAAGATTTGCTTGAACAGCATAACCTGGAAATTCCACTTCTTTACTTGCTCGAAAAGATCGGAGCCAGAAGTTAAGCTTAAAACCTTAGTGAAATCAAGCTTGTTCCGAAGAATAATGGTCATTAATTAAGATGAGGTCCTATTTCGTAAGGAGTATGGGTTTATTGACCTATAACAAAGGCCTTTTGGAAGCATCGGGACGTTCGCCAAATGATTTCCTGCCTTACATCTCAAAGTCCTGTCCACATCCAAAAGTTATTTTGTATTTTGGACAAGTATGATCTTGGGAAAAATGATCTTATTTTATTATTATCAATCAGAAGGCTTAAATTACAAAGAGAAATTTCTGATTAAATAGATGATTAACCGGTGGATGACAAAACTCAGGCGATGTCTTTTCCGGTCGTGGAAAGGACAAGACGGCCATGTTTCACCCGACGCTGGCTGAGCAGCTTGTTAGCGACTTTTTTAATCTGTCCTGCTTTGCCTTTTAAAATGATGGCTTCGAGGCAGTTATGCTTGTCCAGATGAACATGAGTTGAGCTCAGAATCAGGTTGTAGAATTCGTGCTGAATGGAGGTCAGCACTTCAGGCAGCTCACGGCTTTCATGATCATAAACCAGACTGAGGACGGCTACCACTTCTTTGTTCTCATCCTTCCATTCTTCTTCAACCAGCTTATCTCTGATTAGGTCTCTGATGGCTTCGGAGCGATTGTCATAGCCATTTTTTTTCATCCACTGGTCGAATTTTTTGGATAGGTCGAGCTCAAGAGAAATACTAAAACGAATTATTTTTTCCATACTATAAGATTAAAAGAAATTAAAAATTATGTCAATTGCCGGAAAAAGTTAAAAACAAGATAGCATCTTTTATTGCTGATTACCATCAAAGGGACATCTCAATAGAAAGATAAATCGTGATAAAATAGCCACTGGTACTTGACAATGGTTAATGATTGAACTAAATTTAAGATGAAATGAGAGAAGTGAGTGGCCAAAAACTAATTTTGCTAACCACCAGTTTTTTGTCTCTTTTTCCTTCTCAAGATCTTTCGTCTTTAATTTCCTTCCTGAATAATAATTCCAACAATAACGTCCCCTGTTAAGGGGACGAGTTTGCCTGCCTGATTAAACCATTTTATTCTGATAAGTCTTTTTCTATTTTTAAAACTCTAATTTTGAATTCCAGGAGGTAAAAATGTTTGAGCTTGATCAATATCTTCAAGATTTAAAATCTGAAAAAATCAAACTGGCCGTCGGTGTCCAGGCTAAAATCATTCAGGCGGCCAGAGATTTTCTAACCAAAGAAGGTTTTACTGAAATCCTGCCGGTCATCATTTCACCAATTACTGATCCGTTAGCTGATTACCGGGTCAGAGGTGAAGTCGAGTGTTATGGCTTTAAATATCAGATTACCAAAAGTATGATTTTTCACAAGCAAATAGCTTTGCATACTTTTCCTAAAATCTTCTGTCTTTCGCCCAATGTTCGGATTGAGCCGGCTGAAAGGAAAAACAGTGGCCGCCATCTGATAGAGTTTGTTCAGCTGGACCTCGAGGTCAGAGAAGCTTCAAGAGAAGAAATCATCGGATTGGGCGAGAGGCTTTTTTCTTACCTGATTGCTCGGGTTAAAGACACCTGTCAGGAAGAACTGAAATTCTTTGGTCGCCAGCTTCCTGACTTCATTCCGCCTTTTCCCAGGCTTTCTTACCAGGAGGCCATTACTTCTTATGGCGAAAACTTCGAACTGGCTCTTTCCCGGGATGTTTCTCAGCCTGTCTGGCTGGTAGACTTTCCCCTGGAAGTCAGGGAATTCTATGACCGGGAAGATGCGGGAAGACCCGGAGTGTTGGTTGATATGGACCTAATTTATCCGGAAGGCTTCGGAGAAGCCCTGTCGGGCGGAGAAAGAGAATACCAATATGAGAGAATCAAAGAAAGGATTCAAAAAAAAGGCATCAGTTTAGAAGCTTATGATCTTTATCTGAAATTTGCGGCGCGCGGTCTTTATCCTTCAGCCGGCTTTGGTTTTGGAATCGAAAGGCTGACCCGGTTTGTCTGCGGGCTGTCCGATATAGCCGAAACCAGATTATTTGCCAAGAAACCCGGCGTTTATAGCCTTTAAGCTTCCGATTGGAAATTTTAGTCATGTTGTTTAACGTATAAGAAGCAGCTCTTTTTGCGGCCGGCCAAGAAATTCTGCCCCGTTTTCGGTAACTACCACCATCTCTTCGATGGTGACCACACCGCGGCCGGGAACAGTTAACCTGGGCTCCAAGGTGAAGACCATCCCGGCTTCCAGCGGCCGGAATGGCTTATCGGCGTATTTTTCCCAGCGCGGACCGAGTAGAGCTGTGCCGTCATGAGCAAAGCGACCTACCTGATGTCCAAGGGCGTGTGGGAATTCTTCGTAGCCGGCTTTAGTTACGATCAGGCGAGCGATGGCATCTATCTCCACACCCAGCACACCCGGTTTCATCGCTTTTCTGGCTTCTTCGATGGCTTGGACAATGGTTTCAAAGCCCCGAAGAACTTCCGGCGGAGCCTGATTTTCATTTTCCTCAAGGATATAAAAAGTTCTCTGTAGGTCAGAGCAGTAATCATCAACTTTAACTCCGAAGTCCATGTTAAGGATATGCCCGCGTTTAACCTGCCTATCCGTTGGAGAATAATGAGCCTGAGCCGTGTCAGGTCCGGTAAAAACAGCCGGGCAGGTACTCTCTCCCCAGGCTGTGGTTAGTTTCCGTCGTCTTACTTCTTCCAGCATGAACTGAGCAATCTCTTTTTCAGTTTTACCGGGGGCAATGAAGTACCTGACCGCCTCAAAGATTTCTTCGGTAATGGCCACTGCTTTCCGAATAGCTTGGAGTTCGACCGGCGACTTTCTTTCTCTTAAAGCTGAGACGATTTTTTCAGCTGAGACCAGCCTGTCTTCCATTCCAGCTTCTTTTAGGATTTCATAAAGTGTCAGGTACATTCCATGGGTCAGTCCATCACAGATTTCGCTGGTTTTAGAATAATTGATGGCAATCTGTTTCGGCTGAAGCTCTTTAAGGTAGTTTAGAAGTGGTTCTTTAATCCCGGTGACAAATCCATCAACAGCTTCATAGGCACCGATATCTTCAATGGCTTTTTTGTCATAAAGTCCGACGATGGCTCTTTTTCGACCAGTGGCGCTGATGATAAAAGCTGAATGCCAGGTGACATGTCCGGGAGCTAAAAAGACTAAGGTTGGGTCGCCACAGATTTCACTTTCCCGGGTAAAGGTTATCCAGCAGTCGATACCAAATTCCTGGAGTATTTTTACAGCCTGCTCAGTTTTCTCTTTAATCAGGCTTTCTTTCCTAAACATCTTTTCTCCTCCTTATAATCAAGGACTTTTTAAATTCTAAATATTTAAGAATTACCTTTCATCCTTTAATTATTTCTTTTGTCAATATCATATCAACTTCCTATTATCCATAATCAATTTATTCATCTTATTCATCAGGTCAGCCGGCATAACGCTCTAATTTTTTTATAAAAAAGCCCACCATGACCGCAGCCAGAGCCAGCAGGCCAGCCAGCAGCAGAAAGTACTGATGAGGGGGAAAACGGCTGTAAAATTTTCCCAGTAGCCCGCTTCCGTAGCTTCCAAAGGCAATGGCTGCATACCAGTCACCCTTGCGAGAGTCAGACCATTTCAGGACATTATCCATGTAGAGAACCAGGATGGCCATCAGAGTATAAAAGCCAACTCTTTCCCACATTTCGGTGAAAAAAATATAACTCAGCGCTCTGGGATGTTTTTTGAGCTTGCTATATCTTCCTTTTCATTAAAATTAGCGCCTGATCTCAGGAGAAAGAAACATTATTTTTTGTATTTTTATTGCCAGTTAAGTTCAGGGCTTTGCCGCCCGGAGATAATATCTTCGTAGGCCTTGATCATGAGTGAGGCTACAGCCTCAATATCATATCGTTTTTCTGCCGAGCGGCGAGCGTTTTCAGAAAGCTCGTCGAGTAATGCTGGTTCCTGACATATCCGGACTAAGGCTTTTTCTACCGATTCAGTTTTAGGCTCGGTGACCAGACCGGCCCGGTCAGCTTCAATCTCCCGATAATTAGCTACCCGGTTAGAGATTAGAAGAGGCAGTGAAGCGGCCATGGCTTCGGTCAGAGACATACTGATACCTTCAGCCTTACTCGGCAGAACCATCAGGTCAGAAGCGGAATAATATGATTGAACCAGATGGTGCTCAATAAGTCCGGTCCAGATCAAATGAGATTCCACCTTGAGCCTGGAGGCCAGGTCTTTTAGCATTTTAAGATAATCAAAATCGTCAACTGGCCCTGAAATTATAAAATAAACATCTGGTCTCAATCTGAGCAGCGAGGGCAGGCTGTTAATAACCAGTTCAATCTGTTTTTTGGGGTTAACCCGACCTAAGAAAAGCAGGACCAGGGCTGAATCAGGCAGATTCAAGGTTTTTCTCAGGGCTCGCCTTTTTTCTATGTTCCTTGAATATTTATTTACTTCAATTCCATTAGGGACGATAAAGCTCGGAGTTGATGGGCAAAATTCTCTAGATTCTTCTCTTTCTCCTTCACATAAAAATTGAACAGCCGTGGCCCGGTTAATAATTTTCTGACCAAAAAACTTCCAGTAATTTCTTTTTATCCATTTGGAGCCAATCTCATAGAAAGAAGATTTCATCAGGCTTGAATGGGGAGTTATCACCAGCGGCCGGTTTTCAGCTCTGACAATTTTTGCAGCTTCCACACAGATCCACTGCCAGATTCCTGCCGCCTGAATAAGGTCGAAGTTCCTGACATTTTCTCTGAGTTTTTTAAGCAGAGAGCGAGAATAAAAGGCCCGGCGCCCACCAAGCTCATAGGGAAAATACCAGACCTCCACTCCGCCTAAATCTATCGGTTTTCCAACCGGAACTGGCACCTTGCCTCCGGTTCCATCAGCATTGGTGGTATAAACTGTTACTTCTAAACCCTTTTTGGCCAGGGCCCGGCAGAGATTGCTGGTAGCCGTTATTGAGCCACCAACTGCCCAAGCCGGTTCATAAGAAGTCAACACCTGAAGGATTTTCATATTAACTTTTTAAAAAACTATTATATTGAATTTTAAATTTAAATTCCTCAAGTAAGCAAGCTGCGGTTTTGAGCTTTAAGGGCTTTTAACTGACGACTGGTATAAAAATGAAAATAAGTTGATTCAATCAGAGAGCCTCCAGCCACCAGAAACAGAACGGAAGAGGCAAAACCAGCAGCTATCAGTAAAAAGACAAAAGTGGCAAAAAAATCGCGGCGAACAGCGAAAGCCAGTTTGGAAGCCAGGCGGTCAAAAAGACTCAGCCGTTTTTCCTTTTGGGGTCTGGCTTCAACCTCCTTGGCTACCAGGAAAATTTTGTTGCCTATTCCTGAGGCTCTGGTATAGCGATTAAGATTGAAATAATACCAGGCCAAGGATAATAGAAACAGTCCGAGCAGAATTAAATACCAAGAACGCTGATAATGTCTATATAGGCCAATAGCCAATCCACTGAAAAATAGAAGATAAGTAAGAGCATCGAAGATGACATCGAAAGAGGCTCCTTTCTTCGAAGTCTGATAAGTCAATCTGGCTACCTCGCCATCGCAGCCGTCAAAGATGCTTGAAAATTCAAAAAGAAATCCTCCGGCCAGAAAACTCCAGTATCCTTTTCCCAATCCAGCTATGATGGCTCCCGTTATACCAATAAAAAAATTAAGAACCGAGAGTAACGATGGAGATACATCAAGCTTTACCAGATGTTTAGTAAAAAACAAAGAAATATGTCGATTAAAATGTTTAGCGATAAAACCATCCTGAGGTTTTCTGGCTGTTTTAAGCAGCGCCTGAATGACTTTTTTCTCATCAGTTTTGGAGCGGACCCTGATTAAAAAATCATCTTCACCCCGTTCGGATCGAACTGAAAATTCGGAGAAAAGTTCTGCGGCGGTCAGCAGTAGAACTTCTGTATCTTTTTTTGCTAAAGCCATAGCCAGAGATGGCCATATTTTTCCGGGACAGAGCGCCAGGCCAGACCAGCTTAAGGAGTTTTTATCAAAATCTCCTTTCTGGCTGATAAAGATTATCGGAAGCTGTAAGATTTCAGTTAAATCTTTATATTGCTCAAAAAATTTAGCAGAAAAAATAAGATCTCCATCAATCAACCAGAAATTTTTATCCCGAAAACCAGGAAATATCCGGCTTGAGTTAGAATTCAATTCAGCTAAAGGAAGGTAACTGATTTGAAGCTGGTGAGCTTGAACTCTTTTATCAAGTTTTAAAGTTTCGATAAATTTAATTTCTTCGGCTCTGCCGTTACCAACAATAAAAAAATTTTTAAGACCGGATTGATGGCCGCTCAGGATTATTCTGAGCATGATGGGTAGTCCCAGTATTCTCTTCTTTGAATTTTCTTTGAAAATAATGACAGCATCTTCAATCATTTCTCTGGCTCCTCCGGTCTGATATCTTTCAATTTCAGTTTTTCTTTCCTCAAAAAAAGCAGCAGAACGGTCAGCGCAGCAAAAAAGATTTTTCTGGCCCTTCGGACGATACCTATACTCAAGCCGACGGAGGCCGGATAGCCAACCGTAACTGCGGCCAGCAGATTGGCTCCTTCAGCAGCTCCCCATTGTCCCGGGATCAGAAAAAAGGCCGTGTTCATGATAACCACAAAAACAGAAATAAATATGACTTTAACCAGAGTGGCAGGAAGACCAAGAGCTTTGATAATAACAAAAATTTCCATTGCTCCCAGTAGCCTCGAAATGATATGCAAAGTCAAAGCACCCATCAGCTTAATCCAGGAATGACTGAAAAGCAGGCGCATATTGACATCAAACTGGCGAAGCAATTTTTCTTTTTCTAAAAGCCACTTTTTGGCCTTAGGGAAAAGAGCTGCTAATTTTTCCAGGATTTTATAAACTCCCTTAAATTGCAGGAAGACTAAAATGATAGTTCCGACACCGGTGGTGAAGAGAACCACCAGAGAGGGTATTTTTAAGGATTCCGGCACTTTTAAATATAGAAGGGAAATAAACAGTCCTGCTGCCAAGTAAACGAGAGAGGCCACATATTCTATGGTTTTGTCAAAAACAATACCAGGTATACCTTCTTGAAGCGGGGAGTGTTTTTTGATGATAAGGGCTCGGGCCGCTTCTCCGCCCATGTTAGCTGTGGGGAGAAGCGTATTGAGCCCATCGGCCATGACCTTGGCTCTGAACAAAGTTAGAAAAGGAACTGGTTGAAATGCACTCTGAACAATGGCCCAGGCCAGAGATTGTAAAAAAATCCAGCAGAAAGCAATAAAGCAAGTGACAAAAAACCAGAGCCCGATTTTTGAAAAATTGTCAAGAACTACCTGGGGGTTGATTCTGTAGATAAGGATGATAAACAACAGTATCCCAAAAAGAAAAAAGGCCAGTCTTGAGTTGAATCTTTTCTTATTTCTGCTCATCAAACTGTATCCAGGATATCAGTTTTTTAGGATTCCTCATAAAAAAGCCATTTTATAACTAATTACCAGGTTCATTTGGATGAGATCTTTCCGGTAATTGTCAGATAAATATAATTCATAAATCAAAGTCTGTCAAAAAACTGACCAGGACAGAATTCCTTCTATATTTATTCTGATAATCAATTCCCGGCCTATGGATATTATTTTTCGTTTAGACCCGAACCCTCTATCCTTCAGTAAATTTCTTTTTAGCAATAACTTAATTCCTGGCCTTCAGTAAATTTCGTACCTGAAAATTTTAAGTTCAGGCAGCGGCTCAGCCTGTCCTTTGTAAACGTTCCAGTAATATTCACGGACTTCTTTCAACTTCTGATAGAGTGGGTGAGCTTTGGCGGGAACATGCTGACCGATTATTTTCAGGCTGTTATCCACCAGAACCAGTTTTTCGCAGCGGTTGAGGATTCCAGCTGTACCCACACTGGCTACAGTAACTAATTCATTTTTCCTGACCCGCTCCAACAATTCTCCGTAAGTAAACGGACGCTCTTCCACCTTGACTCCCATTTTTCTGAGAATGGCCACGATGCCTTTGATAGTTACAGAAGGCAGGATCAGATTGCTCTCCGGAATTTTAACCACAGTGCCATCAGATAGAGCAAACAGACAGCAGGAAGAATCCCATTCGCTGATTTCTCTTTGTTCAATCGGGAGGTAAGGTTTGTCATCAAGGAAGAGAACAGCTGCGGCCTCTGGTACGATAGCTTTAGCCTCATCAATAGCTTTGATGCTCATCAGATAGTTGATTCCGAGTTTCAGGCAACCGGTTCCATTGACTCCAAGAGCTCTCACCAGATGGGGAATGACCACACCGACAAACGGTTCGCCCAGATATTGGTTATACATACAGGTAACAGCCCGAATCGCTGGAAAATTGGGGAATGTTACCCCCATCGAATGTTCTTCATCGAGTGTAAATGGTCTTAGGTAACCCTGAACTCCCTTCTCTGCCATTTCTTCCAGGTATGGCCTCATCGAGGGGTCGCCGAAATATTTGCGGATGAAGAGGTCTTCAAGTTCTTCTTTAGTCGGGACAATATGCTGCTGTTCCCGGCTCAGGTTAAAAGCCATGCTCTTACGGAAACGCTCTAAGTTCTGGTCCCAGTTGACAAAGACCAGCTCCAGTTTGCCTCTTTCGTTTTTCTGACAGAAGTACCTTATGCCCTCAAAGCAGAGGAAGCTGGCATAATAAGCTGACCTGGTGGCAGCATAAGTTTTAGCTTCTGCTTCGAACATCTCGAAGCTTTTGTCATAGAGAAAATAACGCATCTGTCTGGGTGCCCATTTAACTCCTTCAAATTTTGCCATTTTATACTCCTTATAATGACGTTATTTATGTTTTATGAAGGATGTTTTCCAGCGTCTGGAAAAAACAATCAATCGCCTCCCGGTTATCGTAATGAGCAAAGCTGACTCTGTTGAGGGCTTCTTTTTTAAGGTGTCTGACTATCACCGCCGAATAATGATTGCCGTCAGCGATGAGAATTCGAGTATTTTTCCAGAAAAGCTTCTTGATATCAGAAGCCCTTACACCTTTAATCTCAAAAGCGAAGGTCGGGACTCTGGAATTGACCCGGGCAGTCTCAGTTATCCCGAATAGTCTAATTTTATCAGATTTTAGCTGATTAAGCTTTTCCAGAAAATAAAGGCTCAGGTTCTCTTCATATATTTTTATGATCTCCATAGCTTTTCGAAAACAGTTCCTGTTACTTTGCCAACCAGCTTTTTTTTCCGAAAACTCCCGGCCGATTTCCAGCAAATATTCCAGGGCGCCTTTGAGTCCGGCTAAAGTAATGTTTGGCAGCATACCCTGCTCCCAGCAAAACGGGGCAACCACTTTGTTGGTTTCAACCCGATAAGGGGTTACTAAAGATTGGGCTTCTTTCCGGCTGAACAAGATACCTAACATCGGTCCAAAGACTTTATAACCAGAGAAACTCAGAAAGTCGCAACCCATATCCTGGACATCGATAATCCCATGCGGGGCCAGATGAACTGCATCCACCGCCACCAGAGCTGAAGATTTCTGCTTTATCTGCTGAATTAGCTCTCTTAAGGGAAGGATCGTCCCAAGAGCATTGGAAGCAGCGGTGATGGCCACCAGAACTGTATTCTTATCAACTTTATCCAGCAAGTCCGCAATATTAAGGGAACAATCGTCGTTCAGCTTGACCCGTCGGATTTCAGCTCCTTGTTCAGTTGCTACTGTTTCCCAGGGAGTTATATTGGCGAAATGGTCAAGATCAGTAACCAGGCAGTTCTTTCCTTTCTGAAGAATTTTTCTCAAAGAAAAAGCCAGATTGAACAGGGCATTAGTGGTGGACAGATGAAAGCTGATTTCTTCCGGAGCGGCAGCTCCGATAAATTCAGCCACCAGCTGCCTGACCTGATGGTGAAACTCGGCGGTCAGAATTTCACCTGGAGCCACTGACCCTGGCATCGGATTGAGGCTGAAGCCGGCCGACTCTATGGCCCGATAGCAGGAATCAACCATCAGGCTGCCGGCGCCGCTGTTGAGATAAATCCTTTTTTCTCCCGTCGAATCTTTTTCCAGGTAGGGAAAACGGGTACGGATTTTCTGAAAAAAATTATAAATAATATCCGGGTCGGTCATGAGCTTTTTAAGGAAAGTTTATATAAAATTTTGGGAAAAAATTCAAATAGATTGATAAAAAATTTGCCTTCTCCTGAATCCGGGGCTCTGGAGAGAGGGATGAGAATCCTGCTATTTTAGACAGCGCCTGAAATTCTTATGACCAAAACCTGAAATGTGGACGGGGTTGTCACCTTTAGCCAAAGGTTTTTTAGTTGCCCCGCCTCTCCTAATCATTTTCCCGGACCAGTGAAAACATTGGCCGGGTGACATGGTCTGTTTCTGGATTGTTTGGTCTGGCTGGGATGATTTTTTGAGAGTGATTTACATAGTAAAAATGGGAGAAAATCTGGTGGTTATCGATTTATCTGGTGCTGAGCGCAGCGGATTCCCCGTGGGTTAAAGCATTTATTGCAGGAAATACAGGGAGATTTTTTCAATTCCCCGCTCTTGAATTTTAGCAGAAGATGAGGTTCATTGATGAATGGTCGACTCATGGAGATTAAATCCACCTGAGCGCTGGCTACGAAACTTTCTGCTACTTTGAGGGTTCTGATGCCCCCTAAGCCGGAAACAGGAATCTTCAGGTTTTTCTTGATAGCTGCAGCCAACGGCACAAAATATCCTTCCTCTTCTTCAGACCTTAAGCCCGGCCAGACCGACCCGCGACCGGCTTCATTCAGGCCGCCGCTGATTTCGATAGCCTCGAGTCCGACTTTTTCAAGACTCCCAGCAATTTTCTGAGCCTCTTCCAGAGTTATCCCGTCAGGAAGAAAATCAGTGGCGTTCATCTTAATCATCACCGGAAAGTCCCGGCCGCAGGTTTCTTTAATGCCCCTGATTATTTCTCTTAAAATTCTTGACCTCTTTTCCCATGACCCGCCCCAATCATCGTTTCTTCTGTTGGTATGTGGTGAGATGAAGCTACTGAGCAAATAGCCATGAGCGGCATGTAACTCGACACCGTCAAAACCAGCTTTTCTGGCCCGGTTGGCAGCCTGAATAAACCAATCAATAATCAGATGGATTTCTTCTGCCGTTAATTCTCTGGGCATAACCTTAGAAACTGGGTCATAGACAGCTGAGGGCGCCACCGGAGTTTGCTGGCAGAGATTTGGCTTGGTCTGTCTTCCGGCATGGCTAATCTGAAGAAAAATGAGCGAGCCACTTCCAGTCTGGTGAACAACTTCTGCCAGTCGGCTCAAGCCGGTTATCTTTGAATCATCATCAACTGCTATTTGCCTGGGGCTGGCTTTACCTGACAGATGCACATAAGCATGTCCAGTGATGATCAGGCCGATTTCACCTTCAGCCAGGTTACGGTAAAGCTCAAGCTGCTTTTCCGTCACAGCTCCACTTCGGTCATCAGCCAGATAGTCATGGGTGGCGGAGCGGACAAAGCGATTGATAAATTTTAGCCGACCGATTTTAATCGGTGAGAACAAGAGAGAGTCTGCCATTTATTGACCTCAGCAAAAAGATAAACATTGAGATTATACGAAATCGGGTTAAACCTTTAAAGTTTTTTGGTTTTGAGTAAAATAAGTAATAAAGAATGGAAAAAAATTTAGCTGAAGAAGAAAAAAAACTGCTGGAAGTTCTTGCCCGGCTTAATATCAACTGGAAAAGGCATGAACATCCGGAAGTTTTTAACCTTGACCAGGCCAGGCTTTACTGGAAAGACACAAGCGGAGCCCACTGCAAAAATCTTTTCTTGAGAAATTACCGGGGAAATCATCATTATCTGGTCATAGTCGAGGCAGAAAAGAAGATAAATCTAAAAAAACTTACCTCTCAGCTCGCTGAAGACCGCCTGAGCTTTGCCTCAGCCGGGCGACTGCAACGCTATTTGGGAGTTTCAGCCGGAGCAGTTTCTCCCTTTGGTTTGATCAACGGTGTCAGGAAAGAAGTAGTGGTAGTCGTTGATGAAGACTTGATGACTCGGCCGGTCTTGAACTTTCATCCTAACGTTAACACCGCTACTGTCGAAATATCAAAATCTGACTTTTTGAAATTTCTGGAATGGTCAGGCCAGAAAGTAATTTTCCTGAAGCTGGAGGCTTCTGGTTAATCTCTTAGTGGATTGGAGGAATTAGTATGTTTCAAAAAAAATACTTTAGACTGTTTTGGTTATTACTGGTTCTGGGCTTTTTGAGCTATCCGTTGTTTTCTTCGCTTACCCGGGTCGAAGAGCCAAAAATTTCGCCTGTTCTTCGCTATTATATGTGTTTCCGTACTGCCCAACCTCTTACCATCGATGGCAGACTGGATGAAGAATCCTGGAAAAAGGTTTACTGGTCAGAAGATTTTCTGGACATCGAAGGCAAGGGTAAACCAAAACCGAGATTTAGGACCAGGGTTAAGATGCTCTGGGATGACCAATATTTTTATGTAGGCGCTGAACTCGAAGAGCCTCATGTCTGGGCCACTCTGAAAGACAGGGACTCGATTATCTATCTGGATAATGATTTTGAAGTGTTCATCGACCCAGACGGTGATACTCACAATTACTACGAGCTGGAAATCAACGCTCTGAACACGGTCTGGGATTTGATGCTGGTTAAACCTTACCGGGATGGTGGCCCGGCCATCCACAGCTGGGATATTCAGGGACTGAAAACAGCTGTCTATGTTGATGGGACCCTCAATAACCCGAACGATAAGGACAAAGGATGGTCTGTGGAAATAGCCATACCCTGGGAGGTACTGAAAGAAGCTGCGGCCTTTAAGAAAAAACCTGAACCTGGAGACCAGTGGAGGATTAACTTTTCACGGGTAGAGTATCGTACTGTGGTGGAAAACGGTGTTTATGTCAAGGCTAAGGATCAGAGAACCGGTCAGGTTCTTGCTGAAGACAACTGGACCTGGGCTCCGCAGGGTGTGATTAACATCCATTACCCGGAAATGTGGGGATATGTTCAATTCACAGCCACAGAAGCCGGAAAAGCCAAGGAATACTGTGATGAAGATCCGGATGCTGACGTTAAATGGGCTCTGCGCCGGATATATTACCGGCAGCGGAATTTCCTGGCGGAAAAAGGCCGCTTTGCTCTGAACCTCGAAGAGCTTAACCTGGCTAAGGATAAAGATCTCAAAGTAAAGGGCTGGAATTATCCGCCAACCATCATGACAACCGAAAGTCTGTTTGAAGCAGTCTACACCAATCAAAGCGGAGTAAAATGGCACATCCGTCAGGACGGACTCGTCTGGAAGACAGAAACGAATGAAAAATGAAGGAGGGAAAGGGATGAGAAACAAATCAGGTTATTTTCTTATTGGGTTTTTAATAATACTTTGTTTTCAATCAGCTCTGGCCGAACTGCGGTTGCCTTCGGCTCGACCGGAAGAAGTCGGGATGGATTCTCGCAGGTTAATGGTTCTCGACGAGCTCATCAACCAGGCATTAAACCGTCGAGATTTTCCAGGCGCTGTGCTTCTGGTCACTCGGCACGGAAAAATTGTCTGGCGGAAAGCTTATGGTCTGAGCCAGCTTGTTCCAGAGCCGCAACCGATGAAGGTAGATATGATTTTTGATCTGGCCTCTATAACCAAGCCGGTAGCCACAGCCACCTCCATCATGATTCTGGTAGAGCAGGGGAAAATCAGGCTCTGGGATAAGGTCAAAACCTATATTCCTGACTTTGTCCCTTATATCGAAGAAAAGGGTCTTCCGGGCGAAGATGCCCGCCTGTTCCATCTTCTGACCCACACTTCAGGACTTCCGCCGTACACCGACCCGCAGGAAGTGGCAAAAAAATACGGAAACCCCTGCCCGACCGAGCTTCTGGTCAAGCATATTGCTGGAATCAGAAAAGAATTTCCACCCGGAAAAGTATTTGTTTACAGCTGTTTGAATTACATCACCTTAGCCCAGATTGTCAAAATCGTTTCCGGCGAAGACATCGCCGAATTCTCTCAAAAGCACATTTTCAAACCGCTGGGTATGACTTCCACCTTTTTTAACCCACCAGATGAGGTGAAGCCCCGGTGTGTTCCAACCGAAGTCATCAATGGCCAGCCACTGAGGGGAGTCGTTCACGACCCCTTAGCCAGGCTTCAGGGTGGCATCTCGGGAAATGCCGGGCTTTTTTCGACGGCTGATGACTTAGCCATTTTTGCCCAGATGATGCTCAATAAAGGTGAATTTAAGGGAGTCAGGATTCTCAGCCCGCTGACTGTCGAAAGAATGACAGAGATCTTCCCCAGGTTGAATTTCTCCGGCCGGGGCTTTGGCTGGGACCTGGATTCAGATTATGCTACAGTTCGGGGTGACCTTTTTGGTTACAGGTCTTATGGACATTCCGGTTATACTGGAACTTCTATCTGGATTGACCCGGAGACTGATTCTGCGGTCATTTTCTTAACCAATCGAGTGCATCCTGATGACAAGGGTGAGATAATTGCCATGCGCAGTAAGGTGGCCAACGTGGTAGCAGCTTCCATCATAAAAAAGTAATTAGTATTTTTTGAATTTCTCCCGGGAAATTGGTATTCTTATTTTAAGTTCCGTTCCAGAGAGGAGGGAATTATGCCGAGGAAGGATTTTAATTTTGAAGTCAAGGTTAAATCAGCTTATGAAGCTCTTTTCCAATCAGTTTGCCTGTTCAAGATTTATCTTGATGAAAAAACTCAAGCTCCAGCTTCTGAATATTACCGGGCAAAAAGTCTATTAAAAGAAGGGAAATTATTTTTTGATGAAGTCTTAAAAGAAGCCAAGAAACTCCTTGGCCCGCTTCCCCCTTATGCTACTCCAGAATATGCCAGATGGCGGGAAGAAACAACCAGGGATATAAAGCTGGCTTTAAAAAATAAGGCTGATTATGATGAGATAAAGAACATGATGTTGGCTGACTCCTGTTTGCCCAAGCTTTTTTCTCCCGAAGAACTGGAAGTTTATCTGCAAAAATTTTACGAAGACCAGAAAAAAGGAAAAAGAAAATTAGAGAACCTTAAATGCCGGATAATCATCGCAAAACTTGATGACCTGATCCAGGAAGGTGAAGAGCTTCTGAAACAGGCTCAGAAGAAGCTTCAGTCTTCAGTAGGCTAAGGATTAACTTTTGTGGTGTTATCGCAATCGAAGAAATTGCTTCTACTCAAAAACCTGTTTCAACAGATCAACGATGTTCAGGGCATAATCAACTTCAGCCAGGGGAATATTCTTTTGTTTGGAAATTTTAGTAAAGCGGCCATCCTTGTTGCCATCTCTGGTGACGATTAAATAATCAGCAAACGGAGCCACGGCATCTATCATCTTTTCATTGTCGCTGCCGGGTGCCCCTCTTTTCGATTCGCCACCGAGGTGAACAGCAATGATGAAAATTTTATTAGTCTTGCAGTAATCAACCAGCTTCTTCAACCTGGCTTCTTCAGCTTCCACGGTCAACCCGGAAGCTCCCATGCCTTTCAGGCTGGCACCGATGGCAAAGATAACGGTTTTGAAAGGTGTGCCCTTGGGAAATTTAGATAGGTCGGTATGGACTTCAGCGTGAAAACCAGGAACCGATTCTCTGTCGCCCAGGCCAACGCCTGAAGCCAGAATTTCTACGGTCGGAACATCGCAATAATCATAGCCTATCCCAGCTTCTTCCAGAATAATATTAACCGTGGTCACATCAGGGCTCTGACCAGCAGAAGTGGTCAGGACGGGAAGTTTGGCTTTGGGTACAGTCTGTCCGATGAGTGACAGGCTGAAAAAAACTATCAGGCTGATAAAAAGCCAAGCGCCTAAAAAATGATTTTTTCTCATGAAGGTTACCTCCTGTTATTTTTTTCCTTCTGACTCAAGCAGTAGGTCAAAAGCCTTGACTGCCTTTTGCCAGAGGTCAGGATAGGGCGGAAAACGGCGGTTGTAAGTCCTCTTTTCCACATCATAATAATACAGATGATTATATTTAACAAACAGCTGGTCACCAAGGTCCCACCAGGCTTTGACCACAGTCTGGGCGTTGTTTAGACAGAAACCGGTCAGGAATTTGAGGGCTTCTTTTGGGTTCTTTTTATATAGCTCGACGGCTTTTCTGTCTATTTCGGGGATCTGGTCGATAATAGCCTTTTCGTACTTGAGTTGAGCCTGCTGAACATCTTTGATGGCTTCAGAGTAGATAACCTGAACGTGAAAATCAACATAATCAAAAGCCCAGCGGGCTGAATCGCGATTTAGAACCCAGTGGTCGCCGATGGCAAAGGACTTTGGCAGTTCAGTCACACCGGCATAGAAAGGCATATAGCAGGAAGTATCCTGAGAGCCAAAAGAAATCCAGACCAGACCGCCGATGGGGTTGGGCAGCCAGCCACGGCTCTGAGTGACCGTGGTATATTCAGCTCGGCTGTCGCAGATGGTTCTGATCTGCCGGTAATAGTTCGGATTCTTGAACGGTCCGCCCCGGATACCGCTGGTCGGGTCGAATTGAGTCCCGTAGCTTCTGTCTCTGGTGAAATTGATGACATCTTCAACCGAAAGCTTGCGGTCAGGTTTTACTGAGAAGGGAAGATCCATATTGGGCGTGCTGGGCGAAAGTTTCAAGGATGGGGCTACCAGGTCAAAAAATCTCCATAACCTCTGGTATCTTCCTTGAGAGCTGACCGCACTTTCGTTAACCGGTGAATAAGCCTTTTTCCAGCTAAAAGGCTTGCCGCTTTTTGGGTCATAGAGTCCATTCTCCACGGCGCAGGAGATGACATTGGGAGAAGCCATGAAGTAGTCAGGGTTGTTCAGATCAATTTCCCCAATTCTGGACTCATTTGGACAGACGCTGACGTGGTCGTCAGGAACTCTTTGGGCACACCAGACTGCCCCCGGTTTGCCACTCTGAGGAGTCCAGAGAGGGCCCACCGGCATTATTTCAAATATCCAGACTTCGTTGGGGTCAGCCACAGCCAACATTTCGCCGGTATCATGAAAGCCATAACCATATTTTTCAGCCAGTTCGCCCATTATTTTTATGGCTTCGCGAGCAGTTCTGGCCCGTTCCATGGCGATGATGGTCAACATGGTAATGTCAAAAGCCGGAGTTGGAGTCGGGTTTTCCAGCTTGCGAACACAGCCAATGGTTGACTCTCCGATGGCTACCTGGTTCTCGTTTATATATCCGAACATTCCGTGATGGTAAGCGTAGGTGTGCGGGACTTCGGGAATTTCCAGTCCGGTGAAATCTTTCTTATAAAGGTCCCATTTTAAGCCTTCTGTTGGAGGCCAGGTTTTAAACTGAGAGATGTGGTAAATTTTTCTTTTTTCTCCTGGTTTATGGTCAGCAGCTGGCACATGCCGCCAGGTCCAGTCGCAAAGCCCGCAGTCGCAGGTATGAGTGGTCATAGTTGAACCATCGACTGAAGCCAGCTTGCCCACCAGAATTGAGGTGCAGTTATCAGATGGCCGGACAACTTCCAATTCCGAGTTATTTTTCTCGGCTCTGGCCATGAACAGGAAAAGAGCCAGAAAAGCCAGCGGTACGATCAGAGCCAGAAGAAAACGGACATTTGTTTTTTTCATTCTTTTTATCATCTTAAACCTCCAGTTTTGTTATTGTCTTATTCATAAAACGTATCGATAAATTTAACGGCCCTTTTCCAGAGCTCCGGGAATTCCATTTTTCTTCTTTCTACTGTCCGGCGCTCGGTGTTGTAATAACTCAGGTGATTGAATTTGACTAAAAGGTCATCGCCGAGCTGCCACCAGGCTTTGATCACATTTTCGGCATTATTCAAGCAGAAGGCGGTTAAAAATTCTGAGGCCTGACGGGGATTTTTCTTATAAAGCTCTAAAGCTTTCAGGTCGATTTCTGGAATTTGTTTCAAAACTCCGTCTTCCCAGGTTTCCTGAGCTTTCTTGACTTCTTCAATGGCCATTGAATAGCAGGCCTGGGTGTGAAAATCGACATAATCAAAAGCCCAGCGGGCTGAGTCGCGGTTGAAAACCCAGTGATCGCCAATGCTGAATGATTTAGGCAAGGCTTTAATTCCTGCATAAAAAGGCATAAAACAGGAAGTGTCCTGAGCACCCCAGGCTAACCAAACAATTCCACCGATAGCTGCTGGCAGCCAGCCCCGGCACTGGGTAACAGTGGTGTATTCCACCCGGCGATCGCTGATGAGACGGGCGGAAGAATCATGATTAGGATTTTTATATGGACCTCCCCTTATTCCTCTGGTCGGGTCAAAGAAAGTCCCGTAACCCTTATCCCTGGTCATGTTCATCACCTCTTTGACCGATAGAAGTTTATCCGGTTTGATGGAGAAAGGATAATCCATATTGGGCAGGGAAGGGGAGAACTTAGAAGAAGGGGCGACCAGGCCGAAAAACCGCCACATCCTGGCCCGACGTGCGTCCGAAGCCGCACTTCCTTCAACCGGTGAGTAGGCTTTTTTCCAGCTGAAAGGCTGGCCGCTTTTCGGGTCCCAAAAGCCATTTTCCACGGCATAAGAAATGGTATTAGGGGAAGCCATGAAGTAATTCGGATTGCTCAGGTCTATTTCCCCAATTCTTGATTCATTCGGACAGATGCTGACGTGATCGTCTGGTATTCGCTGAGCACACCAGACAGCGCCAGGTTTTCCGGTTTTTGGATTCCAGAGTGGTCCGACGGGCATAATTTCGAACACCCAGACTTCGTCCGGGTCAGCCACAGCCAGCATCTCTCCACCATCTTCGCCTCCATAGCCGTATTGTTCGGCTAAAGTGCCCATCAGCTTGATTGCTTCCCGCGCTGTCCGGCATCTTTCCATGGCCAAGAGCGTCAGCATGGTAATATTAAAAACTGGAGTCTGGGTGGGATTGGACATTTTGGGGCGGTTGCCGATGGTTGATTCGCCGATAGCTAACTGTTGGTCGTTCATATAACCGAACACGCCGTGCATATAGCCAAAGGTGTGGGGAACCTCAGGTATTTCCACACCGGTGAAATCTTTTTTGATCAGATCCCATTTCAGTCCCTGGCTTGGTGGCCAGGTTTTGATCTGAGAAATCCTGTAGATTTTTCTCTTTTCACCTGGCTTGTGGTCAGCCGGTGGTACATAACGCCAGGTCCAATCGCACATTCCACAGTCGGCCGTGTGAGTGGTCATAGTGGAACCATCAATCGAAGCTTTTTTGCCCACCATGATGACCGTGCAGTTTTCCTGGGGTTGTCTTCTTTCGGTTGAAGATTCTGAAGTGTCAGAGAGAGAAAAAGCGATGAATAAAAAAATTAAAAGAAGGGAAATGGCTAAAAATGTTACTTTTTTCATAAATGTAACACTCCTTTGGCTCCGGTTAATTATAAAGATTTTGTAAGATGCTGATAGCCTGAACCACTTTATGAGACCTGATCTCCATGTTCATTACCAGTCAGTGTTTGATAACTTTATCCATTTCGGCTTCAGCCGGGTTATGAAAATAGTATCCGACTCCGTTTCTGACTACTTCCGCATAGCGGGGCACATTTTTGATGATGATGGCTCGCGCCGGGGTTTTCCGGGAATACTGCCTGATGATTTCCAGGCTGACTGAAAGATGCTGGCCGACCCTTTTTTCTAAGGGCCAGCCGGATTCATCGTAAGGAACAAACAGCTTTTTCCTCTTAGCCAGGCTTAAAAGAAATTCGTCCTGGCCGTCCAGGAACAATTTTTCGGTTTTTGGTCCCGTTGGTTGGTCGAGGAAGGGTATGGGAGCTTCCAGAAGGAAGGGCAGCGTTTCGGAATAATCGCCGATTTCTCTGTGAGACAGGCCACGGAATTTTTCTGGTGATGATTCTAAATGGTTTTCAAATCCTTCCATCGATTTTACAGTCAAGGAAGCTAAGGTAGCGATGCGCATTGATTTTTCTGGAGCCACAATGCAGTTGGTGACCGGGAACATGGTCTCAGCCCCGTGCAGGTCTATAGCCAGGTCGACTTTCTCTTGACGCAGAAGCTCCATAGCTGCATAGGTCACTTGCTCCATTGGCAGCCCATTTTTCCTTCCGGGCCAGGTACGGTTGGTGTTCCTGATGTCGAGATAAGACAGCATCTGTTTCTCCGGATAATGGATGTAGATATCAGGGTCAGGCCACTGGTCTAAGGGTGAAGCGTCGCGGTTGCCCATTCGGAAGGTTTTCTTTCCCCAGGGTGTAGTAATGGAAAAATACAGCGGATAGCCTTCACCCGGCCGGGTGTTCAGACTGGCGCTGCGGTTAAAAAATGGAATCAAGTATAGAGTTCCTTTTTCTACCACTGCATTCTCAATCATGATGGCAACAGACAGCAGGCCTTCAGGTTCGTTAGCGTGAGTGTTACCCATGATTAAGGCCTTTCCGCCCGGCTCTTTTCCTTCAAGGACAAAGACATAGGTATCAGCCACTGAGCCTTTAAGAGCTGGGAAAAAATCGCTGAGCTTTTTGATATCAGTCACTCCAGGTCCACAGACGATTTCCACTGGAAAGTCCCGGTGTTTTTTGAGGGGCCAGCCACCGGCTATGAGGAAAATTAAAAAGATTAAAGCCGTGATTATTTTGAACCTGGCTGTCGTTCTGCTCATTTTAACCCCTTCATTTAAATCGGAGTAATCTCAGAATAAAAGGAATCAGGATCAGAAAATAAAGGATGACTCTGTCCCGGCTGGTTTTTTCTTCAATGAGATTTTTTAAAGTTATGAAAACGAAAAAAAGACACAGAAGGTAGTAGAAAATCATAATTATTCTGGCGATCATAGTTTATCAGCCTTTATAGATTTTTTTTCATTCATTATCCTGTGACCAGAAAACTTAATTTTGAACTGAAGAGGATCATAAAGATACCGGCTAAGGTGATAATTATCCAGGGAATCCAGGTCTGTTTTAGAAATTGCCAGTAAGAACCTTTGTAGCCAGAAATCATCACACTCAGTCTGCCGATTAAAGCCGTGGGTGGCAGACCATCTCCTAAGGGCCAGAGCAGGCTGAGGCCTGAAATAACTATGGTGGCGTGATAGCCAAGGGAATTGAGATACCAGACTAAGGGAATACCGATTATGGCCGCGCCCCCATAGGTCAGCACCCCTTCGGAAACCGGAATGATAAAGGGGAGCAGGAAGAAAAGTAAACCCAAGGGGATGATTAGAACTGCATAGGAAATTAAACCTTTAACTCCACTGGCGGCCATAATCTGCTGAAGCATACCTACAATTACCATCGTGGCCAGAAGGGGGAGAAGTTTGCTGATTGTGGATGAGGCTACTCTGATCAGGTTAAGTTTTACCGGGCTGAGAAAATAAGCCACTGCTGAAGCAATAAGAAATTCGAGAGGCAGACCAAGGATCGGAAAATAAAATGGAAAAAGACGATAGGCGATGACCAGACCAAAGAAAACGATAAAGGGAGTGAGCAATCTGAACCAGTTCATTCCCGGGTTTATCTCAATTTTATCCAGAAATTCCTGCAGGCTCCCGGTTTCTACTTGTCGACGGCCGAGAATCAGGATGGTCAGGGTGCCAAGGATGATGACGGGAATTCCCAAGGGCAGCTCAAAGCCAACATAGGGGATAGCTGTGCCGGCGCACAGAACCATGGCCCAGATGTTAACCGGCGGCGCGGCTGCAGCCAGTCCGGCTAAAATAAAAAGAATGGCTGGAATCTTATTTTCAGAGACACCCAGACCACGCAGAGCCAGAGCCACCGGCGCTCCCACCACCAGAAGGGATACACTGCCAGCACCGGTCAGAGCTCCAGGTATTAACACGATGATCATCAGCAGAAAAAGAGCCAGAAATCTCGTCCGGGCAAAATGGACAACAGCCGAACGAACAGCAAAATTGACTCCACTCGATTCCTGGACAATAGTGATGAACAAGGTGGCGGTGAAAAACACTAAGATGACATCCAGGTAGGTGAAGGCTCCTTCTACTAAGTGGCGCGGTATTTCTAAAAGAGCTGGAGTCTTGAAAATGGCGCCAGCCAGGGCCCCGGCCACGGCAGCGATGAACATACTGAGCTCGACCGAGAGTTTCCGCCATTTAGCCAGAGCATAGGCTAAGATGATTACTGAAGAGATGAATAAAGTTTGACCCAACATGTCAAAAAAATCTTACTTAATCCGGTTTAACAAAGCAATCTAATTTTTCAAAAAATGAGTTCATAATCAATCCGGTGTTTCCGGGCTTCTTCCACCAGGCGATTTTTGATTTGTTCAAAATAACTTTCCTTAATATAGGCTTCAAGATGGAGCTGGCGATAAAAGCTCAGGAATTGGGCTGGATAATTCAATCGGTCGATGAAAATCTTATCAACCAGGCCAGCAATCAGGCTGATTAAACGTTCCGGCGTCTGGGGCAGGATGGGTCCGACGAAGGCAAAGGTCTTGATGTTCTGACTTTTTATTTTCTCCAGGGCTTTAATCCTTCTGGTGATTGACGGGGCTTGGGGTTCAAAAAGGCTGGCCACGCGGTCATCATCCGTGGCAATGGAGAAACCAATTTCCACTTCTTTCACTTCAGCCAGAACATCCAGGTCTCTGACCACCAGGTCGGATTTGGTCTGGATAAAAACGGGAAAATCATAGTGGCTGATTTCTATAAGGCATTTTCTGGTAAGCTGATATTTAACTTCCGCTGGCTGGTAGGCATCGCAGACCGAGGCAATCCAGATTGTCCCCGGCTTAGCTCTGGGCAGTTGTTTTTTTAAAAGTTCAGGAGCATTAATCTTGATATCAACGAATTCGCCCCAGGGTTCAGAATGTCCTGAATACCGCCTCATAAATAGGGCAGCATAACAGTACCGGCAACCATGTACACACCCTGTATAGGGATTAAGGCAATAATCGAAGATCTTTGATTTATTGAGAATGCTTTTAGCTCTGACTTCTGCTAACCTGACCATAACTTTTTAATACCATAAAGTTCGGTGCCAGGGAAACTGGAATTTGAGAAGATTAAACCCGGGGGCCAAATTAAATAAAAAACGCATCTTTTTTTCAGTAAATTGGTTTATAATAGAGGCGGAAGTGGTTGTCTAATATTATGGACAAGGAGGCGATGATGACCTCTATAAAAAATAAAGTCCCTCTTTTCATCCTGGTAATAACAGCGCTATTTTTCCTGACCACTGTTTCAGACCTTCATGCCCAGTATTTTGGCCGGAATAAGGTCCAGTACAAGAAGTTTGATTTCAAAATAATGAAGACCAAGCACTTTGATGTCTATTATTACCAACAGGATGTGGAAGTGGTCAAACAGGCGGCCATGATGGCTGAACGCTGGTATTCGCGCTACAGCCGCATCTTTAACCACGAACTCAAAGGTCGACAGCCCCTGATTCTCTATTCCAGCAGTCCGGAATTCCAGCAAACAACCGTTATTCCGGAGGTAATGGGAGAAGGTACAGGTGGTGTTACCGAATCATTCAAAAGGCGAATTGTTCTGCCTTATGGGGTATCGTTGGCTGAAACTGACCACGTCATAGGCCATGAGCTGGTTCATGCCTTTCAGTATGATATTGCCGGTCAGGGGCATTCTGACGAAGCCAGATATACCGGAGCCGATCTGAGAATTCCTCTGTTCTTGATTGAAGGACTGGCTGAATATTTGTCCATCGGTCCGGTTGACCCAGAAACTTCTATGTGGATGAGGGATACCTGGAAAAGGAAAGACCTGCCGCAGATAAAGAAGCTGGAAAATTATTACAAATATTTTCCATATCGCTACGGTCATGCGGTCTGGGCTTACATTGGTGGCCGCTGGGGAGATGAAATGATCGGTAAAGTTTTCCGGATGCTGGCCAGAAGTAATGATTATGAATCTGTGCTTCAAGGCGTTTTAGGCGTTCCTTTAAAAAAGCTGTCTGAAGAGTGGCATAAGTCAATGGAAGAAGCCTATTTGCCTCTGGTTTCTTTGACCGAATCTCCTGATAAATACGGTCGTTTGCTCCTGAAAGGAAGCGAAGAGAATGTTTACAATGTCTCTCCGGTTGTCAGCCCTGACGGTAAATATGTGGCCTTTTTATCATCCCGAGACCTGTTCTCGGTTGACCTATATCTGGCTGATGCCAGAACCGGGGAGGTTAAGAAAAAATTAACTTCAACGGCAGTTGACCCTCATTTTGAAAGCATTCAGTTTATCCGGTCAGCCGGCTCCTGGGACCCGAACAGTGAACGTTTTGTTCTGGGGACAGTGGCTAAAGGCAAACCTTACCTAACCATTCTGAATGCTCTCAAGGGCAAAATCGAAAAAGAAATTCCTTTTCCAGAACTGGGAGAGATTCTCAATCCGGCCTGGTCGCCAAACGGCAAGGAGATAGCTTTTTCAGCCTTAGTTGGTGGGGTTACCGACCTTTTCATTTACAACTTGGAAGACAACACTCTGAAGCAGATAACCAGAGATAGCTTTGCTGACCTTCACCCGGTTTGGTCGCCCGACGGCAGAAAGATTGCCTTTGTTACTGAAAGGTTCAGCGCCAACCTGAAATGGCTCGATTCAGGTCATTACGAGTTAGCCCTGCTGGATATAGAATCAGGAGAGATTACCAGAGTTCTGGCGTTTCCCTCTGGGAAAAATATAAATCCGCAGTGGTCCGGGGACGGGAAGAGCCTCTATTTTCTTTCAGATTATACCGGCAAGACCGATCTTTATCGTCTAGATCTTGAAAGTGGCAAAATTTATCAGATCACCAATCTTTTTACCGGAATTGGAGGAATTACCCAGCTCAGCCCGGCCATTTCTTATTCGCCCCAGGGCAACCTGCTGGCTATGTCAGTGTATGAAAACGGCCATTACTCTGTTTATGTCATAGATTCAAAAGAACATCTGACCGGTCAGGCCACGCTATCTCAGCTGGGTGAAAGGCCGCTGGCTCTTCTGCCCCCTCGCCAACAACCTGAAGGTGCCTTGCTCGGCTTGCTCCGTAATCCTCTTTATGGCTTACCCAAGGAGACTGATTTTCCCATCACCAGCTATCAACCGAAATTATCCTTAGACTTTGTGGCCCAACCAACTGTGGCTGTGGGAGTCGACCGTTATGGTACTTATGCCGGGGGCGGGATTGCTGCCTTCTGGAGTGACATGCTTGGATACCATACAGTGGTGACCATGGCTCAGACTAACAACCAGCTTATTGATAGCTATGCTCTAATAGGTTACCAGAATTCCAGGAATCGGGTGAACTGGGGAGCGGTGATTCAGCGTGTCCCTTATATCTACGGCTCTTACGGTGCTTACTATGATGAGGTCGGTGGTTATCCTGTGTATGTCGAAGAAGAGCTTTTGTATAGGCAGATTAATTACCAGTTCAGCACTTTTGCTTACTATCCCCTGAATACTTTCCGTCGTTTAGAGTTCAGTGCCGGCTTCAACCTGATAGATTTCAACAATCGCGTTTATCGTTACATTTATGATCCCTATTATTTTGAGCTGATCGATTATTATGAGTTATCTTTGCCGGCAGCTCCGAGCATCAAATATGGCTATGTTTCTGCGGCGCTGGTCTATGATAGCTCTCTTTTCGGGGCCTGCAGCCCGATCATCGGTCAGAGCTATTTGCTTCAGGTTCAACCGACTTTTGGCAATCTGAGTTTCATCACCGTCCTGGCTGATTATCGGAGGTACATCGTGCCTCATAGACCCTTCACTCTGGCCTTCAGAGTCCTCCATTACGGTCGGTATGGAAAAGGTTCTGAGGATGCTCGCCTCTGGCCGCTATTTCTGGGTTATGAAACACTGGTCAGGGGATATGACTACGGAAGCTTTGAATACAGCGAGTTTGACGAAAATAACCCCCAGGCTTTTGATTTCAACCGACTCCTTGGCAGCCGGATGTTGGTAGCAAATGTCGAGTTGCGTTTTCCGGTTTTTAAAGTTCTGGGCATCGGTAAGGGTTATTATGGAGTCTGGCCGCTGGAATTCTTAGCCTTTTACGATATCGGAACTGCCTGGTACTCCAATGAGAAGCCAACCTGGTTTGGAGGGACGAAAAAACCTGTTTCCAGTGCCGGAGTGGGTTTACGCACCAACCTATTCGGAGCTTTTATCCTCGGTTTTGATTATGTCTATCCCTTTGACCGGCCGATTAAGGGCTGGCACTGGCAGTTCACCATTGCTCCGGGCTTCTGATCAGTTATGGCTGCTGATTTCTTTTATGTAAATATTTCTGAAATAGACAGGAGAAATACTGTCGTGATTCTGTAAACCAATATAACCTTCTCTGGCAAAGTCCCTGACTTTTCCACGGGGTTCAGCTTCCCAGTCGATGACCGTTTGGCCATTAAGTTCAACTGTGATGTGTTTCCCGATAAAACTTATTTTTATATGGTTCCATTCGCCGGTGGGTTTAAAGGCATCGAATTTTGGAGCTTCGGCATCGTAAACCGCTCCGGTCTTGTGAATACCTTCACCAGCATCGTAAATCTGGACTTCGAAAGAGTGATAGATGTAGTCGTCACTGATCGGCACTTCTGGTACTCTTAAAAAGATCCCGGAATTGGTGTTTTTCTGAGAACATTTGAAATCAAGTTCTAAGATGAAATCGCGAAATTTCTTCCGGCTGTACCAGAGCAGACCCATTCCACCCTGCGATTTCAGGATACCGGTCTTTTCATCAAGCTCGAAATAGCCGGGTCCATAATGATTCCAGCCGTGCTTTTCATAACGACCATTATATCGGCTGAGAAGCTGCTCGTAACCTTCGTAATAAGTGACGCTTTTTATGTATTCCAACCCCTTCTTGATGGCTGGCTCAGGGGTCAAAACTTCTTTCTCATTTTCATATTCAATGGTAAGATAACCGTCGTAGTCCTGAAGGGTCAGCTCGGCTAAGATGGTTTTGATATCGGCTTTTCCACTGCCGAAAGGAACATCACTGGCATTTTTTGTCCCGAAATCGCTTCTGTCTTTAAGATGAACATCAACAATCCGTCCCTGTAACAATCGCAAGCATTCAACTGGCTTTAAGCCGCAGCGCATCCAGTGGCCGGTATCAGCACAGACACCGATTCTTTCATCGAGAGTTTTGATATACCTTAAAGCTGTCAGGGGATAGGCGTACTTGCTCGGTTCTGGATGGTTGTGGATGGCAATTTTGATGTTGTATTCTTTGACCAGCTTTTCCAGAATGGGATAGTCGTTGTCCTGGGGTTCAGTGACGATGACCCCGATTCCCATTTTGCGGGCAAAATCGAACACTTTTCGCATCTCGGCTTCAGTTCTTCCGGTATCAACAACTCCGTAAGCAACCACCCTCATTTTGAGCGAATCGAGCTTTTCTTTGATGAGCTTTATATGTTCATCCGAAAGCTGATGGTGAAAAACCACAGTGGCTGGAAGCTCCTTGGATAACCGCTGTCCTGGATAAGCCTGCACATAATCAATTCCCAGAGCTTTGGTCTTCTCTAAGGCTTCAAAGAAAGTATAACGTCGGTAAGTCCAGCACTGCATAGCTACCGGAAATTTTTTTATCCTGACTTCATCGTAGCTGGTTTGCTGAACCTGTTTTTTTATTTCTATAGGAATGTTTTTTTCCTGGACCGGAATAGTCTGGCTCTGAGCAGTCAGGTTCAAAACAGAAAAAATAGCGATTAAAAACAGAAGTAATCTTATTCTCTTCTTCTTTATCACTTCGCCCTCCTTGTGAGCGTTTTTTTAATCAGATAAAAGTATAAAAAATTTCCTTTTTTATTTTTTCTTCCTCGGATTCCACTGACCCTTGGCTACAGCCGGGATAAAGTTGTCAAGACCAGGTGGTGGGAAGGGAAGTGTCTTTTCCTTTTCGATACTCATATAAGCAGTCATAAGCAGTTCGGTTACGTTCAATCCATCGCTGAAGTTTTCCATCGGTCGTTTGCCTTCTAAGAAAGACTCAACCATATGCCTGTTTTCTGCAGTGTAGCCATACTCATGCTCTTCGCTGGAGACCACCGGCATCAGACCTACTTCAGCATTCTGCTTTTCCACCAGGTCTTCACCAGCTTTTCCTTTGACCCGGCGGCTGAAGAAGACTTTAAGCCCGGAATCTAAGGTATTAACCTGCATGGAATATTCTGGTCCGAGAAGTTCCATGGTCAGGCGTAGCCCGGCTCCGACATAGCACCAGGAAGTGGTGGTTTCTACCACCAGAATATTACCCTGTTTGTCTTTGTACTCAATCACCGACCGGGCAAAATCTTCAGCCGGACGATTGGCATAATCCAATTTGCCGCCGCTGATTCTTTTCAGATGGTTAACGTATTCTGGAATCTGCCATTTAAGGCAGGAGGCATAGGCGGTGACTTTAATCGGAGTCAGCTCATCTCGAGTAGCGCCCGGTGGAGTTAGCATGAAGCGGGCTTCTTCGACAGAGTGGCACATCATATCGTTAAGCACTCCACCGCCCTGAAGCTCGCCTTCCCAGAACCAGGGCATATGGGGTCCGCTATGCTCTTCAGCGGCCCGAGCCAGATAGGGACGACCGCAAAGGCTGGCTCCCCGAGACCAAATGATTTCCTTACCCCGGACCACAGCCGGCGCAAAGACCTGATTTTCCAGATAACCATCGAGAAGGTTAGCTTTCTGAACCAGTTGCAGCATCTTACGGGCTTCTTTAACATTTCGACCAAGAGGTTTTTCGCAAGTTACACCGATGAGCTCACCCTTGCCTCTGAGCACGGCCTCAGCTATTTCTTCCATGACTTCTATCCGGGTGAAATTGGGAGAGCAGATCCAGATGGCATCGATTTCCGGGTCAGCTACCATCTCGGTTATTGATTTATAAGGTTTAGCTTCTCCGACCTTTAGTTTGCGGGCTAAAGCTGCAGCTTCCTGAGCTTTTTTCTGGTCGAGGTCGAAGATGCCCAGAATATCGGCGTTCCGCACTCCCACCCAGGAGCGAATATGAAAACGGGTGATAAAACCTCCGCCGATAAAGCCAATGCCTAAGGTTTTCTTTTTGGTTTTCATGGCTGTTCTCCTTAAATCATTTATCGATTTCTTTAAAAATTAAGCCGTCTTTTCAGACAGCTTTTTTTCTCTGAACAGGAAAACGAAAGCTATGGCGCAGACGATGGTAATGATGGTCGGAATCATGAACACACTGCGCCAGTTGGTGCCAGCTTCAGTGGTGAACAATTTTTGAATCCAGCCTGAGAAGTTACTGCCGATAAAATTGCCCAGGCCAAGGATGATGACCGAAATCAAGCTCTGAGCTGAGGCTTTGATATCCTGAGGAGCAATCATGTCTACATAAATAAAGGCGGCGGTGAAGAAGAAAACATAGCAGAAGCCATGCAAAGCCAGAGAAGCCACCACTAACCAAGCTGGCTGTCCGATCATAAAAATAATATAGCGTACTGGCCAGGCCAGAACGCCAATGATCATGGTCTTTTTGATCCCGTACTTGGGCAGGAAATAAGGGAGCAGAAAGGCCATAACAAAGATTTCAGCAATCTGGGCAATGGTCATGATGAAGGGGGTGTTGGCTTCGCTCAAACCTATGACCGGGGAAGTCAGGTAAGGAGCGGTCAGAACGTAATAAAACTGTAGCTCGGTGGCCACGATAAAAGAAATTACAGCAAAAATCAAGAAGTCCCGGTCTTTGAGCATTTTTAAAGCCTCTAAGAAAGCCCAGGGCTTGGTGCCTTCTTTTTTGGGTGGAGTGTGGGGGAGGGATAGAGCCTGAATTCCCATAATGATGGAGAAAATTCCGGCTAAGAAAAGGGTATCACCCTTTATGGCAATATCTGGGAGTTTCTGCCCGAGGAGTCTCCAGCCTGTCAGTCCCCAGCCAGCCGCTATCCAGCCAATGGTTCCCCAGACTCTGATTTTGCCGAAGTCTTTCTCGGAATTTTCCAGATTAACGAAGGCAATGGAATTGGTCAGGGCTAAGGTTGGAGCAAACAATAAACAATAAACCAGCATCAACCAGACCATAGCCTGGAAAGAAGATACCGTTGCTCCCAGAAGCAGAATGATCCCGCCGATAATCTGCAGGGTAGCAATCAGTTTTTCTGTGGCGAAATAGCGATCAGCTAACTGTCCACCGATAAAAGGAGCGATGATGGTGGCTAAGGGCAGAAGGCTGTAAATTAGCCCAACCTGGGTGCCAGAAAAATGAAGAGTGTTGATTAGATAAGCAGAAAGAACCGGAGCCCAGGAACCCCAGATAGCATATTCCAGAAACATCATAATGCTTAATCTGGTTTTGACATTCATTCAGGCACTCCTTTTATTTTTTATTTATATTAGAAAGCAGAATATTTTTTTTAAAATTTTTTGTCAAATGTTTTTGGCTGATCGGGGTGGGATCGGCCTCAAAAATTTTATTGCTGTTTTTTGTCAACTATGTTATCTAAGGTAAAAAGTCGGGAGGGGAGGTTTACCATTCTGTTCATAGAGAAAAGAAGGGAAAAGAGGCTCGACGAAGAAAACAAGGTTATTCTTCAGATAATTTCTGAGAACGAAAACCTGGAAGGGTCTTTTTATTCATTTTCCATGGATGTTTCTGTTGGTGGTTTGAAAATAATGACCGATTCGCCGTTGCCAGTCAAAACCAGAGTCAGGCTGGAAATAGCTTTTTCTGATTCGAAAAAGTTGGTATCAGGGATGGCTGAGGTCCGCTGGATAAAAAGCCTGTTTGATGATGAAGTCTTCGAGATGGGCCTGGAGTTTGTGGAACTTGATCCTCCGAGCAAACTATTTCTTTTTGAGCATGTCTATAAAAAAATACTTTTCCGTTGAGCTTGAGCTTTTTTCTATCATCTGCTGGGCAAATCTGATTTGATTTAGGATGGCTCTTTATCTAAGATATGGTGGAAATTATCCTGATGTTTAGCTTAGAAGGAGTAAAGTGCAGGTGGATAATAAACCTTTATTAAAAAATCTGGGATTTTTTCTCTTTTTGCTTTTATCAATTTTATCAGAACAGATTCTATCAGCAGGGACTGCCGTTAAGGACTTCTACTTTCCCAGGCTAAAAGCTGATCTTTATGTGCAAAAAGATGGCTCTTTTCAGGTGGATGAGTATCTGACCTTTGAATTTAAGGGCGATTTTTCCTGGGCTTCACTCTGGATTCCCTTAGTAGCCCGCAAAAATCTCAGCAGTCTGCCAATAGAAATAACAGAATTCAGGATCCAGGATGAAACTGGTAAAGATTTGCCCCTGGAAACTGTTGTCAGCAACGGGAAATTTCAGGCCCGCTGGCAGTTTAGAGCCAGAAATGAACGCCGGACTTTTCATATTACCTACAGGGTGAATAAGGCTATTCTGAATTATCCAGATGGTAGTGAGCTTTACTGGCAGATCATTGGCAATGAAGTGGAGCGACCTACAGTCAGGGCTGAAGTTATTGTCCACCTGCCCGAACAGGTTCAGAGTCGAGATGATATTCTGATATACGGTCATGGGCCTCTTTCCGGACAGGCAGAGATTCTGGATCTGAAAACTTTTCGCTTTGTGGCTACCAATATTCCTTCGCATCAGATTTTTGAAATCAGGGTAATCTGGCCGGCGGGAATGGTCAATGGAATTCCAGTTAGCGGCTATAGTAAGGAAAAAATAAAACAGGAAGAAGCTGAGTATGTGCAAAAAACAATTCAGGCCATAAATAAAGCCAGAGAGTCGGAAGAAAAAAAACAACGAATTTTGGAACTCGGAGCGACTATCTGGATTGTCTGGCAGATTATTGGTCCGCTGCTATGGCTTGGCCTTTATCTTTATTTCTGGGAAAAGATTGGGAAAGATTATAAATTTGATGATATACCTGAGTATTATAGAGAAATCCCTTCCAGACTACCCCCGGCTTTAGTCCAGGTTCTAAGAAGAGAAGGCCAGAAGATTCAGCCAGTGGCTTTTACAGCCACTATATTTGATTTAGCCCGCCGCGGCTATCTCGAAATAAGAGATGAGCAGGTGCCGAGGAAAACGCTTCTGGGTAATAAATTAAAAACTGAAACTGTTTTTATTTTAAAAAAACCTTATAAGCAAGAAACTGAGCTCAAACCATTCGAAAAACAAGTTCTGGAATTTCTTTTTGAAACAATTATTATTGGAAAAGGTGAGCCTGGGATAAAAGCCAGGCTGGAGGATATGATAAATTATATGAAAAAAGTGCCGGCTGAATTCCAGCTCTTTTTCAGGCAGTGGTCAAAAGAAATTGATCAGGAAGCTAAAAAGCTGGAGTTCATCGAACCGGAAAGCCAAAAAGCTTATACTCTTTTCCTGGCCATTTCTTTGCCCTTGGGCATTATTACTTTATCTCCTGTTCTGATAATATTAGTGCTAATCTTATCACCCCGACTGAAAAGGAGAAAAAAAGAGTGGGCTAAAGAAAATGAACTATGGAAAGCCTTGGAAAGATTTCTCCATGATTTTTCCGATTTTAAGGAAATCCCGCCTGAAGCCTACAAACTCTGGGACCAATATCTGGTATTTGCCATTCTTTTCGGTCAGGCGAAAAAACTTATAAAAATGCTGCCCCTGATTTTACAAAATGAACAGACTACCAATACCGGCTGGTTATTTGGCGCGGCTGCTTTATCTTCATCTTCGATGAGCCACAACGTTGATTCCATAACCGCTGTCGTAAATTCAATTGAAAAAGTAGCCAATACTATAAGTCAGGCCAGCACTTCAGCCGCTCATTATTCTTCGGGCGGTGGTGGCGGCTTCAGCGGAGGTGGCGGGGGAGGCGGTGGCGGTGGGGGAGTATCTGCGGGTTGAAAAAAAAAAAACAGAACCGGTCAGGCCTGATTAGAGATGAATGTTTGGATAGCAAAATATTTAAGGGGTGGAATTTTAAATGGAAGGGGCCGGATAGGAAAAAGGGGAACTCTTTTATCCGTAGATGGGAAATTATTGATAAATTAATTGAAAAAATTTGAAGAGAAATCTGGAATGAAAATGAATAAGATAAAGGATCAGAAAAGGTGAATCCAAAAAAGTTAACAATCAGCCCTCAAGCCAGCCTGGTTCTGATTTTCTCAATTATTTTCAGCTTTTTTCAGGTGGTCTGTAAAAAACCAGATGATACTGAAGTTATAAAAAATATGATCAGCGAGCTGGTTCAGCTGGCTGAAAAAAAAGATAGAGATAAAATTCTTTTTTTACTCTCTGATGATTGTAAAGATTTTGAGCAGCGAGATATTTTCAAAAACGGAGAATTAATTGACTATTATTTCAAAAATTATAAGGGAATCGTGATCCATCATCTGGATATTTTCGTATCTGTTAATGGTGACGAGAGTCAGGTTGAAACTGATGTTCTGCTTTCATCCGGGCCGCTGGAAACTTTAAGGAAGCTGGTCTGGTTAACTGGTTCTTTTTACCGTTTTAATTTCAAGCTGGTTAGAAGAGGGAAGATGTGGAAAATCAATTATTCAGCCTGGCAGGAAATAAATTCTAATTCCCTTCTGCCGGGTTCTAAGGTTATCCTGAAAAAAACTTTTTCCGGATTTAATCCAGTAAGGAGGATTTAAATGGAAGAGAAGAAAACCAGAACCGAAGAATTCAGGGTCTCTGGCTCTGAAATTATCGAAAAAATTAAAGAAATCATCAGGGAAGGCAATGCCCGCCGAATCATCTTCAAAACTGAAGAGGGTAAAACCTTCATGGAAATTCCTCTGACTGTAGGCATTGTTGGAACTCTGATCGCTCCTCTCTGGGCAGCTATCGGGGCCATCGCTGCCTTAGCTTCCAACCTGACCATCGTGGTGGAAAAAGAAGAGAAGGAAGAACAGCAGAATTCAGAAAATAAGAAAAATAATACTTGATAAAAAATATCTGATTTGTTAAAGAAATCTTGTGATTATAATTTCAAAGAAGGAGAGGTTTATGGTCAAGAAGAAATTTTTTATCAACCTGTCTGTTTTTTTAGTTTTAGTCTGCCTGTTTTTCATTTTTTCTGGCTTTTCAGCAGACCAGAAAAAGCCCCAGCGGATTCAGAACACGCCGCCTGAAGTAAGGCTTAAGGGGTTTGAACAGCATCTTCAGATGAAAAAATCATCGCCCTATGCCAGTCTGAAGTGGCAATTTCTCGGACCAACCAATGTCAGTGGACGTTGCACCGATGTGGCAGTGGTCACTCCCAAAGGAAAAAATTATACGATTTATGTTGCCACAGCTTCCGGTGGTGTCTGGAAGACTGAGAATGAAGGAACAACCTGGGAGCCAATTTTTGACCAAGAACTGTCCACTTCAATCGGAGATATTGCCATTGCTCCATCTGACCCAAAGATTATTTGGGTTGGCACTGGTGAAGCCAACATTTTCCGCAGTTCTCATCCTGGTTGCGGAATTTATAAATCTACAGATGGCGGGAAAACCTGGCAGCATATGGGGCTGACTGATACCAACACTATTGCTAGGATTGTGATTCATCCCAAAAATCCTGATATTGTTTATGTGGCGGCTTCGGGTCATGAATGGACTTTTAACAGCGAAAGAGGCGTTTATAAAACAACAGACGGCGGTAAAACCTGGGCAAAAATTCTTTATGTCAACGACCAGACGGGCGCCATCGATTTAGTCATGGACCCCAAAGAGAATGAAACTCTGTATGCTGTCACCTGGCAAAGAGTCAGGAAAAAATGGAATGACCCACGCAATGAACCGGGTTATACCGGCAGTGGCATCTGGAAAACCACTGATGGTGGTAAAACCTGGAAGCCAATCAACAATGGCTTGCCGGAACCGCGGTTCAGGGGCAGAATCGGGATTGATATCTGTCTTTCAAAACCCAATGTACTTTATGCGCTGGTTGATAATTATGAAAAGTCCAGGGAACCGGGCGAAGAAGAAAAACTTGATGCTTATGGTTTACCTTCAACCGGGATCATCAAAGGCGCCACTGTCTATCGTTCTGACGATGCTGGTGAAACCTGGAAACTGGTAGCTCCAACCACAGAGGACATGAAAGCTTATCTCGAAAGACACTCCGGCACTTATGGCTGGGTCTTCGGCCAAATTCGAGTTGATCCCAATTCGCCTGAAACAGTGTACATCCTGGGTGTGCCGATGAGTGTCTCTCATGATGGTGGTAAGACCTTCAGACGGGTGCCAAATATGTATCACGTTGATAACCACGGGTTGTGGATTGACCCGGATAATTCCAACTATCTGGTCAATGTTAATGACGGTGGAATCGAAATTTCTTATGATGGTGGTAAAAACTGGAAGAATTCGCGGCTGACGCTGCCGGTTTGTCAGTTTTTCAATGTTAATTATGATATGGATACACCATTCCACGTTTATGGTTCGATGCAGGACCATGGAAGCTTCAGAGCTGTAGTTGACCTAAGCCGGGGCCGCGACCGGATTCCGGCTGTAGAGTTCGAAAGAGCTCCGGGCGGAGAAGGTTCGCATCATGCCATCGACCCGACCAATCCCAACATAGTCTATTCCTGCGGTTTTTACGGCACCCTTACCAGAACTGACCTAAGCAAAACCGGACCAGAAAGAAGCAAGCTGATTGTGCCTAAGGCTTATCCTGACGAACCCAGGCTTCGCGGCCAGTGGCTGGCTCATTTCATCATCTCTCCGCACAACCCGAACATCATCTATCACGGCATGCAGTATCTTTTCCGCTCGCTCGATCGGGGTGATACCTGGGAAAGAATCAGTCCTGATTTGACCTACTACAAGCCAGATGAGGTCGGTGATATTCCGTACCATACGATTACAGCCATTTCTGAGTCGCCTCTGATGTATGGTTTGATCTATGTCGGAACTGATGACGGCCGGGTATCGGTGACCAGAGACGGTGGCAAGACGTGGCAGGATATCACCAGAGGCTTGCCCTATCAAAAGTGGGTCTCCAGAATCGTGGCCAGTCAGTACGACTTGGGTACAGTTTATATGACCCAGCACGGCCGGGCTGACGATGACTTTTTACCTTATGTCTGGGTATCAAAGGATTTTGGCAAGACCTGGATCGATATTTCAAAGGGCATCCCGCTCGGACCGGTCAATGTCATCAGAGAAGACCCGGTTGACCCGAACATCCTGTATGTAGGAACTGACCTGGGAGTCTATGTTTCTAAGGATAAAGGGAAAACCTGGCAGGTTCTGGGCGGAAACTTGCCTTCCACCTATGTCCACGACCTGATAATCCATCCGCGGGACAACATCATCGTCATCGCCACTCATGGCCGTGGGATGTGGGCCATGGATGCTGACCCGATCAACGAAAAACCGAAGAAAACCAGACGCAGATTTTATGAAGAAGATTAATGAATTGGTCAAGGAAAAATGTTGCCAGAGCAGGGCCGGACCGGGGTCTGAACCGGTTTGCCAATTAACTCGGTCCGTCTTTCCGAAGAAATTTTTTCTGGTAAACGATTAAAAAAACATTTATAATAAAAAAAAGGGTATATTTTGGGGAGGTATTATATGAAAAAGAATATGGGTGCTATTGACCGAACAATCAGAATCATCGTGGCCATCATCATGGCTGTTCTGGTTTTCACTAAAGCTATTCACGGGACTCTTGCTTATATCTTGGCTATCCTGACGGTCATTTTCATCCTGACCAGCCTGATTGGCTTCTGTCCGCTTTATGTTCTTCTTGGAATTTCGACGCTGCCTAAGAGCAAGTCCTGAGGTTTGCATCTTTCTGAATTTAATTGATCTCACTGTTTCGGAACAAAACATTTCAGACCAAATCTGTGGAAGAGGGGGATAATTCAAAGCGCTCTGAATCTATGAAATTAGCTTCCGATTTCGGGCTTCCCATTTCTTCGTTCCCATGGCCTATTCTTATTATTCCTGCTACTCTGGCTGCCATGTTCCAGAGAGAATAATTTTATATTGCTATAAAGCTTTATTTCGATTTGCAGGCAGGATGTCAAATAGGTAAAATGCATTAGTCTAAATTGATATGGCCGATACCAAACAGAAAAAGATAAACCCGGTCAGCGCAGACAAAGAAGTCATCTTCCATCTTAAGTCTAAAGCCAATGAAAAAAGTGCTCGCTCAATGCAGAGGTTGTTTAGAGAAGAAATCTGTGGCTATGGGGTCAGTTTTCCTGAAATCAGAAAATTGAGCAAAGAGAGCTATCGATATGAACGTAAATAAAGGAGGAAAGATGTCTATCATTTTAGGCAGAGTTATGAGCACAAAAAAATGGATAGCGGTTTTTTCTTTAATTTTTCTGGCAGTCATTATCACTGCAGCTGCAAAGGGTCAAAAACAGGAATCTCAAAAATCAGCTGTTTTTTCTGGGAAAATTCCGCTAAGGCCAAAAGACCTGGAGCAGTTTACCTGGAGGCACATAGGGCCATGGCCTTTTTCTGGAAGAATTACTAACTTTGCGGTGCCGCCCGAACAGAGCCAGGTTTATTATGTGCTCACTGCCACCGGTGGCCTGTGGAAGACAGAGGATGGCGGGATTCACTTTGAGCCGATTTTTGAAAAATACGGCAATCAGAGCCTGGGCTATTTAGCCATTGCGCCGTCCAACCCCAACATCCTTTATTTGGGTACTGGCGAGCCGATTCACAGCCGGGTTGCCTATCATGGAAACGGCGTCTGGAAATCTACCGATGGCGGCAAATCCTGGAAGAAACTGACGGCCGGTCTTCCTGACCTGGAGAAAATGAAAACTGGACGGAATGGCCTGGCTATTTATCCTAAGAACCCGAATATCGTTTATCTTCGCTTAGATGAAGAAGTAAACTTAGGTTTGAGCGAAAGAGTTGGCGCGGCCCTTTACAATCAACGTTCTCTTTTCAGGGATGGATTTTATTTTAATATAAATTCAAGGATTATAAAATCAACCCAGCCTTCTTTAAATACGTTAATTTCACTCATATTAAACTGATTAGCTGGTCAATAAACTTAACGAGCTGGTTAAAGACCCAGATTTTCAAAAGTCAACTGCGGTTAACTGGAAAGGACTCATCACTGAGGCTAAGAAAATCTATGCTAGAGATGAAGACATGATGGCCGCCATTGAAGAGACAGAAAAAATTGTTAAAAAAGCTGAAGAAGCAAGGGATGGCAGGATAAAACTTAATAAACTGATTCTGTCCACTTTCCTGGCTGATTCTTCCGGGTTTGACCTGAAGAACTTCAAGATCGTTGACCGGGCTAAGGTTTCGGTTAAAAAAGATTTTCAGAAAAACCTGACCTATGATCCAAAATACGTAAAAGATGAAGCTTATCTTCTGGATAATCTGGAAAACCTCAGCGCTGATCCCGAGCTCCTGATTAAGCTGAAAATCAGTCCCACAGCTGTACTGAGCAAAGCTAAGAGTGTTTACAAAGATAAAAAAGAAGTTCTGGAGGCTCTTAAAGAAGCGGAGGTCCTGGCCAGCGATTTTGATCAAACCAGAAGTCGTTATCAAACTCTTAATCGTTGCTTGCTTGATATGATTTATGGCCAGGCTTTGAGAGTGATGGAACCGATTAAAAAAGCCGGTGTCATCTATCGGTCAGAAGACCAGGGAGAAACCTGGAAGCGAATGACCGAATACCAGATTAGTGGTGGTAGTGAGGTGGTCAATCAAGTAGAAGCCGGTTATTATGGCCGTTTAGTGGTTGACCCGAACGATGATAAAGTCCTGATAGCTCCAGAAACCAGGACAGTCATTTCCAGAGATGCTGGCAAGACTTTCCAGTTTGCTAACTGGGAAGCCAACAAAAAATGCCATGTTGATTCCAGAGTGGTCTGGATTGACCCTTTGAATTCAAAGCACATCCTCAATGGCAATGATGGTGGGGTGAGCGAGAGCTGGGATGGTGGCCTTCACTGGTCGCAGAAAGAGGCGATTGCTGCCCAGCAATTCTACGATGTTTCTGTGGACAATGAGCTGCCTTATAACGTAATGGGTGGTACCCAGGACAACGGCTGCTGGTTTGGCCCATCGATGACCAGAAACCCGAACGGTGTTTATCCGGCTGACTGGCTGTATCTGCCATCGGGCGATGGCTTTTATGTAGTCCGGGACTGGTGGAACCCTGAATACATTTACTGGGAAAGCCAGTTCGGAGCTTCCAGCCGGATGAATTTTAAGACCGGAGAAACCATTTCCTTAGCCCGCCGCAATACTCCTGAAGAAGAAGCGTCTGGCGCTGAACCCCAGAGGTATCAATGGAATGCTCCGATTTATCTTTCGCCACACAACCCGGGCATTGTCTTTGTTTGCTCACAATATGTCCATCGCTCATTAAGTCACGGTGACCCCGGAACCTGGGAGACCATTTCTCCAGACCTAAGCAAGCATGACCCACAGCGAATCTCTCTATCCAAAAAAACAAATCTCCAATACGCAACGATTTATACCTTTGCCGAATCACCCAAAAAGCCAGGTATATACTGGGCAGGAACCGACGACGGCAACCTCCAGCTCAGCACCAACTACGGCCAGAGCTGGACTAACATTACGGCCAGTTTCTACGATTCCAAGGGTAAACCGAAGCCAGGCATAAAGGGGGCCCTGATACCTTACGATCGCTGGGTGATGAGGGTCCTGCCTTCCCAGCATGATGTTAATACCTGTTATGTCGTCTATTCTGGCTACCGGACTCACAACGAGGATAAAACCTATGTTTATATGACTAAAGACCTGGGTAAGACCTGGGAAGATATCTCTGGTGGCATGAATAACCCGGCCAATGACATAGAAGAAGACCCGGACAATCCCAACATCCTTTACTTAGCCACTGATTATGGACTCTATGTGACCTTTGACCAGGGAAAACACTGGATGAGGATGGGCGCCGCGCAGGTGCCTGATGTAGTTATCAACGACTTAGCCATCCAGAAGCGGGACCGCGACTTGGTCATTGCTACTTATGGCCGTGGTATTTACATCGCTGATATCTATCCGTTCAAAGAATTCAACGAAAAAGTCTTCAGCCAGGATGCCTATCTCTTTGAGGTTCAGGAAGCCATTCAGTGGCAGATGATCGACCGCCGTGGTCAGTCTTATGGAGAATTTGCTGTGGCCCCCAACCCGCCGGTTGGAGTTAACATCTACTATTTCCTGAAAAACCAGGCTAACAAAGTGTCAGTAATTGTTAAAGATATGAGCGGTCAGGTTATTCAAGAAATAAACGGTGGCCAGTCTGCGGGTCTGCAAAAAGTTTTCTGGAGTTTGAATCGCCGTCTGCCGCAGGACCAGGCTCAGCAGATATTTTTTGAAAGAAGGATGAGAGCCAATCGCGTTGACCCGGGAATTTACCAGGTAGTGTTAACGGTCAATGGTCAAGAAGTGATGACCAAAACAGTTAAAGTTAGCCCTGACCCGCTCTATAAGTAAAAATCAGGAGCAAACAAAAAAGGGCAGGCAGATTTCATTCTGCCTGCCTTTTTGCTTTAATATATTTATGATTTTTATGCTGCTGAGGTTACAGAAAGGGAGTCTAAGATGAACAGAAATCGAATTATTCAAAAAATAGGTTTTAATCCTGCCTTTCTGGCTGTTTTTTTCTTTTTTTTGTTTTTATTAATAGGAAAAATTGCGGCTGAGCAGACTGGATTAAAGGAAAATAACCAAGGGCCAGCTCTTATGCCGGTTCCGGCTAAGCTGGAATGGAAAACGGGAGTTTTCAGGCTGGATGAGAAGTTTTATGTGGGTGGGGAAGCTAAAGCTGATAGCCGAGCCTTTAAAGCTGTTTCCAGGTTTATGTTTAGGCTGGCTGGCAGAACCGGAATGTTTTTCGAACAGGATTTTCTGGCTGAACAAAAAATAAATGACCTGACCAGATTTTTCTATAAGTTTGAAAGACCCGGCCAACTTGTACCCGGCGAAGATGAATCCTACATACTTGAAGTTTTTCCGGAAAAAATTGAGCTTCAGGCTAAAACCGACCTGGGAATTTTAAGAGGACTGGAAACTCTGCTTCAACTTCTTTCAGCTGACAGTCAAGGATATTATTTTCCCTGTGTCCGGATAGAAGATAAACCCAGATTCACCTGGCGAGGACTCCTGATTGATTCCTGCCGCCATTTTATGCCAGTTGAAGTAATTAAAAGAAACTTACTGGCTATGGCCACAGTTAAGCTCAATGTTCTTCACTGGCATTTATCCGAAGACCAGGGGTTCAGAGTGGAGAGCAAGACTTTCCCGAAATTGCATCGGCTTGGTTCCGATGGAATGTATTACACTCAGGGACAGATTAAAGAAATAATTCAATTTGCTTCTGACCTCGGCATCAGGGTTATGCCCGAATTTGATATCCCCGGTCATTCTACCAGCTGGTTTGTTGCCTATCCTGAATATGCCAGCGCTCCCGGTCCTTATCGAATTGAACGTGGTTTTGGTGTATTTCATCCAGTTTTTAATCCGGCCAATCCGGCCACCTACAAATTCTTTGATGAGTTTTTCCGAGAAATGGCTGCTCTTTTTCCTGATCCCTATATGCATATCGGAGGCGATGAAGTGGAAGCTCTTCACTGGAAGGAAAACCCGCAGATTCAGGCTTTCATGAAGAAACATAACCTTTCCGACAATCATGCCCTTCAAGCCTATTTCAATAAGCGGATTCTGAAAATTTTGACAAAGTACAACAAAAAAATGGTCGGCTGGGATGAAATCTATCAGCCCGGTCTGCCAAAAGATATCGTCATTCAGTCGTGGCGTGGTACCCAGGCTTTAATTGATGGTGCTCAGAAAGGCTATCAGGGGATTCTGTCTAATGGCTATTACATAGACCTGTGCGAAACAACCGAAAGACATTACCTAAATGACCCTATTCCGCCTGATTCACCCCTGACCCCAGCCGAGAAGAAATTAATTTTGGGTGGAGAAGCCACCATGTGGGCTGAACTGGTTTCGCCGGAAACAATAGATTCAAGAATCTGGCCCAGAACAGCAGCTATTGCCGAGCGCCTCTGGTCGCCGCAGGAAGTCAGGGACGTGGACGATATGTACAGAAGGCTGAAGGTTATAAACCTTCTGCTGGAAGAAATTGGAGTTCAGCATCTGAGGAATCAGGAAATGATGCTGAGACGGCTGGTCGGGTCAGAAAATATTGCCGCGCTTAAAAAATTGGCCAGCATAGCTGAACCGATCAAAGGTTATGCCAGGCACAGTCAGGGTAGAAAATACACTTCCTTAGCTCCACTGACCCGTTTTGTCGATGCCTGCTTTCCTGAATCACTCGAAGCCAGAGAATTTCGAAAAATGGTTGAAGAGTTCCTCACTACCAGACGGCCTGAATCAGCCAGCAGAATTTATATGTATTTTCTGGAGCTGAAAGACATAAAAGCTCAGGTGGCGGCTTTGGCAGAAAAATCTCCGGTTCTAAGAGAAGTAGTTCTTCTGGCGGACAACCTGGACAAATTAATCTCTATCAGCTCTGAAGCACTTAGCTTCATCATGGAAGATAAGAAGCCAGACGCTTCCTGGTTAGAAACGAGCCGTAAAAAACTGGAAGAAATCAAAAAGCCAAAAGCCGAGTGCCAGTTAGCCATTGTTCCGGCAGTTGAGTTGCTGGTAAAATCATTGAACAGATAAAATTGGACAGCCGTAGGGGTTATGAGTTGCTGAAAAAAACATCATTAGGACCTTTGATAAAAATTTTTGCCCTTATCATTTTTTTTATTTTAATTTTTCTTCGCTGACAAAATTCCTGTACGGTGACAGGTAGGAAAGTATTTCTTCATCGTCAGGTCCAGGTTGTTTAGCCACCAGTCTGGTCAGCAATTCTCCAACACCCGGCCCGAGCATGAATCCCTGGCCGCACATACCTACGGCCAGCAAAAATCCCTGAACTTCTCTGGACCAGCCAACGATGGGAAAACCATCCGGAGTCATCGGATAAAGACCGCGCCAGGTTCGCCTGACTCGGATATTTTTAAGCCTGGGCATCAGTTCAATCATCCGACGCGAGACCATGGGCAGGAATTCGCTGGTTTCTCTCTCATCAAAGCCCCAGATGCTGGGGCTGGGTGTGATGCAGAAGATAATCTGACCAGTAGCATGCTGGTAAAAATAATAATTGGCTGAACCTTTAACCGGTCTGATATCAACAATCATCGGCTCAAAAAACCTTTGAACCGGTTCAGTGACCGCAGCTTCGTGGGAATCAGGCTTAACCGGAACATCCATACCGGCCATCCTGGCTATCTCAGCTGCCCAGGCACCAGCCGCATTTATCACTACTTCAGCGCCGTAACTTCCTTTGTCGGTAACCAGGCCTTTGATTTTTCCGCCTTCGATCGTCAAGCCAGTGACTTTTTCCTGAAATTTAAATTGAGCTCCAGCCTTTTTTGCCTGACGGTAAAAGGCCTCAATGGCCAGCAGGGGAGAAGCATGGCCATCTTCAGGTGAAAAAGTCCCACCCCGAAGACCTGCCGGATTAAGATCGGGAATGAGTTTTCTCAGTTCTTCTGCTTCCAGCCAATCTATATTCAGGCCGTGTCTTTTCTGGAGAGGAATCACCTCTTTGAGGGTTTTTTCTTCTTCTTCTCGATAAGCTACAAAACAATAACCGCCCTTATACCACTCAATATCATCACCATAAGTTTCCTGCCAAGTGGAAAAGATCTTCAGACTTCTGAGACAAAGTTTGATTTTAGCCGGGTCAGAATGGGTGGCTCGAAGCCCACCGATGGCCCGTTTGTTGGAGCTCTGGCCAGGGCTGGGATTCCTGTCTACCACCAGAACTTTATAGCCTTTCTGAGCTAAAAAAAGAGCGGTAGGTGTGCCCACGCTGCCTGCACCGATGATGATAACATCATAATTAAGCCCGTTCATCTTCGGCCTCCTTCTTCTCCTGTTTTTCCTGGAGACCAGCGAACACACCTAAGGGAACTTCTATGAACAGAGGTCTCTTCGGCTGGTCAATGATTTCCTTTTCCGGTACACCTTCTTCACGGAAAAGACGGTGGATTAACGGAGTACAGGTCTTAGCCCCACACGGTCCCATGCCAGCCCGGGTGATGGTCTTGATTTCGTTAATGTCTCTAAGGCCTTCTCTGATTAATTTTCTGATCTCGCCGGCGGTTACCCTTTCACAGCGACAGATGATGGCTTCATCGGCCATTCTTTCAGTGTACTGAGCTTCAGCCGGACTAATTTCAGGTTGAAGTCGGAGCCCGCTGACTTTCTTAGCAATTTCCTTTGGTACCTGCACCTTGACCAGAATGGTCCGGTCATTGCCTTTGATTGATTTGACCGAGACAACTTTTGCTTTGGTTAGAAACTTGCCTTCTACATCGACCAGAGAAACTTCATCTCCCGGATTTATGATTTCCTTCAGGAATTCAAAGGGGATGGTGACTTCAGGGAATTGAGCGTCCCGGCGATAATCGACTAAGGTGATGGCCAGTCCCGGACAAAAGACCACACAGCGCTCACAACCGGTGCAACCTTTGCCGTCTCTTTCCTCATAGTAAACAGGAAGTTTTCTGATATCGCTTCGGTCAACTTCGATCAGCTTTCTCGGGCAGACGGCTGAACACGGGTTGCAGGGAATCTCCTGAAGGCAATGAATGACCGGGAAAACTCCTGTTTCTTTTTCCGGGAAGCTTTCGGGATAAGTTTTTCCGGGACGGGATTTAAGAATTTCTGCGGTTTCATACCAGGAATTCGGAATTTCGCCAGAATAAACTCCCAGGTCTCTGGCAATTTCCAGTCCGCGAATTTTTCCAGAGAAAATAGCCGCCGAAGCTTCGGCAATTTCTTCGGCATCACCGGCTGCATAAGCCGGAAGACCGAATTCCTTAGCCTTAAGATAAAATTCATTAACCGGGTCGAGGCCTATAGCAATCAAGACTGTGTCGCAGGCAAAAGTTTTTTCTGTGCCTTTTATCGGCTGGAATTTTTCATCAACCTTAGCCACAGTAACTGATTCCACTGCTTCTTTTCCGTTGGCGCTGAGGATAGTATGGGAAGTCAGGATTGGGACTCCAAGGCGAGCCAGCTTGTCTTTGTGAACCTTATACCCGCCGCATTCGGGCATAATTTCTATCAGGCCGACTACCTGAATCCCGGCTTGAAGGGCATGGTAACCTGCAATCAGCCCGACATTGCCGCCACCCACGATAAAGAGTCTTTCCGTTGGTTTGACCAGGTCGCGGTTGACTAAGGTCTGGAAGGCTCCGGCTCCATAGACTCCGGGCAAGGTGTTGCCGGGGAAAGCCAGAGATTTCTCTCGCGCTCCAGAAGCCACCAGGAGAATCTTGGGCCTGACCAGAGCATATTTTTTGCCCTCTTTGAGAATGCCAACTTTCCTGTCGCTGAAAACGGCTAAGGCTGTGCTCTGGAGCCAGATCTTAACACTACTGAATTTTCTGACTTCATTTTCCAGCCTGGTGGCGATGTCAATTCCACGGGTTCCGGCGTAAACTGCTTCCACTGAACCGAAGAAGCGGTGAGTTTGAAGTACCAGTTTTCCACCTAAACGATGTTTATCATCGACCAGCAGACAATCAACTCCACGACTACCGAGCTCGATGGCTGCTGATAGTCCAGCCGGGCCCCCACCAATGATTAACACCGAGACTTCCAGCTCTTCTATCGGTTCAAAGACTAAGGGGGATTCAGGGTCGACTGCCGGAAGCTCAGGCAATCCATTTACGGGCTGGATTCTCATCCCGGGTTTGATGAGTTCCATACAGGATTTGACCGGAAAGCCGTCAGCCAAGACTAAACACTGGGCACACTGACCATTGGCGCAGAATATTCCCTGGGGAGCACCATCTTTGTGGTGATAATTGAAAATTCTTATTCCATTAGCAAAAAGGGCTGAAGCGATGGTTTCGCCTTCTCTGGCTATTAACTCCTGGTCATTCCAGTAAAACTTAAAAGTGGGTCTGTCCTCAACTGGTAAAATAGGATGTTTATAAAGACGGTTATCGATCAAAGGAAGCTCCTTTAATCAAAATTAATCGTAACCATTAAACCAGTGGATTTTAACCATAGTTCTAAAAATTTTAGATTGCTAATTATAGCATATTGAAGACCGGTGAAGAATATTGCTTTTCATATTTCTTCCTGACTGAGTTTTAATTAATCAAAAACCTCAGATTATTCCATTTCTGGTTACAGGGCAAAAAAGTCTGTCTCCAGTAGTCTTCAAGTTGTTGCTATCTGACCATATATTTTTTTCAACAGCTATCAGACGAAAAGTTCGTAATTTTTTGCTGGGATTCTAATTTAATTATCAATCAACTTAATTAATGAATCCTCTCTTTTTTAGCAGCGGTTCAATTCTGGGTTCCCGGCCGCGGAATTTAAGGTACTGTTTCAGAAAATCCACAGTACCGTATTTTTCCAGTATTTCTCTTCTAAATTTTTCAGCAGTCTGACGGTCAAACAGCCCGCGCTCTTTAAAGGCTTCAAAGGCATCGCTGTCCAGAACTTCAGCCCAGATGTAAACATAATAACCAGCTGAATAACCTCCTGAGAAAATATGCTGGAAATAGGTGCTCCGGTATCTTGGAACTATGGCCTCAATCAAACCAAGCTTCTTCATGACTTCCCGTTCAAACTGATTGACATCAATCTCGCCCTCAAACCTGGTCTTATGCCAGTATAGGTCTAATAGTGAAGCAGCCAGATATTCGGTAGAAGCGAAGCCCTGGTTGAAGAGCGAACTGTTGTTGATTTTGTTGATCAGTTGTTCGGGAATGATCTCTCCGGTTTGATAATGCCGGGCATAGAGCTTTAGCAGTTCAGGCTGAAAAGCCCAATTTTCCATGATTTGTGAGGGTAATTCAACTCCATCCCTGGGAACGAATCTGGTATTGTATTTTCCATTGACCAGAAGGGTAGCCAGAGCATGTCCAAATTCATGAAAACAGGTGTTGACTTCATCCAGTGAGAGCAGAGCCGGGACCTTTTCCGTTGGTCTGGTGAAATTACAGACCATGGTGGCAATTGGGGGCACTTTTTTGCCGTTTTCATATGACTGGCGTCTCAGTGAGCCTGACCAGGCCCCGCTTCTTTTGGAAGCTCGAGGGAAGAAATCAAGGTAAAGCAAACCGACGTGCTGACCATTTTTTTCTTTAACTTCATAAACTTCGACTTCTGGATAGTAAACTGGAATATCAGTTCTTTTTTCGAACTTTAGTCCATACAGCAGTCCAGCTAAGGTGAACATGCCCTGCTTGACATTTTCCAGAGCAAAATATGGCCGGATTTCATCTTCTTTTAAATCATATTTTTTTTTGCGCAGTTTTTCGGCATAATACCACCAGTCCCAGGGTGCAATCTTAATTCCAGCTCCTTCCTCGTCAGCAATCTGCTGCATTTCAGCCAGTTCCGATTTGGCCCGGTTCAAGGCATAAGTCCAGAGCTGGAGGAGAAATTCTTCAACTTTTTCCGGAGTCCTGGCCATGTTAACTTCGATGGCATAGTGAGCAAAGGTCGGATAACCCAAGAGATTGGCTCTCTCGGTTCTTAGAGCGATGATTTTCTTGATAATCTCTTTGTTATCAAACTCGTTGTAATTATCTCCGCGGCTGATATAAGCAGTAAACAGGCGCTGTCTCAGTTCCCGATTCTTAGCATACTGAAGAAAAGGAATCATACTCGGAACCTGGGTGGTGAATACCCATTTCCCGCTGAGGCCCATCTTCTTAGCTGTTTCGGCGGCGCTATCGATGACATTCTGGGGCAGACCTTCAAGATCTTTTTTGTTTTCAATGACCAGCTTGAAGTTGTTGGTTTCCTGAAGAACATTGTTTCCAAACTTTAAGGAGAGAATCGACAGCTCGCGGTCGATCTGGCGCATTCGCTCCTTTTGCTCAGGGCTGAGAAGAGCTCCAGCGCGGACAAAATCCTGATAGATTTTTTCCAGCAGGAAGCGCTGTTCTTCGTCGAGTTTGAGTTTGGCCCTACGGTCATAAACCGCCTTGACCCGGGAGAATAATTTTTCGTTGAGATAAATGCTCAAACGATGCTGACTGGTCAGGGGCGTGACCTGTTCGGCTATTTTCTGGAGCTCAGGGGAAGAATTGGCTCCCTGAAGAGCACTGAAGACAGCCATAACTCGGGAGAGGAATTTACCGCTGCGGTCAAGGGCGACGATGGTATTTTCGAAAGTCGGGGGCTGAGGATTGTTAACAATGGCTTCAATTTCCGCCTGCTGAAACTCGATACCTTTTTTGATCGCCGGAAGAAAATGTTCATTTTTTATCCGGTCAAAAGGTGGAGTTTCGAACGGTGTCTGGTAGGAAGAAAAGAAGGGATTGGTCTCTTCCTGAGCCAGCAGGTTAACAGCGAAAGATGTTAGGAATAAAAAGGAAAAGAAAATAAAAAGAAATCCTGCCAAAGCCTTTTTTTCTATAAATTTTTCCTTTTTCATTTTGACTCCTTTTCAGGGTTCTTAATAAAAAAAATAGACAGCAAAATTATAACTTGCTGATAGGGAAAAAAGTCAAGTCAAAGTCTTCTGGTGAGTTGCCTGAAGAAGAATCAGACAGAACTGGATTTTCAACCAGAATTTTAAATTTTCCAGTGCTTAAAAGCATTTACGAAGTACAGATTTAATGCGCCACAAATGAAATTTAAGGCAATTCTGTGAGGTCTTGCAAAATTTGGACCAAGAAAAATAACTTATTTGGGATTACCAAATGGAAAAATAGGAAGGAATGTGATTAAATTAGGAAAAGATTGGAGAGAGAGAGATGAAAATTCTCAGATTGCTATTAATTTTATTTTTAGTCATCAACTTTTCTAAAGTCTTAGCTGGGAGAAATAAAGTGACGAAAATAAAAATCACAGAGTTTCCTCCGACCGACCGAATCAATCATCATTATGTCTCCAACCAGCCGCCACTCCAGCCCAATCCACTAATCAAGCTACCTGTTGGCCAGATAGAACCACGGGGCTGGCTGCTCAGCCAGCTACAACTGATGCGGGATGGCTTTACTGGACGTTTGCCAGAGATATCGAAGTTTTTAAAAGAAGATTCCGGCTGGCTGACTTTAAAAGGCCGCGGCTGGGAAGAGATGCCTTACTGGCTTAAAGGTTATGGCGATCTGGCTTATCTGCTGAAAGACCAGAAGATGATAGCCACCACCAAGAAATGGATAGAAGCCATCCTCAACAGTCAGCAGCCTGACGGTTATTTCGGTCCGGTCGATAACCAAGCCACTAACGACCTCTGGCCGAACATGGTGGCCCTTTTCTGTCTCCAGAACTATTGCGAATTTTCCGGGGATAAGAATGTCCTGGACTTTATGTCCAGATATTTTCGTTATGAACTGAGCCTGCCTGAAGAGAAGTTTCTGCCGGGAAGCTGGCAGAAATTACGCGGGGGAGATAATCTGGAAAGTGTTTATTGGCTTTACAACCGGACCGGCGAGAAATGGCTTCTGAATTTAAGCCAGAAAATCTTCAGACGAACCGCTGATTGGACTTCGCCCATCCTGACTTCTGAACGCGACCGAAACTGGGAGGAAAGTTCTTTTTACCATGGAGTAAATATTGCTATGGGAATAAGAGAGCCAGGCATTTATTATCAGCAGGCAAAAGACCCAAAACTGCTTCAAGCAGTTGAACGGAATTATCATCAATTAATGGAGGCCTACGGCCAGCAACCGGGCGGGATGTTTGGAGCCGATGAGAATATCAGGCCTGGTTATAACGATCCCAGACAAGGAGCTGAGACCTGCACCATGGTCGAATTTATGTACAGCTTTGAATCATTGCTGAAAATAACCGGCAATCCGGTCTATGCTGATAGATGTGAGGAAATCGCTTTTAATTCCCTGCCAGCTTCGATGACACCTGACCTTAAAGGCTTGCATTATCTAACTGCGGCCAATCTGATTGCCTGCGATAGCTCCGGTGAACATGATTTTCAGAATGCCGGGACCTTAGTCTCTTATGACCCCTGGAGTTATCGCTGCTGCCAGCATAATGTAGCCTTTGGCTGGCCTTATTTTGCTGAACATCTGTGGCTGGCTACTTCAGATGACGGAGTGGCCGCTGTTATCTATGGGCCATCGATGGTAACGGTAAAAGCCGGACAGAGCGGAAAAACCGTCCGGCTGGTCGAAGATACAGATTATCCCTTTGGGGAAAGGATTGTTTTAACAGTTTATCCGGAAGCTCCGCTGGATTTTCCACTTTATCTCAGGATTCCGGGCTGGGCAGAGAAAGCCTATCTGGCTCTGAATGGTGAAAAATCAGTGGAGATAAAATCGCCGGGCAAATTCATTGTTTTGGAAAGAATCTGGAAATATGGTGACCAGATATTTCTGACTTTTGACGAGCCAGTCCGGGTTAAGCTCTGGGAGGGAATAGGAAAAGCAGCCTCTGTAGCTCGCGGTCCACTATGGTATTCATTGGAAATCAAGGAAGAATGGAAAAGATATGGAGGAACAGATGATTGGCCGGCTTACGAGGTTCTGCCAGCCTCTCCCTGGAATTATGCCTTGGTGCTTGACCCGGAAAGAATGGAGAAAAACATCAAACTGGTAACTGAAAAACCTGTCGCCTATCAACCCTTTTCTCAGCAAACTGCACCCATCATTCTGGAAGCTAAAGTTAGGCGGCTTCCTACCTGGCAGGCTGAAAGAAAAATGGTGGGAAAAGTGCCGGCCAGCCCGGTCTTATCAGATCAACCTGAAGAAACCATCAGGCTCATTCCGATGGGCTGTGCCCGTCTGAGGATTACCTGTTTTCCGTGGGTCAAAGGAAAATAAAGAAGGCAGAGCAAAAAAGGAGGCAAGGAATGATTTTTTCTTGGAAAAAGCAAATATTCAAAGGAGTAACCTTTCTGGTAATGCTTTTTGGACTATTTTTATTGTTAGCCAGCATAGCCGAAACTCAGGAACCGGTAAATAAACTTATCTCTCCTGATTGGCTTCAATCCAACCTGAACCGGTTAGACCTGCGAATCATCGATATGCGAGCTGACGTCCGGGATTACTGGGCCGGTCATATTCCAGGAGCCGTCTATCTCGATGAAACTACTTTGCGTTGGCCACAAGGTGGAGTACCGGGAAAGTTGATACCAGTAGATGTCTTTGTCCGGCTGCTGGAAGAGCTCGGTATAAACAGAAAGACCACCATTATCATCTACACAGAAATCAATAACTACCGGGCCACTTATCTGGCCTGGGCTCTTGATTATCTGGGACATGAAAACTGGGCCATTCTGGAAGGAGGTTTTGACCGCTGGAGGAAGGAAGGGCGTCCGGTTTCTCAGGATTTCCCGGCTATCAGCAGGACTGCTTACGATACTAAGGTTAAGGTCAACGAAGATGTTCGGGCCACTCTGGACCAGGTTAAGAATCGAGATCCAAAAACCACGGTTCTGGTTGATGTCAGGCCGGCTGAACTTTATTCAGGGCAGCGGGGCACCTGGAAAAGAAAAGGACACATCAAGGGCGCTGTCAATTTCTTTTGGGCTTCTGTTTTGAACGAAGATGGGACCTGGAAAGATTTAACACTGATCAAGGAAAATTTAGCTTCAGCTGGAATTACTCGGGATAAAACTGTTATTGTTTCCTGTGGCCAGGGCCTGATGGCTTCGCATACCTATCTGACGCTGAAATATCTTCTGGGATTCCCGAGAGTGAAACTCTACGATGGAAGCTTCAACGAATGGAGCAATCGAGATGAGCTTCCTGTAGAAACTTCGAAGTGAATACTGAGTAGAAATTATAAAAAATAAAAGAGTAAGAAAATGAGTCGAAGAAAAATCTTCTTTCTAATTTTGCTGGCGCTTTCTCTGGCTCTGATAGCCATCGGTTTACTGAATGGAGAATTCCAGATTGTCTGGCTCAAAGCCAGGACTGTCTGTCTGGAATGTGTCGGAATTGGCTGAAAACAGCGCGGCTTAGGGAGTGACTGATGGAAACCGAAAAGAAAAGAAGAATTTTTCAGACCTTAGGAGCCCTTGGGTTAAACCTTGATTTTTTTTCCCTTTTTCGGGGTGAAATCAGTCAAGTCAAGACCAAAGGAGTCTGTGTTCCGGCTTTGAATTGCTATTCTTGTCCTGCTGCTATCGGTGCTTGTCCGATCGGTTCTCTACAGAATGCTTTTAATACCTGGCGACATAATTTTGATGCCGGTCAGAAAAAACTCGGTCTTTATGTTCTGGGAAGTCTTGGACTCATTGGCACTATCGGGGGCCGATTGCCCTGTGGCTGGTTGTGTCCTTTTGGCTTGCTTCAAGAATTAATTTACAAGATTCCCGTCCCCAAATTTCAAATTCCCAGATTTCTTACTTATTTTAGATATATAATTCTTCTGGTCCTGGTAATAATCCTTCCTATTCTGATTGTTGACTCTCTGGGAATGGGTGAACCCTGGTTCTGCAAATGGGTCTGTCCGGCCGGAACCTTAGAAGCCGGAGTCCTGCTGTCACTGCTTAACCAGGGGATACGTTCGCAGCTGGGATTTTTGTTTACTTGGAAGATGGCTATTCTTTTGCTTTTCTTGGCCTGGATGGCTTTTTCTCAAAGACCCTTCTGTCGGACCTCCTGCCCCTTAGGAACCATCTTAGGCTTTTTCAATCGGGTCAGCGCTTTCAGGATACAGGTTGACCGGAATGCCTGTATTCTGTGCAATGCCTGTCAGAAGGTCTGTCCGGTCAACATCAGAATTTATGAAAATCCGGCGAGTTCTCAATGTATTCGCTGCTTGAAGTGTGAGTCAGTCTGTCCTACTTCCTGCATTTCTCATGGCTTCTGGACTGAAGAGGTCAACAAAAAGAAGGAAACCGAGCAAGCAGCAGCGCTTTAAACGAAGGTCCTTTTCTGCTGGATTGAAAGTTTAAACTGAAGCCTTAAACCAGAAACATAGAGGCCTGCAGGACAATAACAACAAACGAATTAAGCGCTCCTGATTAAAAAGACTCACCGGCTTTAAAATAAATACCGGTGGTTCCTGGACCGAAAGCAAAATCTACTCTGAGGTTGGCTTTTTCCTTAGGGATTATCTTGAACCTCAGGCCGAAGCCGGCTGCATATTTGAGATTATCCCAGGTAAAATCCCGGAAACTATTGGCCAGATTACCTATGGCTCCGAAAACCACTCCGCTCAATTTATTCCAGATAGGAAAGCGGTATTCGGACTGAAAAGCCAGGAGGTTTCTATCGCGAAAACGGCCGCTATAGTAGCCTCGAAGCAGAGTATCTCCACCGACTCGCGGCAGCTTATAAAAGGGAACTTCGCCGACACTGGTATCAAGTACAGCCTGAAAAGCCAATACCTGACCATCAGAAACAGAGATATAGCTTCTGAGGTCTATCTTAAAACTGATATAATTAAAATCACTACCGAAGATGCGGTTATTCCAAAACCCGTAAGCCTGGAGATAGTATCCGTTTGATGGATAAAAAATATTATCGCGACTGTCGTAATTGACGATTATGCCCGGCCCGGAAAGAAGACCACCGTTGCTGCCAGAAACCAGACCCTGGTCTAGAAGTTTTCCAGGCTCTTTTTCCAGGATGCGGGTGTTTTCTAAGTGATATTTAAAGCCAAGATAAAGGGGAGTATTGTGGAATAATTTTTTCTGAATGCCTATTTCCATGAAATAAGTCTGAGGCGTGTAGCTTTCCAGCATAGATTCATCAGTGCTGGCGCCGACACCCCAGAATTTGGTCGGAAAACGTTCAGCCAGAAAATTTCCCGTAAAAAGGATTGAATTATTCTTTATATAAATTTCTGGTTTGGCCTGAAAGCTGAACTGCTTCATCTGAGTATAAACAGCACCAAGGTACAGGGTGCTCGGTCTGGACTGCTTGAAGAATAAACCAAAACGATAAGTTAATAGACCTCCTGCTCCAAAGGCGATTCTTGTTTCAGGAGAATAGTACAGAATTGGCAAAATGGTAAGGCCAACTTTATTTTTTTCCTCATTAATGATAGTGACTTGCCCAGATTGACTTTTAGCTTTATCATCTGCCAACAGGCGAGAAGGCCAAGTTAAAAAGACCAAAAGCAGCAGAATAGTAAGAGGTGCTGCCAGATACCTAAGTCTATTGTTTTCAAGCTCTAACATAAGCCATTATGTTAGAGGGATTTTAATTGAGTGTCAATACAACCTCAATTTTTTTTCATTATTTTAGTCGATTAAAAAATGTTTTTTGTCTTATATCATTTTTCTTGACAGAAAAGTCTGAGTGAAAGTATTGTCATCATATAGAATTCTCTGAAGGATTTATACGATATTTTATGATAGATAAAATGAAGCTTGTCATTAAACAGGAGGGAAAATGAGCCAGGTCAAAAAAGATTCAAGTCTGAAAAAGAAACATGATACCCAAATAAGCCGTAGAAACTTTTTGGGGCACTGTGGACAATGTGCGGCTCTGGTAGCCTGGGTGTTTTTCTTTAAATCTGGTCTTGCTACTCCTGAAAAATTCGCCCTGATTGACTTTACCTCTCAGCCTGTCAAAAAACGGGTCAAGCTCCGTCTGATTTTTGCTCTGCACAGCTTGAAGCAGGATAGGCCTGACTGGCCCAATGTGGGTTTTGATTTCAGGCCGGTGATCAAAAAATACACGGAGACTCTGAAGAAAAAGCTCCCGGATTTTTCTTTTCTGGTTTCAACCTCAACTTGTCCTGAAGAAACTCAGAAAATAATTGCCACAGATACTGAAGGAGGTGTGGATGGTTATGTGATTTTCCAGCTTAACTGCTGGAATCGAGTGGTCCAGTCTGTGGCCGAAACCGGCCAGCCTGTTCTTTATGTTGATTTTCAATATGGCGGGAGCGGTGGCTTTCTGGTCTATACTGCAGAATTCTTAAGACAGCAGAAGCAGAATATTGGTTTTATCGCCTCTTCTAATTTTGATGATGTAGTGGCTGCGGTCAGGGCTTTTGAAGAAATTAAGAGTGGCCTTTCTTTTTCAGAGTTGATAAAAAAAGTCAGGCTTTCCAGGACTCCTGCTTCAGGCTATCTGGAATGTTATCCTGATAATTTAAAACTGCTGTCGGCCGAGGAAACGATTTATCGGATGAAAAACTCGCCGATTCTTCTTTTCCGAGATGACCGGGGCGGAGACGAATTCAACATAATGGGTATCCCTGTTCTTAATCTGCCTTTTTCTGAATTAAATCAGGCTTGGAAGACTGCTGATAGGGAAGAAGCCAGAGAAATTGCTAAGAAGTGGTGGGACAGAGCTTCGCTCGTTCAGGGTGTTAAATTTTCAGAGCTGGTAAATTCAGCGGCCATGTATCTCGGAATGAAGGCCCTGCTTCAAAAGTACAGCGCCCGGGCTATCACCATCAATTGTTTAGGTGGATTTTATGGTGGACATATCCATGCCTATCCCTGCCTTGGGTTCCATGAATTGAACAATCAAGGCTTAGTAGGCGCCTGTGAAGCTGACCTCAGGTCAACCGCCACCATGGTGGCTTTCGGTTTGATGACTCAGGGACGTCCTGGTTACATTTCTGACCCGGTAATAGATACGGCCAATCGTCAGATTATCTATGCTCACTGTGTGGCTTCTAATCGGGTTTTTGGGCCTGAAGGACCGGCCAATCCCATTGAGATCCTGACCCATTCTGAAGACCGCCAGGGAGCTTCTGTCCGGTCGCTGATGCCGGTTGGTTATCTAATCACCAGCCTGGAGATTGACCAGAACCGTCAGGAAATCCTATTACATCAGGCTAAAGCTGTTGGCAATTCTTTTGATGACAGAGCTTGTCGAACTAAGCTGGTGGCTGAGCCGATAGGCGACTTGGAAAAATTATTCACTATGTGGGACCTCTGGGGCTGGCATCGGGTGACCTTTTACGGTGACCTTAAAAAGCCAGCGTATGAGTTGGCTGAAGCTCTTGGTTGGAAGGTAGTAGAAGAGACCTAATTCTAATTGATTTGATGGAGTTATTTGGCTGTTATGAATCAAGAAATTGAAACTGCTGGAGGAAAAGTTCAGAAAATATTTTTTGTTTGTTGAGCGGAAAATTCGAAGGTTCGGATATTGGCCATAGATAATTTTTGATGACTAAGAGCTCTAAATTAGAATAAGTATAAATTTATACTAATTTTAAATTAGGACCGCTGGCTGTCTCTGGATTACTGTTCGACCCATATAAATAAGCCGGAAAATCAGTCTTTTAAAAGATGGCTGTTGATTCGTGTTTATTTTTATAAAATAATTACAGTACCTGGAGGAAATGGCTTTGAAAAAATATATTTCAGAAGTTATTGAAGAAAAGCTGGCCAGATTTCCGCAAGTAAAACTGGCCAGCTTGCCCACTCCTATAGCTAAACTGGAAAATTTGAGTCAGGAACTTGGTGGACCAGAAATTCTGGTCAAGAGAGATGACCTGACTGGCCTGGCTTTTGGTGGAAATAAATCGAGAAAGCTGGAGTTTATCATCGCCGATGCTCTTAAAAAGGGCGCTGATACCATTATTACCTGGGCCAGCCTCCAGTCGAACTGGTGCCTTCAGCTGGCGGCCGCAGCCAGAAAACATGGACTCAGACCGATTCTGGTTCTTTTCCAAACTTATGATTTGCCGTTTTCCTATGACGGCAATTTATTGCTCGATTTTCTGGTTGAAGCTGAAATCCAGGTCAGGGAAACCAAAGAAAAAGGAAAATCGGTCAATCAGGAAAAAGCTTTTAGTCTGCTTAAAGAAATTGCCGAAGAAGAAAAAAAGAAGGGGAAAAAACCATATGTGGTTTCAGTCGGAGGCTCGGCCACCGGTGGGGATATGGATAGACCTTTGGGGGCCTTAGCCTATTTGAAAGCGATGGTAGAAATTGCCGAACAATTGTCAGGGGTGAATAAAAAAGTTAGCCATATCGTCATTGCCTCTGGTTCAGGGGCCACTCAGGCTGGACTGTTAGTTGGAGCCAAAGCCTTAGGGCTTGAGACTGAAATAATTGGCATCTGTGTTTCCGATAAAAAAGAAGAATTCTTACCTCAAGTCAAAGCTATAGTTCTAAAGCTAATAGAAACTCTTCAAATTGAAGTTGAGATAGATGACCGTGAAATCATTCTGTTTGATGAATACATCCGTGAAGGTTATGGTGTGGTCAATAAAGAAGTGGCTGAGGTCATCAGGCTGGTCTTAAAGAGAGAAGGCCTGGTGCTCGACCCAGTCTACACAAGCAAAGCTATGATCGGCCTTATAGACTTAGTTAAGAAAGGTTATTTTGCTTCCAAGGATCGAGTTTTATTTATTCACACCGGTGGCACTCCAGCTCTTTTTGCTTTTAAAAATAGATTGGTTGAGCTGCTTAAATAGGGATTAAAATTTCTTTGAAAACATCCCCTTTGGTTATGACCTACTGGCAAAGGCCAAAATAGATTCAAGCTCTTGGAGTGTAGATTGAAAAAGGCGGGTATTATCCACTGAATTATTCTCCGCAGCCTTCAAACCATGTCCGGTTAGCACCAAAACAGCTCTACCTTGTATCTTATCTAAATTTTTAAGCTTCAAATAAGCAGCCAGAGTGGAAGCTGATTCCGGCTGAACAAAAAGACCTTCCTGCTGACAGAGAAGTTGTTGAGCCCGGAGCATTTCTTCATCCGAAACAGCGATAATCAGACCATGATTTTCCCTGATGAGCCTGAGAACCAGGTTGCCGGCCGGCGGGTTGGGGTTAGATATGGAATGGGCAATGGTTTCGACTCTGGGGAATCTTTCCACCTGTTCCCGATCCGCTTCAAAGGCCCGAGCTATCGGTGAACAGCCTTCAGCTTGAATCCCGACTATGGTCGGAACTGCTGAGATAAAGCCAGCTTCTTTGAATTCAATGAATCCCTTGAGCAAGCCAAGTAGATGGCCACCTGAACTTACCGGGACAAAAACATAATCAGGTGCTTCGCCCAGCTGCAGACAGATTTCCAAGCTGGTTAATTTATATCCTTCAATTCGTAGTGGGTCGACTGAATTGGCAAAATATATTCCGAATTTTCGACCGAGCTCATAGCTCTTATAAAAGAGCTGGCCATAATCGCCGTCAACTTCGATGATGAGCGGGTTAAAAGCAGCTGAGGAGAGTAAAGCCCCAATCGATGTCCCTTTTTTGACCAGAAGTGTTGTCTCCAATCCAGCTCTGGCTCCATAAGCGGCAGTGGAAGAAGCCATGTTTCCAGTGGAGACAGTTCCGATTTTTTTTATTCCCAGCTGCTTGACTTTTTGCACTAACACTGCAGTTCCTCTATCTTTAAAGCTTAGCGTCGGGTTGGCAGCTTCAACTTTGGCTAATAGCGGCGGAAATTTGTATTCATTTTCCAACTTTAATAATCTTATCAGCGGGGTCTGTCCTTCACCCAGACATAAATTCGGGTCAATGGAATCGAGCGGTAGAAAATCCTGGTATTTTTCTAAGGAGAGTTTCTTTTCAGCCTGAATTTTTTTCTTTTGATCTGATTCATCGGCGAAAAGCATTGGCTGACCGCATCGGGAGCAAAGAATCTGATTGGGAATAAAAGGAGCATTCTGCTGACAGAGAAAACACCTGAGCTGCTTCATAGAAAAACCTCTTTAATTTTTTACTTTTTAAGTTTATCTGAAGCAATTTTTTTAGTAAAGGAAAAAGACAGTAGTTCTGTCAAACCCTGTGAATAAAAAGATGGTTGCCTGAAGTTTTGAGACAGGATAGAATAAGCTGAGTCAAATTTATGACTATGAAATTTGAGAAGTCTGAAAAAGATTTTCTTTTTATGGGCAAAGCCATAGCTGAAGCTCGGAAAGCTCAAAAAAGGGGAGAAGTACCGGTTGGAGCTATTATCGTTGACGGAGATAAGATAATTGCCCGTGGCCATAACCGGCCAGTGGCTGCCCATGATCCGACAGCTCATGCTGAAATCGTAGCCTTAAGGCGAGCAGCCAGAAAACTCAGAAATTACCGCTTAAACGGACTGACGCTTTATGTGACCATAGAGCCCTGCCCGATGTGCTTAGGGGCCATTATTCAGGCCAGAATAAAAAGGCTGGTTTACGGAGCTGCGGATCCCAAAGCTGGAGCTGTAGTCTCTAAGCTTAAGTTTAACCTACATCAAGCTAATCACCATCCGGAAATTGTCTCTGGAGTCCGCAGCGATGAGTGCCTGAAGCTTTTAAAAAATTTTTTTAAAGAAAAGAGAGCCAGAAGTAAAAAGGAAAAATGTCCGGGCAGTTGAAAACCTGAACAGGTTAAAGTAAATTACAGGGAAGTGGAGAGGTGGCCGAGTGGTTGAAGGCGACGGTCTCGAAAACCGTTATTCCGGATAAAACCGGAATCGCGGGTTCGAATCCCGCCCTCTCCGCCATGATAATACTGACTGATTGAGGCCAGGATGGAAAAGGTCAATATAGTTCTGGTAGGCTTTGGTCGGGTAGGTCGAGCCTTTTTTGATCTGCTAAAAGAAAAATATGACTATTGTCGTGAGCGCTATGGCTTACTTCTGGAACTCAGAGGAATTGTCAGGAAGAAGGGTACCATCCTGCTTTCCAGTACCCAGCGAGTTCTTTCGCCCTCTTATTTTGCTACAGAAGACCTGCATGATTTAGCCGAGTGGATTCCAGCCATTACTCTTTCAGATCTTCTGGAAGAATTTGGCTCAGGAGTCCTGGTGGATTGCACTCCGACCAACCTGATAACGGGAGAGCCAGGCCTTTCGGTAATGAAAATGGCTTTAGAAAAAGGCTGGCACGTGGTCACTGCCAGTAAGGGGGCATTGGTTCTTAAACCAGAAGAATTGAAAAATCTGGCTAAAGAAAAAAAGCTGTTGATCAAAGCCAGTGGAGCCACGGCGGCCGCTCTCCCGACTCTGGATATCGGGATGTATTCCCTGGCTGGAACTGAGATTCTGGCCATCGAAGGGATTCTTAATGGAACGACCAATTATATCCTGACCAGAATGGCCGAGGGCCTAACCTACAAAAAAGCCCTGGAAGAAGCTCAAGAGAAAGGTATTGCCGAACCTGACCCATCTCTTGATGTGGAAGGCTGGGATACAGCGGCCAAGATGGTGCTGATTGCTAATCAGGTTCTCGGAACCGAGCTCAAGCTTAGCGATGTTAAGGTTAGCGGTATTCAGGGTATCTCCCATGAGGTTATAGATAAAGCTGGAAAACTGGGCAAAATATTAAAACTTTTTGGTAAATGTTACCGGCAAGGTCCCGATTCCGCCTGGAAAGTCGAGGTCGGTTTGGCCTTGCTTGACTATGAACATCCTTTAGCCAGGGTTGATGGAACTAATAAAGGGATCATTTTTTATACAGATAGTATGGGCTGGGTGGCCGTGACCGGAGGAAAATCTGATCCTCGGGGCGCAGCCGCAGCTTTACTCAAAGATGTGATTTCTATTTACTGGCACAATTTTTAATTCTTCTCTGATTCAAATTGATTTCAAGAGACAATTTTGATAATCTAAGAAAGAATTTTAGCGTGCGGAGAGGTGTCCGAGTGGATTAAGGAGCACGCTTGGAAAGCGTGTGTATGCCCAAAAGGCGTACCGCGGGTTCGAATCCCGCCCTCTCCGCCATTAATTTTTTGAGGGAGTGTTAAAATGCAAACCAAGGATTACATCGTTCTTGAAGATATGTACGGAGCCCACAATTATCATCCCTTAGATGTGGTCATCACTAAGGCTAAGGGAATCTGGATGTGGGATGTTGAAGGGAAAAAATACCTGGATTTTCTAAGCGCTTATTCAGCCGTTAACCAGGGACATTGTCATCCACGAATTGTTAAAACCCTTCAGCAGCAGGCTAAGAGATTGACCCTGACTTCAAGAGCCTTCCGCAATGACCAGTGGCCGCTTCTGGCCAAAGAACTCTGCGACCTGACTGGCTTCAACATGGTTCTGCCGATGAATTCTGGTGCTGAGGCAGTGGAAACAGCCCTCAAAGTTGCCAGGAAGTGGGCTTATCAGAAAAAAGGGGTACCTCAGGACCAGGCAGAAATTATCGCTTGTGCCAATAATTTCCACGGAAGAACCATAACCGTCATCAGTTTTTCTACCGAGCCGCTTTACCGCCGCGATTTTGGACCTTTTACACCAGGTTTTAAAATCATTCCATTTGGTGATGCTAATGCTCTTGAAGCCGCCATTACCCCCAACACTGCAGCTTTCTTGGTGGAGCCGATTCAGGCTGAAGCTGGAATTCTTATTCCGCCTGATGGCTTCTTGAAAAAAGCCAAAGAAATCTGTGAAAAGAACAATGTTCTGTTCATTGCTGATGAGATTCAAACTGGGCTTGGCCGGGTGGGCAAACTTTTCGCCTGCGAATACGAAGGCGTTAAACCAGATATGATGGTCATTGGCAAATCCTTAGGCGGCGGTTGCTATGCCATTTCAGCGGTCCTGTCAACTTCTGAAGTGATGGGTGTAATCAAGCCTGGAGAACATGGTTCGACTTTTGGTGGCAATCCATTAGCCTGCGCCGTGGCCCGCGAGGCCCTGAGAGTAATTCAGGATGAACATCTGGTTGAAAATGCCGCAGAAAAAGGCGCTTATTTCCTGGAAAAACTCAAGACTATCAAAAGCCGTCATATCAAGGAAGTTCGTGGCCGTGGATTACTCATAGGGGTTGAACTCTGGCCGGAAGCTGGCGGGGCCCGTCGGTTCTGCGAAGAACTGATGAAAGAAGGTTTGCTTTGCAAGGAAACCCATGACCATGTCATCAGGTTTGCTCCTCCGCTTATCATCAGCAAGAAAGAACTCGACTGGGCTTTCAAGAGGATAAAGAGAGTTTTTAAAAGATTAGAAAAAAGCTGAGACGAGCTTAGGGTGTCCATAAGAGTGGACACTACTTTATTGAAGAGCTTAAGTCTTTCAGGTTGTAAAGTCAGCCTGAAGATTGGCATTTTTCTTGCTGTATGATTGGCAGGAGGAAAAAATGAAGAAATCCATCCTGATTTTTATCCTGATATTAATCGCTACCAGCTGTTTGATTTATATCCCCTACGATGAAAACAGACCGTCCAGACCTCCTGGGCAGGTTTATGAACCACCCGATCAATACCAAACCTATGGTGAGATTTCCATAACCCTCATCTATGATTATCTTGGCCGGTTTGGTTTCTGGGTTAATTATCCACCTTATGGTTATGTCTGGATTCCCAGGGGTGTAGGCCGACATTGGCGTCCATATACTTATGGCCGCTGGGTCTGGACTGATTATGGTTGGACCTGGATCTCTTATTTTGAATGGGGCTGGATTCCCTTCCATTACGGCCGGTGGGGTTGGGACAGCCGTCTTGGCTGGTTCTGGGTGCCTGATGTTGTTTGGGCTCCGGCCTGGGTTGCCTGGAGGATAGGTGATTTTTACATAGGCTGGGCACCGCTTCCGCCTGAGGTTGAATTTGTAGTCGGCTATGGTCTAAGATGGCGGATACGAGAAATCCCCTATCACCATTGGATATTTGTTGAAAGCCGAAGGTTTCATGAAGACCGGTTACAGATCTGGGTCCTGCCTCCTGAAAGGAACATTACCATCATCAACTTTACCGTTGTCAGGGATAGAATCACCGTAAGAGACAGACAAACTATTATAAACAATGCCATTTCGCTTAGAGAAATCGAAAGAATCACCCGGCGCCCGGTGACCACAGTGAAATTGAAAGAAGCTAAAAAGCCTGAAGAAACAGGTATGGGCATAAATGAGGTCAGAATCTATAAACCGTCAATCAAATTTGAAAGCGCCTCGCCCAACACAATCATAAGAAAAGAAGAAGCTGAGCAAAAAATCAGACTGGCCATCGAGGAGGAAAGGCCAGAAGCTATAGAAGAAATTCATCGACAGGAAAAAAATCTTCTGGAAAAAACCCAGAAAATGGAAATTGAACGCCTTAGAAAACAGACTGAAGAAGAAGCCAGGGACGCCTCCCCTCAGGAAAGACAGAAAAAGATAAGCGAGCTTCAGGCTAAGATTGAGGAACTGAAGAAAAAACATGAGGCGGAAAAACAGGAACTTTTGAAAAGACAATCTGAAGAGAAACAAATGGTAAAGAAGGGAGGTCTGAAGAAAAAATCAGAAACTGAGAAATATTGATTCAAAAAGATTTTCTGGTATAACGGGCACTTAATATAGAAACGGCCAGAACCGAGCTCAGGATTAATAGACCGCCAAGAAATGTCCGAAAATCAGGCGTTTCTTTAAGTATAAGATATCCCAGGATGATACCATAGACCGGTTCGAGTGAGCTGATCAGACTGGAAGTTTGAGCCTCAATAGATTTTAAACCCCTGATAAATAGAGTATGAGCCCCGGCCGTGCAAACTACTCCCAATAATATCAGCAAGATTATACTTTTCAGCCTTAACTTCGAAGGAGTACCATTCCAGAAAAATAAAGGTAAAAGCCAGAGCGTGGCCATAGCATCTTGATAAAAAGCCAGAATCAAACTGGAGAATTTCTGAGAGAGTTTTCGATTGATGATGGCCAGAAAAGAAAAGGATAGACCGGAAAGAACACCCCAGATGACTCCCAGGAAAATTCTGTTGGTCAACTCGAATTCAGGCACCATCAGGAAAACCCCAAGGACACAGAGCAGAGCAAAAATTATGTTGGTTTTTTTAAAACCTGATTTGAGAAAAAAAGGCTCCAGGAAAACAGTAAAAACTGGAAAAGTAGAATAAGACAGCAAGCCAATAGCCACGGTCGAAACTTTGACCGACTGAAAAAAAGCCGTCCAGTGGAAAGCCAGTAAGGAACCTGAGGCCAGAAGCAGAAAAAGGTCTAATGACCGGGGCAAAATGAAACTTTCCTTCTGCCATTTGATGGTTATTAGAAGAGTTAAACTGGCCAGAAATACTCGCAACCAGGTCAGCTGAATCGGAGAAAAAGCCAGTAATTTGCCGATGACTCCAGGAAAACCGAAAAAGAAGACTGCCAGATGGACAAACAGCAACCCTTTTTTTCTTTCATTCATCCTGTCTGACATTTTACCTTCGTCGACTAAAAAATTCATCTTAAAAGTTGTCAGTAATAATTTTCGGTGGCGGTTGAATTTTAAATCCATTATGGTAAGATAACGAATGATTGTTCCATAGGCTGAAAAAATGTCTGAAAAAACCGCAGAAAACAATAAATCTGGTTATCTGGTGTTAGCCAGAAAATACCGGCCCAAGAAATTCAGCGAAGTTGTCGGTCAGGAAGCGGTTGTCCGGACCTTGCAGAATGCTATAAAAGAGAATCGTATCGGTCATGCCTATCTTTTTTCTGGAATGAGGGGAGTGGGTAAAACCACTGTGGCCAGAATTCTGGCCAAAGCTCTTAACTGCGAGCACGGGCCAACTCCCGAACCCTGCAACCAATGCTTCATGTGCACGGCCATAAACGAGGAAACTCTGCTCGATTTCATCGAGATAGACGGTGCCTCCAACCGCGGCATTGAAGATGTCAAAGCTTTGAGGGAAAGCATTCAATATGAACCGATGCACAGTCGGTACCGGGTGATCATCATCGACGAAGTCCACCAGCTAAGCCGCGATGCCTTCAATGCTCTGCTCAAGACTCTGGAAGAGCCTCCGACCAGAACAGTTTTTATTTTTGCCACCACTGAATTTCACAAAGTTCCTAAAACTATTGCTTCCCGCTGTCAGCACTTTGTTTTCAAGAAACTTTCCAACCACGACATCGTCGAACATCTAAGGTACATTGCTGGCCAGGAAGGGATTATCATCAGTCCCTACAGTCTGAAGCTGATTGCCGAAGCGGCTGATGGCAGTTTGCGGGATGCTGAAACTCTTCTTGACCAGGTGGTATCATTCAGTGGTAATCAGGTCAATGATAAAGAAACCGAAGAAGTCCTGGGAGTTATCAACCGGAATTTGTTTGAGAATTTTTCTCGAGCTATTATAAACGGACAGGCTGGAGAAATTTTTACCCTGGTAGAATCGTTAATCTCAGCCGGTTACGACCTCCGTTATTTTTACAGCGGGTTGATCGAGTATTTTCGGAATCTGTTGCTGGTAAAAATTTCTAAGAACCCTTCTGAACTACTTTTCTTGTCAGCCGAAGAAATTGACCGGTTAAAGCAGGTGGTCGCAGATTTAAAAGCCGAAGAAATCTTAAGGTACATTTCAGTCTTACAGGATGGAGAAGCGGGACTCAAATATTCTTCGCAACCCCGAATTTTCTTAGAGTCCTGGCTGATAAGATTGTGTTATCTACAGAAACTTAAACCCCTGGAACAGGTGGTTGAGGAAATAGGAGAACTCAAGAAGGAGTTGAAGAAAGGTAAAGTTGAAAGCAAAAATTATTCTTCCATTAATCCCGGGACCGGGACAGTCGTCAAACAGTCCGTCAATCTGGCCGAATATAAGAAACAAAATAATAATACTTCAATCTCCAGAAACGGGTTTTCTGTTTTTGGTAACGAAATTGCTGATGAGCTTTATTATCGACTGGTTAAAGAAAAACCGGCTTTAGCCCCGATTTTCAAGGTAGTCAACCGAGTAGAAATTACTGAAAAATCTATCCAGCTGGTTTATGCTTCGGACAAAAAACATTTTGCCGCTCTGCTCGAACAGAATTTGCCTTACTTAAACCGATTGGCTTCAGAACTGGCCAGTAAAGAGGTTGAGCTGCGGATTGAGGAAAACCAGGCCAGCAATTCCAATCCTCTCAATCATAACAAGATAAACGAACCAGCCAGAAATAATGAAGCGGCCGTGTTACTTCAGGATCCCAGGGCTAAAGCCCTACTTAACACCCTTAAAGGGCAGATAATCGCTGTGAAAAAGAAACCAAACAACAACCAATCATGATTTGAGGAATTAAAATGAAAAATTTAGCTGAACTGCAAAAAATGATGAAAGTTGCACAGGAATTACAGGAAAAACTGCAGAAAGAGCTGGCTGAAATGCGTATTGAAGGCTCGAGTGGTGGGGGAATGGTCACGGTGGTCCTCGATGGTCAGAAAAACTGCCTGGAAGTTAAACTGGAACCAGAAGTGGTCAACAAAGAAGATATAGAAATGCTGCAGGACCTGATTGTCTCGGCTTTTAGAGATGCTGTGACCAAAGTCGAAGCTGAAGTCTCCAAGAAAATGTCAGGTTTTGCCGGTGGGCTGAAAATTCCTGGCTTATTCTGATGGAGTGTTTAGATGTTTGAATATGCCAAGCCTTTGCATGATTTAATCGAACAGCTCAGAAAATTTCCCGGAGTAGGAATGAAGTCAGCTCAGCGAATGGCTTTTTACCTCCTTAGCTTGTCTCAGGCTGAGGTGGATAAACTGATTGAAGCAATAACCGAAGTTAAAAAGAAAATTTTTTACTGTTCTGTCTGCAACAACATAACCCACATTGACCCATGTGCCTTATGCACTGACCCTCAGAGAAATGATGAACAGTTATGTGTGGTTGAGGAGCCTTTCAACGTTGCCTCAATTGAAAAAACCGGAGTTTTTTCAGGTAGGTATTATGTTCTTCAAGGCTCTCTTTCTCCGATAAAGGGCATAGGACCCGATGAGCTCAGGCTGGAAAAACTGGTTAACAGGATAAAGTCCGGAAAGTTTAAAGAACTAATTATTGCCACTAACCCCACGGCCGATGGTGAGGCCACGGCCGTCCTTATTTACCAGACTCTTAAAGATTTTCCATTAAAAATTACTAGGCTGGCCATGGGATTGCCGGTTGGGGCTGACCTTGATTTTGCTGATCAACTCACCATTAAAAAAGCTCTTGAAGGTCGTACTGAAATAAAAAGTTAATTTTGTAATATTATTAGATTATAAGAAGATTTTTGATATAATAACCTGTTTAAATTAATAAGGAGCTAAACCATGTCCAAAATCTTTAAAGCTATTGATGGTAATACTGCAGCCACTCATGTAGCCTATGCTTATTCAGAAGTGGCTGCTATCTACCCGATCACTCCTTCCTCCACGATGGGAGAGATGGCTGACGAATGGTCAGCTCAGGGTAGGAAAAACATCTTCGGTCAACCGGTGGAAGTGGTGGAAATGCAGTCGGAAGCCGGTGCAGCCGGAGCTGTCCATGGTTCTCTCAGTGCCGGTTGTTTAACTACAACTTTCACTGCTTCTCAGGGCTTGATGCTGATGTTGCCCAACATGCACAAGATTGCCGGTGAAATGCTGCCCACGGTTTTCCATGTTTCTGCTCGTTCCTTAGCCTGTCAATCTCTGTCCATTTTTGGTGACCATTCTGATGTTATGTCTGCTCGTAACACCGGTTTCGCTATGATGTGTTCAGGCTCCGTCCAGGAAATTATGGATCTGGCCACTGTTTGCCATTTAGCCACGCTGAAAAGCAAGGTACCTTTTCTGCATTTTTTTGATGGTTTCCGCACCTCGAGCGAAGTTCAGAAGATTGAGATTATCCCTTATGAGACGCTGGCCGAGCTATTTGAGCCTGAATACCTGGAAGACTTCAGGAAAAGAGCTCTGAACCCAGATAGACCGATGATGAAGGTTGGTGCCCAGAACCCGGATGTTTATTTCCAAGGTAGAGAAACGGTCAATAAATACTATGCGGCTACCCCGGCCATAGTTCAGGAATACATGGATAAAGTGGCTAAGGTTACCGGACGCCAATACCATCTGTTTGATTATTTCGGAGCGCCTGATGCTGATAAGGTAATTGTCATTATGGGTTCAGGAGCAGAAACCGCAGAAGAAACCATCAATTATCTCAACAAGCATGGCTACAAAGTCGGTCTGGTAAAAGTTCGGTTGTACCGTCCTTTTTCAGCTGAGGCCCTGAATGCCGTCATTCCTCAAAGTGTCAAAAAGATTGCAGTTTTAGATCGGACAAAAGAGCCTGGAGCACAGGGAGAACCGCTTTATCTGGATGTGGTGGCTGCTCTTGCTGGTCGAAACATCAAGATCATCGGTGGTCGCTATGGTCTTTCTTCCAAAGAATTTACCCCGGCTATGGTTAAAGCTGTCTATGACCATTTGGATGGTGCTTGCTTCCACGGGTTCACCGTTGGCATTGAAGACGACGTTATGGGCACCTCCATCCCAGTCGGACCTGTTCTCGAAACTGAACCCGAAGGTACAGTCCGCTGCAAATTCTGGGGTTACGGTTCTGACGGAACTGTTGGTGCCAACAAAAACTCCATCACCATCATTGGCGATAACACTGACCTCTATGCCCAGGGTTATTTTGAGTACGACTCCAAAAAATCCGGTGGTGTTACCATCTCCCATCTCAGATTCGGTAAACATCCGATAAAATCCGAGTACTTGCTGAACACCGTTGACTTTGTGGCTCTCCACAAGCCAGCCTATATTGGCCGGTATGATATTTTGGAAGGTATTAGAGAAGGTGGCGTTTTTCTACTCAATTCACCCTGGAAAAAAGAAGAAGTCTTCGAGCATCTGACCAAAGATATGCAAAAGACCATCATCGAGAAGAAGATTAAAGTTTATAACATCGATGCTTTCAAGATTGCCAGAGAGGTTGGTCTCAAAAACAGAATCAACACCATCATGCAGGTCTGCTTCTTCAAGATTTCTGGAGTGCTGCCCGAAGACCAGGCCATCGACCTGATCAAAAAAGCTATTTACAAGACCTACCACAAGAAGGGTGATGATGTAGTTAAGATGAACATGGCTGCGGTTGACCGGGCCTTGGAAGCTCTGGAAGAGGTACCGATTCCGGATAAAATCACCAAATCAGCTCCGGTTCCCAAATTGATTCCAGATGATGCTGATGATTTTGCCAAAAGTGTCATCGAGCCCATCATGCATTTCAAAGGCAACACCATTCCGGTTTCCAAGATGCCCTATGACGGTCGTATTCCGACCGGTACCGCCAAACTGGAGAAAAGAGGTATTGCTGAGCTGGTACCTCGCTGGATTCCGGAAAACTGCATCCAGTGCAATCAGTGCTCATTCGTCTGTCCCCACGCCGCTATAAGACCGAAACAAATTCTGCCTGACGACCTGAAAAACGCTCCAGCTACCTTCACCACTCTCCAGTCCAATACCAAGAATGACAAGAATCTCAAATATCGTCTCCAAGTTTACATCGAGGACTGCGTAGGTTGCGGTGTCTGTGTGGAAACCTGTCCGACCAAGGAGAAAGCTCTGGTCATGGTGCCCATCGAGGAAGAACGAGCTGCCGGTCAAAACGAGAATGAAAAATTCTTCGAGAGCCTGCCCGATAGCCTCCTTGATGGAGTTAAGATTGACACCGTCAAGGGTTCTCAGTTCTTAACACCTTTGTTTGAGTTCAGTGGAGCCTGCGCTGGTTGCGGTGAAACCCCCTACATAAAACTAGCCACCCAGCTATTCGGTGACCGGATGATCATAGCCAATGCTACCGGTTGCTCTTCGATTTACGGAGGAACTTTCCCGATTTCTCCATACACCAAGAACAAAGAGGGTAAAGGACCGGCCTGGGCCAATTCGCTGTTTGAAGACAATGCTGAATATGGCTTTGGCATGAGATTGGCTGTGGACACAATCAGACGGCAGCTTTGGGCGAACATGAACGCGGCTATCGAGGCTGGAACTTTACCCGAACTGGTTGAAGCCTTCCAGAAGATGAAAGAGCTCTGGAATGATAAGGGCGACCAGGCTAAAGCCACTGTCAAAAAGATTCAGGAACTCCTACCCAAGGCTATTGCCAAAAATGATGCAGCTAAACCTTATCTCCTCAAAGTGGCTGAATTTCAGGATTATTTCATTGATAAGAGCATCTGGTGCATTGGCGGTGACGGCTGGGCTTATGATATTGGCTACGGCGGTCTGGACCATGTGATCGCTATGAACCGCAACGTTAACCTCCTTGTCCTTGATACCGAGGTTTATTCCAACACCGGCGGCCAGGCTTCCAAAGCTACTCCCACCGGTTCCAGAGCCAAGTTTGCTTCTTCCGGAAAAAAAACCGTCAAAAAAGACCTTGGTCGGATGGCTATGAGCTATGGGTACGTCTATGTGGCTTCGGTGGCTATGGGTGCTAATATGAACCAGTGTCTCAAAGCCTTCATAGAAGCTGAAGCCTATGAAGGACCGTCGCTGATCATCGCTTATTCGCCCTGTATTAACCACGGTATTGATATGAGTAAATCGCAGCAGGAAGAGAAACTGGCCGTTGAGACAGGTTACTGGATCCTCTACCGCTACAACCCGATGCTGGCTAAGGAAGGAAAGAATCCGTTTATTTTGGATTCTAAAGAACCTAAACTCGATTACGAGACATTCTTGAAAAACGAAATTCGTTATCGATCAGTCTTGCAGGACTATCCGGATATTGCCAGGAAACTATTTGCCCAGGCTGCGGAAGAAGCTAAAAAGCGGTTTGAATATTACAAGAAACTGGCTGAAGGCTAATCCTTCGCAACGACAATTTCAACCGCAGCTTCCGGCCTGAAAGTAGAACGGACCAGATTGTTCAGAGCTGAAGGCGGGAGAGTGTCGATAGTCTGGAGAAACTGATTGTAGAAGTCAACGGGCAGGTTGTTGGCCAGGAATAAGGCTAAACGGTTGATTCTGGTATCCCGGGAAAAAGATTCCCGGAGATAGCTGCTCCTGGCTAACAACTTTCCCGTTTCTATTTCATGCACCTCGAATCCATTTTGACTGAGTCGATTGAACACGGCTTTCAGGGATTCAAGGGCAGAGGAAGCTAATCTGCTTTCCGTCTCTAAATAAGCCACCAGGATGACTTTTTTTCCGATGACCTCAAGCTGGCTGTTGAGATTGTAAGCTAAGGTGCTTTCCTGACGGAGATGCCAGAGAGCTGACCCCGGCCCTTCGCCGATGATTTTTTCAATCAAATAGGCCTGAGGATAGATTTCGGAGACCGAGCCAGGAAACACATACCCCACTATAACCGCAGCACCGGATGGCCCCTGATAATGGTCGCAGTTTAACCGGGTTCCAGCTGAGAGAGCCGGAACTTCTCTGGCTATAGCTGTCAGCTCTAATCTTCTGGTCGGTTTTTTGATTCCAGAAAAATATTTTATTATGAGTGAATTGATGGTCTCTTTTTCCAGGTCAGAGATGATGACCAGGCTCAGATTATCAGGCTGAAATATTTTTTCGTAGAATTTGGTAATGTCTTTTTTAGAAATTGTCTTCAAACTTGACTCTGTTCCAAATAAAGAAAAACTGTAAGGAGAATCCGGGAATAACTGCTGTCGAAGACAAATTTTGGCTGAGTCTATCAACCGGCAGCTTTCTTTGCCTGCTTCAGACAGCAAAGATTTTTTGACCGCCTCAATCCTTGGCCCAGAAAAAATTGGATCCCGCAAGCTGGAAGAAATTATTTTTAAAGCTTTTTCCAGGCTGGGGCTCAAGCAATCAAGCTGAATGAAAGAAAAATCGGCCCGGCTACCAGCACTCAAATTAACTCCAGCGGCCACCAGCTCGGACAGCTTGTCTTCATCGGGTATTTCGGCCATCAGACGGGTGGCCAGATAAGAAAGGCCGGCTTTGTTTTCTGGTTCGAGCCTCTGTCCTCCGGGAAAGAAAAAAAAGATGGTGGTAATTTTTAAGTCTGCCTCCTTCTGATAATAAATATTAAGGCCATTTTTCAGTCTCTGGGCTTCAAAAATAACTGGCTGTCCACTGATAAGACCTGTCAATAGGAAACAAACGTTCAAAAAGATTAACAGGGCTTTTCCAAAAGTTTTCATCTTTTCTCCGGTTTAATCACTACCCAGACCGGTTTCCCTTGGTTGAAATATTGTCGGGCTATTTTCCTAAGGTCTGAAGACTTTAACAAGTTAATTGAAGCTAAGTAATTTTTGGTTTGGGATTCATCAGCCAGAAGAAGATGTTTGGCCAGAGCCATGGCCAGGTTGATAGGATCTTCCAGAGATTTTTCTGATAGCCACCTGATCTGGTTTTTCCCCCCAAGCAAAAAATCTATGGCCGAAAGCTGCTGGCCGGGCAAATAATCTTCAGGAGAGTAGTTTACTTCCGATAGTCGAAAGAAAAAATTCTGGAGTAACCTTCTGACGGTTGCTATTTTATCTTCCCTGGTGGTGGCTGAAAGAAAGATGAGCCCGGCTCGGGCATGGCTCGAGTAATGGATGGTAGCTGAAGACACCAGGTCGGGATAGCCAGCAAAAGCAGCATAGAGCAGGGGATTTAAACCCCGGCCGAGAATCGACACAAGCAGGTCAAGGCCTATCTGATCTGGCTGGTTATATCCAGGTCCAACCAGTCCAGCCATAAGATAGGTTTCTGAAATATTCATGGCCAGCTCAACCTGAGAACTGGCACTGAGCAATCTGGTTTCAGACTGAGGTTTAGAATTTGATACATTGCCTGCTTTTAAATCTGAAAAATGTTGCTGGACTTTTTCCTTTACCATAACCGGGTCGAAATTGCCGACGATGACCAGGGCTGAGTTTTCTGGAAAGAATAATTTTGAATGGAATTCTCGCAATTTGTTCAAAGTTGAATCTCTGACGACTTTATCCTGGCCATAGACTGGGAGTCCGTAGCTGGATTCAGGAAAGACCAGTTCATACACTTTGGCCAGGCCAACTTTTTGAGGGTTTCTTTCTATTTCTGCCAGCTCCTGGAGAACAATCTTTTTTTCTTTTTCCAGACCTTCTTCGGTTATATTAAAATTAAAGACGACTTCTTTCAATAAGCCCAAAGCTTTATCCAGGAATTCCTTAGGCAGGCAGACTTCAAAGAACATCAGGTCCTGTTCGGTGTGGGCGTTGTAATATATACCATATTCTTTTATCATCCTGAGTAAACAGTCATCTCTGATCAGGTGATTCTGCCGGAAAAGCAAACAATGTTCCAGCAGATGGAGATAGCCATTGGTTTCCGGAGTTTCTTCAACCACCCCGGCTCTGACAGCCAGGACCGCAGTTGATAGGGGGGATTGGTAGTCTGGTAGAAGGTAAACTTTTAAGCCGTTGTCGAGAGAGAATCGGATTTCTGGCAGGCTTTCTTTATCTTCTGGATATTGATTAGACCTGGTAATAAAATCAGTCCAGCCAACCTGCGGACAGAACATAAAGCCAGTGATGATCAAAAAACTTAATAAGAATGTTTTGCTCAGTACCTTAATCTTCCTTACCCCATAAGAAAATATAAAAACAACTCATAAAATAATCAAGCCACTTAGCCCGTTGAGGACATCAGAGTGATTCTAAACCCAGGATAAGATTAAAAATAGCAGCCAACATTTTTATTTTGCCAATTATGATTAAAATTAGTTAGTCTTATGTTAAAATTTAAATATGAGCCAAAAGGAAAGAAAGAACCGCATTCTGGTTGTAGATGACGAAGAAAACATCCGCAAGTCTTTAAAAATGATTCTGGAATATGAAGGTTATGCTTTTTTCGAAGCGGCTGATGGGATGGAAGCCAAAGAGGCACTGGAAGAACATCCAGAAATCGACCTGGTACTGCTGGACATAAAGCTCCCCGATACGGATGGTCTGACCCTGCTGGCTGAGATCAAGAAAAAGCCCTTTTCCCCGGAAGTTATTATGATTTCCGGTCATGGCACGATTCCTATGGCCGTAGAAGCCACCAAACTTGGAGCTTTTGACTTTCTGGAAAAGCCGCTTCATCGGGAAAGAATTCTTTTAAGCCTGCGCAATGCTCTGGAAGCCCGAAAACTCAAGTCAGCCTATCAGGATATAAAGAAAAGGACTGAGAAAAAGTACCAGCTCGTCGGCGAGCATCCGTTGATGAAAAATCTTTGGCAGGAAATCTTAAAAATTGCTCCAACCAATGCCACGGTTCTGATTCAGGGTGAAAGCGGGACAGGAAAAGAGCTGGTAGCCAGAGCCATTCATGCCCACAGCCCCAGAGCTTCTGAAAACTTCGTCCAGGTCAACTGTGCAGCCATACCCGAAGAACTGATCGAAAGTGAACTATTCGGGCATGAAAAAGGCGCTTTCACCGGTGCCACTGAGCGGAAACCGGGCAAGTTTGAACTGGCCGATGGCGGGACGATTTTCTTAGATGAGATAGGGGATATGAGCCTCAAAACCCAGTCCAAAGTCTTGCGAGTACTGGAAGAGGGTGAGGTTCAGAGGGTAGGTTCAAGCAAGATCATCAAGGTTGATGTCAGGGTCATCGCCGCCACCAATAAGGACCTGAAGAAAGAGATGAAAGAAGGTCGGTTCCGAGAAGATCTGTATTTTCGACTGAATGTTGTTCCGCTCTATGTGCCGCCACTTAGAGAAAGAAAAGAAGATATACCTTTGCTGGTGGATTATTTCTGTGCTGTCTATTCTGAGGAAAATAACTTCAGGCGCAAGAAATTCTCTCCTGAAGCCTTGGAAATTATGATGAAATATCCCTGGAAAGGCAACGTCCGGGAACTGAGGAATCTGATAGAACGGCTGATAATCTTGACTGACAAAGAGGTTATTGAACCAGAAGACCTACCGGATTATCTCATGCAGGAAAAGGAGCTTTTCCTGCCCGATATGAGGAGAATCAAAACCCTGAGAGAATTCAGAGAAGAAGCCGAGAAAAATTTTATCCTGTTCAAGCTTAAAGCCAATAACTGGAATGTTTCCAAGACCGCCCGGGAGATAGATACGCCCCGGAGCAACCTCTACAAAAAACTCGAGCAATATGGTATAAAAATAGTAGCTGGAGCAGGCGAGGCGGTCGCTCCTTCTTCAGATGATGAAGAAGGGGAGGAAAGTCCGAACTCCACAGGGCAGGATGGTCGCTAACAGCGACTCCGGGCGACCGGAGGAAAGTGCCACAGAAAACATACCGCCTCGGCTTCCTGAGGGATCCGGGGTAAGGGTGAAAAGGTGAGGTAAGAGCTCACCGCTCCGATGGTGACATCGGAGGCAGGGCAAACCCCATCCGGAGCAAGACCAAATTAACCCCGTTTGAGGATGGCCCGTCCGATGGGGTGGGTAGGTCGCTAAAACTGCTGAGCAATCAGCAGGGTAGACAAATGACCGCCGCTGCCTCAGGCAGTAACTGAATTCGGCTTATGTCCTGCTCCAGCCCTTCTTTTGACAAAATGATATTTTCTGCTATAATTTAAGAAGATCGCGGGGTAGAGCAGTCAGGTAGCTCGTCGGGCTCATAACCCGGAGGTCGCTGGTTCAAATCCAGCCCCCGCTACCATTTTTTTTATTCTTCCCCTATTGCCCGCCTAACCTTCTGGGCTAAATAAATTCCACTACTGTTGATGGATTTCTTTATTTAATCGGCTCTAATCCAGGTTTCAAGCTAAACTGGATTTATGATTTATTCTTAATTCTTATGACTATCAGATGAGGTGGGTCCCTTATTGATTCAATTGGAAAGGCGGATAGTCAAAAGATACGGCCATGGCCAGCTTCTTGTCCTGACAAATTTTTTTGATTTATTCTCCAAATTCTGGTATAGATGTTTTTAAGTATATTTTAGGAGGAGAAATCATGTTTGAGCCTGGAATTTACCAACAGAGAAGGAAGAAACTGAAAAATCTGCTTAAGACGGGTGTTTGCCTTTTTCCTGGTAATACCGAAAGCCCGATGAACTATCCTGCCAATGCCTACCCCTTTAGGCAGGATAGCAGTTTCCTCTATTTTTTCGGGATAGATTCTCCAGGATTGGTTGGAATCATCGACATAGACGAGGGTCAGGAAATCATTTTTGGCGATGATGTTACTCTTGAAGATATCATCTGGGTCGGGCCACAGCCAAAAATGAAAGAGAGAGCAGCAGCCGTCGGAGTCAAGAAAGTTATGCCTTCTCGCCAGCTGTCAGAATATTTGAATAAACTAAGAAGTCAAAACAGGACAATTCATTTTTTGCCTCCATATCGGGCAGATATTACTCTGAAATTATCATCCTGGTTAGATCTTCCTCCGGATAAAATTAAATCTTCTGCGTCGGTTGAGCTGATTAAGGCCGTGGTCGCCTTGAGGTCGGTAAAAAGTGCAGAAGAAGTTGAGGAAATTGAAAAAGCTCTTCAGATAACCCGAGAAATGTACCTAAGGGCTATTCCGGAAGTCCGGCCAGGAGCTAAGGAACAGGAGATTCTGGCTTTGATGGAACTGGTGCTTCGAGCTAACGGTTTGTCGTTTGCCTTTCCGCCTATCGTTACCATTAACGGGCAGATTTTCCATAAAACTACTTATGGTGATATGCTGAAAAAAGGTCGTTTTCTGGTGATGGATACCGGAGCTGAATCCGAACTCCATTATGCCTGCGACATCACCCGTTCAGTTCCAGTAGGCGGAAAGTTCAACCAGAGGCAAAGAGATATCTATTCTATAGTGCTTAAAGGCCAGGAAGAAGCCATTAAAACCATAGCTCCTGGTGTCAAATACAGGGATATCCACTTAAAGACTGCCAGAGTAATGGCCGAAGGCCTTAAAGACCTGGGTTTAATGAAGGGAGATCTGGACGAAGCCGTGAACCAGGGGGCTCATGCTTTATTCTTTCCTCATGGCCTGGGCCACATGCTGGGTCTGGATGTCCATGATATGGAAAACCTGGGAGAAGATTATGTGGGGTATGACCAGACTGTCAGCCGCAGTGAACAATTTGGCCTTGGATATCTGAGACTGGCTAAGGCTCTTGAGCCTGGTTTTGTCCTGACAGTTGAACCGGGCATTTACTTTATCCCGGCACTCTATGAGCAGTGGAAAAAAGAGAAAAAATTTGCTAATTTTATCAACTACGAAAAGGTTGAAAAGTTCCTGGACTTCGGTGGCGTTAGAATCGAAGACGATGTTCTGGTAACGGCTGATGGCCATCGAGTGCTGGGGCCGAGAATACCAAAAAAAATATCTGAAATAGAAGGCCTGTTCAGCTGAGGGATTGGAGAAAATTAAATCCGGTTTGATCAAGCCTAAAGCCGAGGAGTGATTTTTTCATGCTGAAGTGGTACGTAGTCAGCACTAAACCCAAAAAAGAATTTCAGGTGGAATCACTCTTCAGCCAGGCCGGTTTTACAGTCTACAATCCGAAATATAAGCAGGACTCAATCATCAAGCCATTTTTCCCGGGTTATTTGTTCTTGCGGTTTAATTTTCCCTCACAGTACAGAAAAATTATTTATACCCGCGGAGTCAGAAGGGTAATCGGCAACAAGGAAGGCCCTATTCCAGTGGAACCTGAGATCATAGATTGTTTAAAAGCCCGGGAAAAAAACGGGCTGATTGAATTAATGAAATACGGAGAAGATCCTTCCCCTGGAGACGAAATAATGGTTATGGAGGGACCACTCAAAGGTCTTAAAGGCATTTTTTATCGGGAGCTGAGCGATAAGGAAAGAGTGATGATTCTACTGAACTATATTTCCTACCAGGGGTCACTGATCATCAAAAAGAGTAAAATAAAGAAAATAAGCAAATCTGAAGCAGACAAGAAGTAAAAGCGAAAAGAGAAATCTATGTGCAGAGTTTTCGGAATTATTTACAAAGAAAAAAGATAAATATTATTCTTTAGGAGAGCCGTAACCACCCCCACCCGGGGTTTCTATCCGAAGAACATCTCCTGCTTTTACCTTGAGGTTGACTTTGGAACCAAGGATAGTCTGCTTCTTTCCCCTTATCAGGAGGTTCACTCCTTTTTTCCCCGGTTTCCCGCCGGCCAGGCCATAAGGGGCAAATTTCCTTCGGTCAGAGATGATGGTCAAATTGGCCGGCACCAGAAATTGGTATTCTCTGATGAGCCCATCTCCACCTCGGTTTTTTCCTTTTCCTCCTGAGTTTCTTCTCAGGGCATAGCGGGTGATTTTAATCGGCAGGTAATTTTCCAGAGCTTCAATCGGAGTATTCAAAGAATTGGTCATATGACAATGGACACCGCTCAGACCGGCTGTTTCAGCCGAGGCGCCCAGGCCACCACCAATGGTTTCATAATAAGCAAAGTTGGCCTTTCTCCATGGGTTATAACCGCCGAAGGCAATGTTGTTCATGGTCCCCTGACTGGCTGCAGGTATCTTTCCTGGAAGCGCTTGAGCCAGAGCTCCAAGCAGCACATCCACAATCCTCTGCGAAGTTTCCACATTGCCACCGGCTAAGGCTGAGGGAAAAGTAGCGTTAACAACAGTTCCTTCTGGAGCAATGATATGAATTGGTCGCATCAAACCAGTATTGAAGGGAATATCTTCTTCGACCAGAGATCTGAAGACATAAAGGACTGCAGAAAAAGTCACGGCGAAATTGGCATTGACCGAACCTTCAACCTGAGGAGAAGAACCACTGAAATCCACCCAGGCCTCTTCATCTTTAACTGTTAATTTGACTGATATCTTAACCGGTTGGTTGGTGACTCCATCATCGTCCAGATAATCTTCAAATTGATAAATTCCGTCGGGGATCATTTTGATAGTCTTTCTAAGGATTTCTTCAGTATAATCTTGAATCTGGTCAGCATACAGCGTCAATTTTTCCAGACCATAGCTTGCGAGCATTTCGCTCAATCTTTTAGCTCCCCGAGCGTTGGCCGCTACCTGAGCCAAGATGTCTCCGCGTCTTTCTTCAGGCGTTCTGACATTAGCCAGAAACAGGTTGAGGACTTCTTCGTTTAAACGTCCTCTTTTATAGAGCTTCAACGGAGGAATAATGATTCCTTCCTGGAAGATTTCTGTGGCCAAGGGCATAGAACCAGGAGTAATTCCACCAACATCAGAATGATGGGCCCGATTGGCGACAAAAAAGCAGAGATTCTGCGCTACAAAATAGGGCTGAATACAGGTTATATCGGGTAAATGAGTGCCGCCTTTATAAGGATCGTTCAAGATAACCACATCACCTGGCTCAAAATCTACTGACTGCAGAGCAGCCTGGACCGAAAGAGGCATAGCTCCAAGATGGACAGGGATATGCGAGCCCTGAGCAAAGGTTTCTCCAAGTCTGGTAAATAGAGCACAGGAGAAATCTCTTCTTTCTTTAATGTTAGGAGAAAGGGCGGTTCTCTGTAGGACAGCAGCCATCTCTTCGGTGATCGAAGTAAAAAGATTTTTGAAAAGTTCAAGCTCTATCGGGTCAAATTTGCTCATCTTTTCTCCATCTTTTCTATTATCAGGTTCAGATAATGATCGACGCTGGCCTTGTAGCCAGGTGGAAGAAAGGTGGTGGATTCACCATCGACGATTAAAGCTGGACCGGAAATTCGATTTCCGGCCAGGAGCTCAGACCGGTTATAGACGTCAGCCTGATATTTTTCATTATGATAAAAAAGCCATTGCTTTTTCAGTCGGGCTTTTTTCGGGATTTCCGGATTTAGTTCGAATGATTCCAGTTTCACTTTTTTAGTCTTAGCCACAGCTTTAACCCTGAGGTTAACTATTTCTACAGGACGGTGTTGATGATGATATGAGAACAGACGCCGGTGCTGGCGGTGGAAATCGTTGATGTAGCTGTAATTGTGAAAAGAACCGGACCGGAAGGGCACAGTTAATTCATAGGATTGTCCCAGATACCTTAAATCCAGCTGGCGCTCAATCAGAATATCTTCTGGAGAAAAGCCATCTTCAGCCATTTCTTTTAAAGCTTGTTTTTCCATCTCATTGAAAACTTTTTCAAGGTCTTCAGGGTCAGTCCTCTGAGCCAATCTGATGAATGACCGCGAATAATCTTTAATCGAGTTCGCCATCAGTAAACCCAGGGCTGAAAGGACTCCGGCAAACCGCGGAATAATTACCTTAGGAATTCTGAGGTGTTCGGCCATTTCCACTGCATGCAAACCGCCGGCCCCACCAAAGGAAATCAGGGCAAAATTACGAGGGTCATAGCCTCTTTCTACAGATATGACCCGAATAGCCTTTTCCATGCTGGCATTGGCTATATCAATAACCCCGAGAGCTGTTTCGATTAAGCTTTTACCAATCTTTCTGGCAATCCGTTCCAGGGCCTTCTGGCTTTTTTCCGGGTAAATTTTCATTTTCCCGCCAAGGAAAAACTCCGGATCAAGCCGACCAAGATAGACATTGGCGTCAGTAACCGCTGGAATATCACCATTACCATAACAGGCTGGCCCTGGGTTGGCTCCCACACTTTGAGGTCCGACTCTCAGAAGACCACCTTCATCAACATAGACCACTGATCCTCCGCCAGCTCCAACCGAATGAACGTCAACCATCGGCAAACGAACAGGAAAGTCGCCGACCATGTTTTCCATCGAGCGTCTAATACCGCCGCTGATTAACGAGACGTCGGTGGAAGTCCCACCCATATCAAAGCTAATGACATTTTTAAATCCAGAAAGGCGGGCTAAGTGCCAGGCTCCAACCACACCGCCCGTTGGTCCTGATAGAATGGTTTTTATCGGCTCCAGTCGGGCTTTTTCGGCAGAGATATAACCTTCATTTGACTGCATGATTTTAAGTTCAGAGCCAGACAGCTTTTTTTCCAGAGAAGAGAGATAGTGGTCCATAACCGGCATTAAATAGGCGTTAATAACTGTGGTCGAAGTCCTTTCATATTCCCGATGCTCTGGAAGTAAACTCGAGGAGACCGAAGCTTTTAAGCCTGATCTGGACAACTCCTGAGCTACCATAGCTTCGTGCCGGGGATTAGCGTAGGAATGTAAAAGACAAACAGCTACTGCCTCAACCTTCTCTTTTTTAAGGACCTTGATCACTGATTCCAGGTCTTTGATTTCCAAAGCTTTCTCCACTTTACCTGAAGCCAGAATTCTCTCCTCGAGACCGAAGCAGAGAGAAGGTGAGAGTAGGTAACTCCGACTCTCTCCCTTTAAGCTGTAGAGTTTTTTTCTGGTCTGTCGACCGATAAAAATTACATCTTCAAAACCCTTGGTGGTCAGCAGAGCTATCTTGCCGCCTTTTTTCTCCAGCAGGGCATTGGTGCCAACAGTAGTTCCATGTATGATGAAAGCCTGACCATTCTGAAGGAATTCTTTTAACCCTTCATAGATGGCAATCGATGGGTCCTGGGGAGTTGATGGAACTTTGGCAACTCGCAATTGGCCATCGGCCAGAACCACAATATCAGTAAAGGTACCACCAGAATCAACTCCAATCCTCAGCTGATATTCCATTTTTCTACCCTTTAGATTTAAAATAGGTGAATAGAATTACAAAATCTGGCGGGTTGATGTCAAGGAAAAAAGAAGTCAACGACAGGTAGAGCAGGTGGATGAGGAACAGCTGGAACAACCGCCTGACCCACTCTTTATCCGACTGCCGCCGCCACCGATGCCAAAGGACGAGATCAGCCTTTTTACCTGGTCGCTCTGGCATTTGGGGCAAATGACCTTAGTCTCTTTGTTCAGATTGACCAGACATTCAAATTTGTGCTGACATTTCAAACAGATATATTCATAGATCGGCATTTTGAACCTCAATAAAAATTATACTCCAGAAGGCAAAAAAGTTAAGCCCGCCAGAAAACAGAAATTTTCTATTTGACCAGCGGCATCATTTCCGGTCCGCCCAAAGCTATGACCTCAATTTCAATCTTCACATCCTTAGGCAGCCTGGCCACCTGAAAAGCAGCCCGGGCTGGGTAGGGCTCGGAGAAATATTGAGAATAGACAGCGTTCATTTTTGCAAAGTCATTTATATCAGCCAGGTAAACTGTAGCTTTAACTACATTGGCCATTGAGCTTCCGGCAGCTTCCAGGATGGCCTGAATGTTTTTCAAAACCTGATGAGCCTGTTCTTCGATGGTGGAGCCGACAATTTCTCCTTTGACCGGGTCAAGCGGGACCTGTCCAGAAACGAAAATAAAACCATTAGCCACTATGGCCTGAGAGTAAGGTCCAATGGCCTTAGGTGCCTTATCGGTATGGATAGCTTTTTTCATCAGTTCCCTCCAAGAATTGATTCCAGAAAACAATCTGGTTTTTAGATAGGAAATAGCTCCAAGAGCCAGGAGAAACTTCCGTCTCTCCATATCTAAGCTCCCGACTCTCAGGCAAGTCTGGTCAGAGTTTCTACTAAGAAGTTCCAGAATTTTTCGACTGAACCGACGTGGACTCTTTCATCAGGGGAGTGAGGATTTCTGATGGTCGGGCCAAAAGAAATCATATCCATCCCAGGATACTTCTCGCCAATTATTCCGCATTCCAGCCCAGCATGGACGGCTTTAACCTCAGGTTCCTGCTGGAAAAGGTTCTTATAGATATCGACCATCTTCTGGAGTAAAGGCGACTGCAGGTTGGGTGTCCAGCCCGGGTAACCTTCAGGCTGAACGACCTTAGCTCCGGCCAGATTACTAACAGCTCTTATCACCAAACGGACAAATTCCAGGGCTGACATAATTGAACTGCGAGAATTACAGATGATTTTAACCGCTTTCTCTTCGGTGCCGACAATAGCCAGGTTGGTTGAGGTCTCCACCAGGTCAGGAATTTCTGGATGCATGGAAATTACACCATGGGAAAGAGCCAGAAGCAGATTGAGCAATTTGATCTGGGATTCGACTACCAAAGGAAAGCCGGTTTCAGCTGTTTTCTGAATATTTAGAGACATTTCTGGTTCAGTAACCCTGTATTCGGATTTGATGGACTCAAAAGATTTTTTTAAGTGATTGACCAGGGCTTTTTGATTAGCTGGCTCCACCGCCACCACCGCCCAGGCTTCACGGGGAATAGCATTTCTCTTGCTACCACCGTTAAAAGAGACCAGCTCAAATTTAAATTTGTCAGCAGCTTGGGAAAGCAATCTGGCCATGAACTTAAGGGCATTGCCGCGGCCCAGGTTGATGTCCAAACCGGAATGGCCTCCCCGCAGGCCGGTGATTTTTACCAGAATAGCACTCTTTATTTTTTTCTTTTTGCGTTCAACTGGAAGGGTAATCTCTGAATCAGCACCACCAGCGCATCCGATGGTAAAAGTTCCTTCATTTTCGCTGTCAAGATTGAGCAAGAGTTTTCCTTTCAACATATCTTTCTTGAGTTTGAAGGCACCGGTTAAACCGGTCTCTTCGTCCACGGTGAACAGGCATTCAATTGGACCGTGAGTCAGAGTCTGGTCTTCGAGAACAGCCAGACAGGCAGCCACTCCGATCCCGTTATCAGCTCCAAGAGTTGTTCCTTTAGCTTTCACCCAGTCTCCGTCGAGAAAGGCTTCAATTGGATCCTTAGTAAAATCATGCTGAATGTCTGAGTTCTTTTCGCAGACCATATCTAAATGAGCCTGAAGGACAACACCTGGGGCATTTTCATGACCAGGAGAGGCCGGCTTTCGGATAACCACATTGCCAACCTTGTCTTTCTGCCATTCCAGGTTCCAGCTCTTGGCCAGGTTGATGATATGTTCGGCCAGGGCTTTTTCGTTGCCCGAGCCATGGGGAATCCTTAAAATCTCAGAAAAATGTTTCCAGAGTTTTTCTGGTTTTAAAGAAGTCAAGTTATTGGCCATTTTTCACTCCTTTATGATTTTACTTCTGTGTTATAATATCTAAAAAAACAACAAATTTTCAAGTAAATAGGTTCGGGCAGATGAAAAAGAAAGTGATGACTCTGGTAATTCTTGGCCTTCTGTTATTGTCGTTTTTAACCGGCCAGAATCAGGCTGGACCTCAACAGAAATTGCGCTTGGTAACTACAATTTTCCCCTTAACTGAGCTGGTCAGAGCCGTTTCTGTTGACCGAGCTGAAATTTTACAACTTATTCCGACTTCAGCTGAAGTCCATACTTTTCAGCTAAGGCCAAGTGACCTGAAAATCCTGGCTGAAGCTGATCTCCTAATTTGCGTCGGCGGCCATCTTGAACCCTGGCTGGAGAAGGTAGAAAAATCTTTGAACAATAAAAAACTCAAAACAATCAGATTTTTTGATTACCTGAGCACTGTTAACTACCCAGGCTTAAAGCCAGAAGACCCCCATCTCTGGCTTGACTTTCAGGCTGACTGTTTGCTGGTTGAAAAGATAATCGAGGAATTAACTATTTTGGACCCCCCAGGGGCCTCGATGTATAAAAAAAGAGGACAGGAGCTTCTTAATGAGCTCAAATCTATTGATGAAGAATATCAAAAGACCATTGCCTGTTGCCAGCAGAAGGATTTAATCATAGCCGGACATCAGGCCTTCGGCTACCTGGCTTCCCGCTATGGTCTACAGCAAGTAGCCTTGACTGGACCCAACCCTGAAGCCCAACCCAGTCCTAGAAAGCTCCAGGAAATTATCAACCTTATAAAGACCAGGCAGCTTAAAGCCATATTTTACGAAAGCTCAACGCCCCCGGCTTATGCTCAAACCATTGCCAGAGAAACCGGAGTTAAACTCTATGGATTATCAACCGGCGTCAATCTGACCCGTTCAGAAATAGAAAAGAAAATTGGCTTTTTAGAATTGATGAAAAGAAATCTGGAAACCTTGAAAAAAGGTTTGGGCTGTAAGTGAAAAAATGAATCAGAAACAGGAAGAAATAGTCAGAGTGGAAGAGGTTTCTTTTTTCTATGAAGATTTTCCGGCAGTTAAGGATGTAAACCTATCCATTTACCGAGGCGACTTTCTGGCTATCATCGGACCAAACGGGTCGGGAAAAACCACCCTTTTGAAAATAATAGTCGGCTTGCTGAAACCCCAAAAAGGTCGGGTCTATCTTTTTGGTCAGGCACTGGAAGAGTTCAGCGATTGGCATAAGGTGGGTTACATCCAGCAAAAAGCCACTCATTTCGACCCGATTTTTCCCATTTCGGTAGAAGAAGTCATCGCTTGCAGTCTACGCTCAAGTCAGAAAGTCGGGAGAAGAGCAAAAGACCAGTCTAAAGAAAAAATCGAAAAAATCTTGAAACTGGTTGGTCTCGAAAAAGAAATAAAAAAGCCCATAACTAAACTATCCGGTGGACAACAACAACGGGTCCTGATTGCCCGGGCCTTAGCCACAGAACCTGAAATCCTGTTGCTGGATGAACCTACTACCGGAGTTGATTATATGACCCAGGAAAGTTTTTACGACCTGCTGGGACAGCTCAATCAAGAGCACCAGTTGACCATCGTTCTGGTCACTCATGATTATGGTATCGTCAATAAGCACGTAAATAAGGTAGCCTGTCTGAACCAGAAGCTCATTTATCATGGAGAACATTCTGAATTCTGTCAGTCAGCGGTCGTTCAGGAATTGCTGAGCGGCGGTCATCATCTGGTTTCACACAGGCACTGAAAAGTCTAAATGATTGAAGCCATCTTCAGTTCAGGGTTTTTTCAGAGAGCAATTTTAGCCGGTAGCTTTCTGGCCTTAGCCTGCGGTTTGCTCGGAGTTTTTCTGGTCCTGAGAAAAGATGCTATGATCAGCCACGGCCTGTCACATGTGGCTTTTGCTGGTGTGGCTCTGGGTCTGGTTTTGAATTTTCTGCCGGTCGTCATTTCGCTGATAATATGCGTTATTGGGTCTTTGTTCATCCTGAAATTGAAAGAACAGGCTAAACTACATGGTGACACCGCCATCGGTATTTTGAGTAGTTCTGGTATGGCCCTCGGGATATTGTTGGCTTCTTTGAAGCGGAATTTTGGGGTGGAGCTGATAACCTATCTCTTCGGTGATATTCTGGCCATAACGCCGGCTGAAGTCTGGTTGTCCATCGGACTGGCTCTTCTGGTGGTAGTGTCCATAATCATTCATTATCATCAGCTGGTTTTTATGACCTTTGACCGGGAATCGGCGCTGGTTTCAGGAGTTAAGGTCAGAAAGCTGGATAAATTACTTATTATTCTGACTTCGATTACAGTCGTTTTGGGGATCAGAATCGTCGGGCTTCTTCTGGTTTCAGCCCTAACAGTCATTCCGGCCGCTTCAGCTTTACAACTGTCCAGAAATTTTAAATCTACCCTAATTCTATCCAGCCTTTTCAGCCTTTTGTCGATTCTTTCGGGTATATTTCTGGCTTATGTTTTTAATCTGCCAGCTTCAGCAACCATAGTTTTTCTTTCGGTTTTTATTTTCTTGGTCAGCCTAGGACTGAGAAGGGCAGGCTGAAGTTAAACCAGGATGAATTTCAGGCCTTAATGCTCTCAGCCAGCTCGGTCAGAGTTTTTTCTGCTGCCTTGACCACTGCTTCCACTTCAAGAAGGGGAATGTTCCTTTTAATCGGCTTGATGGTCTTATCTTTGGTTTTAGCTTATCTTATTTTCCAGGCTCAAGGACTTTGTCCATCAATTTTTCCAGCTTCTGAACTTCCTTTTCCAGCTTTTGTCTCAATTTTTCAGCTTTATCCAGCGCCTTCTTTTTGAAAGCTTCATCCTTGATGTTGGGCAGGTTTATTCTGACATTATAATATGCCCCGAGACCGCAGGTTCTGGCGGCCAGACCAGCTACGCCAGCGTCGCTGACTGAATTTTTATTGCCGTCTCTGGCAGCCTGATAAGCCAGTTCGGCCAGCTCAACAGACTTTTCTAAAACCGAAAGCGGGACAAGGGTAGCCTCTTTGTTGGCTTTTTCTATGGCTTCTTCTCTTTCTTTGATTTGCTCTTCGGTTCCCCGAGGCAGACGGAAAGCTTCCATCACCCGATTGAAAGCCTTAGTATCCAAATCTACTGCCTGAAGTAGTTCATCCTTTAATTTCTGGGCTCTGACAGCCAGGTCTTTCATTCGATCATAAACATTCTCATATCCCTTTTTACCAACGGTCAGATTGCCTACCATCGAAGATAGAGCAGCTGACAGACTCCCGCAAAGAGCAGCCACACTACCACCGCCTGGAGTCGGGGAGTCCATGGACAGGTCGTCGACAAACTCATCAAGTTTAAGATTAATCAGAGAGCTGGTTTCAGCTGGGAATTGATATTCTATTATTTTCTTTTTTGGGTCAAAAGGCACTACATCATTGAGTCCGAGAGATCTGACCGCAATCCTGATTAATTCTTTTTCTGGAACGCCCGGGCTTTTTCCCTGTTTTTCCAGATAATAACGACCGGCCATCAGCAGGGCTTCCTTAGGAATCAGGCCGACCAGTTCACTTCCGGTCACCCTAACTCCCATTTTTTCTGCCAGGCGACAGGCTTCATCAAAAACTATATGTGGTGGTGTAATCTTGTAATTGGTAAAATTGATCGAAATCTGGGCAATCCCGTATTCGTCAATGTACCAGCCTACAGCTTTAACCGCTTTGAATTTACCTGGTACTTTGACCGGCTGACCGTTTTTGTCGTAAACGATATTGCCATTCTTATCTTTTTTAGGACGCCCGCTTTCTCTAAGGTAAGAAGCAATTTCCTGAGCTATTTTCCGGTCGCGGGTATTGAGATTGATATTATAGGCAATCAAAAACTCGCGGGCGCCGATGACTGTAGCTCCGGCTTTTGGATTGAATACTGGCTGCCCATAGTCTGGCCTCCATTCCGGGTCTTTAAGTTTTTCGGCCAGGCCTTCGTATTCACCAGCCCTAATATTGGCCAAATTTTTTCTTTCAGGCTTCTTAGCTGCTTCTTCATAAAGATAAACCGGAATTCCTAATTCTTCAGCTACCCGCTTTCCCAGTTCATTGGCCAGCCTGACGCAATCTTCCATGGTAACTCCGGAAACCGGTACAAAAGGACAGACATCGGTTGCCCCAATCCTGGGATGAGCTCCTTTATGCTGGCGCATATCTATGAGCTCAGCAGCTTTCTTAATAGCTTTAAAAGCAGCCTCTTTTACTCCTTCTGGCGAGCCAATAAAGGTGACCACCGTTCTGTTAGTAGCTTCGCCAGGGTCGACATCAAGAAGCTTGACCTCAGGAGTTGATTCAATTTCTCTGACGATGGCCTGAATCTTCTCCCGATCCCGGCCTTCACTGAAATTCGGGACACACTCAACGATTTTCATACTTCATAACTCCTTTTTGGAAAGTGGCTATGAATTGACCCTTTCTGTTGTAGATTTCAATTTTCTCAAAATCTTTAAGATAGTCAAGAGCCGAATTCAGATCTCCGGCGATAACCACCAGGGGTTGGTTGGAGAAATATTTCCTGGCGACTTCCTTAACTTTCTCGGCACTGACCAGCATAATATTCTCATAGTACTTATTCCAGAAATCCTGAGGCAGTTGAAATAAGCTCAACAGTCCGATTCTTTTGCTTAACTGCTCGGGAAATTGATTCTGGAGGGGGAAATTACCGATAAGGTAAGCTTTGGCTCTTTCCAGTTCGAAAGGATCGATATTTTCTTCAGCCATGAATTTAAGTTGCGCCAAGATTTCTTTCACTACCTGAGAAACAGCTTCTGGAGAAGTTCTAACCCTTACCCAGAGAAGACCGTTGTTTTTAAAAAAAGATAGATCGCTGAAAGCATAATAGGCCAGTCCTTTTGATTCTCTGAGATTCAGAAATAGACGGCTGTTGGTTGCCCCGCCCAGAATCTGATTAAGGACAAGAAGAGGGAAATAATCTTCGCTGGCTAAAGGCATGACTGCATTGCCAGCTATAACTGAGATATCTTTGGTGGCGATATCCAGAAAACATATAGTCTCATAATTTTTATTTTCCAGGCGCGGGACCGGTACTTTCTCAATCGGTTTGGAAATCCAGCGACTGAACATCCGGCTGACCTTACGGCTGGCATTATTTAAATTGATATTGCCGTTTAAAATGATTGTTGAATTATTTGGCCTCAGTAACCTTTGATGAAAAGAAATTACATCTTTCTGGGTTATGTTTTTTATAAACTCCTCGTCTATCAGTCCTGGATTATAAGCGGTACCGGAAAAAAGTTTTTTCAGAAAAAAATCATAGCCCGAATTTTCTGGATCCTTATTTCTTGCCAGCAGCCGGTAGTAAAGCTCTCTTTTAACCGAAATCAACTCCAGTGAAGGAAAAGAAGGTTCAACAAAAAACAATCTTATCAGGTTCAGGGCTTCGTCCAGATTTTCTTCAAGGAAAACAAACGAGAAAATTGTGTAATCAGATTGAACTTCAATATTAAAATCTATTCCCAGTGACTCTAATCGCTCTTCAATTTCGGAAGAATTGAGTGTCAGCGTACCCTTAAGCAACATCTGGGCAGTGACCGTGGCCAGGCCAGAAAGCTCAGCCGGTGAATCAGATTCTCCAGCTTGAATCAGGACCTGAAAGGAGAATATCGGACTGTTCAATCTGGTGATGGTTATGACTTTTAGACCACTGGCCAAAACGGCCGATTCCACTGGTGGCATTTTCAAAGGAGAGAGCGGTTCAGGGTAAGGTGGATTCCTTCTGAACCGTTCCTGAGAGTAAAGGCTGATGAAAGAAAAAAGAAAGATCAGGCAAATGGCCATCACCAGAGGCTTTAATCGCTGTTGTCTGTTGTTCATCAGGTTACCTGGGTAGAATGGTGATAAAACAATACTTCTCCTCTCTAAGATGTCTTCTGGCCAGAGAAAGAATTGAATAGGAAGTTACCTTAGTCAGATTGGAAAGTTCTGATGGAACGTCCGGTAATTTACCTTCTGATAGATATGATTCGGCCAGAGCCAGACAGCGAGACAGATTGGTCCCGGTCATCCGAGAAAGATAATCAAACTTGTATTTATTTTTAGCTCTAGATAGTTCTTTTTCCGAGACCATTTCAGTCTTCAATCGATTGAATTCTTCAAGAATAATCTTTTTTGAGCGGTCGATCATTATCTGGTTGTTGGCCAGAAGAAAAATCTTCAGTGACAGAAATTCTCTTCGATCTTCAAGGCCACCGTTGAGATAAAGAGCCAGGCGCTCTTTATTAACAAGCCGCTTATACAGTCGACTGGTTTTTCCATTCAATAGTAAATATTCAAGAAGTTTAAACAATTGAACCTCTCCGGATTGAAAATCGTCAAACCGAATCCCGAATTGCAGGGCTGGTGTGGAAACCAGGGGGTCGATCATAATCTGGTCCCTGCTGGAATATACTGACCGAAAATCGGAAGCCGGATAAGAACCAGATTCTGGACCTCTGGGGATGGTCTCAAAATATCTGGCCACCAGTTCCCTGACTTTCTGAGCTTTAACATCTCCGCTGATACAAAGAACTGCATTATTGGGGACATAATAACGCCGGTAAAAGCTAATCACATCTTCTACGGTTATGTTCCTGAGAGTATCCTCAGAACCTGGCAGGGCATGTCCATAACTAAAATCAGGATAGAGAATCTGGTCAATAAGAAAAAAGTAGCGGGAATAAGGCTCCTGAAGACGTCTCTGTCTGTCATTGTTAATAAGAATTTCTTTTATTTTTCCCACCGTAGCTTCGCTGATTTCCAGGGAATTCATTCGGTCTGATTCCAGCCACAAAACTAGACCTAATTGATTGGAAGGGACAGTTTCATAGAAATAAGTCTTATCAAAAGTCGTGGCCGCATTGAGCTCTCCACCTACATTTTGAATGTAATTGATATGCTGCAATGGACCAACATTCTGTGAACCCTGAAACATTAAGTGCTGCATTAGGAAGGCCAGCCCGGCTTTGTTTTCCGGATCATTGATAGAACCTACAGCATAGGCCACAACCACTGAAACCAAAGGCAAAGAAGGATCTTCATAAATAATAACTTCCAGTCCGTTCTTAAGCCTGAATTGCGTGGTGTTGGAAGAAAGATCGAAAACCTGAGCGGTCAGAAAGATAACTGTTGCTAAAGAGACCAGGCCAAAAATCAACAGCTGCAGCAGACGTTTTCTTATATTCCGGGTGTAAGTACTCATTTTTGGAATAACGTTTTAAAAATATCATAAAATGTTGAAAAATTAAATAAATCTTATTGCATTTAACTTTGGTTTGTGATAAAAATTCGTGCCAACAAAATAACTAAATGCCTATAAAAGGAGGTGATTAATGGCCAAAAACGGCAAATATTTTTTCACCTCAGAATCGGTCACTGAAGGTCATCCGGATAAAGTCTGTGACCAGATTTCTGATGCTATTTTGGATGATTTAATTCGTCAGGACCCAAAAAGCCGTGTAGCCTGCGAAGCTTTAGTCACTACTGGATTGGTTCTGATCGCTGGCGAAATCACAACTTCAGGCTACTGTGATTTCCAGAAAGTAGTGCGCGAAACAGTGAAAGAAATTGGCTACACCAAGGCAGATTACGGCTTTGACTATAAAACTTGTTGTGTTCTTTCTTCGATTCACGAACAATCACCGGATATCGCCCTGGGAGTTGACGAAAGGCCGGGTCACGAACCAGGGGCTGGTGACCAGGGGTTGATGTTCGGTTATGCCTGCCGGGAAACAGAAGAGCTAATGCCATTACCCATTATGCTGGCTCACAGGCTGGCTCGCCGTTTAAGTCAGGTTAGAAAAGAAAAAATTCTTCCATACCTCCGGCCTGACGGAAAAACTCAGGTCACAGTTGAATATGAAGGCGAAAAACCCGTCAGGATAGAATCCATCGTCATCGCTGCCCAGCATAATGCCACCGTCGATATTGAAGAGCTTAGAGAAGACATTAAAAGAGAAGTTATCAAAAAAGTCATTCCGGCTCATCTGATAGATAAAAACACCTGGAAAAAAGTTTACATCAATGGTACAGGCCGATTTGAGATTGGCGGACCGCTGGCTGATACCGGGATGACAGGTCGGAAGATTATCGTGGATACCTATGGCGGATTTTTCAGCCACGGCGGTGGTTGCTTTTCAGGCAAAGATCCGACCAAGGTTGACCGCTCCGGCTCTTACATGGCCAGATATATTGCCAAAAACATTGTGGCCGCAGGCCTGGCCGATCGGGTTGGTGTCCAGATTGCCTATGCCATTGGCATTGCCCAACCGGTTTCAATCATGGTAGACACTTTTGGCACCGGTAAAGTTAAGGAGGAGCTGATCGAAGAATTGATCCAGGCTCATTTTAAACTTACTCCAAAAGGAATGATTGAGCAGCTTGACCTGCTGAGGCCGATTTACAAGAAGACCGCCTGCTATGGACATTTTGGTCGGACTGAACCAGAATTCACTTGGGAGAGAACCGATAAAGCCGAAATTCTTAGAAAAGAAGCTGGCCTAAAATAAGAAAAATAAGAAAACATGGTTCTGGCTATGAGATTCAAACCTGAGAGGAGGAGTCATGGATTATGAAGTAAAAGATTTAAAATTAGCTGCCGCCGGTAAATTGAAGATTGAATGGGCAGCCAGGTCTATGCCTGTTTTACAAAAAATAAAAGAAAAATTTCAGGCAGAAAAGCCTTTAAAGGGAATTAGGATATCAGCTTGCCTTCATGTCACCTCTGAAACTGCTAACCTGATAATCACTTTGAAAGCTGCTGGAGCTGAGGTTAGATTAACTGCTTCCAACCCCCTTAGCACTCAGGACGAAGTAGCCGCAGCTCTGGTCAAGTACGAAAAAATACCGGTATTTGCCATCAAGGGTGAAGACCAGAAAACTTATTACCACCATATCGAGCAGGCCCTGGCCCACCAACCACAGATTACCATGGACGACGGAGCTGACCTGGTATCTACTCTTCATGAAAAAAAGCCAGAATGGCTGACTTCAATCATCGGAGGAACAGAAGAAACTACCACCGGCGTAATCCGGCTCAGAAGTATGGCCAAAAAGGGTGTTCTCTCATATCCGATTATCGCGGTTAACGACGCCCGGACCAAACATTTTTTTGATAACCGTTATGGAACCGGGCAGAGCACCATTGATGGGATTTTAAGGTCAACCAACATCCTGCTGGCTGGCCTGACTGTGGTGGTCTGCGGTTACGGCTGGTGTGGAAAAGGCGTGGCTACCAGAGCCAGAGGAGCGGGGGCCAGAGTTATCGTCTGTGAAGTTGACCATCTTAAAGCTTTGGAAGCTCTGATGGATGGCTATCAGGTAATGCCGTTGAAAGAAGCGGCCAGCATAGGTGATGTTTTTATTACTGTAACTGGGAACAAGAACGTCATCCGGTTGGAACATTTTAAAAGGATGAAAGATGGGGCCATTATTGCCAACGCTGGTCATTTTAACGTGGAGATTGACCTGCCTGCCTTAGAAAAAATTGCCAGGGGCCGAAGAAAGATTCGAGAATTTGTTGAAGAATACCTGCTTCCAGACAACCGCCGGCTGTTTGTCCTGGCTGAAGGCCGACTGATAAACTTAGCTGCGGCCGAGGGTCATCCTGCTTTGGTGATGGACATGAGCTTTGCCAATCAGGCCCTGAGTGTCCTTTTTCTCAAAGAGCACGGCCGGAAATTACAGAAGCAGGTTTATCCCGTACCCGAAGACATAGACCTGGAAATTGCCAGATTAAAGCTCGAATCAATGGGAATTAAGATTGATAAACTGACACCGGAACAGAGGCGCTACCTTCAGGAGTGGAAAGAAGGAACCTGAGCCGTAATCTCTGGCCGGAGTTTTCTTTATTGCTCATTGTTTGATTAATTTTTTCAATTCTTCAAGATAATTCTTGACTGTATCTCTGTCGGTTTGGCTGACCAACTTGGGTAATAGCTTCTCAAAGTTTTCCTTGGCCTTAAGGTATTCACCGTTATCGAACTGGGCTTTGGCCAGGTTAAAGAGAAAGGTAGGATCATCCGGAACGATTTTCACTGCCTGTTCAAAAGAAGCCACAGCTTCTTCCATGTTTCCGATCTTTTCCAAGATCAGTCCGCGCAGATTATGAGCCATGGCAAAACGATTCTTAGTCTGGATAGCTTTCTGGATGTTTTCATAAGCTTCATCAAGTCGGTCCTGGACGAAGTACAGACGGGCTAAGTTGTAATAAGGCAATTCCTTAGAAGTATAATTGGGGTCAAGAAGAGCTTTTCGATACTCAGCTTCGGCTTTATCGTACTGTTTCAGTTCAAAATAGATGGTCCCCAGGTTGTTGTGGGCTTCAGTGAACTGAGGGTTGGCTTCCAGAGCTTTCTGAAAGGCCTGGATTGAAGCTTCAAAATTGGCTTTCATCGATTGGGCCAGGCCAAGGGCGTTCCAGGCCAAATGATTTTTGGGATTAAGGGCCAGACTTTTATTAAAATATTTTATAGCTTCATCAACATTATTATTATTCAGATAGAAAAGCCCAAGGTTGTATTGATACAGCGGATCTTTTTCTCTGGCTTTGTCCAATTTGCTCTGAGTGGAAGCGCAGGTAGTAAAGGACAGAAGCGCCAGGATGATTAGAAGAATTTGAAGCTTTTTTTCCTTCATCAAGCCCTCCTTTAGAGGTAATCTTTATAATAATCCCAGAAATTAAATTTTTTCTTCTTTCAGACTCCTGGACATAAGCTCTTCCAGGGCTTTATGAGGTGGCTTGCCATGATAAAGAACTTCATAAACCTGGTGACAGATGGGCAATTCAATTTTTTTCTGATGAGCTAATTTATTGACCGTCAGAGTATTCCGCACTCCTTCAGCCACCATTTTCATCTCGGACAGAATTTTTTTGAGAGACTTGCCTCGGGTGAGTTCGATTCCCACATGGTAGTTGCGGCTCATTTCACTGGTACAGGTCAGAACCAGATCCCCCAGTCCGGCCAGACCAGAGAAAGTGTCTTTTCTGGCTCCCATGGCCAGTCCCAGCCTGGTTATCTCCACCAATCCCCTGGTGATAAGAGCAGCTCGAGAATTGTTACCATAACCGAGGCCATCGGAAATCCCGGCAGCAATGGCTATAACATTCTTAACCGCCCCACAGAGTTCAACTCCAACCACATCAGTTGAAGTATAGATTCTTAATTGAAGGCTGGAAATTGTTTGTTGAATTTCCCGAGCCAGGTTAAGGTCTTTGCTGGCTACGACAAGAGCAGTCGGATGACCAGCAGCTACCTCGCGGGCAAAGCTTGGCCCCGAAAGAACAGCTATTCTCAGCTTTTTTTCAGAAGGGAAGACCTCTTCCATTACCTCAGTCATTCTCTTCAAAGTCTTTTGCTCCAGACCCTTGGTTAGACTGACCACAATCTGACCTTTTTTCAAATGCTCAGCCAGTCTGGTGTATATCTGACGGCAGTACTGAGAAGGGACGGCGATGAAGATTAAATCCGCCCCTTCAACCGCTTCTCCCAGACCCTTGTGAAAACTGACCGTCAGGGGAAAGGAATAACCTGGGAGGAAAGTATGATTTACTCTGGTTTGAAGAAGATCAACAAAAATTTCTTCTTCTCTGACCCAAAGTCTGGTGGAGAAACCCAGTCGACCAAGATAATAGGCAAAAGCTGAACCCCAGCTTCCAGCGCCGATGACGCTCATATTAACCATCGACCCGCTCTCCAAACTTTCTTTCAGTTCCGGCCAGCAAACGTCTGATGTTTTCTTTATGCCGAATAACCACAATCAGAAAAGTCAACAGCCCAATCAAGAATAAATTATAGTCTTTATACAAAATAAGTACGAATAAGGGAAAAAGAAAAAGTCCAGTTATGGTTGCTAAGGAGACATAACGGAAAATTAAAAGCAGGACCACCATCACCACCAGACTTAGAAGCAAGGGCAGGGAAGCCAGGTATAAAAAACCGCCGACCGAGGTGGCCACCCCTTTGCCACCTCTAAATTTCAGATAAACCGGATAACAGTGGCCAATGACCGCAGCCAGCACTCCAAGCAGGGCCAAGGTTCGGTCCTGAAGATAAACGCTGGCCAGAAGAGCCGGCAAAAATCCTTTCAGAATATCAACCAACATCACCGGGATGGCTAATCGCCAGCCTTTGTAGCGAAGGACATTGGTTGCACCGGTCGAACCGCTCCCGACTTCTCTTATGTCCCTTCTGGTGGTCAACTTAACCAGAAGATACCCGGTGGGGATGGCTCCTAAAAGATAAGAAGCAACTAAAAAAATGATTTTCATGGCAAACCGTGCCTACTGATGATTTTGTATTCAGGTCCTTCGGGATGAAGGATGCTCTGGAAAAAGGTTATTTCCTTAACCATCATCGAGCCGAATTCCATTTGACTGAATTTTTCCAGATCTTTTCTCAATTTCTCCTGACCCTCTGGAACCCTGGCCCGGCCTATGGTTAGGTGCGGGGAAAAGGGTCTGTCCTCACGAGGAAATCCTTTCTTAATAAGGGATTCTTCAATATCTTGTTGGAGGGTTACGAGTTCCTGTTCAGCAGAGACCCCAACCCAGATTACCCGCATGCGGCTCTGTCCAGGGGGAAAGCTACCGGTTCCTTTCATAACCAAATTAAATTGATGATGCCTTTTGACCGCTTCGTCCAGAACTGATTTAACCACTTCCACCCGGTGTTCAGGTATTTCTCCTAAGAATTTCAAAGTTAAATGGTAATTTTCTCGAGCAACCCATTTGATATTCCTGGCCGCTGGTTTTAAAGAATTGACCAAGGCTTCGAGTTGATCCTTTATCTCAGGAGAGAGATCGATAGCAATAAAAGTTCTCATTGCCCCGAACCTTTTTCTTCTTCCAATTCCATCAGTTTTAACCTTAACATATCCAGGGCTTTTTGAGTAGTTTGAAATTTTATCTGGTCGCGGTTACCTTTGAAAAGATTCTTCTCGACCCAGACTCCACCCGGGAAGGCTAAACCAACATATACCAACCCAACCGGTTTAGCTTCAGTCCCACCGCCGGGCCCGGCAATTCCTGTGGTAGACAGAGCCAGATCCGCCCCTGACTTCCTCCTTACTCCTTCAGCCATGGCTTCAGCCACATCCTGGCTAACCGCTCCTTTTTCCCTGATCAATTTTTCGGGAACGCCAAGCTCCCTGATTTTGGCCTGATTGCTGTAGGTTACCAGGCCTTCCAGAAAATAATTGGAGCTTCCAGGGATATTAGTTATCCTGTTGGCCAACAGCCCACCCGAACAGGATTCGGCACAAGCTAAGGTTTTTTTCATTTCCGTCAGTTTTCGTCCAACCACTTCTTCCAGCGACTCCCCACTGGTCGAATAAACTTTGTTCCCCAGCAATCCGATGATTTTACTCTTAATTCGGTCAAACACCAGGAGGTCTTTTTTCCGACTTACTTTTACCAGCATAGATAATCTTATCTGAATATCACCCGGTGCAGCTAAGATGGTCAGTTCCAGGTTTTCTGGCAACATTCGGTAAACTGGTCTGATCTGATCTTCAACCCAGGATTCTCCTGCTCCAGCAATTTTGATTATAGCTCTAAGGACCTGGTGTTGTCTGAATTTTTCCAGTTTTGGCCTTACCAGGTTTTCCACCATTGGCTTCAATTCTGAAGGCGGACCGGGTAAAAGAACGAAAATCTGGTTTTTGGTTTCAAGCCACATTCCTGGAGCGGTCCCCATAGGGTTTTCCAGTATTTCAGCGCCGTCGATAACGTAAGCCTGCCGTCGGTTGGAAGCTGGCATGACCAGACCGCGACTCTCAAAGCGTTTTTTTATGTTATCCAGAATAGACTGATGGAAAATAAGCTTTCGGTTTAAAACTTCAGCTACCGCCTGTCTGGTTCGGTCGTCTTCTGTCGGGCCAAGGCCGCCGCTGATGAATATCAGTCGGCTACGTTTTTTAGCTACAGTCAGCACTTCTTTAATCTCTTCGAGCCGGTCACTGACTACAGTTTTAAAACTCAGCCGGAGTCCCAGTTCTTCCAATTTTTCGGCCAGGAATAAAGAATTGGTTTCGATAAAAGAAGGCGATAGGAGTTCGCTACCGATGGCGATAAATTCGACTCGATTTGTCGATTTACTCTTGGCCATTTTTAAATTTTGAAAATAATCACTACCACGTGCACTATGATATTGACTGCCAGTCCGCTGGCCAGGTCATCAGCCATTATTCCCCAGCCCCAGGGGAGATTTTCCAGTTTTTTGACTCCCAGAGGCTTTATGATATCAAAAATCCTGAAAAGAATAAAAGAAGCTGCCAGCAGGCTCCAATCAGGCCTGAGAACAAACACTGCGCTCAGCTGTCCAGCCACCTCATCAATGACGATCTTGCCAGGATCTTTGAGATTCAGAGCCCGGGCATAAATGGTAGAAGTAAAGGTTCCGGCCGCAATCATCAAAATCAATAAAAGCAGATAATAGGGCCAGGCCAGGCGATAAAGGAAAAACTTATAAGCAAGAACCACGGTCAGACTGGCCAGAGTCCCAGGGCCAACAGGAAAAAGTCCAATTCCGAAAAAGGTCGATATGATTTTAGCCAGTTTAATCATCAGCCACCTTTCCTGCAAGATCATAGGTAAGAGTTCGGGTAATTCTTACTTTTATGAAATCAGGCAATTCCCGAGAGAAATGTTTCTTCCAGTCTTCCACCAGGACCAGCCCATCAACTTCTGGCGCCTGAAATTTGGCCCTGGTCACCAGCACTCCTGGTTTTTTCAAGTCTGGACCTTCGATCAGAACTTCCAGGGTTTTCCCGCGAAAAGTTCGGTAAAATTTTCTGGAGATTTCCTTCTGAATCATCATGATTTCCTGCCTTCTTCTTTCCTTTTCAGCAGCCGGAATCGGATCGCCTAATCGTTCGGCTTTAGTTCCGGGCTCGGGGGAATAAGTAAAAACTCCCAGATGTTCAAACTCTGCTTGACGGACAAAATCTTTCAATTCTTCAAACTCTTTTTCACTTTCACCAGGGAAGCCTACGATCAGAGATGTCCTGATGACGGCACCGGGTACCCGATGGCGAATCTTTTCGAGCAATTTTAAAGCTCTTTTCCCGTTCATCGACCTGCCCATTTTCTTCAGGATGATGTCTGAGGAATGCTGAAAAGGCAGGTCGAGATATCGACACATTTTTTCTTCGGTCAGCAGTTCCAGTATGTCATCTCTTATTTCTTCGGGATAACCATAAAGCAACCTGATCCACCTGATTCCCTTAATCGGCAAAAGTTTTTCCAGAAGTTTGACCAGGCCATTTTCTATTTTTCTGTCCCGGCCAAAATAAGTCGTGTCATGGGAAATCAGGTTGATTTCTTTTATTCCCAGGCTGGCTAAGTTTTTTACTTCCTGGACAACGGAATTAATGCTTCTTGATTTATAGGGTCCTTTGATAAGGGGGATACTACAGAAAGCACAGCGATGGGAGCAACCTTCCGATATCTTGACATATGCCCAGTTCGGTCCAGTAGTAATAGCCCGTGGTGTCCGGTGATCTAACAGGAAAGTTTCCCTCCGGGAGGCAGCAGTTTTTTTCTCTATTAGTTCACCGATTTGATCAAATTCGCGAACCCCTGTCCACAGATCAACCTGAGGATATTTGGCTTTCAGGAAATCACCGAATCTTTCAACATAGCAACCGACTACTACTATTTGGCGTCCTGGGCGGCTTTTTTTCCAGGCAATGGCCTGATCAATAACCTGATGGGCTTCTTCCCGGGCCGGCCGGATAAAGCCGCAAGTATTTATGATCAAAATATCTGCTTCCTCGATCCTTTCAGTGAATTTATAACCCCTCAGGGCCAGAGTTCCGAGAATAACTTCGGAGTCTACCAAATTTTTGGCGCAACCAAGGGTGATTAGAGAAATTTTAGGCATTAATCTGAACTTCAGGGATAAATCTTATAAAGAAGCCTGGGGAAGGGAATGGTTTCCCGGATGTGAGGAAGCTTGCACAACCAAGCTACTGTTCTTTCCAGCCCTAAACCAAAACCTGAATGGGGGAATGTCCCGTATCTTCTGAGGTCGATGTACCATTCATAGGCTTCTCGAGGCAGGTTGAATTCTTTAATCCGCTGTTCCAGAAGGTCCAGATCATGGATCCTCTGTCCACCACCGATTATCTCTCCATAGCCTTCAGAAGCCAGAAAATCAACGCCCAAAGCCAGGTCCGGTCTTTCCGGATCAGGCTGCATGTAAAAAGCTTTTATTTTGGCCGGAAAATGAGTTACACAGACCGGCCGGTCAAAGATTTCTGACAGAAGAGTTTCTTCAGGAGCGCCAAAATCATCGCCGTAGACAATCTGAGAGCCCTTTTCTTTTAAAAGCTTAACCGCTTCATCATAAGTAATGCGTGGGAAAGGCTTGGCAATTCTTTCCAGGGGAGCTGTGTCTCTTTCCAGGATTTCCAGGTCCTTCTTCCTTCTTTCCAGAACTCTTTCTAAGATGAACATGATCAGGTCTTCACCAAGTTCAATTATGTCTTGAAGGGTGGCAAAAGCCACTTCTGGTTCAACCATCCAAAACTCAATCAGATGGCGTCTAGTTTTGGATTTTTCAGCCCGGAAGGTCGGACCGAAGCAATAGACTTTTCCGAAAGCTGCAGCAGTGGCTTCATTGTAGAGCTGCCCGCTCTGACTGAGATAAGCTTTCTGGTCAAAATAAGTCGTTTCGAATAAGGTAGTAGTACCCTCGCAAGCGCTGGGAGTCAGGATAGGGGTATCCATCAGCCGGAATCCACGTCCATCGAAGAAATCCCTGATGGCGCGGATGGTTTCAGCTCTTACTTGAAGGATAGCATGCTGCTTCTGGGATCTTAGCCAGAGATGACGGTGTTCCATCAAAAAAGCTACAGAATGTTCTTTGGGGGTTATTGGATAGTTTCTGGCGATCTGGATGACTTCGATGTCTTTTATCTCTAGCTCATAGCCACCAGGTGCTCTTTTATCTTCTCTAACATTCCCCCTGACGATTACCGATGATTCCTGAGTTAATTCGTCAAAAACCCGGAATAGGGGGAAATCTTTATCCGGGCTGAAAATAGTCCCTTGAATGATACCGGTCCCATCTCTGATCAGAAGAAAACGAACCTTACCGCTGGACCTTTTGTTATAGACCCAGCCCCTAATTTCTACATCTTGGCCTATATAATTACTTATATCTTCAATATATACCCATTTCATAGTGCTGAAATTATACCAAATTGACCGGTTAAATCAATCATCAAACCTGTGAAAAAGTCAATCCAGTTAAGACAAAATCGTCCTTGACCATCTAAAGCTTCTTGAAGTGAGAGCGTCAGTTGAAATTATCAGACTTCTGGTTTAAGTTATATTTGCACAGTAATGACAGAAATTAAAAGCTTTAAACCGGTTAAACTCATCTGCGGCATAATCTATTCGCTGGAAGATATTCGGAAAAAAGCGGTGGAAGTTTTGACTAAAAGATTCGGGCAGCCCGACCTGGAAAGCCCTTCCTTCCCTTTCACTTTCACTGATTACTATGAACCTCAGATGGGCAAAAATCTTAAAAGGTACTTCCTGAGTTTTAAAGAACTTATTAGCCCTGAAGAATTACCCCGAATCAAAATAGAAACCAATAAGCTTGAAACCGAATTTAAATTGTATTTTCCTGAGATGGAACGACCAGTCAACCTTGACCCAGGTTATTTAACCGCTTCGGCTCTGGTCATGGCCACTACCAAGGATTTTGCTCATCGTATTCCGCTGAGCAGGGGAATCTATGCTCACCTTGAGCTTCTGTTTAGGAGAAAAGGGATTAAATTACTCGACTGGACCTATCCTGATTTTCGTCAATCTGAATATCATGATTTTTTTCTGAAGGTTAGGCAGATTTATCTGGCTCAGCTGAAATCAATTTCAGATGGGAACTAATCCTCTTTTCGGGAGGTCCTGGCCCAATCAAGGAATCTTTTGGTAGCTCCTGGCTTATTATTTATAAATTCACTGATGATGATAACAGGCCAGAAATCTGGCTGGAGAGGGTCAGCGATGACTGCCGTCACGCCGTGTCCGATGAGGTTGGAAAGAAAAGCATGATTGATGATTTTTCTCTTGGGAAGTCCGAAGGAAATGTTACTTAAACCAGCAATGGTTTTCATTCCTGGGAATTCTTTTTTGATCAGAAGCATAGCCTCCAGGAAGAGGCGGGCGGCTTCAGGAAAAACAGCTAAGGGTCTGACCAGGGGATCGATGAAAATATCGTCCTTCTGAATCGAGGTCTGGCTGAATAGCCTGTTTAGAATCCGTTCAGCAATCCTAAGAGCTTTTTCTGGAGTCTCCGGAAACCCTTCATCATCAAGGCAGGAGACAATAACTTCTGGAGAAAATTCTCTGATCAACGGGATGATTTCTTCAAGCTCGGCTCGTTTTCCCGGAAGAGAATTCAGAAGGGCCCGGCCGCGGTGAACCTTGAGTCCAGCGGCCAGGGCTTTAGGGTTGGGACTGTCGATAGAAATCGGAATAGAAACATGAGCCTGGAGAAGAGAAATAGCCCAGACCAGAGTTTCCTCTTCCTTTTCCATCATAGTTGCTGCGTTTAGGTTCAAATAAGTGCAGCCTGCTCTTTCCTGTTGAACGGCCAGGTCGATAATGAAACTTTCGTCTTTATTGATGAAAGCTTCTTCAACTTTCTGCTGGCTGGAATTTAAAAGTTCACCGACCACAATCATTCTTCAGATATCTCCTGAAAATTTTCCAGCAATTCTTTTCTCTGAATCACATCTCTGGATGGAAAGGAGAAATCTCTCGCAGTCTGGCTACGATTTCCGGTAATTCTTTCAAAACTATTTCGACATCTTCTTCGGTGTTAAACCGACCGAGAGACATTCTGATAGCTGACCTGGCGATTTCGGGCTTCAAGCCAATGGCCAGAAGGACATGGGAAGCTTCCTCGGATTCTTCACTGCAGGCCGAACCTGTAGAGACATAAATTTCTTTGGTGGCCAGAGCCAGAAGAATGGCTTCCGCTTCCAGACCAGGGAAGGCAAAATTCAATGTGGTCTTTATTCTTTTTTCTGGATGACCATTAAACTTAATTCCGGTTATTCGTTGTTCGATTCCGGATTTGAGCTTTTCGGCCAATTTTTCCAGCCGCTCTTTATCCTTTTTCCATCTTTCTTTGAGAATTCTGGCTGCCTCACCAAAGCCAATTATTCCGACCGTATTTTCTGTTCCGGCTCTAAGACCGAATTCTTGATGCCCACCGTGAACAAAAGGTCTGATTGGAGTACCTTTTCTTATGTAAAGAGCTCCGACGCCTTTTGGACCATAAATCTTGTGGGAGGAAACTGTCAGCAGATCAACACCCAGCTTTTCCACGTTGATTTCCATCTTGCCAAAAGATTGCACTGCATCGGTATGAACCAGAACTCCATACCGCCTGGCTATTTTAACAACTTCCTCGATCGGCTGGATGGTCCCGATTTCATTGTTGGCCATCATGATTGAGACCAGGGCGGTGGCTTCTGAGATAACTGACCTTAAGAATTCAAGGTCAATGACCCCATATTGATCTACCGGAACATAATGAACAGTATAGCCTTTTCTTTCTAAATAGCGGGCAGTCTCCAGAACCGCCGGGTGCTCTATAGCTGAAGTAATGAATTCTTTTTTATCGGGCACAGCATCCAGAACGCCGAGAATGGCAAAATTATCAGCTTCAGTTCCCGAGCCGGTAAAGATTATTTCACTGCGATGAGCTCCAAGTGCTGAAGCTACCTGTTCTCTGGCCTCGGTCATCAGTTCCTTTACCCGACGGCCGATGGGGTATAAAGATGAAGGGTTACCGAAGTGTTCCTGGACGAACCAGGTCATTTTCTGGATAACCTGCGGGTCAAGGGGGGTGGTGGCATTGTTGTCTAAATAGACCATATCTTTTCACCTCTATTACATTCTACACCAATTCACGTGATCAGGAATTATTCGGAAAAATAATTTATAAACTGACTGACTCTCAGGCGAATTTTTCTTTTATAATCCTGACCACTTCCAGACCGGCTCTTTTCTGTCCCTCTTCAGCTGAGGCGCCCAGGTGAGGAGTAGCAGTCACTTTTGGATGGTCAATCAGGGTGAAATCTTCTGGCGGTTCTTTTTCAAAAACATCGAGAGCTGCTGCTTTGACTTTGCCTGAATTTAAAGCCTTAAGCAGAGCTTTTTCATCTACCACACCGCCTCTGGCCACATTGACTATGACCACACCATCTTTCATTTTGGCAAATTCTTCTTCACCCAGAAGCGGTTTGGATGTCTTGGGTACATGCAGGGTGATGATATCCGCCTGTTTAAGCAATTCATCCAGGCTGACTTGAGTCACCAGTAGGTCAGTCTTAATCGGAATGACATCATAGGCTATTACCTTCATCCCGAAAGCCAGAGCTCTTCGGGCAACCTCTGTTCCGATTCGGCCAAAACCGATTATGCCCAAAGTTTTTCCGTAAAGTTCCGTACCGGTGAAAGCTTTTTTCTCCCATTTATGCTGCTTCATCGAGAGGTTAGCAGGACCATGATGTCGGACGGCTCCAATCATAAGTCCTATAGTATGTTCAGCTACGGAAATAGAAGTGGCTGCTGGGGTGTTAGCAACCTCAACGCCTTTTTCCTTAGCTGCCTGTACATCAATGTTATCAAGCCCAATACCAGCCCTGATGATTAGCTTGAGATTTTTGCCAGCTTCTATTACCGGTCTGGTGATTTTAGTGGCGCTGCGAACAACCACTATGTCAAAATCAGGGATAATCTGAACAAGTTCAGTTTCACTCAATCCTGTTTTGACAGTTACCTCAAAATTTGGTATAGCCTGAAGCTGTTCAACAGCCTCTTGGTCAAGATGGTCAGCAATCAAAATTTTTATCATTGCCATCCCTCCCTCAAAACTTTCTCAGCCGCGGCTACCGAAGCTCCAGGCTGGAATTTATCATAGCCCAAGTCCATAAGAGTCATTTCCAGAGCTGAGAGCGCGGTGATGATATCAAAACCACCCATATATCCCAAGTGAGCAATGCGGAAGAATTCTCCCTTATGTGGATCCTGAGCGTTAGAAATATAAGCCATGTATTTACCCTGCATAGTCTTGACCAGCTTGTTGCCATCAACACCTTGAGGAGTTTTGACTGCAGTCAGGATATTGCCAGGCCTTTTAGCCAGCAGTTCCAGACCGATGGCTTTAACTCCAGCTCTGGTGGCCTCTCCCAGAACCTGATGATGTTTCAGCAGGTTGTCCAGCCCCATGTTCTTGATGATCTCAAGGGCTTTTTTCTGCTGGATGATAAGAGAAACGGCCGGAGTCCAGGGCGTGGTTTGCTTTTCCAGGTTCTTTCGGTATTTCTTGATGTCGAAATAAAACTTGGGCAGCCTGGAAGTTTCCACCAGTTTCCAGGCCTTCGGGCTGAAAGCAATATAAGCCAGTCCAGGTGGAATCATAAAAGATTTCTGAGAACCTGTGACCAGAACATCTATCTTCCACTCATCCATCGGGCAAGGGGTAGCTCCCAGGCCAGAAATGCCATCAACCACCAGGATGGCTTCGGTCTCAGCCACCACTTCTCCAAACCCTTTAATATCAAAAATAGCACCGGTTGAAGTTTCGGAAAGAGTGGCAAAGATGGCTTTAACTCCAGGATTTTTCTTGATTTCCTCAGCTAATTGTTCTTTGCTGAAATCATCTCCCCAAGGAATGACGATTTCTTTAGTGTCCAAACCATAAGCCCGACAGATATTACCCCATCTTTCTCCGAATTTTCCGCCATTGATGGTGATGACTTTATCGCCGGGAGAGAGGGTGTTGATGACCGCAGTCTCCATAGCTCCGGTCCCGGAGGCAGCCAGGATATAAACATCTTCCTTGGTTTGAAAAACATATTTCAACCCTTCTGTCACTTCCATAAAAATTTTGGAAAATTCCGGCGTCCGGTGATGAATTATTGGCTCAGCGGCTACAGACAGAACAGTCTCCGGTATTGGAGTAGGTCCAGGGGAAAGAAGATAATACTTTTTAATCATATAAGTCCTCCTTTTAAGATGATTCCTCTATTAATAGTTAAACTTAAATAACTTTGAAAGTCAATATTTACAATTCAACCAGAAGTTTGGTCAGCAGGGCTGTTCTCTGGATAAAGGATGGAAGCAGGAGATGCTCATTCACTGCATGCAAGCCTTCACCTTCAGGACCCAGACCGTCCAGAACCGGAGCTCCCACATGAGAAGCTATGGAGGCATCCGAACCACCGCCGCTTCTCCCGGGTATAAGCTCTATGTTCATCTCGCTGGCAATAGTTTTGGCTCTGACGAAAAGCTCCCTGGAAGCTCTGGTAAACTCCATCGGTGGGGTAAAGCTCATTATAGCAGTTTTAACCTTAGCTTCTTTCCTTGATGGACGCAACTCTCTTAAGAATGATTTTATCTTATTCAGGTCCTGAGAAGTCCAGAAGCGAAGATCACAGATAGCCCAGGCTTTTTCCGGAACGACATTGGCCTTTTCTCCGCCGCCGATTAACCCGATGTTCAGGCTCATCCCTTTAATTTTAACCTTTTTTAACCGCTGTAACTGTAACATCAATTCTTCGATGGCATTGACTCCTTTTTCTGGAGTACTGGCGTGAGCTGACTTGCCGGTGGTTTCTATTCTGACCACCAGACGTCCCTTTCTTTCGAGTTTTAAAGCGCCCCCGGGAAGTCCAGGTTCCAGACAGAGTACAGCTCCAGCCTTTTTAGCCAGAACCGCAATCTGCTTGTGACTTTCGTCGTTGCCAGTTTCTTCAGCCGAGTTGATGAACAACCAGATTCTTCTTTTTGGTACAAGCCCAAGACTGTTGATAGCTTTCAGAGCGAAAACAGCCGAGACTATTCCGGCTTTCATATCCAGAGCTCCGGGCCCGAAAATTTTGTCACCGGTAATATAAAAGGGCATTTTCTCAATCGTTCCGACTGGCCAGACCGTATCTATGTGAGTTAAAACCAGAATGGGCTCACCCGCAGCTTTATTCCCGGAAGGAATATATTCGATGAGATAAAGGTCTCCTATCTCTTTTTGTGGGATTCTCTTGACTTTGACTCCAAGGGTTTCGATCTCTTTAATCACCGCCGCTGAACATTTGTCGACTGCTTTTTTATCAGAAGTCGGAGATTCCAGCTGAACCAAAGTTTTGAGCAGCCGGACCATTTCTCCCTGCAAAGACTTAAAATACAGCTGATAGTCCATTTTTCCTCCTATCAATCGGCTTTGGTTGATCTGGCGATTCTTATCACTTCGCTTTTTTTTGAACTTTTTTAGTCAAAGCCTCTTTGATTATATCTATTTAAAAGAATTTTTTAAAGCTTTTTGGATTACCTCAATTTAGCCTCTTATGGACATTCCTGATGCACCTCTATATAGATAAAACTCACTTTCAAACCTCAGTTGATTTAAAAGCTGAAATAAACTAAATTTAAACTGTGAATTTCAAAAGGTCATTAAAATTACTTTCATTTATTTTAGTTATTGTCTTTTCTCTGATTATTCCACTTCAAAGCGAAATATACTATCCCTGGAAAAATGTTTTCATCGGAGCACTTGACCCAAAGGCCTGGCCGGGAATGATGATCGTCGCCAGCCCTGGCTCGGCCTTTGCTTTTTGTCCCAAAGTCTATCGCCAGGATAAAGCAGCAGAATTCCATGATTTCTTCTATCTGGTGTCAGAAGTCGGTCCCCATTCCCCGGACGGAGTTTACTCTTCAATAAAATTTGACCTTCATCTTCCTTTCAAAAAGGGACGGGAAACGCCTGTTTTTCTTAAGCCCACTCTCCCTAAGTACGAAATGACTGTGGAATGGAGCCGGCGGGATGAACAAACAGTCATCGGCAAATATCACTTTCCTGATTTATTAGATAAAGTCACCTTGATTTTCTATTTTCCTTGGGATTTTAAGGGTAATTACAATTTTTTGCCGGAATCAGGCTACGTTCATGGTCAGAGTTCAGAAAAGCCAGCTGTTCACTATCTCTGTTGGACAAACTTCAAGCCTGAAACTGTGGAGCTCATCAACAATCAACTTCATCTGACTTATAAACTTAGTAAAAAATACGACCTTTACTTTGTCGCTTCAGTTGGAGAAAACCTGGAATCGATCAACGAAAGAATCTATCGCTTTCGCAGTGGTAGGGCCATTGATGATTTTCTGCAGGAAGAAAAAAAAGCTTATCTCAAAAAACGGCTCCAGGTCACCGGATTGTATGAAGGAATTGCTGAAGCCATAACCAACAACCTGTTTTGGATGGCTCTATACCAGAATGGGTATCATCGCTACTACACACCGGCCGGGCGAGGCTGGATTTTTCCTGGACCTGACGGTCAACCCGACCACTGGACCATCTTTGAATGGGATTCTTTTTTTAACTCCTTAGAAATGTCCGTTGAGAGCACCAAACTGGCCTTTGATGTAGTCCGGGCAGTGCTGGAAACTCAGTATCCGAACGGCAACATTCCAAACTGGCGAGGACGGTTTGGCGGCACACCCGACCGTTCTCAGCCGCCCATAGGCTCATTCGTTGTCCTGAAATTATTCTTAAAAACCGGTGACCAGGAATTGTTGAAGTTTGCTTATCCCTACCTTGTCAAGTGGCATAATTTCTGGACAGCTCGTCTGCCCAACGGCCAGGCCCGACGGGATGGTAACGGAGATGGACTTCTGGAATGGGGGAGTGATGCCCATTTAGTAGCCACAGACGTTCCACCCTGGGAAAAAGAAGCTACGGGCAAGCAGAGGGCCATGTGGGAATCAGGTCAGGATGACCTGCCTAACTGGGATGAGGCCTCCTTCAACGACCAAACCGGAACCTTAGAAATGAACTGTGTGGACTTAAACAGCCTCTATGCTCTGGATTCCTACTGTCTGGCACAACTGGCCAATTTCCTGGGCAAAGAAGCGGATAGAAAAAAATTTACGGACGAGTATGAAAAAATAAAAAGGTTGATGAACCAGCTCCTCTGGAACGAAAAAGAAGGTTTTTATTTTGACCGACACTGGGATGGTCGGTTCTCCACAAAAAAAGCTGCAGCCAATTTTTTCCCGCTGATTGCCAGAATTCCTGATGAAAACCGGGCCCTGCGGATGCTAAAACATCTGCTCAATCCTGAGGAGTTCTGGGGAGATTATGTGATTCCTTCAATTTCCCGGGATGACCCGGCCTTCAAAGACCAGCAGTACTGGCGCGGCACTATCTGGCCGCCGACCAATTATCTTGTCTATCAAGGTCTTAAAGCTTATGGTTTTGACCTGGTGGCCGCGGATTTCGCTAAAAAAAGTTCAGATCTATTTCTGCGAATCTGGAAAAATTACCAGCTCTGTCCAGAAAATTATGATTCTCGCACCGGAGAAGCCGGGGGCCAGCGTTATCAGAGCTGGGGACCACTTTTTGCTCTGATCGGCCTGGAAGAATACCTGGATGTTACGCCCTGGGAAGGGTTCAGGTTTGGTCAGCTCAATCCTGAAAAAAAGGGAATATTAAAAAGGATATCTATACTCGGCCGGCATTATGAGGTTGAAGTTTCTCCTTCCAGAACCAGCTTGAAAGAAGAAGGAAAAGAGCTGGTCAGGGCTAATGGGCCGGCAGTTTTCAGACATTTTCTCTATACCGATCGAGAAATTTCCTTTGAAGTTAAAAGTCTCAAGAAAAGGAAAATCATTATCTATCTTAGAGATAAAAAGAAGGGCCAGTTGTTGCTTAACGGAAAAGAATCGGGAAAATTTTCAGGAAAAGAAATAGTGATTCAAGTCCCTGAAGGAGAGCACCGTCTGGTGGTCATTATTTCTGAATAAACTGGGGAAATAACAGGAACTTTTTGGTAAACAGAAATAATCTTTTGATAATCAGACAACAAGATTTCCAGCAAGTTCTCCGAGTAATGAATCAGACAAGGCGTTGTTTTATTCCCTGAGCAACAACACCGGATAGCCAGCTGAAGCCAGTTTTTCAGCCAGTTTTCTAGCTTCCGCTTCGGTCTTCACCTGGAGACGCACCCGGTAGAAAACCTGGTCTTTTGCCTGGTAAGGAGAGATAAATATTCCGGGAAATTCTCTTTTCAGATTATGATAAAGAACCCGGGCATTATCCGGGTTGAGGAAAGAACCCAGCTGAAGAATATATTCACCCTGTTTGAGCCTCTCTTCCACTGGCTTAAAACCGGTCACTTCAATTCTTACTCTGGCTGTTCCCGGTCCTATCATCCCGAGCATTCTGGCCGCAGCATAAGATAGGTCAATTATTCGGTCCTTGACGAACGGTCCTCGGTCATTAATCCTGACAGTCACCGTCCGGCCGTTGTCTAAGTTGGTCACCTGAACTAATGTTCCAAAAGGAAGAGTGCGATGAGCTGCTGTGAGGTCGTGCATGTCAAAAATTTCTAAGCTTGAAGTTTTTCGGCCGTGAAATTCCGGCCCATACCAGGAAGCTATGCCGGTCTCAACATAGCCAACAGGAGGAGTTGTTACCGGTTTTGTCGGACGACAGGAAAAGAGTATGGATAGTAAGAACACCATCAGGATGAACTTTATCTTTTTCATGAGTTCTTATTTTCTCAGGACAATTGAAAAAATTCAAATTAATTGACATAAAACTCTAATTCAAGACAAAATAAATAACTCAAGTTTAATTTATGAATTGAACCAGGAGACGGCGATGAAAAAAAATGAACCAAAAAAACTGGAACTTCCGGAATCTCCTTATCGGGACCTGGAGTTCCTGGAATCCCTGGAAGGTCGGACTCTGAGAATTCTGAGCGAATACGTCTGGCCTATGGCCCGACTGGAAAAGCTTAAAGTCGAAAGCACCATTCTTTTCCTCGGATCAGCCAAAGCCAGTCCTGCCAGTTCAGATACAATTCTTCATAAATATTACTGGGAAGCCGAAGAATTAGCTTATCTAATCACCAAATGGGGAATGAACCTGAAACCAAAAGGGAGAAAATATGTGGTCTGCACCGGTGGTGGTCCGGGAATAATGGAAGCAGCCAACAGGGGAGCAGCCAGAGCTGGTGGAAAAAGTATCGGAATGAACATCTCTCTGCCTCAGCCCCAGCTGCCCAATCCCTACATCACACCAGAGCTCAACTTTACCTTTCATTACTTTTTTATGCGCAAATTCTGGCTTATGTACAAGGCCAAAGCGGTAATTGCTTTTCCAGGTGGTTTCGGTACTCTGGATGAGTTTTTTGAAATCGTCACCCTGCTCCAAACTGGAAAAGTGTCCAAAAAAGAGGTGCTACTTATCCTTTATGGAAAGGAATACTGGGATAAGGTGATTAATTTTCAAGCATTGGTTGATTTCAAAGCTATAACCCCAGAAGACCTTGAAGTGTTTACCGTCTGTTCATCTCCCCAGGAAACCTTTGATTTGCTAAAGAAAAAGCTTCCGCGAATGTGCTGAAGGAACTAACCGGTGATTTTTCTTGATGACAACTGGCGCCCCAGTCTTCTGTCTATAAACCAGAAAAGGGCTAAGCCAACCACAACTCCTGTGATATCGGCTATCCAGTCACGCCAATCACACTGACGGCCGGGAACAAACAGCTGATGTAGCTCATCAGTCAGACCGATAAGGATTCCAATCATTAGGGTCAGGTATGAATTCAAAAAAGTTTTACCTGGAAAGTAGTTGAAAAAGCCGAAGGCCAGCAAGAAACCGAGAATCATGAATTCCAACCAGTGAGCTCCCTTGTCCCAGTAAATAAAACCGAGTTTTATTTTCAAAGATTTTGAGGAAAGAAAAAACATCAGAGCGCAATAGACAGCTGCTGGCAGAAAGTAAACTATTTTTCGGGAAAAATTCATCTAAACCGTCCCATCGAAAATATAAGATATTTTACCAGCGGTTTTTTTAAAAACAAGCCCCAGACCATTTTTTCTTTTCTTTTTCTTGACTAAGGTTTTTTGGTATGGTATCAATGAACAAGAAATCAATGGAAACACCAAAAAATTATTTTTCAGGCTTAGAGTATCCAGGAAGGTTCATCATCGGGGGACAGTTCAAAACCGTCGATGAAATCTTCCTTGTTTATGGCATTACTGGGAGATCCCCGGCCAGTCAGGCCCGTCGTCTTATAAAAAAAGAAAATGGGCTCTTGGTAGAACCAACCGATCCTCAGCTCATCGTTACCGGAAATCCGGACCTATTAATTTATCCAGCCATGCTTTATTCTCCTGCGGGTATAGCTGTCTCCAATGGAAAACAGACGACTGAAATCCTGAAAGCTTTAGAAGCAGTCCATGACCCGATTCTGGCTTTGACCAGAGCTCTCAAAGACTGGAAGTATGAGCCGGACCAGCCGATTTATACACCAAGAATCAGCCTTGGCTTCGCCGGCGGGTTTAGCCTAGCCATCAGCATCATCAAGAGAGGGGAATTCGGTACAACTATCAGAAATTATTTCGAGCTTCCCTTAATTCCGGGGAAAGGCTGGTTAATCATGACCTACTTAGGAGTGAATGTTGACCCGGTGCCATCTTTTTTTGGCGAGCCAATATCTCTGGAAATTTCCGAAAACACCGCAGAAGAAATAGCCACTCGGGTTTATGACTCTTTAAAACCAGCTGAAGGCAAAAAAGATTTTCGAGTGGCTGTGGCCTGTATCAGAGCTTCGGTGGATAGGGCTCAGATTCAGGAAGTTAAAATAATCAACCGTCAGGAAGGATAAACCATGAATAACAAAGATCAGAGAACTGCCAGAACTCAGTATCAGACCAAGGTCAACGAAGACTTTCCGCAATTTTTGGTTTTTGGAGAAACCAGGTTCGTCAAGAAGATTTCAATGCGCTACGGTGAAAATCCTGGCTATCCGGCCGCTTTTTACCAGGAAGAAGGAGCCAGCGGTCCAAACATGGCCACGATGAAAGTTCTCCAGGAAGGAACCAAAGGCCTGAGCTACATCAACGTCGGTGATATGGACCTGGGGCAACGATTAGCCAAGAAACTGACAGAAATTTTCCCAGGGAAATCAGTGGCCGTAATCATCAAACATGAAATGCCCAGCGGTGTGGCTTTAGCCGACAGCGGCCTGGAAGCTTTTCTGAAAGCCTGGCAGACAGATCCCCTTTCTAATTTCGGCAGCGTTGATGTTTTCAATTTCAGGGTAGAAGAAGACCTGGCTAAATTACTGGTCGAGAGCTCCAGAAATATCGAAGTGGTCTATGCCCCTGATTTCAGTCCTGAAGCCCTGAATATTTTAGCCAACAGAAAGGTGTTAAGAGTGGTAAAGATGGGCGCTCCGCTCGACCAGCCTTCTGTGGACAACGGTCTGGAATTTAAGAGAGTAGCTGGCGGCTTGCTCTTACAGCAGAGGTTTAATTCCAGGATAGTTTCACCTGAATTCATCGATGTGGTTTCTAAGAAAAAACCAGATGAGTCTCAATTGAAGGCCGCTCTGTTTTGCTGGACAGTAGCCTGTTTTACTCGTTCCAACGCCATCGTCATCGGTACCAAAGATAAAATTCACGGTATCGGTTCCGGTCAGAGAAGCCGGATTGATGCGGCTGAAGAGGCCATTCGTCTTTCTCATCGCGGCTATGGTCCCTTGGGTTGCGTGATGGCTTCGGATGCTTTTATGCCTTTTCCTGATGTAGTTGAGGTGGCAGCTAAGAATGGGATCACTGGCATCATCTATCCACTCGGCTCGATCAAAGACCAGGAAGTCATTGACCGGGCTGATGAACTTGGGCTGGTGATGATGGTCACCCGCAAACCTGGTGAAGTTGACTGCGAAAGATGTTTCCTCCACAGATGAATTTCTGAGCTGATTTCCTGGTTGGACCTGTGATCAAAAAAAATAAAGTTAGTTCCGGTCGAAAGCTCCTCTATGTCATCCAGAAACATTATGTTTCTCATCTGCATTATGACTTGAGGCTGGAAGAAGATGGAGTTTTAAAAGCTGGACCCTGCCCAAAGAGCGGGAAAAACAGGATAAAAAAATGAACATCTGCCAGACTAATAGTAAATTAGTGTTACGATTATCAAAAAAGTTATTACTGCTTCTGATCCTTCAGTTCTCGTTTCTAATTTCAATTTCAGGCTATCTTCTATCTCAGGAAAATGCCTTAGACCTGACAGACTTTAAAAACCGGGCTGAGACTATTAAGAATCTCGGACTGAGTCAGGAAAAAGCTTATGAATTTTTGAAAATCCTGACTTCGGTCGGAAGCCGGTTAACTGGCAGTCCAGAAGCTGCTCGGGCGGTGGAACTGATGGTCAGGCTGATGTCCGACCTGGGTTTTGATCAAGTCTGGAAAGAGCCAGTCCAGGTCAATCACTGGGTAAGGGGAAAAGCCGAAAAAGGTCTGGTCAAAAGCCAGAAATTTGGTCAGCGGAGAATAAATATTTGTGCTCTGGGTAATAGCATCGGTACCCCGAGTAACGGGATAGAAGCGGGAGTTGTGGAGGTTAACACCTTTGACCGCCTGAGCGAGCTTAAGGAAACGATAGAAGGCAAAATTGTGTTTTTTAACGTGCCGATGGACAGGACCATCGTCGAGCCCTTTGCCGCTTACGGTCGGGCAGCACAGTTCAGGCTCAGGGGGGCTTCGGAAGCAGCCCGGTACGGGGCCAGGGCAGTGCTCATCAGATCGGTTACTTACCGAATTGATGACTATCCCCATACCGGATTGATGGTATATGATGAACAATACCCGAAAATTCCAGCTGCGGCCATTTCTACCAGCGATGCCGAGCGTCTGAGCAGGTGGCTGAAAGATGACCCAGAATTAAGAATATTCCTTAAAATGCATTGTCAACAACTTGAGCCGGTTATCTCCTCAAATGTCATAGGTCAGCTGACTGGAACTGAAAAGCCAGAGGAAATCATCCTTGTCGGCGGCCACCTCGACAGCTGGGACCTGAGTCCTGGAGCTCACGATGACGCTTCAGGCTGTGTCGTGGCTATTGAAGCCCTGCGACTGATCAAAGAATCCGGATTAAGACCGAAGAGAACTATACGAGCAGTTCTTTTCATGGACGAAGAATTCGGTGGAACTGGCGGCCGGGCCTATGTCCGAGCTGAAGCTCGGCAGAAGGAAAAACATCTGGTAGCCATTGAACAGGACCATGGGGGATTTGTCCCGATCGGTCTGGCCATTGGTGGAGGAGAAAGAGTCCTGAATAAAATAAAAACTATTGAAAACATACTTAAGCCGCTCGGCATCAACTGGATAAGGACGGGAGGTGGGGGAGTGGATATTGGCCCCTTAGTTGAACAGGGCGTTATTCCTGGGAGTCTTATTCCTGATTCTCAAAGATATTTTGACTACCACCATTCAGCCCTGGATGTACCGTCTGCGGTTCATCCAAGAGAGCTGGAATTTCAGGCCATAATTCTGGCCATCGTGGTTTATTTTTTAGCCCAAGAAGGACTCTGAAATGTACCTGAATTTTGTCTGGCATTTTCATCAACCGATTTATCGTCATCCGGAATCAGGCGAATACCTCCTGCCCTGGGTAAATTATCACACCACTAAAAATTACTGGCCGATGCTTAGAATAATAGAGGAAAAGGAATTTCCTTGCACCATAAATTTGGTACCCTGCCTGCTCGAACAGATAAACGACTATGCTGAAAACAAGGCTATTGACCGCGTTCTTTTAGCCTTGCAGAAACCAGACGACCAGCTGACTGAAGATGAGATCCTCAAACTCAAAAGATTTTTCCCCCAAGGTCGCTCGGCTAACTCCGCCTCAGAATTACAACAATCGATCCTGGCTTCTTTCTATTCTCCCCTGGACCGACCCGAAGAAAAAAGCCGGGAAGAACTTTTACATTTGCGAAAAAAGATTTTTGCTGGAATCTTTGATTACTTCAAGCAACTTAAAAATAAAAACCTGCTGGAATTAACAATTTCTCCCTATTATCATCCGCTTCTTCCTCTGTTGATCGATTTGAGCCAGGCCAGAAATGAAGCTCCTGAACTACCTGATTTCCAGTTTCCTGAAGATGCCGTCTGGCATTTGACTGAAGGAAAAGAGTATTTTTACCGCCTCTTTGGTTTTACTCCTTCGGGTTTATGGCCTTCGGAAGGTGCACTCAGTCAGGCTGCCTGCCAGCAGATGGCCGAAGCTGGTTTTACTCTGACCTTCACCGACGAGCATCTTCTTTGGAAAAGCCTTGACCACAGGCCCGACCCCGGTCTTCTTTATCAGCCATACGAATGCGCTGGAGTCAACATCCTTTTTAGAGATAGAGAGTTATCAGACCTGATAGGCTTTGAATACCACCGCTGGCCAGCAGCTCAAGCTGTTTCTGATTTCCTGAGAAAACTTGAGCATCGAGCCGAAAAAGTTCCGGACGAAGCCATCTGTTCTATTATTCTGGATGGAGAGAACCCCTGGGGTTCTTATCCTAACAACGGTCTCGATTTCCTCCAGTTGTTGTTTGAACAAATTAAAAGGAGTGGCCGTTTTCAACCTGTCCTTCCTTCCGAATATTTTAAAACCCATAAATCACAGAACAATCTGAATTTGTTAGCCGGAACCTGGATGAGCAGTTTTTTTAAGTGGGTTGGCCATCCGGACAAAGTTACACTCTGGAAGCAACTTTCTGAACACAGACAGAAATATCCTTTTTCCCGATTCCTGGCTGTAGCTGAGGGCTCTGATTGGTTCTGGTGGGCCGGTGAGACTGAAGAAAAAGAATTTGCCCTTTTATTCTCTTCCTACCTTAAGAAAGCGACTAGATCTTAGGAGTGAAGATGGGAAAATTGAAATTTCTTTTCGGGGTACACAACCATCAGCCTTTGGGAAATTTCCCTGAAATTTATAAGTTGGCTTTTGACCAAGCTTACTGGCCATTCTTAGTCACAGTCAGTCGATTCCCCAGCTTTAAATTTGCCCTGCATTTTTCCGGCTTTCTCTGGGAATTTCTGGAAAAACAAAAACCGGAAGCCCTCGAGCTAATAAAAAAGATGGTGAACTCGGGTCAGGTAGAGCTCCTGGGAGGCGGTTTTTATGAACCCATTCTAACTCAAATACCCGAAAGAGACCGGTTTGCCCAGGTAAGTCTGATGAACGATTTTCTTCAGGAACATTTTCAGGTCAGACCAACGGGTCTGTGGCTGGCAGAACGTGTCTGGGAGCCGCACTTAGCCAGCTTCCTACAGCGAGTCGGTTTTAGCTACACTCTTTTGGATGAAGAGCATTTTCATTACGCCGGTGTTAAAAACATCCATGGTTATTATGTAACAGAAGATGAGGGTTTAACTTTAAGAGTTTTTCCGATCGACAAGACCTTGCGCTATCTGATCCCGTTCAGGTCTTTTAAAGAACTTGAGGAATATTTTCAAAAAATACTCGATTCTGGAAATGATACAGCCATCATCGGTGATGACGGTGAGAAATTCGGACTCTGGCCGGGGACCAAAAAATGGGTTTACGAAGAAGGCTGGTTGGAGCATTTTCTGGAATTTATCGAAGACAGGCAGATAGAAATGCTGACTTTCTCTGAATATCTACACCAGAGACCAGCTCTCGGTCGGGTCTATTTACCACCAGCTTCTTATGAAGAAATGATGGAATGGGTTTTACCACCAGCAGAACAGAAAGAATTCATCCAGCTGAAATCGAACTTCCCAGCCAAAGCCCGGCGATTCCTGAGGGGCGGGCAGTTCCGGGATTTTTCTCTTAAGTATTACGAAAGCCACCATCTTCGCTGTCGACAGCTCCAGGTCTCAGCCGAAGTCAGCCAGAGCGATAATTTGGAAGCCAGGAAAGAACTCTACCAGGCTCAGTGTAACGATGCTTACTGGCATGGGGTGTTTGGGGGGCTTTACCTGCCTCATCTTCGAAGAGCCGTCTATCAGAAACTCATCTCGGCCGAACTCAAACTGCCCTTTCTGAGCGGTTGGGAAAAGATTGATTTTGACCTTGATGGGCAGGATGAGTTCATCCTAAAAACTCCGGCTTTCTTTGTCTGGGTAAAACCTTCTTCTGGCGGAGCCATAACCGAAATCGATTATCGTTACCAGGGAATCAATCTGACCGATGTTCTAACCAGGCGTCAGGAATTCTATCATCTTTATCCAACTTCGGATGGCGAAAACAACCAGGGTAAATCGATCCATGAACTGACCCGCGTTTTACCTATGGAGGCCCAGCCATGGTTATTTTTTGATAATTATTGCCGGCTGTCGTTCCTGGAAAGATTCCTTCCTATAGACACAACCAGAGACCAGTATGCCCAAATTTATCATCAACAGCCGGGAAACTTTATCGAACAAGATTTCTCTGCCTGGATTGAAGAAGACACCCTGGTGCTGGAGCGTCAGGCTACAGTAAATTTGGTTTCGGGCAGTCATCTTTTTAACCTCAGAAAACGAATCAGACCGGGACAAAATTCCTTGCTCTTTGTCTATGAAATAGAAAATCTGGAAAATAGAGAAGTGGAGTTGACCTTTACTTCAGAATGGAACCTGGCTTTTTTTGAGAATGAATACAGGTTCGGTCAGAGTTGGGTAGAATTCTTCAACGGTCAATTAATCCTGGAAACGCCAGAAGCTGAAGCTATCTGGGATTTTCCGGTAAAAACTGTTTCTCAATCAGAAAAAGATTTTGAAATCATCACTCAGGGCATCAGTTTTCATCCAGTCTGGCGGTTGAGACTGGTCCCAGGAGAAAGGAAAATTATATTGACCATGCTGAGTCATCGCAGTTAAGTCGTGGCCTTAAACTCAGAAATTTTGCTCCTGCCTCAAAAAGATTTCTCAAAATCTGCTTTATGATATAATTCAACCAGGTTTATAAAAAAGTTACGGGAAATCAGATGATAGATTTATCAGGTTCAAAGAAAAAATATTTTTGTTTTGTCCTCCACAGTCATATACCGTATGTCCTGAACCATGGGACCTGGCCGCATGGGACGGACTGGTTGTATGAGGCAGCAGCAGAAGCATATTTACCGCTGCTTGAGGTTCTATGGCGGCTGGAAAAAGAGGGGCTTAAATCAGGACTGACCATCAGCTTTACCCCGGTTCTGGTAGAACAGCTCAAAAGTCAAAAGTTCCGTGAGGGGTTTATTGACTATCTGACTATGAAACTGGAAGCAGCGGTCAATGATTATCTGTATTTCCAGCAAATCGGTGAAAAAAAACTTCTTGATCTGGCCCTGTTCTGGAGAAACTGGTATGAGCGAATTTTCAGGCTATTTGTTGATGTATTGCGTTCTGACTTGATTGCCGGCTTTTCCTGCTTTCAAGAACAGGGTTCGATAGAAATAATAACTTCTGCGGCTACTCATGGCTATCTCCCGCTTCTCTCCAGAGACGAAAGTGTTGAACATCAGGTCCGGCAGGGAAAATTTGTTTATAAAAAATATTTCGGACGAAATCCAGCTGGTTTCTGGCTGCCAGAATGTGCTTACCGACCCGGATATTCCTGGGAACCCCCCTTGGGCCAAGAAGCTCCATACCAGAGAAAAGGTGTGGATGAAATCCTCGGTCAGGAGAATCTGGCCTATTTCTTTGTCGATTCCCATCTCCTCAAAGGCGGAGAAGCTAAAGGAGTTTATCTGGAAAAATTTCCAGCTCTTCGTTATCTCTGGGAAAGGTATAAGGAAAAATTTAAACCAGGGCTGGTGCGACCTCAGGACCCTTACCAGCCATATCTGGCGTACCCGTCGCAGGTCAGCTTTTTGGTTAGGGATGAAATTTCTGGCAAACAGGTTTGGAGCCGATCTTCTGGTTATCCGGGTGACGGTAATTATCTTGAATTCCACAAGAAGCATTTTCCAGGGGGGCTGCGCTACTGGAAGATTACTTCCTCTACTTCAGATCTGTCTGATAAACTTCCTTATGATTACCAGAAGGCTACTGAAAGAATCGAAGAACATGCCAACCACTTTGTCTGGCTCCTTAATCAGACCCTGAAAGATCACGAGCAGGGCCTGATTACCTCTCTATATGATACTGAGCTTTTTGGTCACTGGTGGTTTGAAGGGCCAGAATGGCTATACCGGGTGATAAAAAAACTCTCTCTTCCCGATTCTCAGGTTAAACCGGCTGCGGCTTCCAACTGTCTTGAAGAAATCCCAGCTAAGATGATAGTTTCACTGCCTGAAGGTTCCTGGGGAGAAGGTGGTTTTCATTGGATCTGGTTGAATGATGAAACATCCTGGATCTGGACCAGGATTTATGAGCTGGAAAAAAGATGTTTACCTTTGATGTCGGATAAATCCGCTCTAAAAAAAATCAATCCCAGATTGCTCAAGCTCTTCTGCCAGGAGAAATTTTTGCTGGAAAGCTCTGATTGGCCCTTTCTCATCTCGACCATGACGGCCAGGGATTATGCTGAAGCCAGAGCCAGCCTGCATTTTGAACGGGCTATGAGAATTCTTCAGCTGATAGAAAAAGGTTCGGATATTTCTAAGGAAGAAGAGTTTTTCCTTGATAAAATAGAAGCTGAAGACTCAATCTTTAAGGAGATCATTCTGCCAGATGGAAACATTCTATAAAAAAGTCCTGGTGATGATTCTCTGTGGCGGAAAAGGGGAGAGACTTTATCCGCTGACCAAAGACCGAGCTAAGCCTTCAGTGCCTTTTGCCGGCAGCTACCGGATAATCGATTTCAGCCTGTCCAACTCTCTGAATTCTGGATTCAGGAAGATCGCCTTACTCACCCAGTATAAATCGCTCTCTCTGGAAAGACACATTCTTCAGGGCTGGAGTATATTCCATCCAGAAAGCAATGAATACATAATTTCTCTTCCGGCTCAGGGCCGGCTCAGCGAACACTGGTATGAAGGAACGGCTGATGCGGTTTTCCAGAATATTTACACCATCCAGCAGGAAAATCCTGATGTTATCCTGGTGCTCTCAGGTGATCACGTTTACCGGGCTGATTACCGCCAGCTGTTAAAATTCTTCTTAGAGAAAAAAGCAGAAGCAGTGGTTATGGCTCATACCTGTCCGACAGAGGAAGCCAACCGCTTCGGCGTAATTTCTATAAATGAAGATTGCCGGATAGTAAATTTCACTGAAAAGCCTAAAAAGCCAACCCCTTTGCCCTGGTCTCCGGAACAATCCCTGATATCGATGGGAGTTTATCTTTTCAGCACTCCTGTCCTGGTAAAAGCTCTAATCAGGGATGCTCGGAATTCTAAATCATCACACGATTTTGGAAAAGATGTTATGCCGGAATTGATCAAGCAAAACAAAGTCTATGCCTATATCTATGAAGATTACTGGCAGGACATCGGGACAATCGATGCTTACTGGCAAGCCAACATGGACTTTCTCTCGCCATCACCGCCAATAAAATTAAACGACCCTGAGTGGCCCATCCGCACTTACAAGCCTCAGTATCCATCTTCCTATTTTTCTGGCGGAGAAATTACCAATACCATTATCGGTTCTGGCTGTCAGATACTGGGAGGAAAAATTAAAGATTCCATTTTGTCTCCTGGAGTCACTGTTGAACCTGGAGCCATGGTAGAACAATCCATCATTTTCGAGAGCACGATTATCAAGAAGGGGGCCAGGATTAAGAAGACCATTGTTGATAAAAAGGTGATCATTCCTGAGAATTTCTCGGTGGGCTTTAACCTGGAAAAAGATAGAGCCTATTTCAAGATAAGTCCCAAAGGCATCAGAACCATACCCAAAGGCTGGAGGCTGGAATGATTGAAAGTTACAAGCTTCAACCGGCTAATTTTAATCCAGACACTCCCAAAGAATTTGTCCTGTTATCAATAATCGCCCAGAGTTTTTTCCAGCCTTTTTCTCTGGAGGACAATCTCCTGGTAATCCTGACCGCCCTGACTTCAGGAGCTGGTATAGGTTTCAACCGGGCTATGCTCTTTCTTAAAGATGGTGAGAAATTAAAAGCTACCATGTGGCTTGGACCACGATCGCCTGAAGAAGCTGAAGCCATCTGGTCGATGCTTTCTTCTCCAGGTCTTGGTTATGCTGAAATAGTTGAACATAATCGTGATTTGGTCATCAGAATGATGGAAAGCCTGCAGCCCAAGCTTAAATCTTTTATTTACAGTCTGGAAGATGACAACCTGCTGCTTCCGGCTTTGGCCGCCAAGAAACAAGAAATTATGCTGGTGACGGAAGCTCAGTCAGACCCTCTGGTTGATCCTAATTTTCTGGATTTTGTTCAGGTCGATAGTTTCCTCTGCCTGCCCCTCGTTGCCCACGATGAGGTAATGGGTGAGATTGTAGTTGATAACGGCATTACCCATGCTCCCATTACCAGAAAAGACATTGAGCTGGCCAGTCTGTGTGCCCTTCTGGCTGGAAATTATATTTACACCACTCATCTTTATAAAAAAGTGGTCGAGATGGAAAAAATGGCTGCTTTGGGTGAAATGGCCGCTTTCGTTTCTCATCAGCTGAGGAATCCCATCGTGGCTATTGGTGGTTTTACCCAGCAATTACTGAAAAGTCCCTGTAATCCAGAAAAATGCTATCGAAACCTGAACATAATCCTGGATGAAATCAAGCATTTAGAAGAGATTATCTATAAGTTAAGTCATTTTCTAAAGATAAAAATCAAAGAGCTGCTGCCGATCGATTTTAAACCTATCCTTCTGGGCATCCTGGAGAGACCTGATATCAAAGCTAAGGCTAAAAATAAAACAATCTCCATCCGGATAGCTGATGAGGCACCGCTGATTCTCTGCGACCCGGTTTATTTTGAAGAAACAGTGGTCAATCTTCTGGACAATGCCCTCGATGTAACTCCTCCTGGTGGCCGGGTTTACCTCAGGGCCTGTAAAAAAAATAAAAAATGGTTGACTATAATCATTAAAGATTCTGGACCGGGCCTGGATAAAAAGAGCTTGGAAAAGATGTTTAGCCCATTCTATACTACCAAAGAAAATGGTATCGGGCTGGGACTTCTTTTCGTCAAAAGGGTGATGGAAATGTGTGGGGGGAAAATAGAAGTCCAGAGTAAACCCGGTCATGGAACCATGTTTAAACTTTATTTTAAGGCTCAGGAAAGGGGACAGCCATGAAAAAGATCCTTCTGGTTGAAGATGAAAAAATGTTGGGTCTTCTTTATGAAGAAGAACTGACCAAGGAAGGTTATACCGTGATAGTTGTTCATGACGCTGACTCGGCCATGGAAAAAGTCAAATCGGAAAAGTTTGACCTGATTATCACTGACATCAGAATGCCAGGTAAAGATGGGATAGAACTCATCGCCAGCATCATGGGTATGAGAAAAGACATTCCCATCATCATTAACACTGCCTATCAGAGTTACAAAGATGATTTCATGACCTGGGCAGCTGACGCCTACATCATTAAATCTTCTTCCTTAGATGAGCTCAAAGATAAAATAAGAGAATTGCTTAAAGACAAGTGAACATCTCTTAACGCCACAACTGAAAGGGAAGAAAACGATGCCTGAATTAAGGAAAGATATTGTTACCGGCCGCTGGGTGATAATCTCCACAGAAAGAAGTAAGAGGCCCGATGATTTTCGGCCAACCGAAATGGCCGAGATAAAAAAAGAAAGTCTGACTTTCTGTCCTTTCTGTCCGGGCAATGAAGTCAAGACTCCCCCGGAGGTCTTTTCAGTAAGAGAAAGCCATTCAGCTCCAGACCAACCAGGTTGGAAAATCAGAGTAGTACCAAATAAGTTCCCGGCGCTTCAACCTGGGCCACCACCACCGAAGAAATCCCGCGGAGTCTATCAGTGGATGGAAGGAGTAGGAGTTCATGAAGTGATTATAGAAACTCCAGACCACAATCAGGAAATGGCTGAGCTACCTGTTGACCATCTGGCTGAAATCATCAGGGTTTATCGTTCGCGGACAATAGCTATAGAAGAACAATATCATCATCAGTATGTTCAGATTTTCAAGAACAAAGGAAAAGAAGCTGGTGCTTCTTTATCTCATCCGCACTCCCAGATCATAGCCACTCCCATCGTTCCAAAAAGGATAAAGGAAGAGATATACGGGGCGGAAAGACTTTACCGCAATCATTTTCGGGAATGTGCTTTCTGCAGGATGCTGAAAGAAGAACTGACTTCTTCAGAACGTTTAATCTATCAGAACGAGCGGTTTGTGGTCTTGGCCCCTTTTGCTTCTCGATTTCCGTTTGAAATGGCCATTTTGCCGCTGGAGCATTCGGCATTCTTCCGGGAAATTACTGATGAAGATAGCCTCCATCTGGCTAAGGCTCTGAAGCAGGCTCTATCGCGTCTTAAGTCTCAATTGATAGATCCAGCTTTCAACCTGGTCCTTCACCATGCTCCCAACCCTCAAGTCTCGGACAAAGCCTGGCCCGGGATTTATTCTTATTACCACTGGCATCTCGAATTGTTGCCTATCCTGACCAAGGTAGCTGGTTTTGAGCTGGGCACTGGTTTTTACATTAATCCAGTTCCGCCTGAAGTCGCTGCTGACTATCTAAGAAAAGACGAACAGGTTAAAAGTTAAGAATTTTAAGATAAAGTTCAAAATATTTTGAAGCTGACTTTTCCCAGGAAAAGTCGCTTATAAGAGCGTTCAGCAAAATCTTTGACCAGAAGGGTTCTTGCTGATAAAAAGAGAGCGCCCGGTCTATGGCTGTCAGCAAGGCCGGAGTCTCATATTCTTTAAAAAGAAATCCGTTACCTTTAAGTTCTTCCGGTTTAAATTCTTCCACACTGTCTTTAAGACCACCGGTGCTCCGGACAATCGGTACGGTTCCGTATCTCAGGCTGTACATCTGGGTCAAGCCACAAGGCTCATAGCGTGAGGGAATGAGGAAAAAATCGCTACCGGCGTAAATCAGCCTGGCCAGACGATCATCAAAAGCAATCTTTAAACCCAGACGGTTAGAATGTTTCCTCTGAGCTTCGAGCAGCAGGTCTTGAATCTTCTGCTCGCCCGTGCCCAGGATTATCAGATAAACGTCTCTTTTAAAAATTTCCTCGAGACTTTCCGCCAGCAGGTCAAAACCTTTCTGACCAGCCAGTCGTGAAACCATACCGATTATCGGGAGAGGGGAATTTTTTGGGAAATTAAAGGTTTGGAGCAACTCCATCCGACAGACTGATTTTCCAGCCAGATTTTGTTTTGAGTAATGAGCTGGAAGGGCCGGGTCAGTCTCAGGGTTCCATTCCTGGTAATCAATCCCGTTAAGAATACCAAAAAGCCTGTCATGACGCTTTCTCAGGACTCCATCCAGTCCAAACCCTAATTCTGGGGTCTGAATTTCCAGACTGTAAGTCGGACTCACCGTATTGATGGCCTGGGAATAGAGCAAACCGGCTTTAAGAAAATTCACTTTTCCGTAGAATTCCAGATCTTCTAAATTGAAAAGATAATCTGGCAGGCCTACCTGTTGAAGAATCTCCCGGGGAAAAAGACCCTGGTAAGCTAAATTGTGAATGGTAAAAAGCGAACCGGTTTTCTGGAAAAACTTATCATCCTTAAGAACGTGTTTTAGATAGGCAAAAGTCAGAGCTGTTTGCCAGTCGTGGGCATGGATGAGATCCGGCTGGAAATTCAGTTGCTTCATGGTTTTGAGGGCGGCCTGACAAAAGAAAGCAAAGCGCTCACCGTTATCCGGATAATCTCCAGTCGGAGTACCATAAAGGTAATCACGGTCATAATAAGAGTCTTTCTCGATGAGATAAACCCTGAAGCCATCATTCCGATACTCAAAAACGGAGAAAACTTTTTCTTTTCCCGGCCAGTCCAGGTTAACGTTCTCCAATACTTTCCTCACCGACAAATTTTTCTTTTTGACTTCCCGGTAAAAGGGCATCATAGCGATTATTTCCACACTATCAATACGACTGAGGTACTTGGGGAGGGCTCCAGCCACATCAGCCAGACCTCCGGTTTTGGCTAATGGTGCTATTTCAGAGGATAGAAAAACAATTTTGAGCTTTTTACTTTTTTCCATAAGCATCACCTCATCACTCGATTTCTTTGTCTGAGAATATTACCTTTGAAAAACATTCCGGGATATGGGAATCATAAACCCCATGGGCATTAAGAGCCCAACCGATCGATGGTTCAATCTGGCGGCCGTTGGCTTCTAAGGCTTCAAACCTGGAGAAACTCATCCTCCAAATCTCTCCATCTTTTGGCGGCAGTGGTCGACCCTGAGCCAGAATCTCCATCCCTTTCCAGGGAAAGGCCAGTTCCACTGTCCAGCCCCGGTCAATATCAGTGGAATTATTCAGGGTGCCATCAACTTTAACTGCCCATTTTAACCCCGGGAAATCCCAGTCCATAAAGGCCCAGCGCTTGCCGCGCGGATGTCGTCCATAGCGGGAAGAATCCTGAAAACCGGCCAGCAGGTCAACCTTCCGTTTGGTCAAACTAAATTCTGGACGGTCAAAAAAACTGCCGGGCTTAAGAGCATCCTGCCAGATGTAAAAGACTTCATATATTGTGCCCAGGGCATTAATTTGAAGCTCATAATAACAATCGGGACCAGCAATGAAAACCTCAACATCGTTTTCCAGCCAGATGAAGGAATCTCTTTTTTTGAAATGAGCACGGACATCAGGCTCTTCTACCCAGAAAGCTAAATAAAAATATTCATCATTCCAGACTGCGGCTATCCGGGTATCCAGAAAAGCCGGCTTTCCAGTGACCAGATCCACAAACCTGGAAGATCTGGGTGCCTTTTGCCAGATAGGTTTTTCCAGATTGCCGTCTATTTCTATGGGAGAGGGTGTGCGCAGGCAGAGATAAGTGGCCACTTGGCACCCAGAAAGATTATAGGTCGATTTCTTATCTTTCATCCTTAATCATCCTTCCTCTTTCATTGATAGAATAAAATTTCTTACTATAAGAAAATCAAATCAAATCTTATCAGTAAATCCGGATGTTGACAATTGCTGTGAGTGAATGATTAATCTTTCCGGATCTCGGGTTGACAGGGAAAGCAGGGTAGGGCAGAATGAGGAAGATGATTGTGGTAGCAGCGGTAATCAGGAAAGAAGGAAAAATTCTTCTGGCCGAACGCCGGTCTGATTCATCTATTCCTGGCTGGGAATTTCCCGGGGGAAAAGTCGAGTCTGGAGAGTCCCCAGAGCAGGCTCTAAGTCGAGAAATATCTGAAGAGCTTGGAGTGCAATGCAGGATTATCAGACCTCTCGAGACAGTCAGTCTTCCGGATAAACCAGACTCTAAACTGATAGCTTTTGAAGTAGAGCTTCTTGACGACCAATTTCATTTAATTTCCCACCGGCAAATCTTCTGGGTTGAGCCAGAAGAGCTCACGGAGTACAACCTTCTACCGGCCGACCGGGAATTAGTCAGGAAATTCATTGATAAAAAATTATTCGAACCATCCACCCAGATCGTAAAATGAGCAGAAAAGAGAAGATTCGCCATTATCGAAAAAACTCAGCTTCGGCTTTTGGTGTTATCCTTAAGCCCGGTCGGGAACAATCGGTTTTGAACCGACACCACTGGATATTTTCTGGAGCCATCCAATCTTATCCGGCGAATTTTGTAGACGGAGAAATCTATCCCGTTTTCTCTTCTAAGGGTGAACTTCTCGGTCATGGCTATTTTAACCGCCGCTGCTCCTTAGCGGGGCGATTGGTCAGCTTTGGCCAGCTAGGCCCTCATGATTCCCTTAAAAACCACCTGGCTGAGGCTTTAAAACTCAGACAGCTGGTCTATAAACAGACAGAAGCAGTGCGCCTGGTCAATGGAGAAAGCGATCATTTGCCCGGGTTAATCGTTGACCGGTACGGACCCGGACTGGTCATCCAGATTTCGACCTTAGGAATGGAAAAACTCAAATCATTTCTGGTCAAACAATTGGCTGGTCTTCTGCAACCGGAATTCATTTATGAAAAGTCTCTACTGCCTTCAAGAAAAGAAGAAGGTCTGGAAGACTTTGAAGGACTGCTTTATGGCCAAATCAGAGAACCTGTTCTAATCGAAGAACAAGGGATAAAATTCAAAGTCTATCTGTCTGAGGCTCAAAAGACAGGTTTTTTTCTCGACCAGCGGGAAATGCGACAGTTAGTTCGGCAAATAGCTGGCGGGAAAAAAGTTCTGGATGGATTTTCTTATACCGGTGGCTTTGCCCTTTCAGCGTTAAAAGGAGGGGCCGTTCAGGTCGATCTGGTTGACTATTCCAGAAAAGCTCTGGACACTGCCAAAGAAAACTTTCTTCTAAACGGATTTTCTGAAAGCTCTTTTAACCTCATTAATCAGGATATGTTTGATTTTCTGAATCATCAGAAACAGCTGGACTACGAGTTAGTAATTCTCGACCCGCCAGCTTTTGCCAAGAAGAAAGCTGATGAAAAGTCTGCCACTAAAGCCTACCGGGAGCTTAATCGTTTAGCCATAGAAAAAATGCCGTCCGGAAGTTTTCTGCTGACTTTTTCTTGTTCTTATCACATTGACAGTCAGCTTTTCCAAAAAATCATCTTTCAGGCTGCCCTGGAAGCCGGCCGGGAAGTTAAGATAATTCAACGCCACCGCCAGGCCTTCGACCACCCGGTCAGCATCTTTCATCCGGAGAGCGATTATCTCAAGGGCTTCCTGCTTTACGTGAGCTGAGCATAAACGGCGCCAGATAGTCCATAATTTTTCAGTTTAGTTTCTCTGTTTTTTTCAACTTTTATTACTTTTTTCCAGAATTTTCCCAATTTTTTATTTGGTTTAAATTGCCCCGTCAGGCGAAAATAAATATAATCAAGTGCAGGAGGGAACATGGAACTTCAGGAAATAATCAAAAAAACCCACCGGATAGCAGCTCTGATTGGCTATTCCATATTCGGAGCCATGGCCTTTTATTTAATTTTAGAAGAGCTCATCAGAAGCAAAATGGCTCCATTCTACGGGCTTTATCACCCTAAGAACCTCCAGACTCTGAGATATTTATTCTACGGGCTGTCGGCTGCCAGTGTCATTATCGCCAGGTTGCTGCAATCTTTGCTCCTTAAAAAAAGGCCGGGCGATACGGCTCTCGATCTGCTCAACAAACTCCACCGAACTTCACTGATAGTTGTGGTCATGAGTGAACTGCCAGCGCTGTTTGGCCTGGTTTTATTCCTGATGGCTGGACTCAATCGTGATTTTTACGTCCTTCTGGGTATCTCGGTGGTGGTGCTTTTCATCTTCTTTCCCAGACGCCAGGCCTGGGAAAAGTGGATTTCTGAAAACCTATAAGGCCGGTTAAGCCCTGGGCTGAGTTCAATGCCTCGAGTCCTTGTCTGGCGATTTCATGATGAAACTTCAAATCTTGGCTTCTCGTATAAAAATTTGAGATAAAATGATAAATCAGTCTGACTGAAAGGAAATCAATGAAAAACAAAAACTCAAAAAAAACAAAATTAATAGTCTGCTTGATATTGGGTTTAATTTTCCCGGCAAGACTTTTGTCGATGACCGGAGAAAGGCCGGTCAAATATGACTTGAAAGTCGAACTCCTTCCGGAGACTCATACTCTTCAGGCCAGTGAAACCATTGTCTGGACCAATCTGACTCAGGACTATGTCCCGGATATTCAGCTCCATCTATACTGGAATGCCTTTAAAAACGAGCTGTCCACAGTGGCCAGAGAATCCAGGATGGAAAAGCTCTTTAAAAGATACAGAGTAAAAAAAGACGAATGGGGTTGGATAAAAATTACTTCAATGACCACAGCTGACGGCCAGGACCTGATGCCAGCCGCTTCTTTCATCAGCCCTGACGAGCCTCCTAACCCCTTTGACCAGACGGTTCTCAGAGTAGTTCTGCCTCAGCCGGTAGCTCCCGGTCAGTCAGTTACTCTGAATCTGGAATTTCAAGCCAAGGTTCCGAGGAATGGACTGCGGGCCGGCTATTATCAGGATGGCTTTTTTATCTCCCAGTGGTTTCCCAAACCAGGAGTTTATGAGGAAGGGAAAGGCTGGAACTGTCACCAGTATCATTTGAATTCAGAATTTTTTGCTGATTTCGCTGATTTTCAGGTGAAAATAACCGTGCCGGAAAAATTTGTGGTTGGAGCCTGCGGAGAAGAGGTAGGAAAGACGGTCGACTCCAAAACCGGAAAAGCCACTTATACCTATGTTCAGCAGAACATTCACGATTTTGCCTGGACAGCGTCGCCCAGGTTTATAAAAGTAGAGCGGCTGTTTAAAGCTGATGAAGAAGTTACAGCCGAAGAGTACCGTCAGGTGGCTGACCTGCTTGGCCTCTCACTTGAGGAGATTAAGCTTCCAGACGTCCGGATGATTCTGCTGATCGAAAAACAGCACCGGAACCAGATCGAGCGTCATTTTAAGGCTCTCAAAGCAGCTCTCAAATATTATGGACTCTGGTTCGGTCCTTATCCTTACCGAACTATTACTATGGTTGACCCGCCTTTCAGGACGGGCAGCGGCGGAATGGAGTATCCGACTCTGTTCACAGCCGGAACCTCGGTCATTCTGGAAAAAGATGTGCTGTCGCCCGAAGGCGTCATCATCCATGAATTCGGTCATGGTTACTGGTACGGAATGGTAGCTAATAACGAGTTCGAAGAAGCCTGGCTGGACGAGGGCATTAATACCTATTCTACGGGCAAGACAGTGGCTGCAGCTTATGGTCCGGGAAAACTGCCGCTTAGGTTAAACGGTTTACCTCTGAGCTGGTTCATCAAACTTCCGGCAGTTTATGATTGGCAGACCGACCGCTTGTTTTCTTCGACCGTAGCCAAACTTGACCCCATCGTCACTCTTTCCTGGAAGTTCTACAATTCAGGTAGCTATGCCCTTAATGTTTATCAGCGAGCTTCGACCTGTCTTTATACCCTGGAAAGATTACTGGGCCAGAAGACTATGGCTAAAATCATGCGAACTTTTCAGATGAGGTATCGTTTCCAGCACCCAAAAACTGAAGATTTCATCAAAGTAGTTAACGAAGTTTCAGGGAAAGACCTGACCTGGTTTTTCCAGGAATTTTTCTTCAACACCAAGGATTTTGATTATGCTATTTCCTCGGTTGAGACCACAGAAAAACCCGATAAATTTGAGGGAATTTTTGACGATCAGCCAGTAAAAAATTCCAATCACCAAAAGCCAGAACCCAAAAAAAAGAAACAAAAAATTTATGAAACCACCATCACTCTCAGGCGTTATGGAGAAGCCCGAATCGGTCCTAAAGAAAAGCTCAAGCTTAAAGTAGAATTTGAAGATGGAAGTGTGGAATGGCGGGAATGGGATGGTCAGAGCAGATGGGTTCGCTTCACCTTTGAAAAACCCAGCCGAGTAAAAACGGCTGTCCTTGACCCTGATTGTATCTGGCTGGTTGATACTAATTTTTCTAACAACAGTTATTCAGCCTCAGGGCCTGGGCATAAGATTCTGGCTTTTCAAAGTAACCTGCTCTGGCTAATGCAAAATCTTTTACTGACTTTATCCTGTCTGTTGTGACCGAAAAGGAGAAAAAAAAATGAGAACAGCTTATTTTATAAATTCCGGAATAAGACAGGGATTTTCCAGATTCAGGCTGGTTATTTATCTGTGGTTGATAATTCTGCCTTTTGCCTTATTGGCCATCGTTCCAATAACCTCAATCGTCAGGAATAACCTCGGTCATTTTTATCTCAGCCAGCCGCCCTTTATGCCCTTTGAATTGCACCTGGTTGAAGTTTTTATGGCCAATCAGAATATCTTCCAGCCGTATTTTTCGCTGGTTCTGACAGTCATCTTTTTATTTGGCCTGCTCTCAATATTTCTGAATGCTGGTGTTTTTGGCCAGATGGTGGGCCTGGAAAAGAAAATAACGTTCAAGGATTTTCTGGCTGACGGCTGTCATCATTTCTGGCAGTTTTTCCTGACCTTTATCAGTTCGCTTCCTTTTTTTGTCCTGATCTTTCTGGTATATCGCCTTTTAGCCTTGCCCTTAAACCTCTGGATAGATAATGCTATTACCGAATGGCCAGTAATTCTCGGTTCAAACCTCAAGCTGCTGCTGGCAATTCTTTTCTGGACGGTCTTCAAACTGCTCTTTGATCTGGTCAGAATAATCATCGTCTCTGAATCGAAAAAAGTTATCCCTGCCCTTGGCACAGCCTTAAGCTTCCTGAAAAACCATTTCTTCAAGCTCTGGTGGCTTTATCTTATTACTGCCTTCATCTTTATAATAATTTCTCTGCTTTTTCTTTTAGTCGGCAGGCTCTTTACCACCAACAATGCGGCTGGAGTCCTGGTGATTATCATCCTGGGTCAGGTTTATATTTTCTTCAGGATTTTTACCAGGCTGGTTTTTATTGGCCTGGAAACCAGCTATTATTTTGAATACAGAGGAGTCCAATGATCAGGGTTAAGTTTCTCGGCGCGGCCGGCCAGGTAACCGGCTCGTCTTATCTTCTTTCGGTCAACGGTTTAAACTTCTTAATCGATTGTGGCCTTTATCAGGAAAGAGATTATCAGAGCCGGAACTGGAATCCCTTTCCTTTTCCGCCTGAAAAAATTGATTATCTTCTGCTGACTCATGCTCACCTTGACCATTCCGGTTTGATTCCCAAGATAGTCAAGGAAGGTTTCCGTGGTCGAATTCTCTGTACCCCGCCGACTTCAGAAATTTTGCCCATAGTGCTTTTCGATACCGCCAAGCTCCAAGAAGAAGATGCTCTAATCAAAAAGAAACGTCATGAAAGAGAGGGCCGTCGCGGTCCGTATCCGGAAATCCCGCTTTACACTGTGACTGACGTGGAAAAAGCCCTGCCTCTGGTAGAATCAGTCGATTACCAGATGAAAATTAACCTGAGCCCGGACGTTCAGATTGTTTTCCACGAAGCCGGCCATATTCTTGGCTCTTCCATCATTGAAGTCTTAGCCAGGAATAATGGCCAGACTAATCGGATTATTTTTTCCGGTGATCTCGGTCAGTGGAATAAACCTCTGGTTCGGGACCCAGAAACCTTTTCTGAAGCTGATTACATTTTTCTGGAATCAACCTACGGCGACCGGGAACACGACCATCCCGAACAGGTTGGTGAGCGACTAACTGAAAACGTCAACCGGGTATACCGAACCGGCGGTAATCTGGTGATCCCAACCTTTGCTATTGAACGAGCCCAAGAGCTGATGTATCATTTGAGCAAATTAATCAGGAAGAAAAAGATTCCGCAGTTACCGGTGTTTTTGGACAGCCCGATGGCAGTCAGTGTGACCAATGTTTTTGGCCATTATCTAAAATACCTTGACGAGGAAGCCCGGCAGATGTTTTCTTCAGGCCAGAATCCTTTCGATTTTCCCGGTCTCAGGTTAGTCCAGAGCTTTGATGAATCCAGAGCCATCGAGAAAGTCAAGGGCTCGAGTATCATCATGGCTGGCTCAGGAATGTGCACTGGCGGTCGGATCAAGCAGCATTTGGTCAACAATATCGGAAGACCTGAATCGACCATCTTGTTCGTCGGCTACCAGGCCCGTGGTACCTTAGGACGTCAGATTCTTGATGGTCAATCTCCAGTCAGAATTTATGGTCAGATGTACCAAGTTAAGGCTCGAATTGAAGAAATCCAGGGATTTTCAGCCCATGCTGACCATCGACAGCTCCGTCACTGGCTCAGCTTTTTTAAACAGCCACCAAAAAAACTGTTCTTAACCCATGGTGAAAAAGAAGTCATCTCTCATCTGGCTAAAGAAATCAGGGAAGAGCTTGGCTGGCCCGTGGCTGAGCCCGAGTATCTGGAAGAAGTGAGCTTAATTTGATGGGTTAATTTTTTAATTTTTTAGATAAAGAGATTCAGAATCAAAAGCGGGTTTCAGGTTCGGCCGAGGTGTTCTCAGGTGTCGCAATTTTCTGATCTGGATCTTAATTTTACTCTGTATTCTGAACTTTTAAATAAAGGCACCCGCCGATAAATCATGGCTTCAAAAAGCAGTCACCAACCGCAAGCGAGCTATCTACTTCAATTATTTTAAAAGCCCATGCCTCCTGGCTTCATCCAGAATGTCTTCTCCGCTCACTCCATAGGCAACTTTGCCTTCTATCATCTCCATCAGGGTCTGAGCATCAGGGATATCGCCAATCATCGCTATCTTATCTTCTACATAAACCAGAGGATAGATGGCTGAGCCGAAGTACTTTTCTGCCAGAGAAGCCAAGGGGTCCGGCTGCCAGTTAGCCTGGTTTTTATCAATAACTTCCAGCTCGGCTTTATCTCCAAGCCAGCCCTGAACAATCTCCCAAACCAGGTCCGGAGGATAGCTGGAACAGCAGGACCTGATTTCGCCATCCAGGATGATTTTAACTTTTTTCATTTTTATCTCTCTTTTATTTATTTTGTTTTTTTAATAATCCTTTTTATTCCTTCGGGCCTGAGCTCATTTCCTCCCGGAGCTTCTGCAAGAGAGCCACCAGCTTTTTCTGGCTGGGGAAGGTGATAGCCTCAGCCGGGCATTCCCGGGCACAGGCGCTACAACCCACGACACAGTTTAGGGGATTGACCACTTCGGGATGGGAATCACCTGGTTCAAAAACATTATTAGCACAGAAATTAATACAACTGCCGCAGTTAGTACAGAGGTCCGGATTGATGGTCGGATACCAGGGAATTTTTTCTCTGGGAATCCCAAGATAATGAGAACGACCACTCATCTGCCTAACTCCTCTAAAGCTTTTTTGATTTCTTCGAAAGCCTGTTCAGTGTTCTTAAATTGAATGGAGACCGGCTTAAATCTCAGGTTATCCATAGGTACACCGGCTTTCTGGAAACCATCCCGCAGCAATTTAGCCTGTTTTTCTGGCTTGCAGGCAGCCGTGATGTAAACCACACCGTCTTTCTTGAGCAGGTCTTCCATCATCGCCTCACCGTTAGCTTCGCAGAGACGGGGATGAAGCAGCATATAGTCGTGCGGCAGTTCCAGCCTGACCCTTTCTGCCAGCTCGGCGAAATTCAAATCTTTCATGCTAGGACAGGCAAAGCTGCAAGTACAAACTAAGATTGCTTTTTTCATGTTTTATTCCTCCTTGTTTTCATAATTATCGATTTCAGAATCTGGTTTCTGACAGATTTTGAATTTATCCACCACAAAAATTTTTTCTAAATCGCTCTGAATCTGGGGATCAGAAGAAATTTGCTCTAAGAGCAGAGCCAGCCATTCTCTGGCTACCTCTGGAAGCTCCTGGTTGAACCGGTAATTAACCCACTTGCCATCTTTCTCAAAATCGATTAACCCGGCTTCTCTCAGAACAGAGAGATGCTTGGAAACAGTTGAAAACGAAAGGCCAAGAATCTCTCGAATCTCACAAACAGCCAATGGTCTGGTTTTCAGCATCATCAGAATGCGTAATCTGTTAGTTTCAGCCAGGGCTGCCAGAATTTTGTTTATTTCTTTTAAGCTATGTTTTATCATTTGGCGAAATATCGAAATGATAAAATACACCTTATATGCTAATCTGTCAAGGGCTCCCGAGTGATTAATCTACCTGACTACTCCTTAGTTGCTTGATGATATGATTAATAAATTTCAAAATGAATTAGCTAATTAAAGCTTGACCGATAGGCTGAGATAAGATAAAAGTTAAGGGAGCCGGAATAGAATTTAGCTGGCGAAAACAATGGCCTCAGCCATTAGAAAAGCATTTTTTGATAAAATCATCTTCCGGGGGTAATTATGAATGATTATTTTCCAGAATTAAAACCGATCGACCGAAGAAAGTTTCTCATCCTGAGTTTTCAGGGAAGTCTGGCCCTGGCGGCCAGTCCGCTGCTCATCAAAAACCTTCTGGCCGGAAGCGAAGCTCGTAAGGTTGATCTTTCGCCAGAAATCCTGAACAAAGCCATCGCCACAGCCCTGAAAAGAGGCGGTGATTTTGCCGACATTTACGTGGAAAACAGGATCTCCCGGACGATTGTCCTGGAAGAAGGTAAGTTTAAAAGCGCTGTTTTCGGCTTGATTCAGGGAGCCGGAGTCAGAGTCATTGATGGAGACAAAACCGGCTATGCCTACACTGATGAGCTCTCTGAAGAAAAAATTCTGCGGGCCGCTGAGGTAGCTTCGCTCATTGCTTCATCAGGTAAAAAAGTCCAGCCAATCAACGTTAAAGAGCAAAAAAGACCTTCCTACATCACGGTAAAAATTCCACTCCAGGATGTGGCCGATTCAAAAAGAATGGAAATAATGCAGCGAGCTCATGAGGCAGCTCTGAGTTACGATCCCAGAATTAAGATGGCTTCGATCAATTATTACGATGAAATCAGAGATAGAATAATTGCCAACTCCGAAGGAATTTTACTCAAAAGCAGCTTGCCCCTTATTTTCTTCGTCGTCCAGACTTTGGCTGTCGGCAACAACACCTCACATATGGGAAGAGAAAGGCTCAGCCGCCATTCTGGACTCGAAATGTTCGACGAGTTGCCGCCGGAAAAAGCAGCTCGGGAAGCAGCCAGAGAATCAGTAGCCATGCTTGAAGCTAAGGACGCTCCGGCTGGCAAAATGGATGTGGTCATCCAGAACGGCTGGGGTGGAGTGTTGGTTCATGAAGCAGTAGGTCATCCCCTTGAAGCTGACAACATTACCAAACAGACCGGTGTTTTTGTCGGCAAGCTGGGGAAGAAAGTGGCGGCAGACATCTTCACCATGGTGGATGATGGTTCTCTGCCCAATTTCCGCGGCACCACTGATTTTGACGACGAAGGTACTCAGATGAAACGGAATGTCCTGATTGAAAACGGAGTCTTAGTCAAATTCATGACTGATATCCTTTCAGCTAAACAACTCAAAATGGAACGCACCGGTAACGGCCGCCGGGAAAGCTTCCGCTATTATCCAATCCCACGTATGACTAACACTTTTATCGAGAAAGGTAAGGACAAGCCAGAAGACATCATCGCTTCGACCAAGAATGGTCTTTATGTCCAGAGCCTAAGTGGCGGCAGCGTAGACCCAACCACCGGTGTTTTTAATTTTACCTGCCGGGAGGCCTACCTCATCGAAAACGGTAAAAAGACAACTCCGGTCAAAGGAGCCACTCTCATCGGTAGCTGCTTAGACATTATCACCAGAATAGATGCCATTGGCAACGACCTTGATTTTGGCCCGGGCATCTGCGGTAAGGGACAGTCAGCTGAAGTCACCGCTGGTCAGCCGACAGTAAGAATACGCGGCATCACTGTCGGCGGCACCAGACAGAGAGGATGATAGGAAGGAGCCATGGATTATAAAGCCATTGCTGAACAGGTCATAAAAGATTGTCTGAAGAAAGGCGCCGACCAGGCTGAAGTTTACTTGGAAAACAGCCGCCAGCTGAGCATTGAAGTTAGAAATGGTCAGGTTGAAATTGTCCAGGAAGCCAGCAGTTTTGGCCTTGGATTGAGGGTCATAGTAAGCAAAAGGTTGGGCTTCGCCTATGTCAATGATATCCAACCCAGAAGCTTAGAAGAAACAGTAAAGCGGGCTGTTGATTTTGCCCGAGCCCTGACTCTGGATGAGAACCACAGCTTGCCTGAAGATAAAGAAATTTCAGAGGTTAAAGGTCTATACGATTCTGAACTGAGCAGCATTCCAGTTGACAGGAAAATAGCCTTGATCAAAGAAGTCGAAAGCCTGGCCCTGAAAGTCCCAGGGATTACTAAAAGCGCCGGAGCCAGCTACAGCGAAAGGGAGGAGGAAATCATCTTAGCCAATTCTTTCGGCCTGATAAAAAGCTACAAGGCTACTGGCTGTGGCTATGGCCTTGGAGTAATTGCCGAAAAAGGCGAGCAGAAATCAGCGGGTTATGAATCCTGCAGCCGGAGGTTTTTTTCTGACCTGAAACCAGCAGCTGAGATTGCCCGAGTGGCGGCCAGAAAAGCAGTGGAGATGCTCGACCCCAGGCCGATAAAGACCCAGAGAGCAGCTGTGATTTTTGACCCGGATGTAGCTTATGCCATCCTGGGCGGAATCATTGCTGCCACTAATGGAGAAAGAGTGCTTCAGGGGGCCAGCTTCCTCGGTAAAAAGCTTGGACAGAAAATTGCCTCAGAGCTCCTGACCATCATTGATGATGGAATCATGGAAAAAGGCCTGGCCAGTGCTCCTTTCGATGGTGAAGGTGTGCCTACTCAGAGAAGGATAATTGTGGAAAACGGGGTGCTAAAAGGTTTTATGTATAACACTTATGCCGCCAGAAGAGCTAAGGTTAAGAGCACCGGTAATGCCTCGCGGTCAGGATTTACTGATTTACCCGGCATCGGTCCGCATAATTTTTACATAGTTGCGGGTAAGAGCGCACCAGAAGAAATCATTGCCGCCACGGATAGGGGATTGCTGGTCAAAGAAGTAGTTGGGTACGGCATTAACCCGGTTAACGGAAACTTCAGCGGTGGGGCCTCTGGTTTCTGGATTGAAAACGGGAAAATTGCTTTCCCGGTTAAAGGGGTGACCATTGCCGGGACAGCTGAGGAAATGCTCAACGGAATAGACCTGCTGGGTAATGATCTTGACCTTAATCGAACCTTGACCGCTCCGACACTGCGGATTAAAAGTCTCCAGATTGGTGGTGAGTAACACCACAGCTCGCGCTTATTTCTTTTTGTTATCAGTATTAGCTCTGGCTTTATTTGAGAGCAATCTTTCTTTCGATTACTCCGCCTTTAAGAGAATCATAAACCACTTTAAGCTCTCCTGAACCTTCTACTATCAGCCGCAGGTTTACCTGTCCAAAACCGGGTACACCATTTTCGACAAAGAAATAATTATCTCTGATTTTTGCAGGCTGGGTCAGGTTCCGGTAACGGTCAGTGAGAAAGCCAGCAGATATTAGCTTTCCTTTGCCTTCAACAATCAGTTTATCGGGTCGATGCAGTTTCCTTTGAACTGCCAGAGCAGAAATCGACGGGGTTACCTGTTTGTTGATTATCCGTAAATCAATCTGGTACAGTCCATTTTCCAGCTTACTGACCCTGACTTCTTCAAACGCCAGACGCGGCAATTGGTCGGCGTGATAAAGGCAGAAGGCTGCGTTGCGATGACAGGTTTCAGGCAGACGAAACAGAGCTGGTACCCGGCGACCGAATTTTTTAACTCCACCTATTTCGATCTCGCCATAAAGCGGATGATGATAAGGCTTCCACTCTACCAGCTGTTCACCCATAAGTACCAGCTGATGATAAAGAATTTCATCCGGACTGCCACCTGGTCCAAACCACCTGTTCACTTGCTCATCGTCTTCTTCTGAAGATTTTTTCTCAGAAGCAGGCAGACCAGCATACTGGTCAAAATCCAGTTCATTGGAAAAGGTAAAAATTCCGAGCAGGTTGTAGAAAAAATCAATGCTCCCGCCATAAACTGTGTACATATCTTTATAGATGGTGATATAGCGATATCCAGGCAGGATTTTTTCACCCTGTTTCCCGATATAATCATAGACTTGACGGTCCTGGGGCAGCACTTCTCCCAGATTTTTAGCCCCGGGTCCCCGCAAAATCATTCCGCCATAGTTGTGAAATGATTGAGCCCCCATGATATTGGGATGGGCCATGATAAAATCCCGAACAGCCTTAGTTTCCGGCCAGCAGAAAGGATAGTCGCCCGCACCGCGCTGAACATAATTTGGCTGCCAATTGTAACCGAAATTCCGGTTCATATCATAACCGCCCGGGCCATCTTCGTTAATTAGCCCATCGCCATCATTGTCAATACCTTCAGAGCCGAGAAAGATGTATTCGCCTTTTTCTCCGGGTTTACAGGGAATCATGACCATCGGATTATCAGGACTGACTTTGTAGTTTCCATAAGGGTCTTTTTTCCGCATGAAGGTGATCGAACCATCGCCGTCAAGGTCATCGGCGCCATCTTCGTCAAAAAGGCCGTCACGATCATCATCATAGGGTACCAAACCGGATCTCGGTGAATTGGAATCTGAAGCCAGATGCAGGAAGTAATCCCGGCTGTCTGGATTCATGGTTGGAACAATGTAGAAGGAACGGTCCTGGAGCAGGCGATTAACAAAATCCAGCTGGCCGAAATTTTTCAGCAGGTAATAGATGGTATAAAGGGCAACTTCAGTACCCTGAATCTCGTTGCCGTGGATATTTCCGTCAATATAAAATCCAGGCTTCTTATCAGCCGGTCCTGTTTTCGGATTGTTGATGATTACCGCCCAGATGTCCCGCCCCTGATAAGACTTACCGATGGACTGAACAGTCATCAACTCCGGATAAGCCTGCTGTAACATCTTCAAGGCCCGGGTCAATTCAGCATGGTCATAAAAATGGTCAAAGGTTAGTTTCACTTCAGGTTTTGGCTTCTGGTCCTGAGCTTCAGCGATAAAACTGAAACAGGTAGGAAGTATTAAACTCATTAAAATGGCAGCATACAGAATTTTCTTTTTCATCATCGACCTCCTTAATCCAAAGCAATGACCGTTTCTATCGGATTGAGTTTGTTAGACCAGAATTCAACCTTTATTCGGCTGTTTTTTCTGGCCTGCACCACCCATTCCAGCTGGCGCACATCACCGCTGCCCAAGAAGGGAATTATTTCCATCGGCCGTCCGGCAATCAGGTTCTGGCCTTTATCCAGCTTTAGCCTGGCTCTGATGGGATAGGCGGTAAGCGCCCTTCTGCCCTGAGCTGTAGATGTGGGCAACCAGCCATCGTTGGTAAGATAAACTTTAATTTTGTAAAGGTCAGGCCCGATTTTTTCAGCCTTAACTTCTTTTACCCTGAGCTCGGCCAGTCTGAACATCAATTTCAGACAAAAATCCGTGTGGAATCTGATGGTCGATTCAAGTTCCGCAGCCGGTGGAACATATTTGAGATAGGGGACAAAACCGCCGATTTCCACCTCACCCAGAGTCGGATGTTTAAAAGGCTTCCATGGAACAAAACCCTGACCTTTAAGAATATTATCCGAATAAGCCAGGAGGTAAGCTTCGGGATTTTCCTCTCTATCTGCACCAGATTTCCGGCCGGGCATTTTTTCCATCATTTCAGCCATTTTGGCTGGAGTTACCTGACCGGATTTAACCATGTTAATCAACAGGCTGGCGCTGAAATTGGGAGGAGCTCCCTGATCTTTAAGAAAGGCAGCAATTTTTTCTTCTCCTAAAGCCAGAAATTCCTCTGAAGTCATGGACTTGAGTTTATCTGGTGTGAGGGCTTCCTTTTTCTCATCTTTTTTTGGTTCTGGAACCTGCCATAAGTCAAAGGAAAAAACCGGAACCCCATATTGATAATAACAGAAAGCTACTAAGGAACCCTTGCCCACACCCTTAGCTCTCTTTTCCAGAAAATCCAGTTTGGCCTCTTTGAGGCCGTCTTTGTATTCTTTCTGGAGTTCTTCGTAGATGGGCATATCCTGGCGGTCGATGGTTACAGCAGGACCAAGCCCGAGGAAGGTAGCTACCATACTCTCATCAATTTCCATCCCGCCGCCGATATTCATACTCTTCAGAATGTCCATAATTTCTTTGAGGCTGTATTCCGTATCGGGATCGAGCCCCAGAAAAGTGGCAAATTGTCTGGGAACTCTGACTCTGTCACTCCCAACCCGAGCTTGTCCAGTCTGCTGCAGGTTCAACAGATTATTTTCAGTGGAAAAATTGATGACTAAAGCGATGTTTTTATGGTCAAACATGAACTTAAGCAGAGCCTCAGTTTCTGGTTCTGAAACAGGGTAAAGACCGACAGACTTATTGAAATATTCAAAATCATGAGGGAAATTACGATTCAGTTCCACTCCGCCGGGTCCGTCTTCATTGTACAGACCATCGCCATCGTTGTCCAAGCCCTCTGTATAAAGCTGATATTCTCCCTTTTCGCCTTTTTTGGAGTCAGCCAGCTTCATCAACCGGGGGTCTTTCGGGTCTATGATCCAGCGACCGTCAGGCGATTTAACCCGCATCATAGTGATGAGTCCATCTTTGTTCAGGTCTTCCGGTCCATCTTCATCAATTAGACCATCGTTATCTTCATCTACCGGATGGTCATTGGAGCTTTTTTCATATTTGACAGAAGAAAAATAGATAGCAGCAGCGTCGGGGTTAAGCAAAGGAACAATGTAAACGGTCTTTCTGTCCAGAAGATCCGTCAAGCTTTTATCTTTTCCATAACCACTCAGAAGCTTTTCAGCCAGAGCTAAAGCTGCTTCGGTTCCGGGAAGATGAAGACCTTCAACGTTAGCTGTAACTAAAATCGCCTGTCTTTTTTCTGCAGCAACTTTATCCCGTCCGGCAGCAATTTCCAGGCAAAAGATTTTCTGGCCCCCGGACGATTTTCCCAGAAGCGAAAGAGAACAGAGAGAAGGATATTTATTGCTAATATCCTTAAGAAAATTAGAGACTTCAGCTGGAGAATGGTATTTAAGCTCAATAGAAAAACTGTTTTGAACCAATAATAAAAACAAAATTAAGGAAAATGATAGGAGTACGATAAGTATTTTTCTTCTCACCTGTCACCTCCTTAGTTTTTAAGAAAGTTTCTTATTTTTATACGATTAAAGGCAGTAATCAGTTCTGACTTTATCTTCGGTTTCATTGAAATTAAATAGTTGATAATTAAATCAGGTAAAAATTTTTTCATTTTTAATTTTTTTATCTTATAATGAGCGAAAAATAAAGTAAATCAATTTTTAGGAGGCAAGGGATGCGCTTCAGTCCAGAATCTATTAATAAAGTTGATTTCATCCATTTTATTTCAGGAAATTTTTATTTTTGTCATCGATTAATCTTGCTGATTATTCTTATAATTTCTTTATTATCAATATCTTATCCGCAATTTCCGGAAAAACCACAAGACCTGCTTGACAAATTCATTACTTGGCGGAACATCGGTCCAGCTGTGATGGGCGGCAGGACAGTGGACATTGATGTGGTGGAAAGACAGCCCTGGATCATTTATGCGGCTGTGGGTCCGAGTGGTGTCTGGAAATCAGAAAATAACGGCATTTCCTGGTATCCGGTTTTCTTCAAAGAAACCACTGTATCGGTTGGCGATGTGACTGTGGCTCAATCCTCACCCAACATTGTCTGGGTGGGAACCGGCGAAGCCACCGCCAGAAACTCGGTAACTGTGGGCGACGGAGTCTATAAATCTACAGATGGCGGAAAGACCTGGACCAACATGGGACTTAAAGAGACCAGACACATCAGTCGAATAGTCATAAGCAGGGGAGACCCAAATGTGGTTTATGTGGCGGCTATGGGACATCTGTGGGGACCAAACTCTGAACGCGGGGTTTATAAAACTATAGATGGAGGGAAAACCTGGACCAAAATCCTTTATATAAATGAAAACACCGGCATATGCGACTTGGTGATGGACCCATCAGATTCACAGATTCTTTATGCCGCCGCTTATGAACACAGGCGAAGGCCTTATAAAATGGTCAGTGGAGGCCCAGGAAGCGGGATTTATAAAACAACCGACGGTGGTCTAACCTGGAAAAAGTTGACCAAAGGCCTTCCGGAAGGAGTAATGGGCAGAATCGGGCTGGCTGCTTCCAGAAGCAAACCGGGTGTAGTCTATGCTCTAATCGAGCATCAGAACCCGGGTATTTGGCGCTCTGAAGACTTTGGCGAGACCTGGAAAAGAACCTGTGACAGCAAAACCTATAAGAATGTCAACAACCGACCCTTCTATTACAGCCAAATTTATGTTGACCCGAACGATGATAAAACTATCTATGTTCTGTCCACCGGGCTTTACGTATCCAACGATATGGGCCAGAAATTCAGGGGTCTTGGTGGTGGCATCCATCCGGACCATCATGCCCTGTGGATTGACCCAACTAACCCGCTTCATCTAATCGACGGTAACGATGGCGGAATTGATATTTCTTATGATGGCGGGAAAACCTGGTTACCGGTAACCAACATAGATGCAGCTGAAGTTTATCAGCTCGGCTATGATTTCAGTGTACCTTATCGGGTATACTGTGGACTTCAGGATAACGGTTGCTGGGGCGGACCGTCCAATTCTCTTGATAGCCGCGGGATCCTAAACGAGCACTGGGAGTTTATATCGGGTGGAGACGGCTTTTTTGTCAGGCCTGACCCCAAAAACAGTTTCATCGTTTACTGCAATTCTCAGAATAACGGACTGACCAGAAAAGATTTAAGGCATGGACAGGCAAAATCCATCAGGCCTGAAGCTCCGCTCAGTGAACCTCCTTACCGGTTTAACTGGAATGCCCCAATTATGATTTCTCCACATGATAATCAAACCATTTACTGTGCCGGAAATTTCCTATTCCAATCAAAAGATGGTGGATATTCCTGGGAAAAAATAAGTCCGGATCTCACCACTAATGACAAAACCAAACAGGTCGATGGGGTAGGGCCGATAACAGTAGAAAATAGCGGAGCCGAAGTCCATTGTACCATAACAGCCATTTCTGAATCGCCGGTCAAACCTGGAATCCTGTGGTGCGGAACAGACGATGGTAACCTTCAGGTTTCTCAGGATGGTGGAAAAACCTGGGTTAATGTAGTCAAAAACATTCCAGGACTGCCAAAAGAATCCTGGTGTTCAAGAATTGAAGCTTCCCACTTTGAGGCTGGCACAGCCTATGTGGCGTTTGATAACCACAGGAATGACGATTACGCACCTTATATATATAAGACCAGCGATTTTGGCAAAACCTGGAAATCCATCAGAGCTAATTTACCATCATTCGGCTGGATTCATGTAATCAGAGAACATCCAGTCAACAAAAATTTACTATTTGTTGGAACCGAGTTTGGAATTTATGCTTCTCTTGACTGTGGGTTAAGTTGGATTAATTTAAAAGGCATAAATTTACCTACAGTTGCCGTGCATGATATAGCCATCCATCCTCGAGATAATGACCTGATAATTGGGACGCATGGTCGTGGAATCTGGATTCTGGATGACATTGGCTTTTTGACTGAACTTGGACCTGATACTCTTGATTCAGATTTCTATCTTTTTAAGATCAGAAATGCTCAATCTTTTCAAGTGGCCAGCAGGGGAGAAACCTTTGGAAGCTTCGGCTTTTCAGGGAAGAATCCAATCAATGGTGCTGGCATAACTTACTTTTTGAAGAAAGATTTAAGCGGCGATATTAGGATCAAGATATTGGATCAAGCCGGTGAAACAATCGTCGAGTTACCACTGGATAAGAAAGCTGGCCTTCACCGAACATATTGGAACCTGCAGTTTGTCCCAAAAGCCAGTGACGGAAAGAAGTATTTGGTAATTCCGACAATGACTGCCATGTGCAATGTAATACCAGGAGATTATCTGGTTTCAATAAAAATTGGAGATAAAGAATATCAATCAAACCTAAGGGTTTTACCTGACCCGCGTTTTGAACTATTGCCAGAGGCTCAGAAAAAAACAGCATCAGCTGGCAGGAGATTTGATCAAAATCAACCATCTTTACGCTAAAGCTTTGACCGCCGTTAGAAATATTAGCCGTAGCTTAGAAGCCTTAAAGCCCGAACTGAATAAAATTTCGGACCAGAAACAAAAGGCTGAAATAGAAATTTACCTTGATAATTTATGCAAGAATTTCGAAGTCACAACTGAAATTTTCCGGACTGAAGGGACTTTGATGGGATTATCTATTCCATATAAAACTTTCTTGAGGGGACCTATAAATATAAGATTAATAGCTCTCCAACAGAGTGTGTCCAGTTTTCCAGGCGAACCAACCACTTCAGAACTCTCTCAGGCCAATGAGATAAGCGAGGTTGTGCTCAAATCGATAGACAAGCTCAACAATTTCATTCAAAAAGACCTGGATGAATTTAATAAATTGCTGGAAAATAATGGAATATCCAAGATACAGAAACCTGCTCTGGTAACATTAGAGAACAGGTAATAGTCTATTAGCTATAAATTATTTAATATCAATAATTTATCAATTTGTCGGCGGGCCGACATATTATTAAAAATATTTTTTATCTTGTTTTTTTGTTATTTTTTTTGTATATAAAATACATAAAAGCTTGATATGGAGGAAAAATTGATCATCGCTGTTACCAATCAAAAAGGCGGAGTAGGCAAAACAACAACCTGCATCAACGTTTCAGCTGCTCTGGCTTTTATGGGGTACAAGGTACTGCTCGTTGATATGGATCCACAAGCTCATAGTACCATTTCAATAGTTAACAATCCTCATGAATACAAAAAATCACTTTTTGATGTTTTGATGGATAAAAACCAAAGAATAGAAGAAATCATCGTCAAATCTAATATCCCTGGATTAGATGTTGCCATTTCTAAGATTTCTATGGCTAAATTAGAGCCGGCATTGATAGGCGAATTTGATGGACATTATCGCTTAAGAGACGCTATAAACCCGGTTAAAAACAAATACGATTTCATCTTTATAGATACGCCTCCAACTCTTGGGTTGATTACACTAAATGCCCTGGTGGCAGCCACACATATTCTTATCCCGATTCAGTCTTCATATTTGTGTCTCGAAGGAACTGACGATTTGCTCGAGACTATTGATAAGGTCAAAAGAATTGCCAACCCTGATCTTGAGATTCTGGGAGTAGTAATAACACTTCATGATAAGAGGACTAATTTGTCAAAAGATGTAGTAGACAGAATTATCGAAGTTTTTGGAGACAAGGTATTTAAAACATATATATCAAAAAGCGTTAAACTGGAAGAAAGCCCAGCTTATAAAGAAAGCATCTTTACTTTTGCTCCTGATTCAATCGGAGCAATTCAATATAAACAAATTGCTGAGGAGTTGGTAGAACGTGCAAAAAACTAAAAAATCTGGATTACCTGATTCATTAACTATGAGGCATGATCCGCATTTTGTGGAATTGATTGCCTCAAAATCACCAGCACCTCGTGTCAGACTCATATCTATCGACAGAATAGACCCTAATCCAAGACAGCCCAGGAGCGAACTGGGTAACATTCAAGAATTGATGGATTCAATAAAAACAAAGGGAGTTCTGGAACCAATCCTGGTTAGAGCTAAGGGTGATAGATTCGAAATAATAGCTGGAGAAAGACGGTATGTGGCTTCAAAAAAACTTGGCCTTAAAGAGATACCCTGTATAGAAATGGATGTAGAAGATCAGGAGGCTATGGAGATTTCTTTAATTGAAAATCTTCAAAGAAAGGACCTTGATATCTTCGAAGAGGCAGATGGTTTAAAGGCCCTTATCAGCCTGTATGGCTATAGCCATCAAGATATTGCTGATAAAATTGGCAAGGCCAGATCAACTATTACAGAAATAATATCTGTATCTCGGATTCCTTTAAATTTACGTGAAAAGCTCAGGCAAGCTGGTATAACCAGTCGCAGTACAATAATTGAGATAGCTAAAATCGAAAATGAAGAAGATATGGCCAGGGTTATTGATCAAATTATAGAACGTCGTTTAACCCGTTCAGATACTCGAGATCTTACTAAATTATTTAAAGAAAAAGAAAAACAGGAAACAGAAAAACAAAAACCTAAATATTTCGTTTATAATTATGTCCCTGAAGATTCAAAATCATATCGTCTAAGAATTGAATTTAAAAAGCAAGTGGTAACACGACAGGAATTGATAAGAATTCTTGAGGAAATATTGCAAAAATTAAAATCAGAATCAGAGGAAAAAAAGGCCCAAAACGATCATCCTAAGCCTGATACTGACAAGGAATAATCCTGTCCTTAAGGATCGTTATTCGTTTACCCCCGATAATAGTTTACATAATATAACTTATGCGACACATTATTTATACTCTTTTTATTTCTTTTCTTTTCAATAAGATAGCCTGGAATTAATTCTGTGGATTTTTTGCACGCCCAATTTTTAGTCATCTGTGGAAAATTCTATAAGTCAAAGAACCCATCAAGTTCAATCAAATTTATTCTCTTATTCTGGCCATCACTCGAAAGCCTAAAAAAATTTAGATATGGGCTTTCTTACTAATTTCTTGCCTTTGAAAATCATAAATTATTAAGCCATGGGTTTTATAACACGAACTATAAATAAAATTGGTCTATCCGTCTTTTTGGTGGATAAAAATTAAAGTTTATGAATTACCCCTTCTAAGATTATAGCTCAGCCAGCTTTTCGTCAATAATCCAATTGAGGAAATATCAATAAGATATAGAAAATTCAGCCTCAAAACTTTAAGAATCTCTAATTCGGTAGGATCTTTATTACCGCGCGATGAAAATAACAACTCTCCAGGCTTAGCCCTTTAAAAACCCGGAAGAGCCAATTTAAAAATATTTAGAAGCTTGGGAATTCGATATAAAAAAAATTCAATAAGGCTCTTATTTACAGTCCTTTGCTCATGGCTTCCAGAAATTCGGCATTGGTCTTGGTCTTGGAGAGCTTTTCCAACAGCAGTTCCATGGCTTCGACTTCGTTCAATTGGCTGAGGATCTTTCTAAGAATCCAGATCCGGTTAAGGTCTTTCTCTGGAATGAGCAGTTCTTCTTTTCTGGTTCCAGAACGGCTGATGTCGATGGCCGGGAAGATCCTCTTATCCACTAAACGCCGGTCAAGGTTAATTTCCATGTTGCCAGTGCCCTTGAATTCTTCAAAGATGACATCATCCATCCGGCTGCCAGTATCAATCAGAGCTGTGGCCACGATGGTCAAGCTTCCGCCCTCCTCAATCTTTCTGGCTGAACCGAAAAATTTCTTAGGTTTGTTCAGGGCGTTGGCATCAATGCCACCCGAAAGAACCTTACCCGAAGGCGGGACGATGGCATTATGAGCCCTGGCCAGTCTGGTGATTGAATCCAGCAGGATGACCACGTCCCTCTTGAGCTCAACCAGCCTTTTTGCTTTTTCCAAGACGATATTGGCCACTTGAACATTTCTGGTTGGCGGCTCATCAAAGGTAGAGGCCACGACTTCACCATTGACGCTGCGCTTAAAATCTGTGACTTCTTCTGGCCTTTCAGCAATCAGCAGAACTATTAGGAAAACCTCAGGATGGTTTTTTTCGATAGATTTAGCTATGGTTTTGAGCAGGGTGGTTTTTCCGGCCCGAGGCGGCGATACGATCAGCCCTCTTTGACCCTTCCCTATCGGAGTCAGCAACTCCATCACCCTGGCATTCATATTCTTGGGATTACCATCCTGGAGTTTAATCAGTTCAAAAGGATAAACCGGGGTCAACTGTTCAAAATAAACATTCCGTCTGGCTTCCAGCACCACATCAGGATGTAGGAAATTGATGGCTTCTATCTTTATCAGGGCAAAATACTTTTCACCATTCTTGGGCGGTCTGACCACACCTGAAATGGTGTCCCCCGTTCTAAGCTGAAATTTTCTGATCTGAGAGGGCGAAACGTAAATATCATCGGGGCTCGGCAGATAACTGAATTCGGGCGCCCGCAAAAAGCCAAACCCGTCTTCTAAGCATTCCAGAACTCCTTCTGAAAACAACAGTCCCTGTTTCTTAGCCTGGGCTTCCAGAATTTTGAAGATCAGATTATGCCGGCTGGAGTTTTCTATGTCCTCTTCTTCGAGGCCCATAGAAGAAGCAATTCTTTTCAGAGATGACATTTCTTTCTCTTCCAGGTCGATCAGACTGTATTCTTTCATCTTATGCACCTCACTATTTGATTTTTTTTGTGTAAATTTATTTTTTTTTTGAGGAAGTTATCTGCTATTTTATACTTCTTCTTAGTTGGTCAATTCTGGTTCTTTAGCCACAGGAGATGGAGTACCTTCTTCTGCCGCAGCCTCTGGTTTTTCTTGCTTTTCGGCTTCCTCTGGACCTTTTTTGGGCACTAACTCTTTGGTCAGAGCTATCTTAAGCACCTGATCCATATTTTCAACTAAGTGAATTTTAAGGTTTTGTTTGAGTTTCTTGGGTAAATCCTTGAGATCGGGTTTGTTGTCAATCGGGAGAATGGCTTCGGTAATACCTTCCCGATAAGCAGCCAGTAACTTTTCTTTAATCCCACCAACCGGCAGCACCTTCCCCCTGAGGGTAATTTCACCACTCATGGCCACTTTCTTGCTCACGGGAATTCCGGTCAACAGAGAAATGATGGCTGTGGCAATGGTTATCCCGGCGGAAGGGCCTTCTTTGGGAGTAGCTCCTTCAGGAACGTGAATATGAATATCAAAATTCCTTTCCAGTTCTTTGCTTAAATTTAGCTCATACAGCTTTCCTCGAACATAGCTGTAGGCAGCCTGAGCTGATTCCTGCATGATTTCTCCCAACTGTCCGGTCAGCAACAGGTTGCCCTTGCCATGAATCTTGGTGGCTTCAAAGGTTAGCAACTCTCCACCAAACTCTGTCCAGGCCATACCCAGTGCCACCCCGATCTCGTCCTTTTGATCAATTTCCAGGCGTCGATACTTGGGAATTCCCAGATAATTCTCCACGGCTTTTGGGGTCAGCTTTTCGTGGTAATCCTTGCCTTTAGTCACCACTTTTTTGACCACTTTCCGGCAGATGGCGGTGATTTCCCGCTCAAGATTTCGGACTCCAGCTTCTCTGGTGTATTCCCTGATGATTTTCAGAATAGCCTGATCGGTGAATTCTAAGTTGTTCGGGCTCAGCCCGTGGGCTTTTAGCTGCTTGGGAATCAAGAATTTTTTGGCAATCTGAAGCTTTTCGTCTTCTGTGTAGCCGGGAATTCTGATGACTTCCATTCGGTCGAGCAGAGCCTTTGGTATTGGGTCAATCGAATTAGCGGTGATAATAAACATCACCTGAGACAGGTCAAAATCGGTGTCGATATAATGGTCAAGAAATTCTTTATTCTGTTCCGGGTCCAGGACTTCCATCAAAGCGGCAGCCGGATCTCCCCTGTAATCCATGCTCATCTTATCCACTTCATCAAGGAGGAAAACCGGATTTTTGGTACCGGCTCGCTTGATCATCTGGATAATTCGTCCGGGATAAGCTCCAATATAGGTCCGACGGTGGCCGCGAATTTCAGCCTCATCCCTGACTCCTCCCAGGGACAACCGGACAAATTTTCTTCCGGTCGCCCGGGCGATAGACTTGCCGAGTGAAGTTTTGCCAACTCCTGGAGGCCCGATGAAAGCCAGAATTGCGCCCTTCGGATTCTTGACTAGCTGGCGGATGGCCAGGTATTCCAAGATTCTTTCCTTGACCTTTTCCAGTCCATAATGGTCTTCGTTCAATATTTTTTCTGCTTCTTTTAGGTCACGTTTTTCTCTGGATTTCTTGTTCCAGGGAAGAGATATCAACCAGTCCAGATAGTTGCGACTGACAGTGGCTTCTGCCGACATCGGCGGCATGGTTTCCAGGCGCTCTATCTCTTTCAAAGCTTTTTCTTGAGCGTCGGGCGGCATCTGAGCTTCAGCCACTTTTCTTCTCAACTCTTCAATCTCATTGGGTTGCTCTTCTTTTCTGAACTGATTACCAGGAATGAAGGTTCTCTGGCTGGCATCCTTGGCTCCTCCCCTTCTCCTGGTACCTCCGGCGGCAGTCTCCCGGCCCATGAAATTCACCAGGGATTCCTGTAGCAAGAATTTCAACCGTCTCAATCTTTCCTTAGTATTGACGGTTTCCAGCAGGTTTTGTTTCTCTTCCAGGGGCAAATAAAGATGAGAAGAGATGATATCGGCAATCCGGTCGGTAGAATTTTCTCTGAGAGCCGGAATTATGGAGTCCAGGTTAGCATTCTGGTTCACTTTTAGATATTCTTCAAAAAGAGACAGCACTTTTTTCAGCAAATCCTGGGTTTCGGGGGTATTATCCTCGACTTCTTTGACCACTTTGGCCAGAATCTGGTAATAGGGGTAAGTGCTGAGGTACTCAATGATCCGGGCCCGGTTAAGTCCTTCGACGATGACCTTCATATTTCTTTCGTCAGTCTTGACCGTCCGGATAATTCTGGCGGTAACGCCCATAGAATAAATATCCTTGGGCAGCGGGTTGTCTATTGTAGCATCCATTTGAGCCGCCAGAAAAATCAGTTTGTCCTTTTCATAAGCTTTTTCCAGCGCCTTGATCGAAGACGGCCGACCTACGATGAAAGGCACCAAGGTCGCCGGAAAGACTACCAGGTCTCTCAACGGTATCAAAGGTACGTTCTTGACCAGTTCAGAGTTTTCAAAAGAATCGGCCATGTTATGCTCCAATTACCTGTTTATATTTTTCATAGCTCAAACGCTGTTCTTCCACCATTTCTCTGGTAATCACTATCTTAGTTGTTTTTTTCTGAGAAGGTAGATAGAACATCAGGTCAAGCATCAAATCTTCGATGATCGCCCTCAGGCCCCTGGCTCCAAGCTTCTTTTCTATAGACTTTTCGGCAATGGCGGACAGGGCCTCCTGGGTAAACTCTAATTCCACACCCTCCATCTCGAACAACTTCTGGTACTGCTTGATAATAGCATTTTTTGGCCTGGTCAGTATATCCACCAGATGGTCTTTGGTCAGGTCGTGGAAAATTGCCACTACCGGAATCCGGCCTACCAGTTCCGGAATCAAACCGTATTTAATCAGGTCTTCAGGTATCAGATATCTATAGATGTCTTCGTCCTCTGGGAGCTCCTTCTTTAACTCAGCCTTGAAGCCGACTTTCGATTTACCGAGACGCTGGGCAATAATCTTATCCAGCCCGACAAAGGCTCCTCCGCAGATGAACAGAATATCGGTGGTGTCAATCGGAATAAACTCCTGATAGGGATGCTTACGTCCTCCCTGAGGTGGGACATTGGCCACTGTACCTTCAATTATCTTGAGCAACGCCTGTTGGACGCCTTCACCTGAAACATCGCGGGTAATAGAAGGGCTATCGCTTTTACGGCTGATTTTATCGATTTCGTCTATGTAGACGATGCCTTTCTGAGTCTTCTCGATATTGCCTTTAGCTGCCTGAAACAATTTCAAAATGATATTCTCCACGTCTTCTCCCACGTAGCCAGCTTCGGTCAGAGTGGTAGCATCAGCTATGGCAAAAGGAACGGACAGCAGCTTAGCCAGAGTTTGAGCCATCAGAGTTTTGCCAGTACCGGTCGGGCCAATTAACAAAATGTTGCTTTTGGTAATTTCCACTTCACTAAGACCCTTCGGCTGGTTGATACGCTTATAATGGTTATAAACGGCAACCGATATTTTTTTCTTGGCTTCCTCCTGTCCGACAATGTATTCATCCAGAGCTTTTTTTATCTGAACCGGAGTCAGGTAAGTTTCTTTTTTTTGCTTGGACTCAAGCTCTTTAAACTGCTCAGAAATAAGAATGGAGTGGGCAATTTCCACACAATTATCACAGATATAGACCGCCTGGGGCCCGGCAATCAGTTTTTTCACTTGATTCTGGGTACGATGGCAAAAACTGCACCTGACTGTCGTCCCAGAATGTTGGTTGTTTGCTGTCATTTTCTTAGCCTCAAAAGCCCCTCAGCCTCAATCTTTCCTGATTTAGGCGAGAGTTTCATTTCTGGAACTGATAATCTGGTCGATAAGACCGTATTCCCTGGCCTGAACCGCGTTCATAATGAAATCTCTTTCCACATCAGCCTGAATTTTTTCCAGCGGCTGGCCGGTGTGTCGGGAAAGGATCTTGTTCAAGGTTTCTCTCATTCTTAGTATCTCTTTTGCCTGTATGGCCACGTCGCTGGCCTGTCCCTGAAATTCTCCAAAAGGCTGATGCAGGATGATCCTGGAACTAGGCAAGGAAAACCTTTTTCCAGGAGCTCCAGCAGCCAGGAGAACCGCAGCCATGCTGGCCGCCTGTCCGATACAGATAGTCGTAACCGGAGCCGTGATGAATTGCATGGTATCATAAATGGCCAGTCCGGCCGTGATGCTACCTCCAGGAGAATTTATATAAAGGGATATATCCTTATCGTTACCTTCAGCTTCCAGGTAAAGTAGCTGGGCAATGACCAAGTTTGCTACCTCGTCCGTTATCTCTGTTCCGAGGAAAATTATTCGGTCTTTTAATAATCGAGAATATATATCGTATCCGCGCTCGGTGCGGCCATCAGACTCAATGACGAAAGGAACTAAGGCCATCGGGAAACTTTATTTTATTATAACCTTATCTATCAAAAAGTCAACGGTTTTCCGGAGAAGCAGGTTCAACTTCCATTCTTCTTTCCGGTCATCCTGACTAAGGGCAGCTTTTAATCGGTTTAAGGGTATCTTGCGTTCTTCAGATACTTTCTTGAGCTCTTCTTCAAACTCAGTCTCAGAAACAGAAATCCCTTCTTTTTCGGCTATCTTCCTGAACAACAGATGATTCCTGAGGCTGATTTCGGCCTGCTTTCTGGCCTGTTCGGCTATTCTGGGCCAGAGTTCTTGAGGAATTTTTTTCAACTCATCTTCTCTGAACTGACGGCTGATAATGGCCTGAGCCTCCTCCTTGATCATACTCTCAGGCAGAGTCAGGTTGATCTCAGCTGCCAGCTTCTCCAAGAATTCATTGATGGCCCGGTCGTTAGCTTCCGACTCTATGTGTTTTACCAGATCCTGTCGAATCCTGTCTTTTAAGGCTTCCAGACTGGAAACCTCATCAACCGTCCGGGCGAATTCATCGTTGAGTTCGGGCAGCTTTTTTTCTTTTATTTCCAGGACTTTAATCCGGTATTCAATTTGTTTGCCCGCAAATTTCTTCTGTTGATAGTCTTCAGGATAGTTAACTGTAAAGATTTTTTCTTCACCCGGCTTCATCCCGAGCAGGGCTTCGTTAAGCTGTTTTTCGTTTTCCGGATGTCCGGCCAAGACAACCACTTTTTCCACGGGCATAAATTTTTTCGCCCGAACATCCTTCCCCTGAATCTCTACCACCACGTAATCCCCGCTGGTCACTCCCCTGTCAGTCACCGGCAGGTACTCAGCTGCATTTTCCTGGATATTTTTGAGCACCTGGTCTATTTCTGCTTCTCCCACCCTGACATCTTCCCGTTTGATTTTCTTTTCAAGATAATTCTCTGGCAGTTCGAATTCTGGCCAGACTTCAAAAGCTACCTGATACCTAACTCCTTTATCCAGATCGAAATCGATCGATTTGACCGTCGGCACATTAACCGGGACGACCTTCAGAGCTTCCAGCTCCCGTCTCAGGCTTTCAGGAATGAGGTTGTCCAAGACAGCTTCTTTTATTTCATCCTCGAACATTCTCTGAACCATCTCCTTAGGAGCATGACCCTTTCGAAACCCGGGCAGCTTAACCTTTGACACATAGTCCTTAAGAACTTTTTCGTATTCTTTTTTGACCTCATCAGATGAGATTTCCAGATCAATTTCACGGACTGTTGGACTGATGACTTTCAAGCGGTCAAGGTTGGGATTTTGTTCCATGTTCTTTCCTCATAAAAAATTTTATGCCACAGGCACGGAAATCCGTCGGGCTAAAGCATCCTTAAAAGTTTATGGTGGGCAGAGCGGGAATCGAACCCGCACTCCTTATTCAGGAACTAGGTCCTAAGCCTAGTGCGTCTGCCAATTCCGCCACCTGCCCATATCATGAAAAACTAAGGATAACTGTTCACACGTGCGGAGAAAACTAAGAATTTTAAATACCATATCTCGGGTTTTTAGTCAATCGGCAGGCCTTTATTTAATCTGCTTGCTCAGACGATCGGCTAAGGCTTTATCCAGCCTCTGCAGCACTTTGAGCACTTCCCTGGCGCTGTAATTGTCGTTCAGATTGATATAGGTTATAGCCAGATTATACTGCGCTACCGCATTATCAGGTTTGAGCTGGACACATTTTTCCAGATAAGGCAGAGCCCTCTCAAAATCTTTGAGAATCATGTATTCCACACCGATATTCAGCCAGCCATTAGGATCATCGGGAGCCAGGGCGTTGTACTTTTTAAAGGCTTCCACCGCTTCCTGATGTTTGTTCATTTTGTTATAAACCAGGCCCAGATTGTACCAGGCATAGGTATAGTCATTTTTAAGTGCCAGGCAGTCATTTAGAGTTTTGACCGCTTCCTCAAATCTGTTGAGCTTGAAATACATGATAGCCAGGTTATAAACGGCTACTTCACTTTTCGGGTTCAATTCAATTATTTTTTTGGCCGCCTCGATGGCTTTATCATACTGACCGGCCCGATCGTACATCTGAATTATCTGGTTATAATAAGTGGTCGCATCCTGCGGATTGATTTCGATCAGCTTTTTGAAAACCGACTCGGCTTCTGCGTATTGACCTATACTGGCCAGTAATTGAGCCAGACTGTAATTAGATTTGATGTCATCCTGTTTGAGTTTGAGAGCCTCTCTATAAGCCATTATAGCTTTATCGGTCTCTTTAAGGTTCTGATAGGTCTGAGCCAGTTTAAGCCAGCCACTCCAGGGGTTTTCTGGCTGACTCTGGACGTATTTTAAATAATTTTCTGCAGCTTTATTCAGATCTTGAAGTTCTTCATAGGCTGAGCCCAGCTCAAAATAAATTTCCTTAGAGTCAATTTTATTAGCAATAGCTTTTTCCAGCTGTTCAATTGCTTCTTTAAACTTTCGCTGGTTCAACAAATTCAACCCGAGTCCATAGAGAGCCTGAGGGTGGTCAGGTTTCAACAGAAGAGCTTTGGCATAATTGTTATAGGATTCAGAATAATTCCTTAGTTGATAATAGCACCGGCCAAGACACAAATAGGCATCAAGATTATCGGGACGGAACTTAACATATTTTTCAAGATAAATGGTAGCCGTTCCTGGCTCATTAAGCAGGGCTGCTGATTTGCCGGCAAAATAAGCTCCTTCCATCGTTTCCAGAAAATTTTCTTTGCTGGCAGTTTTCAATTCTACCCCTTTGGCAAATCTATTCAGAGACAGGACTGGTTCAATTGGCACTCCGAATCTGACCCCCTGACCGAGAACCATGGCCATTCCGACTACCTTTCCCTGAAGATCAAAAATTGGAGCCCCGCAAGCTGTTTTCTCCAGGTTCATAGAAATGTCCAGCAACTTTACATTTCCTGTCAGGAGCTCCAGCCAGTCTCGCAGAAAGCCTTCTGTAATTATTACCTGACCGTTGATTTCACTCAGGGCAAAAAGACGCCTGCCCTTCTCGAGTTTATCCGTAGCTCCTAAGGACAAAGGCTCGAGCTTACCTTTGATTCTCATGATGGCCAGGTCATAATTTCTGTCTAAAGCCACCAGGGCTTCAACCTTAGCCTTTTTGCCCGAAATTGTTGTTATCTCCGCCTCAGCCGCCTGCGATACAAGATGGTAAGGAATGACTATTAAATTTTCACCTATGGCAAATCCAGTTCCCTCTCCGACCACGTTTTTATTATTGTCCCAGGCAAGAAGAGTTATCACTCCAGAAGAATTTTTTGACAGAATATCAGTAACTTCTTGGGATTGAGCCATAATCAGCTGGCCACAGACGAAAAAGCTAACTATTATAATCAACGAATGATAGTATTTTTTCATCATGCCTCCTTCCATTCCATCCTAAAAAAAATTTATATTATATCTTCATTAAAAGTCAAATTTTTAATAAACTTTCCTCTAAAAAGATGAACCTTAGGCAGCGGTTATCGTGGCTGTTAACAATTCTTGTCTCGGGCCTAATTCTGGGAGGTGTTTTTCTGGCACCTCTGACTTCGTGGCGCTGGCCGCTCTTATCAAAATTTGTTTATTTATTATACTCCCCCTTATGCCATCAGCAACCTGAAAGAAGCTATTTTCTAAACGGCCATCAACTGGCAGTTTGCAGTCGTTGTCTGGGAATTTATTCTGGCTTTTTCCTGAGCTCATTAATTTATCCGACCTGGCGGCGATCTTTTCGCCTCTGGATAACTTCCAGGCCACTTCTTATTATTTTGATGGCCACCCCGATGGGAGTCGACGTTTTTTTCAACTTGATAAAACTCTGGTCTTCTCCTCTGATTCTAAGGACAATAGTCGGATTTGTCTGGTCAGCAGTCCTGCCCTTTTTCTGGTTTAAAGCTCTGGATGAACTCTCTGCCCGGTCCGAGAGAAATAATTGAATTTGCATTAAGGCCATTTTTAATAATAAAATTAAGTGATTCTAATCAGAGGTCGAAAAATGGACAGAAAACAGCCTGATTATTTCTTACCTGCCTTGATCGGTGGTGTCATGGCTGGAGTAGTCTCAGCCATTCCCTTCTTAAATTGCCTTTGCTGCCTCTGGGTTATCGCTGGGGCCGTTCTTTCCACCTACCTTTTAGTTGAGAAAACCCCTTTTCCTTTGAAAACTGGGGATGGTCTGCTGGTAGGAGTTTTATCCGGAGTTTTTGGGGGTGTGATCAACGCCATCATAGAAATTCCCTTTAGTCCTTTATATTTCAACGTGACTAAAAGATTTTTAATGAGCATGTCCAGGTTTATGGAAGAATTACCACCTGAATGGGAAAACCTTCTTCAGATGAAATACCAGGGTTTGAGTCCTTCTTTTTTTATTTTTGATCTGCTATTATCCTGTCTTCTTTTCGCTTTCTTTGGAGCCATAGGCGGACTCATCGGCTATTCGCTTTTCGGCAGGAGGACAGCAACAGGAGTTCAGAATGAGACGCAAGCTCCTCAAAACCCGGGTGATAGTCAACCCGGCCTCTAACCATGGCCGGACCAGACATCGCTGGACTGAGATAAAAGAAATCCTGAAAAGTTTTTTTAAAGAATTCAAATATGACTTCACCGAAAGACCTTTTCAAGCTACCGAACTGGCCCGAGAAGCTTTGAGAGAAGGAACAGAACTGCTCATTGGAGTCGGTGGCGATGGAACGGTCAATGAAATCGCTAACGGCTTTTTTGATAACCAAAAAATCATCAACCCTGAAGCTACTCTGGGAATAGTCCCTTCAGGAACAGGCTGCGACCTGACGCGGAGTCTGAACATCCCCAGGAACCCGAAAAACGCCATCAAGTTTATTTCTGAAGCCCCTGATCAGCCTATAGACGTCGGCCGGGTGATATACTCTGACCGGGAAGGCAAAACTTCGAGCCGTTATTTTCTGAACATCGCTGATTTCGGTCTGGGAGGCGAGGTGGTCAGACGGGTTAACGAAGAAAGGTTAAAGCGGAAAGCTTCTTCTTATGTGCGCTGTCTGATTGAAACCATGCTATCCTTTAAGGGACACGAAGTTAGAATAACGGTAGACGGTCAGGAAAAAGCCTCTGGCAATTATCTGATCGGGGCCATCGCTAACGGTAAGATTTTCGGAAAAGGGATGAAAATCGCACCTCAGGCCAGACTGAACGATAATCTCTTCGATATAATTCTGGTAAAAAGCCTCAGGTTCCTGGAATTCTGTCTGCATGGCTGGAAGCTGATAAATGGCAGCCATCTTTCTTATCATAAAGTGACCATGCTTCGGGGACAACGAGTTCAGGTTTTCCCCCTGAAGCCTGAACCGGTGCTGATCGAACTTGATGGTGAACAGGTAGGTTGTCTTCCGGCTACCTTTGAAATTATACCTTTATCGCTTCAGGTCAAAGGATTTTTGAACAAGCCCTGAAGACGGGCAGTTTTCAACTGGATTTCTTTTGCAGGTAAAAAGGATTGTTGGTCAGGCAGAGACGCCCATTTTCATCGTAGAAACGGTAAATTATGGTCTTGGTCCTGATGTAGGGCCGGGTATATTCAACTTTTTTCAAATAATTCTTGGTTTCAGGATAAGGCGGAATCCCATTGTGCTTTTCAACCGCAGCTTGACCTGCGTTATAAGCGGCTAAAACCAAGTCTCGGTCACCATGGTATTGCTTGATTAAATCTTTGAGGTATTTAATCCCACCTTCAATATTCTGCTCCGGGTCAAAGACATTCAGAACCCCGTATTTCATGGCTGTTTCCGGCATAAGTTGCATCAGCCCGAGAGCTCCTTTTTCCGAAACAGCAAACTGGTCATAATTGGATTCGACTTTGATGACCGCATGCACAAAATCGGCTGGAACCCCGTGCTTGGCCGCCAGTCTCTGAATAATTGGATCATACTTAGCTTTGAGGTCTTCCTGACGGGATGAAGCTAAAAGTAAAGAACAAAACATAAACAGACTAAGAATGACTGAAACAAATCGAATAAACCTTCTTCCTGCCATTTTATTCAAATATTAATAACTTATCCCCTTTCTGGCAATCACCTTTCGGGGTGATTCTACAACAATTTCTGGAGGAGATCAAAACCTTTTTCCAGAGCCTGATCAATGTTCTCAGGTCTGGTGCCTCCAGCCTGGGCGAAATCCGGGCGGCCACCCCCGCCACCCCCAACCACCTGGGCGATGTCTTTTATTAGCCTGTTGGCCTGAATCTTCCCGATTAAATCCGAAGTTACGGCAACTACTAAAAATGCCCGACCGTCAGCAGCTGAAGCTAAAACGATCACTCCAGAACCGATTTTCTGCTTGAGCAAATCAGCATAATTCCGCAAAGCCTCTATATCTATACCTTCGAACTTCTGGGTTACAAACTTCACTCCTTTGATTTCTTTGACGGTCATTTCCGGCGATTGACCTGCCTGATGCAGGAGCTTCTGTTTCAGACGTCTGATTTCTTCTTCTTTTTCTTCCAAATTCTTGAGGAGTTTCTCCGCTCTGGTCAGAAGTTCTTTTCGACTGACCTTAAACAGCCTTTCCAGTTCTCGCAGGTTCTTTTCCAGCTCTTCGACATAATTGAAGGCTTCTTCTCCGGTCACTGCTTCTACCCGGCGCAGTCCGGCAGCGATGCTCGATTCAGAGACAATCTTGAAAAAGCCGATTTCTCCACTGTTCCTGACATGAATTCCACCGCAGAGTTCCTTACTGAAATCGCCGACTCTGACCAGCCTAACTTTTTCTCCGTACTTTTCTTCGAAGATGGCCATGGCTCCTTCAGCTATCCCTTCTTCCAGAGTGGTAATCTTAGTGGTAACAGGCAGATTTTCCCTGATTTTTTCGTTTACTAACTGTTCTACTTTTCGGATTTCATCTTCGGTTAAAGCGGCGAAATGAGTAAAATCAAACCTCAGTCTCCTGTGACTGACCAGCGAACCTGATTGCCGGACATGGTCACCAAGAATCTGCCTTAAAGAAGCATGGAGCAAATGAGTAGCCGTATGATTCCGGCTGATGGCTCTTCTTCTTACAGAATCAACTACAGCTTCCACAGTCTGGCCAACTTTTAACTCGCCTGTCAGCACTTTCAGGTTGTGGACTATGAGCCCGGGGATAGGGGTAAAAGTGTTCTCCACCAGACCAGAAAAATTGGAACTCTTCAAAATTCCGGAATCACCCACCTGACCACCGGATTCAGCATAAAATGGCGTGATCGACAGAATAACTTCTCCGCTTTCTCCTTCCTTGAGAGAATCAGCTGGCTCCCCGTTTTTGATCAGGGCCAGAACTTCAGTTTCTTCAACCTCTTCTTTTTCATAAAACACAGGTGTGATTTTTAAATGTTTATAATTCTGATAGACAGATTTTTCTTTAATCCGGGCTTCGCCCTCCCATGATTGGCGGGCCCGCTCTCGTTGAACTTCAAGCTCTTTCTGGAACCCGGCCTCATCAATCTCCAGGTTCTTTTCTCTGGCCAGCTCCTGACAGAGGTCAACCGGGAAACCGAAAGTGTCGTAAAGTTTAAAGACTTTATCTCCCGGAATAATCCGAGTGTTAGAAGCTAAGGCTTCTTCAGCATACTGCTCAAAATAACGCAAACCGGAATTTAGAGTGTAGGCAAACCTTTCTTCTTCTGCCAGACAGACCCGGCTGATGTAAGACAAGCTGGACAGAAGCTCAGGATAAGCATCTTTCATGATATCCACCACCGTACTGGCCAAGCGGTAAAGGAAGGGCTTGTCCAGGCCGAGAAGATTGCCGCGGCGATAAGCCCTTCTGATCAGACGCCTCAAAACATAGCCGCGTCCTTCGTTTGAAGGGTTAACGCCATCTCCGATGAGAAAAGTAATGGCCCGAATATGGTCAGCGATTATCCGGATATAAACATCTGTTTCTCCGCCCAATGGATATTCCTGACTGGTTTCCTGGCAAATAGCCTGGATTAACGGAGTGAACAGGTCAGTATCGAAATTGCTTCTTTTGCCCTGAAGCACTGCCGCCATTCTCTCCAGTCCCATTCCCGTATCAATTGAAGGACGGGGCAAAGGATGTAACTGCCCGCTCTCATCCTGAAATTTTTCCATGAACACCAGATTCCAGAGCTCAACAAACCTGTCGCTTCCCCTCTCAATCAGTTCATAAGGAGAACCGCTTTCGATATCTTCACCTAAATCGTAATGAATTTCTGAACAGGGCCCACAGGGACCGGTTTCACCCATAGCCCAGAAATTATCCTTCTTGCCGAAGCGGAAAATCTTAGAGCTGTCTATGCCTATTTCTTTGTTCCAGATGTTAAAAGCTTCTTCGTCTTCTTCATAGATGGTGATGTAAAGTCTTTCCTTAGGCAGCCGAAAAACATCAGTCACCAGTTCCCAGGCATAACTTATGGCCTCTCGCTTGAAATAGTCACCGAAAGAAAAATTACCCAGCATCTCAAAAAAAGTATGATGCTTGGGAGTTCTTCCCACCTGTTCCAGGTCGTTGTGCTTCCCACTGACCCGGAGACACTTCTGGACAGTGGCCGCCCGGCTGTAACTCCGCTTCTCCAGTCCAAGGAAAATGTTCTTGAACTGGTTCATTCCGGCGTTGGTAAAAAGTAAAGTGGGATCGTCTTTCGGGATCAGAGAAGAGCTGGGGACAATTCGGTGCCCTCTTTTCTCAAAGAATTCCAAAAAAGCAGTTCGGATCTCATTAGCTTTCATGTTCCTTTAACTTTCCTCTTCACCCCCTCCATCAACTCGTTTGATTTTGACCATCTCTTTTTCCATCTGTTCAAGAGCAATATCCAGTGTGGACTGGATCCCCATAACCCTCAGCTTAAAGGCATCCGGATTTGATGAATATTTAATTCCCTGCTCGAAGGAAATATAGCCGTCGCGATAAAGCTGGTAGATGGACTGGTCGAAAGTCTGCATTCCGTACTGGGAGACTCCGGAAGCGATGGCATCTCGAATCAAAGCGGTCTTGTCGCGGTCAGCAATACATTCTTGAATGTAAGGTGTAGAAATCATGACCTCGACTGCCGGCACCCGGCCCTGTTCATCTATCCTCGGAACCAGACGCATGGAAATAACAGCTTTCAACACGCTGGCCAGCTGTAACCTGACCTGACGCTGATGATGGGGTGGGAAAGCGGCAACGATGCGGTTGATGGTTTCCGGAGCATCCAGAGTATGAAGGGTGCTTAAGACCAGGTGACCGGTTTCGGCCGCCAGTAAGGCAGTTTCGATGGTCTCCAGATCGCGCATTTCACCTACCAGGATAACATCCGGATCTTCACGTAAACAGGCCCTCAGTCCGCGAGAGAAGCTCAAAACATCCATTCCGACTTCTCTCTGGCTGATAGTGCTTTTCTTGTCTTTATGCAGATATTCTATCGGGTCTTCGATAGTGATGATGTTTTCTCGTCTGTAGGTATTGATGTAATCAATCATAGCCGCCAGAGTAGTGGTCTTGCCGCTACCGGTAGTCCCGGTGACCAGCACCAGACCGCGTGGATAAAGAGCGATTTTTTCCAGGACTTCAGGTAAAAGTAACTCTCTTATCGACTTAACCTCGAGGGGAATGATTCTCAGGGAAATGGCTATGGAGCCTCTCTGATAGTAAATATTTCCCCTGAAGCGACCGAACCCCGACAGGCTATAAGCCAGGTCCACATCAAATTCTTCTTTTAACTTTTTCTTCTGGTAATCGGTCATAATCTGATTGGCCAAATCTTCAGTATCTTCTGGTGTCAACCGGGGAAAGCCAACCAGAGGAATCAGGGTTCCATGGACCCTGATCATCGGGTGATTACCGGCTTTAAGATGTAAATCCGAAGCATCTCTTTCGATGGCTATTTTCAAAAGATCATCAATAATCATCAGCCCATCCCCTTTTTAATAAAAATCTTTAACCAAAAAATCCGGTTAAGATTTCTGCTTGATAAACAGAGCTGAACTTTCTCCTTTTTAAAGCCGATCATCTCATCGAATGGAGCCATTTTTCTATATTGGGCCTTGCCTGTCAGAACTTAAGTCTCAAATTTGATTTAATAGTATATCAGCCAAAATTTAAAGTCAATTTAAAAAGCTTAACCTGAATGGACTCAAACACTCTCCCCACAGTATGGACAGACTTTGGTTTTGTAAGGAAGAGGCCTTCGGCAATTCCAGCACAGGGTTAACTTTCTCTGTTCTCTGGCTTTAATCCGGGCAAAAATATCTTCGAGTTCGCTGGATTTTTCTTCTTTCCCCTTCAGTTTAGAAAGCTCCCTAATGATTTCAGAGGCGCTATGAATTCGGTCTTCCACCTTAGGAGCTAAACATTTCATTATAAGGGCATCGATCTCCCTGGGCACTTTCATGTTCTTGAGCCGGGGCGGCGTGACCTTACCCTGCTGAGCTTTTTCCAGAATTTTGAAGGGGTCAGGATCAAAAATCGGCGGCCGGCCGACAATCATTTCATAAAAAATGCAGCCAATCGAATAGATATCCGAACAATAAGAAGCTTTACCCAGAAATTGTTCGGGAGCCATGTAAGGCGGTGAGCCGATTCTGGTAGAAGCATACTGGGAAGAATTCAACCAGGCCGAAGTCCCAAAGTCAGTAATCTTCACTGTGCCTTCTTCAGAAATCAGGATGTTCGAAGGTCTGAGGTCACGATGAATGATTTTATTCTTGTGGGCATGGTCAATCCCGTAAGCAATCTGCTTGATGATATCAACCGCCCGGTCGCAATCCAGGATTTTTTCTTTCTCCAGAATTTTCTCCAGGGACTTGCCTTTGACATATTCCATGACCATGAAGAAGACATCTTTTTCTTTTTCGGCTGCCAGAACTCTGACGATGTTGGGATGATTCAGAGCGGCCTGAAGTCGTGGCTCTTTTAGCAGTTTATAGAGCTCGGTCGATTGTTTATGAGGAACTTTGATGGCTACCTTGATATCCAGCCAAGTATCTCGAGCTAAATAGACGGAACCGAAGCCACCGCTTCCCAGTGACCGCAGAATTTCGTACTTACCAACTTTTTGTCCCTGTAAAAACATTTTACCAGTTCCAGAAATGAGAGATTAAAGTTAAAGCTGAGATGACTGCCGTTTCAGTCCTGAGAATCCGACCACCGAGAGTTAAACCTTTATACTCAGATTTCTGTAGCATTTCTTCCTCTTCCTTTGTCCAGCCACCTTCAGGCCCGATCAGCAGGCTTACTGAACCAGGCCTACTTGTGCTCAGTATATCACGAAAATAAACCTCACTGTGTTCGTCTAAATATAATTTTAACTCAGTTCTGGTTTTGAGGATAGCCTCCTTCAAAGAGAGTGGCTGGCTAATGACTGGCAGAATAGCCCCTTTGGATTGTTTCAGAGCTTCCCTGGCTATTTTTTTCCAGCGTTCCGTCTTAGCTTCCAGTTTTTCTGAAGTGATGGTCAAAGACCTTCGGGTAATAAGCGGTTGAATTTCCGTAACACCCAGCTCCGTGGCTTTCTGGATGATAAAGTCCATGGTCTTGGGCTTAGTCATCCCGAGACCGAGAACCGTTGCTGTCTTCAGAGATTCTTCAACTGTTTTTAAGGGACGGAGCCAGGTTTTATCCTCATTGATTTTTTCCACTTCAGCCAGAAGCCGGTGGCTTCGACCATCAGTCAGCCAGATGCGATCCCCGACTCTTATCCGGGCCACCCGGAAGAGATGATGGTGCTCTTCTCCTTCAAGAGAAAACCGGTTCCGGCCATCTGGAAGATTTTTGATAAAAAACTGATTACTGGTCACTTTCCCTTTTTTCAGTAAGGTTTCTGTATTTTTCCAAGATTGATTTATCCACCTCTTCCAGTTTCTCGCCTCTTAATTCAGCCAGTCTGGTGAGCAAAGCTCTTTGTTCTTTATCCAGTTTTTCTGGGGTTTTGATGATTACTTTCACGTACAGGTCGCCGTGGCGATGTCCGCCGAGCTCTTTCATCCCGGCATTCTTGATTTTAAAAACTTCACCCGATTGAACCCCGGCGGGAATCCTTAGGACCTCAAAATCACCGTTTATAAGCGGGATGGCTATCTTAGCCCCCAGAGCTGCCTGGGAGAAAGTTACTGGAACTTCACAATAAAGATCCCGGCCTCTTCTCTCAAAGAAAGGATGTTTTTTGACCCGGATGATTACATACAGGTCTCCCCGGGGCAGACCCTGGTCTCCGGCTTCGCCTTCTCCAGTGATTCTTAACCGGGTACCATCATCAACACCCTGTGGAATTTTTACTTTTAGCTGTCTTTTCTGCTTTACTCGGCCCGTACCCTGGCATTCTTCACAGGGAGTGGCAATGATTTCACCGGTTCCATCACAGTGCGAACAAGTACGGGTTATGGTAAAAAAACCTTGCTGATAGCGTAGCTGGCCCCGTCCATGGCAGGCCGGACAGATTGACTTTCTGGTTCCTGGTCTTAATTTTGAACCCTGACAGACAGGACATAACTCATGCCGGGTAATTTTCAACTCTTTTTCCGTCCCAGCAGCCGCTTCTTCTAAAGTTATCTGAAGTTCCAGAGCCAAGTCACGACCCCGCTGGGGTCGATATCTTCTGGAAGTCTCCTGCCCGAAAAAATCAGAAAAGCTGAAACCAAAGAAATTTCCCAAAATGTCTTCGAAATCCTGGAAAATAGAAGAGTCGAACCCGGTGAAACCCTGATAGCCCTGCCCCTGAAGCCCTTGATGACCGTAACGGTCATAGATGGCTCTTTTTTCCGGATCGATCAACACACTGTAAGCTTCGGCCGCCTCTTTAAACTTTTCTTCGGCTTCCTTATTTCCCGGATTGCGGTCAGGATGATATTTTAAAGCAGCCTGGCGGTAAGCTTTTTTTATTTCTTCAGGCGTGGCCTGCCTTGAGACTCCAAGTATCTCATAATAATCCTTCTTCATCATAAGTTTTCTTCACCTCCTTCTTCCGCCTGTCGATAATCTCCTGAAGCTCTTCCGGAAGGAGACCTGCTGCTGGTTTAATCTCAATTTTTTGTTCCCGGCCGGTACCCACATCTCGAGCTGAAACCCGGAGAATGCCATCAGCATCGATTTCAAAAGTAACATCGATCTGTGGCACTCCAGCCGGCGCCGGATCAATTCCGACCAGGTCAAAAGTGGCCAGGGATTTATTCATCTCCGCTCGTTCACTTTCACCCTGGAGAACATGAATTCTGACCCGCCGCTGATTGTTCTCCACTGTGGTAAAGGCCATAGTTTTCCGGGCAGGGATGGTCGTGTTTCGCTCGATAATCTTCTGAAAGCCACCGTTTTCGGTTTCTATTCCTAAGGAAAAAGGGGTAACATCAAGAAGGAGCACCAGGTCATCAACGCTGCCTTTTATGATTTTGGCCTGAAGAGCTGCTCCCATAGCTACGATTTCATCGGGGTTAATCCGGGCTGCTGGCTGACGACCGAAATAATCGGCCACCATCTGTCGCACTAAGGGCATCCTGGTTTGGCCACCCACCAGGATTACCTCATCAATCCTGGAAGTGGTTAGACCAGCATCATTCAAAGCCTGTTGGCATATGGTTAGAGTTCTTTCAACCAGGTCGTGCGTCAGGTTCTCCAGAAAACTCCGGTTGATCCGTTTTTGAATATGGAGAGAACCCTTATCAGAAGAGCAAATGAACGGCAGGTTTATCTCTGTTTCAGGAGTAAAAGACAATTCTCTTTTAGCTTTTTCAACCGCCTCTTTTATTCTCTGCAGGGCAAATTTATCCTGGCTCAGGTCAATGTGGTGTTCCCTCCAGAACTCCTCCAGCAGCCAGCTAATCAGGCGATTATCGAAATCATCACCACCCAGAAAAGTATCGCCGCTGGTTGAAAGAACATGAAAAATGCCTTCATGGATTTCCAGGACTGTAATATCAAAAGTCCCGCCGCCGAGGTCATAAATAGCTACTACCCCATTTTTTCTGGTGTTAAACCCGTAGGCTAAACTGGCAGCTGTCGGTTCATTTATGATTCGTAAAACTTTAAGACCGCAGATGGCCGCGGCATCCTTAGTAGCCTGTCGTTGATGGTCATTAAAATAAGCTGGCACGGTGATGACTGCTTCCTCGACTTTAGTCCCAAGATAATTCTCAGCACATTCTTTGAGATAGCTGAGAATGAAAGCCGAAATTTCTTGCGGTGTGTAAATTTCGTTACCAGCTTTTATCAGAATATCACCGTTGGGAGCTTCCATCAGCTTATAAGGAAGCTTTTTCCTGATCATCTCCATTTCTGGAGAGTTGAACTTCTTCCCGATCAGCCTTTTGACTGAATAGATGGTATTTTCTGGATTGGTCACGGCCTGTCGAAGAGCCGGCAGTCCGACCAGTCTCTGCCCTCCCGAGGTAAAAGAAACCACAGAAGGAGTGGTATTGTTACCTTCCAGATTGGGGATAACCACTGGGGTCTCCCCGTTCATCCAGGCCACACAGGAATAAGTGGTTCCCAGGTCTATCCCGATTACCTCTGCCATGTTCAGTTCTTCTTAGGAATGATTACTTTTACCATAGTCGGCCGGAGGAGTCTATTATGAATTAAATACCCCTTTTGCAGCTCTTCTTTTATTTCAGGCTCGCTGACCTCATCAGACTCTTCTGAGGCCAGAGCATGATGAATCGTCGGGTCAAATTTTTTATCCTGGAGTTCGATCGGAGTTACCCCGTATTTTCTCAGAAGATTCAGCAGCATCCTATAAATCAACTCAACTCCCTCTTTAAAAGTTTTTCCATCAGTTTCTTCTTCAGGCGTCTTTAGAGCTCTTTCGAAGTTGTCGATGATGGGAAGGATTTCCCGGAGCAGGTCACTTAGAGCATATTGATAGTATTCTTCTTTCTCTTTTTCGACTCTTTTGCGGACGTTGTCCAGCTCGGCCAGACTGCGCAGAAATTTATCCTTGAGCTCTTCAACCTGACTCTTGAGCTGGGCAATCTCTTTTTCCTTAGCCTCCAGCTCTTCGCTCAGCTTACTGATCATTTCCTCCTTTTCTTTTTCTGCTGATGGTTCAACTTTTTCTTTGGCCTCACAGACTTCAGGCTTATCCTCAGCTTTAAGGTCAAGATATTCTATTTCTTCTTGTTCGCTAAGCTCAAAAGGAATTTCCTTTTTTTCCTGACTATCTTTTACCTTTTCCTCCTGCAGATCTTTATTTTCAAGCTCTTTATTTTCTATCTGTTCTTTTTTTTCTTCTTCTGGCTTCTTACCACTCATAGCTCAACTCCTTTCTCCAGGATGGTGATGGTTCTGGTCAAATATCTGGCCACATTATCGACCAGTGGAATTATTTTTTCATAGGGTAACCTCTTGGGCCCGATTATCCCGAGCGAGCCCAGAATCTGATTTCTGTATCCATAATGGGAAAGAATGAGAGAACAATCAGCAATCTCCGGTAACTGTAACTCGGAACCGATGATGACTTTGACTCTTTCCAGGCTTATCAGGTCGGAAAGCAGTCTGACCAAATTGGCTTTTTCTTCAAAGTTCTGGAAAAGAGATTTCAGCTTCTGAAAGTCAAAAAGCTCAGCTTTGTCCAGAAGTCTGGCTGTCCCCTGCAGGAAGATCTTGCCTCTTTCTTTCTCCGGTGAAGGATAGCTTTTGAGCAGAGCTATCATTTTCTCCACCAGATCTTCGTATTTCATTTTAAGTCTTGGCAGCTCCCGGAAAAGATAGTCCCTGACAAAGGCTAAATTCTTTCCCCGAAAGTTCTGATTTATGTACTGAGCAGCCCGATCGAGCTCAGTCTGAGTAAAAAGGGTTTGGGTCTCAAAGATCTCAGTTTGAACCAGATTAAACGTAGAAAGTAAGACAATCATCACTTTGTTATCTTTGAGCTTAACAAACTTCACCTGGTCAAAATTTACCTGAGAAATGTGCGGAGAAATAACAAAAGCCAAGTTATCGGAATTATTAGCCAGAATCTGGCTGACTTGAAGGAGAAGCAAATCGAGCTCGCCCGAATCAACCGAGAGCTCTTCAGGACAAATCTTGACAGACTCTGGAGTGGCATAGAGTGTCTCATTCAGCAGGTTGTTAACATAAAACCTAATTCCCTCATCAGTCGGAATCCGGCCGGCTGAAGTATGGGGCTGGTGCAGATACCCCTCCTGTTCTAACTTAGCCATGACATTCCGGATGGTCGCCGGTGAAACAGTGTAATTTATCTTTTGAGCCAGATAGCCAGAGCTTACCGGTCTTCCTGTCTGAAGATAGACCTCTACTGTAAGATTCAGAACAATTTTTTCTTTATTTTCTAATTTGGAGTAAGGCATTTTCTCTTTTTTCTTTTATTTACCCCAAAAGACAACTTTTGTCAATCTGGCTTCCAGAGTGCTATTATTTAACTAATTACCAGGCCAGCATAGCCGACTACTTGCCTGTAATCTCCTGTCCTATCGCCCGAAGTCTGATACTTGATGAGCTTTCCCTCCTTAGCCCCAAGGGATTTGGCCGCTACCAGCAGAGCTGTGGTTGGTTGAAAGCCGCACATGGAAATTCCGTAAGAGCTCACGACTTCATAAAGGCCTTGGGGATCGAGCTTCTGGATAAAAGAAATGGCTTTGTAATCAAGCTCTTCAGCCACTCTCTGATTAACATAATGACTCATATCAGTGCTGGCCACCAGCAGCACTTTCCCTCTAAAACCAGTCACAGCCCTGGCTAAAGCTTTACCCAATTCAGCTAAATGGTCGTAATCAGCTTCGTGAGAGACAACTATCGGAACGATTGACAGATTTTTCTGTAAATACTGGAGAAAGGGAATCTGAACCTCGATCGAATGCTCTTTTCGGTGGGCTTCCTGGTCCCTGGAAATCAATTGAGTTTCCCCAATAATCAATTCAGCCAGCCTGTTCTCCACCGCAACTTCTCCGAGCGGAGTCACCCAGGTCCCTGAATCATAGAGCGCAAATAAAGAGCTTATATGGTGATGGGCCGGGGCTAAAATGATCACTGTTTCCGGAATGATGACTGAAGAATAAACGGCACCAGCCACGGGTCCTGAATATTCATATCCAGCATGAGGCGAGACTACTCCAATCGCCTCGGTCTTCTCTGCTCTGTCAAGAATAAAGGACTCTATGGTTCTTTTGAGAATTTCGGGCTGATCAGGATAAAAATAGCCGGCAACATAGGGTTGCCTTTTCATTTTAGCCCTCCTATCTGAGACTTAGCTCAGATAAAATTTCTTTCTTCTTTAAACCTTATCCCCAGAGTTTTCAATTCTTGGAGAATTGGATCATAGATTTCAGCTGCAGTTGGAATAAGAACTCCCCTGAGATGGATCTTATTTTCCAGAATCAGCTTTACTCCGATGGCTACAGGCAAACCGACTGTCCTGGACATTGAAGTATGTCCATGGGGAATTCCAAAATCAATCAGAGTCGAGGTTATTTTTTCACGGCGGCTGTCGGAATATTCCACTATTATTTCATGCTGCAGAATAGTCATATCCCTTTCGCCTTCCTTATACTTGAGTTTATCCACCATCAAAGCTGCCAGCAGATCGAGAGGCGAAATCTTTCTGGTAGGCAACGGCCGGTCGCTAAAAAGTCCAAGCCAGTCAAAGCTCTGGATGACCTCAGAATCCGGGGTCAGTCCGAGTTTTGCAGCAACTTGTTCCTGAAGAGGTTCCTGCGGCCCAAGCTCAAGGAATTCTCTCAGAAACTCGGCATAAGTCCTGGCCTTCCATTCTCTTTCGGCTATGTCGAGAAGTCCGAGTTCACCTATCTTTTTCAGCTTCAAGCACCAGCCAGGATAGCGCAATGTCCCGCGGAGCATGGTTCTGGTTTCATGGATACCATAAGTCTCAATGTAGGAAACCGAATTGCGGTTGGGATAACCTTCAAAAACTCCCAGACCTGGAATTTCAATCATCTGATAATGAGCAAAAAGCTGTTCAGCCGGCACCACCACTTCTTTTCCGTCTTTCAGGTAACGGGCCTCATTACGCCCGGCCAGAAGCACCCCCCTGGGGCTCCAGGAAAATTTATAGCCAAAAGGATTATCCTTAGCTTCAGGGGCTGGCAAACCACCGCAATAAGAAATAAAACTCACCACCCGTCCGCCCGAAGCCTTGGCTTCATGAATAAGCCGCATGGCTTCCATGTGGTCAATCCCCGGATCAAGACCGAGTTCATTGAGAAAGGTCAGTCCCTTTTCCTTAGCTTTCCCGTCAAGAGCTTTCATCTCCTGGCTGACATAAGAAGCTGTTACCAGATGCTTACCGTGTTCAAGGCAGATTCCGGCTACATAGGGATGAAAAGTATAAGGGACCATACTAACCACTACTTCAACATCAGAGATAAGAGTTTCCAGATTCTGTCGGTCGTTAAGGTCAAGTTGGAAAGCCTGCCCCCGCGGATGGTCCTTAACCAGATGGCGGGCTTTATCAACTTCTATATCAGCCACTTTAACCTGAATGTCATCGAAATTAAGAAGATATTCAACCAGTGGACCGGCTACCAGTCCCGCGCCGAGAACACAGACCTTTTTCATTTTATCCTCTTATTAAAAAATAATATTTTTCAAATTTTTAAATAATCCTTTAAATATTTATAATCAGGAGTCAACTGACCTTTATAGACAATAACTGCTCTTTTTACCACCGGGTCCAACTCAATCTGGTTAAACGGCTTAGAATAATCAGCCAGGGCAATTCCTGGGACATAATGCTTTAAGTTTTTACTGAAAAAGGTCGAAGATTCCAGGGGTAACTCTGCCGGAAGATTATAGACAGCCATCACCACCGGACCACGACCCTCAAAGCCGAAAATGGTCTTCCCTTCTATCGGGTCATAGACGTAGACTGGATTTTCAGAGTCGGTGGCTTTAACTGTGCTTTCGATCGAACCATTGATATCACAAGTGATATCACCGATTACCTGAAGCCGGGGCATAGATTTTCCACCATAAAGCTCCTGGAGAAACTTTCTGGTAACAAACTTTGGATATTTTGGTGTCCATAAAATGCCATTAATCAAAACATTAAGATAAGGCAGGTAGCTTTCAGCCACCGGGTAATACTTTTCCGGGTTCTGGTAATAATCCTGAAGGTCGAAAGCTAAATCTCCTTTCGGCCTGACCATGTCTTCTTCTTTGAACACCACTTTATAAACCCGGTGCGGGGAAAAATATCCTTTTTCCACAGTCTCGGCCAGCTCTGAAGCTTTTATCTCCACTGCTGGCAAGAGGTCATAGACTTTCTGAGCTCCCTGAGACACATGGCCATAGCCAAAAAAGCCGCAGATGAACGGGCTTATCTCTGGTGGTAGACCTTTTTCTTCGATCTCCCGACCAACTTTTTGAATCTGTTCCTTAATCTCAGTCAGGTTGCTGTAATGAATTGTTTGTTTAATCTTAAGAAAAGGCGTTTCCACTCCAAGAGCCTTCATTCGCTGGCCGTAAGCCCAGAGCGAGTCAACCATTCCGGCGTGACCGGCATAATTGCCAAAGAACAGGACCCGTTGTCCTTTCTCGTTGGTCATTTTTTCGTAATCGATGAGCGTGCAACCGAGCTCTAAAATTTTTTTGAGCAGGGGCATGTTATGAGCCTGGCCCTTAATCGTATGAGAAAAAAAGACATAGACCTTCCCCGGTTCAAGCAGATTAACGGGAATTTCTTTTATGGCTAAGATGATTCGACTGGGACAAAGGTCTTCCTGAACGATGGCACCTGCCTCCCGATATTCACTATCAGGAAAAACTCTGATGGTTGATGGTTGAACATAAAAATTTAATGGATAATTCTGAATAAGCTCTCTGACATGAGACGGAATCAGAGGCGCTCGCCTTTCCCAGCGGTTGATGTCTTCACGCCTAATGCCAACATTTATTCTCATGATGAATCCTTTCGATTAATATAATTTACGTTTTTATTATGTCATAAATCGAGAAAATTGGTCAATTAATTTCGTCTGTTAATCAAGAAACTCACAGCAGTCATTTCTCCTATTGACGCCTTAACTCAGTTTGGACATAATAAACAGGATGATTCGTTTCTTTAATACTCTATCCGGCACAATTGAAGAATTTAAACCGATCAAAGAAGGTGAAGTCCGGCTTTATACCTGCGGTCCTACGGTTTACGATTATCCTCACATCGGCAATTACCGGGCTTACATCTTTGAAGACCTGCTCAAGAGATTCCTGCTGTTTTACGGCTTCAAGGTCATTCACGTGATGAATATCACTGACGTGGACGACAAAACTATAAGGGGTGCCAACAGCTTGGGTATCTCGCTCAACGAATACACAAAGAAATACATTGAAGCCTTTTTTGAAGACATTAAGACTCTGCGCCTCCTTCCAGCTGATTACTATCCGAGAGCCACGGAACACATTCCAGACATGGTCAGAATGATCAAGGGCCTGCTGGAAAAGGGCTTTGCCTACATCAAAGATGGCTCAGTGTATTTCAGCATAGCTAAATTCCCGGCTTACGGTCGCCTGGCCAAGATAAACGTGGAAGAACTCAAAGCTGGAGCCCGGGTTGAAGCTGACGAATACGAAAAAGAAAGCGTTCATGACTTTGCCCTCTGGAAAAAAGCCAAAGAAGGCGAACCTTTCTGGGAAACAGAGCTTGGAGCCGGAAGACCGGGCTGGCACATCGAGTGTTCAGCCATGAGCACCCGTTACCTGGGACCGACCTTCGATATCCACTGCGGTGGCATAGATAACATCTTCCCTCACCATGAGAACGAGATTGCCCAGTCAGAAGCCTATTATGGGCAGAAATTTGTCAACTACTGGTTGCACTGCCACCATTTAATAGTTGACGGCGAAAAGATGTCCAAATCCAAAGGCAATTTCTACACCTTGCGCGACCTGTTGACTCGAAACCTCGACCCCATAGATATCCGCTATTTCCTGCTTTCTACCCATTACCGCAAAATGCTCAATTTCACCTTCGAGGGTCTGGAGCAGTCTAAAGCTTCAAGACAGCGAATTCTTGATTTCGTTTATGAGCTGGAACACCGGAAATTTTCTCCTGGCTCTGACCAGGAGGTTGAGCCTCTCGTTCAAAAAGCCATGGCTGATTTCAAAAACAGCCTGGCCGACGATTTGAACATTTCAGCGGCTCTGGCTGCGCTGTTCGAGCTTATTCGAGAAATAAACTTAAGGTTGGCCAAAGATAGTCTGAAACAGGATGATGCCAGAAAGGTCTTGGAGGCTGTTTATCAGATGGACCGAGTCCTGGCTATTCTGCCTGAAAAAGAAGAAGAAACCCTTCCACCCGAAATCCTAAGGAAAATCGAACTCCGGCAGAAGGCCAGAAAAGAAAAGAATTTTGCCTTAGCTGATGCCATTCGCCAAGAACTGCGTCAGCTGGGAATTATTCTGGAAGATACCAAAGAAGGCGTCAGGTGGAAAAGGATAAAGTAGGCTCACTCCCGTTTGGCCGCTGGGGTGAGGACATTGCCTCAGAATATCTTCAAAGGAAAGGCTATCAGATTATAGAAAAGCATTTCCGTTTTCATCATACCGAGATTGACCTTATTGCCCGTGACCGGGATTATTTAGTTTTTATCGAAGTTAAGACCAGAAGCTCAGCTGAATACGGTCTGCCCGAAGAAGCCATCACTCCTAAAAAAAAATCCCACCTGAGACGAGCTGCTGAAGGCTACCTTTATCTTAATAACTTAAACCACATTGATTGCCGGTTCGATGTCATTAGCATAAGCTTTAACCCTGAAGGGACACCTGTAATAGAACATATCAAGAATGCTTTTGAATAACATTTTTTCAGGAGATAGATGATGAAGAAAGTTTATTCCCTACTAATTTTATCGGGATTGGGTCTGTTGCTTTTGACCGGACTCGCCTCTCTTAAAGCTCAGGTTATTCCGGCCCCGGAAGACATTCTGGGCTTCAAAGTCGGAGCTGATTATCATCTGATCAACTACACCCAGGCCATCGACTATCTGAAAAAAGTGGCTTCGGTTTCCGACAAGATTAAGCTGATGGAGATGGGAAAAACCACTCTTGGCCTGCCAATGTATTATGCGGTCATCTCATCGCCAGACAATCTGGCCAACCTGGAAAAGTACCGGGAAATAATCAAGAAATTATCCTTGGCTCGCGATCTCTCGCCAGAGGAGGCTCAGAAGCTTTCCGAGCAAGGCAAAGCCGTGGTTTACATTGACGGCGGCCTCCACGCTACCGAATGCGCACCAGCCCAGCATCTGGTTCAGTTAGCCTACGACCTGGTCTCGGCTAAGGACGCCAAAACTTTGAACATCCTGAATGAAGTCATCTGTCTTCTGGTTTTTGCCAATCCCGATGGTATGAACAAAGTTGCTGAATGGTATCAGAAGAATTTAGGCACGCCCTATGAAGTCTCTCCTCTCCCCTATCTCTATCATTATTATGCCGGCCACGACAATAACCGCGATTCTTACATTTCTAATCTGAAGGAGACGCAGAACATCAACAAACTGGTCAATCAGGAGTGGTACCCGGTAATTCTCTACAACCACCATCAGACGGCACCTTTCCCGGCGCGCATCTGGATCCCACCTAACTCTGAGCCCACCAATCCCAACGTCCACCCGCTCATCGTCCGCTGGCAGAATTTAATCGGCTCGGCCATGGGTGCGGCTTTTGACGCCGAAGGCAAAGAGGGAGCTATTTCAAGAATCGTCTTCGACACTTGGTATCCTGGCTATGTCACCCAGGTGGTCGATTCCCACAACATCATTTCCATCCTGACTGAAACTGCCCTTTATCGTTATGCTACACCACGGTTCTATACGGTCAAAGATTTTCCACCTGAATATCAAGACCTGACTATGTCAGCTTTTTATCCCAGCCCCTGGAAAGGCGGCTGGTGGCGACTGAAAGACGCTGTGGATTATTGTCTAACAGCCTCAAAGGCAGTTCTGGAAGTTGCCGCCAAATACCGACAGGAGCTTCTTTACAACAAATATAAAATGGCCAGAGATGTTATGGCTCGTTTTCAAAAAGAACCGCCCTATGCCTGGATAATTCCGCAAAATCAAACCGACCCAGGCAATATGGCTCTCCTGCTGAATCGGATGATTTTGCTCGGGATTGAAGTCTATGAAGCTCAAGAAGAATTCACCTGCGACGGAATCCTTTATCCCAAAGGAACTTTACTCATCCCAATGAACCAGCCTTTTGCTCTTTTTGCTAAGAACATGTTTGAAGAACAGCATTATCCTGACCTGCGAAAATACCCAGACCTGTGGCAGGGCCTGGTTTCATCCAGAAAGTTTGAGGGCGCACCCATCGAAGCCTACGATATGATGGGCTGGACTCTTCCCTATCAGTTCAATGTTAAAGTGCTGGCAGCCAACACGCCGGTTTCGGTCAAAATGACATTGGTTAAGAACGTCACCCTGCCAGCCGGGAAAATTGAAGGCTCAGGTCGGGCTGCTTTTCTCCTTGACCACAGCCAGAATGCCTCCTTTATCGCCATAAATCGCATTTTTAAGCAGAATGGGAAAATTAGCTGGGCTAAAAAATCTTTCACTTATGACGGCAAAACTTATCCTGAAGGCACCATCATCGCCAGTTCCATCAACCGTGAGTTCATGGACAGGCTGGCAAAGGATCTATGTTTGAAAATTCTGGCCTGTTCGTCCAAACCTCCAGTCGAAACCTATGAAGTCAGAGCTCCTAAGGTCGGTATTTATCAGTCGTGGGTGGCCGTTGAAGATGAAGGCTGGACCAGATTTGTTCTGGATGAGCATGAATTCAGTTACAAGGTGCTGCATGATGCTGACATTCGGGCTGGGAATTTAGCTGCCCAGTATGATACAATCATCCTGCCTGACCATTATTCACCTGAACTGATAGTCAATGGCTATCAGAAAGGAACCATGCCTCCAGATTATATCGGAGGACTCACTTCCCATGGAGTAAACAACCTGAAAGAATTCGTCAAACAAGGTGGTACCCTCATTTTTATGAACACCACCTGCAACCTGGCAACCGGTGAGTTCAAGCCGCCAGTGCGAAATGTTCTGGAAAAAGCTAAAAAAGAAGAGTTCAATTGTGTTGGCTCCATCCTTCAGGCCGAGTTTGATTTGTCACATCCGATAGCTTATGGCATGCAGAATCCGCAACCCATTGTCTTTGCCGATAGCTGCGCCTTTGATGTTTTTCCGTCCTTCGGCCAGAAACCTTCACCCAGGATAGTGGCGAAATATTCCGCAGACAATCTTTTGCTCAGTGGCTGGATATACGGTGAAAAACTCATCCAGCAAAAAGCGGCTATCGTCGAAGTCCCGATGGAAAAAGGCCGGCTGATTCTCTTAGGATTTCCGGTGCAGTTCCGGGCTCAACCCCGCGGTACTTTCAAGCTGCTGTTCAATTCGATTTATTACAGTACCTTAAAATAGTAACAGGCAAAGTTTAAGTTACAGAAAAAATAAATAAAAGAAAATTTAAGACAATGTGAGCGGGGTATCTTATTAAATGGCAAGACGAAGCAAATAGTTTTCCTTTATGGTCAAGAGCGGGATTATGGGCTTGCGGTTAAAAGAACAAAATGAAAGAAAAGATACAGAATCAAATTCTGGCTGAGGTTTTAGACTGCGGTCAATTGATGGATTTCTTCCACTTTCCTGACAGTCGAAGAATCGCCGGTCATCTGGGCCAGAATAGAGATTGGCTGGTGAAGGAGCGGATGGACAAAATCTGGCGCGATTTCAGCCAGGGGAATCATCACAAAATTACGAAAACTCATTCTGGGATGAGGGATGATTAACTTCTGGGTCTGAACCACGGTCCTATCAGCCAGAAGAATGTCTATATCAATTGTCCTTGGACCCTTGTCAAAAGTGGGTTTCCGTTTCATCCGGTGCTCGATATCTTTGACCAGGTGGAGCAAAGAAATCGGGTTGTGAGGCGTTTCGACTTCGATAACCTGATTGTAAAACCAGGGCTGGTTTAAATAATCCACGGGTTCAGTTTCATAGATTGAGGACTGCCGGATAATCCTGACTCCAGCTTTTTGCAGCAGACTTCTGGCCTGAGCTAAATGACGGCGCCGGTCGCCGAGATTACTGCCGAGTGAAATGTAGTATCTCATTTTTTTTAGCCATACATATTAGCACCAATCAACAAAATTTCAATAGTTTAAGAAAAATTTTTTTTATTTTTTCCTGTACCCCTGACCATAAATAATCATACCCGGCTTTTTACCCGTAAATTTGCCCTGTTCAATCACTTCCTGACCGTTGACCAGTACATAGACCAAACCCTGGCTGTATTGATGGGGGCTGGCAAAAGTGGCCAGGTCCTTGATTTTTTTCGGGTCAAAGATGGTTATATCAGCATACATACCTTCCCGCAGCAGGCCACGGTTTTTAATCCTAAGAGTCTGAGCCGGAAGTGAAGTCATTTTTCTGATAGCCTCCTCCAGGGTGATTACTTGGCGATTCCGGACGTACTCACCGAGAACCCGGGGAAAAGTGCCGTAACTTCGGGGATGAGGGCTGCCTTGCCCCCTGACCTGCAGGCTGCCGTCAGAACCAATCATGACATAGGGCAATTTCATCAGGGCTTCCACGTCTTTCTCGTCCATCTGGAAGAATATGGCTGAAGCATCACCTTCCTTGACTATGTCGATAATCAGCTCGGCTCCGTTATCCACAGTGGCCGCCTTTCCCATCATCTCCAGAATTTGCTTGAGGTTCTTGCCTTCATAGTCAGGGAATTTCTGGCTGCGGGCGATATAAATCGTTTCCAGTTTGTTTATCCCCCGCTTTGAAGTCAGTCTATTGTTGATTATTGTCTGTTTGACCCGGTCATAAGTTTCGGGGTCTTTAAGACGTTCCAGGAATTTTTCCTGTCCGCCTTCAAAAACATCCTGGGGAAAGCTGCTGGTAAAACCAGAGCTGGTGGCGGTATAAGGATACTGGTCAAGAGTGACTTCTACTCCTCTGGCCCTTGCTTGCTCCACCGGACGAATAATCATCTCCAGCTGGTTCCAGACATCCTCATCCGCCAGCTTGATGTGGGATATTTCGACCGGGAGATGGTTTTTTTCGCCGATACTGATGGCTTCTTCTATCGCCTGAGTTATTCTTTTGCCCTGATTCCTGATGTGAGAAGCGTAGAAACCTCCAAATTCAGCTACAACCGAAGCCAGCTCGACCAGCTCTTCAGTCCTGGAATAAGTCCCGGGAAGATAGGCCAGGCCTGTGGACAGCCCCAGAGCTCCGGCTCTCATCTCCTGTCGGAGCAGTTCTTTCATCCGGCTCATTTCTTCAGGTGTTGGTTCGCCCATCTTCATTCCCATCACTTTCTCTCTGATAGTATTGTGTCCGGCCAGGGAACCAAAATTGCAGGCTATTCCCTGCTGTTGTATTTTCTGGAACAGCTCGGATAGCGGAAATTCATGACCACCGCAGTTGCCGCCGATAAGAGTTGTTACACCCTGAGAGATGTAGTTTTCACAGCCAGGGATTTTTAGAATTCCTTCATCAGCATGAGTGTGGATATCGATGAAGCCGGGAGCTACAATCAAACCTGCGGCCTCAATTACTCTTTCCGCCTTTTGGGGTTCAATTCGGTCCTTGATAGCTATAATCTTCTGGCCTTTAATTCCGATATCAGCCTTAAACCAAGGATTGCCGCTACCGTCAATCACCAAGCCGTTAGCAATGACCAGGTCATAAGTTTTCTCCACCCTGGAACAAACAAGCAACAGACTTAAAAGACAGAAGTTAAAAAGGCCGATGATAAGTATTTTTTTCAGCCGCATGTGCTCACCTCATTTTTGTTATTATTCTTCATTGGAAATAATTAAAAGTCAATTTAAAACTTTCGCTGAGGTAATTTTTAAACCCCATAACCAGCTCACCTACCAGGGGCAAAAGCCAATTTTGTATAAATTTTCTCGTGAGGCAACGAATCAATTTCGGATAGATTTTAAGTGAAGCAATTTGGCCTGTTGATTTAATCCAAAATTTTTATTAGTATAAAATGCCTCTTTGACTATGGAAACAAACTGTAATCCTCCCTGTAATCTTTCCAACCAAATTTGCCCATCTTTATATATATCAAATCCTTTCTGGAGGCTTTATCTATGAAAATCATCTATTTGGACAACGGCGCCACTTCTTATCCCAAGCCAGAAGAAGTCTATCAATTCATGGATCACTTCTATCGTCATTATGGGGTAAATCCAGGTCGCTCCGGTTATGACCTCTGCCTGGAAGCCGGAGAGATGGTGGAAAACACCAGAAAAATGCTAACTGAATTTTTTAATGGCTCCGACCCCAACCGGCTGTGCTTCACTTATAATTCAACCGACGCCTTGAACCTGATCATTTTTGGCCTGCTCGAAGCCGGAGACCATGCCATCACCACCACCATTGAGCACAATTCCGTGTTGAGGCCTCTTTATCATTTGTCGCTAAAAGGTGTCGAAGTTGATTACGTGCCCTTTGATAAAAACGGCTTTGTCCACCCGGAAGATATCAAGAAAAAAATAAAAAAGAATACTAAACTGGTCATCGTCAATCATGCTTCTAATGTCATCGGCACAGTTCAACCCATCAAAGAAATCGGCAGAATCTGCAAAGAACATGGGGTAGTTTTCGCCATCGATGCTTCCCAGTCTGCTGGCAAGGTACCGATTGATATGAAGGAAATGAACATAGATGTGGTAGCCTTTACCGGCCATAAATCGCTTCTTGGGCCGACCGGAATTGGCGGGTTATGCGTGGCCGAAGGCGTGAATATCAAGATCACCCGAGCTGGCGGCACTGGTGTTCGTTCTGCCCAGAGAACCCATCTCGAAGAGTATCCGTACCGCCTGGAATATGGCACGCCCAACGTTCTGGGCATTGCCGGACTTCACGCCGGACTTAAATGGGTGATGGAAAAAGGTCTGGAAAACATTCATCATCACGAGATGAAATTGACCCGGATGCTGGTTGATGGCTTAAAACAGATTGATGGCGTGACTCTCTACTGTCAGGACGACCTGACCAATCACATCAGCGTAATTGCTTTTAACGTTGATGGGATGGAAGCCCAGGATGTGGGCATTATGCTCGATGTCGATTACAACATCGCTTGTCGCACCGGTCTGCACTGTGCTCCTTTAGTTCACGAGCAACTTGGAACTGATAAAATCAAAGGCGCAGTCCGATTTGGCATCGGCCCGTTCAACACGGAAGAGCACATCAGGACCGCCATTCAAGCCGTCAGAGAAATAGTTGAGTTCAAGAAAAAAAAGGGGTGAATCATTAAACACAACCGTCCGGCTTGGGCAAACCAGCTACCTTGCAAGCCCCTTTAGCCGGACCCGAAGGAAAAAGTTCGTAAATATGCTTAAGGGAAATTCCCGTCTCATTGACCATCTTCCTGATCATCGGGGCCTGACCTTTCTGAAGATAATAATTCCGAATATAGTTAACGATCTTCCAGTGTTCTTCCGTCATTTGTTCGATTCCTTCAGCCTGCTTAGCTAAAAACTGAGCGATTTCTTCATCCCACAATTCCGGGGTGGTTAAAAAACCTTCTTCATTAAGTTTAAGCTTTTTGCCCTTGAATTCTAATTCAGGCATTTTTACTCACTCCGATAGAATTTTCAGAGTGAATTATAGCCGATTTTTCTCTTATTGGCTATCAGCTGAACCCGGTGGTAACCAGACTGAAAAGGTGGTGCCAAAGCCCGGCGCACTTCTGACTTCAATTTTCCCCTGATGGGCCAGGACGATGTGTTTAACTATAGACAATCCAAGACCGGTGCCGCCAGTTTTTCTCGAACGAGACTTATCCACAACATAGAACCGCTCAAAAATTCGCGGCAGATGTTCTTCCGGGATTCCAATTCCAGTATCAGAAACAGACAACAACACTCCGTTATCCTTATTCTCCAGCCTGACCGTTACTCCCCCTTTTTCCGTGTAGCGGATGGCATTGTCCACCAGGTTTAAAATCAGCTGTTCCATCTGGAAAGCATCAGCATAAATTTCCGGAATAGGCTCTGCTTCCACCTTCAAATATAAACCCTTTTCTGTAGCTGGTTGAAAATAAGCTTTAACCACCGTTCGGACCATGTCGGCCAGGTTGACTGCTTCTTTTTTGAGCTGTGGACCTTTTTCTTCAAGCTCCGATAATCTGGACAGGTCTTCTACCAGACGTACCAGTCGCTCGGTATTTCTCTGAATGATTTTCAGATAATTTTTTCCTTCCTGACTCAGATTTTCATTTTCCAGAGTTTCCAGAAATCCCTTGATGGCTGTTAAGGGAGTTTTCAATTCATGGGCCAGGTTAGCCACAAATTCTTTCTTTCTTTCTGCCAGCTCTTTCGTCTCAGTGATATCAGAAAATCTCAGCAGAAACCGCTGTCTGAGTGGTAACCAGCTGGCCAGGCAGGAAAAGGTTCGACCGTCTTTTTCGAACTGGCCCTCGATGGGCTTTTCTGACTTATGAGCCCGCTCAAAAAGCTCATTCAGTTCAGGACATCTGAGTGTCTGCCAGTAGAATTCGCTACCCGGGCCAATTTCAGGAAACATCCGGCGCAGGCTCTGGTTAGCCATAATAATCTTACCCGCTGGGTCAACCAGCAGCCAGCCCTCTTCAGTAGAATCGATCAAAGTCTGGAATATCTCTTTATCTTCTTTTAGAGATTCAGCCAGTTCCTGATTCCTGGATATTAAGCGGTTAATACCTGCAACCAGGGGTCCGAGAACCGCCATCAGGGAGGTTCTGACCGGAAGACCAGTATCGCCTTCTGCCGCCTGATCAACGACTAATGACAGGTTTTCCAGAGGTTTCAAAAGTTTTCTTAAAAGAAGATAAGACAATCCCCAACCGAGCAGAATGAATAAAGCAAAGCCAATCAGAAGACGATTTCTGGTCTGTTCGTAAGAATGAACAGCCAAGTCAAGAAAACGGCTGACCCGGCAGACTCCTGTCACTTGAGCATTCTTTCTGACGGGTACAGCCACGTAGAGCATCTTCTTTCTCAGGGTATCACTGTAACGGACAATCCAGCCTACCTCACCAGCCAGAGCCCGGTCAATTTCAGGTCGGTAGCGATGACTTTCCAGCTCCCCAGCTTTTTTTTCCGTGTCAAAGATGACTTTACCCAAGGGGTCAATCAGCGTAACTCTGACCCGGGAAATTCTGGCCTGGGTGGTCAGAATCTGCTCGAGACGGCTGTCGTCCATTTGGTCATAGGGCCGTATCTCCACCGTCATGGCCAGAGCCAGCTCGGTCAGTTCGCTGACCTGATTGTTGATTTCAGTTGTTCGCAATTGCCGGATAGTGAAAATGCCCAGAAGTGAACAGATGATAAAAATAACCGTCCCGGAAGCGACCTGCATCCTCAAAAAAAACTTTTTCATCCTCATCTTAACGCTCTCTTAAATAATCTGAAGAACAAGCCTTGCGCTCTGATATACTTCAAGCATTATAAGAAATTTTCATCAAAAACAAAAAACATTTTTTCATCATTTTTTCTATGCTAAAATGATATGGTAAAAGAAGGAGGTGGACAATGGAAAAACTGATAGTTTTACTCCTAACTTCGTTCCTGGGTTTAGCTCCACTCTTAGCCTTTGGTCAGAAACATGAAGAAGATATCATTTCCACTTCTGCTGGAGATTTAAAAATCACTTTCATCGGGCATGGCACACTGATGTTCACTTTCGGAAACAAAGTCATTCATGTTGACCCGGTCAGCAGTGAGACCGATTATAAAAAGCTACCCCAAGCTGACCTCATCCTGATCACTCATGAACACTTTGACCACTGCGACCCGGAGGCAATAAAGATTCTGCGAAAAGATTCTACCGTCATCATTGGTTCAGGTTCCTGCCAGCCCAAGGTTCCCGGCTTAAAAGTGATGAAAAACGGAGACAGAACGAATATTCTTGGTCTGGAGATCGAAGCTGTTCCCGCTTACAACATCCAGCATAAAAGACCTGACGGTAATCCTTTTCATCCCAAGGGCGTGGGCAACGGTTATGTGATTACCTTTGGCAATAAGCGGGTTTATGTGGCAGGAGACACAGAAAACATTCCAGAAATGAAAAATTTGAAGAACATCGACATTGCCTTTCTGCCGATGAACCTTCCATACACCATGACCCCGGAAATGGTGGCTGAAGCGGCTAAATGGTTCAAGCCCAGAATACTTTATCCTTATCATTATGGCGAAACTGATACTTCCAGACTGGTAGCTTTGCTAAAAGATACGCCCGAAATAGAAGTCCGCATCCGGCAGATGAAATAATCAATAAACTTCATAGAATTTAAATCGTTTATTAAGCCACTTGATGAGCTCCATGCCCAAGAGCGAAAGCGACGACAGAGCCAGAACCAAAACCCAATCAAAGACAGTCAGGTTTTGTGTCTTAAAAATTTTCTGGAAGAATGGCAGGTAAACGACAGAGAGCTGAAGTGTCAGAGATGCCAGAAAAGCGTAGACCAGCTTCAGGTTAGAAAAGACCCCCAGTTCAAACACCGACTTCATCTGACTGCGGCAGTTAAAAGCATGAAAAAGCTGAGAAACAGACAGGACGATAAAAGCAGCTGTTCGAGCTCGCTCTATGCCTTCTCTTTCGACAAACAGGACATAACTGAAAGCCACCAGAGAACAGACGGCGATAAAAATACCCTGCACCGTCATCAAGCTGGCTCGTTTTTTATCAATGATCGGTTCGTCAGGTTTTCTTGGCGGTCTGGTCATGATATCCGGGTCCGGTGGGTCAAAGCCGAGTCCTAAAGCCGGCAGGCCATCAGTCACCAGATTTACCCAAAGAATCTGAATCGGCAGAAGTGGCACCGGCCAGCCGATGAGTGAGGAGACAAACATCACCATGATCTCGCCCAGATTACAGGACAGAAGATAATGAACAAATTTCTTGATATTGTCATAGATAGCCCGACCTTCTTCCACCGCCGCTACGATGGAAGCAAAGTTGTCATCGGTGATGATCATATCCGCGACTTCTTTAGTGACATCAGTTCCGGTAATCCCCATGGCCACACCGATATCAGCTTCTTTAACCGCTGGAGCGTCGTTAACTCCATCGCCGGTCATGGCCACCACTTCACCCTTTTTTCTCCAGGCTCTGACAATCTTAAGCTTATGCTCAGGAGAAACTCTGGCATAGACCTGAATTTTTTCAACCTGTCTTTCAAATTCATCCGGACTCAATCGGTCAAGCTCTTCACCGCTTAAGGCCAGAGCCTCTTCTTCCAGCATACCCAGCTCCCGGGCAATGGCCACAGCAGTTACTTTATGATCACCAGTAATCATCACCGGTTTGATACCGGCTTGCTTACAGGCAGCCATAGCTTTGATGACTTCTTCCCGCGGCGGGTCAATCATGGCCACCAGCCCGACAAAAGTCAGATCTCTTTCCACATTGGTGGCTTCCAATTTTTCCGGCAGGCTGGAAAATCTCCTGTAGGCACAACCGAGAACTCTCAACGCTTGGCGGGCTAAGGAATCATTAACCTGAAGGATTCTTTCCACATCTCCCACGGTGATAGGTCTTTCCTGACCGGACTCAAAGATATAGGCACAATTTTTAAGAAGCACATCCGGAGCGCCCTTGACATAAGCCACATACTCACCGTTCCGCCTTCTGAGCATGGTCATCATCTTGCGCTCGGAATCGAAGGGAATTTCTTCTACCAAAGGTTCTTTTTCTTCCAGTTTTTCTTTGCTCAGGCCAGCCTTTTTGCCGAGAGTAAGAAGCGCGCCTTCAGTCGGGTCCCCGGCAATCCGATAACGTCCGTTATCCTGAACTAAATTTGAAGAATTACAGAGAGTTCCGCAGATGAGAGTCTTATAAAGACCCGGGAATTCATCAGGAGTAATTTTCTTTTCCTCAAGCAGAAATTCTCCTTCAGGTTCATAGCCAGCCCCGGTCACCGAAAAGAGTTTTCCGTCAGCATAGACAACCTTAACCGTCATTTCGTTCTTGGTCAGTGTCCCGGTTTTATCTGAGCAGATAACTGTGGCTGCGCCTAAGGTTTCAACGGAAGGTAGTTTCCGGATAAGGGCATGGCGTTTAACCATTCGCTGGACTCCAAGAGCCAGGGCTATCGTTACAACAGCTGGCAAACCTTCAGGGATAGCCGCCACGGCCAGGCTAACCGATGTCAGGAATACCTGGACCAGCTCCCCGCCTCTTACCCATTCCAGCAGGAAAATCAACCCTACCAGGAAAAAGCATAGATAAACGATCCAGCGACCGAACTGCTCGAGCTTTCTCTGAAGCGGTGTCGTTTCTATGGTAATTTCCTGGATCATCTGAGCGATCTGACCGAGTTCAGTGGACATGCCGGTGTTGACCACAATGGCTCTGGCTTTACCGGAAGAAACAGAGGTTCCGGCATAAACCATGTTGGCCCGGTCCGCTAAGGGAATGTCTTCCTCATCCAGCTCAAGGCTGGTCTTAAAAACCGGTGTTGACTCCCCGGTAAGGGCTGCTTCGTGGACTGAGAAGTTTGGGGTATGTGAAATTACTCTGGCATCAGCGGCCACATGATCACCAGCTTCCAGCTCCAGCAGGTCTCCGGGTACAACTTCACGGGCCGGAATTTGCCTTAGCTCTCCATTTCTTATAACTTTGGTGAGCGGTGCGGCCATTTTTTTGAGAGCGGCCAGAGCTTTTTCGGCCCGATATTCCTGAACAAAGCCCAGAATGGCATTGAGAATAACAATGCCGACGATGGCCAGAGCATCCACCCATTCTCCCAGAAAGCCGGAGATGATGGCCGCTGCAATCAGCACCCAGATCAAAAATGATTTGAACTGATCAAAAAAAACTGTTAGCGCCGCGCGGCCCCGGGCTTCCTGGAGCTGGTTAAAACCAAACTGTTCCAGGTTCTTTTCAGCCTGTTCAGTGCTCAGACCTTTTTTCAAGTCAGACCCAAATTTAGCAGCCACATCTTCAGGAGATATGGTCCAAAATTTGGTCCCTGATTTTTTCTCAGTCATCAGTCCTATCCTTTTCTTTCTTTTAGTATCTGACGATAAAAGAGTTTAAAATTATATCATTTTTTCTTGAAAGCTTGCAGTTTGAATTGAACCTGAATCAGTCTTAATCGCCTGTAGGAAGAATTTCATCATTTTCGGAATAACTTGACTGACGTTAGGACCACCCAACCTTATCAACTTGGTTCCATCTCAGAAGTATCCGTCATGACCAGATCAGGTCCTTTTTATCATCTGGCCGGGCTTATGGGAGATGAACTGGCCCGACTTAAGTCTCATAAAAAAGCCAGGTCATCCTTCTTTAACAAAAGAGAATATGTTGGCTTTATCACTAATTATTATGTCTATATTACCAGGATTGAATAAAAAATAAGATTTTGGTGTTTGATTAAAAAAGGATAGTGAATAATGATCATACTGGCCGACGGAAAAAACAAAAAATAAAACCAAAAATTGTTTAAAGCCCAGCGATGCGGGCGTCTTTTGGATATTCCACAGTAAAGTCAATGGTAAATTCCTGCTTTTCTTTTGGCCCGAGTTTTGCCTTCCAGGTCACAATTCCTTTCTCATTACGGTTGGTCGGCGGCGGCGTTATTTTTATATCCTTAACTTCGATTTTCGTATTCTGACTGACCGGAATTTGATCCTGAAGCTCAACCTCCACCTCCCTGCTTCGCAGATTTTCCAGAGTAATTTTATAAACCAGATGGAGTTTTTCTGTCTTACCCAAAAAGCCCGGTCCGCTTTTTTCTCTTTTCATTAATTCCCGCCTGACCTTGAGCTGTCGATCCTCACCGAAAAAGAGCTTCACCTCATCATTGGAAGGAACAAAATCCAGGCTGGTTGTGCCGACAAAATCCTGGTTGATAAACAGGTCGGCTCTGCCCACCAGCCAGGGGTAGGAAAGAGTATTTCTAAAATTGCCGCGGAGATAAGCCAGCTCCTGCAGCTTGGGCACAGCCAGGTAATCAAAGGTGGCCATCAGTTTCTGGGAATCTACTGGTACCCGACGCTCCGTTCCATCACTCAGAATCGTCCAGGGTTTTTTAACTTCAAAATTGACCGCAAACCAGCTCGGAACAACTTCTGCCGGCTCTTCAAAAGCCAGAGCTGGAGCAGCTTCAGTTTCCATCATTGCTTTTGACTCAATTGTTTCCCTGGTCAGGGCCTTCATCACTCTGGGCTGAGAAATGTCTAAGTACCACGGCTCGAGCTCACCTGGTTGATTCCCGGCAGTCGGGGCACTGGTGGAAAGAACCAGCTTGACTTCATCCCAATTCTCTCCTGTTTTCTGGGTTACGTTAGCAGCCATGGTCAGTTCGATTTCATTTGATTCAGGCCAGGCTCTGATGGTGTACACGGGCTGCCAGCGCACATTGCTGACTGCATAGCTGAGTTCAACTTCCAGACGACCTGGCTGATTAACCTCCACCAGGACGCTGATATTTTTCTCTTCCTTAGATTTGGCCGGCATTATCTCTTTTAATTTCTTCTTTAGGGCTTCAAGCTTAGCCTGCTTCTCAGCCAGAGCCTGACTGTTCTCCAAACGACCTTTCTGGATGGTCTGAAGTCTGGCACCAAGAAACTCAATGAATTTGTCAACTCCGACGAGATCGGGACGACCAGCAACCAGTTCCTTGGACACCTGGTTGCTCATGGCGGTTCCGAAAGAGTTTAGAAATTTCTCCTGTGAATCAAAAATCGCTTCCTGCCCTTTCAGTCTGGAAATCTCTGTTTCCACCGCATTTATTTCATCCAGAAGCTTTTTGACCTCGGGTAGCTGTTCGGCTTCTAAGTAATTGGTTTTAATCTCAACGCCCAGAATTTTAACTCTGGCCGGGCCGCTTCCAGTTACCCGAACCGAACCGGGAATGATAGTAGCAGGTAGACCTGAGAAAATAAGAGAGCGGGTTTCTGAATTAAGATTAACCTGAGCTTTTCTGATGACCTGAGCCCTATCAGGATAGACAGTAACTGCTGAGATTTTACTTCGAACCAGGAGCTCGGCTGATCCATTACTTTGGGTGATAGCTGCAACCAGTATTTTGGCGTCAGCTTGGCCGGACTCATCTCTGGTTTGACCAATAACTGGAACTGAACCAGTGACAGCCAACCCAATTAAACTGACTAAAATTATTCTTTCCCAAAGACCGATGTTTTCGACTTTCATATCTCTTTATGCCTCCTTTTTACCCTTTTTTATTTCTGGATATACGCCAGAAATTAGCCAATCAAAAAGTCAATCTCCTTCTTTAGATTTTCCCCATTTTCTTTTCCCGAGATAGATGACCGTAGCCATCCAAAACAGGCCGAAAATGATGGCAATAAGTAAACCGATAAAAGCTAAAGCCGACGGTCCACAACCTGGTTTTAGGTTTTTCTCGTTTTAACCTCTTGTCATTCAATAAATTCTCTCCCCTAAATCAAGCTGGCCCCCTCTGCCCCGCCACTTCAGCCAATATTAGTTCCAATAATGCCTAATTAATAAAATGTCTGACAAATTACACCTATTTCAATTTCCCGCTGATATCATCTCCAAGTCTCTCCAAAATTTCAACCACTAAAGGATTTTTTAAATCCAGGCCCTGGGAGGGCATTCGGGCAAACTCCACACTGGTGGGAATTTGAACAATTAATTCTGTCCCGTGTTTGCGGGCCAGGCTTTCAGTTTCATTCTGGCCGTAAAAATTCGTTTTCTGGCCGCAGTGAGGGCAGATGAAATAGCTCATATTCTCCACCAATCCCAGAGCGGGGACATTAAGTCGTTCGGCCATCTGGATTGATCTGGCCACCACCACCGAGACTAAATCCTGCGGTGTGGTGACAAAAATAAATCCATTCAATGGCAAAGACTGCATCACAGTAATGGCCACATCTGAAGTCCCGGGAGGCATATCGATCACTAAATAATCAAGCTCGCCCCAGAGCACTTCACCCCAGAATTGCTGAATGGCTTTGCTGAGCAGTGGACCGCGCCAGATTACCGGCTGTTCTTCATTATCCACCAGGAAACTTATAGACATCACCTTCAGCCCCTGCCCTGTTTCAACCGGGCAGATGAAATCGCCGCAGACTTTCATTTCATACTTGGGCAGATGCATAATTTTCGGGATACTTGCTCCGGTGATATCGGCATCGAGAACTCCCACGCTGAAGCCTTTTCTTTTCAAAGCCAGAGCCACCAAATAAGTCACTGTTGACTTACCCACCCCTCCCTTACCGCTCATTACTCCGATTACCCACTTGATTTTATTCGGACTTTCCTTGGGCTGAGCCTTATTTAGCTGATTTCCATTCATGTTTAACTCCTAAATAATTTCTTAGGTTCATTATACACCGATCGACAATATTTAAATCTTTAATCCTTTCCGAAATTATCAGGAGAGGTGAAAAAAGCGGTTGGAAAAGAAACCGGTCTCTATTTTATCTCCTGAAAAACATACTCAGCCCGGCGGCGGGGTGGCATCCGGTAAACTGAGACCAAGCTTTCCAGACCATTTGTGCCCACGGCGGCCACTCCGAAGGTCAGGTCATCGATGGAAACGTTTTTAAGTATAAAAGAGTCGGTTTTTCCGGCAAAATAGCTTCGCTCCCAAAACGGAGCCTTTGTATCTCTGACATAGACCTTAAACCCGGCAATTTTATTCATTTCTCCGTGCCACTTCCAGCGAAGCTCAGCATCATAACCCTGACCGCGGCCAAGAAGAGGAGCTCCTCTTTCGTTGGTCACCACCGGTGCTTCAGGCGCGCAGGCTAAAGACAGAACTGAAGCTAAAATAATCCGGGTGATATCAGCACAATAGGGCACAGAAAGGTTGTCAAAAACATCGGTCGTGGTGTGCTGGTTGGAGTAATTTTCTCTGGCTTCTGTGAATCGAATTCCGGGATAGCCTTCAACTACAAAGGGTGTATGGTCGCCGCCCCGACCGAAACGGTCAGCCCGGAAAATCAGGTCAACCTCCATAGCCGGCAAAACCATCTCACCTATTCTCCGCACATAGCGAGCTAACTCCCGGCTGGGTGAATCGTTAGGATCTTCGCTGAAAACTCTGACCCGCGTCGATTCTATGTAGCCATTGCCAGCTTTGATGTTGGAAATCATATCCATAGTGAGAACGGCCTCAACATTTTTTCCCTGCTGCTTCATTTTTTGGGCATAAAGGGTTGAGCCGACCAGACCCTGCTCTTCACCGGCAAAAGCGATGAAATGAATAGTGGCCTCAGTCTCGTAGCCGGCAATGATCTTGGCCATTTCCAGCACCGCGGCCACCCCGGAGGCATCATCATTGGCACCAGGAGCTTCGGTGTTGACGTCCTCATAATTGAATTTTCCGTCCTTAGAAACAGCGATGGTGTCGTAATGAGCGTTGACGATGATGATCCTTTCTTTCTGACTCTTACCCCTCTTGATGGCCATGATGTTATGAAGTTCGGTGTCTTTAACTATTCGACCACCTTGCTTCGGCAGCAAATAGCCATCATCAATGACTTCCAGTCCTGAAATCTTCTGGAATTCTTTGAGCAGCCAGCGTCGGGCTGCACCGATGCCGAAATTAACGGCCTTCTGCTCTGACAGCAAATTGCGAGTCTTGAACGATTGAAGAGTCTTGATAGTGGAGGCCAGGTTCTGTTCCGAGACCTGAGCCACAGCTTTTTTCAGGAATTCTGTGCTTTTAAGCTCTAACTCCTGACCTCTGAGAAAAAGAGTCAGGTTAAAACATAAAACCAATGAAAGAGCTAACAGCCATCTCACATTTTTTCTCATCTCTTTCTCTCTCCCTGAGTATTATATTGTGTTTTCCTTTTAGAATATTTTTCTCCAGAAATGGCCAGTACCCCCAGCTCTGGATTTATGTCTGATCCTCATAAATTGCCATTATTTATGTTCTTCTGGCTATCCTGTTTAATACTCTTCCAGCTACTGTTATCTGAACCAGCTTTCTGAAAAATCTTAAGATCTGGTAATTCCATTAAATAAAGCCTATATCTGAACCTGAAATTCTAATCAGAGTGACTTAAGTAATCCTGGCCACTTTATCAATTCTTAAATTTGCGGTATAAATTCAACCTTAACCTCTCAACTACCTGACGCGACTCTTAGCCGTTGTTACTTCTTCGGATAAGGCGGCACTGGCGGTAGTTTCTGCTCCTTGGTCTTGAGCTCTTCAAGAATAACCTCAATAGCTTTGTTCAGCTGCTCATCGATTCCTTCATATTCTTTAGCCGGATCGTTGTCCACATAAATATCTGGCTCCACTCCTTCGCCTTCGATAATCCATTGACCCTCTAAGCTGTAGGTGGCAAATTCTGGTTTATTCAGGTAACCACCGTCTACAAGTGGCAGCGTGCCCCGAATGCCGACCACTCCGCCCCAGGTTCTTTTGCCGATGAGTTTTCCCAGCTGGTAGCGTTTGAAACGATATGGGAAAATGTCTCCATCCGAAGCTGAGAACTCGTTTATCAAGCAGACCTTGGGTCCCATGATCAGAGCCGCCGGGTCAGGTCTGGGCACTGATCCCCGGGCAATATCCACCATGGCCACCTGGCGAGCTAAGCGCTCGATCAACATTGGCGAGACATTACCACCACCATTTCCACGAACATCGATGATCAAGGCTTTTTTACTGACCTGCGGGTAGAAATGTTTGACAAACTCATTCAAACCGCGAACTCCCATATCAGGAACATGAATGTAACCAACCTGGCCGTTAGTGGCTCTGTCCACGATTTCCGCATTCCTTTTGACCCAGTTGTAGTAATAAAGATTATTTTCAGTCTCGATCGGAATCACCACCACTTCCCGGGCGCCTTTTTCTGCTGGGTGTGAATTGACTCTGAGTGTCACCTGCTTGCCAGCAGTGTTAACCAGCAATTCATAAATATCTTTAACCTGGTTGACCGGTTTTCCGTTAACTGCAATGATGTAATCACCTTCCCTGACGTTGACCCCGACTTCAGTCAGAGGAGAGCGCAGCTCTCGGTCCCAATTCTGTCCTTCAAGGATCTTTTTTATCCGGTAAAAACCAGTACTTTTATCTCGCTCGAGCTTAGCCCCGAGCCTTCCCACATTTACCCTGTTAACCTGGGGCAGGTCGCCGCCACCGACATAAGTATGGCCGCAATTCAGCTCACCGATCATCTCACCGATGACATAGGTCAGGTCAGCCCGATGGTTGACGGCTTTAGCTAAGGGTTCGTACTGAGCCCTGACTTTTTCCCAGTCAACGCCGTGCATGTTGGGCGCATAGAAATAATCCTTCATCTGGCGCCAGCACTCATCGAAAATCTGGGCCCACTCAGCCTTGCGGTCAAGCATCATTTCCATACCGGATAGATTGAGCTTCTCTTCTATCTTAACCGGAGCCACGGGCAAATCGATGATAGCATAATCTCTTCCCTGAGCTACCAGCATTTTCTTCTGGTCAGCTGAAATAACATACGCAGAAATATTGCCGAGATCTTTCTCTTCGCGTTTGGTCAGGTCGTAATACTTCAGGCTGGTCTGGCGATCAAAATAAGAGCGTTTCAGATAATACAATTTATCGCCGACTGAAGTCAGAGCAAAATAGTTAGCCACTTCTATTGGCAAAGCCACGATTCTGTCTTTAAGGCCAGCTGGGTCAACCTTGACCACTACTTTCTCAGTCGAAGGCCTGGCCTGGGCTGCAGGCTTGTCTTCTTTGGACTTTTCTGTTTTGGCCGGTTCTGTTGCTGTGATCTTCACCTCATCGCTCTTTGGCTCAAACGGAGATTTAACTTCCTTAGATAAGGTCACCAGATAAATCCTGGACATCGAAAGATAAGCATGGTTCCATTCGGTGCGGCTGTAAACCGGGTTAAAATCGCGATCAGAGACAAAGAACAAATATTTGCCGTCGGTGCTAAAACAAGGCGAATAAGAAGAGTACCAGCCGTCAGTAACTTCAATCGTCTGTTTGGTCGTCAGGTTGTAGAGATAGATTTTATCCATACCATTTTCTTCTTCCTGGGAATAGGCAATCCAGTTGGAATCAGGTGACCAGGTGTAATCCCTGATTTCCCAGACCTTGCCCTTCGTCACCTCCACCACCTGCTTTTTATCGATGTCCACATAATTCAAACGGAACATCCTATCTGACCACAGAAGCTTTTTGCTATCCGGCGACCAGACAATGGCGTATTTGTAACAATCAGAGTTAAAGGTCAGTTGAGTCGGCTCAGCTGAACCATCCTGCGGCATAATGTAGATTTCTTCACGTCCGGTTTTATCGGAGATGAAAGCTATCCACCGACCATCAGGCGACCAGACGGCACCTCGCTCGTGAATACCGGAAGTGTTGGTCAGGTTCCGGGTGTTACCGTTTTTGGCCGGCACGGTGAAAATTTCTCCGCGAGCACCAAACAGCGCCCTGGCACCATCGGGTGAAAGATCAAAATTGCTGATCTTGTCCGAAACTTTAACCAGCTCCGGACGGGAGCCTGCCTGGTCGTCAGCTATAAAGACCGGAATCTTACTGACTTTCTCTGAAGCTAAATCCAACTTATAAAGATAACCGCCGTTTTCAAAGACAATAGAATCAGGCCCGAGCGATGGGAATTTGATATCAAAATCCTTAAAGTCAGTAATTTTTCTGGTGGTTTTAGTTTCTAACTCATAAACGTATAAATTAAACCTTTTGTTTTCATCTCGGTCAGACAGAAAATAAATCTTATTGCCGCTCCACATGGGGATGATATCCGAAGCCGGGTTATTGGTGATGTTTTCAGTCTTTTTGGTCTTAAAATCATAAATCCAGATGTCATCAGCCATCCCGCCTCGATACCTCTTCCATGTTCTAAATTCGCGAAAGATGCGATTAAAAGCCAGTTTCTGACCATCCGGGGAAAACGAACAGAAGCCGCCACGCGGCAGTGGCAGTTCTTCAGGCGTTCCTCCTTCCTTAGGCACCAGATAAAGCTGACCGTTAAAATCATTCCACTCGGCCATCCGTGAACGAAAGACGATATTTTTTCCATCGGGTGTCCAGCCCATGACGATGTTGTTTGGACCCATTCGATCAGAAATATCATCTCTGGTTAGAACTGGTGTGTAAGTCAGCCGCACCGGAACACCGCCTTCGGCCGGAATGAGATAAACTTCACGATTTCCATCATATTCCCCGGTAAAGGCTATGAGTTTTCCATCCGGCGAAAAGCGGGCGAAAGCCTCATAGCCGATGTGTGAAGTTATTTTGCGAGCAATTCCACCAGTAGCCGCTACAGTGTAGAGGTCTCCAGCATATGAAAAAACTACGGTGTCTTTATAAATGGCTGGAAAGCGCAAGACTCTGGCTTCTTCTGTAGCCGCCAGGCCTGGCCAACCTGATAACATCATTAACAAAATAAAAGCCGCCATAAACCAGAAAACTGATAGTTTTCTTCTGGAAAAAGTGGCCATAGCCTCCTCCTTACTTGTAATCATCCATCCATTTTATAGCCGGTCTTCGGCTGTTTTCAAGAAAATAATGTTGACTGTTTTTGAATTTTAGATTAATTCTATTGTTGAAAAAAAAGATGCTTCAGAAGGCAGCCAATCTCTCTCCCGTTGTTCAGGCTCTATTAGCTACCCTTTTTACCTATTTGATGACCGCGCTGGGGGCCGCTTCTGTTTTTCTGTTCAGGACTGTAAACCGCAAGTTACTGGACTTCCTTCTGGGCTTCGCTGGCGGGGTGATGATCGCCGCCAGCTTCTGGTCACTTCTGACGCCGGCCATCGAAATGTCAAAAAACCGCGGTTTGCCTTCCTGGTTTCCGCCAGCTTTTGGCTTTTTTCTCGGAGCCGCCTTCCTCTTCATTCTCGATAGAACTCTCCCCCATCTTCATTTGTTTCTGCCCGAAGAATCATCTGAAGGCCTTAAGACTCACTGGCACAAGACTACCCTTCTGGTACTGGCCATTACCCTGCATAACATTCCGGAAGGGCTGGCCGTGGGTGTGGCTTTCGGTGCCGCTTCTCTTGGCATTTCCACAGCTACCCTGAGTGGAGCCGTAGCTCTGGCCTTAGGCATTGGCTTACAAAATCTGCCCGAAGGTTTGGCCGTCTCCGGACCGCTGCGCGGGGCTGGTCTCTCCAGGAATCGCAGCTTTTTCTTCGGTCAGCTTTCGGGTCTGGTTGAGCCCGCCGCCGGAGTTCTTGGAGCTTTAGTCGTCACCCGGATCCTGTCTTTTCTTCCTTACGCTCTGGCCTTTGCCGCCGGGGCTATGATTTTTGTGGTGGTGGAAGAAGTCATCCCGGATTCCCAGCAGAGCGGCAATTCTGACCTATCGACCACCGGCCTGATTATCGGCTTCCTGATTATGATGATCCTGGATGTGGCCTTGGGCTAATTACGGCCGTTCGTTTTTCACTCTGGAATTTTTATTCCCCAGGTTATTATTTGGTATTACATTTTTAAAATTCGTAACATCAACCTTTGGCCGGACAGTCGCTGAAATATTTCATCGGTCAGAGTTTATCTGCCCGCTATTCTTCTCTATCTTTTATTTTCATCTTCAATTCATTCAAGAAATTTTCGTCAACCTTAAACCCGGCCTGAAGGGCCTTTTGGCAGAATTTCCAGCTCAGGTCGTATTTACCCTTATTGAAGTAGATTACGGCCACGTTGTTGTAGATAAGGCCGTTTCTTCTGTCTTCAGGGCTCAGGGACAGAGCTTTAAGAAAAAGCTCCAGAGCTCTGTCTTCGTTATTGAGGGATAATTCCACCGTGGCTAAATTAACCACGGCATCTCTATCGAGCGGGTTGATTTCTAATGATTTTTCCAGTGCCATTCGAGCTTCCTCCAGCTTATTCTGCTGGGCTAAGGCTATTCCCAGGTTATTATAAGCCAGGGCCAGCAAGGGCTGTTCAGCTACAGCCCGCCGGGCTTCTTCCTCAGCTTTTTTCCAGTCTTTTTTGCCTATATAGGCATAACTCAGGTTAACACTGACCGCCGGATTCCGGTAGCCAAGTTCACGAGCTTGAATCAGATTTTTAATAGCCTCATCCCATTTTCCTTCCTGCAGATAACATAGACCGAGTCCGGCATAAGCTTCACCAAAATAAGGCTGTAATTTTATTGCCTTAAAAAAATATTCTTTAGCTTCTTCCAATCGACCAAGGTCAGAAGCGCTGACCCCCAGATTGTAGTAAGCTTTCTCATAATCCGGCTCTCTCTCCAGAGCCTTTCGATATTCAGACATCGCTTCGGCCAGGCGTCCCTCCTGACGCAGAATATTCCCTTTTATGTTATGAGCTGAAGTCAGGCCCGGATCAATGGTTAAAGCCTTTTCCACATATTCTCTGGCTTTCCTGACCTCTTTCTGCCGCAGGTAGACTTCGGCCAGGTTGGAAAAGGCCAAAGCAAATCCATCGGAAAGCTCGATGGCCTTTAAAAATTCTTCTTCAGCCTCAGCTATCCGGCCCTGCCGGAGGTAAATCTCGCCAAGATTATTATGGGCTTCAACAAAATCCGGCTTGATAACCAGGACTTTCTGGTAAATCTTTTCAGCTTCCTGAATTCTGTTCAGGCGGGCATAGGCAATTCCTAAGTTGAAAAGAATTCTCGGATGGTTGGGTTTCTTTTCCAGAATTAGTTTATAAATCTCAACAGCCTTTTCTGCTTTTCCCATCCTCCTGAGGGCTATAGCTTTAAGATTTAAAGCTTCCAGGTCATCAGGATTGAGCCTCAGAGCCTCATGGCAAAAGTTGATCACTTTCTGAAACTGTCGCTTTTCCAATTCCAGCTGGGCCAGCATCAGAAAACAATCACTCAAACAGCGACCGACATTCTCTTCTTCAGCCGACAATCTGGTCATGCCCCCAGCTGAAGCCACTGGTCCGGTTAACATTCTGTCGATATTTTCCAGCTTTTGGATTCTTTCTCTTATTTTCAGATACTGATTTTCCAGCTCCTTCCGGACTTCTTCAGGAAAGGGAAAATCAAATGGCCTGAAGCTTCTGGTTCTGGCCAGCTGGATTATGGCCAGGTTGTAGGAATCGAACTTATCACCGCCGCCAACACAGCTCATGACCGAATCTGCCATCGGCACGTGGACGGCCCCGAAGACATGACCGAACTCATGTTTAAGAAGTCGTCCGAGTTTCAGTCGGTCTGGAGTATAGACGATGAGCACAATCCCGGCTTTGAACAACGAAAATCCAGTGTGTTCAAGTTCGATATTCTTTTGAGCCGTAACAGCCACCAGAAGATCAGCTTTTCCTTTATCAACCAGAGCATCGAGGTTCTCAGCCAGATCTTCAACCCGACGGACTCTGTTGTCCGATCGCCAGCTCGACCAGCTGTTCCAGCGAAACCTCAGCTTGAAAAGATTTTCAAAGTCTCTTGAAATGTCAGCCAAAGCTGCCTCCACTATTTTTCGACCTTCAGGAATGACTGAAAACTCTTCGTCAGCCATGAGTTTGAGACTGATTTCTCTTATGGTAGGTTGAGAACCAGGATTAGTATTTTCATTACAATCCTGGCTTAAAGCTGGAGAAGAAAAAAATAAAAGTAAGATGCTAAGAAAGAAAAACAGACCAAAATAACCGGGAATGATAGTCACTAAAGACTTACTCATCAAAAAGATGATACCCGAGTCTTTGACTTTTTAAAAGTGTTGCTCAGCTTTTGACTTTTCTTCTCTGCTCGAACAGTGAGTAGATCACAGGAATAACCACCAGAGTGATAAAAGTGGAGCTGGTCAGGCCGCCGATAACTGCCCGGGCTAAAGGTGCTTGAACTTCACTACCTTCCTGAATTCCCAGAGCTAAGGGAATCATAGCGATGATGGTGGTTAAAGCTGTCATCAAAATTGGACGCAATCTTCTCCGACCGGCTTCTTTTATGGCCTCCATCAGCTCCATTCCATCTCTTCTTCTGAGGAGGTTGGTGTAGTCCACCAGCAGGATAGCATTGTTGACCACAATTCCACCAAGCATAATACAGCCGATGTAAGTTTCCACGTTGAAAGTAGTTCCGGTCAGAATCAGGATGAAGACCACACCGATGACCGCCAGAGGTACAGAGAACATAACGATGATGGGGTCGCGCAGTGATTCATAGAGCATGGCCATAACCATATAAACCAGAAAAAGAGCCAGAAGAATGCTGATCAGCAATTCCCGGTTGGCTTTCTGCTGTTCTTCATAATCGCCGGTGAAATTAATGGTAAAATCGCGCGGCACGGGAATTGTTTTCAAGGCTTTGCGGGCATCGGCAATAACTGACCCCAGGTCTCTCCCGGCCACTTCACCCGAGACATTGATTATTCTTTCCCGGTCTCTTCTTTCAATTTGCATCGGACCACGCTGCGGCCTAACTTCAATCACGTTTCTCAGGCTGATTTGTTGTCCGTCTGAATTGGTCATGGTCAGGTCAAGCAGGTCATTAACATCGAGTTTTTCCGAATCTTTAACCTTGACCAGAATTCTGTATTCCCGACCACCTTCCCTGAACTGGCTGGCCTGGGTACCCATGAGAATAGTCTGGATAAAATTGGCAATTTGACTCACTGAGAGTTTGGCATCAGAGGCTTTCTGCCGGTCAATTACCAGATGCTGCTCAGGGGCTCCTTCCAGACGGCTGATCCGGACATCTGTCACTCCCCTGATGTTTTCAACCACTCTCTTCACCTGTTCAGCCAGGCTCTGGGCCACATCGAAGTCATATCCACGAATTTCAATCTGCAACCTCTCCTGACCACCGCCCCCACGCATACCGAACATCATCTGATTGCTGGAAGCTCTGGTTCTGATGATGGCTCCAGGAATGTTTGATAGCTTTCGGCTGAGGTCAGCGGCAATCTGAGCACTGGTTCTGGTTCGCTGGGACTTAGGCACAAGTTTGATGGTGATATTACCCTGGTTAGCTCCACCTCGCCAGCCACCGCTGCCGGCATTTTCCTGGATGGTGTCCAGCTCGGGGACATATTGTTTTATAAGCGCAGAAACTTCCTTTAACTTCTGGTCCATAACTGCCAGCCGAGTGCCGACTTCCATTTCCACAGTAACTGAGACCTCGCCCTCATCGGTCTGGGGAAGATATTCGCTGCCAACGAATCGAATTAGAAAAAGGCTGATGATTAATAGACCGCCGAAGATGATCAGCACCTTTGCCCGATGATGAAGAGACCAATTCAGGAGATTTTTGTATGAGTCTTCGATCTTAGCAAAGAATTCTTTTGCTTTAATAGCCAGTTTTGACGGTGGATCTTCCTGGCCTTTAGCTTTGTCTTTTAAAATTCTGCTCGAAAGCATCGGGACAATGGTCAGAGCCACGAACAGCGAACAGGTTAAAGAAAAAGCCACCACATAAGCTAATTGCTTAAACATAATTCCGGAGGCTCCACGCACAAAAAGCATCGGCAGGAAGACAATCAGTGTAGTCATGGTACTGGCAATGATGGCCGCAGTCACTTCTTTGGTTCCTTCAACCGCGGCTTTCATTACCGGCACGCCGCTCTCTTTCATCCGGAAAATGTTTTCCAGGACGACGATCGAATTGTCCACCATCATCCCAATACCCAGAGCCAACCCGCCAAGGCTCATGACGTTCAGGGTAAAGCCATTAAAATACATTAGAGTAAATGTAGCGATTATCGAAATAGGAATCGAAGTAGCAATGACTAAGGTGCTCCGGACATTGACCAGGAAGAAAAGCAAGACCAGAACAGCCAGCAACCCGCCATAAAGGGCGGAAGAAACCACGTTATTGATTGAATTCTTGATAAATTTGGCGCTGTCGCGGACAGTAATAAATTGAATCTGAGGATAATCTTCCTGAAGTCTCTGAAGCTCTTTTTTGACACCTTCGACGACTCTAACTGTATTCTGTCCTGATTGTTTATAGATGGCCAGTCTGATTCCTGGAAGACCATTGACTCTGGCCACTCTGGTGATGCGACGGTAACTATCTTCAACATTGGCTATATCTTTGATTCTGACTGCCGCGCCGTCCCTGATGGCCACAATGGTTTCTTTAATCTGGTTAATGTTAGTGTAAACCCCGGGAATGCGGATGACAATTTCATAATTCCCTTTTTCTATGGTCCCAGCGGGAACATCAACATTTTCCTGGCGAATTTTGTTGATGATGAGGTCCAGAGGCAACCCTAAGGCTTTGACTTTATCCGGAAAGAGGTTGACCTGAATTTCTCGTTCCAGGCCACCCCAGACATCCACTGAAGCCACACCAGAAACTCGTTCCAGACGGTAAGAAATTTGTTCGTCAATTATTTTTCGGACCTGAATCGGATCAAGCTCGCTTATCGCTCCGAGCATTAAAATCGGCATCTGGGCCGGGTCGAACTTGCGCAGAGTTGGTCTCTGAACTTCTTCAGGGAAGCGGGAGATGATGCGGTCGAGGCGTTCTCTGATTTCGTTAGCTGCTTCATCCAGGTTGGTACCCCAGGTAAACATCACCCTGACTGTGCTGGTTCCCTGAGATGAAACTGAAAAAATCTCTTCTACTCCTGGCACCGAACTCAAAGCTTCTTCGATGGGTCGGGTGATGATCTGTTCCATTTCTTCAGGAGCAGTGTTTGGATAAGAAGTGAAAACGTTCAGGGTTGGATAAGTAATATCTGGCATCAGGTCAATCGGCAACCGGCTCAAAGAAATAAAGCCGAGCACCAGAATGACCAGGATGAGCATGGTCACAAAAATTGGCCGCTTTATCGAAAATTCAGAAATGTTCATTGATTTCCTCCCTCGGAGTAGAACCAAAGTTAAGATTTTTATCCAGTCTTTTCTTTTTTATCATTTATTTTGAACCAGAAGGCCGGCCAGCTTTCTGGGTTGATTCCGGTTTCTTACCACTTTCAGGCAGAATTATGTTCATGCCGTCCTGCAATAAATGCTGACCAAGGGTAACCACATAACCAGACATATCGGCAGGTTCGATCACTTCTGCTTTTTCACCTTCAATTATTCCCACTTTCACCGGCTGAAAAATAGCTTTCCTGTTTTCTAAGTCAGCTAAAAAAACTCCCTGCCGGTTACCACGATAGACTAAGGAGCTGAAGGGTATAATTCGGGCATTCTCGCGGCGGCCAAATTCGATTTCTACATTGACAAACATTCCTGGTTTGAGCATACCTTCTTCATTATCTATATCTATTTCGACGCGGGCCTGTCTTGAAGTTTCTTTAAGGAGCGGAGCCACTCTGACCACCCGGCCATGAAATTTCTTCTCCGGAAAAACGCTTGAAGCCACTATCACTGGCTGTCCGACCTGAATGCGGAAATAATCTTTGTCAGTGGCATAAATCACCGCGGTGATTGGCTGGATTTCAACGATAGAAATAATTGGGGTGTTGACCGAAAGGAGAGCTCCTTCGTCAACAAATCTTTCGCCCACATAGCGAACATTGCCGCCCGATTCCCAGGTGGCCACAATCCTGGTATATGACAGACGGACCTTGGCTGTTTCCAGAGCTGCTTCCCGGTTGGCTACCTGAGCTTCGGCCACTTTGAACCTGGCTTCTTGAGCCTGGAACTGGGCTTTAGTGGTATCGAACTGCGAATCAGAGAGGATGCCTTTCTGGTGAAGTGTTTCAGCTCTTTCCAGGTCTTTTCTGGCCAGCTCTAAAGCACTTCTGGCTTCCTCAAAATTGGCTCTGGCCACTCTCAGGTCAGCTTCAGCTTGAGCCACCTGTTGCTGGTATTCTTCATCATCAAGTTGAGCCACAACTTGGCCTTTGGTCACGCGATCTCCGATGTTCACATAGAGCTTTTTCAACTTGCCCGAGACTTTGGGAGCAACCACAAACTGGGACTTAGGAATCAGAGTACCGGAAAACTGGCCCACATCACGGATTAATCCTGTCTCAACTGGCTGGATCTCAACTGCCACAGAAGGCTGACGGGGTCCGCCGCCTCCTGATTTCTGAAAAACAGCCTTCCCCACACGCCAGAGAACCAGAATGGCAATTATGAGAGCAATAAGAAGCAATACTTTCTGGGCGGTGCTCATTTTTTTGATTCCGTCGATCATTTTCATTGTCCTGTCTATCTCCTTTCAACAATTTATCAACTCACAGATTTCAGTCGTTGCTGATAACACTGATATTGCGTCGTTCCCGGCCGACTCCCATCACCCGGTCTAAATTGGCCAGGGAGATGTTGTAATCGATGAGAGCCTTAAGCTCCATGGTCTGAGCATTGGCCAAGTCACGCTGGTATTGAAGCACAAGATAATTGGTGCTCATTCCGACCTTGAATTTTTCCAGCTCAGCTTCCAGTTTTTTCTCAGCCAGCTCGCGGGCAGCCCGGTAAGCCAGGGCTCGCTGATAATTGGTTTCCACTGCTCTCACCGCATTGCTTATTTCCAAGTCAAGCTGCTGTTCCTGATTTTTGAGCCTCAGTTTAGCCTGTTCCAGACTCAGCTTGGCCTGAGCATAATATGCCCTGGTAATCACACTGTTAAGCGGCAGGGTTAGAGTGAGTCCCACAGACCAGTTCTTATACCTGAAATTTAGAGCATCTTTAAGAGCGTCAGATTTCTTTCCCGGAATGGTCCCGATGACTATTCCGGTCAAAGGATTGTCATCCTGATAGAGGAGCTGGTCACCGGAAATTCCCGGGCTCCAGTAGGAGAGCTGAAACCGCAGGTCAGGAAGGAGCTGGTTTTTGGCGTAGCTGAAGTTGAATTCTTTATTTTTGAAATCAAGACGAATGGCTTTGAGGTCTGGTCTTTTCTGAAGAGCTACGGCCAGAGCTTCCTCATAACTGACTTCCCTTTTTTCGACCGAAGGCGAATCGGTAGGAACTATCTGGATATTCTTGACGTTCTCCATTTCTGCAGCCAGGTTGATGATGACTTTAAGCTGGTCTTCATAGTTTTTGACTAAAGCCTGAGCTTCCAAAATGTCAGCCTGCCTGGTGCTGACTTCGCTTTCGGCAGTAAGAAGTTCGATGGGAGGAAGCGTGCCGGCTTCTATTTCGACTTTGTTTTTCTCGAGCAATTCCTGGGCTAATTTGAGAGATTGCTGGCGAACCTTTAGGTTTTCCCGGCTGTAAACCAGGTTCCAGTAGGCCGTTTCCACATTATAAATGATGTCTTCCAGGGCCTTTTGGAAATTTTCCTCAGAAATCTCCCGGTTATAGTTGGCGATGATGATTTCCCGGCGCCCGAACTTAAAGCCAAAATCCCGGAGCAAAGGCTGACTGAAATTCAGACGAAGGGTAGAACCATAGCGCGGGTTGATGGTCTGGAAGCGCCGGTTGCTGTCGTTGACGTAGTTGTACAGGCTGGCAGAAAAAGAGCCACCTATGGGAATATTCTGAGTTAGCTGAATGGTATAATCGTTCTGTTTGGTAACGACGACATCTGAAGCATCGAGAAATGAATAGGAAGCAGTGCGGGTGCTCTGGTCGTTGTAGTTAATGCTGATAGAGGGAATGAATTTTTCAGCAGCTAAGGAGACATTCTGATCAGCGATTTCCGGAGTGAGCATTTCGGCTTTAAGGCTGAGGTTATTCTTGATCGCTTTATAGATACAATCTTCGAGCGAAAGCTCAAGAACCTGACCCTGACTGCTGTTTGGTTTAGGCGGATCGCTCTGGGACTGCTGGGATTGGGCAACCAGCTCCAGAGGGAGGCTAAAAAAGAAGCATGAAATAAAACATGAAATAAAAATTAAAAGGCCAGTAAAATCTTTAACTTTCCTATCCATAAACATCTCCTTACCTATACCTATCTTTTCTAATTTATTTATTATCAATAACTTATCTAAACTCAAAAAATTTTTATACTATCTTTTACAATTTTGACGAATTCGTTTAAAATTTCTTCCTAAAAAGAGGGATACAATAAATATTTAACTGATTCTTTTCGCTTTTTTTTAGATTAAGTAAAAGAAACTTCTTTATTACGAAACGTTTAGTAAACTTTTCCGGCCTCATCCCCCATTTTTCATAGAGCGATTTTTTATAGACAATGCCAGCTGTCTGATTTAATATTTTTATAGCAGGACACTAAGATCTGCAACCTCAGAATAACTATAGCCTTTCTTCTAAAGAGCAGAAACTGAAGCCCTTTTTTTAAAACCCTCAGGCAGAATAATCAGGAAACATATTTTGTGTCCCAGTTTTCCTTATCTTTGGCGTCTCCTTTTTAATCTTAAAAATTAGGAAATATAGTCTGTGTCCCCAGTTTTCCCAGTTTTCCGGGCCGGCTTCTCTCGGGAGCCTGGGGAGACAGCGTCCCCACTTCATTTGAGGTAGCTATTACCCGGTTATAGCAATCCAGGGCCTCAATCCGATATAGATAGCTCTTACCTTTATCCAGATATTTGTCAATGTACACTAAGCGATCATAGCTGAAATCAGCTTCGGAAAATTCTTTACGGAGCTCATAGGTCCCACCTGAAACCTTTCGCCACAGTCGATATTTAGCTACCGTGTAAGGAGCTTCTTTGTTGACCACAACTGTCAGCCGGCCGTAATCCCTTCTTATAATCCAGGCCCGCTCGGTGCGACGCTCAACCTCTAAGCTAATAGTAATGTCCGGGATAAAGCCATTCCCGGAAGCGTTAAAGGTGGCAGTCGGGTTATCCGGGTCATTGGAGTTGATGCTGAATGAAGCGCTGGCCGCACCCACCGCTCCCGGAGCAAATCTGACGGTTATGGTTTTTGAGCTAAAAGGTGGTATAGTAAAAGGTGTCGCCGGTCCAACATAGGTAAAATCGCTCGACCCGGAAGCTCTGGAAATCCCGCTCACCACCAGGTCTCCCCCGCCATCGTTATAAAGCACTGTGGTCCTGTCGGCTGAGCTGCAGACATTAACATTGCCAAAAGCCACATCAGACACCGGCAGCCGCAATTTTGGTTTATTTTCCGGGGTGGTCACTGAAGCTTCATTGGAATAATCAGAATCACCGGCCTCGTTATAAGCTCTCACCCGATAATAATAAGTGGTAAGCTCGGAAACGCTGTTATCAAGATAGTTAGTGGCATTGGCTGGAGCCACTCCGGTCTGAACCCAGGTACCACCAGCTCCAGTTTTCCTTTCAATCTTAAAGCCGTCTTCATTATAAGAATTATCTGTCCAGCCCAGACTGACCCGGCTGGCAGAAATCGCCTGAGCCTGCAGGTTGCCCGGAGCCGCCGGAATGGTCAGAGCCGGTGTGGTCACCGTGGCTTCATTGGAAGCCGCCGAATCTCCACTATCATTAAAAGCAAGCACCCGGTAAGTGTAGGTTGTGGTTTCAACGACGCTGGTATCTGAATAAGAGGTCACATTAGCCGCTAAATTGGTTAGCTTCGACCAGCTGCCGCTTCCGGTTTTCCGCTCAACCCGGAATCCGCTTTCACCAGCAGAATTATCCGTCCAGCTTAGATTGATTTGACGCTCATTGACCACTGTTGCCACCAGATTGCTTGGCGCTGCCGGTTTGGTCAGAACACTCAGCTCATTTGAATAAGGCGAATCGCCGATATCATTATAGGCTTTGACCCGATAATAATAATTCGTGGCTTCACTCAGTCCGCTATTTTTATAGGTTGTGACATTGGCTCCCACCGCGGCTATTTGACTCCAGGTGCCAGTCGAACCAGTTTTTCTTTCAATCTTAAAACCATCCTCGTTATTTGATTTATCATCCCAGGCCAGGTTGGCTTCAATATCAGTGACGCTGGTCAAACGAAGATTGACTGGAGCAGCCGGTGGCAGCTTTCCATATATACTGGTAACAAAGGCATCTTCAGCCAGATAGCCGGTTCCGCCGCCTGGAGTTAAATAAGGTCCATTCAGCACCGGAAAATCTGGCGAACGGGTAAACCCGGCCACAAAAATATTGCCGGCTCCGTCAGCCGCAATTCCGTTGGCTTCTTCCAGGTCAGAACCCCCTAAGAAAGTTGAATAATAATAGCCTTGACCATCAGCCCGAAGTACGCTGACAAAAGCATCGCGATTTCCTTTATAAGAATATAGTCCACCAGCAACCGGAAAATTGCTGGACTCAGTGGCTCCAGCCAGATAGACAACACCAGCCGAATCAACCGCTATGGATATACCGATGTCATCCGCTGAGCCCCCGACAAAACCGCAGAAAACCAACCTGGAACCGGCAGCATTGACCTTAGCTACAAAAGCCTCCCACCCGCCGTTATAGCTGAGGTCAGGACCGACTGTAACTGGAAAGCCAGTGGCCGAGATGGTAGCTCCCGTTATATAAGCGTTTCCTGAACTATCAACAGCAATCCCTGACCCATAATCGTCTGAAGTTCCGCCAATATAGCCGCAATAGGCCAGGGATGAGCCTGAAGAATTGACCTTAACCACGAAAGCATCCAGCCCGCCGGAATGGGCTAACTTCGGACCATTTTTTACCGGAAATTGATTGCCTTGAGTCGAAGCTGTGTAACCCGTAACATAGGCATTACCGCTGGCATCAATAGCAATTGAAGCCCCGACATCATCATTGGTCCCACCGATAAATCCACTCCAGTCAAGCTGGGAACCACAAGCCGCCACTCTCAGCACAAAGGCGTCTTTGAGACCGTTATAGCTCAGATCAGGACCGGTCCTGGTGGGGAAATCAGAAGACTCAGTGGTGCCGCAGACATAAGCCCGGCCGAAGCTATCCACAGCTACCGCTGAAGCCTGATCGGTCAATGTGCCACCAATATACCCGCTATAAATCAAGGTCGTTCCAGTGGCATTAATTTTAGTTATGAAAGCCTCGCTGTTTTGGGTGATATTTCCCTGGTAGTTAGTATAAGGTCCGACCACAACCGGGAAATCAGGCGATTTGGTATAGCCACAGACATAGGCATTACCCGAGCTATCAACCGCAATGCCAGTTCCACCATCATCATAACTTCCTCCAAGATAACCGCAATAAACCAGCCCGGTTCCAGCGGCATTAATTCTGGCCACAAAGGCGTCAGTTCCAAGAGCTGGACCGTTGAAGATCGGCTCAGGACCGACCGCTACCGGAAAATCATAGGAGGCTGTCCAGCCGGTTAGATAAGCATTCCCGGAGCTGTCAATGGCGATAGCTAAAGCCCTGTCATTGGATGAGCCGCCAAGATATCCGCTATAAATCAGAATGGCCGGGTCGATGTATAAAACCCGTGTCCGGTCATAGGTCCCGAGCTTGAAAGTGTGGCCAAGCAAAACCAGACCATCGATTCCAATTGTTTTCTCTAATATCTCAAATTTTACCGGAACGTAAATTTTCTGACCATCTATAATCTGATAAGCTACCGGCGCTTCATCCACAAAGCTTCCGGCAGGCGTGTGAATTTCAAGCTGGCCCTTTTCATTTAGAAGAACCTGACTGGCGCCGCGATAACTCAGTTTGATCGTCGAAGGGTCGGCCCCTGGATTAACCACAAATTCATATTTTAAACGGCTGTCATCACCGGAAAAAGCTAAGTCCACCCCCGGCCAGAGATTCCGGTAGGCAATTGTGGAATACGTGGGAAGACCAGTAAGCCAGTTTTCAGGCTGGCCTTTGAAATAAGAAACTGTGGTTTCGGTCTTCCCTTGCCCCGCAGGTCTGACCTCGCTATTAGCTCCGACAAACTCCAGCTTAACCACCCAGCGAGCCCAGCCATCAGCAGGAGCTGATTTATTTTCCAAAGAGAAGCTTAAAATATTCTTGCAAGTAACTGCTTGAACAGCTTTACCGGGATTATTCAAGGCGATGGTAACTCCGTCAGCGCTGAAATAAATATTCTTATCCCGGCTCTGAAGATAAAAATCAACCTGCTGGTCAAGCTGACCCCTATTGGGAATAAAATAGAGCGGCAGCCGGAGTTCCCGCAAGGTCGCAGCCAGAGTTTCAGTTCTGGCTAACTCTGGCAGAGTTAATAGCTGCTTTTGAATAACCGTTTGCGGTTGTTCAGCCGACGGAGAACCGGTGGTTAGGATAATGGCTCCCAGGATTACGGCCAAAACTAAAAGAATTCTCCAAGATTTTATCTTCATCTTAATTCCCCTTTTTCCAATTTATTAGCCTTCTATTTCTGCTTTATCTCTTTGTTTTCTAAGATATCAATTGAGCAAGCACCATGTCAATAAAATAAGGCTTAAATTACAACCACAGGAATAATGATGACCCTTACCACCATCTTTTAAGAATTAGGCTCTCTTACTTTGGAATCTAAGCTTTTTCTTTAAAATTAAAAAGCTTTGGCGGTAAAGTTTTGATTGGCGAGAAAAAAATATACCTTTTTCTAAAACATTCTGATTTTAGACTTAATTCAGCTTTTAATCTGAAGGCTATTTTAATTCAAAAAAAATTGAAATCTTATTAAAAAGCCTTACTGGCCCTTATTTTATTAATCTGCTTTTTTATAAATTCTTCCGGTAAAACACCTGTCTGAAGGTCGTTAACATATACCCGATAGATATAATTAAATGAATCCAGGATAAATTATTTTCGTAGCCCAGTTAATAAAAAATCATGGTTTGATAATTAAGACCGGGGTTCAGGTAAAAAAAGAGAAACAGCTATCTTGCTAAATTTTTGCCCTTCTTTTAATTTTTTTTCATCTGCAAAAGTCTTGACATAAACTAATCTTAAATATAATTTAAGTCAGTAAAAAGTAAATTAACGGCAACTCGAGTCTTTCTTCGGGAGGCAAGAAAAAATGAACGATCAGGATGGAAGTTATAGTAGCCAGCACAAAATCGACCCAGTAATGAGACGTACCGGCTGGGGGGCGAACTGTCCCGAACTTAGCTGGGCATAAGGGGTGGTTCACCTCCGGCCAGAACGTCTAAATCACTTGGCCTGGACGGAGGTGAACTTTGAAAAATAAAAGACTTTTCCAGAAACCGGGGTTTTTAAGGTGGGAACTTAATCAGCAAAAATTTTTCCTGACCTTCTTCCAGGCATTCCAGGCAATAAGACTTTGTCTCCTAAAAATCAGCTGTCGCCTACTTGTCTTTGACCATTCAGATTTCCTTCTATCTACGTCGTCAGAAAGAGTTAACCTGTCTAAAAATAATAAGCCACTATTAGAGTCTGTAGACCCGGGTGATAGACTTTCAACTTTATCTAATTCTCTAAGCCGGAAGGTGAAGTTATGGCTGTAAAGAAAAAAGGGCTATGGGGTAGATTTTTTAATGGTCTCAGCTCCAACCATAAGTCTGAGGCAGTTTTTCGCAATCTAAGCGAATATGAACAGCAGCTAATCGAGCTGTCTACCATTCCTCTGGAACAGGCCCTGTCCCGCCTTGAAACTTCCCTCAAAGGACTTAGCGCCGATGAAGCTGAACGCCGCCTTGACGAATTCGGCCCCAACGAACTTTCCCACAAAAAGCGCCTTAGCTTCCGGGCTGATATGTTCCGCCGGCTGAAAAGCCCGCTCGTTGTCCAGCTCCTGGTGATCGCCATGGTCTCAGCCCTCATCGGCGAAATCAAATCGACCTTTATCGTCAGCGCGATGGTCCTTCTTAGCGTCGGTCTGTCTTACATCCTCGACCGCCGCTCAACTCTGGCCGTTGAATCCCTTGGGAAACGAGTTCAATCCCGCACCCTGGTCCTGAGGGATGGAGTGGAAACTGAAGTTAAGATATCTGAAATTGTTCCGGGTGATATCGTAGTGCTTCATGCTGGCTCAATCATCCCGGCTGACCTGCGGCTCGTATCCGCCAAGGACTTCTTTGTCAGCGAATCTGCACTCACCGGAGAATCAATGCCAGTCGAGAAAACCGCCAGCGCCCCCACCATAGCTACTTCATCGGCCATCGACCTGCCCAACGCCTGCTTTCTCGGAACTTTTGTCACAAGCGGCACAGCTCGCGGTCTGGTGATTAACACTGGTCCTCGCACTCTGTTCGGAGCCATCTCTGAGAAGCTCACTGAAGAGCCCCCCGAAACCAGCTTCGATCGAGGCGTTCGCAATTTCACCTGGTTGATGATCCGGTTCATGCTGGTGATGGTCTTTGCCGTGTTCCTTATTGTCGGCCTAACCAAGGGCAACTGGCTGGAGGCTCTGCTCTTCGGCCTGTCTATCGCTGTCGGCCTCACTCCTGAAATGTTGCCGATGATCATCACCGTCAACCTGGCCAAGGGTGCTCTGACCATGGCCAATAAAAAAGTCATCGTTAAAAGGCTGCCAGCAATTCAGAATTTTGGCGCCATCGATGTATTATGCACTGATAAAACTGGGACTCTGACCCAGGACCATGTTGTCCTGGAGAAGCACGTGGACATACTCGGTAATACCAGCGAGGATGTGCTCACCTACGCTTATCTCAACAGCTACTTCCAGACCGGCCTGCGCAACCTGATCGACCGGGCCATCCTCGAACACGAGGAGCTGGAGATAGAGCAAAACTGCCGCCTGGTGGATGAACTTCCTTTCGATTTTCAGCGCCGCCGGATGTCAGTGGTTGTGGATTACGAAGGAGACCATGTGCTCATCTGCAAGGGCGCCGTCGAAGAAATCTACTCCTGTTGCACCAGCTATCAGATCGGTGACGAAGTTTATCCCCTTATCGATATGATTAAGGCCGACCTCTTCGAAGAAGTCGAACAGCTCAACCGCCAGGGCTTCCGGGTGCTGGGAATCGCCTATCGCGAATTTCCCAGGACCAAAACAGTCTTTACTATTGAAGACGAAAGCCAGCTAATCCTGCTTGGCTATATTGCCTTCTTTGACCCGCCAAAAACCTCGGCTTCTGAGGCAGTTGAGCTTCTGAAAAAGGCCGGGGTAAAAATTAAGGTCCTGACAGGAGATAACGGGCTGGTAACCCAGAAAGTCTGTCATGATGTGGGCATTGAAATTGAAGGAATGATTACCGGAGCCGAGCTGGCTCGGCTTTCCTCTGAGGAGTTTTCCAGAGCTGTAGAAACCAACAATATTTTTGTCAAGCTGAGCCCGTCGCAAAAAGAAGAAATTGTTGAGGCTCTCCGCCAGAATGGCCATGTTGTCGGTTTTCTCGGCGATGGGATAAACGACGCTCCAGCTCTGCGAGCTGCGGATGTCGGGATTTCAGTGGATTCAGCTGTAGATGTGGCCAAGGAATCTGCCGACATTGTCCTCCTGGTAAAAAGTCTGCTGGTACTGGAAGAGGGGATTATAGAAGGACGACGGGTTTTTGCTAATATTGTCAAATATATCCGGATGGCTGCCAGTTCCAATTTCGGCAATATGTTCAGCGTACTGGGCGCCAGCTATCTGCTGCCGTTCCTGCCGATGCGGCCGGTGCAGATTCTGACCAACAACCTGCTTTATGATTTCTCACAGACCGGAATACCCACTGACCGAGTGGATGAAGAACTTATCGCCAGACCGCGGAAATGGGACATCATGAGCATCAAGCGGTTTATGATTTTCCTCGGGCCGATCAGCTCTATTTTTGATTACGCCACCTTTGCCCTGATGTGGTTCTTTTTCCATTGCAATGCCTATCTGAATCCGGCTGTAGCTGCCGGGCAGAAAGACTTTCTGGTCAAGCTTTTCCAGACAGGCTGGTTTGTGGAATCCCTGCTGACCCAAACCCTGATCGTCCACATCATCAGGACAAAAAGGATTCCGTTCATCCAGAGCCAGCCTTCATTTCATCTGATGATGACCACACTGGCAATAATGGCTATCGGCGCCTGGCTGCCCTACTCCCCCTTTGCCAGCGCTTTGGGAATGGTGCCGCTGCCCGCGATCTACTGGGTCTGGATAGCGGGATTTCTTCTGGCCTATTCGGTGCTGGCCCATTTAGTTAAAACCTGGTTCTTTAAACGTTATGGAGGTGACTGATGGATACTCTACTTGATGCTCTCCAGGAAGGTCGACTTTTTGAGCTTCCCGAAAATGATAAGACTCATGCTTTGCAATTCCTGGCCCATATCATCGAAGCATTTCCGGAAACTCCAGCCGGAACGGATGTGGTCGGACTGGTGCTGAAAAGAGAAGAAGCAGCTAACACTGGCCTGGGCAAGGGCTGGGCCTGCCCGCACGCCCGCGTGCCTTACGAAGAAGATCTGATGTGCGTCATCGGCTGGAGCCCGACTGGAATAGAGTATGGCGCACCCGACGGCAAGCCGGTGTCGATCATTGTGATGCATGTCGTTCCAGACAACCAGAGAAGCCATTATCTGCGCGAAATATCTATTCTGGCCAAAGCGCTGACCATATATCCTAATATCGATAAGATACATCAGGCCAAAAACCTGGACGATGTTCGACTGTATTTGCTCGATATGATTGAGGCTACCAAAAAGGAAGCTGGGCCAGACGCTCGGGCCAGGATGATCAGCCTTCAGACCAAAGCCGCGGCTCCAGCTTTTCCTCTGCCCGAACTGACCAACCTGCTGGTGGAGCCAGTGATGATTGTGGCCGGGCCCGGAATAAAGCCTCTGGTCTTATCGCAAAACCCGATCCTGGTTGAACAGCTGGAAGCTGCGCCTGACTTGGTAGAAAAGCTGGAAGCAGAGGCCGTGTATCAAAATGGCGGCTGGCGGGTGCTGAGACGAAGTGCGGTGGTTTATCAGCGAGGCCGGGTGGTTTATGATTGTCTGGCCATAAAAATCATCGCCGGAAGCTCGATGAAAAATCAGGGCAAATGAAAAAGTGAAAAAAGCAGGACGAAAAAAAGCGGGACGTCCTACATATTTACTTATTTTTACTTATTTTTGACAATCATATGATTTTGCCCGGCACAAAAGATGTGTTAAATTGAAAATGTGCTCAAGCAAATAAAGATTAAATTATCTATTACCTGTTCTCTCAAACCTGCTCTTGGCAGCTTTTGGCATCAATCGATCTGAAGGAAGTTTAATCAGAAGCAAGCCGGGGCGAACGGCAGCTTCAGCCAGCAACTCTCAGGAAATCGATCTATATGTAGCCATGCCTGAAGGTGTCTATTTCTATGATCCTGGACCACATCGTTTAGTGCCGGTAGTAGCCGGTGATTTTCGGGCCAGAGCCGGTCGTCGAGGTGCAGAAAAAGCACCAGTCAATATTTTCTTTGTGGTTGATCTGAGCCGTTATGTGGTCGAGGGTCAGCCTGACCCGAGAATCTCAGACCCTGAGGTTCAAAAATCATATTATTATGTGGCTTCGGGTCTCATCGCCCAGAATATCTACCTGTATGCTGCTTCGGTCGGGTTAGCAGCCTGGTTCCACAACTGCGACCGCGAAAATACGCCAGCCGAATTCAAGCTCCGTCCCAAGCAGAAAGTTCTATTCGCCCAGTCTGTAGGTTATCCTTCAGTAAGCTGATTTTTAATCTCAAATTTAGAATTTGATAATATCAGGAAAATATCTTATTATTATATTAAAGTCGGAAAATGCCATTACAACCTAAAATTTCTGCGGGTTCCGTTTTGCCATTTGGGTCGATTTATTGCTAATTGGTATTCATAAACTCACCAAAGGGAGTCGCCTATGAAGTTAATTTTAATATCCAATAGATTACCCATTACCGTAACTGAAGAAAAACAGCAATTGAAATTCCTCCCCAGTGCCGGCGGCCTGGTTTCTGGTTTAAGTGACTACCTGAATTCGTTGAAAGATGTGTCCCTGGCTGAATTTGAGCATCTCTGGGTAGGCTGGCCAGGAAGTTCGGTAAGCGATAAGAATGTAAAAGTGGTAAAAGAAGTCCTGCAACGGGATTTCAAATCCTATCCTGTTTTTATACCTCAGAACCTCATGGACGATTTCTATAACGGATTCTGCAATAAGACAATCTGGCCGCTTTTCCATTATTTTCCATCCCACGCCATATACAACGATGAACAATGGAATGCCTACCTAAGAGTAAATGAAATTTTCTGCCAGGCAGTTCAAGAATTGATAGAACCTGGCGACATAGTGTGGGTCCATGACTATCATCTGATGCTTCTTCCCGGCTTGCTGAGAGAAAAAAATAAAGAGATCTCAATAGGTTTTTTTCTTCATATCCCCTTTCCCGATTACGAGATGTTTAGATTTCTCCCCAGAAAGTGGCAGACAAAAATACTGGAAGGATTACTCGGGGCTGACCTCATCGGCTTTCATACCCATGATTACACCCAGTATTTTCTGAGATGTGTGCTGTCAATCCTGGGCTATGAGCACATTATGGGAAAAATCATTCTTGAAGACCGGATGGTTAAGGCTGAGACCTTTCCTATGGGCATTAACTTTCAGAAATTTTTTGATATGGCCAGCTCCAGAGAGGTTGATAAAGAGAAAACTCTTCTCAAGAAAATTTTTTCTGACCTTAAGGTTATCCTTTCCATTGATCGACTGGACTATACCAAAGGTATCATCAATCGTTTAGAAGGTTATGAAACCTTCCTGGCTCAAAATCCTAAATGGCAGGGGAAGGTAATCCTGATGATGGTGGTGGTGCCATCGCGCATCGGTGTTGAACATTACCGGATGATGAAAAAGCAAATTGATGAGCAGGTAGGGAAAATCAATGGCAAATTTGGTACCATCTCCTGGATACCCATAGTATATCAATATAAATTTTTGCCACTAAATCAACTGGTGGCTCTTTACAGTGTCAGCGATGTAGCCTTAATCACCCCGATCCGAGATGGGATGAATCTTATCGCCAAAGAATACATCGCCACCAGGACTGATAAAACAGGTGTTCTAATTCTCAGTGAGATGGCTGGAGCTGCCAGAGAGCTCGGAGAAGCCATCATAGTAAATCCGAACGACTATAAAGAAATCGCCAATGCCCTGAAGGAAGCTCTGGAAATGAGAGAGGAAGACCAGAAAAAAAGGATGCAAGCCATGCAAACCCGCCTGAGACGCTATGATGTCATAAAATGGGGTAATGAATTTCTCCGGGAACTTTTTTCATTGAAAGAAGAGCAAAAACGGTTTGAAACTCGTTTACTTGGACAGCACAAAGTGAATTTGCAGCAGGATTACAAAAAAGCCCTTCATCGGCTGTTATTGCTGGACTATGATGGAACCCTGGTTCCTTTTTCCACTGATCCAAGAACCGCCAGCCCATCAGAAGAAGTAATGGAAATACTTCGGCTATTGTCAGCAGATCCAAAAAATGAGGTGGTAATCATAAGCGGCCGTGACAGAAAAACTCTGATTAACTGGTTCAGCTCTCTCGACATCTCTCTGGTAGCCGAACACGGCGTCTGGATGAGAAGAAAAAATGAAGACTGGAGAACGATCAAGCCCTTAGAAAATCGCTGGAAATCCAATTTGCTACCAGTGCTGGAAACGTATGTTGATCGCCTTCCTGGCTCATTTATAGAAGAAAAGGAATTTTCCATCGCCTGGCATTACCGACCATGTCATCCTGAACTAGCCTCTATTCGGGCTAAAGAACTTGTAGACTATCTGCTATATTTTACCTCCAACATAGATATTCAGGTACTTCACGGAAACAAAGTTGTTGAGGTAAGATGTGCCGGTGTCAACAAAGGTATAGCCGCTCTTTCCTGGCTTTTGGATAATAAGTTTGATTTTATCCTGGCCATAGGCGACGACTGGACAGATGAAGATTTGTTCAAAGTCCTTCCGGAAAAAGCCTATTCTATAAAAGTTGGAATCGGTCACACTTATGCTCGGTTTAATTTATATAATTACCGAGATGTTGTAGAATTATTAAAACAATTAGGAGAGACTAAATAATGATAAGACGTATTGATGATTATCGTGGAATTGTTGATGATGAAACAATTCACACTATTTTTATGAAGGCAAGAAAATTCTCTAATAAGCATATTGTCCACATCAATTCTACCTACCAGGGGGGCGGAGTAGCTGAAATCCTGACCAGTCTGGTATCACTTATGAATGATGTGGGAATATTTACCGGCTGGAGAATCCTGTATGGCTCGCCAGATTTCTTTTCCATAACCAAGAAATTTCACAATGCTCTTCAAGGTGACCAAATCAACCTGACTAATATAAAGCGCGAAATCTATGAAGAGTACAATGAATACTTCGCCAGATTTACCCATTTAAACCATGATCTGGTGATCGTCCATGATCCTCAGCCACTTCCATTGATAAAATATTACAGAAAAAGGCAGCCCTGGGTCTGGAGATGTCACGTTGACCTTTCCAGCCCGAACCCAGAATTATGGGAATATCTTAAAAGTTTTATCCTCAGATATGATATGGTGATTGTTTCCAATGAAAATTACAAACAGAATAATCTGCCTGTCTCCCAGCACGTTCATTATCCCACCATCGACCCCCTGTCTGCCAAGAATAAACCTCTAAACAAAACCATAATCAAAAAATATCTAAAAAAATTTGGCATTCCTACTGACAAGCCCTTAATTACTCAAATTTCCAGATTTGATAAATGGAAAGATCCAGAAGGAGTAATCAAAGTCTTTGAACTGGTAAAGCAAGAAGTAGACTGCCGCTTAGTACTCTGTGGGAATATGGCTACTGACGACCCGGAAGGCCAGAAAATCTACGAGCGGGTAGTCCAGAAAACCAAAAATAATAAGGATATAATTCTGATAATGGAAGAAAACAACATCCTGGTTAATGCTTTACAGTCCACCGCTTCGGTAGTAATCCAGAAATCGCTGAGAGAAGGCTTCGGACTGACAGTTAGTGAGGCCTTATGGAAGCGTCGGCCGGTCGTGGCTTCCAATGTGGGTGGAATACCGCTTCAGGTAATAGATGGAAAAACAGGTTTCTTGGTAGAGCCAAATGACATACCGGGATTTGCCAAAAAAGTTATCACGCTCCTAAAAGAACCAAAACTGGCCCAGGAGCTGGGATCAAACGGCCGGGTCCATGTCAAAAAGAATTTTCTGATTACCAGAAGCCTACTCGATTATCTTGAAGTAATGAACGAAGTACTTTACTGATAAACCAAAAGCTATTTTTTCAGGGCTTCAACCAATCCGGGGATATTCTCAGCGCCCTGTGGCACCTGAATGGTAGAGCCCTTAAAATCATCACCTATCTCCTGGGCTCTTCCCCCCAGATGCTTAGCCAGAAACAGCTCGCTCACCGCATAAAAAGACAGCCGGTTTTCCGGCCTGGCAAAGCCGTGACCTTCATCAGAATAAAGAACATATGTCACTGGAATATTTTTCTCCTGCATGGCTTTAACTATCTGGTCTGATTCTGTCTGTTTTACCCGCGGATCGTTGGCGCCCTGCCCTATCAGGAGCGGCTTTTTTATCCTGTCCACATAAGTCAGCGGTGAGCGCGCCTCCAACAGCTTCCTGCCTTCTTCGGTTCGTGGATCACCTACCCGGGTAGCCCATAACTCCATCAAGGGTTTCCAATAAGGCGGGATGGTTTCCAATAGAGTTCGCAGATTTGATGGACCAACTATATCAACACCGCAGGCGAAAACGTCCGGCGTAAAGGTCAGACCAACTAGCGTGGCATAACCGCCGTAGCTTCCACCCATTATGGCCACTTTATTTTTATCAGCTATTCCGTTTTCGATGGCCCAGTTGACCGCATCTATCAGGTCGTCGTGCATCTTCCCGGCCCATTCCAGATTAGAAGCATTGATAAAATCCTTACCAAAGCCGGTTGAGCCGCGGTAATTGACGCTAAGCACAGCATAACCACGATTGGCTAACCATTGATGAACTGGATCATATCCCCAGGAATCCCTGGCCCAGGGACCGCCGTGAACATACAGGACCATGGGAAGTGGTTTATCCGGACAACCATCATTATCCGGGTCTCTCCAGTAAGGCAGAGTAAGATAGCTGACCAAGTTAAGCCCATCGCGTGATTTTATTACCAGCGGATGCATCTTGGCGAGCTTCAGTCCTTCCAGGTCTTTGCGGTTGGTAAACATAAATCTGGCCTGCTTGTTTGCCCGATCATAGAGATAATAGCGGACCGGACCATCATCAACTTCATAAGCCACAGTCCAGAATTTGTTATTAAGCGTCCGGCTGGTAACATTGAGGTCGCCATCGGTTACTGTCTTGAGGTAATCCAGATCGCTTTTTACCGATTCATCAAGTGCCGTCCATTCGGTTCTTAAATATTCCACGGCCACAGCTTCTACCGTCTTTTCTGTGGGGTGCATCATAATACTGCTAACATCAGCTCTGGGATCTTCGAAAATTACCTTTTTCTCACCTGTTTTCAGGTCAACCGAAATCAAAGCCGCCGTGTTGCGTCCCCGGCTATCAATCATATAAAGTACACTTCCAGTTTTATCAAATCCAATCGGACTGGTGGTCATCATATCTTCCATCGGAACTTTATCAAACAGCTTCCAGCCTCCCCGACCATCAGGGCTGAAATAGGCCAGGCCGCCATCTGGCGTCATCTGGGCGGCAAACCGGATGTTGTAGTCATCGTCAGTCTGAAAGCCGAGAAAGCTATCATTCTGCTGAACAAGCTTCATTTCTCCAGTCAAAATATTCAGACGATAGAGATCATGAAATTGCGGATTGCGATTGTTCAGGCCGATTAAAATTTCATCGGTAAATTTGTGGCTGACCTGCTGGATTTGAGCCTGAGGACGAAGAGGCTTGCCGTTGGGCAGAGTGATTGGCTTTCCATCGGGACCGAGAATTTCTTCAAAGGGCGTCAGGTTTTTGTCTTCTTTGGTTACAATGTTGACCGCATGGACCTGCCAGTTTTCGTCTCCGCCCTGATCCTGAAGATAGATGATATGCTGATTGGTGTAGGCCCAGAAATAAATACGGATGCCGCGCCGAGTGTCCTTGGTCACTGGCTCAGCTTTTTCGGGAGCGTCCACCGGAGCTACCCATACATTAAGTACATTATTGACCGGTGCCAGGAAACCCAGGTACCGGCCATCGGGGCTGATCTGAAGTGAGGCTTTATCCGGATTACCGAACAGAATATCACGGGCGATTAATGGTGGCTCTTTGGTTTTTGGTTTGCAGCTCATAACAGACATTATAATAATCAGAATAGCCAGAACAAAGAAGATTTGCTTTCGCATCCAATTCCTCCTTTTATTTTAAATTTTAATATGTTGCCAGAAAATAATGTCTGAAAACAGACCTGCCTGAGAAGAGACAAACGCAGGACATTTTTTCCTTTGAAGCAGTTATTTCCAAAAGCATGGGTTGCCATTCCAGAGCAAAGAAGCATTACCGTCTTTGTTCTTAAAATCACAACTAAAATGATTAAATAATCTAAGATAGATGTCAAAAAATATTTTCACCTCAAATAGATACGTATGGCCAAGAAAAAAGGTTTTCTGGATGGCTATAGAAAACGGGGGACGTCCTACATATTTCCTAATTATTTGCTGGTAATTATTTGCTGGAAAGTTTCGCAGGAAAAATAAAAACAAATTAACATTCCATAAATATGATGAGCTATTTTCTGCAATTATAGTTTGGACGTAAAATAGGCTTATTTAAGGTGCAATTTTGACCTGCCTGTTTCGCCCATTCAAGCTTTATCTTAAGCATTTCATACTCTCGCCTCAAGCGATTATGAAACTGACAGGCTGCCAAAATAAACTTCCTGCGGTGTCCGGTAGCCTAAAGCCTGATGCAGCCTCTCTGTGTAGAAGAACCTAAAATAAGCCTCCAAATTATGGCCAGATATCTTACACCTTGTTCCATCGTCCAGTTTTTGGAAAATATTCCCTTTTCAATTCATTCATCCAATAATTTTCCCAATTATTTTTTCATCGCCTCTCTTCTCTTCACCTCCACATCAATTTCATTAAATAGTGCATTAAACAGTTTTTGATCATATATCTGTTTGGCATTAATTTTCGAAGAACCGCTCAAAGCAGATACCTGCCCATATTTGGTTTCATGAATATTAAGTCTAATTTCAGTAGATTTTTCACTTAGCTTATTGACCATGCAGCTGAGTTCATATTCTTTGCCTTTATTAGCGACATAACCAAACATTAATGCCTGGAAAAGCTGGCTCCCAGCACTTGTTTCCTTATCTATGGATGCAACAATTAATCCTGAATCCATATCTGTATTTTTTATTATATACCCTTGGTCTTGAAGTACTGTAATGGTCGCTCTAAAAACAGTCTCATAATCACTGTCAAAAAGCCTGGTAGTAATCTGTCTTATTTGCATTGGCGATAATTTTGGTTCTGGTGTGCAAGCTTCATTCCCAATAAAGCAGATTGTAATGATAAACGTCAAAGAAAAGACAGCCTTCAAATTATCTTTTGTTATCATTTTTGCCTCCCTTGATATTAGAATTTGGCTGAAATTACAGAATAATCTTTGACCTTACCGTCCTTATCAAAGGTAATGATTAAATCAAAAGACTCAGTAGTGGCAGTGCTCATCGCCCGATTTCCATCAGCAAATATTGCGGTAAATCCATCAGAGCCGGAAACATATTTAAAAGACATCCGATTATAATTCCATACTTCATCATCATTTTTGTTTTTGGTAATTATGTTTGGTGCCCCAAATAATTTTAATATTTCATCCTGTGTTGTTTGACCTTTAATTATTTTCGTTTTTATCATCCCCACAGTCAGATTGCTTTGCTGAGGAGTCATCTCACTTTTAGGAAATGTAACACAAGCCGAGAAAAGACTGGCAAGGAATAAAAGAAAAACCGCCATAACTTTTCCTTTCATCTTCTAACCTCCCTTAAAATATTTTGTCTATATTTTATTTGGTCAATCATTGATGGTTTTTAAGGCCATAATAAGCTCTTCTTTTACTTTTTCTTTCAGCCATTCTGGTTTCAACACTTTAACCCGCCAGCCAAAATGGAGTAGCCAGCAAATAAAATCTGGAGAAATGCTGATAAACAATTTAAGACGAACCCGGCCATTATCTTCAAAATAGAGTTTCTGGCTCTTATGCCACACCCCTTCAGCTACCCAAAGCCCGGCTTCAGGCTCAAATTCGAGTTCTACTTCTTCCGCTGGTTTTGAGCTTTGCCTGTAAACGCCCCAGATATGCCCAAAGAAAGAATCGAGGTCAAAATCGGGCGGAATTTCATATGTAGAATCTAAGATTTCGGCCTTTTCTATGCGATCAATATTAAATTCGCGAATTTCTTTTCTGGAATGACAGAAAGCCACAAGTTGCCAGGTCTTCAAATAAGGAATTATGCGATATGGTTCCACTAGTCTTGTTGAAGATATGTTTCCACGAGAAGCAGTTCTATATACAATTTTTACTTGCTTTTTTTCAGCGAGCGCTCGATGCAGCAGCGTCAATTTTTTAAGCCGGTCTTTGCTCTCAGAATATTCTGGGATATCTTCTGTAACTGCTTTTAGTAACGGGATAGTCTCCTTAGGGAAAAGCGACTCTAAGCGGGCAATAGCAGAAGATAACTCAGATGAGTCAATCCCCGGTAAGGTCTGACCTACTCTTGCTGCCAGAAGCAAGGCGAGGGCCTCAGAAAAAGAATAGGATAAAGTTGGCAGCCTGGGAATGCTTCTAAAGTAATAGCCATCGCCCTCGTTTTGCAAATCAAGGTGAAGTCGATAACGAATTATAGTCAGGTCTTTTTGAATCTGCCTCTCACTAATTTCATATCTTGCTGCCAAGGCTTTCCTGGTCCATCGGCGCGGAGCAACTGCGATATTCTGGATGATATCCAGAAGCCGAGCTGTCCTGCGTATTTCCTCGAGCCTTCCGCCCCCACCGATAATGGTTTTTTTACCCTTTTTCATCTCCCTTTTCCTGGTACATTAAAATGATAATTCGCCTAAGGGAACTCTGCGGTTCCCCTAAAAAAAATTTTTTTTTGAGGTGAATAATATGTGCCCTTCCATCTCAGGTCAGGACACTCTGCAGCCGCTTTTTCTACTGACTTATATGGTTATGATAAATGGTTAGGATATATACCATACTCACTGGTTATCCTGGCAACTGCCTTTTCGCTTTTGGCCGCCTCCCGCGCCACCTTAGCCTTAAATGCTGCTTCATACTGTTTCCTTTTCATAACGGCCATTTTACCATACCTCCTTAGAAGTTATGGTAAGCCATTTTGCACCTTATTGCCCTGTCCAGTTTTTGGGGAGTATTTCACCTTAAATAAGCCCTTTTCCTGTCCAAAAAATGGGGAGTACCTCAATCGCATCAATAGCCAATATCCTGCCCATCCAAAAAGCGATTTGCCTAATTTTGTTGATATATTCTATACTACCCGATGGTATTATTAATTTTTAGTTATTGGGAGGAAGGATGGCAATTCCAGATTTTCAGGCATGCATGCTTCCGGTATTAAAAGTGCTTTCTGATGGTAAAGAATATTCGAGATCGGAAATCGCTAACAAAGTTGCTGACTATTTTGGCTTATCTAAAGAAGAACGCAATTTGTTGCTTCCCAGCGGAACCCAGACCTACATTAATTCGCGCGTGGGGTGGGCAAGAACATACCTATTAAAGGCTGGCTTAATCAAAAGAACAAAGCGGGCTTTCTATGCAATTACAGAAGAAGGACTTAAACTATTGCAATCAAATCCAGATAAAATAAATGTGAAAACTCTTATGAATTATGAGTAATTCAGAAAATGGCAGGCTGGAAAAGCTGACATTTCAGAAACACCTAATGAAAACGAGCAAGCCCAGCCAGAATCTCCTGAAGAAGCCATTGAGAGAAATGCAAAACTAATTAACGATTTGCTGGCCGATGAACTTCTGGAAAAAGTAAAGAAAATGAGTCCGCATCTTTTTGAAAAAATGGTATTAGAGCTGCTGCTGAAAATGGGCTATGGCGGGGCTCTAAAAGAATCCGGCTCTTTGACTGGTGGTACAGGAGACGAAGGCATAGATGGAATAATAAAAGAGGATAAGCTCGTCCTGGATATGATTTATCTTCAAGCTAAACGCTGGGAAAATGTAGTGGGCAGGCCAGAAATTCAAAAATTTGCAGGTGCTCTTCTGGGCAAGAAAGCAAGTAAGGGTGTTTTTATTACCACCTCTTACTTTTCAAAAGATGCTGAAGAATATACTAAATCTTTGGATAAAAAGATAGTGCTCATTGATGGTGAAAAACTCGCAGACCTGATGATTGAACACAACATTGGGGTAAATGTACATAAGACAATTGAAATAAAGAAAATCGATAACGACTATTTTGCTGAGGAAGATTGATATTTTATCTATTTTAAACAAACCAGATTTTTGACTTTTATTAAAGGCGGCTGAAATTTAAAATGCATTTATAGAAAAAAATGGCTCCGCAAAAGCAATTCTAGGCGAAACTTTGGATATAGGTTTGATATAAGGACTTTTCAAGCAAAGAGAGGAAAATACAGGATTGAAATTATCAATTAAAAGCCACATAGAACATTATCTAAGGAAAGGATTACTTGAAACTATTTACCCCACCCTGCAGTCTCGGTGCTCGGACTTCAGCCCTTCGGGCTTCCGTTTCCTCCACTCCGAGCCTGCTCCCCCTTAAAAGGAATTTTCTATTTCCTACGTTTTTTAAAAATTGTCCGTTGGCTTTTGCTGTATTATTTTGTATAATTTTGGAAGATTTTGTGTTTTGATAAAAAAAATTCTGCAATGAAGAAACGAAAAGAAAATGAAATAATGACGGTTAAACAGGTCGCTGAATACTTGCAGATGGACGAACACACCATCTATAAACTTGCCCGTTCTGGTCAAATCCCCTCTATAAACCCAGCCCTTTCTAAACCTGATAAACAGTTGTATGAAAGATACTACAAAAAAGTTGTTAGACTTGAGACCACCTATTGAATTTGAAAGGGCTGGGGCTGGTTAGTAGCGGCTTTGATTTTCTATTATCTTTATCTCTTCGTCTCTTAAACCATAAAGCTTATAAATCAATTGGTCAATTTTCTTTTCAAGGACTTTAACTTTCGCCTGCCTTTGGTGGTCTGTTTAATAACCAGGGGATTGGGCGAGGGACCTGTCTGTTGAGATACTTAATTTTACCCATCAAACTATACTTTGTTTTTGAAATAGTATAGCACCCATATAAGTTTTTGCATTCTCAATTTTAACTTGGGGATAACTAAGTTTGAAAGATTTGATAACTCTGTTTTCGGATAATGGGGGATAGTTTTCAAACATAAATCTTAAAGAATTTTGAACTTCATCATCCTGTGAATAAACCATCATAAATGGCATTATAATGTTAAAAAACATTTCTTCTTTTCTCTGAATTCCAATTCCTTCAAAATTCATTATGTTTTTTCGTAGGGGCGAAATATTTTTCGCCCTTACATTATCAGGGAACAAATAATCATTCGCCCCTTTTATTCTTTCCAAAAAGAAATCCACAAGACCACATTCAGCAGTTTTTGCTAAAAGATCTGATATACCTTTAATTCTTTTTTCTGGAAAATTGGCAGGTCTTATGCCTTTGTAGTTCTATTGTTGCCACCTATGTTTTCTCCCTTATTTGCTAGATAATTGCCAAAATCGCCAAGTAATCGCCAAGTAATCGCCAAATCATCTGAGAACATAGCGAATATTCCTGCCCTTACCTTCAACTTTAAAAATATGCTTGTTTACCAAGTCCATTAAATCAAGTCTTGCACCTTCATCAGAAAGTCCAGTAATTTCTCTGTAATCCTTATTTGTAATCTTTCCCTTTTCCTTTGCATACCTCACTGCTTTTATCTGCCTTTCATTTAGTCCCATCTTTCTTAAATTTTCTTCCGTGTAAATATCTTTGTAGAATATCACCGAAAATGCACCAATACCTTGTTCATAGTTGACGAACTCCGGCTCTGGCAATCCATTTTCTTTACAAAGGTTTATCATCTTTATTGTTCCTGAGCCCCATGATTCAATGAGACCTGTATAATAAAAAATAGAGGCTATTTGTGGATTTCTCTGGTTTGCCTGATGCGGCTTTCTCAAATCATCAGGAGTTAAAGGAGGCATTAATTTACCAAGATTCCAGAACTCAACTTTATCATCAAAAATTTTAATTTGAATTGGTGCAGTTCCTAAATAATCTCTATGAATTAAAGCATTAATTACTGCCTCCCTCAAAGCATCCAGCGGATATTCCCATATATCGCGCCTTGATAATCCTTCAAGTGTAAAATCTTTAACTCGAGTATCAAATTTTACGCTGATATGTTTTTTTATAGCTTCTAAGGTTCTATCAAGCTGAGCGAATAAATTACCGTTTACAATTACGGTATCAAGGATATCTGTTTCTGTTTTGAACCGTCCAACCTTCGTATATGCTGTTGGGAAATAAAATTGAGGGTCTTTCCCGAATAGTAAAACTGCTCCCCTTGTGAGTTTTCCATCCTTTGTATAAAGCTGCAGATTTTGAAGTAATAACTTTATGTCTTTAACAGCCTTTATAAGTGGTAATCTATTCTCAGAAAGGGCAATGAATTTTTCTATAGCTTCTTTATCTAATTCACTCTCATCTGCATCAGAAGGCAACTTATCCCAGGTGTTACCTGTTTTATCAAGCAAAAAAGATGAAAGTTCCACACCGGTTAGTTCCTGAGTAGTAGCTCCACTTCTTATAAAAATTTTCCCCTCATAGAATACGGGAAAACTTGAAGGTAAAATATCAATTATAATAACATCTCTTTTATCTCTTTTTTCAAGATTTACAAGTGAAGTAATCTGAAGTTTATTTCTGATTTTGTTTGGAATATCCTCAAGCAATTTTTTAGCATTTTTGATTCCAATGGGTTTCCCTTTATCATCCATACCAATATAGATTTTACCGCCATTTGAGTTTGCAAAAGCAGAAACTATTTTAAGACACTCATCAGCCCAAGAGATTTTAAACTCTATATTTTGGCTTTCTTTCATCTTTATCCTCACACACTCCTTGCTTTTTCTAGTCTATTTTTTACAAGTTCAGCTACCGCCCAGTAGACTTCTTTGCGTTCTTCTTCTGTTAAGCAAAGGGTGTCAAAGATAATATTTCCATTAGCTTGGACATTCATACTTTATTTTCTTCTTCTATAATTTTAATTTCTTCTTCCGTTAAATTATAAAGCTTGTAAACCAACTGGTCAATTTGTTTCTCAAGGGCTTTGACTTGGGATTGCTTTTGCTGGTCTGTTTCGTAATCAGATGTAGCACAGACATTCCTGTCTGTGTTTTCATAATCACAGGCAAGAGTGCCTGTGATACATTGAGTAATAGAGAGGATTTGGGAGACGAGAGATTCAATTTGATTGTTCATCTTATTCATTTCTTAAAATATACAGCTTTGTCCAGTTGTCTTAAAAGAAATGAAATAAAGCTCAGTAAATCTAAACAGTCTTCTTTGGATATTGGCCAATGAAGAGCTGGTTCATGAGCAGTTGGGTTTCTTATTGCTTGCATTAAACCAGCTGACAAAAATTTAAGCCCATCTTGGATATTTTTATCAGTTTCAGTTTCGCATTTTGTAACTTTTAAAACTCCGGAGGGTGCCCATGTCTCCATCATTAATGCAAACCCGTCATTACTACTTTTTGCTTTCTCTTTGACTAATTTATTGTAAATTTTTGCTGCTTCGAATACCGCATGGAAATAATTACCTTCTTTAAAAAGTTTGAAACAATGTTGATAAATAATGGAATGAAATCTTCTTTCATAAAATTCTCTTACTGAATCATCTAAGTGTGAACTTACGCCTCCTTCTTCTAAAATCTTTTCAACATTTTGTTTAAGTTCTTTGGGAGTAATAAGGTTTAAAAATTTGATTAAATGTTTATCTCTTTCTTCCTCAGTCATCTTTTGTTTTGCTAAAGATAGAATCCAATCATGTATCAATTTAGCTCTTTCTGATGTAATTGCTTCTTGGGGGGAAATTTTCCCGAGGAAAGTTAAAGACAGAACTTGCTGCACGGTTAATTTCATTAATTGAAGTTCCATATTTAAGGATGTCACCAACCTGTATCGCTATTAATTTGTAATTTTTCACTTTCATAGTATTTATCTCCCTTCTTCAATTATTTTAATTTCTTCTTCCGTTAAACCATAAAGTTTATAAACCAACTGGTCAATTTGTTTTTCAAGGGCTTTGACTTGGGTTTGTTTTTGCGGAATTTTCATTTTATAGTGAATTACACAAAGCCTCATAGTGCTCTTTATCCTTCTTATTTATTATCTCTAAAATAAATTTTACTGCATTTTCTACTTCCTGAATATCTGGAAATTTTAGAGAATGTTCTGGATTTTCTTCATGCGAATATTCATCCATTAATTTTAGGGCACTTTGTTTATTGTTTATATTGGTATCTTCTAGAAATTTCTCTGCCTTATCTTTAAATTTTTTCCCGTCTGGATATTTCATAAAAAGATATGCTTCAAAATATCTACGCAATATATTGGGAAGCAAATATAATAATTCAAAATCCTGTTTATTATTTAATTCATTAAACGTCTTCAGAATACTGAATAAATAGTTATATTCGCTTTTATATTTCAGTAGTACTTTAGGTAAATTCTCTATACAAGAAACTTCATCAGATTGATTTTTAACTTTCTTAACCAGATAGAATTTCCCCTGGTTTCCAAGTTCATACCTGTTTAAATCTTTTAATAAATTAAAGAAATCAAAGTTATGAGTAGTAATAAAAAGTTGACCACAGGATTTTAATTTCTCGCTTATAAATCCATATACTTTAAATATGTGGTTACTGTCTAGACTTGAGACAGGGTCATCTATGAAAATTACTGCATTATTAAAATCAAAACCTGTCTCTTCAAGTTTAGTAAAAAAGTAAATAAGAGTAATAATATTTTTCTCGCCTGTGCTTAAGTTTTTGGCTATTTTGTCATCTCTATAAAGTTTGTATTTACCATCATCTGTTGTTTCAATTCTTAGTTTATCATCGTTAAAAAATTGTTTTAAGTATTTGTTCATTCTTCTTGCCCCAATTACTTCTGCTTTAATTTGGTTATTAATTTTATCTATCTCATTATTCAGATTATTTACTTCTCGTTGTAATGTATTAATTTTATTACTGAAATTATCTATTTCTTCACCTATGTTAAAATAGTTTTTCTCTTCTATAAATTCAGCAGCATAGTGATTAATCAATTTCTCTTTTGCCTCTTGTTTTTCAGTTTCAAAAGAATCTACTTTTGAATTGTGCTCATCTATAATTTGTTGTATTTCTTTAAGTATATTTTCTAAGTTTTGTGTATTATCGTCTAACTTAGGCATTTGTAAACTATCAAAAGGTTTTTCTCTTTTTTTATCGAGTTCTTTTTTTAACTTGTTAAGTGTTTGAATATAATCATTTTTAATGGAATTTAAAGAATTTAGTTTGTTCTCAAATTTTAATTGTAAATCTTCAAATAGGCGAGCCCTATCAGGCAATTTCGCATCTTTTATTTCCTCAATATGACTTTGTATTTCTTTCTCTTCTTTTTCTATTTGCTCCATCAACTTATCAAATTCCTGAGAAAAATGCTTGTTTAGTCTATCAAATAAATCTTGTGGCAGTTGATTACCACAAAAATGACATATTTTTTCATTTCGGTGTAAATCAATCCCTTCCTTGACCCAGTTGGATAGTTTCGGGTTGTCTCTTAGTTTTTCTATAATTCGTTGTGGGGTCACTTTTTGGGAAAGAATACTTTTTACTTCAGATATAAATCTTGAAAGTTTTAAAGTGGGAAATTGAAGAATAATTTTCTCTTGCTTCTTGCTTTCATATAATTTGCTTCTTTTTTCTTTCTCATTATCTGATAAGATATAGTTTTTGTAAGAATCTTTTATCTCATCAATCTTTTCCTTTAATTTGTTTTTATCAAATTCTCTGGGGTTCGTTATTTTTAAAATCTCTCTTATTTCAGATGCTTTATTAGTAAGAGAATTATCCAAATCTTGTTCTTTACGCACTTTCTCTTTTTTAGTTTCTTCAAGTAATTTTTCCTTCTCTTCTTTTTGTTTTGATAATTCTTTTACTTTATCTTCTAATTCTTTCGCTTTTTCTCCTAAAATTAAAACAGGGTCTATTTTTGCATTTTCATCATTCCAATGAAAGTTATCTTCAACAAAATCTTCGTTAAAAACCCGTATTGGGTAATCTTCGGAAATATCTCTTTGGGTTACATCCCCATTATCGGTTTCTAAAATAAATTCCACACCCTCCAAATTTTTATCTAATTTTTTAAGCTGTAAACATCTAAATATCCTTGATAACGTGGTCTTACCAGAATAGTTCCAGCCATAAAAAAAATTATACTGACCAAACTCCTGACAATTATCTTGCCATTGAAAATTATTAAATGTTCCAAGGTTATTGATTCTTTTTATTTTTCTTATCTTCATTTTTAATATCCTTTTTCTATAATTTTAATTTCTTTTTCAGTTAAACCATAAAGTTCATAAACCAACTGGTCTATTTGTTTTTCAAGGGCTTTAACCTGTTGTTGTTTTTGCTGGTTTGTTGCGTAATCAGAAGATTGGGTGATGGAAAGGATTTGGGAGACGAGAGATTCAATTTGGCTTACTATGGGCTGGTTTTGCTCATTAACTTCCTTAATTGGCAATTTTCCAATATAGTATTCATCAAAATGCATTGTCCTAATGGCTCTGTTATAAACAAACCAATAGAAAAACCACTCAGATAGTTTAGAGTTCAAAATACCAAGAATATAGTAATAAGAAAATTTGTCGTCTTTTATAAATGTGTTCATAACTGTATCAAGTGTAAGTATTCCTTTATCATCGTAAGTTGCCATAATAATTATGTGGTCATAAGGGTTCATTACATGTGCTACTATATTCTGTGAAATTATTTTAGGTTCAAGAAGTTTTTGTGCCTTCTTATTGATGGAGAGGAAAGATTTAGATAAATTTAACGTATCTATTTTTTCATAAACCCTATATTTTCCAATGTTTTTCCCTCGCAAGATAGGTATATTTCCTTTTTTAGAAATATATTTTTGGAACGGCAAGCCTCTAAAGGTTTCCGAAATAGAAAATAAGGGGACGCTAATCCTTTTAATTTTATTTAGAATCCCCAGCTTTTCATTATCTGTATAAATTGGAATAATTCCAAGGTTATCACAAAGAAGTGTCGAAGCTTCACCTATTGGTTTTATCTGTTTCTCCCACCCTTCAAAAGTTAAAAATTTATAATTTGTGTTCCTTTTAATTGTTTTAAAAACTATGATGACCTGCTCTAATAAAACATTTTCAAAAGCCTTACTAACATCAACTATGCTTATGAGTACATTATTGTATAGCACAAAATTTCTTGTTGATTGCCAACCTTCAACATAAGTAAACGATTTAGGAATTATGTAAGCTACAATTCCTTTTTCATTTGTCAATTTAGATGCTCTCTCAATAAAGAACGAGGCAGAATTTTTTCGTCTATCGTAATATTTAAAAATTTTATTAATTTTATCAACGTTTTTTAAAATTCCACTATACGGCGGATTTGCTATCACAATATCAAAGCCATTTTTTTCTCTAAAAACTTTGGGGAAAAACAATCTAAAGTCAAAATTTATCTTGTATCCAAAATTTGCCTCTGATTGTTCTAATCGGTATTTTACTTTTTCATCTATTTGCTTTTTTAATTCTGACTTTTTATCAGGATGGGTTTCAGCAAAATATCTATCCATTAAGTTTTCAATCTCTTTTTCAATAGGTGACCCCCAATTTTCAGGAAAACTTAAAAGCGAATCCCCGCATACAACCTTATAATCAAGATTAGGAAGTGGCTTTATGTTATAAAAGTCCTCTTCATCTACTACTAACGAAAGCCAAAATCTCAATTTACATATTTCAACTACACCTGGGTCAATATCAACTCCGTAGAGCGAATTTTCAATGCAGTGGCGTTTCAGTTCGTAAGTATTGGCCTGCTTTCCGAGATAAACAGAAAGCAATTGCCTTAATTTTACAATCTCATGCATCATTCCAATTGGAAAAGCACCAGAGCCAACAGCAGGATCACAAACTTTTATATCAGCAAGAAGCTTATCAATTAACTCCGCATTCTGGATTATACTTTCTGGCATCTTGTGTTCATATTTTGTTTCTTTTTGCTCCCCTTTTTCAATTTTCTCTTTCTTTTCAATGGCTGTTCTTTCATGCTCTAAAAATAAATCAGCGTATTTTACAAATTCTTCAATATCTTTTCTTTGAACTTTTCCGGCAAGTTCAGTCTCAAGGTAATTTATCAAGCTCTCCTGACACATATAATGGACAATTTCCCTTGGTGTATAATAAACTCCATATTCTTTGTTAAACTTTGTTTCTTCTCCTTTTTTCCTTGATTCTAAAACACTTACATATTCGTCAAAGTTATCAGGTCTTATTGCATTTAGTTTTTCATAGATTTTTCCGAGTAATTCCGGGTCAAGGGCAACTTCTTTTTCCAGTGGTTCTTCCTCGTTCACGGTAAAATTGTATCTATCAAAAATATCAAGAATGCCATCTCCAACATCACCTTCTTTTGTTCTGTTTGAATTGGAAAATAGTTTATCGTCAAGCAAGATTCTTACATTTTTCCAATCATAATTACCTGGGGGTTCAAAAAGACCTCCATTTAGAAACGGCATTTTGCACTTAAAATATAAAGACCATGAAGGATCTGATTGGTCAGAACGTGGATTATTTAATGTGGCATAGAATAGCGGTATAAGATAATCATTAAAGAACTCTTTTTTTTCATTTCTACATTTTTCATATAAACTCCGCATAAAATTTTTATCTCCCTCACCCCAGCCTTTCCCATCAGGAACGCCGAACCAGCCTTTCTTTTGAAGGAAATATAAAAATACAATTTGACCAAGAAGTTTCTTGGCAAAGTCAACGGTGTTGATGTTTTTACTTTGAAATTCCTGCTGAACTCTTTGATCACTTTTTACGATTTTGTCAAGTTCAAGTTTTGTTCTTATGAATAGGTCTCTATATTTTTCAAAGAATTCTTTTGTGACAACTTCAATATCAAAAGCCTTTTCTAAATCTTCAAGGGTAGGTTTCCAGTTATCATTTTCAAGTATAGGTAAGAATCTACTTTGTGCTGTATGGCTTTTTTCATTTTTGCCTACTAAAAAGGACCATCTTTTAGCAGGTGTGAATTCTTCTTTGACCTTGACTCTGCCAGAAGGTGTTTCTTCGAAACGATAATCTAGTTTGACAAGGGAGAATCTCCAATCTTCATCATCAGGCGAAATGAAGGCAACAAGTGCTGCATCTTTTTGAGTAGTTGTTCCGAGTTTTCCCTGTAAGTATTCGGCTACAAAGTTTCTCTGGGCGGTGCGGGCACGATATAACGAAACTTCTTTTTTTAATTTTACCACTAAAATATCTATTATCTTTTTGCCATCTTTATCTTCATATCTACCGATTCTTTCCCAGGAACCGATAAAATCAAGATACCTTTGAGTTATTCCTTGAATTCCACCTCTTGGCTCAAGGGCTTTACTCCTATCATAACTTTTCAATAGATTATTTATAAAATCAACGAAATTTTCTTTATCAAAAGGATTTTCAAAAGTTTTAATTATCAGATTTTTTGCCTGCTCTCTATTCATCTTGATTTTCCTCTATTATCTTTTTGATAACCTCATAAAGTTCGGGAATTTTCTCCTTTACGACCTTCCAAACTACAAGATAATCAACTCCAAAGTATTCATGAATCAGTATGTTTCTCGTACCTATAACGCTCTTCCATTTTATGTGAGAATATTTTCTTCTTAAATCTTTTGGTATATGTTTTGCTGCCTCTCCAATTATTTCTAAACTCCTCACAAAAGCCCTTTTAAGCTCTTCGTTTGAAACAAAATTTTCATAAGTCAAATCTTGAGTCCTGTTTATTAGATACTCACATTCTGTTTTTATATCCATAAAATAATCTCTTATTTCTCTCATAGATAAATTACCTCTTTTAAAATAATTTTTCCTATGTAAGGTTTTAAAGCAGACTTCATAACAAGGTCAACTTTAATTTTCAATTTTTTTGATAGAAAATCTTCTATCTCAACAAAAGTCCATAAGTCTGGCACTTCGTAGAAATCAATAAGGACATCTAAATCGCTTTTCTTTTTCTGCTCTCCTTTTACATAAGAACCAAAGATTCCTATCTCTTTAACTTTATATTTTTCCTGAAGTAAGGGTTTCAATTCTCTTAATCTTTCTTTTATCTCCTCAATTTTTCTCATATTCATCACCCTCTAAATAAAGTGATAATATAACTTCCCTTTTTCCCTCGGTTATAGCAGAAGTTTCAGCATAGTGGCTTTTGAGAAAAGTTGGTGAGATTTCCCTCTGGAGAACACCGATTACTTTTAAAGGATTTTGTATGTCTTTTCCAAGTTCATTTAATCCTCTAAGGGTTTTCTGAACTGTCTTCTTTGGTAAGGAACCTTCTTCAAGACGGTTTATTACTTTCTGGAGATATTCTTCCTGCTCCTCGGTTAATTGTTTGCTATTTTTTTGTGTTGCTCTTAAAATTTTCAGGAGTTCATCAGAACTGCTTCTACCACCTCGCTTTCGTGTTTCAATTATCTCCTCAATAGTAGCATCAAAAAAAGCAGTTTTATTTTTATCAAGGAATTCATAGTAATCTTCAAGAGGAAGTTTTGTTCTTTTTTCATCTGGCGGACTTTCAAGAATTTTTGCAGCAGTTAGAAAATCAAGTTCAATTGTTTTTTCTTTGTTTGAAAAAAAGAATTTCATAAGCTTTCCTTTTCTGAAAAAGGTAAGCAATGAATGGGGGGTGGCAAAATCTTTTAAATCTTCAGAAAATACCTTTGCTGAGCGAGCCTTTTTCGGTAGTCGTTTTATCCTTTCAAAATGCTCTGGATTTTTATCACGAATATCTTCAATAATTCTTAAGTATTTCAGTTCACTTTCTTCTTCCTCATCTTCTGTAATAGTTTTCTTTGAAAGGAGTTTGTCAAACAATTCATGGGAAGATACCGGCTCACCTTCGGTAAGAATTGCAGAGTCGCCACCAAGTAAAGTCAAAAATGCTTCTATTTTTGAGCGAGCAATGTTTGTGAGTTCAATTTCAGAATCTGCCTGTCTTGTCGGGAAAAAATTAAATGTATATATCTTATCAAATTGTGTATCTATACGGTTTACTCTTCCCACTCTTTGCATCAGTCTTGTTGGATTCCATGGTATATCATAGTTTATCACAATATTTGACTGATGAAGGTTAACGCCTTCGGAAAGAACTTCGGTTGTGACAAGTATTCGATAATCATCCTTTTTGTTTTTTGCCCTTGCGTCAAAATTTTCTATGACTTTATCCCTAACACTCTCAGAAGATTCACCATGAAAGAGTAATGCTATATTGTTGAACTCTTTATTTATATTTTCAGTGAGATACTCAGCTGTTTCTTTCGATTCTGTAAAAATTATAATCTTTTTATTTTTAAGAATAGGGTTATGCTTTAGCTCATAAACAAGCTTTTCAATTTTTGGGTCTCTTTTTATATTTTCCCACATTGATTTTATTTGTTTTAAGATTTCAATGTCATTTTTTAAATCCTTTTCAAATTCAGGTCTGAAGTCTGAACTTGCATATTTTTCCGCTTTTCCTTCATCAATGAGCCTTTGAATCGATTCATCGTCTCCCTGTTCCAAAAGTTCAAAGATTTTGTTTATGTAGCCTTTGCTTATGTATACATTTCCCCTTTGATATTCACTAATAAACATTTCATAGGAATGGATGAATCTTTCAATGCTTTTTCTAAAGGCATAGAAACTGCTTTCAAGACGTTTTACAAGGAGCACTTTCATAAAGCCGCCCATATTTCTTTGCGATTGTTCTTCGAGTGGTGTGATTCCTTCTTTATAAAGCATGGGGGTATAACGAGTATATTTGAATTTTTTGGTTATCAACTTAACGGTTTCCATGAAGATTTTATCTTCATTATCGTTTAACTGGTAATAAAAAGGTTTTGGGTCTTGGACTTCTGGAAATAGGACTTTGTTCTTTTTCAAATCATCTGCAAAATATTTTTCAATTTCTGTTCTTGTTCTTCTAACCATTAAATATTTCAAAACTTTATCCCGGATCTCTTTCGCATTACTTCTTGTTATATCAAGAAACTTATTATAATCTTTCTGACGGTCAACCTTTTTTAATCTTCCCTCAAGTCTTCCAAAGAATTCTTCAAGATTTGGAACTCCGGGGATGGTGCTTTTTCTGGCATTCTGGAAAAGTTTAATCTGTGCAAGGATATCTTTTGGGCAGTTATTATAAGGGGTAGCTGAGACCAAAATTACTCTTTTACCACGACAAATTTCAGCAATGTCTTCATAGCTAATTGTTGTTTCTGTCCTGAAGCGGTGTGCTTCATCTATGATAACATTTCTATACTCTCTCTGCTCTATTAACTCTTTTGCCTCATCAAGTTTACCAATAGATATAAACTCAGCTGGAATATGAAAATCGGAAAAGACATTTGGCCAGGAGCCAGGATTACTTCTATTAAGAAGTGCAGGCGGCGCAAGAACAAGTGTTCTACCATCAAGCTGTCCTGCAAGCATGGCGGCAATATAGGTTTTCCCGAGTCCTACCACATCTGATATGAAAACCCCTCCATATTCTTCTAATATCTTCTTGGCATTTAAGACTGCCTGTTCCTGATATTTGAATCTTTTGAAATCCTCGGGTAAATATTTAGTAAATACCTCATCTGTCCTTGATAATTCATCTTTAAAATACTCATATAAAAATTTAAGATAAAGCTCATATGGAGTGATATTTTGATTAAGCCAGGTTTTTTCATTTATTGTCTGAATATATTTTTCACTAACATCAACAGCATTGTTCCATAATTCTTCAAATTTTTTCTTTGCGAATTCATAATCGGAAGCGTTCTTTAACTCTACATTAAATTCAAGACTGTCTACAAGTCCAGATTGAGTAAAATTGCTTGAGCCTGTGATAACCCTTCCTATGTCTCTATCGCCCTCTCTAAAAGTCATAATGTATAGCTTTGCATGAAGCTTTTGAGAGGGATAAGCCCTTATTTGTAGTTTCCCTTCTTTTATCCATTCAATAAACTTCTGAACTCCTTCTTCAATGTCCCGGCTGTCTTCTGAGGAAGCCATCTCATCTTCTACCATGCTTTCAATTTTCTGTTTTGTTTCCGAATGCGAAAGTGGAAATTGGTTTTTAGGATTATCTTTGGCAGTTCTTATTAAATTGCAAGTTTCTTTGGTTGTTCCCATCCCAATAAGAATTCTTATTTGATCAGTTTTTTGTAGTGACCTATATATGGCATGAAACCCACTTACATAAAAATAAGCAACCAAGCAATCAAAAAACGAACAGTCCTTTATCAGTTGCTCAAATCTGTCTTTAAGTGTTCTACCCGGTTCATTTACTATAAATGTTAAATCTAAAGTGGACCTTTCATCTCCAGGATAGTTATAAATTGCTTTGGGATATCCCTTTTCTTTTCCCATAAATTATTTTCCCTTACCTTTTTTCGTTGAAGAAAATTTTATGTTCTGGGTTACCCTTTCTAAAGATTCCTCACTTATCCACTTATCAATTACATCTTTTTTAAACCGCCACTGACCAGCGATTTTTATAGAGGGGATTTGACCAGAGCGGGCAAGTTTATAAATTGTGTGTTCGTCCATCTGCAAGTATTCAGCGACCTGTTTAACCGTCATTATTTCATTTTCTTTTCGTTTCTTCATTGCAGAATCCTTTTTATCAAAACACAAAATCTTCCAAAATTATACAAAATAATACAGCAAAAGCCAACGGAGTATTAGAACGTATCTCTTCAAAACAATTTCCAATTGGGAAAACTTGTTATCCAGAGCAAATGTTCTTTTATAAGCTCTTAGGAGGAAAATCTTTCTGGGAAAGTTTTCAAGACTAACAAAAGATTCTTGAAGAAATCAGCAAGACAGGCAAATTGAAGCATTGCAAACTTAAGGCGAGGATAATAGAAGATTTACCACTAATTTCTATATTTTTGATGATAATAGGGCTTTTTCTATCACTGAATTATTAGATGAAGGCAATTGGCTTATTTATTTGAGGGCTTCGTGAATTACTAATACAAAACGGAATAAAAACTTCTTGTTCAATTCTAATAAAATAAAAATGGCTCCTCGGGCAGGACTCGAACCTGCAACCTAGTGGTTAACAGCCACCCGCTCTGCCGATTGAGCTACCGAGGAGCAGGCTTAGATATTTATAACAAAATTCAAATCGATTTTCAATATCTATTCGCTAAAAATAAATCAAAATTATTTCCGCTGCAGCCAAATTTTACTCTATCGAAACTCGCTGCCCAACTGATAAATGTTTTTAAACTGACAAGTAGCTGGAATATAAACTAATATGATGAGTTTTTATAATAATTTTATAATAATTTTTCCCATTCAATTTTAATCCTATTATAATAACCGGATATCATTGGCTTAAACTAAAATAGTGGAGAAAAAAGCTCCGTCGGCCCAAAAACCCCAACAGGCTGCTCTTACCACCCTTTTATCTATTTTCCGGTCTTTACTCCTTTTGCGCCCTTCAAACTTCTAACCTACCCCCCTAAAACTTTTAACCTAACCTCTTAAAACCGGTAGCTGGCCTGTTTGGCTACTTTCCGGTAATCCTCCCCTGCAATATTCACCACCTTGCACATCTCATAAAGCCGGCTCCGCAACCGCACTCCAATCCTGTCCACCAAGGTCTCGTCGCCCTTCTTATAATAAACTTCCCGCCTGTCCGGCTCTTCTTCAATATCCAGATAATTGGTAGTGAAAATCGTCGTCTTTTTCTGGTTGTACCTGTAATTGATGATGTAAAAAATCGTCTCCTCCACCCAGGCTGTCGGCCGCTTCGCCCCCAGCTCGTCCAGCACCAGCACTTCACAATTAAACACCGGAGCCAGAATATCGGTCTCCGACATTTCGGAGTCCGGCGTATAACTGTTCTGTATGTCCCTTATGAGCTCACGGAAATCATAGAACATACAGTAGGCGCCCTTTTTGATTATAAGCTCCCGGATCACCGCCACCGCCAGATGGGTCTTCCCCACTCCACACGGACCGATGAACAGCAGACCCACATCCTGAGCCGGATAATTCTTGACAAACTTCTTGGAAATCTTCAGCGCATCACCCTGCGATGGATGGTGGACTTCGTAATTATCCAGCGTGCAGTTTTCGTAGCGCTTTGGAATCCTTGCCTGCCGCAGCAACAGCATAGCCTTCTTTTCCGTAAAGCATCTGCACCGCCGCGCCACGGGTCCCTTTGACGTCTGCTCCACCAACCAGCCCGTGTCCTGGCAAACCGGACAAATTTTTTCTTCCGTCAATTCAGATACCCTCTTAGTTGTTTTAGTTTTTGTGATTTAGCCAGCTTGCGCATGGCCTTCTGCTCAATCTGCCTTATTCGCTCCCTGGTCAGACCTAACCTGTCGCCTATTTCCTGAAGGGTCATCGGCTCTTCGCCATCTATTCCAAAGCGTAATTTTAGCACAAGGGCTTCTCTTTCATCCAGCTCGTTTAGCACTTCCCGAATCTGCTGCTCGATGGAGTTCTTGATGATCTGATACTCAACCGAAGGCGTCAGCTCATCGGACACCCGATCTTCAACCACCAGCTCCTCATCCTCACCGAGCTTATCGCTCAGCGACAGGCCTTTCTCCTGAATCAATTCCAGGTCAGCCACTTCTTCCGGCGTCATTTGCAGCCGCTGGGCTATCTCATCTCGGGTCGGTTCCCGGCCAAGCTCCTTCCTTAAAGCTTCCATCTCCCGGTTCATTCTGGAAATTTTGTCCGACGTTTTTTGCGGCAAATTGTAATAATGGGAAGATTGCGATAGCGCATGGATGATGGCCTGTCTTATCCACCAGACGGCATAGGAAATAAATTTGACATTGCGCGACGGGTCAAACCGCTGAGCCGCTTCTACCAGTCCCAGGTTCCCCTCATTAATCAAGTCCAGTAGGCTCAAGCCCATACCCTGATATTTCTTCACATACGACACGACAAACCGCAGATTGCCTTCGATGAGCCGCCTAATGGCTTCCGGGTCGCCCTTCTTTAATCTTTCTGCCAGCTCTTTTTCTTCTTCTTCGGTTATTGGCGGAATCTTAGAAATCTCTTCAAAATAAAGCTTCAGATTCCTTGATTCCAGATAATCCTGATAATTCATAAAAGCACGCTTTAACTCAGAGGATTTCCCTTTTATTATGTCGGTCAGGTGACAGGATTATTGTATTATTTTTTTCCGGGTTTTTCCACCCGCCTTCAGTCAGCTTTTTTTTCTGGACTTTCTCCAGCCCTTTCCACCGGCATGGGCTTGATCATCCGCACTGGCACGATGCTTCTTCGCCTGGCTTCAAACTCCTCTTCCCGGCCCCTGAAGAACTCATTTTTGATATAATCCAGAAGCTCGTTGACCTGGTTTTCTATTTCCTTCATCTTCTCCCGCATGTTTAGGATAACTTCCACACCGGCCAGATTAACGCCTAAGTCGCGAATCAAATTAAGAATCAGTTCCAGGCGCTCTAAATCCTCGTCAGTGTAAAGGCGAGTGTTGCCCTCGCTTCGCGAAGGCTTTAACAGCCCTTCCCGCTCGTAAAGCCTCAGGGTCTGCGGATGGATGTTGTACATCCGGGCCACAGCGCTGATGTGATAATAGCCGCGGGGAGTTTTCTCCGATGATTCGTCAACTTTCTTCTTCCGTCTGGGCATAGCTTACCCTCCTTCAGCTTCCGAGGTTGCTCCTGGGATTTGCTTCATAGAATTTCTCCAGCTCTTTCATCAGCTCCCGAACCCTTTGGTCAACGTAAGAGGGCGGGACAATGGTCACCTCCACGTACATATCGCCACGGGAATTGCGGCCAACTACCGGAGCCCCCTCACCCTTGATCCTGAATTTCTGACCAGATTTCGTTCCGGGCGGAATCCGGATGGTCTTTCTTTCACCGTAAATCGTCGGCACTTCAATCTTGGCGCCGAGCGTGGCTTCAGGCACTGTAATTGGCACTTTCAGATAGATGTTGGAACCTTCGCGTCTGAATAACGGATGTGGCGTAACTTCCAGGTTGATGTAAAGGTCACCGGCTGGACCGCCATTTATCCCGGCATTGCCCTTGCCAGGAATCCTGACCTTGGAACCGGAATCGACACCCTTTGGAATCCTGACCGTAATGGTCTCACTACCCTGGACCCGACCTTCCCCACGACAATTGGAGCACACCTGTCCGCTGACTCGCCCGGTTCCTAAACAGGTCGGACAGGTAGAGGAAAATTTCATAAAGCCTTTCTGGACATAGGTCCGGCCTCTTCCGCCACAATCAGGACAGACCCGGTCGCCTCCAAGGCTGGCGTATCCACTTCCACCGCAAACCGGACAGGGAACCAGACGATTAACCTTGATTCTCGTCTGCAGACCGTTGATGGCATCGGCAAAGCTTATAGTCATTGAATAATTCAGATCTTCACCCCGCTGAGGACCGGGCCGCCGCTCCTCCCTGAAGCCGCCGAACAGGTTTTCGAAAAAGTCTCTAAATGATGAGGTACCGTACTCAGAAAAATCAAAGCCTTCAAACCCACCAGTGAAAGGACTCTGCCCGGTTCCAGTACCGGCACCGGCTCCAGCTCCAAAATCACCAACAAATCCGAACTGGTCGTATTGGGCTCGTTTCTTCGGATCACTCAGTACCGAATAGGCTTCCTGAATCTCTTTAAATTTAGCTTCAGCCGATTTATCGCCAGGGTTGAGATCCGGGTGATACTTGCGGGCCAGCTTCCGGTAAGCTTTCTTTATCTCAGAAAGCGAAGCTGTCCGCGGCACCCCCAGAATCTCGTAATAATCCTTCTTAGCCATTTATATCCTCGCCAGCTAAGCGACTCTACTGCAGGCTGTTCCGCTGGTCCCGATCCCGCTCCAGCAGAACAACCCGCGGTGTAGAGTTTCGACACTCTGTGTCGCCTCTTTCTGCTAAAAGCTACTATTCTATTTTTATTTTCTTAATGCTTCTTGTCGTCGTCAACCACTTCAGCGTCGATGACTTCTTCCTCACCACCCTTGCCGTCGCCACTTCCGGTGCTGCTGCCGGTCTGACGGTAGGACTGATAGCCGGCTCCGGGCTGACCTTGCGTTTGCTGTTGCTGAGCTCCAGCCTGGCGGTAGAGAACTTCGCTGATGCGGTGCGAAGCCCTGGCTAAGGAATCTATGGCCGCTCTGATGGTCTCCAGGTTGTCGCTTTCCATCGCCTTCTTAGTGTTGGCGATTTCCTGCTCGGCCCGGCTAACTTCATCAGCTGGAATCTTGTCGCGATTGTCGCGGATGAGTTTCTCCACACTGTAAATCAGCTGGTCAGCCTGGTTTCTGGCATCGATGACTTCGCGGCGTCTGCGGTCTTCAGCGGCATGAGCTTCAGCTTCCTTGACCATCCGCTCAATTTCTTTCTCGTCAAGTCCGCTGTGTCCGGTGATGGTAATCGCCTGTTGCTTGCCAGTGGCTAAATCCTTAGCTGAGACATGCAGAATGCCGTTGGCGTCGATATCGAAGGTGACTTCAATCTTGGGCACTCCACGCGGAGCTGGTGGAATTCCATCCAGATGGAACCGTCCAAGGCTGCGGTTGTAGGCGGCCATTTCGCGTTCGCCCTGCAGCACGTGGATTTCTACGCTCGTCTGGTTGTCAGCTGCGGTGGTGAAGATTTCGCTCTTACGAGTGGGGATGGTGGTGTTGCGTGGAATCATCTTGGTAAAGACACCACCAAGGGTTTCGATACCAAGGGTCAGCGGGGTGACATCAAGCAGCAGTACATCCCTGACTTCGCCAGCCAGAACTGCACCCTGGATAGCCGCACCGACAGCCACAACTTCATCAGGATTAACACCCTTATGAGGCTCTTTGCCGAAGAAATCGCGGACCAGCTGTTGAATCCTGGGCATTCTGGTCTGACCACCAACTAAGATAACTTCATCGATGTCTTCAGGTTTGAGACCAGCATCTTCCAGAGCCTGTTTCACTGGCGGAATTGACCGCATGATGATATCTTCAGCCAGCTGTTCGAGCTTGGCTCTGGTCATCTTCATCAGCAAGTGCTTCGGACCGGTAGCGTCAGCAGTGATGAACGGCAGGTTGATTTCAGTTTCCATCATAGTGGAAAGCTCGATCTTGGCTTTTTCGGCCGCTTCTTTCAGGCGCTGGAGAGCCATCTTATCCTGGGTCAGGTCGATTCCAGTTTCTTTTTTGAATTCACTGACGATCCAGTCCTGGATTCTCTGGTCGATGTCGTCACCACCGAGGTGGGTGTCGCCGTTGGTGGCCTTGACTTCAACCACACCTTCGCCAACTTCCAGGATGGAAATATCGAAAGTTCCGCCACCGAAGTCGTAAACAGCGATGATTTCATCCTTTTTCTTGTCCATCCCGTAGGCCAGAGCCGCAGCAGTCGGTTCGTTGATGATGCGGACTACTTCCAGGCCAGCAATCGTGCCAGCGTCTTTGGTTGCTTTTCTCTGAGCGTCGTTGAAATAAGCTGGAACCGTGATCACCGCTTTTTCCACTTTCTCGCCCAGATAGTCTTCAGCCGCTTTTTTCAGCTTCTGCAGGATGAAAGCTGAGATTTGCGGTGGCGAATATTCTTTACCCTGAGCCACCACCCTGACATCACCGTTCGGAGCTTCAACCACTTTGTAAGGAACCTGCTTGATCTCGTTCAGAACTTCGTTGTAACGTCTGCCCATGAACCGCTTGATAGAGTAGATGGTATTCTCCGGATTGGTGACTCTCTGGCGTTTGGCCACCTGGCCAACTAAGATTTCTCCCTTAGGAGTAAAACCGACCACAGAAGGTGTCGTCCGGCCGCCTTCTTCGTTGGCAATGACCGTGACCTTGTCACCTTCCATGACCGCAACAACTGAGTTGGTTGTGCCAAGGTCAATTCCTATTATCTTACCCATATTGGTCCTCCTATTTTCTGTTTAAGTTTACTATTAATATATAATTTGAGTATGTTTTTGTCAAGTTTTTTTAATATTTTTAATTATTTATTTATCAATAAGTTAGAATTTTCCTACCAATTTCAGATTATTTTTATTTTTTCTGATTATGAAGAAGAGTTGAACCCGCCAGGTAAATTATGCTATCCGGTTTGTATAATTTTAGGTATAAAAATCTCTCTGCAGCAAAGCAGGTCAAAAATCAGGGAAGCCAAATTATTCCCTTGATGCCGTCGATGAAAGCCCAGTAGATTCCCTGGGCATCCCGCGGATTTTCAAAATAGAGAATCATCCGAGGCTTCGGCTCTTTTTTCCTGAAGAGAAAATTCTTGATTGGAAGCCAGGCATACCAAAGGATTAATTCCCGGTTTTGCTTCATTTTTTCTTTTGACCCGGCTTTTGACCTGACTGAAATCTGCAAACCATTATCGAGGATTAGCTCATAGGAACCGGGCATATCGGTTATTTCTAAGGCTTCGACTTCAAAGGTATCGGTCGTGCCAGTGGCGGTTGAATCTGGCTCTTTGTTCTTTGTTGGCTCTGCAGGTTTGGTTGCGGTTGGTGCTGTGCTCTCCTGAGTTTCACCGGGCTTAATCATCTTGCGTTTGGGCGGGTTGAGGGCAGATTTCTGGGCAAGAGTGGTTACTTTTAGCGGCACTGGCTTTCCTGAATACCTGATTCTGCTGGCTGTCCAGGATTTGAGCACCATTCCCCTGGCTCGGAGTTCGATCTTTTTATCTTTAAGGTTTATGACGAAATAATACTGGGGATTTTTTGCCAGGCTCAATTCTTCTTCCAGGAATTTGTTCTCTTTTAAAATGGCCTGGTTGACTGCGGGTTTTGATTCCACTTTCGGCTGCGGCCCAGAAGCCTTTTGGGCCGGGACTTTCTCCGTTGTTACTTTTTTAGCGGGCAGCAACTGCCCAGATTTTTTTTGTTGAGAAGGCGTTTCTTTCTTTACAGCTTTAACCGTCTTAGTCTGAGTGTAGGCGGGGCTTAAAAGGCTGAGGATCAAAATAGCGGACAGAAAAATCATTAAGACAAATGGCAGGCTCATGACTTTCTGTCTTTCTCTTCCTCTTTCTTTCTGCCTTCGAAACATCTCTGAGAACCTGGCCATCGTCAATAAATATAAATCCTGGTTCCGATTCTGGCCGCTTTGAAGACTTCTTCCAGGTCCTTATCAGCCATTCTGACGCAGCCATGAGTCACATTACGTCCGAGCAGTCTGGTGTAAAGCGTGCCGTGGATGAAATAGCCGTTGCCAAAACCGAGAGCATAATCTCCAAGCACTCCGCCTTCAATCCGGTCTTCCATTTTCTTGGGAATGGGCTCGCCTTCCTCGATAAAAGCCCAGTCGGGTTTGACCCAGTAAGGGTTTTGAATTTTCGACTTGACGAAAAATTCGCCTTTGGGTGTGTCAAACACCCAGCTTCTCTTACCGGTCGGGTCAACCAGAATTACCCCGCTACCGGTCGAGACCAGGCCTTCTCTTATGGTCTGGCCATTGTTCTTGAGATAATACTTATTTTCGGCGGAATCAACCATTATATATACGCCCTTTGGCTGCAGACCCTGAATCTTCTGTTTAAGAGCGGCATTCTGGGCCTCAGGGCTGATTTTAGCTTTGGGGTCAAGCTGGAAGTTATAGGCAGTTTTCCACTCAGCGGTTAACTTTAGATTATTTATCCAGGCTAAAGCCAGAATCAAAACGACAGAAATGTAGAGAAGGGAAAAAACCACAATCAGCAACTTCCATAGTTTCATTTGTTCTCTCTCTTTAGTATAGCAATAATCTTGTTGTTCGGGTCAGTCGTCCCCACAATAGTCACCTGGGTACCAACTGGAATTTGCCTGTAAAGTTCTTCCATCTCCTTATCATCAAGAGCCACGCAACCCTTGGTCAGTCCGTCTTTTCCACCTCCATGGATTTCGATCAGACCACCAATTTTGGTTGAAGGTGTAATATATCCTCTTTTTTTGGCTTCGTTAAATTTTCTGATATCTTCTTCGTTGGGATAATTTATCAACAAGGCTTTGCCAAATTTGCTCGACGCAATTTTCTTTATGACTCTGTATTCGCCCTCAGGTGTGGCATCATCACCGGCATGAAGTTTATCGCTCAGACCATTAAAGCCGAGTCCGACTTCATAAGTTTTAACCGGAATACCAGCTTTATAGACTGTCAGTTTTCTCTCCAGTTTACTGACCAGGATGACGGTCTCACCCGTAGCTTTTGATTTCTCGATAGCCCGTTCAGCCAGTCTTCTCCAATAAGCAATCTGCCCTTGGTTCATATATCTTTCCAGCTGCTTCTTGAGAATGCTTTCTGCTTGATTCAGCAAGCTGGAGATGGCTTTAAGTTTGGCCCGAGCTTCCTCATATTTAGTCTGAGCCACCAACCGGTCAACTTCTTTGAACATGATATCAGCCTGGGCTAAGTGCTGGCGCGAGAAATTTCTCTGGCTGAGCTCAAGACTTAGAGCATCGAGCATCTCATACCTTGAGTATAAAACTTTTTTCTCAGCCAGAATTTCTTCGGAAAGCGAGGCTTTTTTGCTGGCTATCAGCTTCTGGATACGCTCACCTTCCTGAAGAACCCGGCTAAACTCCTGTTTGACCCGGGCATAATCGCGGAAGTAGCCGACTTTCAGTTCTTCCTTCTCATAGACTCTCCTGGCTTCAGCCAGCATCTTTCTGTAATTTTCATATTCAGCCGGGGCAAAAAAAGAAGCACCGGCCCTCCAGAGGTCCTGCTCTTGAGCCAGAGCTTCTCTCACCTCTGAAGGAGCCGGTGGTGTTGTGCAAGTCTGCGCTGAAATGATCAGGCTAAGCTGGACAATCAGAACGAGCGCTGCTTGAACTGCTCTTAGCTTCACTAACCAACTCGACTCCTGCTGGAATGGAAAAACGCAATTACTTCTTGCCTTTTACTTTTTCGATAGCAGCTTTAACCTGTTCGGAGATGGCGTTGGCTTTTTCCTTAATGGAAACAGCCTTGTCTTTGGCGCCAAAGTAATCTTCTTTGTCGATAGCAGCCTGGACTTCAGCCAGTTGAGCTTCAAGGCCAGCCAGATCAGCTTTCATAGCTTCGATATCAGCTTTGGTGCCTTTGCCCTTGGGAGCCTTGTCCAGAAGAGCTTTAGCTTCGTCGAAAGCAGCTTTGGCTTCGTTCTGAGCATTGATGGCATTTTTCTTGGCTTCTTCTTTTCTGGCCGGGATCAGGGCTTGAACAGCTTCAGCATCAGCTTTGACTTTGGCCAGCATCTCTTTAGCTTTGCCGTACTTTTTGAACAGCTTCTTGGACTGAGCATTGACTTCGTCCAAAGCAGCGTTCAGGTCGTCGTTGAGCTTCTTGAGCTCTTCTTTGGCGTAGATGTCGCCGCCAGCTTTGACCACTGCGTCGATAGCAGCCTTAGCTTCGTCTATCTGTTGGGTCGGCTGCTTGGCGCAGCTGGTGAACAGGAAAACCACTAAAAGGCCGAGGACTGAAAGTTTCATCAGATTTTTCATTCTCCTTACCTCCTTTCTGATGAATTTTTTTATTTTAAATGGCCTGATTGCTCATTAAATTCTGGATTTCTGGCTTCTCGCCTATTCCCGTCTCCTTTCTTTTTTATAAGACATATGGGAATAGCTATTATTAGTGCGGATAAAACTATGGAGGGCTTAAAAAATCTGGCAGAGAATTTTCTCCATCTCCACTCATGTTTAACCTTCTTACTCCCTTCACCCTTCCGGTGAAGATTGATAGAATTATTATCACAAATAAACCTGCTTGTCAACTTTTTAAGGTGATTTTTTGGCTGTTATCTTATTGATATTTAAATATTTGCAAAATATTTTTAATCAACTTATGGTCTCACCCTGAAATAAAGACCAACTTTACTGGCAAGATCTCGGCCGAAGAAGTTATCTCAGAACTTATTTCAGTCAGCCACATCATCAGCCATTCTCTTCTCTTTTTTTGAACTATTTCTAAAAAAAATCACTTCCAAGAAAATTTTTTCTGTTATATTTTTATCAAACTCTCAAAGCCTTGATTAAAAATTCAACAGAATAAAAAAGCCCGGACTGAAAACCAGGCCGGGCTTTAGTAACACGATTTAAAAAATTTTATTACTTATCCGGATCGACAATGAAACCTTCTTTCATCAGGAACTGAATTTCTTCACGGGCCTTGCGGATGGTGGTTTCAGCCATCTTATAGAGTTCATCAGCCGGGATGTCTTTGCGGGCCACACCCTGCTCGATAGCTTTGCGTCCGACGGCCACAGCTTCTCTCGGGAATACTTCCCACTGGTCCATATTGGGAATTATGTATTCTTCGTGGATACCCTTGTCTTCAGCCACTTTGGCTAATTCATAGGCAGCGGCGATGCACATTTCGTCAGTGATAGTTTTGGCTCTGACGTCGAGGGTGCCACGGAAAATTCCAGGGAAGCCGAGGGAGTTGTTGATCTGGTTGGGGAAGTCGGAACGACCGGTAGCCACGATTCTGGCACCAGCCTCCTTAGCTTCCCAGGGCCAGATTTCCGGAATCGGGTTGGCTTCAGCAAAGACAATGGCGTCTTTGGCCATTGTCTTAATCCACTCGGGCTTGATGGTGCCAGGGCCCGGAGTGGAAACGCAGATGAGAACATCAGCGCCTTTAATGGCTTCGGCTACATCACCTTTCTTGTTCTTAGGGTTGGTCTTGAGACAGAGATCCCATTTTTCCTTGTATTTAGTCTGAAGAATATCGCGGTCTTCGCGGTCTTTGGAAAGAATGCCTTTGGAGTCAACCGACAGCATATTCTCTGGATTGACACCAGCCTTCATCAACAGGCGAGCGATAGCAATCCCGGAAGCACCGGAGCCAACCACAGTCACTTTAACTTCCTCAATTTTCTTATTAACGATCTTCAGGGCATTGATCAGGCCGGCCACAGTCACACAGGCCGTTCCCTGCTGGTCATCGTGCCAGACCGGGATTTCACATTCAGCTCTCAAGGTGTCGAGGATATGGAAGCATTTGGGATGGGCGATATCTTCCAGGTTGACCCCGCCAAAGGTTGGCTGGAGAGCTTTAACAATGTAGATAAATTTGTCTGGATCTTTTTCGTTGATGCAGAGTGGGAAAGCATCAACACCACCAAGATATTTGTAAAGCAGAGCTTTACCTTCCATGACCGGCAGGCCGGCCATTGCTCCAATATCACCCAGGCCCAGGACGCGGGTACCATCGGAAATAACGGCCACGAAATTACCTTTGTTGGTCATCTCATAAGCTTTTTCTGGATCTTTCTGGATTTCTTTGCAGGGCGCGGCCACACCTGGAGTGTACCAGATGGCAAAATCATTGAAGTCTCTGACACGGCACTTCAGCGTAATTCCGACTTTTCCTTTATAAAACGGATGAAGCCGAAGGGCATCTTTTGTTGGCTGTTCAGCTTTAGCCAACAATTCTTCTACCGTTACTTTTTTCTCCATAATTACCTCCTGAAGTTATTTTGAGACTTGATAATAGAATAAAAGGAAAAGTTAGTCAAACATAATTTTTCTTGACAGGCATCTTTCCCTTTGATAAACTTTGATTAAACTTACCGAACGGTAAGTAAGTTAATGAAAAATGACGAAGGGTGGACACAATGCCAAGAATCACCACTCAAACTCAGGGTGCTGTCCAGGACGCCAAAAAACACATTATAGCCATTGCCCGACAATTCTTCTCCGAATACAGCTACCTGGGTGCTTCCATGAATGACATTGCCCGGAAGCTCAATATCACCAAAGCCGCGCTTTATTACCATTTTGCCGGCAAAGCCGAGATTTATAAAAAAGTGCTCGACGAAGTCTTTGCTGATTTAAGTCAGACTATTTCTTCAGTCCTTAAGGAAACCACGGTTGAGAGAAAATTACTTCAATTAATAAAAAGTTACATAGACTTTGGGGCTAAAGAAAAGAATCTGATAAAAGCCCTGATGTTGAAGCTCTCTCCCCAAGACTCTCAAATCACTGACCACATTGCTGCCCTGCGAGAACGGGTTGTCAATCTTATTCAGCCGGTGATTGAGGAAGCCGTGACTCACAAGAAACTGATCAAAAAAGTGGATAGCCGAAACTTAGCTTCCCTGCTGACCAGTATGATGGACGGCTTGCTACTGGAGTACTCCTTTTTTAACCGTAAAATTGACTCGGAAAAAATCGCCAATTTGATCATGTCTGCTTTGTTTTAAGAATGTTAGCTAAATTCGGTCATCAAGAATTTAGCTAAACAATTAGAGAAATAGAAAGGAGGAAGCCGTGTTAGACATAATCAAAAAGACCATTCTGGCTGGTCTGGGATTAATTTCGCTTACCCGAGAAAAAGCAGAAGAAATAGCCAAGGATTTAATCAAACGAGGAGAGCTGGCCGAAACTGAGGAAGCTAAATTTGTTAAAGATTTGCTGGAGCAGGCAGAAAAAAGCAAGGCGGAATTAGAAAAGAAATTGGAAAAAACTGTGGAAGCAGTTCTGACTAAACTGAACATCCCCACCCGAAAGGAATTTGAAGAACTGAAGGCCCGGGTAGAGGAAATGGCCGGTCAGAAAAAATAAAAAAACAAAGAAGAAGCAACGTTTGCTGATCCAAGAACTGTTTTAAATCGAAAGGCGGAAGCTGGGATGAGTGGCTTAAATTCGAGGTTCAACCTGAGAAGGAATCTGAACAAGGTCAAACGGAGCCGGCAGATTATTTCTGTATTTGTCAAATTTGGTCTGGATTATCTCTTTGACCGGTCAAAAATAAATCTCCTGGTCAGGATACACCGGAGGCCGAAGGACTATCAAGAATTATCGGCGCCCGAAAGACTGCGTCGGGCTTTTGAAGAATTGGGCCCAACTTTTATTAAATTTGGTCAGATTTTAAGCACCCGTCCTGATTTTCTACCTGCGGACTTTATCCGGGAGCTGGAAAAACTTCAGGATGAAGTCCCGCCTTTTGATAGCCGGCAGGCTCAAAAAATTATCGAGCAAGAGTTAAAGAAGCCGCCTGCGCTGTTGTTTAAAGAATTCCAGGAGAAACCCGTGGCCTCAGCTTCCTTAAGTCAGGTTCATAAAGCAATTTTGCCCAGTGGCGAGACGGTGGCGGTAAAAATTCAAAGACCGGACATTCGGAAAACAGTTGAACTGGACCTGGAAATTCTGGAAGACCTGGCAGGAATCGTAGAAAACCGCCTTCACAATGGCTGGATTTCCCGACCAAAGTCAATAGTTGAAGAATTTAAAAAGGCCATCAGGAAAGAACTGGATTTTACTAATGAAGCTCATAATTTCGAAAAATTCAGGCTTAACCTTAGAGAGTTTGATTACATTAAAGTGCCAAAGATTTACTGGGAGCTGACCACCGATAAAGTCCTGACCATGGAATTTATGGATGGAATAAAAATTACTGAGATAACCCAGGAAAAATATCAGGACGTTTTTGACCCAAAAAAGGTAGCCCATCTGGGAGCCAAAGCCATTTTAAAACAAATCTTAGAAGATGGCTTTTTCCAGGCCGACCCTCATCCGGCTAACCTTTTCGTCCAGCCACCGGCGACCATTATCATGCTGGATGTCGGTATGACCGGGCATCTCGAGGAAAAGTCCATCATCACCATCGCCAAGGTCCTACGAGCAGTGGCCGACAAAGACCTGGATCAGATTCTGCGGGGTCTGGAAGATTTAGGCATAATCATCCAGGAGGTTGACCGCAATCGACTTCGTGAGGATTTAGGTGAGTTAATAGAGCGCTATTTAGGCCGGCCACTGAAAAATATAAAGGTGTCCAACCTCACCCAGGATATTTTCGACATTATGGTCAGGCATAATCTTACCGTGCCAGCCAATTTAGTCTTGATGATCAGGGCTTTGTCCATGGTGGAATCCATCGGTCGCGAGCTTGATCCTGATTTTGATCTGCTCTCCACCTTTAAGCCATTTGTTAAAAGTATTTTATGGAAACGTTATTTTCCACTGACCTGGGTTAAAAAGGGCGAGAATATCCTGGCCAATAGCTTAGAACTCATTGAGCATTTGCCTCAGGATATGGCTGATTTATTGCGCAAACTTAAAGAGGGTCAGTTAAAGTTTAATTTTGAACACCACGGATTAGAAAACTTAACTCGCGAGATCAATCGGGCCAGCAATCGGATTTCCTTCAGTTTGATCATCGCTGCCCTGATTATCGGCTCTTCCCTGATTCTTCAACAAAAAATTGGACCAATAATATTTGGCATTTCTGCTTTAGGCATTTTTGGCTACCTTCTGGCCAGTATAATAGGCCTCGGTTTGATTGTGTCTATTCTACGTTCGGGAAGATGGAAGTAGGTTAAACTATAACGAAAATATATGAAGATTTTTTCATATAAGAAAGGAGGTCATCATGAATACAGGATTAATTAAAGCCAGATTGCGAACCAACCTGGCAATAGGCACTTTAAAATTATTAGCCACCAAAAGTCGCCTGAGAAATCTGGCCCTGAAAATTGCTGCAGATAAAGCCAGAAAAAGCCTTAGAGAATATGAGATGACCCAGGGCTCCAAATCTGAATATCTGGCAGCAGTGGAAGCTCAATACGTCATTAATTTGATGAACCAGGGCCTCAAGAATCTTGATAGAGGTATCATTTCCAAAGAATATCTGAAGAAAGTGGCCGAGACTCTGGGCCGGGGCATCTGGGGTGAGTCCAGCCGCAGCCGGGAAGCAGCCCAAAAATACAGGGAAAAATATGGGATCAACCCACCAGCCTTCTGCACCATTTCGCCCACCCAGAAATGCAATCTCAATTGCCCTGGTTGTTATGCGGCCAGCAATGCCCGGACCTTAGCTTCTCTGCCCTACTGGATCGTCCAACGACTGGTAAGAGAAATGCGTGACATTTGCGGCGCCAGCTTTATAGTCATTTCCGGCGGTGAGCCATTTTTATGGACAGATGGCGAGAAAAATCTCATCTCCTTAGCTGAAGAATTTAACGATATGTTTTTCTTAGTTTATACCAATGGTCTGTTGCTCGATGACCGCATGGCAAAAAAATTAGTGGAGATTGGCAATATCACCCCAGCCATCTCGATTGAAGGTTACGAAGAAGAAACTGACCGAAGAAGAGGAAAAGGAGTATTCCATAAGATCCTGGCCAACATCGACGGGCTCAAAAAATACGGCGTTGGTTTTGGCGTTTCGGTGACGGCCACCAAAGACAATTTAAACGTGATTCTTGAAGATAGATTTTATGAATACTGGTTTGAAGAAGTCGGAGCCACTTATATGTGGATGTTCCATTTGATGCCCATTGGTCGGGCCAAAGATACAATGGGTTTAGTTTTATCCCCTGAGGAACGATTAAAATTGCTTACTAAATGGGAAGAACTTTTGTTCAAACGTGGTTATTTCATTGGCGATTTCTGGAACAGTGGCTTTGCCAGCCGGGGTTGCATCGCCTACGGTCGTCCCAACGGCTATTTCTACGTCGACTGGAACGGCCACATTATGCCCTGCGTTTTCGTTCCCTATTACAAAGATAATCTCTTTGAGCTGTATCAGAACGGAAAAACGATTGCTGAGGCTTTGATGAGTGATTATTTCAAAAGAGGAAGGCAGTGGCAGATGGAGTATGGCTATCTGAGCACTCCTCCGGGAAACTTCTTCGCTCCCTGCTCTATAAGAGATAATCACCGTTATTTCAGGGAAAAAATTCTGACACCCGACATAAAGCCTGAGGACGAGAATGCCCGGGCAGCTCTGGAAGACCCGGAATATTACCAAAAAATGGCTGAATTTGATGAGAAGATTCACCAGCTGACAGAACCTTTGTGGAAGGAAAGGGCCTGTAAAAATTTAGAATTAGTTTGAACTATAACTTGTTAGCTTGACAGGTTTGGGCTGGCGATTCAGAGAAAAAACCAGAAAGCAAAAACTGATTTGAGCTTAAAACTCAAGCTCCTATCAATAACAGCTCTCAGAGCAGCAGGAAGTGTATTTAAACTACAGCAAGCTTCACTCTTTTGCTCTAAAAAAGGGCCTGAAGGCCAAAAATAACGGCCGCCCAGAAACAGAGGGTTGACCTAAACACGGCCAGCCGCGATTAGCAACGAACGTCCGCTCCGGAGCGTGGTTAGTTCATGTATTCAGAATATGGAGGGCTTTATTGTCAGCTTTAAGAGCGGCTTCGCCGATGGCTTCAGATAGGGTCGGGTGAATGTAAATGATTGAATCCAGATCTTTGAGCTTCAGCCTGCGGCCCACAGCCATAGTTAGAACAGGAATCAGTTCGCTGGCGTGAGGAGCGACGAGATGAGCCCCTAGCACTTCATCGGTCTTTTTATCAGCAATAATGCGGACAAAACCATCGGTGCTGTCCATAGTCAAAGCCCGGCCGCTGGCCTGAAGCGGGAACTCACCCACTTTTATCTTTAAGCCCTGAGCTTCAGCTTCTTCCTGAGACAGACCGACCGAAGCCAGCTCAGGCTCAGTGAAAATGGCTGCTGGCAAAGCGGCGTAATCAGTTTTAGAACTGAAGCCAGCGGCGTTTTCCGCAGCCACAAGTCCGTCGTGATAAGCCTTGTGGGCTAAGAGCTTTCCGCCGATTAAATCGCCGATGGCATAAACGCCAGGAATTGAAGTCTGACAGTGGCGGTCAACTTCCACAAAATTGCCTTTTTGAAGCCGAAGTAGGCTCTGGTCCCAGACCAGGTCTTCAACGTTCGGTCTTCTTCCGGCAGCAATCAGCACTTTTTCAGCGGTAAATTCAAAAGCCTTGTGGTCAAGGAGTGAAATCCCTTTAAGGGTAACCTTATTCTCTTCGATTTCAGCCGATTCGATCTTCATCTGAAGATGGATTTTTAACCCCTGTTTTTTCAGAATTCTTTCCAGCCTCTGGGCTGTGGCCCGATCAGTGCCTGGAAGAATATTTGGCATGATTTCCAGAATGGTCACCTCAGTGCCCAGGCGCTGATAGACCGAACCAACCTCCAGTCCGATAGCCCCGGCTCCCACGACCAGGAGATTTTTTGGTGGCTCAGTCAAAGCCAGAGCTTCGGTGCTGGAAATAACTTCCCTGCCATTGAATCTTAAGAACGGAAAATCAGCCGGTCGGCTGCCAGTGGCCAGGATAACTTTATCTGCCTGGAATTTAATTTCTCCAGTGGCCGTCTCGGCAGTCACTTCACCTGGACCGGTTAATTTAGCTTTGCCCTTGATCACTTGAACCTTATTTTTAGTGAGCAAAAATTCCAGACCCTTAACCAATCTATCCACAACGTTTTTCCGGCCGGCCTGGACTTTCTCCCAGCTAAGCTTTATTTCCTGAACCGGGCCTTCGAGGTTTCGATTGGTCTTTATTTCCTGCAGAAGTCGCGTCTGATGAAGAAGATATTTGGTGGGGATACAGCCGACATTGATACAGATACCACCCACTTTTTCCTGCTCAAACAAAACCACACTCAACCCGAGCTGAGTGGCTCTGAGCGCAGCCAGATAGCCGCCGGGTCCACCACCTATTATGGCCAGATTCCTTTTTTCCATAAGTCTCTCCTTTCAGGCTGAAATGAATTTATCCACCGAAATCCATTAGTTTAATTCAAGCTTATCTAATAATCTCAAAATCTGGCTTCTTGTAGAAAAAGCCGACCCAGAAACTAAGCAGCCAGGATTTCTCTGAAAGCTTTTATCGCCCGGTCTACATCTTCATCATCCACATCCTTATGAGTCACCAGACGCACTCCGCCGAAAACACCCAGGGCCAGCACTCCTTTTTCTCTGAGTTTATTGAGCAGCTCAGGTATGGTCAGCCGTGGATGGTTGAAGTAAAAGATGATGATATTGGTCTCGACCTCTTCCGGGTTCAAAATAATTCCTGGTAAATCATGAATAGCTTCAGCCAGCCTTTTGGCTCGGGCGTGGTCCTCCTTCAATCTATCAACCATTTTGGTCAGAGAAATCAAACCGCAGGCAGCCAGCACTCCGACTTGTCTCATCCCGCCGCCTAAGGCTTTTCTGAGCCGGCGGGCATAATCGATGGTCTGCCGGTCCGCTACCAGCATGGAACCAACTGGAGACGATAGCCCCTTGCTCAGACAGAACATTACCGAGTCACAGTATTTCGCATATTCTTTTACCGGAACTCCTGAAGCTAAGCTGGCGTTGAAGATTCTGGCACCGTCGAGGTGAACTTTTATTCCATATTCGTCAGCGATTTTTCTTATCTCTTTAAAGTTTTCGAGTGGAATAACTGCTCCGCCCCAGTTATTATGAGTGTTTTCCAGACAGATGAGGGAAGTTCTTGGCGTGTGAACCGAAGCTAAGCGAATATTTCTTCTGACCAGTTCCGGGTCCATGGCTCCCCTTTTCGACGGCAAAGGTCTGGGTGTTACCCGTGAGATAAAGGTCATATGGGTAGATTCCATATTATAAATATGAGACTTTTCCTCAACAATGACTTCTTCCAGCTCTTTGGTCCACATTTTGACAGCAATAGAATTGCCCATGGTACCGGACGGCACAAACAGACCGGCTTCTTTGCCCATAATTGAAGCGGCCAACTCTTCCAGCTTCTGAACAGTGGGGTCATCACCGAGGACGTCATCACCAACTTCGGCTTCGGCCATGGCTTGACGCATTTCTTCGGTTGGTTTGGTGACGGTATCGCTTCTAAAATCTGAATATTTTTTCATTGCCTTCTCCTTTTTACTATTAAGTTTTTTAATTGCCTCTAATCTTATTTCACCTCATTTTTATTTCTTTACAAGATTGTTCTTCTTATTTATTTAACCTTTCTCTGATTTTTTGCCCTGCTGTTTCTCTTCAAGAACAAACGCCTTTAAGTGTTAAATTATAAGATTAATCGCTTCATCTAACAACCCTTAAAAAAGCAAAAATGGTAATCACTAAAAAATACTTCACTTCTCAGTCCGGGCAACTTAAACCGTGTTTACTTGGTTATCAATCTATGATATAGATAAGTTTGAAAAAGTTTTAATAATCGAAGAATTTTGGCCAATGGGCAACAAGAAAAGCTACTGGTACCTGGATGTAATCAACTTTTTGCTGCTGGTTCTCATCTTTTTTTTCAGCGGCGCAGTCATCTCCTCGCAGATCATTCTAAGCGATGAAATGGTCTATGTTCCCGACATCACCGGTAAAACTATCGACCAGGCTCGGGCTGAGCTTCAGAAAAGAGACCTGGGTTTGACCATTGCCGGAAACCAGTTCTCCGATGAACTGGAAAAAGGCAGGATTATAACTCAGGACCCAGCACCCGGTTCCAGACTCAAAGTTAATCGGTCGATATTGGTCATAGTCAGCAGCGGCCGGGAGTCGGTCAGCGTGCCGCTATTTGTTGGAAAAAGCCTGGAGCAGGCTGTGGCTACCATGCGCCAGTTAGGACTGACCAGAGGTCCTCTTTCCCAGATTCACACACCCAGATATCCGGCCGGTAAAATCATCGCTCAGAATCCACCGGCTGAGACCGTAGTTGAAAGGAATAGTCCGGTTGGTTTTTTAGTCAGTCAGGGTGAAGATGAGACCAAATACATCATGCCCGACCTCATCGGTCGCAAGGTTGACCAGGTAGTTCCCCGACTGCAACAGCTTGGGTTTAAAGTGGAGGACATCCGTCATGTGTATTATCCTGGTCTGGAGAAAGGGATAATCATCAGACAGAACCCACCCGGTGGTTATCCCATCCAGAAAAGAAATCCCATCAGCCTGGAGGTCAGCCGTTAAATGTACCTGATAGCACCTTCAATTCTCTCAGCTGATTTTTCCCGGCTGGCTGAAGCCGTCATTCTTGCCGAGAAAGGCGGAGCTGATATGGTTCATCTGGATGTGATGGACGGACATTTTGTCCCTAACATTACTTTCGGTCATCAGTTAGTAGCCTCGCTCCGTGAGAAAACCAGGCTGCCAATTAACGTCCATCTGATGGTGGATAATCCAGACAAAATGATTCCGTTGTTTTTAGAAGCTGGTGCTGACTGGCTGTCGTTTCACATAGAAGCTTCTCACCATGTTCACCGAGACCTTCAAACTATAAAAGAAGCTGGCAGAAAAGCCGGTTTAGCCCTGAACCCAGCCACACCCATCGAGTTACTGAGTGAAGTTTTAGACGAGCTTGATTTTGTCATCATCATGACGGTCAACCCGGGCTGGGGAGGACAGAAATTTATTCCAGCTACCAGGAACAAAATTCAGCGTCTCAGTCAATGGCTCGCTGAGAAAAAATTGCCGGCGTTAATTGCGGTTGATGGAGGAATCAAGCTTGATAACCTGGCAGCGCTATTCGAACTGGGTATGAACATCGCCATCTGCGGGTCGTCTGTCTACTCAGCGGATGACCCGATTTCGGTAATGAAAAAGATGAAGGCTATCGCTAACGAATTCAATCAGAAAATTGCTCGAACGAAATGAGGTATAAAAGATGAAGAAAAAACTCTGTCTTCTGGTTACTCTCTTAATTGCAACCATTCCTCTAACCTCGGTCTCATGCAGAAAATCGGCGGTTGAGGTGGAGACCCTGCCGCCGGAAACATCCTCTTCGGATGAAGCTCTGTTCAAGCTCGGCGAAGAGTATATTAAAAAAGACACAGAAAAGGGTATTTTGTTCTTAAGACAGGTCATTGACTCCTTCCCCAAAAGCTTTTATGCCCAGCGGGCCAAGCTGCTGATTGCTGATACTTATTTTAAAAAGGGTGATGAAGCCAACCTGATCTTAGCTGCGGCTGAATACCGGGAGTTTATCAGCCTTTATCCTACCAGCCCCTCTGTTCCCTACTGTCAGTACCAGATCGCTATGACTTTTTACAAAAAAGCCCTAAAACCGGGTCGGGATCAGACCAAAACGGTGCAAGCTCTTCAGGAATTTAAGAAAGTTGTAGCCACCTATCCTAACAGCGAATATGCCAAACAAGCCGAAGAAAAAATAAAAGACTGTGAGCAACGACTGGCTGAGCATGAATTCCTCATTGGTCAGTTTTACTATAAAAGCAAAGCCTATAGAGCAGCTGTCAGCCGTCTGCAGGATATACTGACAAAGTATCCAAATTATAAGAAAATGGATGCGGTTTATTTTTACCTTGGGGACAGCTATTTTCAGGGTAAAAAATATGATGAAAGTTATCCTTACTTCACCAAGCTGGTCACTGATTACCCTCAAAGCAAGTTTGTCAAGGAAGCCCAAAAGAGATTAAAATTCCTGGAAGAAAGGAATAAAACCAATAAGTAAATTAAGGGAGGGATAAATGTTATCACCATCAATCAGAGCAAAAAGGACTGGCTGCAGAGTGCCGGCAGTTTTGCTCTTCATCCTGCTGGTAGCCTTTAGCGGGCAGGTTCTCCTGGCTCAGAGCAGTTCTGAGAGCAAAACTACCTGGGAACTGGGATTGACGGCTGACTTGTTCAACCGGGGGATCAAATGGGATGATAAGAGTTCCACTCTTAAATCGCTGAACCTACTGCTTGAGGCCCGGGCTAAGAATCTGGGTGGATTTTTTGACCTCAATGTTTTTGCCGGGCTGGGTAATACCAATCTTAACGGAATAACTTTTGGTCATCTGCCAATCACACTTGATTATGAAGGTGGAAGCATTTCTGGAATCATCTTCGGTCTGGGAATTGACAAAACTTTTTTCACCACTTCCAGCTTTAATTTTGGCCTGATGGCTGATTTCGCTTCTTATATTGGTTTCAAAAAAACCTTTGTCTTAGAAGGTTTTATCTATCCTGGAGAAGCTCAGACTGAGCCTGATTGGGCTCAGGCTTCGGGTGGAATTTTTGTGCTTTACGATGGCTTGGAAAAAGTTCAGCCTTTTCTCCAGATAGCTGCTTCAAAACTCTGGGGCACCTTCAAAATGACCGAGAAAATCGAGGATCTAACCGGCGATGAAACCAAAGATCTGAAAGACGCTGGCCTTCTATCCATCACTCTGGGCTGGAACATCAGTTTGTCTGAGAAAATATGTCTGATTCCCAGAGCCAGAGTTTATCTTGGCAGCAAAACTGCCCTCGGCGGCGGGATCAGCTTTTTCTATGCTTTTTAGGCATGAGGGAGGTCAATGATGAAAAATATGAATAAGTTTTTTAGAAAAAAAGTTTCAATTTTACTCATAGGTTTAATCTGCCTGGCAGCTTTTATTCTGGGACTCGGCTCTCTGGAACTTTCAGCCCAGAAAAAGAAACAGGAAAAACCAACCACTTTTCTTAATAAGAAAAGCAGAGTGAAGTTCGGCGAAGAAATCTCTTCTCTCAGTCAGGCGAATTTGCTTTCGAAGATAAAAATCATCAATCAACCTGAAACTAAACGATTGGTGAAAAATTATTCTTCAGAAAAATTAATCGTCAAGTTCAAGCCGGAAATTTCCGCCCAATCCACTGAAAACATCCTGAGAGCTTATCAGCCGAAAAGTTTTCGGTTGATTCCAAGGATCAATGTCTATGTAATGCAGGTGGCTGAAGGCACCACGGTGGAAGAAACCTTGGCTGCTCTTCGGAGCAATCCTGATGTTCTTTATGCTGAACCGGATTACAAGCTCCGTCTCTGCACCACACCCAACGACCAATTGTTCAGGTATCAGTATGCCCTGTACAATCCCGGTGGTGTTTTGCAAATTCCCGGTAGTCCTACTGGCAAGGCCAGAGCCGATATCAAAATCACTGGTACCTGGGATTACGGTAAGGGTGATCCGAATGTCCTGATAGCAGTTCTGGACACTGGCGTTGATTATACTCATCCCGACCTGGCCAACAAAGTTATCTCTACCGGGCGTGATTTTGTCAACAACGATTACGACGCCTTTGATGACCATTGGCACGGAACCCATGTGGCCGGGATAATCGCTGCTGAAACTAATAACAGCGAAGGCATTGCTGGCGTTGCCTGGAATTGCCGGATATTACCAGGAAAAGTCATCAGCGCTGACGGTGAAGGAGACTATTCATGGCTGATTGATGCTCTTATCTGGGCAGCTGATTATACTTCTGGCCAGGCTAAGGTCCAGGTAATAAATATGAGTCTGGGGGGCACTGAACCCTCACAGGCTCTCGAAGAAGCCCTAAAATATGCATACAACAAAGGGATTGTTTTAGTAGCTGCTGCTGGAAATCACAGTGCTCCTGAAGACCCGACCTTTGTCCTTTATCCTGCTGCTTACGACCAGTACTGTTTGGCTGTGGGCGCCAGTGATTACAACGACCAAATAGCTGATTTTTCTAACTATGGAACTCAGCTCGATGTGGCTGCGCCCGGCGTCTGGGTGTTGAGCACTTACCCGGTTTCTCAGACCGAGCCCGGCTATCTTCCTTATGCTTTTGCTTCCGGGACCTCGATGGCTGCTCCCCATGTGGCTGGCTTTGCCGCTCTGATCAAATCAGCCAAACCCTGGTTGACTCCAGCCGACATAGTTAAAATTATCAAATACACACCAGATGACGTCAATTCCACTGAGTATCCTGGCAAGGATGATTATGCCGGATATGGACGGATTAACACCGAACGGGCAGTCATACCCTATAAGATAACCAAAAAGTAACCTTAAATAAATTTGGTTAAAATCAGTAAAAATGATTCGCTTTCTCAGGATTAAGAATCTGGCTACGATAGAAGATATTGAGCTGGATTTTGACCCGGGTTTTACCATCCTGACTGGCGAAACCGGCGCCGGCAAATCTATCATCATTGATGCCTTAAAACTCTTGCTTGGAGAAAAGGCTTCACCTGATCTCATCCGTACCGGAAAATCTGAAGCTTCAGTTGAAGCGGTGTTTGAAATCACAGATAGAAGCCAACTGCCAGAAGACATTGAACTGGAGGCTGAGAGCCAGCTTTTCCTCCAGAGAATAATTTCCAGCCAGGGACTGAGCAAGTCCTATCTGAACGGCGTCCTGGTGCCACTAAAAAAGCTCAAAGAGCTCAGTGAAAAGCTCATTGATATCTACGGCCAGAATGACCACATCTTCCTTCTGGATAATTCCAACCATTTGAAATTTCTGGATGCCTTTGCTGAAGCCGGCGAACTGAGAGAAAAAGTCAAACAGGCTGCTCAGAAGGTCCGAGCTTTAATCCGGGAAAAGACTGAACTCGAAACTAAGCAAAAAGAAAGAGCTCAGAGATTAGATTTTATAACTTTTCAGATAAAAGAAATTGAAGAAGCTGAACTCCGGCCCGGGGAAGATGACGAACTTCTCCAGGAACGTTCAATTCTAAAGAATTCAGAAAAAATCGCCCAGTTGGTCAGTTCAGCCATAGATATTTCTTATGAAAGCGAAGAGTCTTTGATAGCCGGACTGAAAAGAGTGGAAAACATAATTTCTGAGCTCACCACCTTTTTCCCCGAACTTGAGGCCGGCCTGGGCCAGCTGAACGATTTTAGCATTTTTCTCCGAGAGCTGGTAGACAACCTGATCAAGCTCAGGGATAAATATACACCTTCGCCAGAAAGATTAGAAGAGATAGAAGCAAGGCTCAGCTGGCTGGAAAGGCTCAAGCGGAAATACGGAACCACCATTGAAGAAATCTTAAAATACCTCGAAAGAATAAAAAAGGAAAAAGAAGAGCTGGAAAAAAGCGAAGAAAAACTGGCCGACCTGGACAGGGAAATTCAGGAAGCGTTTGCCGTTTATCAAAAATTTGCTCGGGAACTGTCGGCTCTACGTCAGGAAAAAGCCAGAATCCTTGAGCAAAGCATCGAAAAAGAGCTCAGCCAATTAGCCATGGCCAGAGCCAGATTTAAAGTCGAGTTCAAACCCGTAAAACCGTCTCTTGAAGACCTTTCAACCATCAGAGAACTGGGTAGCGAAGAGGCGGAGTTTCTGCTTTCGCCCAATCCGGGAGAAGAATTAAAGCCATTGCGACGAATTGCTTCTGGTGGTGAACTCTCGCGAATCATGCTGGCCTTTAAAGTCCTGGGCAAAGAGACCGAACGCGGCAAAACCCTGATTTTTGACGAAATTGATTCGGGAATCGGTGGAAAAACCGCGGACTTTGTTGCCAGAAAGCTCCAGCAGTTAGCCCGGCATCACCAGATTTTATGCATTACTCACCTACCCCAGATTGCTTCAGCGGCCAGCAGTCATTTCCGGATTGAGAAGAAGACTGAGAAAGAAAGAACTTTTACCTTGGTAAAAAAGCTTAAAGACAGGGACCGGCCCGAAGAAATTGCCAGGCTTATTGCCGGTAGCTGCTTGACCGAAGCCAGTTTGCAGATGGCTAAGGAACTCCTCCAGCAGAATTCTTCCAGAAATTGAGTTCAGATTCAGTCAATTCAGGCTACCTGCTGTTTTCCCGTATAACCAATCCTGCCAAATTAAGCTATAATAAAATGATTAATCCTGAGAATAAGGTTGTGAGTTTAGCCGATGTTAGAAGGAAAGACATTTTACATCCACACTTTTGGCTGTCAGATGAACGTCAACGACTCTGAGCACGTGGCCAGTCTGCTACTCAAGGAAGGAGCCAGACCAGCCAGATCTCCTGAAAAAAGCGACCTCATTCTGATTAACACCTGCGCTGTCCGGGAAAAATCGGTGGAAAAGCTTTTTTCCTATCTGGGGCGCCTCAAGGAGCAAAAAGAACGTCGTGGTTCAGTTATTGTCTGCCTTGGCTGTGTGGCTCAACTTTACCGGGAAAAACTTCTGAAAAAGTTTCCCTATCTCGACCTAGTAGTCGGACCGCCTCAATACCAGGCCCTGCCACTTCTCCTGAACAATTTTCTGACAGAAAAGAGGGTCCTGACTGAATGGAAAAAAAGCTGGGTCGAGTTGCCGATAGTACCTGAAACCAGAGAGAGTCCGGTTTCGGCTTATGTAACCATCATGGAAGGCTGCAACAACTTTTGTACTTTCTGCGTGGTTCCTTTTACCAGGGGCCGGGAGAAATATCGGCCGCTTTCAGCCATCATCGAAGAAATAAAAATGCTGGCTGACCGGGGCTACCTTGAAGTTCAGCTCCTCGGACAGAACGTTAACTCTTATCGCGACCCAGAAACTGGGGCCGGATTGCCTGAACTGCTGGGGAAAATTGCTGAAATTGATGGAATAGAATGGATCAGATTCTTGACTTCCCATCCGAAAAACTTCACCTTAGAGATGGCTCAGGCGATGGCCTCAATTAGAAAAGTTTGTCATCAACTTCATCTGCCGCTTCAATCAGGCTCAAACCGTATCCTGGAAAAGATGAACCGGAATTATACTAAGGAAGATTATTTAGAAAAGATTGACCTGCTGAAGTCGTTGATGCCAGACATCAGTTTGAGCACGGATATCATCGTCGGCTTTCCCACTGAAACAGAAGAAGATTTTGAGCAGACCATGGAGGCTGTGGAGCAAATACATTTCACCAACATCTTCTCTTTCCGCTATTCTCCCCGACCGCTGACCGCAGCTTCCAGGATGAGAGATGATGTCCCGGAGGAAGTTAAAATCGACCGCCTGATTCGTCTTCAGACCAAGCAGAAAGAAATTCAGCTGGCCCTCAATCAAAAACTCATCGGTCAAAAGCTCAGAGTTCTTTGCCTTGGTCGGAGCAAAAAAGGGAATCTTTATTCTGGACGAAATGAAGGTTTTCAGGTGGTGAATTTCACCTCACCCGTGGATGTCAGCAATAGTTTTGTGGAAGTTAAAATCACCGGTTGTGGTCCGTACAGCCTGCATGGAGAGCTGGCCGGGTAAACATTTTCTCCTGCTTAATTGCAACCTTTCCTCTTTTAAGATATAATTTCTTTCCGTTTTATTACTCTGAAGGATAAGCCTCGGAATGAAAGTCAACGTTTGGAATACTATCAATCAGCTCAGCAAAGAGCGCGGTGTTGAACCTCGGGTCATTATAAAGGCCATCGAGGAATCTCTGCGGATTGCGGCCACCAAATTTTTCAACAGGGGCGAAGAAATTCACGTTGATTTTAAGCCCGAAAAAAGTGAGCTTCGAGTCTATGCAGTCAAAACTGTGGTGTCCGAGGTTAAAAATCCGGCCAAAGAAATTTCTCTGGATGAGGCTCTGATTCACAATCCGGAAGCCCGCCTGGATGAAACTATCGAGATTGAATTACCTGCCGAGACTCTGGGCCGGATTGCCGCTCAAGCGGCCAAGCAGGTTATTTTCCAGAAAGTCCGAGATGCTGAACTGGAAAAAGTTTATGAAGAATTTGCCCCCCGGGTAGGCGAAATTGTAACTGGAGTCGTCCGCCGGTTTGAAAATAACGGAACGGTGTTAGAAGTCAACCGGACTGAAGTTTTTCTGCCCAACAAAGATAAATTACCAAACGAAGAATTCAAGCCTGGAGACCTGGTTAAGGCTCTGATCGCCCAGGTTCAGAAAAATGCCCGCGGGCCGCAGGTTCTTCTGACAAGAACTTCGCCCAAGTTTTTGATGAAACTGCTGGAGCTGGAAATTCCAGAAATCTCTTCAGGAACGATCAAGGTCAAGGACGTGGCCAGACAGCCAGGTGAAAGAGCCAAAGTAGCGGTTTTCAGCAACGATAAGGATATCGACCCGGTGGGCGCCTGCATCGGGGTTAAAGGCAACAGAATCCTGGTCATCTCCAAAGAACTGCAGGGAGAAAAAATAGATATCATCGAATGGGCGCCTGATCCGATTTCTTATGCCAAATCTGCCCTGAGCCCGGCCAAGATCAACAAAATAGTCATCACCAACAAAGCGGAAAAAGAGATGGAGGCCAGGGTGGATAAGGAACAATTTTCCTTAGCCATTGGCAAGAAGGGCATTAATGTCCGCCTGGCCAGCAAGCTGGTCGGCTGGAAAATTTCAATAAAACAGGAATGATCGAAGAACAAACTATGGAAAAAACTAAGAATAAAACGACAACCGAAACAGGCCCAGCTACAGCTAAAAAGAAAACCACTAAAGCCGAAGCTGCCCCAAAACCCAGGCCAAAAATTCAGATTCAGGAAGGCTCTTCGGTCAAGGATGTGGCTGAGCGTTTTAAGATTAAGCCAAAAGATCTGATCGACCATTTAGTCGCTCTCGGTTACGACGTTTCGGCTTCCGACCTGGTTGATGAAACTCTTCTTCAGGCCATTTCCAGGATAATCAAGATCGACCTGGAGATGGTCTCTCTCGAACAGGATATCCGCAAACTGGCTTTCAGTCTGGTTGATGACCTGGTACCGAGGCCTCCGGTAGTGACCATCATGGGTCACGTTGACCACGGCAAGACTACCTTGCTTGATGCCATCAGGTCTTCCAACCTGGTTGACCGGGAAGCCGGAGGGATCACCCAGCACATCGGAGCTTACAGAGTCAATTATAAGAACCGCTACATTACCTTTATCGATACTCCCGGTCATGAAGCTTTCACCCAGTTAAGAGCCCGTGGGGCTCAGGTCACCGATATCGTAGTATTGGTGGTGGCAGCTGATGATGGTGTGATGCCCCAAACTAAGGAAGCCATCAGCCATGCCCAGGCCGCCAATGTTCCGATCATCGTAGCTATCAACAAGATTGACAAGCCCGAAGCTAACCCGGAAAGAGTCAAACAGCAGCTGGCTAAGGAAGGTCTGATTGTAGAAGAATGGGGCGGAAAGACCATCTGTGTTGAAATTTCGGCTAAAGAAAAGAAAAACATAGATGAACTTCTGGAAATGATTTTACTGCTGGGAGATATCTTAGAGCTCAAGTCGCATCCTTACGTGCCGGCCCAGGGTGTCGTTCTGGAATCCCGACTCGACCCGCAGAAAGGACCGGTGGGTACGGTGATCATTCAGCTCGGAACACTCACCCCCGGTCAGGCTTTTATTTCCGGCACAACTTACGGCAAAGCCCGAGCCCTGTTTGATGAATTCGGGAAACCGGTAAAAAGCGCCGGACCATCAGTTCCGGTCGAAGTCTTGGGGTTCAACGAGGTCCCCCAGGCTGGAAATTTCTTTCAGGTCGTTCCTGACCTGGAAATTGCCCGTCGGATTTCTGAATTCAGAATCGCCAGAGCCAAAAAAGAAACCCCGGAAAAAGAAGTCCCCCTGACCTTAGAAGACCTTTTCAAGAAGATTGAAAAGGGTCAGACCAAGGAGCTTCCGGTTATCATCAAGGCTGATGTTCATGGTTCGGTTGAAGTGCTCAAAGGACTTCTGCCTACTCTGAGCACTGATAAAGTCAAAATCAATGTGCTCCAGGCCTCAACCGGAAATGTGACTGAAGCTGATGTCCTTCTGGCTTCAGCTTCCAGAGCCATCATCATCGGCTATAACGTCAAGGTTCCTTCTAAGATTCAGGAACTGGCTAAAAACGAAAAAGTTGAAATCAGACTGTACAAAATAATCTATCAACTGACTGATGACCTCAAAAAGGCTGTGGCTGGAATGCTCGAGCCGGTGATCAAAGAGACTTATCTCGGTCGGGCTCTGGTTAAGAAAATTTTCCAGATACCAAAGGTTGGAACAATCCTTGGTTGCCAGGTCATCGACGGAAAAGTCGTCAGGAATGCTGAAGTGAAAATCATCAGAGGCAACCAGGTTCTGTACCAAACCAGAATCTCATCCTTAAAACATCTAAAAGACAGTGTCACCGAAGTCAAGAAAGATTACGAATGCGGGATCGGGCTGGAAAAGACCCAGGACATTCAGCCGGGTGATGTGATCGAGGCTTTTGTCCGGGAAAAAGTCATGTCTGAATAAGGCCCGGAAAATGATTGTCGGTGTTCTGACTCTGGAATTCTTCTTAGAATACTCCCATTCACTCAAGGAAAAACGTCGCTTCATCAACAGCTTCACTGATCGGGTCCAACACAGGTACAATGTGTCTGTCTCAGAAGTTGATTTTCAGGAGAGTTGGCAGAGGACCAAAATCGCGGTGGCTGTGGTCAACAGTCAACAATCCGTGGTCCAGCAGGTGCTGGCCAGGATTTTGGAAGAAGCTCAGACTTATTCAGAAGCCATACTCTCCGGCCATCAGGTAACTTTTTATTGATTAGGTTTGGTAATGATTAAAGAATCTTCCTACCGACCAAAAAGAGTCAGTCATCTCATCCAGCAGGAAATCAGTCAGTATCTGATTAACGAGCTGCCGGAGATGGTCGGCTTTCTGACAGTAACTAAGGTGGAAATGCCAGCTGATTTAAAAACCGCCAAAATCTCGGTTTCGGTGCTGGAAAAAGAGAAACGAGAAGCCATCCTTAAACTTCTGAAAAAAAAGGCACCTTACTTTAGAAAGCTTCTTGCCAGCAGATTAAATTTAAGATATAATCCAGAGCTAATTTTTGTCATCGACACCTCGGCTGACTATGAAGAAAGAATTGACCGGTTGCTTGATTTAGTCAGAAAAAATGAGCCAGAAGATAAAGATTGAAATTGCTCAAAGAATTTTTGACAGCCAGAACATTGCTATAACTTCTCATCTCAGACCAGACGGCGACTCGATTTACACCAGCCTGGCCTTAGCCGAGATGCTGGAAATCCTGGGCAAAAAGGTCCAGATAGTCAACCACGACCCTCTACCCTTTCCCTTTTTCGAATTCCCGGAAACCAAGCGAATAAGGATTGGCCAGATTGAGCCCGAAGGTCTTGACCTGGTCATCCTTTTAGAATGCGCTGATGTTTCTCGGTCTGGCCAGACCAGAATCAATCACCTGCCTAAAATCAACATTGATCATCATTACTCCAACTCGCCTTATGCTGAGATTAACTGGATCGATCCGGGAGCTTCGGCTGTCGGCGAGATGGTTTATGAGCTGCTTGAGCCACTCGGGATTAAACTCACTCCCCGAATCGCTGAATTTCTTTATTCAGCCATTTTTTCTGATACCGGTTCATTTCAGTTTTCTAACACAACCTCCAGAGCTCTTTACATTTGCCATAAACTGATCGAGGCCGGCGCCAACCCCAGCTCTATCTCAGAAAAATTACTTAACAACAACACTCCGGCTAAAATCAAACTCTTAGGCCGGGTGCTGTCAACCTTGAACCTGAACTCTGCAGGCAACATCGCTACCTTGGTAATGTTCAAAAAAGATTTAGCCGAGTTCGGCTTAAAAGAAGTGGATGTCGAAGATATAACCACCATTGCCAGGTCAATTAAAGGGGTGGAGATGGTGATTTTCTTCAAAGAGATGTCTCCAGGAGAATTCAGGGTGAGTTTGAGGTCGAAAGGCCAGGCCAACTCAGCTCTGGTGGCTGAAAATTTTGGTGGTGGCGGTCATATGCATGCCGCCGGTTTTACTATCATCGGTGAATTCGAAAAGCTTTATGCTGAAATTCCCAAACAGGTTGAAGATATCCTGAAAAAATCACGTGAAAAAATATAAGGTGAAGCCTCCGCTAAAATGATGAACGGGATGATTGTCGTTGATAAGCCGGCTGACTGGACCTCCCACGATGCTGTCCTGCATCTGAGAAAAATCCTCAGGATAAAAAAAATCGGTCATACTGGCACTCTTGATCCATTGGCCACTGGTGTTCTTTTGATTACTATCGGTCAGGCCACCAGACTCTTCCCCTATCTTTCAAGGATGGACAAGACCTATATAGGAGAGATTCGTTTCGGACAAGCTACTGAAACCTATGACTCTCAGGGAAAACCCATCGGGCCAGAGTGCCGTAATTTTCCGAAAGAGAAAGAGTTAAGAGAAGCCGTCGAGTCATTTGAGGGCGAAATTACCCAGCTCCCGCCTCCCTTTTCGGCTAAGAAAATCGACGGGCAACCGGCTTTTAAACTGGCCCGCCAAGGGCTTTCCCCGAACCTTAGTCCGGTCAGAGTGCATATTTACAGGTTTTTAATCTTAGATTACTCACCGCCCTGCTTAAAATTTCTGGTTGAATGCTCTTCCGGAACTTATATCAGAACCTTAGCTCACGACCTCGGCCAGAAGCTTGGCTGCGGGGCCCACTTGAGTCAGCTCAGACGCGTAGCTGTCGGTAAGTATACTGAAGAAGAAGCCTTCCCTCTGGACCAGATCAAAGAGCTGGCTGGTAAAAAGGACTTTTCTAAATTCATCATACCTATGGAATATCTGCTACCTGATTACCCGTCTATCTGGTTGGACCAGATAGGCTCTAAGGCTTTTCTGCATGGAGCCAGAATTGGCCTGGACAAGGTGGCCAGGGCCTCTATAACTGGAGCCCGATCATCCTCAGAGTCTGTTTACCGGATATTCTCTGAGGAAGGAAAATTTCTCGGTTTGGCCATTTTCGATCGGAAAGAGCAATTTTTCCAGCCAAAAGTGGTTTTTAAGCCCTGATATTGGCCCAGTTCGGCTCGGTCTGTCAAATTTTTCTCCTCTGACTAAAAAAAATTAACAGGTATCCTTGAATTTTGCCTCTAACTATTGTATTTTAAATAGGAAATGAGGCTAAACAAGAACCAAATTGAACATTTATCGTTTACCATTTTAAGAACTTTAATCAAAGAAGGGAAAATTCTGGTTGAAGATAAGACCAAGGTTCTGCAAGAAATCATCAATCTGATTACTGAGGAATTTATGAAGGAAGATAAGCTTGACCAGGAAGTCCGCGAGATTCTCAACAAACACATAGATGAAATCCGCAAAGGCAATATTGAATACCAGACTATGTTCAAAATGATCAAAACTAAACTGGCTAAAGAAAGGAATATTGTCCTCTGATGAGTAAACTATCCAGAGAAAAGATTCATCATCTATCAAAACTCATCCTCAATGCTCTTTATAAGGACGACCAGGTAGAATTTCTGGATGAACCCAATGAGATTCGGTTGACCATCGTTAAAGCCATCGATGAAGAGATGAAACTCTACGACCAGATTGACCGAAAAGCCAGAGAAAAAATAACCTCCCAGAAAAAGCACATCGAGGAAGGTTCTCAGGAATGGGAAATCCTTTACCGTAAGTACTACAACGAGGAACTGTCGAAACTAATAAAGCTATCAGAATAAAGGTGAACCAAGTCCTTCTTTCTTAACTTTTAAAAAATCTCCAACAATTAGTCTGTCCTGAGGATTTTAATAAAAACAAATACATCACATTTTCCTTGAGGAAGGGGTTAGGCAGGGATAAAGTAAAGAGGGGGTCGGCATCTTTTCCGACCCCCTTTTTGATTCTTAGTCTAAGTTAAAAGTTGTATCTGAAACCGAGACCGAGCTTATAATGATCGTTGAACGAACGGCCAATCGGCAACCTAAATTCAAAGAATAAATGACCCATCTTTAAATAATTATTGAAGTAGGTGAAACCAAGCTGAGAAACCACATCAACACCGTTCTTTCTGGTTGATTGGTCTTTGGTAGTAAAACCAGGACCAAAGCCAAAGTAGAACTTTCCAAAGTGATAATTACCAAGCAGCTCGGTCATAATGGTCGCTTTCCAGGGAGCTCCAGCCAAAGGCATTCCGGCACCTGAAGTAAAAGTCATGCTCAACTTGTCCGGATTAATCCACAGGAACATACCTGTTCTCAGGTAGAAATAGGTTTGCGTAGAACCGTGGGAAAGCATTGGCCCGCCTTCAGCACTGATGAAGAAAGTCCTTCTGGTAACCTTAATGGTCTTTCTGGAATCGGCTGTCGAAGCTGACACACCTCCGTCGTTGTCGTAGGCGGTAGCAGAAATAGTGTAATTACCCTCTTTATAGAGGGTTTTTTGCCAGGTAAAAGGCTTTTCAGTGTCCACAAAAGAATCGACTACCTGACCGTTGGCATCGGTTAACTCAAAGACTACTTTGGTCACTTCACCATCCGGGTCAGATGAACTTGAAGCATCAAAGGTCAGCGGCCGACCGACATACTCCCGGCAATTTAAGCAATTCGGAACAACCTTGGCCACTGGAGGATAATTAATGTAAACTTTGCTTTCGCAGGGGTTGGTGGAAGCTTTGTCAGCAAAATTGATGGCCACTCCCTTGAACAGATACTCGCCGGGCTTATCAAATTTGGTCTGCCACCTGGCGGCTTCAGGCGTCAAATCTTTGGTGGCAACCTTATTTCCTTGTTTGTCATAAACTTCAACTTTCAGGCTCTTCGCATACTGGCTACCGCTCATATCAACGGTAATCGGGTCGTTGAGATTGGCTTTGGCTGGTGAAACTTTAAGAGAACAGATGGCCTCAGGGATCTCCTCAACCTCATCCTTAAGAGCAATGTTGCCGCAGGGCTTGGGAATGATAAAAGTATAGGTCTTGAAGCCTTTCTTTACTTTGACCGCAAAAACTTCCACTGGTTTTTTACCCGCCCATTCCAGCTCTCCAGTTACTTTGACTTTACCCTGTGACCTGAAGAGCATCCATTTAACCTTGTCTCCAACATTCCAAGTGGTGTCTTCGAATTGAGCAGATTTCAATTGTTCAATAAAAGCTAAGTAAACATCACCGTAGCCTGCCTGTTCAAAACCGTACTTGATGTCTCCTGCATAACGATCAACTAACATCTTCATCACTTCTGGAGTTGGAATTTTGCCTCTAACCCGAGCAAAAGTGTATCGACCGATGGATTTGATTTTCTTCACTTCAGCCGACGCTTCTACTGCCAGCAAGAGGACAAGGCAAACAGAAACCAGAATCAAAAAATTTTTATTTCGCATCCCATAACCTCCAAAAAAAATTAACACTTATGACTTTAATAAAATAAAAAAATTATTTTGTCAATAGGAAATGTAAAATTTTTTTAGTTTTTACTTTTAGTAAATTAGAGACATCACCAGAGCTGCCTTAGCCAATTTTCAATATTTAGCTGTTTATTAGTCTGGCTTTGACCGCAAATCTTCAATAATAGACTTACTCCCGGAGTTACATTGAGACGAAATTCTTTTTGATCAAATCAATCCATCCCGAATCGACAGGCTTGGAGTTAAGAGCTTTTTCAATAAGGTCATTACGAGAAAAGTTCTTCTGGATTAATCCCCGCAACAGTTTACGAGCATTCTCAGGGTTAATCTCAGGATGAGCCTGAATTCCCCAGACATTCTTTCCTTTAAGACGAAAAGCCTGGACCTGACAGTTCTGGCTTCGGGCTAAAATTTCAAATCTGTCTTCGTCCAGGTTACAGACTTCATCATAATGGGAAGAAAAAACAGAAACTTTTTGTTTTAGCCCGAGAAGCGGGTCAGACTTTAGAATTTCTATCTCAATCCAGCCTATCTCTGGTTCAGCTGCTCTTCGGACACAGGATGGACCGGCTAAGGCTAAGGCCAGAAGCTGATGACCATAACAGCTTCCGAGAATAATTAATCCCCGGTCAACCGCTTCCTTTACCAGCTCAACTTCAGACAGGACCCAGGGGTCAGGCTCCACTATAGAGGCTTCTGAACCGGTGATGATGAGATGAGTAAAACCATCGTTAAGGTCCGGAAAATAACCTTCCGTAGCTCTGAAGGCCCAATAAGGAAGCTTAAGGTAACTGGACCAGTGTTCAACCGGGTTGTAAACGTCAGGCCAGAGAGAATTATCAACGATGGCTAATTTCTTCATTTTTTTTGCTCATTCTGTTAAAATGAATTGAAATAATAATAAAATTCTTTTAAAAAAAATAGGCTGAAGACTGATAATAGGGAGTAGTTGAGGATTAATTTTATCATACAGATTGAGAGCACTTTTATAGAGCTTTTAATTAGTTAAAAAGGAGAGGTTAAAGTGAACATTGTTAAAGAAGAGACAGAATTGCATGTCATCACCCCCAATGAGCCTGGCATCTTTGGCCGCGTTCTGGGAACCTTAGCCAACGCTGGAATCAATCTGAGGGCCTATTGCGTGATGTCCGAGGAAGACAAAGGTCATTTTTATCTTGTTACCGCTGATAACAAGAAAGCTGAGGCAGCCTTGAGAGCCCTCGGCTATAAAATAAAACTTAATAAGGTAATCACCGTCGAAGTCACCGACCGAATCGGTGTCGGAGCTGAAATCGGGGCACTTCTCGGGAGTGCCGTCATCGACATCAAGTATTCTTATGGTTCTTCAGCCGGATCTGGACGAACCCTTCTGGTTTTCAAAACCAGCAATAACAAAAAGGCCTTGAAGACTCTGCAATAAATCCGATTGATGGCACTGATTCTTCTAAATGCTTAGCCTATAGTTTCCTCTGGCGTTTGTTTCTTGCCGGAAAAAGTCCTTACAAAAAGTATTATTACTCCGATGGCCAGTCCAAGCAGGAGCAGGTCCGCAGCCATCAGGATGTAATTCTTTTTCACCACATAGCCTTTAAGTAAAATGAACAGCGAGGCTAAGGTGGTCAGAAGCATGAAAACCCCTGGCAACAGAGTAAACCAGTTTTTCTTTTTTCGAAGCAGCAGCCAGGCAGAAACGGCAAAAAGGGTCAGGGCGGCCAGCAGCTGGTTGGCTGTACCAAAAATCGGCCAGAGAACGTTGAAGGCATTGGAGTAAGCTAAAATCCACATCAAAAGAACGGCAATCCCGGAATTTACCCAGTAATTTTGCAGAAAGCGTGGCGGGTTTTTAAAAACAATCGACCAGAGTTCTTCAAAAAGATAGCGATTCAGTCGGACAGCCGCATCTAAGGTGGTGACCACAAAGCCTTCAACCAGCAATATTCCGAAAATCGTTCCTAAGGCTACTGGAATTCCTAAGCCTAAGTTGAAAAGATGTCCTGCGGCTAAGGAAAATCCAAGGATGGGATTGGATTTTATTGAAGGGTCGGTTGGCCAGACGATGGATTTGTAATCGTTGAAACTCAGAGCTGCACCTACAGCCAGGACCACACAGATGGCTAAGACTGATTCTAAGAGCATGGCATTATAGCCGACTCTACGCGCATCTTTTTCGCTGGGCAGCTGCTTACAGGTGGTGCCACCAGCTACCAGGCCATGAAAACCGGAAATGGCTCCGCAGGCAATGGTGCAGAACATCATTGGCCATATTAAGCCAAGGTACTGAACGCCTTCTTTCAGATTAAAGGCTGGGATAGAGACTTTAAGGCCATGGAAACCGGTGTTGAGGACAGAAAGGACAAGCAGGATTATTCCACCATATAGAATCTGGACATTGATGAAATCGCGCGGCTGGAGGATGACCCAAACCGGCACTCCGGCAGCAATCAGGACATAGATGGAAATGATAATCATCCAGATCTTCGGGCTCAGGGTCACCGGATAATGAATTCCCAGAATGATAGAAATTACTCCGATGGAAAAAGCGATAAGGTAAGCATAGGTGGTTTTCATTCTTTTTTTGTAAAGCAGCCAACCCAGAACCGGTGAAAAAAGAGTGATGACGATAACTGACATCGAAGCAATTCCGCCTATCCGGCCCATGACTACGCCGTCAACCACCACTGTCTTGAGAAAGGTCTCCCCCTCTTTGACGCCTATTTTGGCTAAGGGCCAGAGCGAAGTCAGAGAAATCGAAGTGGCGTTGAGAAAAGAAGAAGTCACTAAGACAATCATCACAATGGTGAAACCGATGAAGAGGTTAAAGCCAGTTTTACCGAGTGTCCGGCGCGCCACCTCAGCCATTGACCTTCCGCCCTCCCTCATGCTGACGAATAGGGCAGTAAAATCATGGACAGCTCCGATAAAAATTCCACCAAAGACAATCCACAACCAGGCTGGTACGTAGCCATAGAGAAGGGCCATGGTCGGCCCGAGGATGGGTCCGGCGCCGGCGATGGCTGAAAAATGGTGGGCAAAGACAATGTAGTTTTTGGTTGGCACATAATCCCGGCCATCGTTTAATTTGACAGCCGGGGTAGGATTATTCGGGTCTTCACCGAGCTCTTTGGCAATATATCCGGCATAATAGCGGGCAGCAAAAAGAAAAAGAATTATGGCTATGAATAGAAGAATGAGAACGTTCATCTTTTCCTCCAGAAGGCCTGGAGCCTTTTCAGAAAAAATTAGACAGTCTTATACCACAGGACAGAAATAAAATCAAAAAACTCAGCTGAAATCAGTCCAAAGTGGTGATCTTAAACTTGACTCCCTTAGGATCTGGGCAGGAAAGGATTTCAGTCTCAGCTATCCAATCATCTTGAAGCTCATCCTGGCGCTGCTTGGCGGTGAGAAGATGAAAAAGTGATCTCCGATTTTATGACGGGCTCCACAGCGGACTACCACTTCGACTTTAAGATCTTTCATCCCTCCTCCTTCACAAAAAATATAAGTTTTTTAGAAAAAAAAGCAATTAACAGTTGCCTGAAAAGAAAAAATCTCCGAAAATAGCTTCATCGAAACAGTGACAAAAATTTAGAAATTTATTTGACAAACCATAGAGTTTGAAATAAAATCACTTTCTAATAAAACAAAGGAGGAGACTATGGCGAAAGCTGAACCCAATGTCGTCCCGTTGTGCGACGTCTTACTCGTCTTATTAATCATCTTCATGGTTATCACCCCGATGGTTCAGAGAGGTATCGACGTTAAACTGCCTGAAGTCCAAGCTGATTCTAAGGGAGGCCAGGACCCTAACGTTATCGTCCTTACCATAAAGAAAAACGATGTGGTTGAAATACAGAGAAACCCTCTTGAATTAAGAATGCTGCTCGAAGAACTGCGCCGTCTGTATGCTGCTCGTCAGGACAAGACTATCTTCATCAGAGCCGATGCCAAGCTTCCTTTCAGCAAAGTTATGGAAGTCATGGATATCTGCAAAGGTGCTGGTGTAGAAACTCTGGCTATAATTCCTGAGCTTTTCGAAGAATAAACCGGTGGTTTGTTGAACTGATTTAACTGATTTATTTGTGTAAGAGTACTATTTCCCCATCAGAAAAGAAGGGACCTTAAATGGTCCCCTTTTTATTTTTTATTCTTTTATGGGGAGAGGTTATTTATTTCTGAATAATCGGGCCGATAACTTCCCTGGAAATTACTAAGCGCTGGATTTCGTTGGTGCCTTCATAGATCTGCAACAGCTTGGCATCCCTGACCAGCTTCTCAATGGGATAGTCTTTCATGTAGCCATAGCCGCCGAAAATCTGCAAGGCTTCGAGTGAAGCTTTCATCGCTAAGTCAGAGCCAAAGCACTTGGCCATGGCTGAGTTCAAACCGCATGGTAAGCCCTGGTCCACAAGCCAGGCCGCCTTCCAGACCAGCAATCTGGCCGCTTCAATTTCCATAGCCATCTGAGCAATCTTAAAGGCAATGGCCTGGAAAGTGGCGATAGGTTTGCCGAACTGAACTCTGGTCTTGGCATAATCAATAGCATATTCCAGGGCAGCTCGAGCCACACCTACTCCGGCAGCTCCGACCGCAGCTCTGGTCCGGTCAAAGGTTCTCATAGCGATCAAGAAACCCTGACCGACCCGGCCGAGGATGTTTTCAGCCGGCACCCGGACATCTTCAAAGAAAATCTCAGCGGTGTTGGAGGCCCGGTGTCCCATCTTGTCTTCGATTTTGCCGATGGTGATTCCTGGAGTCTCCCGGGGAACGATGAACGCAGTTATACCGCGCGGTCCTTTTTCCGGAGCCGCATTGGCAAAGACCACATAAAGGCTGGCTACGCCGCCGTTGGTGATAAAGCATTTTGAGCCGTTGATGACATAATCTGAGCCATCTTTTCTGGCAATGGTTTTTATGGCTGAGGTATCAGACCCAGCTTCTCTTTCGGTGAGACAGTAGGAAGCAAAGCCCATTTTCTGGGTGAAGGGAGTCAAAAATTTCTTTTTCTGCTCTTCATTGCCGAAAAGAATGATCGGGGTAAAGGCCAGTGAGTTGGCCATCATGGTGGTGTACATTCCGGCGCAGCCCCAGGCCAGCTCTTCAGAGATAATGGCCATTTCCAGGTCACTCAGTCCGCCTCCGCCGTATTCTACGGGGATGTTGCAGGTCAAAAAGCCAGCTTCAAAGGCCTTTTTCATCACGTCTTCCGGGAATTTTTCTTCCCGGTCATAGAAGGCAGCCCTGGGTCTCATCTCTTTTTCGGCAAAAGAGTGAGCCATTTCCTGTAAGGCTTTTTGTTCTTCAGTAAGCTCAAAAGAAATCACGTCGCACCTCTCATAAAAATAACTTATATAGCCTCAAGCAATGTTGCTTTTATAATGAATTAGCTCGTTTTTGTCAACATCTGCCGGTCAGCTTTGTTATTTAAAGTCGAAAAGTGAACGCTTTAAAAAAGTAGATAGGGTTGTCTTAAAGCCCTTTTAATCGGTTGAAAAGTGGGCCAGGTTATTATATAAAAAAATTTGTGATTCTTATGTTTGAAAGGGATTTATAAAATGAAAATTTATGATTCCTTAGCTATTGGCATTCCAGAAATTCTTCTGCCGGCTAAAGGCATTGACCTGAGGAAATGGGCAGTCATCGCCTGCGACCAGTACACCTCAGAACCAGAGTATTGGGAAAAGGTCGAGGCTTTTGTCGGAGAGGCGTTCTCAACCTTGCATCTAATTTATCCTGAAGTCTACCTCAATGCACCGGACAAAGAGGCCCGGATTGCCAGAATCCAGGCCAAGATGAAGGAATATCTGAATCAGGGAATTCTCCAGCCAGTTGAAGGAATGATTTATGTGGAAAGAGAGACAGCCCATGGATGGAGAAAGGGGCTGCTGCTGTGCGTTGACCTGGATAAATACGATTACAACCCCAAAGCCACCAGCTTGATTCGGGCAACTGAAGGCACGATTCTGGAAAGAATTCCACCCCGGGTCAAGATAAGAGAAGGAGCGGCCCTGGAAGTCCCTCACATCATGATCTTGATTGACGATGCTGACAATTCGGTCATCGGTCCGGCCACTGACCACAGAGAAGAGCTCAAAAAACTCTACGATTTTGACCTGATGTTCGACTCGGGCCATATCCGCGGTTATTTGGTAAACCAGCCAGAAGTGGAGAAGATGATTTTATGCGGTCTGGAAAAGTTGGCTGACCAGGAAAAGTTCTTAGACAAATACAACCTGCCTGAAGGTACTCCCCTACTGCTTTTTGCCATGGGTGACGGCAACCATTCCTTGGCCACGGCCAAGACTATCTGGGAAAAGACCAAAGCCAGCATCCGAGACATAGAAGCTCTGAAGAATTCGCCGCTGCGCTATGCTCTGGTCGAAGTGGTCAATCTCCATGACGAATCCTTAGTGTTCGAGCCGATTCACCGGGTGCTGTTTGAGGTAAAGACCCCGGAGAACTTTGAAAAAGACCTGAAGAAGTTTTTTGAGGAGGCAGTTGAGATACGAGAACACCGGTCCTTTGATGAACTCAAGAATGAAATCAACCGCAAGAAAAAAAGCGACCAGGTAGCCGGGCTTGTTTTCAAGAGCGCCTTTAAGTCAGTCCGCTTCCTGAAGCCTACTTACAATCTGACCGTTGGCACAGTCCAGAATTTTCTGGATGATTACCTCAAAAAACAGGCAGCTGGCGGCATCGATTATGTTCACGGAGACGAATCTCTGTTCAACCTGGCCCGGAAAAAGGACAACAACATCGGCTTTTACCTGCCGGCCATGGATAAAAACGAGCTTTTTCCCACAGTTATCTTAGACGGCGCCCTGCCCAGGAAAACATTTTCCATGGGTGAAGCCTGGGAAAAGCGCTTCTACCTCGAAGCCAGAAAACTGTTTCCAGAGAATTTCCGGTCTGGTAGTTTCGTCCACTTTTAATTCCGCCACCGGGATTCCAGCCTGCTTGAAGTAGTCAAGCAAAGGCTGAGTTCGCTCCCGGTAAATCTGATGCCTTCGGTGGATGACCTCTGGCCGGTCATCTTCGCGGTCGGTGCGCTCACCATCCAGGTTGGCGAGAATGCGTTTAATGGCTGTTTTTTCAGAACAAACCAGATGTATAACCATCCGGATATTAACCAGTCCAAAGAGCCAGGCAACCTGACCTGGATGCCGCGGCAGGCCATTTAGAATCAGTACATCTTCGGGCTGAATTTGATGGGTCTCAAGATAATATCTAAAAATTTTCTGAACAAGTTCCTTATCTTGCTCTTCAAACAGCGTGGCCGATTCTACTGACTGGCGGATACGCTCGATTTCGGAAGAGGTGAAATATGTGGCAGGAGAAAAACATTCTGGCTCGGATTGTTTCTTTGATTTTTCCAGAATCTTTCTCAGTTCCCTGCCGAAATCAAAATGCCACAGGCGCAATCCAGAAATTTCCTGCTTTTCCAGAAAATCCCCGAACGGACTCTTCCCTGCGCCCGGTGGTCCCAGCAGCAGAATTGCCTTAAATAAAGCTTCTTCACTCATCATGATCAGAAGCTATTTTACTGTAAAATATTGTTATTCCAAATTTTTAAATTAATTTTTTTGGTTCTTTCGGCTTTTAAACGGGTAAACTTGGAGAATTATAACTCTCAATTTGCGAATAGAAAACTCAATGATGAAGATTTTTAAAATGACAGACGAAGTAGAATATTCTGTATCTTATTGATATTTCTGCAATTGGCTTCATTTACGATGAACTGTCCAAGCTTCAACCTAAGGTTAAGTGCCCAGGAATCTCTCATTTTTGCTCACAATAAAGCTGGATGAGCCTTAAATTTTAATGGAATTAAAAAATTATTAGCATATAGCATAAGTGAAAAGAATCAGAAGCATGTGTGCCCGGATTTGTGCCAGGGTGAAAGGTTTTGTAGCGAGTTATGAAGTTTTTTTGTGAGTTTCCTTTATTCTAATTGGCTGATAATAGAGAAAATAAGAAATGCGCCCGGCAGGGCTCGAACCTGCGGCCTTCTGATTCGTAGTCAGACGCTCTATCCAACTGAGCTACGGGCGCATCAATTAAGCCGGATAAATATTAACTTATAAGGGAGATTTTTTCAACCACTCTCGATTAACCAATCTTCAGGACAGCCGCCCCATTAATCCGGCTGTGCTTTACATCCAGCAAAGCTTCATTGGCTTTTTCCAGAGGATAAATCTGGATATCTGTCCTGATCGGAATCTCGGCCGCAATTTTTAGAAACTCAACTCCATCCTGTCTGGTAGCGTTAGCCACACTTTTCAGTGCCTTCTCAAAATAAAGTTCTTTTTCATAATCGAGCTCTGGAATCGGAGTCATATAAATTCCGGCCAGGGCAACAGTACCGCCCCGGTCAATCACTCTTAATGCCTGTCGGGCTACCTCACCTGCCGGAGCAAAGACGATGGAACTATCAAGCTTCTCTGGTGGCATATCATTCGGTGCCCCAACCCAGTACGCCCCGAGTTTCAGGGCATGCCGTCTGTGTTCTTCGCTTCTTGAAAAAACATAAACCTGGCAGCCCCAGTGTCTGGCCACCTGAATGGTAACATGAGCCGAAGCGCCAAAGCCAAAAAGACCAAGCTTTTCTCCCGGCTTTATCCGACTGACCCTCAAAGCTCTATAACCGATGATTCCAGCGCACAGGAGCGGAGCTGCCTGTTCGTCGGGGAAATCATCCGGAAGTTCATAGGCAAAATTCTCTGGCACGACCATATATTCAGCATAACCACCATCAACGTGATATCCGGTAAACTTAGCTTCCTGGCAAAGATTTTCTCTTCCGCTCCGGCAAAAACGACACCGGCCGCAGGAACTATAAAGCCAGGCTACTCCTACCCGGTCCCCACGGTGAAAAAGCGAGGTTTCCTCACCCATCTGCTCCACTGTTCCAACCACCTGATGTCCTGGAATCCTGGGCAAAGCCATCTTCGGCAATTCTCCCTCAACCGTATGGAGGTCGGTGTGGCAAACACCGCAATAATTTATCCTGATGAGAATCTCACCGGGGCCTGGAACTGGCAAGTCAACTTCCTGCAGCCTGAGCGGCCTTTCTTCCACCGGCTTGAACCCGGAAAGGACCATTGCCTTCATTCACTCCCTCCTTTCTCCGTCCTTTTCACAGATTTTAAAAGGTTCATCTTCCTTGTCAGGCGGTCGACTCTTTTCTGAAAATCTTGTTCGTAACTGTGGCTCACTCCCTGGGCCAGAGCCAGGCCATCCAGAGCGTATTTTAGAGCCTCTTCCGGATTCTTCACCTTGTGTTCGTAATACATGGCCAGCTCCCGAAAGCAGTCGAGATCCTCACTGTGCTCAAGCAGGTCCTGCCACAGCTCCAACGCTTTTTCCCACTCACCCATTTTTTTGAAATAGTAGGCTAAATTTTTCTTGACCCTGACCGAAACCTCGCCCGGAAGTTTTTTATCCAGGGCTTTTTCATAAAAGACAACCGACTTTTCGACTTCACCCGCCCTTTCCCAGATTTTTCCCACGCCAAAGAGGTCCAGACCATCGGCTTCCATTTCCTCGCCCTCCAGGCTTTTGGCAATAAGCGCTGCGCCAGCCACCACCACACCATAAAGTGACATAATATCTTCCTGGTTATGGTAAAGAATCGGCTCAATTAAAGAAAAATCCTGAGTTCTAAGATATTGAAAGTACCGCCAAGGAATCTCTTCAGACGGGATGTCCTCCGAGCGGTCAGCTCCAAGATGTTCCAGCGCCAGGTTGTAAAGCCGGCAGCTTTCGTATTTGTGTTTCCAGAGATACCGGGCTGAGAAAAGAAAATCCAGATGGGGCAATTCTGCTAAGGGAAACCGGATGCGGTTCAGAGCAAATCTGGTCTCAAGAAGCGGCAGGTCAAAGCCTTTGCCGTTATAAGAAACGATCGAACTGAATTTTTTTTCTTCGAGCAGAGACCTCAGTTCTTCCAGCATTCTTGATTCTGCAGCCAAATCGTTGAGGAAATATTGAACCACCTTGAAGGCGTCATTTTCAAAATACCCCAGACCGATTAAGAACGGGATAGTGCCAGTACCCCCGGCCAGTCCGGTGGTTTCCAGGTCGATAAAAAGGGCCTGCGACAGCGACAGCGTCTCAAAAGCTTCATCCCGGCTGAGCACGGCCAAGACTTTCCCCGGTACATCCAGCCCAAGAGAAATCGGTATCTGACCATAGCGGGAATTCAGGTTAAAATTATTTTCCAGCACCAGATAGGGCTGACGGTTGCGGCTCGAGGTGGCTTCGCTAATCTCAGTTTTTATCTGATCTTTCTTCTCCGGCTCTTTTTTCCGGGAGAGAGCCAGCAATCTTTCCAACTTTTCTCTGGTGGTCAAATCCTTCTGGGAATCGATACTCTTCCAGAGTTCTTTAACTTTATCCTGCTGCTGGTTTCTGGCTTTTCTTCTTAAAGATTCTCTCAGGTCATCAAAATCCATCTGACTTCCCTCATTCTGACTTTATTCGGTCTATCTTTCCTGACATTCTGTTTTATCTTTTATCTTTCCACTGACAGCCAGCCAAGCGGCCAGGGCCGCAGGCTCCATTTTCGCCCCAATCTGTAACCCAAACTCATTTATTCACCGATAAACTGCAAGAAAATGTTTCTGGTGCGAGCTCGGTTGTCAAAATCTATCAGGACAATTTGCTGCCACACTCCCAGCCTCAGCTTTTTTTCAGCAAAAGGTACAACCAGTGATGGTCCGATGAGCGCGGCTCGCAGATGGGAAAAGCCGTTGGCATCTCCCCAGCGCTCATCGTGGTAATAACTACGGCTGGAAGGAACCAATTTTTCCAAAAGCTCAGACAGATCCTTGACCAGACCCGGCTCATACTCAATGGTGGTCACCCCGGCTGTCGAACCCTGAACAAAAACCGTCACCTGACCATCTTTAAGACCAGTGGCTTGAAGTTTTTCCTTGACGCCTTCAGTAATGTCCTTGATGTCGTTAAAACCGCGGGTAGAAACTGTCAGATAATCGTTCACGATTTTCATCGGGTTCTCCTTCATCTAATATAATCCAATTTGTTTCTGGTTTCAAAAGGTCAGGCTTGAATTTCTTCAGTTGTCCAATATACTAAAAATGAAAAACAATTAAAAAGGTCTGAATCAATGGAAGTCAACAACTTTTTAGCCTTTGACCTGGGAGCAGAAAGCGGTCGGGCCATGCTTGGCCGGCTGGAAAATGGACATCTAAAACTTCAGGAAATCCACCGTTTTCCCAATAAGACCATTCGTCTTGGAGATCATCTGCACTGGAACTGCTATTATCTTTTTGAAGAAATCAGAAAAGTTCTCCAGAAATGCCAGAAGGACGGGTTGAAACTGACCAGTGTCGGAGTCGATACCTGGGGCGTTGATTTTGGTCTTCTGGATTCACGGGGAAACATCCTGGCTCTTCCCTACTGTTATCGAGATAAAGCTTTTCCCCGGGCTATGGAAAAATATTTTAAGAACTTTTCAGCTGAAGAACTTTACTTGCACACTGGCATCCAGTTTCTGCCTTTTAATTCTCTCTTTCAACTTTACGCTTACCTTGAGGAGAATCCCGAGCTGGTGGTAGCCGCCAAGAAATTGCTGTTCACTCCTGACCTCATCAACTATCTTTTAACGGGTGAAAAAGCCACCGAGCTGACCATAGCCTCGACTTCTCAAATATTATCGCCCGTTACTCGCCAGTGGTTGCCTGAGCTCCTGGAAAAGATGGGAATTTCAAGCCAGATTCTTCCTGAAATCAACCAGCCCGGCACTGTCCTGGGAAAAATCTCTTCCTGGCTGGTCGAAGATGGCTTGCCCGAACTTCCAGTCGTCCAGGTGGCCAGTCATGACACGGCTTCAGCTGTGGCCGCAGCGCCGGGTGAAGGAGATGACTGGATTTACATCAGCTCAGGAACCTGGTCCTTAGTCGGAGTGGAACTCGAAGAACCTGTGGTCAGTTCTGAGTCTTTTATGGCCAATTTTACTAACGAAAGCGGCCTTAACCGGACAATTCGTTTTCTTAAAAACGTCACCGGGCTTTGGCTGCTTCAACAATGCCGAAAAACCTGGTCAAGACAGAAAGACTTGTCTTACGAACAGCTGGTGGAACTAGCCAGCAATGCAGAACCATTCCAGCTATTTATCGACCCAGACTCTTCTGACTTTCTTAATCCTGAAAACATGGTTGAGGCCATAGCTGGTTTTGCTAAAAAAACCGGACAGACAATGCCTGAAAAAATCGGCACCATCGTCAGGTCCATCCTGGAGAGCCTGGCTTTTAAATACCGCTTCGTGGTGGAAGAGCTGGAAAGAATCACCGGCCGAAAGTTCAGGAAAATTCACATCATCGGTGGCGGCTCCCGAAACCAGCTGCTGAATCAGTTCACCGCTGAAGCCACGAAATTAATCGTTTACGCCGGACCGGACGAAGCTACCTCGGCCGGTAATGTTCTGGTACAGGCTTTAGCTTCGGGCCAGCTCAAAGACAGCCATGAAATCAGAAAGACAGTCAGGCAATCTTTTGAGATTAAAGAATTCCGGCCAGAAGACCCCGAACTCTGGAACAGACGTTATGCCGATTTTATGGAGGTTATAACCAAAGTTAAAAAGTAAATTGGCATTTCCTCATTCAGTAATTCAATCTCTCGATGAGGCGGGGAGATTTATGATGACTAATTGTTTATTTTTTGCTCAAAATGAAAAACAAGCTCAAGCCTCGGGTCAGGGTATTTACGCTGGCAAGTTACCTTCAAGGTTTCAAAAAATAGCGCTAATTAAACCCGAGAATCATAAGAAAAATGTAGCAGCCAGAACCCTTCTGCTTGACAACCAGGTAGGAAAAATTATAAAAACTTAAAGTAAAGAGGAGGGTTGAGTATGGAACTATCATCTGCCGAGAAACAATACCAGGAAGCTAAAGAAAAATTCTTTGAGATTGGAGTCAACACTGATGAAGCCTTAAATCGGTTGAAATCATTTCAGCTTTCTATCCACTGCTGGCAGGGAGATGATGTCCGGGGCTTCGAAAACACCGGGGGCGAGCTCTCTGGTTCCGGTCTCCAGGTTACAGGAAATTATCCAGGTCGAGCCAGGAATGCCGGTGAACTCCGGCAGGACCTGGAAAAAGCCTTTTCCCTAATCCCAGGAAAACATCGGGTTAACCTGCATTCAATCTATGGCGAGTTCAATGGACAGGTGGAGCGAACTGAATATGAACCGGCTCACTTCCGTGGCTGGCTGGAATGGGCTAAAGCTCATGACCTGAAGCTTGACTTCAATGCCACCTGCTTTGCTCATCCCAAAGCTGCTGATGGCCTGACTCTGAGTCATCCTAAGAAAGAAATAAGAAAGTTCTGGATTGAGCATGTCAAAAGCTGCCGAAAAATAGCTGCCTTTTTTGGCCGGGAACTGAAATCGTATTCCATTCATAATCTATGGATACCAGATGGCCTAAAAGACCTGCCTTCTGATCGCTGGCTGTATCGAGGCCTTCTTTTCGACTCTCTTGAAGAAATTTTTGAGGTAGAATTCAGTCAGACCCAGCTCAAAGACTCACTCGAAAGCAAACTGTTCGGTATCGGCAGCGAAGCTTTTGTCGTGGGTTCGCACGAATTCTACCTAAGCTATGCTATTAAGAAAGGAAAAATGGTCTGCCTGGACCTCGGTCATTTCCATCCGACCGAATCAGTGGCTGACAAGCTTTCAGCCATTTTGCAGGTTTCTGACGAAATTCTGCTCCATATCAGTCGCGGTCTGCGCTGGGATAGTGACCATGTGGTTATTCTGAACGATGAGTTAGAGACCTTATGTGAAGAAATCATCAACGCTCTGTCTCCTGAAAAAATTCATTTAGCCCTTGATTATTTCGATGCCTCAATGAATCGAATTGGTGCCTGGGTATTGGGAGCAAGAGCAGTCCTTAGAGGCCTGCTGCGAGCCCTTCTCCTTCCATGGAAACAGATTAAAGAGGCAGAGCTTGAAGGCGATAGTCTGGCCAAATTAACTTGGAGACAGCTGGCTAAGGACCTGCCTTTCGGTCCGGTCTGGGACTATTATTGCCTCAGCATGAATGTCCCCCCAGAAAATCTCTGGCTGGCTGAAGTCAAAGATTACGAAAAAAATGTCCTCAGCCAGCGAGATTGATGCCCGTGACTTTAAAATGTTTACTTTCTGTCCTAAGGTAGATTAAACTATTTTCGGTCACTAAGTATGCCCCCCGAAGAAAAAGCCCTCAAGGAGCAAAAATCAGAAGAAGTCGATCCTCAGGCCGTCCAGAAGGTAAAAGAATTACTCCTTTCCTTAGCCAACACCATCTCGGCTTTAAAAATCTTCCCAGCTAATCACGCTTCAGCCATCCATTTCCGGCAGGATTTTATTTCCAAACTTAAAAACTTTCTTGACCAGTATCAGCAGTTAGAGCTGGAAATTGGGGAATTTGCCTTCTTCTACCAGGGAAAACAGATCTACCAGGATGAAATTTCCAGCAAGAGCCTGCCCTTCTTTTTCTACAAAGACGGGATGAGGCTTCTGTGGTTTTATCAGGGAATGGATGAGCAGGAAATTAATGATTTTTTAGAACTGGTCAGGACAGAATCAGCTAAGCCAGTCGAAGAATCAGATATAGTAAACGCCTTATGGATTAAAGATTTGCCCAACGTTCAATATTATGCCCCGGAAGAGTTCATTGAAAACAGAATTCTGGAAGAAAGAGCCGAAACCCTGTCCAAAAAGGGTCTTCAGGTGCTCCTTCAGGAGCTGGCTGATAAAGCCATCGAAATTAAGGTTGACCAGCAAAACCTATTTTCCGGCAAATTAGAATTGAAGCCAGAAGAAAGGCAAGCTCTGGAATCTTTCACTGATGTAGAATTTCCTGAACTTATCGAAAATTGGCAGCAAAATTTCGATTTTGAGGGGGAAGAACAGAAAAAAGAAATAACTGATGAGTTCAAGCAGCCTGAAAAGAGAATCAGCCTGCAAACCAGAAAAATTCCCAGTGAATTTACTCTGACTAAGGAAGAGGTGAAACAGCTCAACCAGCTGGTAGAAAAAAACCGTCAGCTTTCACCGGAAGAGGAATTTTTAAACCTGATGATGGAAATTTTGGCTTTGGAAAAAGATTTAAAACAGTTTCAGACCAACTTGGATATTCTTCATAATTTTTATCTGGAAAATATTAAGAATGGCCGTTTTAGTCTTCCTATTCTCCTAAACAAAAAGATTAAAGACCTTAAGACTTTGTTGGCTTCCGAACCTAATGGCAAAATACTTCTGCTGGATGAATTTCGCAGCCGAATTTCAGATCTCAAACTTTTTGATGAAATTAGAAAGCTGGTCAAGGAAAAGGTGGAACTCAATTCCTTAGCCTTATATGATTACCTTTCGCAATTTGGTGATCAGGCCATACCCTTTTTTGTTGAGCTGTTTGAAAATATAGAAGACCAGGAATTCAGAGGCCGGGTGAAAGAACTTTTCCAGAAAAAAATTAAGTCCAGCCCTGGCTCAATAGTGGCTTTAATTGACGATAAGCGACCGCTTATGACCGCCACCATTATTGAGATAATGCGAGCCCAGCCAGGAGAAAGAATCATCCCTCATTTCTCCAGCTTTCTCACTATTTCCAATCAAGAACTTAAAATTAAAGCAATTGAAGCTCTCGGTTCATTTAATGATGAAATAGCTAATAAAATCCTGATGGGTTTTCTGGATGATACTTCCCAAGAAGTACGGCTGAAAGCTACTTCCTGTTTGAAATTCCTCGGTGAGACCAGCAGGTTGAAACAACTGATGAAAGAAGTTTTTACTACTAAAAAATTTAGAGAAAAGCATTTTGAAGAGAAAAAAGCTCTGTTTGAATTTTTGGGTAGAACCAGAAATCAAGAGGCTTTTTTATTTTTAAAAAAAGTTTTTCTGAAAAAATCGCTTTGCCCCTCTGTAACTGAACTCCGGGTTTGTGCCGTGGCCGGGTTGGAAACCATGGGCAGCAGAGAAGCAGTGGAATTATTACGACGGGGAGAAAGATTTTTTAATCGAAGAGTCCGGGAAGCAGCTGCCTCGGCTTTGGTTCGGTTGACTTTAAAAAAATTGTAAGGAAACAAAATGGTCGAAGGTTTCGCTCCTGACAGAGAATCCAAGGAAACAGCTACAGCCAGTCAGAAGCTGGCTATAAATTTTTTAATCCGGTTTTACATAGTTTTCAAAATTCTCAAATTATATGCTGAAAATAACGAACTTATTCAGGAGCAAATCGAACTCCTTTATCAAGATCTTCAGAAACTAAGAGAAGCTGGAGCCGAAGTAAATTTCAGAATCAAGCGGGAATCTATCTTTTTTAACCAATCCAGACTGAAGTTTTCAATCGTCAATTACCCCATTTTCAAGTTCCTTCTGGAAGAATTCCGGAAAAGAGAGATCGGGCAGCTAACTTTTGCCCCCGAACTTTCCAAGCAAGAGCTGCTGAAAGCCGCAGCCGTTCTCTGTCAGAAAAGAACTTTGGCTGACCCTTTTGGAGAAATTGTGGCAGAGCTTAGAAAACAGGATGTTTCAGGTGTCACCGTTGAAAAACTTGAGGATTCAGAAAAACTGCCCAGCCAGCAGAAAAGCTCGGTTAGGCTGTTTTTCCTCAGCATCCTCCACCTGCGGGAAATATCTGAACGAAACAAAGAAAACGAAAAAATAAAACTTAATACCACCCGACGGTTGATACAATCGATTTTTAATCACTTAGTAGACAATGAATCATTTCTGATGGGGCTAACCAATATCAAAAATCATGACTAGTACACTCTTAACCACTCAGTTAATGTCAGCCTTCTGGCTATTGCTCTTGGCCGAAGGCTGGGATTGTCCAGAGCCGAACTGGTGGACCTGGGGCTGGCTGCCTTTTTCCACGACCTGGGGAAAATCGACACTCCTCTGGAAATTCTTAACAAGCCTGGCCAGCTGACCGAAGATGAAAGAAAAATAATGGAACTTCACCCCCATCAGGGAGCAGAGAAACTGGTTCAGCTCAGAGAATTCAGGCGGCTCCCTCTTAGCGCCATCCATGTGGCCATGGAGCATCATATCAAAGAAGACTTGACTGGCTATCCCCAATATCGGATTAAAAATGATATCAATCTTTATAGTCGCATCGTTAAGGTCTGCGATTTTTTTGATGCTATCACCACCAAAAGGGTATATCGGAAAAAAGTTTTTACCCGGGCTGAAGCGCTGAGTTTAATGCTGGAACATATTGGTACCGAATTTAACCCTGTGATCCTGAAGGCTTTTGTCCAGATGATGGGAGTCTTTCCGGTAGGCTCGGTCGTCCTTCTCAGTACTGGAGAAATCGGCCTGGTGGTGGAAAACAACCAGGAAACCAGATTTCTTTTGAGGCCCAGGATTAAAATCATCGTCGACGCTCAGGGAAATAAAATCGACGGTGAAGTGGTGGACTTGACTGAAATTGATCCCGAAACCAGGAAATACAAACGAACAATTGTCAAAGAAATCAACGCTAATGACTACGGTCTTAATGTCGCTGATTATTTCTTAGCTCAGGCTGAAGCCTGAACAGCTACGAATTATTACAGATATTTCCTGAAGATCCGGGCAACTTCAGCATAAGCGGCCACCGTTTTCTCCACATCTTTTTCGGTATGAGCTGTGGATAAGCAACCGCCGCCATGAACCACGTGAACTCCATTGATCAGTAGCGCCAGTTTTAAAGCTTCTTCTCTCAATAAAACATCCGACCTTTCCGGGTCCCAAACATCTTCAGGATTCTTATGGGCGATTTTCTTCTTCGGGAAATTAACCATAAAGAATGAGCTGTCCTTTACAATTTCATTGCCACGTCCGGTGCAAACAACTTCCAGTGCTTCTTCCTTGAAGACTTTTTCAATGCCCTGTCTCAATTTCTCGGCCAGTTTTCCGATGTAAGGATAAACTTCTTTCTGATGCTGGCTGAGATAATCGACCATGGCCAGTCCGGCCCTCATGTATTCTTCGTGGGAGGAAAAAGTTCCACCTTCAAAATGGACCCGCATTTTTCGGGCGCCGGGTTTTTCGCAGCCCTCCATAATCTCTGACCGGCCGACGACCGCGGCCACTGCCTGACCGCCGCCGATTAGCTTGCCAAAAAGAGAAACATCCGGCTGGACTCCATAGAGCTTCTGAACTCCCGAAGCACAGAAGCGGAAGCCAGAGATGATCTCATCAAAAATAAGAACTACACCGTATCTGTCGGTCAAACGCCTGGCCAGCTCCAGGTATTCTCTGGAACAGAATAAGAAACCACCAACTCCGATAAAAGGTTCAAGGATAAAAGCAGCCAGCTTTGATCCATATTTTTTGAAGGTCTTTTCCAGATGGTCACAGTCGTCAAACCTGGTGATGAGGATTTTTTTATGAAAATCCGAGGGCAAGCCGGCGGAGTCAGGAACATTAAAACCCTGACCCGGACGAAACTTAACACCTTTAAGGAGATAAGGCGAAGCCCCATGCCAGCCACCGCCGATTTTCAGGATATACTCTCTCCCGGTATAGCCCATGGCCAGCATCACCGCATAGGTAGCGGCTAAGGTGCCAGAAGTGGTGAACCTGACCTTAAGGCCCTGCTGCTTCAGGCTGGCCAGGATTTTCTCGGCCAGCTCCAGTTGAACTGAACTCTCAAAGCCGGTATGAAAAGTTCCAGCCTTGATGTAAGGTTCAAGCGCCCGGCGAATGACTGCCGGGTTATGTCCGAGAATGTTGGCATAATGTCCCTGCCAGTAATCAAGATATTGATTACCATCCACATCCCTGACCTGAGCTCCCTGAGCTGAAGCCATGAAAAACGGATATGGTTTCCACAGACGGAGGGTATGGCTACCCCCTCTGACCATCACTCTGGAGGCTCTCTTAAAAAGAATAGCACTCTGCCTGGTTTTCTTCTGATACTCAGTTTCCAGATACTTCAGTAACTTTTTCATTTTCATTTTACTTTTTCTCAGTTTTAGCGTAATATAAAAACGAATTTTAATTTAAGCCCAATCCCTGGAGAAAGTCAATCAGAGTGATACTTTTTATCCAGCGAAAGGAGGCTTGAAATTTCAGCTAATTCATACTAAAATTATAGGAAATATAGGAATTAAATTTAAGCCTTTAATAAAAGGAGATTGGAAAATGCAACTTTTAAACGAAGAAGTCAGAGACTTCACCAGAAAAAAGTTTGAAACCGAGTTGGTTAACCCGGTCAATCTGGTCTATTTCATGAAAGAAAAGAGTCCGTTGATTGTTCCGGGAAGAGAGCCAGAAGAAGATTGCCTCTACTGTCCTGAAACCAAACAGCTGCTGGAAGAACTGAGCAGCCTTTCTGACAAGATTAGACTGACCGTTTATGACATCGAAAAAGAACAGACTAAAGCTTCAGAATTTCAGGTCGACAAAGTCCCGGCCATCATTGTTATGGACAACCAGGACTACGGGATTCGCTTTTATGGCATCCCTTCCGGTTATGAGTTCATGAGCCTGCTGGAAGCAATTGTTGACGTCAGCCGGGGTGAAACCGAGCTCAGCCAGAAAACCAAAGAAGCCCTGAAAAAGTTGGATAAAGAAGTTCACATTCAGATTTTCGTCACTCCTACCTGCCCCTATTGCCCGATGGCTGTTCGTCTCGGTCATCAGATGGCTCTGGAATCACCCATGATCAAGGCAGCCATGATCGAAGCCACCGAATTCCCGCAGCTTGCTCAGCAGTACGAAGTTTTTGGAGTACCCAAGACTATCTTTAACGAATCTGTATCCTTAGAAGGGGCTGTGCCTGAAGAGATGTTCTTAGAGCATGTTCTTAAAGCCGCCGGCAAAGAAGTCAACTGATTCCCCTGACCTAAGGCTAACCATCACAAATTAAATAACTTAGACAGCATAATTTTTAAAAAAATTGACAGAGAGAAGTCTGATGTTATAATAATCAGAGTCATGGCCATATTTAAAAAAAGCAAGCCGGGAAAAAAAGTCTGCGTCGTTGGCCTGGACGGTGTTCCCTACTCAATGCTTCTGGAGCTGGCCAAAACCGGGGTGATGAGCACCGTCGCTCGCCTGATAGATTCTGGTCATCTCCACCGAATGAAAGCCAGTTTACCAGAGATTTCAGCCGTTTCCTGGACCAACTTCATGACTGGAACCAACCCGGGCAGTCACGGGATTTTCGGCTTCACTGATTTTAAGCCTGGGACCTACGATATCCGGATTTCCAACTTCCTGGACCTCAAGGTTGAAACCATCTGGGATACCCTGGGCCATAGCGGTCTAAAAAGCATCGTCATAAACCAGCCCTCCACCTACCCTGCCAGGCGGATTAACGGAGTGATGATCTCCGGTTTTGTGGCCATCGACCTGTCGCGCTCGGTCTATCCTCAGAGCTATTTTTCCGCCTTAGAGCAGATGGGCTATCAGATTGATGTGGATACGACCAAGGTTGTGGATAACCCGACCGTGCTCTGGCAGGAACTTTCCAAGACCATGGCCAGCCATCAGAAAGCCCTGAATTACTTCTGGGACCAGGAATGGGACTTTTTTGAGTTTGTCATCACCGGAACTGACCGCCTTCACCATTTTCTCTGGTCAGCCTACCAGGATAAATCTCATCCTTACCATCAGGCCTTCCTGGATTTTTACCAGCAGATTGACCGGATAATCTCAAAAATTATCAATTCTTTTAAGAAAATGAACGAAAACGAAGATAGCTTTTTCCTGCTGTCAGACCACGGGTTTACCGGGATTGTCCAGGAAGTCTACCTCAACGCTTGGCTGGAAAAAGAAGGCTATCTTTCTTTCACTACTTCCAACCCGAAGAGCTTGAACGACATCTCGCCCAAGACTGTCGCCTTTGCCCTTGACCCCAATCGAATCTATCTGAACCTAAAAAATAAATTCCCCAAAGGTCGGGTGGACAAGTCAGACAAAAAGGAGTTAAAGGAAGAAATCGCCGAAAAGCTTCTCAAGCTGGAATATAAAGGGAAGAAAGTCATCCGCCAGGTGTTCAAAGCTGAAGAAATCTATAAAGGCAAATATACTTCTCGTGGTCCGGACCTCATAGTGCTTTCTGAGCCTGGCTTTGACCTGAAAGGCTCGATCAAGAAAAAAGAAATTTTTGGCCACAGTTATCTCCAGGGTATGCACACCTGGGACGATGCCTTCTTCTGGTCAGCTGAAGACCATGGTCCTGACCTGGCCATCGAGGATTTAGCCAGCATCATCCTGAAAAAGATTAAATGAATTTAGAAATCAGAAAAATCTTAAATAGAATTTTTCCCCGCCGGTTAGTAATCCCAGAAGCTTTGTTATTTTTCTCTTTGACCATATTTCTTACCTCTACGGCTGAAGCCTACATCGGACCGGGCGCTGGTTTTGCTTTTCTGTCTTCATTCTTAGTCTTTTTTCTGACCTTTTTCCTGGCCATTTTTTCTTTTCTGTCCTGGCCTTTCCGTCTTCTATTCCGGATGATTAAAGGCCGGAAAGCTTACCAGAACAGCCGGGTAGATAGAGTCATCATCCTCGGCTTTGACGGACTGGACCCGGAACTGGCCGAGAAATTTATGGCTGAAGGTAAACTGCCCAACCTGAGCCGGCTCAAAAAAGAAGGCACTTTCTGCAAGCTGCAAACAACCACACCGGCGATATCGCCGGTGGCCTGGTCATCTTTTATGACCGGTTGCGAGCCTTCCAAACACAATATCTTCGATTTTTTAAGCCGCAACCCAAAGACCTACCTTCCGGATTTATCTTCGGCCCGCATCGGTCCACCCAGAAAATTTTTGCCCCTGGGAAAATACCGCCTTCCATTGAGCAAACCGGAAATCAGGCTTATGCGGAAAAGCCAGCCCTTCTGGAAGATACTTGGGGATCAGGGAATTTTCTCTACCATCCTTCGGGTGCCCATCACTTTCCCGCCTGAAAAATTTGCTGGTCATCTCCTTTCTGGCATGTGCCTGCCAGACCTTAAAGGCAGCCAGGGAACCTTTCTTTTTTACACTACCAACCCTGAAAGAGTTCAGAAAAAAGAAGGCGGCGAAAGCCTGCTGGTCAAGCGTGAAGGCGATACCATCAACACCTTCATCAGCGGTCCGGAAAACTCCCTGCTCAAAAAACCGGAGGAAATCCGGCTGCCAATGACCATAAAATTCGGCAGTGACCCAGATAAAGTCACAGTCAAAGTTTCAGGCCAGGGCTTTGAGCTTCAAAAAGGAGCTTTTTCTCCCTGGATAAAGCTCAGCTTTCCGGCTGGATTGGGAATGAAAGTCAGAGGAATCGCCAGATTCTATCTTCTGAGCACTCAACCCCACTTTGAACTTTACATCACCCCGCTTAATATCGACCCTGAAAAACCAGCTTTGCCCATTTCACACCCGTTCATTTATTCTTCGTATCTGGCTAAACTTTTCGGGAGCTATGTCACTCTGGGTGAAGCCAACGATACCTGGGCTTTGAACGAAGGGGTGCTGCCAGAGGAAGCCTTCTTAGAACTGGCTTATTCCTTTCACCAAGATTGGGAGAAATTTTTTTTCAATGCCTTGAAAAAAACCAGAAAAGGCCTGGTGGTCTGTGTCTTTGAGACAACCGACAGCATCCAGCATATGTTCTGGCGCTACCTGGATAAAACCCACCCTGCTTATCAGGCTACTGCCAGATTGCCGTCCGGAGCCAGAGTTTTAGAAGAGCTTTATGTGAAGATGGATGAGCTGGTTGGTCGGACCCTGGAAAAAATTGATCAAAAAACCTGTTTGATCGTTATGTCTGACCACGGGTTTAAGCCCTTCCGCCGCGGAGTCAACCTTAACTCCTGGCTTTATCTAAACGGTTATTTAAGCCTTAAAGATGGTGTTGAACAGAGTGAAGAGTGGTTCAAACAGGTTGATTGGACAAAGACCAGGGCTTATGCTCTGGGACTGGCAGGAATTTATCTCAACCTCAAGGGCCGAGAAGAAAACGGTATTGTCGAGCCTGGAGAAGAAAGTCAGAAGCTCAAACAGGAACTGATTGAAAAGCTTTCAGGACTCAAGGACCAGGAAAAAGGCCAGGTGGCCATAAATCGGTTGATAGACACAGAAAAAATTTATCACGGTCCTTATCGTGATAATGCCCCTGATCTGATTGTGGCCTACAATCATGGCTATCGAGCTTCCTGGGATTCAGTTACTGGCAAAGTGAATCGGGTGGTGTTTGAAGATAACAAAAAAGCCTGGAGTGCTGACCACTGTCTCGACCCGGCTCTTGTTCCAGGTGTATTCTTCACCAACCTGAAGCTTGACCCTAAGAATCCGTCTATAATGGATATAGCTCCGACAGTGCTGGAGCTCTTCGGTGTAAGGGTGCCAAAATATATGGATGGGAAATCTCTTCTGACAGAAGAACCGAAAAAGTTTGTGCTTTCGCAGAAGGAACTTAAGGAAAAAGAAGGCAAAAAGGTGAAAAGCCATGGAAAAAGAAAAAATAGATGAGGGTTTAAACCGCCGAGAATTTCTCCAATTAATACTTGGAGCTTCTGCCAGTTTGCTCTTGACACCAAAAGAAGCTTTTTTAAGAACCTCTGGCCAAAAAGAAACTGGTCTCAAGGTGCTGATCCTTGGTTTCGATGGCCTGGATCCGGTTTTAACTCGAAGGTTTATGGATGAGGGCAAGCTTCCCTATTTCAAAAAGCTGGCTGCTTCAGGAAGCTTCCTGTCTCTTCGCTCCAGCATCCCGCCCCAGAGTCCGGTGGCCTGGGCTAACTTCATTACCGGTACTAATCCTGGAGGCCATGCCATTTTTGATTTTGTCCATCGCGACCCGAAAAATTATCTGCCGGTCTTCTCGGCTTCCCAAAGCCTTCCGGCCAAACATAACCTGAAACTGGGCAATTTGATTCTCCCGCTTTCTGGCGGCGAAGTAAAAAATCTGCGTAAAGGCAGAGCTTTCTGGCAGATTCTGGAAGATTATGACATCCCAGCCACCGTCTTTAAGATTCCTTCTAACTATCCACCGGTTGAGACCAAGCAGAGAACTATTTCCGGGATGGGTACACCTGACCTGAAGGGTTATTACGGATTGTTCAATTATTATACCAACGAATACAAGACAGTAACTGAAGAATACGGTGGCGGCGGCCGGGTCCACGATGTTTTTGTCATCGGCAACCGAGTCGAGGCTCGGATCCCCGGGCCGAACAATCCTTTCAAAAAAGGAAACCCGGAAACTTACGTTGACTTCAAAGTTTTTATCGACCCGGTCAATCCAGTGGCTAAGATTGTCTATCAGGACCAGGAATTCATCCTGAAAGAAAAGGAATGGAGCGGCTGGAAGAAAATCCGGTTTGATTTTCTGCCGACTCAGGGTGTTAGCGGAATCTGTATGTTTTATCTCAAAGAAGTCCGGCCGAAATTCAAGCTGTACGTCAGTCCGATTAACATCGACCCGGCTGAACCGGCTCTGCCGATTTCCACCCCTGATACTTACTCCAGAGAGCTGGCTAAAAAATTCGGACCATTCTTTACCAAGGGTTTGCCCGCTGACACAGCTGCTCTCGAAAACGACATTCTGGATGAAAAAGAATTTCTGGCGCAGGATGAGATAGTCTATCAAGAATCGATGGCCATGCTCGAAGATGAGCTCAGGAACTTCAGGTCAGGCGTTCTGTTTTACTATTTTTCCAACACTGACCAGAGACAGCACATGTTCTTCAGGCTAATTGACCGCGACCATCCGGCTTATGACGAAAAACTGGCCTCTGAGTTTGGTCAAGTGATTGAAAAAACTTACCAGCAAATGGATAAAGCTCTGCAGATGGCCATGGAAAAAGTAGATCGGAATACAGTCATCATCGTTATGTCAGACCATGGCTTCAATCCTTTCCGCCGCGGCTTCAACCTCAACACCTGGCTCCTTCAGAACGGCTATCATCGGCTTGAACCCGGGGCCAGGCCGGAAGAAGTCACCCTGTTCCAGAGGACTGACTGGTCGAGGACTAAAGCCTACGGAGTAGGTTTGAACGCTTTATACGTGAATCTCAAAGGCAGAGAAAGCCAGGGAATTGTTGAGCCCAAAGAAAAAGAATCCCTGATAAGAGAGCTGGCCCACAAGCTGGAACAAATAGTTGACCCAAAAACTGGAGAAAGAGTCATTCTGAAAGCCTATGTCAGCCAGGATGTTTTTAGCGGTGCTTATGTCAACGAGGCTCCTGATATCATCTTAGGGTTTAACCGCAATTACCGTATTTCCTGGAATTCGCCGTTAGGCAATTTTCCCAGAGAGCTCATCGAAGACAATTTGCAGAAGTGGAGTGGTGACCATATGTCAGCCCCGGAGGTAATCCCGGGAATTCTGCTTAGCAACCGGCAGGTCAAACTGGAAAACCCGGCCCTGGAGGATGTAACTGCCGGAATTCTGGCGCTTTTTGGCTTGAAAATTCCGCCGGAAATTACCGGAAAACCAATTTTTTAAGACAGAATGAAGAAGAAAGGAGAAAAAATGGGCAAAGCTAAGATCAAAATCGAAAAAGAGCTTTACCAGAAAATAGAAAAGATCGCAGAAGTCGCCGGCTACAGCTCCCCTGAAGAATTCATCGTCCATGTGCTGGAAAAAGAAATCGCCAAGTTTGAAGGAGCTGATTCTGAAGAAGAAATCAAAAAAAGACTTAAAGGTCTGGGCTACATTTCCTGATTATTTTTAAAACCTGAGGAGCCGGATGTGGTGGCTTAACTGGATAGTAGGCTTCGTTGTTCAAATAATTCTTCTGCCTTTTGCCAGGATGAATCCCTGGATGGGAATGATAGTAATCTCGTTATTAACTGCCCTTTTGATGTTATTCATCTACAAAAAAACCTCTAACCAGGCTGGAATAAAACAGGCTAAAGACCGAATAAAAGCCTACATTCTGGAAATGAGGCTTTTCCAGAATGACTTTAAAACGCTGCTGGCCACTCAAAAAGATCTTTTTCTGGCCAATGCCCGTTATCTGGCTTACAATTTTAAGCCTCTGCTGGTAATGATCGTTCCCATCTTCCTACTTTTAGCTCAGATGAACCTGTGGTTTGGCTACCGTAGTCCACAGCCGGGTGAAACTTTCTTGCTCAAAGTCAGGTTTATAAAGGCAATGGAAGTGGACAAGCTCAATCTGGATTTAGAAGCACCGCTTGGAGTGGTGGTGGACTCTCCGGTTCTCAGGATTATTGATGAAAACGAAGCTGACTGGAGGCTTAAAATTGAGGGGGAAACCAGCCAGCCACTGGTCATCAGCGTAAACGGTGAAAGATATCTCAAAGAAATTTCAACGGCCAGAAACAGCCTCAGCAGAATCTCCACCGTCAGAATCAAGAAGAACCTGTGGCAGGAGCTCCTCTATCCTGGAGAAAAGCCTCTGCCCGCTGATTCTTGCATCCAGAAAATTGAGCTGGTCTATCCAGAGCAGCGATTGGTTTTCCTGGGAATCAAGTTTCAATGGCTGGTGGCTTATTTTCTCCTGTCCATCATCTTTGGAATTACCCTGAAAGGCTGGTTTAGGGTAGAAATATAGGCTTTAAAAAAGGAACAGGCTGATGAAAATCGAAATCTTCAAAATGGAAAGAATTCAATCTCTATGGGAGAATGTGGTTGATTACAACCTTTCTGAAAGCGGAGTTCATCCGCTGAATTTAGAAGAACTTCTGGCCCCGGAAGAAATAAAAGAGCTCACCCGGGTGGAGCTTGGCTACACCCAAACCAACGGCACCCCCGAGCTTAGAGAAAACATCTCCCGTCTTTATTCGAGTGTAAACCTTGAGCAGATTATGGTCACTGCTGGTTCGTCGGAAGCCAATTTTCTTTTGATGTGGAGCCTGATTGAGCCAGGAGATGAAGTCATCTTTGAGCTGCCAAATTATATGCAGATGTGGGGCCTGGCCAGAGCTTTTGGAGCTAAGGTTAAACCGCTGTGGCTTAAAGAAGAGCTGGGCTGGCAGCCAGACCTGGATGACTTGAAGAAGCTCATCACCCCAACCACCAAACTCATCATTCTGACCAATCCGAATAACCCCACCGGAGCTATTCTGAGTCAGGAAGCCCGGGAAGAAATAATCCGGCTGGCAGAAAAAGTCGGAGCCTGGTTGCTGGTGGATGAGGTCTATCGCGGGGCTGAAAGAAATGGTCTGGAGACATTATCTTTCTGGGGTTCCTACGAGCGGGTAATTGTGGTTGGCGGATTATCCAAAGCCTATGGCCTTCCAGGATTGAGACTGGGCTGGATGTTGGGGCCGGAAGACCTGATAAAAAAAATCTGGACCTATCACGATTACACCACCATCTCTGTCTCGGCCCTGACTGACCACTTAGCCACCAGAGCTCTCCAGCCAGAAAGAAGAAGGAAACTTCTCGAGCGGACCAGAAACATTCTTAACACCAACCTTCCCTTTCTCGAACAGTGGCTGAAGAGCTTCGATGGACTGTTTGATTACCAGGCTCCACAGGCTGGAGCCATTCTCTTTGCCCGCTATCACCTGAAAATCAATTCCACTGAACTGGTGGAAAAAGTCCTGAAAGAAAAAAGCGTCCTGCTGGTACCTGGTGACCATTTTGAACTCGATCAGCACCTGCGGTTTGGATACGGTTCCAATCAAACTTACTTAAAAGCAGCCCTCGACCGGGTGGCTGAAGTCTTGAAAAAGATAAAAAAATAAAATCATAGAATCTAAGAAATAGTTGCGGTCAAAGGAGGTTTCTGATGAAAAATAAGGCGGCTTCCAGAAGCTTAAAAGTTTTAATCATCAGCTTGACTTTTTCCTTAATCTCGGCTTCCGCTTTTGCTCAAGCCACGCTTAAGGTAGCCATCATCAATTCTCAAAAAGCCTTTGATCAATCGACTGAAGGCAAAAAGGCAGTGGCCATCTTGCAAGAAAAAGAAGACCAGATCAAAGCTGAAATTAAAAAGATGGACGAAGAAATAAAGACTCTTAAAGATAAATTAGCCAGCCAGAAGCTCACTCTGAATCAGGATGCTCTGACCCAGCTTCAGCTAGAAATTGATAAGAAGGAAGCTGCCCGTCAGAAGTATGAGCAGGAATCTTCTCGTGACTTCGAGCAGTTTAAAAGCCAGTTGATCAAAAGAATCCGCGACGAGATGCTGGCCATTGTGGATGAACTGATTAAAGAGCGCGGGTATGATCTGGTTTTTGACTTAACCACTTCAGGATTGATTCATTATAACCCGGCTTTTGACATCACCGACGAAGTGGTTAAAAGATATGATGCATCAAAGGCCAAAAAAGAGGGGAAATAATTCACTTCTTTCTTGCTTCTTCCCTGCCAGCTTTTTGCCCGAAGTTTAATCATCACCTATTCCGGATTGAAAAATAACTTCAGCAGAACAATCTCTGAGCGACTGCCGGTCCTGACGGCCGGGCCCCAGGTGCCGCTGCCGGATGAAACATAAATATGAGTATGGCCTTTTTTCAGATAGCCCCAGTTTTTCTCATAGACCAGCTTGTTGATCAGGTTGAGGGGAAAGAGCTGGCCAGCATGAGTATGGCCTGAAAGCTGAAGGTCAACACCAGTTTTTTCGGCTTCTTCCAGATTGAGAGGCTGGTGGTCCAGAACGATAACCGGCAGGTTCAGGTCAACGCCATCTTTCTCTATTATTTCCTTAAGTGACATTCTCTTTTCGCCGGCGCGGACCGCAGCCCAGTCCTTCCGACCGATGACATAAAAAGCCTCATCAACTTTCACTGCCTTATCCAGCAGTACTTTTACTCCTGCTTTTTCCAGATAAGAAATGTTCTTACTAAAACCGCCGTAATACTCATGGTTCCCAGGACAGGCATAAAGTCCGAGCGGCGCTTTAATCTGCTTCAACCACCCGACCATTTTTTCCTCTTCCTCGCGAGAAACAGCTTCATCCACGATATCGCCGGCAAAGAAAACCACATCCGGTTCAAGCTGATTGATTTTTCTGACCAGCGACTCCAGCCGTTCAGAGCGGTTGATTATTCCCAAGTGAATATCTGAAATCAGAACCGCTTTTAACTCAGTTGTGACCAGGACATTTTTACTAATCTTTAGCTCCAGAACTTTTAGCCTCGGATTGATGGCGTTCAAATGGCCAACAAAAATAATGAAAAGGGAGGCTATGGCAATGGCCAGAAAAGAGGCTGGATTTCTGACCGAAAGAAAACCAGCCTCAGCTATCTTCAAGCGGAAAAGATGGGCTACGAGACGCAGAATATCTTTGAAGAGCAACAGAAGCAGTAAGTAAAGCATCAGAGCTAAATGGTAAGAACCAAAGGCTGTCAGCCGTTCAGAAAGATGGTGTCGGAATTGACCGTTGATGATTCGGCCCAGAGGAAAAGCCAAAACCAGCAAGCTGAATCCCAGGACAAAAATCAAACGGGCCGCTTTTAAGGCTGAAAAAGCCTGCAGCCCGCGCCAGAAGATATAGCCGTTGATAGACCCGTATATTAGAAGGACTATCATCAAGAAGATGAACAAAGCTGAACTCCTCATTTGAGTTATGTCTTACAGTAAATTCATCTTTTATTGAATTGGAAATCATAAAGCCAGTCAATCTCTAACCTGATTAAACCAGGCGATTTCTTCCAGACTTTTTCTAACCTGCTTTTGAGTCGGTCTTTTTTCTGGATAACCGACAGAAAATATGGCTACCAGCCGATATTTCTTAGGAATCCTGAGCAGTTTTCTAACGGCCCTGGCATTAAACCAGCCGATCCAGCAGGTTCCCAGTCCAAGCTCCTCGGCTTTTAAGACAAAATGTTCGCCGGCAATACCCAGATCTAAAAGATAAAACTGCGTGCCCTGAACTAAACGCCCCAATCTGTTGGCCAGAAAGTCCAGTTTAGCCATCAGCAGCACCAGAACTGGGGCCTGAACCGCAAAGCGACAGGTTGAGTAAATTCCAGAAAAAGCTTTCTCACTGACCTTAGCCTTGAGTTCAGGATCATCGATGACCAGAAACCGCCAGGGTTGAGAATTCTCAGCCGAAGGAGCCAGCCGGGCCGCTTCCAAACAGGCTAAGATTTTTTCCTTTTCCACTGGTTGCGGCAGATAGCGCCGGATGCTCCGCCGTCTTTGAATGATTTCATCCAGAGTCATAGCCATTTTTCACCTTTTCTTTAAATCCGATTTCTGCGGCAGGCGATTTCCGCAGTAGAAAAACATTTTAGCAGAAATTGACTACGGTAATAACTGCCGCTGCAGGCTCGATTTCATTACCTTCGCCAATTATCAATCTGTTCTCAATCGAAATTCATTTTCGGTATCTACTTCCCTTTCTTCTTACCACTCTGTTCTCACTCTTTAGCTCAATCAACCCAATCAACTGGAAGAAATCACCGAGTAAATATCATAGCCGTTTGACCAGCCAACTGCTCTTCTTACCCTGACTTTTTTCTTAGCGGCAAAATCCGGAGATAATTATCAGCTTTCTTCTTTTTTTCTATTTAATCTCAGCTGCCTCTATTTTTATGGCAAGAAAATTTTGTTTTTAAAGTTAGTCGAATCTGTTATCATTTATTTTGATGAATTAAACCGAGGGGATAAGATTTTCGTAAAAAATTTAAAGGAGAAAAAAATGAAAAAAAGGACGCCTGGGCTTTTCATTCATCTTTTAGTAGCTTTCTATGCTTTCTTTCTGATAAGCTGCCAGTCTCAGCCTCGAATTCCAGTGGCCGGCTCAGCCCGCGGTCAGGATATGCTGACGCTGCTACCTCCTGAGACTTCAGCTTTTTTAGTGATCGATTGGAATCGATCGATGAACCTTAAACTTGTTCAAAAAACTCTCGAGGAACAACCTGAGTTCCAATCCTACCAGAAGAAAATCGAAGCTTTCAGCCTGAACCTCAAAAAAGATGTTTATTTTGTGGCCGTGGCTGTGACTGGCGAAATGAAAAAAGCGTTCGAAAATCTGGTCCTTCTGGTCAACCTGAAATATCAAAAAGACAAACTCATCCCGCCTGTTTCAGCCCAGAATTCAAACCTGAAACATTACAACGGTATCCCCTATTTTCCGTTTATCGAAATCGAGGAAACAGCTGTGGTCTGCTTAGCTTTCCTCGACAACTCCAACCTCGTTATTGGCTCAGAAAAAGCAATCAAAAAAGTTATCGATGTCTATACCAAAAAAACTCCTAATATCCTGAGTAACAAAGACTTAAAGCCTTATCTTAAAGATATAAATCAGAAGGCCCTGAACTTCGGGCTTCTGACTGTCCCCACTGATTTTCTTCAGCAGGAAATCAGCAAGAATCCTTCCCTCAAGCTTTGGGAAAATGTCCGGTGCATTTCTTCTTTCTCAGATTATCGTAACGGCTCTTACCTGACTGAGATCAAAATTTATGCTAAGGATAAAGAACAGCACAAAAAAATGGCCGAAGGGCTCACCGGGATTAAGGCTCTGGGCCTGGGGATGACCGGCCAGGTGCCAGAGCTTGGTCAGGCTCTGGATTCCTTAGAGATAACTTCAACCGACCGTTATGTAAAACTCTTCCTCAGCCTTAATGAAGAAACCCTGTCTAAACTCAAAAAAGTTATCAAAGAAAAGAGCAGCGATTCCTTGCCTCATCTCAAAAAAGAAAAACCTCAGCAGGAAAAACTGGAAAAGAAAATTGTCTGAAAATGCCAGTCAAGGCAAAAACTTAATCTTCAAAAAGATATTCTTTATAAGAAAAAATCAAACTGGCTAATCCAAGAAAAATAACAGCAATAAGTACAAGAGTAATCACCGCCACCACTGATTTGGTTGGTTCAAGTCTGATGAACAAAAAACCAAGCTTACCGCTGCTGGTGATGTATTGTGGCAGAAGGGATTTAAGGTAATGGGCTATGGATAGCTTTTGAGTGGTCCCTGGAAAATACTGGATTATACTTTCCCAGCCAAAACCAAAAGCCAGTCCTACCAAGATGGGCCTTTTCAGCCAGGTGCCAAGAAAAGTGAAAAAGGAAAGATAGGCTGCCAGTCCAAGAAAAAGCACCAGTGAATAGCGGATGGCTGTCCAGAAGTCGGCCAGCCGGAAATCCTGATCAAGGTTGAGGATAAAATAAGAAACGAGCACCGCCGAAATCATGATGGCAGAGGTCAGGCTGAGATAAGCTAAGTATTTTCCGATGATAATAGCTGCTCTGGCCACCGGTCTTGAAGAAAGGTAAGGCAGAGTTTTGCCTTCAAGTTCTTCGGCCACAATCGAAGTTCCATAAAAGAGAGCCAGAATGATGATTAAAAATTGCAGGAAAAAGACCATCAAAATATTCTGGAAAATGACCTGTCCGGTCTCTGTCCAGTTGCCGGCTAAGTGGTAAACCCTGATAACCAGAGCCAGAAGGGCAGAAGCTGAACTGATCATAAAAAATACTTTTGTTCTGGCGGATTTCTTCCCCAAGAAGAAATAGAAAGAAAAAACTCTCAAGATTTCGTTTCTCATCTCATTTTCCCACGAGATAATCGAAGACAGCCTGAAGGTTATCGTCAGGCGAAGTTATTTCATCGATGGTCAGCGAAGATTCAAGGATGAGGTCATTCAGCCGGTTGAAAAATTTATCACGATGGTGCGTTTCAAAAATCACAGCCTGGTCTGGCGGTTCGAAAGAAATGTTCAGGACGTAATCTTCAGTAGCCAGAATTTTAGCCAGTTCCCTGAAGTGTGGAGATTTAATCCTGATCATATGCGGATGGGTATCGATTAACTCTCTGATGAAATAGATATCGCCTCTGGCCAGGATTTTACCCTGATGAATGAGGACAATCTCTGAAGTCATGGCTTCAACTTCAGGCAACACATGGCTGGAGACAACTATAGTCTTACCAGCAGCTTTGAATTCTTTTATCAGCTTGATAATTCGACGCTTGCTCAGCGGGTCAAGTCCGCTGAGCGGTTCATCTAAGATCAGGACTTCGGGATCATGAGCAATAGCCTGAGCAATCTTGATGCGCTGTCTCATCCCCCGGCTGTAACTTCTGACCTGACGATGCTTGACATCAGAGAGTTCAACCAGTTCCAGGGCCTTTTCAGCTCTTTTCCGGCATTCGGCCGGACTAAAGCCATAAAGAGACAGCAAACCCGAAAGAAATTCGAAGCCTGAGAGCTCTTCATAGAAAGCATCCACTTCCGGACAGAAGCCCAGCCGGCGAAATATTCGACGGTTGTTCCAGACCTTTTCTCCAAAGATTCTGGCCTCCCCGAGGTTAGGTTTCAGTTGGCCGGTAATGATTTTCATAAAGGTGGACTTGCCGGCGCCGTTCGGTCCAAGAAGGGCAGTTATTCCGGGCTGAATTTCCAGGTTGACTTCGCTTATTCCCAGGACATTACCGTACCAGCGAGATAAATTCCAGGCTTCGATGACCGCGCTCACCGGATGACCTCCACTCCCCTGACTTTGCGTTTAATCACCACATACGAAAGAAGGCAAAAAATGATTAAAACCAGAAAGGAAAGATACCAGGGATAGGCATAGGGCAATTTTTCCAGGAAAAAGGCCGCCGCCACCTGCTTTAAATTAGATTTAATCGAAAAAAGAGCTGAATAGGGAGAACGGAAAATCACGTTAAAAATCCCCTGGGTGATGTCTGAAAGAAAATAGACAGCAAAAATGAGGACGCTAACATAACGCCGGTTCTTACTCAAAGATGATAGCAGCAGGACAAAAGATGTGAAAAATATCATCAGGAAAAGAGAATAGAAGATGATGGAAAGAATCAGCCAGGGATATTGCAGAAAGAACTTAAAGCTACCAGAAAAAAGCAACTTAATAACGAGCAACAGCAGACCGGGCACTAAGGTCAGCAGGCCAACAAAAAAGACCACTACTCCGGCTTTCCCCAGAAGGTAATCGAGCTTGGTTATCGGACGGGCAAAATAAAGCTGGACAGCCTTGTGTCTGAAATCATCAGAAATAAGCCCGGCTCCGCCGAGAGCCATAAGCAGAATAATCATGAAGAACAGAAAATCCTGGCTGAGATAAGACTTAAAAAACCCAGGATTAACCTGAATCGTTCTCTCTGCTCCCTGAGCCATGAATTTGAAATCTTCCAGCCGTTCGGAAACGTAGATACCTACGGCATAGACCACGGCCGGGAAAAAAGAACTGGCAAATAAAAATTTAAAATACTTTCGCTGGAAAGCTAATTTGATGCCGGTTCTGGTGATGGGCCAGAAGGTACAGCGCTTTTCAATTAACTGTCCATCCCAGTGGTGATAGCCTTTTTCTCTGATGGTCGTCATCAGTCAACTCCAACTACCTTAGCAAACAGGTCTTCAAGTGAAGTCTGACTGCGGACAAACTGCCGCACCTGAAGTTTATTCCTGGCCGCTACCCGGAAAATTTCCAGATGATTAAAATCAGGTGGAGTGTACACTTTGACTAAGCGGTCTTCAGTTTCTTCTACCCGGCAACCAGCAGCTTCCAGCTCTTTTCTGAAAGTCTCCAGCTCGCCTTTAATTTTAAGTTCATATAACCGGTAATCAATCATCTTCAAATCTTGAATCCGGCCATTGGCGGCAATTTCTCCCTTATTGATTATGACCACCTGGTCGCAGACAGCTTCGATATCGGCTAAGATGTGCGAGCAGAGAAGCACACTGATATTTTTGGTGGAAGCAACTTCTCCAATGAGTTCGAGAATTTCCTGCCGGCCGGTGGGGTCCAGATTAGAAGTTGGCTCGTCCAGAAACAGAAGTTTGGGGTCATGAACCAGAGCTTGAGCCAGCTTGAGCCTCTGTTTCATTCCAGCCGAATAAGTGTCAACTAAGCGGTAGCGAGACTCACCCAGGCCGACATAAAAAAGCACTTCATGGGCTCGCTTCATGGCTTCCTGTCTGGGCATACCGGACAGCTCACCTAAGTAAGCGGTGAAAGTAACAGCATCCATTCCAGGGATGAAACACTCGTCTTCTGGCATATAACCGACCTGCTGTCTGATGAATTTCTGCTCAGTCCTTAAATCATAGCCCAGCACCCGACCCTCGCCTTCATCAGGAACGAGAAAGCCAAGCATGATTTTAAGAAGAGTGCTCTTTCCGGCTCCGTTGGGTCCAAGAAGTCCGGTAGCCCCCTCATTTAGAGTGAGTGAGACGCCGTTTAGGGCTTTGACCTTACCATATGAAAAATGAATATTCTTTAGCTCAACACTCATCAGTCTATCGTAATTAAATACGAAATCGGCCTCGTTTTGTTTTATTTTAGCATTTCTGAAAAAGAAAGAAATAATTTTTTTCTGAGCGGCAATTCTAAGTGAAAACTTACCCGAAAAAAATTTTCTAATCTGTCTACTTCTTACTTTGTTTTTCGTCAAGGACAGGTTTTGTGACAGTTGAATGTTTTCTTTGCCTGAGAAATTCTGTTAATTTATAATGCTGGGTGAAAATATTTCAGAATGACAGGAGGAAAGATGGTCAGAAGAAACCTCGGGAAATTAATGGTTCTAACCATTGCCCTGAGCTTATGTTTTTCTTTCACCTCAGCCCTGGAGAAAAAAGCCCTGAGCTTTGATGATTTTATCAAGATAAAAAGAGTAACTGACCCCCAGCTTTCGCCGGACGGTAAACAGATTGCTTTTGTCATCACCGTGATGGACCTCGAAGCCAACAAAGGAAACAGCGATATCTGGTTGGTGCCGGCAACCGGTGGAAAGCCGGTTTGCTTAGTCTCAGGTCCGAATGCGGATTATTTCCCACGCTGGTCCCCTGACGGGAAAACCATAGCCTTTATTTCTACCCGCGGCGGTTCAGCTCAGGTTTGGACGATCCCGACTACCAGCGGTGAACCCAAAAAACTGACTGATTTTCCTGGTGGCGTCAGCTCCTTTAGCTGGTCCAGAAGCGGCAAATTCCTGCTGGTAACAAGCTCGGTATTTCCCGAATGCCCTGACCTTGAAGCTAACCGCAAAAAATTTGAAGAGCAGGAGAAAAGCAAGGTCAAAGCCAGAGTTTATGACCATCTTCTTTTCCGGCACTGGAACTCCTGGTTTGACGGCACCAGAAGTCATCTATTTCTTTACCCCTTAGATGGAGGAAAGCCTGTTGATCTGAGCCCTGGCGATTATGACACTCCGCCCATTGCTCTTGGCGGCAATCTCGATTACAGTCTGGCTCCGGATGAAAAAGAAATCGCCTTTGTCCGCAACATCGACCCGGAATTCAGGCTGGGACTCGGAACTAACAACGATGTTTTTCTGACAACACCCGATGGAGCGATAATCGAAAAATTAACTACCAACCGGGCCAACGATATCGATCCGCAGTATTCGCCCGACGGCCGTTTTCTGGCCTACCGGGCCATGGCCAGACCTGGCTTCGAAGCTGACAAACTCGACCTGATTCTGTATGACCGTCAGAAGAAAATCTTCAGCAATTTAACAGAAAAGCTCGACTATTCTGTAGCCGAATTTGTCTGGTCTCCTGATAGCCAGGTGATTTATTTTCTGTGCGAAGAAAAAGCCCGAACTGCTATTTTTAAATTAATGATAGCCACTGGCAAAATAGAGAAAATAATCGATGGTCATTACCTGAGCAATCTCCAGATTTCGCCCGACGGAAAAACCATCTATGTTCTAAAACAATCCATCAATCATCCCAACGATGTCTATGCCCTGGACCTAAAGACCAAAAAGTTCATCCAGCTCACCGATATCAACGGCCAACTTCTGGCCAGCTTAGAGATGAACCCGGCCGAAGATTTCTGGTTTGAGTCCGGCGGTGATAAAGTCCATGGTCTGCTTCTCAAACCACCATTTTTTGACCCCAATAAAAAATATCCCCTGGTCATGCTGATTCATGGTGGACCGCAGGGCGCCTGGGAAGATAATTTTCATTATCGCTGGAACGCCCAGATGTTTGCTGCTCCTGGTTATGTGGTGGCCATGGTTAATTTCCATGGCAGCACTGGTTATGGCCAGGCTTTCACCGATTCCATCAGCGGCGACTGGGGTGGTAAGCCCTATCAGGATATCATTACCGCTGTCAGTTATCTCCATGCTAATTATCCTTTCATCGATAAAGAAAAACTGGGCGCAGCCGGGGCTTCTTACGGTGGCTATATGATTAACTGGATTGAAGGTCAGACCGATATTTTTGATTGCTTAATAAGTCACGCCGGCGTGTTTGACCTTCGTTCTGAATATGGTGCTACCGAAGAGCTTTGGTTTCCGGAATGGGAATACCGCGGCACTCCCTGGACCAACCCTGAAATGTACCAGAAATTCTCTCCGAGCTCCTACGTTAAGAACTTTAAGACTCCCTGCCTGGTGATTCATAGTGCCAATGATTTCCGCGTGCCTTTAGAGCAGGGGCTGCAGTTCTTCACCTCGCTGCAGCGGATGGGCGTACCCTCTAAGTTCCTCTATTTTCCCGACGAAGACCATTTTGTCCAGAAACCACTCAACGCTCAGCTCTGGTGGAAGACCGTGCTTGACTGGCTGGCCACTTATTTGAAGAAGTAAGCTCATAAAACCAAAAAACAGGTAAGCTCTAACTAAAATTCCAGCTCCAGAAGAGCTAAGGGATCAACTCTGGCTTCGTTGACTTTGACCGCCCAGTGTAAATGCGGCCCGGTGGACAGTCCGGTTGACCCAGCCAGCCCAACCACCTGACCAGTGCTTACCTGCTCTCCTCTTTTGACCAGTAATTTTGAAAGATGAGAATAGCTGCTGAAGAGTCCCAAACCATGGTCGATAATTACTGTCTTACCTGAAAAATACAGATCGGAAGCCAGGACCACCCGGCCCGAGTTGGTGGCTTTAATCGGATGCCCCTTAGGTACAGCAATATCCACTCCAGAGTGAATCGACCGCGGAACATTGTTATAAATTCTCTGCTGCCCGAAATTGGGATATAGATTTCCGTCGCAGGGCAGAATAAATGGACCCTTAGCCAGCCAGTCAGGCGTGGTTATGCTGTAAATATGGGCCAGAATTTCAGCTTCCCTTTTTATCCTTTCCTGGACTTCCTTAGGTGGAGTGACATATTTCTGGTCAACGGTCAGCCTTTTCTTCGGGAAATCCCTAAGCAGAATTTCCAGGCTGGAAGTAAGTTTTTCTTTTTCCTGGCCCTTTTCCCAGATGGTTATTTCCAGCTCTTTAGGGCCAGGCTTGACGGCCAGATCAATTCCCAGCACTAAAAACTGATTTCTTCCTGGCTCATTTTTTAAGCGGTATAAATTATCCAGAAAAAAAACATTTACAGATTCTGATTTTTTCTCCCGCCAGGTTAAAATTACCGGCTCTCCAGGCTGAAGCTTCCTGAACTTAAGCTCAAAAATATCGCCAGTTTGCGCCTGAAGCCTCAAGGTTTCACTGAAGCCTGAACCTAAAAAAAGACCTAAAAGAATAAAAACAAAAATAGTAACAATCTTACATTTTGAAGCTGAGTTAAATTTTGATACCACATAACCCGATTTACAAAACGATTTAAATCTTCCTTTTTCTTCTTTTTGAGTTTTCATCTAACCAAACCCTTTCCATCATTTTTCAAGATTTTCCCTGACAGAAGGCCAGTAGTTTCACCGCGGTCGACAACCACCTGGCCGTTGACTATCACATAAAGCAAACCGTCTGGATACTGATGCGGGTTCGACCAGGTGGCTTTATCCTGAAGGCGGTTAAAATCAAAAAGAACTAAGTCAGCAAAATAACCTTCTTTTATTTTTCCCCGACGCACCAGCCCGAATTTTTCAGCCGGGAATGAGGTCATTTTTCTAACCATTTGCTCCAGCGGCAAGACCTGTTCTTTTCTGACATACTCAGCTATGGCTCTGGGAAAAGAGCCGTAATAGCGCGGATGAGGCTTGCCTTTGGCCAGAACACCAGAAGTGGAAGCCAGCTCACCATCAGTACATAGGCTGGTCAGCGGATGCTTCAGGATTCTTTTGAGGTTGTCTTCACTCATAGCAAAACAGACTATGGACACCTGACCCTCTTCTTCGAGGAGCAGGTCGCGAATAAAAGTGAAGACCTCTTTTTTCTGCAATTTAGCTGCCTGCTCAATACTCAAACCTTCGAGCTGACGATTTTTTTCAGTCCGCACTGAAGAAATCAGAACCTTATCCCAGGTACCGACATTTTTCTCCGACTCCTTGATGGCTGCTTTCAGTTTTGGTTGAAGCTCAGGGTTTTGGAGACGGCCCAGAAAATCTTCCTTTTTCCCTTCTCTTACCCAGAGCGGAAAGAAAATGCTCATCCCGGTAGCAAAAGCGGTGTAGGGATAAACATCAGCCGCAATTCTAACTCCCCTGGCTGAAGCCTGGTCAATTTTCAGGAGCAAGTCATCAATCTTGGCCCAGTTTCGCGGATAGCCGACTTTAAGGTGAGAGATTTCCAGGCTGACTCCGGCTCTTTCAGCGATGGTTATGGCTTCATCCAGAGCTTCGAGGACTCCATCCTCTTCATCCCGCATGTGAGTAGCATAGATTCCGCGGAAATTCTTGATGGCTTTAACCAGTTCGATAAGCTCTTCGGTCGAAGCAAAACTTCCAGGAGCATATTCCAGGCCCGTGGACAGTCCCACTGCTCCCTGGTTCATGGCTTCAATCACCAAGGATTTCATCTCAGACATCTCTTCAGGTGTGGGTTTTCTGTCCTTATAACCGACGACCGCGGCTCTGATGGTGCCTTGACCAACTAAGGTGGCAAAATTAACGGCCAGACCCCTTTGCTTCAACCTGCGGAAAAAGCCAGTCAGGTCCTGCCAGTCAACCTCAATTCCGAATTCTTCCCTAAGGTATTCATTTTCCTCCTCAAGCATCTCCTGGGTCAGGGGAAACCGCGATGAGCCGCAGTTACCGCCGATGACCGTGGTAATTCCCTGTCTAACCAGGCTGTCAGCAGTCGGGCAAACCAGAAGCTGGACATCAGTGTGGTTGTGAACATCGATGAACCCGGGCGCCAGATGCCATCCCTGAGCCTTGATTATCCGTTGGGCTTTCTTATTCTCTATTTTCCCGATAGATTTTATGTAATTTCCCTTAATCCCAACATCAGCCAGAAACGGCTGCCGGCCGGTGCCATCAATTATCACTGCTTCCTGAATCAGAAGGTCAAATTCAACCGTCGATCTTCTCAGGCCCGGCAAAAGAACCAGGCCGGCAGCGCTCAGAGCTGCTTCGCCGGCCGTTTTCAGGAATTCCCGTCTTTTTAAATTTTTACTTTCCATTTGTTCTCTCTTTTTCCAAGGTTTTAAAAATAATAAATCGCTTTTAATTTATCAAGACAATAAATTATGGAAATCCTTTTATCCGGTCAAAAGAGTTAAGTTCAAATATTTTGATATTCAGACAGTTTATGAATAAAATATAGCAATAATTGCAGGCACTAAAAAATGAGAAAAAATCGAGTTATCATCTTTAAACCCGAAACTAACCTGATGTTTTTTTTCTTTTTATTCCAGATTTCTCTGGCCTTTTTTGATCCTTCATCCTGCCTGGCTGAAAACCAGAATTTTCCCGACCGACTCAACCGCCATTTCTTTAATCACCTCCTAACTAACACCAAAGACATCTTCACCTCTCCCCAGAGATGGGATAAAAGCGAGTGGTTGACCGTTAGTCTGGCTTCAGCGGCCACCGCAGCTTTTTTGCCTGTAGATAATTCCATCCACAACTGGGTTCACAACAACCGCACCGGCACCACTGATTCTGTGTCTAAGGTTTTTTCAGCCGCCGGGGGACCGGCCGTTCTCCTTGGAATTATTTCTGTTGGGTACCTTTACGGTGAACTTGCTAATAGGCCTGGCGCCAGACAGACCTTTCTCTTGGCCGGAGAATGCCTGCTTTTGACCGAACTGGTTGTTCAAATCGGAAAAATCGGCCTAGGCCGGGCCCGGCCCTACACCGAAGAAGGGGCCTTCAGCTTTCATCCGTTAAACTTCAAAGAAAAATGGCATTCTTTTCCTTCAGGTCATGCTGCTTCAGCCTGGGCTCTGAGCGCCTGCTTAGCTTCGCGTTCCAGCAGTCCGTATTTAGATGCTGTCTTATATACAGCGGCTGCTGGAATATCTCTATCCCGAATTTTCCTTGATAAACACTTTGCTTCAGATGTCGTGGCCGCCAGCCTTCTGGGTTATTTTATCGGGAAAAAGGTCAGCCAGCATTCAAAGCCTACTGAAAATAAGCCGGCACTGGCCCTGGTCGTCAACAGAGGAATTATTGCCCTGAGTTTAAATTATAGTTATTGAAGCCATAAATTACACTCAAAGTAAATCAGCCAACTCTTGTCAAATCAACATTTTTTTGCTATTTATATTAGCTCTTTTTGAATCTCAATGGAGGTAGATTGATGGCCGATGGTGCCGCAGAAAAAACTAAAAAGCGCAAGAAAATCAACCGGTTAACCTTAGCTGAGATCGAAGCTCAACTCGAAGAGATAAAAAAGACCCAGGGCGGCTGGCATTCAAAATATGCCCAGCACCTTCTGGCTCGCAAAAAAGCCCTGACCGGTCAGAACTGAGCATTTTTTCTCAATTTTTTATTTAGAATCAAAAAAAGATTTTACATTTTTTTGATTTTCTGGTATCATCAAAAAGAAAAAAAGGAGTAAAAAAGGGTGTTAACGAAAGAATTAAAGACAAAAATCATTCAGGAAAATCAGATTCATCCGGCAGATTCTGGCTCACCTGAAGTCCAGGTGGCGATCCTGACTGAAAGAATCAATCAGCTGATTAACCATTTTCAGACACATAAAAAAGACTTTCATTCCCGCCGAGGGTTGATGAAACTAGTCGGACAGAGAAAAAGGCTTCTTGAATACCTCAAGAGAACAGATAAAACCCGGTACGAAAACCTGATTCATAAACTGAATCTCAGAAAATAGGCTGACCGCCGTTAGATTGAGTTGAACAATGTCTAACACTATTAATCTTGAAATAAGTGGTCGAACTCTAAGCATTGAAATTGGCAAAGTCGGAAAACAGGCTGATGGTTCTGCCTTGGTACGCTATGGCGATACCATCATGCTGGTAACTGCTACCTCGAAAAAAGAAGTTTCGGGCGAAAAAAACTTCCTGCCTCTGATTGTTGACTACAGGGAAAATACTTATGCTGCCGGAAAAATTCCTGGTGGTTTTTTCAAGCGTGAAGGTAAACCATCGGAAAGAGAGATTTTGGTGGCCCGGTTGATTGACCGGCCGATCAGACCCCTGTTTCCCGATGGTTACTTTCAGGACACCCAGATTGTAGCCCTGCTGCTTTCGGCTGACCTGGAAAACGAACCGGACACGTTGGGAATCATCGGAGCTTCAGCTGCTCTGTATTTTTCTGAAATTCCCTTCACCACACCTGTGGGCGCGGTTAAGGTTGGTTTAATCGACAACCAGTTTATCATCAACCCGACTGCTTCCCAGCTGGAAAAGTCCACTCTGAACATGGTAGTAGCTGGCAATGAGGACGGCATCTGTATGATCGAAGCTGGAGCTAACGAAGTTGAAGAAGAAAAGATCGTTGAAGGCCTGGTCCTGGCTCAAGAAGAAATCAAAAAAATCGTAGTTGCTCAGAAAGAACTATTCAGCCAGCTGAATATCAAGAAAATGGAAGTTCAGGTTAAAAAGCCTGACCCGGAAAAAGTCAAAAAGATTGAAGAGGAAATCTCGACTGAATTGCTTCAGGCCATCCAGATAAAGCAAAAAAAGGCCAGCGAAAAGGCCAGCGAAGAAATTCTTAACCGCCTTCTTTCCCGAATCCCCAAAGAAAATGTTGAAGAAATTGCCGAAACCAAAGAAATTTTCTACAACCTCCAGAAAAAGCTGGTCCGGGAACTGGTTCTAACCCAGGGAAAAAGAGCTGACGGTCGGGCTTTCGATGAGCTCAGACCGATCAGTATAGAAGTGGGTTTGCTGCCCAGGACCCACGGTTCAGCTCTCTTTACCCGCGGAGAGACCCAGAGTCTGGCCACTGTCACTCTGGGTACTTTTGAAGATGTCCAGAGGCTGGATGGACTGGGCGAAGAGGCTGAAAAACGGTTCATGCTTCACTATAACTTCCCGCCATTCTGCGTGGGTGAAGTTTCCTTCATGCGGGCTCCCGGACGCCGGGAAATCGGCCATGGCGCTCTGGCTGAAAAAGGAATTCTGCCAGCCATTCCAGACGAAGAAACTTTTCCCTACACCATACGTATCGTCTCTGATATTCTGGAATCCAACGGTTCTTCTTCCATGGCTACGGTTTGCGGTGGAGTGCTGGCCCTAATGGATGCAGGGGTCCCCCTGAAAATGGTGGTGGCTGGCATTGCCACCGGTCTGGTCAAAGAAGGCGAGCGCTACGCCATCCTGACCGACATTGCCGGCCTGGAAGATCATTACGGCGATATGGATTTCAAGGTCACCGGTTCAGAGAAGGGAGTTACAGCCATTCAATTAGACCTGAAGATTCCTTACATCACTCCGCAGATTCTCCGCGAAGCTTTCCAGCAGTCGCGTCAGGCCAGACTCAAAGTCCTGGAAAAGATGAAAGAAGTTCTACCTGAACCTAGACCCGAACTTTCTCCTTATGCTCCAAGAATCATTACCCTGTTTATCAACCCGGAAAAAGTGGCTGATGTTATCGGGCCGGCCGGCAAGGTGATTAAGAAAATCATTTCCCAGACCAATGCCAAGATTGACATCGAAGAAACCGGTAAGGTGACCATAGCCGCGGCTAATATGGAATCAGCCGAGAAGGCCAGGCAAATGATCCGGGAAATCACAGTTGAAGTCGAACTGGGTCAGATCTATACCGGAAAAGTTGTCCGTCTGGAAGAATATGGGGCTTTTGTGGAAATTCTGCCCAACATCGTCGGTTTGCTCCATATTTCAGAAGTGGCCCCTTATCGGGTCAGGAATATCAAAGATGAGATTACTCTCGGTCAGACCATCACGGTTAAAGTTATAGACATAGATGAGGAAAACAACCGAATTCGTCTGAGTAAAAAAGCACTCGAAGAAGGAAGCACGCGTAAACAACCAGAATTTCACACCAAAGGACGCAGTCATTCTTATGAGAGAAAGCCTCATGGCTTCTCCAACTATCGCCCGCGCAATGACCGAAGTCGCTTTTAAAAGCATAAAGGGATGAGGAGAAAATCCAGAATTTTTTCCTCAGACAGAGGCCCGGGGTTTACTCTGCTGGAGATGGTAGTTACCCTTTCTATTTTAGCCATCCTGACTTCTGTGGCCATCCCGGTCATCGAAACTTCGGTCAAAAGAGAAAAAGAAGCCGAACTACGACGAAACCTGAGACTCATCCGCGAAGCTATCGATGAGTACAAAAGGCTGGCTGATGAAAAAAAAATTAAGGTCGACGAGGACTCCTATGGCTATCCGCCTGACTTGGAAACTCTGGTCAAAGGGGTGGAAATAGAGGAAGAAGTCACTGACCCAACCGGTAAAAAAACTGTCAAAAAAGTGTTGGTTCGCTTTCTCCGAAGAATCCCGAAAGACCCAATGACCGACTCCTATGAATGGGGTCTGAGGTCTTATCAGGATGAGCCCGGGTCAGATACCTGGGGAGGTCAAAACGTTTATGATGTTTACACCAAGAGCCAGGCCACGGCTCTCGATGGAACTAAATACCGGGACTGGTAAAATGATATCTTTTGATAAGCTTAAGCACTCCAAAGGTTTCACCTTGATTGAAATCCTTATCGTCCTGAGCATTATCGGTATTTTACTTGGTCTGGCTGTTCCCCAGTATCAGATGTCGGTGAAAAGAGCTAAGGAAGCGGTACTAAAAGAAAACCTGTTCATCCTGCGCAAGCTGATCGACCAGTATTACCAGGACAAACATCGTTATCCTCCGTCGCTTCAAGCTCTGGTGGAAGAACATTATTTGAAATCCATCCCTGTTGACCCCATCACCGGTTCTTCTGAAACTTGGGTAGAAATAAGACAGATGCCCCCAACCGATGAGTACATCCCCCCTGAAAATCTGGGTGTGGTGGACGTCAAATCAGGCTCTGAAGCGAAGGCTCTGGATGGAACTTATTACAACACCTGGTAAAAGAAAAACTGTTTACGGAAAAATGAAAAATTAAAAAATGAACCAGATAAAATCATCTTCAGCCGGGTCAAATAAGACCAGTTCAGATTTCGAGGCGATAAATTCAAAAGAGAGACTTATTTTTCATTTTCCGGAAGGATACGTTCTGATACTCCTATTGATCATTGTTTTTGTCCTGACTTTAAGCTTGTTGGTAGCTGTCCCGGTTCTGGAAACAGAGATGAAAAGAGAAAAAGAAGAAGAGCTGATCTTCAGAGGCAGACAGTATGTGGAAGCCATCCGCCTCTACCAGCAGAAAAAACCTGGCACTTACCCTTCATCGCTCGAAGAGCTGGTTAAACAGAAATGTTTGAGAAAACTCTATCCAGACCCGATGTCTGCGACTGGCCAATGGAACTTGCTTTTGATTCCTCCGGTCACGGTTTCCACTCCAGCTTCAGCTCAGCCCCGAACAGCTCAGTTAGGGAGCACTGAAAAACTTTTGGTAGTTTCTCCAGAAGCTATAAAGAAAATCAGAAACCCGCAAATTGTCGGAGTGGTCAGCTCTTCCACTGAAAAATCGATAAAAATCTACAACGGTGAAGAGTATTACCATCTATGGCTTTTTTATTATGGCCAGACCCCTGGTAAAAAGCCCGAGCTAATTTATCAGTTGAGTCAGTAACTCTCCTTAGTTGCTCTTTGACTGATCACTTTTTTACCCAGTCGGGCAGGACAAAAGAAAGCTGGTCAAAGAGCTTAAGCCCATTCTCCTCAGCCTGGCCAGCTTTGAGCTCCAGGACATACAAAGCCGGGTAACGCGGGGTGTAACTCGGACAGGGGTCTCCGGGGCAGGGTGGCACATTTTTTTCTATATGAACAATCTGACGATGAGAATTAAGCCAGATGATATCCAGAGGGATCAGGGTATTTTTCATCCAGAAAGAATACAGGTCTTCTTCTTCAAAGACAAACAACATTCCTTGGTTAGGGGCCAGGCTTTCCCTGTACATTAGACCCTTCTCGCGTTCTCTCGGGGTAATGGCCAGCTCGGCGGTCACAGCTTTTCCATTTGGGAGAAAGACTTTGACGAATCTATCCTTCCGGCTGCTCTGACAATAAAGATGAGGAATAACCAGCATGATGATTATCAAAAAACTGAAAATTTGTGTTTTAAGATTTCTGTTTTTCATTTTCCATCTCCCGGAACGATTCTGGCTGGTTTATCCGGATTTTTTAATGGATAGTGACCAGCGGAACAAACCTCACCCCGATCAGTCTCTCTTCCTCCCAACCATCTTTTTTTCTTCTGACCAGCACCAGTTCCTGAAAATCTGTACCCACCGGAATGATCATCCGACCATTGATCTTAAGCTGGTCGACAAGCGTCCTGGGCACAGTCGCCGGAGCGGCTGAGACCAGAATAGCATCATAAGGAGCGTGTTCGGGCCAGCCTCTGGTGCCGTCGCCGATTAAGAATTTTATATTATTATAGCCAAGCTCGGCTAAAACTTTTTGAGCTCTTCGGGATAGCTCCGGTATCACCTCAACCGTATAAACTTCTTTAACTATTTCAGCCAGAATAGCAGTTTGATAGCCCGAGCCAGTACCAATTTCTAAGACTCGTTCGTTACCTGTGAGCTTTAAGGCTTCAGTCATATAGGCCACGATATAAGGCTGAGAGATGGTCTGACCCTCACCTATGGGCAGGGGCTCATCACCGTAAGCCAGCTCTTTCATCTGTTCTGGGACAAAAAGATGCCTCGGAACCTTAAGCATGGCTTCCAGAACTTTTCTATCCTTAATACCCCGCTTCTGGATCTGGAATTCAACCATATTTTTCCTTTCTTCATCAAAGGTTGACTGGTTGCTCACCCCGGGCTCCTTTTTGATGGGAAAGCGTTTTTCCCGATCTATTTCGATTTTCTTTTTGCGGCTTAAATCAATAAGACCGGGCAAAAACGGCCACGGTCTCAGCTTCTTTCTGGCAATAAAGGCATCTCCCTTTCTGACCTTTTTCCTGATCCATCGGTATCACCCGGATGGTGGCCATGGTCTCTTCTTTGATTTTTGCTTCGCACTCTTCAGCTCCACACCAGAAAGCTTTGATGAACCCCCTTTTATCTTCTATCAACGACTTGAATTCCTCATATGTAGAAACTTCGCGAGTATTTTCTTTCTGAAAAGCCAGGGCTTTTTCATAAATCGCTTTCTGAATCTCTGCCAGAAGCTCTTTGACCTTCTGCTCGATTCCGGTGAGATCGAGAGCTATTTTATCTTTGTTCTCCCGACGGACAGCTATCACCTGATTGTTTTTGACATCCCGGGGACCGATTTCCAGCCTTAACGGCACGCCGCGCATTTCCCATTCAGAGAATTTCCAACCCGGGGTATATTCTGTCCGGTCGTCAAGAAAAACTCTGAGTCCAGCCCTTTCCAGCGAGTCTTTTAGCTCCTTAGCCACAGGCAGGACTGTTTCTTTCCAGTTGCCCACAGAAATGGGCACAATGATGATCTGAATCGGAGCCACCTGTGGCGGAAAAACCAGACCAGAATCATCTCCGTGCGACATCACTAAGGCTCCGATTAAACGAGTGGAGACACCCCAGGAAGTCTGCCAGACATACTGAAGGTTCTGGTGGCGATCTTCAAACCTGATGTTGAAGACCTGAGCAAAATGCTGGCCCAGGTTGTGAGACGTTCCCATCTGCAGGGCTTTGCCGTCGGACATTAGGGCTTCGATGGCATAGGTGGCTAATGCTCCAGCAAATTTTTCCCGGTCAGTTTTTCGACCGTGAATTACTGGAATGGCTAACTCGGTTTCCACAAATTCCCGGTACATTTCCAGGATGCGTATGGTTTCTTCCTGGGCCTCTTCATAAGTTTCATGGGCCGTATGACCTTCCTGCCAGAGGAACTCAGTAGTCCTGAGAAAAGGACGGGTTACTTTTTCCCAGCGGACAACATTAGCCCACTGGTTTATCAGAACCGGCAAATCTCTCCAGGATTTAATCCATTTTGAATACATAAAACCGATGATGGCTTCTGAAGTTGGACGCACAGCCAAACGTTCCTCCAGTTCATCGTCTCCACCGTGGGTTACCCAGGCCACTTCAGGAGCGAAACCTTTGAGATGTTCCATTTCCTTGCGGAGAAAACTTTCAGGGATGAAAACCGGAAAATAGGCGTTGACATGACCGGTGGCTTTTATCCGTCGGTCGAGCAATTTCTGGATGTTTTCCCAGATGGCATAACCGTATGGTCTGATGACCATCATACCTTTCATCGGGGCATAATCAGCCAGTTCAGCTCGGCGGATGAGGTCAATGTACCAGCGCGAAAAGTCTTCGCTTTTAGGAGTAATTTGAGTAACAAATCGTTCTTCACTCACTTTGAACTAACCTCCAACGCTTTGGCTAATTCTAACCAGCGCCAGAATTTTTGTCAAGGAAAGGGGTGAGGGTGGCCAGTATCGGCAATGGCCGGGGGTGAGAAGAAAATACCCCTTTTTTTCATCTTCAGGGATGATTGAAAACCTGATGGAACCGGGTAGATTAAATTCCAAAGTTTAAATTTTTGGAAAAGGAAGCGTCGACTATGAGAACAAGAAAGGTCAAGAATTCAACCGTAGATAGGCTCCCTGATGGACAGAGTCCCAGGGGATTTAATATGCCTTTGCCCATGAAGGTTTCAGGAATAGACGCTCAGGGCCAGGAATTTCAGGAGCCATCAGTTCTGTCTTTCATCAGCAGCGAAGAAGCCAGCTTTTTATTGAAAACTAAGGTTGAGCGGCAATCGCTCTTAAAACTGGTCATCCCCCTACCCCCGAAGCTGGCTGATGGACAGCCACTCAACCTGGTGCTCAAAGGAAAAGTGGTTTCAGTAGAACCTGTTCCTGGTGAGGATAAAGCTAAAAAGATTCTGCTGAAGCTTGATTCTCGATATTTCATCGGAGCTAATGAGGTCTGACGCTGTTCGCAGAAATAACTTTAAAAGATGAAAAAAAAACCTTTACTCCAGCCGTCTATTTAATAGATGATAGAGTAGCTTTATTATGTAGTAAGCATGGGTGATTCTTGGCCAAAAAAATCACCCTTTGATTCATCCAGATGAGGGATTGCCCGGTATAATAAGAGGTTGAAAAATACATTTCCCATGAAAACTGGAAGTCTCCAGAAGTATAATAAATCCTCCATCCAAGGCGTAACCGGAGATCGGAAGAGAGAGTGCCTGCTGGAGCTCTCCCTTCTGACTTTGGTCGTCGGGGAAAATGCTTCAGGAAAAAAATTTAAGGAAAATACCGAGTTGATGACCATAAGTTCAAAGCAAGCTTCCTTCCGGCTTAAAACTCCGGTAAAAATAGGAACGCCTTTAAAGCTCACCTTAAACGTTCCGGCTACCCTCTTCCTGATACATCCCTTAAAGCTCGAGATTTCAGGAAAGATCAGCCGGGTCGAAATCAATAGCGATAAAAAATTCCTGCAGCTGGTTACCATCGAACTTGACCGCAGATTTCAGCTCCATCCAGTCAGCCAGACTTCCCATAATTAATCTTTCAATTTTTATCAGTCTTTCATTCTTACCTTCAGCCATAGAAAATTTAGTCTACTCCGAGTTCCGGCCCTGAATTTACTGGAAAGAATTTATTACTTGACACCTTTCTTCGGTTATAATATCTAATTTTTAGAAATGAAAAATTTTACGAGGGGTAAAAGGGCATGCCAAAAAAGCAAGCCGCTAAGACTAAACTAAAAACGCCTTCTACCAGCCTGGAAAAAGTCAATCTTCTGATTTATTGTCCTTCTGACCTTATCCTGAATGGAATTCTTAAAGCCCTCGAACCTGACAAGGGAATCAAAATTATGACCGTAGAAAAAGGGACCATCGAGAATTTTATGGATTCCATCAGACAGCTTAAACCTCAGGTTATTCTGTTCGCTCACCTCGAACCACTCCCCCATCTTAAAGAAATCTGCAAAGCTATCAAAGAGCTGATCAAGCCCCAGATTAAAACTCAACTCCTTCTTCTTGGGAACATCCCGTCTCATGAGGAGATCATCAACCTGATCAATTCCGGCGCCAGAGGTTATTTCGACCTCAACGACCCAGCCAATCAGCTGGCTGAAGCTATCCGAGTGGTCAACAAGGGCGAAATCTGGCTGCCACGAGATAAAATGTCCAGTATTATGGACAGAATTATTTCGGTAGTCGGCCGGGATATGAAAGAAAAAACCCTGGACCAGCTGACCCCGACCGAATTTCAGGTTCTGCGCCTGATTGGACAGGGAAAGAGCAATGAAGAGATCGCCAAAATTATGTTCATCAGTAAAAACACGGTTCGGTCTCACATCAAGAGCATCTACGCCAAGCTGGATACTCACAGCCGCCTGCAGTTGGCTCTTTACGCCATAAATTCAGCTCTATTTTAATGTCAGGAACGAGGGGGAATTATGGTAGAAAAAACTAAAACCAAAGCGAAAAAAAGCACCAGGAAAATAAAAAATTCGGTCAAGACTCCGATTGTAGTCAACCGACGCCGAGAATGGAGGTTTGAACTGCCGCTGCCGGCTGAAATCGAAGGACAGCTGCCCCAGGGCAAGAAATTCAAAGAAAAAACCATTCTGGAGAATATCTCTTCAACCGGAGCTTATTTTTCCCTTGATTCCAGTCTGGTAATAGGCTCCAAGGTCAACCTGTCAATTGAGCTTCCGCCGCAAATCACTGAAGGGAAAAAAGTCAAACTCTGCCTGGATGGAGTGATTGTTCGCCTGGAAAAAAAGGGGGAAAAAACCAGAAAGCAGGGCGTGGCCGTCAGGTTCAACAAGGATTTCCGTTTTCAGGTAGAAGACTGAACCAGTATCAGGAAATAAAGTGTTGATCGTCGCTTTGACCGGTGGAATTGCTACCGGAAAATCAGTAGTGGCCAGAATTTTAAGCGAAAAGGGCTGTTTCGTCCAGAATGCTGACCAGGTGGCTCACCAGTTGATGTCTCCGGGTGGTGAAATCTGGTCGGAACTTATTGGTCACTTCGGAAAAACTATTCTTAAAGATGATTCTACCATTGACCGGAAAAAGTTGGGTGAAATAATTTTTAAAAATCCAGAAGAAAGAGAATTTCTCAATCGCCTAACCCACCCCAAGGTTCTGGAGAAGGTCAAACAGACTATTGCTCAACTGGAAGAGACGGGCAGCCATGAGATTTATCTCACTGAAGCCGCTCTGGTGATTGAAGCAGGGTATTACGATTTTTATGATCGTGTTATTCTCACTCACTGCCGTCCAGAAATTCAGGTGGAAAGACTATGTCAGCGGGATGGAATTTCGCGGGAAAAAGCCCTGGAAAAAATCAAGGCTCAACTGCCCGACGAAGAAAAAATTCCTTACGCTCATTACCTGATAAATACTTCTGGCACTCTGGCTGAAACTATCGAACAGACCGAACAGGTTTATTTTAATCTATACCAGGATGTTATGCTCAAGAAGATAGGCCGCTTGATGAAAGGCCGCGGCTAAAAAATTAAAAGGAGCAGACGATAATAATAAAAATCAAAAGCCAAGCGAATGGGAGAAAAGTGAAGGCAAAGAAAAGCGGTTAAATTCTATTCTATTGACTGCTTCTTAAGCTGCTTTTTGAAATCCTGACCAGGCCGGAATTTGACTCTTTTTCCGCCTGAGATAGGAATTTGTTTGTTCCGGCGGATATCACGGCCATAACCAGATTTTTTGGGAACTACCCGGAAACTGCCAAATCCACGAATTTCTATTTTTTCTCCGTTAAGGAGGGCATTCTTTAAAGATTCCAGGATGGTTTCAACGATTAAGACAGACTTGGCCCGGCTAAAATTGCCTTTTCGCTCCAGCAACATGGCTATGTCATTCTTTATCATCAGCAGTCTCCTTATCCGCGAGGAATTGGTATAAAAATTAATAGAGTAAAATTAGTTTAATAAAAGTAAAATGTCAAGTTACCATTCAAAGTATTCAATTGACTTATCAGAAGTTAGTTCTTATAATGAGTTTGCCGTGAGAAAAGTTTTCGGTTCCGTCCTAATTCTCCTGATTTTGCTCGGAAGCGCTGTTTCTGTTCAGGCCAGGATCCTGACCATAACTATCAAAGCTCCGATTCATCCGGTGACGGCCGAGTTCATTTTGAAATCACTGGAAAAAGCCCGGGAAGAGCAGGCCAAACTTTTAATCATCAAGCTGAATACCCCAGGTGGACTGGATTCTTCGATGCGGGAGATAATCGAAGGAATCGTCAATTCGCCCGTACCGGTAGTCGCCTATGTCAGCCCGTATGGAGCTCGAGCCGCCTCAGCCGGATTTTTTATTTCTGTGGCCTGCGATGTCTTTGCCATGGCTCCCGGAACCAGCACCGGCGCCGCCCATCCGGTCAGTGTCGCTCTCACCGGCCAGCAGCAAGATAAAACCATGGAAGAAAAAGTCACCCATGATGCTGCTGCTTATATCAGGACTTTGGCCGAAAAAAGAAACCGAAATATCCAGATGGCTGAAGATGCAGTCAGAAAGAGTCTGAGCTACACCGAGCAGGAAGCCCTCAAGGGCAAAATCATAGACTTGGTAGCCAACTCTGAAGACGAACTTATTCGGGCTCTCGACGGTCGAAAAATAAAAAGGTTTGATGGACGGATAGAAGAACTCAAGCTAAAAGATGAGCCGATAGTGGAAGTGCCGATGACCATCCGCCAGAAATTCCTGATGACCATCGCCAATCCCAACCTGGCTTATATTCTGCTGATGGTAGGTTTGCTGGGGCTCTATTTCGAATTTGCCAACCCAGGAGCTGTATTACCGGGAGTCATCGGCGGCATCAGCCTTCTTCTGGCTTTTTTCTCCTTCCAGATTCTGCCTGTAAATTATGTCGGTTTACTTTTGATCATCCTGGGCACTGTCCTTTTTATTCTTGAAGTTAAAGTTCACAGTTATGGAGCTTTAACCATGGGTGGAATAATTTCTGTGGTTCTCGGGTCCATCATGTTAATCAGGGCTCCCATCCCGGAGCTTCGTCCGAGTCTCAAATACATCATCCCGGTGGCCCTGGGTGTTTCTCTGGTTTTCATTCTCCTGGTTTATTTGGTGATAAAAGTCCATACCAAGAGGACTCTGACCGGGAAAGAAGGGATGATCGGTGAAATCGGCACAGCTCTGACTTCCTTCGCCCCTGATGGAAAAGTGTTTGTTCATGGTGAGATCTGGAGAGCTGTGTCCGATGATGTCATCAACCGGGGAGATAAAGTTCAGGTTGTCGAAGTTAAAAGCAACCTGACTTTAAAGGTAAAAAAGTTTTAAGGGCGACAGGCTTACCTGTCTAAAAAGGAGGTTTTCGATGATTACTTTCCCAATTATAGTTGTGGCCATAGTAATTCTTTATCTTCTAAACTGCATCAAGATTCTGAAAGAATACGAAAGAGGCGTGATCTTCCGTCTCGGCCGGGTTCTGCCGCAACCCAAAGGACCTGGACTGATTTTTGTCTTCGCCCCCATTGACCGAATGGTGCGAATCAGCCTGAGGTTGATCGTCATGGATATCCCGCCTCAGGATGTCATCACCAGGGATAATGTTTCAGTCAAAGTTAATGCTGTGCTTTATTTCCGGGTGATGGACCCACTCAAAGCGGTATTAGAAGTTCAGGATTATCTCTACGCTACCTCGCAGTTATCGCAGACAACTTTACGCAGTGTTCTTGGTCAGGTAGAACTTGATGAGTTGCTGTCAGAAAGAGAAAAACTCAACACCCAGCTGCAGGAAATTATCGATATGCACACTGATCCCTGGGGGATTAAGGTCCAGATGGTGGAGATAAAACACATTGACCTGCCCGAAAACATGATCAGGGCCATAGCCCGTCAAGCCGAAGCTGAGAGAGAAAGAAGGGCTAAAATCATCCATGCTGATGGTGAATTCCAGTCGGCAGAAAAACTGGCCCAGGCCGCTGACATCATCTCGCAGAACCCCCAGACCATCATGCTGCGTTTTCTGGGTACTCTGACTGAAATCGCCACTGAAAAGAACTCGACCATCATCTTTCCGCTGCCGCTGGAGATTCTCAGAGCTTTTGCTGGAGATAAATCACAGGAGAAAAAATAGAATCAATGAGCCGAGATTACCGAGAGATTCAGGTTTCGACTTCTGTCCTGGTTTTTATCATCTTGGGCATACTTATCCTGGGTACGGTTATTTTTTTCATCGGGGTTCAGGTTGGCAAAAAACAGGCCGACCTGGTAAGCCAGACATTGATTTCTCAGAAGACGGAGGAAAAAGTCAATGCTCCGGCTCCAGTTGTTCCTCAGGAAGAAACAGCCGCTTCTCAGAAAGAATTAGCCACTCCAACCGTTTCCACAGAAATAACTCCTACTCCAGCCCTGACCGAAAGCCAGAAGCCGGCAGCCGAAAAAGTAACTGAACCGTCATCATCAGTCCTTCCATCCCAAACCCAGAGTTCAAGTTCATCATTTGAAACCAGAACCCCGGTCAGAACTTCCACTCCAGTCAGTCAGAAGCCAGCCACCACGACTAAATCAAAGGTTAGTAATTATTTCATCCAGGTTGGAGCTTTCAATGACCGGGCCAGTGCCAGGTTGGCAGCCGAAAGATACAAGAAACAGGGTTATAAGGCTGTGGTCAAAGAGCCTTTTCCCAAGGACCAGAGACCTCTCTACCGGGTCTGGCTCGGCGGGTATCAGACAAGAGAAGAAGCGCAGAAAGCGCTTAATGAACTGGTCAGTAAAAGTGCCCGCAATCCGGGTTATTTTATCGTCCAGCAATAACCAGGATAAGTTATCCCCACTTTTAGGAAAATTATGAAAAAAGCAGTCTATCTTTTCCTGGTTATCCTGAGTGGAATATTAACTGCTCTGGCTTTTCCAAAATTCTCCCTATTCTATTTAGCCTGGTTTTCACTTCTACCCCTTATTTTCGTCCTCTATGAAAACAAACCGGGGTTCTCATTCTGGCTATCCTTTGTGGCCGGGTTAGCTTTTTACGGAATTCTGATTTACTGGCTACCTTATGTCCCAGCCCATTATGGAGATGTCCCTTATTATATAAGCCTGATAATCTTTTTCATCCTCATAGCTTACCTCAGCCTTTACTGGGGTATATTTGGCTATGTCTTCAGCCGGACCAGACGGGTCTCCCCTGAACTGGCCTGCTTTTCTGCTCCTTTCCTTTGGGTAACCTTAGAATATGGAGTAACCAATATTCTGACCGGCTTTCCCTGGGGACTTCTGGGCTATACCCAGAGTCCAGATTTGCCTTTGATTCAAACGGCTTCGCTGACTGGTGTTTACGGCCTCTCTTTTCTGCTGGTTTTTTTCCAGAGTTCTCTTCTGCTCTTTTTTAAAGAAAAAATCAGGAGTCTACTAATAATCAGCCTGGTGCTAATTGTCCTGGCTCATGGTACTGGCTTCTGGATTCTGAAAAAGGCTCCGGTGTCAGAAAAACCGTTTACAGCCGCCGTCATTCAGGGAAATGTTTCGTCTGATATTAACTGGGATAGGCTCAAAGGTGAAGAGATAACCAAAATATTTGATGAACACATAGAGCTGACTACCCAGGCCAGACAGCAAGGTGCCGGTTTAATCATCTGGCCCGAGTTCAGCGTGCCTCTCTGTTTCAGCTGCAACCACCCCCTCTACCAGAAATTTAAACAGAGGCTGATGAATTTTGCCAGGGAAAACAATTGCACTCTGCTTCTCGGGACAAAGGAAACAGCAATAGAAGACCGAAAAGAGCTTTATTACAACACTGCTCTCTGCCTTCAGCCAGATGGGTCGTACACCACCTATTACAAGATGCACCTGGTACCTTTTGGCGAATATACTCCTTATAAAAAAATCTTTTTTTTCATTGACCAGCTCACCCATACCATAGGTGAAATGACTCCCGGGAAAGAATACACTCTCCATAATTACCAGGGTTATAAATTTGCTTCACCCATCTGTTATGAAATAATCTTTCCCTCACTGGTTAGGAAACTGGTCAGGCATGGAGCCAGCTTCCTGTCCACCATCACCAACGATAGCTGGTATGGCCTAACCTCGGCTCCGCACCAGCATTTCAACATCGCCATTTTCCGGGCTGTAGAAAACAGACGTTTTCTCCTGAGAGCCGCCACTACCGGGGTCAGCGGCCTCATTGACCCGTACGGCCGGGTTGTGGCTAAAACTCCCATTATGGTTAAAACACTTTTAGTTGGCCAGGCTTATCCAATAAATAGATCAACCCCTTACACCAGATTTGGTGATATTCTCCCCGCCGTCGGCTTGACAATCAGCCTTTTCTCCTTTATCTTGACTTTACTGAGGAGATAATAACGTGAGTGAGATAGCCCTGATAGAACAACTTACTGAAAACCGGGAAAAAGCCGGTCAGTTGTTCAAAAAACTCGAAGAGATCCGAGGCTTTCTTTGACCTGGACAACAAAAAGCAGGAATTAGAGAGAATAAATTCCCTACTCTCTTCGCCCGAAACCTGGAACGACCAAAAAAAATTCCAGTCGCTCCAGCAGCGTAAAAAACAGCTGGAAAAGGACATACAGTTCCATAAAAAGCTTCAGGACAAAAAAGAAGAAATAGAGGTTCTGTTGGAGCTGGCTGAAGAGGGCGAAGAAGTAGTCGAGGACCTTACCAAAGCCATCCGAGCTTTCGAGCAGGAACTTCAGGAAGCCGAACTCAGAACATTATTTTTCGACGAAGACGATGCCAGAAATGCCATTCTGACCATTCATCCAGGTGCTGGTGGCACTGAATCCCAGGACTGGGCTCAGATGCTTTTCCGGATGTACCTAAGGTTTGCCGAAAGAAAAGGCTTCAGAACCGAAGTTATAGATTTTCAGCCCGGCGAAGAAGCCGGACTTAAAAGCGCTACTATCCGAATTGAAGGTGACTACGCCTTTGGTCTGCTTAGTCAAGAGTCGGGTGTCCACAGGCTGGTCAGAATCTCGCCTTTTGATGCTAATAAACGCCGGCATACTTCTTTCGCCGCGGTTTTTGTCTATCCGGAAATAGAAGAAGAGATCGAGATTGAAATCAACCCAGATGATTTGAAAATTGACACCTACCGGGCTTCGGGCAAGGGTGGCCAGCATGTTAACCGGACTGACTCAGCTGTCCGCATCACCCACATCCCGACCGGAATAGTCGTTCAGTGTCAGAACGAACGATCCCAACACCAGAACAAAGCCACCGCCATGAAGCTGCTCAAAGCCCGTCTCTATGAGATTGAAAAGAGAAAGAGACGGGAAAAAATTGATAAGCTAGAAGATATGAAATCAGACATCGCCTGGGGCAACCAGATCCGTTCCTATGTTCTCCACCCTTACAAGATGATTAAAGACCTGAGAACCAGAGTGGAAACTGGTGATGTGGACCGGATTCTTGATGGTGACCTGGATGAATTCATCAAAGCCAGCCTGATGCTCAGGAAGAAAGGAGCTCTGGCCGCCGAGAACGCCAGCTAAAAGAAAATCATATTCTTGGTTTTTTGTCTTATTTGTTATATTTTCTTCGTTTTTTTCTTTTCTGGCTATTTTGCTTCTTTACCCGCTCCCATATCCGGTCAAGTTCTTCTATCGAGCAATCACTGACTTTTTTGCCTTGTCTTTCTAATTCCTTTTCGAGATTTCTGAACCTCTGTTCAAATTTCTTGTTGGCCTGACGAAGGATGATTTCAGGGTTGTAGCCCAGTAATCGGGAGACATTGACCAGAGAGAAAAGAACATCTCCCAGCTCTTCAGCCACCGCTGCTTTTTTCCTTTGCTTTATAGATTTTTCCAGTTCTTCTATTTCTTCTTTGACTTTTTTTAGGGCTGAAGATGCCTCAGGCCAGTCAAAGCCATGAGTCGCCACCCTCTGGGTAAGCAGAAAAGCATAAATCAGAGCTGGAGCGCTCCCAGGCAGACCATCAAGAATCGACCTCCGGTTTTTCTCAATCTTTTTATTCCTTTGCCAGGTATCGCTGACCGCTTCCAGGGTAGTCTTGCCTTTTTTCCTGAAAACATGTGGGTGTCGCTCGACCATCTTTCGGTTTATCTCTTCCAGCACATCGGCAATGCTGAACTTCCCAGCTTCTTCGTAAAATTTAGACAGAAAAACTACTTCCATCAGTACATCGCCCAGTTCTTCCCTGGCTGAATCAGGATTCTTTGATTTTAAAGCATCAACCGCCTCGAATACTTCTTCCAGAAAATAGTTCAGGATGTCATCCCTGCTTCTGGTTCTATCCCAGGGACACCCCTCAGGCGACCTGAGCTTATCGATAATGGCTACCAGCTGTTGAAACAGCCTCCCGGCTTCAGTTGCTTTTTTCACCGGAAACCTCCTCTTGAATTTTACCGGCAGAAGCGATATTATTTAAAGCTGTAAATTAATCTAAATGAGGCATTTTTTCAACCGTTTGACTGAAACATAAAGGTCAGAAAAGAGCAGAAAAATGAACGACAACCCCAAAGCCAGGCCTGAAGCTGAAAATTCTCAGGAATTTATGCCCCCCTTAGATTTCAGTTCCATCGTCTTTCCTCTTTATACCCAGGCTCTGATCAAGCTGGGTCTGCTGGAAGACCCGAAGAGCAACCAGTTGGAAACCAACCTGGAGTATGCTAAAAGGTTAATTGACATCCTTGATCTGCTAAAAGATCGAACCAAGGGCAACCTGGAACCGGATGAAGAAAACTTTCTGGAAGCAATACTTTCCCAGTTAAAGCTCCATTATCTTAAAAAGATAGGAGCCATCAAGCTCTGACCTAAATGAGAATTTTCTACAGACTAACACCCCACATTAAAAGTATTACCAAAAATTCGGTCCTAGCTATTGGGATTTTCGACGGCCTCCATCTGGGACATCAAAAAATTTTGAAGACGGTGGTAGCTAAGGCCAAAAAAGAAAACCTGCCAGCCGGAGTCATGTCTTTCTATCCCCATCCCGACAGGATTCTTAACCATCAAAGAATCAAGCTGATTCAAACCCTCGAACAAAGGTTAGAGTTTTTCAGAAAATTTGGTTTGGATTATTGCCTGATTCTCTCTCTGGATTCGGAAATGGCTTCGTTAAGCGGAGAAGATTTTGTCAGGCTTATACTGAAGGACACTCTCCAGATTAAACAGGTAGTAGTTGGCGAGAATTTTCGTTTCGGTCATAGAAGACATTGCGGGGTTCACGAGTTAAAAAGTTATGGCAAAAAATACGGGTTTAAAGTCAGGGCTCTGAAGCCGATAAAAAAAGACGGTCACCTGGTGAGCTCCAGTCTTCTCCGGCGTCTTCTGGAAGCCGGTCGGGTGGAAGAAGTCTGGAAGCTGCTCGGCCGGCCTTACCAGATCCAGGGTCAGGTAGTAAAAGGAGAGGGTGTCGGGCAGAAGTTAGGCTTTCCGACGGCCAATTTAAAGACCGAAAACGAGATTTTACCTCCCGGAGTTTATATCAGCAAAGTTGCTTACAGAAACGAGGTCTTTCCTTCGGTCACCAACATCGGCTTCAGACCGACTTTTGGGGGTGAAAAGCTTCTGGTTGAAGCCCACCTGCTCGATTTTTCTGGCAGGCTTTACGGGAAGAAATTATCGCTGTTTTTGCTGAAAAAAATAAGGCCTGAAAAAAAATTCTCATCGGTCGAAAAGCTTAAAGAGCAAATCGGAAAAGACATCCAGCTGGCTCGAGAATACTTTAAACAAAAAAGAAGGACCTCGACCGACCTTCTTGACTTTCAGCCTGATTTAGCTAAATATAAGTTTTTCAAATCATAAGGGAAAGAGGTAACCGATGGAAAACAAGGTTAAGGCCAGAGTGATGGACAATGGGAAAATCCGCCGGACCCTAATTCGAATTGCTACTGAGATTGCTGAACGCAACCGTGACTTACAAAACCTGGTGATCATTGGCATCAGGACAAGAGGGATTTATCTTGGAAGAAGAATCGCCGAAATCCTGAAACAGAATGAAGGAGTCAATATTCCGCTTGGAACTCTGGATATAACTCCTTATCGTGATGACCTGACCGAAGCTGAAAAAAAGCAGATGGCTGAGAAAACTGAAATCAATTTTAAGCTCGACGGAAAAGATGTGCTCCTCATCGATGATGTTCTGTTCACTGGAAGAACCATCCGGGCAGCTATGGAAGCTATCTTCGACCTTGGTCGTCCCAGAACTATCCAGTTAGCTGTCCTTATCGACCGCGGTCACAGAGAACTGCCAATCAGACCAGATTACATTGGACGACTGTTACCAACTTCAAAACGAGAAAGAGTTGAAGTTCATCTTAAAGAAATAGACGGAGTGGATGAGGTCCTGATAACTGAGCCTAAATTGGGTTTGAACAGTAATGAATTAAAATAAAGAGGCGGGAGAAGATCTATTGAAGCTATTATTAAAGAAAGGTTGGGTCCTCGATCCCGGAGAGAAAATTGATGGCCAATTTGACCTGCTGGTTGTTGACGGAAAAATCGCCGAAATCAAACCGGAGATAGACATTCCGGTTGATAAAATCATTGAAGTTTCCGGACTGATCGTAGCTCCTGGTTTTATTGATCTGCATGCTCATCTGCGCGAACCTGGCTTCGAACATAAAGAAACCATAGCTTCGGGTAGCCGGGCTGCAGCCAGAGGCGGTTTTACCACGGTCTGCTGTATGCCCAACACCAACCCGGTCAACGATTCTCCAGAAATAACCAGATTCATAAAAGCTAAAGCTGAAAAAGAATCTCCGGTGAATGTTCTGCCGATAGCCGCTGTCACTAAAAACCAAAAAGGTCAGGAGTTAGCCCCGCTGAGCGAGCTGGTGGCTGCGGGCGCAGTAGCTTTTTCTGATGACGGCCAGCCGGTCTATAACAGCGCCCTGATGAAGCAGGCCATGGAAAAAGCAGCTGAGCTCAATGTGCCTATTATTGACCACTGCGAAGAAAAAACACTGGCTCTCACCGGAGTCATCAACGAAGGTCGGGTTTCGCGCTTGCTCGGAGTAGAAGGCATTCCGGCAGCAGCCGAAGAAATCATGGTGGCCAGAGACATAATCCTGGCAAAGAATTTCAATCTTCCTGTGCACTTAGCTCACCTGAGTACTAAGGGTTCAGTTGAACTTCTGCGCTGGGCTAAAGAAAACCGAGTTCCTGTTTCAGCCGAAGTTACACCCCACCATCTTCTATTAACAGAAGAAGCCCTCCTCAGCCGGGATCCTAATTATAAAGTTAACCCACCATTAAGGACAGAAGAAGACGTAAAAGCTCTACGACAGGCTCTCAAAGAGGGTCTGATTGAGGTCATTGCTACCGACCATGCTCCTCATGCTGAGGACGAAAAAAAACTCGGGCTGGAAAAAGCACCTTTCGGAATAAACGGTCTGGAAACGGCTGTTCCGGCTCTGCTCGATAAGCTGGTCAGAACGGGAGAATTTTCTTTAAACCGTCTTATTGAAGCTCTGAGTGTCGTCCCGGCCAGGCTTCTAAGACTTCAGAACAAGGGCCGAATCAAACCTGGCGCTGATGCTGACCTGACTCTGCTTGATCTCAAGGGAGTTACTTCCATAACCAGGGAGACATTTCAGTCAAAAAGCCTCAACACACCGTATCTTGGAAGTCAATTCCAGGGTACGGTGGCTATGACCATCGTCAACGGCCGGGTTGTTTATCCAGTTTTAGATTGAGGCAGAAATAGATTATAATAATCAGCTGACATGGCCTTAGCCTCTGTAGAAAAAAAACTTGGTTATAAATTCAATAACCATCAACTGCTTCAGCAAGCTTTAACCCACAGTTCTTACGCTTACGAGCACTTATCCAGCAAGCTGAAAGATAACGAAGTCTTAGAGTTTCTGGGAGATTCAGTGGTCGGTTTAATTCTGGCTGATTATTTTCACCAGAACTACCCTCAGCTCAGAGAGGGTCAATTATCCAAACTAAAAGCGGCCATGGTCTCGACCAATTCCCTATCTTTGCTTGCCAAGAAGCTTGGCCTGGACAAAGAGGTCCTTCTGGGTAAAGGTGAAGAAAAAAATGGCGGCCGGAAGAAAAAGAGAATTTTGGCCGGAACCTTTGAAGCTTTGATGGGAGCGGTTTATCTGGACAGCGACTTTGAAACCGCCAGACAGGTTCTGAACCGGCTTATAAAAAGGCATTTCAAAAAACTACCAAAAGATAATTTCCTGATAAACAATTTTAAATCAGCACTTCAGGAATATTTTAATCAGCAAAAGCTGCCAACACCTGTCTATCGCCTCGTGACCGAGGCCGGTCCTGAACATGAGAAAGTTTTCACGGTTGAAGTCTGCTCGGGTGAGAGGGTCCTGGCCAAAGCTAAAGGTCCATCCAAAAAGAGCGCCGAGCAGAAGGCTGCTCAAAAGGCTTTAAAAAAACTGCTGAAGAATAAGCTCGAAGTTTTGAGTGATGAAGCTTTTATCATAAATCAAAAACAAGAGAAAGAACCTCAAGATTAAAAGAACAGGAAAATGGCCCCTCTGCTCCAGATGTCAGTAAAGAGAAGTTCAAAGAAACTGTCTTGTCTTGCGTCTCGAAATCTGCAGCCTGAGCTGTGAAGAGTTAAGAGAAAAAGGTTTAGCCTATCCTTCTTCAAGCAGACTGGCTTAACCAGACAGCTAAATTCTTTTTATTTGCTCATCAAGACCGCCAAAAATCTCAGCGAGGGGATATTTTCGAAGATGATCTTCATCACTGCCAGTAAAGGTACAGCCAGAACCATTCCCGGTATACCCCATAACCAGCCCCAAAAAATTAGGGAGAAGATCACCAGCAACGGGCTGAGGTCTAAACCCTGCCCCATTAATTTAGGATCTATAAAATTCCCCATTATGGTATCCGTGACCGCAATTGAGATCAGCACCCAGATGGGAGTCAGAGAATTACCAAATTGAAAGAAAGCGATGACCACTGGGATAATGGTCGCAACAATTGACCCGAAAGAAGGAATGAAATTCAGGATAAAAGTGACAAAACCCAGAAGGAGGGCGAAGTCCACCCCAAAGATCACCAGAATCAGAGCTACCAGGGCTCCGTTGAGCAGGCTGAGAAAAGTTTTGACGGCTAAGTATTTTTGAATCTGACGATTGATGCTCTCAAGAACTCTGGTGACATAGGCAGCTCTTTCCTCGGCAAAAGCTCTGGCAATCTTTCCAGCCAGCTTGTCTTTACCAGCCAAAATAAAAATAACAAAAACAAACACTAACAGCATATTGGTCAGAAAGGAGAGAAAAGAGCCAAGTGTACTTAGCAAAAAATTAGTTACTTTTTCCAGGTTGAATTGTGAGACTAACGAGGGTATGTCAACTTTTACTGGCAAACGAGCCAGGCTACCAGCAAAATCAGTTATCAGAGAGTTAATTTTTTCGCTGTACTTCGGCAGTTCTGAAGCAAAATATTTGCCGCTGGAATATAAAAGCAATCCGAGAAGATAAAGGATGGCAAAAGTAAAGATTAAAATCAGAACAATGGCCAGAGCCTTGGGAAACTTCAGTCGGAGCATCCAGTCCAGCAATGGAGAAATGGCATAAGAAATGAAAAGAGCTAAAAGAAAAGGAAATAGTATCGGTTTGGTTAGCTTCAGAATTATTCCAATGATAAATAGAACAATGATGATAAGAGATACTCGAGTTATCTTAGATTCGGACATGGATATACCTTCCAGTAATTATTTTATTTTTTTGCCTCCAAAGCCTGGCGTAACCGGTCAAAATTGCGGAGAGCCAGGGGAACCAGATCCTGAGGGACACGACTGAACCCAAATAGGTAGTTTTTAACCTGACCAAGGAAAACCTGCTGTCCGTGAATGTTTGTCTGACGATATTTGTCACCTTCTTTTATAAAAGGAACCTTCTCTCCTGAATAGAAATCCAGAATTTTCTGCAACATGGCTTGGGCTTCAGAGATTGACCCAGCTTCGATGATAAAACCATCAAACTCGGCTTGATTCTGACGGTAAGTCACGGCATAACCATTTTTGAGGAAATCAAAGCCCATAAAATTCCTTTTTATGAATTTTTCGGAATTCTTTATCCGGCCTTCGGTCGGGAAAAAACGGAACATCTCAGGGAGTGAAGCTTTATCTTTGATTTTCGATTCAACCTCCCGAGCAAAATGTTTAAGATAAGTCGGAGTGTCAGCTTCACCATTATAGCAAAGAAGTTTGACGTAATAACGACCGGAGATGAAATTTAAAACTTCTTCTTCCAGATAACCAGCATTACCAACACCTGCTTCTGGATTATCAGGATAGCGTTCAGAGCTGAAGATGCCGAAAGCATTGAGGGGTGTGCCCATATCGTAAATTTCCAGAGTAATCGTGGTTTCTGTTCCTTTTTTCTGGTACTGGGCCACCAGGAGTTCTTTAAAGTCGTAACTAAGATAGGCTTCAGAAGCCCCGTCGATGTATTCAAAAAGAGTTCCCGGAAAATAAGTCTGCGGTTGCTCCTGAAGGACCCAGTCTGGCAGTTCTGGTAAAAGAGCTCTAAGAGCTGGATTCGGCTTTAATTCCTGGGCCTTGAGGAGAGGAGCTCCAACCAAAATCAGTGAAAAGAAAAACAGCCCAGAAAGATGGAAAATATCAAGTCCTCTGTACTTTTTCATCATTTCCTCCATTTGAAATCAATATAGCTGTTTTCAAGATTTAAAGCAATAAATCTGGAATTGGTTCTATTGACAATCCCTTGATTAAAAGACATTATAAATTTGATAAAACCATGAAAACTTCTAAAGTAGTGGTTATAACTGCCAGAAACGTTTTTTCGGGTCAAGGCCTGCCCGACCCCAGGGTTGTGCTTAAAATGTTCAGAAAAGGGCTGGAGCTTCTGACCGGGGCTTCAAAAGCTGAAGAGGCTCTGGCTATTTGGTTTAAACCTGAGGACCGGGTAGGAATAAAGATCAATACCATCGGCCGAAGACTTCTGAGCACCCTGCCTGAAACTTCAATCACCCTTGGTCTGTGGCTCGGGCAGACCATCTGTCGTGAAGATAATATCATCATCTGGGACAGAAGCAACGAAGAGCTGAAAGATACCGGGTATAAATTATCCAATACGCCGGGCAGCCTGAAAATTTTTGGCACCGATACCCGTGGCGCTGGTTACACCGAAGAACCGATCGTCAACCGGAATATCGGCAGTCTGTTCTCTCGAATCCAGGCCGAGTTGATAGACGCTTCCATCAGCCTGGCCATTCTCAAAGACCATGGTCTGGCCGGAGTTACCGCTGGCCTGAAAAACTATTTTGGTGCTATTCATAATCCCAATAAATATCACGATTCTCACTGCAATCCCTACATCGCCGAGCTTTTTGAGACAGATCTAATCAGAAGAAAGCATCGCCTGACCATTCTGGATGCTCTTAAAGTTCAGTATCATCGTGGGCCATCCTATCATCCGCAGTGGGCAGAAAACTGTAAGAAATTGATCTTCAGCACTGACCCGGTGGCGGCTGATGCCGTTGGCTGGAAATTGATTGACGAACTCAGAGCCAGAAAGGGACTTCCTTCCCTTAAAGAAGAAAATCGAGAACCAGTTTATCTTTTTACCGCAGAAAAGCTTGGACTGGGCCAGGCCCGGCTGGAGAATATCGAAATAGTTGAAGAAGAGGTATAATATAGAAAAGGGAAAAAATGGACCGACGGGATTTTCTTAAATGCTCGCTGGCAGGCTGCAGTCTTTTTTTAGTTGGTAAAGGCTTGAGTACTCCCCTTTCGTCATCAGCCCTGGCCGCTCCGCCTTCCCAGCTATCTAGAGTTGAAGCCAGGTATTATCAGAAGCTGCCTGATCGTGAAATCAAATGCGAGCTTTGCCCGCGCTTCTGCCAGCTCGGAGATAAAGAGCGTGGGTTCTGCGGCGTCAGAGAAAATCAGGATGGAAAATACTACACCTTAGTTTATGGCAAGGTAGCCAGCCTGAACGTCGACCCCATAGAAAAAAAGCCTTTTTTCCACTTCCTCCCAGGCTCTGAGGCCTTTTCCTTAGCCACTGCCGGTTGCAACCTGAGTTGCAAATTCTGCCAGAACTGGGAAATTTCCCAGATGCGGCCGGAACAGGTAAGAAATATCCACCTGCCACCCGAAGCCGTGGTCGAGACTGCCGAAAAATACAACTGTCCGGTCATCGCCTATACCTATTCTGAACCAGTAATTTTTTATGAATTTATGTATGACACCTGCCTTTTAGCCAGAAGACGCGGAATCAAAAACGTTGTAGTCAGCGCCGGCTACATCAACCCGGAACCTCTGGCCGATTTAATGAAGGTGGTTGAAGCCATAAAAATTGACTTAAAAGCTTTTACTCAGGACTTTTATACCAATTACGTCCGTGGTGAACTTCAGCCTGTCCTCAAAACCATCAAGCAGATTGCTAAATCAAAAACCTGGCTGGAAATAGTCTACCTGGTGATTCCGACCCTTAATGATAATCCAGAGGATATCAGAAAAATGTCCCGCTGGCTGAAGGCTGAAATCGGACCGGACTATCCAATTCATTTTTCTCGTTTCCATCCAATGTACCTGATCAAAAACCTGCCGCCGACTCCTGTCTCCACTCTGGAAAAGCTTAGAGAGATTGCTCTGGAAGAGGGATTGCATTATGTTTATGTGGGAAATGTACCCGGTCATCCTGGAGAACATACCTACTGTCCGAATTGTGGTAAAGTAATTATTGAGAGATATGGCTATACCATCAAGAAAAAAGAATTAAGTGGGAACAAATGCCGATATTGCGGTCAGGTAATTCCAGGAGTCTGGAGCTGAAGAAAAATTGCTATCCCTTTCTTCTTGGCTTCTTGGCCATTTCTTTCCAGATTTTAATCCTGCGAGAATTCGAAATCTATTTTTATGGAAATGAGCTGGTATATGGCTTTGTCCTGGCTTTTTGGTTACTGGGAGGCGGGATTGGCAGTCTTCTGGCCGAGAAGAAGTTTTCCCCTTCAGTCAGCAAGACCGGATTTTATACTTTCTCCATGCTGGTCTTCACCATTCTCCTGATTTTACTACGTTTTTCCAGGTTCATTTTTGGTTATCTGCCCACCGAAATGACCGGATTGAGCTCAGTGATTTTAACTTCACTCCTGATTTCCTTTCTGGTCAGTTTGCCCTTGGGAGCACTTTTTGTTTATAACGTTTTCTGGCTTGAAGGCCATCTGGTAGCCACCTATCAGCTGGAATCTTTGGGGGCAGCCGCTGGCGGACTGGTGGTCTATCTTTTGCTGATCCCCTTCTTTTCTAACTGGCAGGCCGCAGCTGTGGTGATGTCTATCGTCGGAATGAGTATGTGGTTAGTCGCTTCCAGAAAAAAAACTTTTCTGGCCTGGCTGGCAATGCTGATGGTTTCAACCGGACTCTGGATTTTTGATTTCCCGACAGAAAGAATCTACTGGAAACCTTTTGAGCTGGTTGAAGCTAAGGACTCTCTATACTCCAGACTTCAAGTGATAAAGTCAGGTGACCAGATTTCTTTTTTTACCAACAATCTTCTGGCTTTTAATCATCCTGACCTGGCTGCAGCAGAAGAGGCGGTCCATTTTGCCCTTCTTCAGCGGCCTGAAGCGAAGAGAGTTCTTTTAATCGGAGGTGGTCTGAATGGTAGCCTGGGGCAGATCCTTCAATACCCCCAGGTTGAAATTGACTATGTTGAATTAGACCCGGCTCTGATTAAACTTTCCCGCCGGCATCTCGGGGAAAAAGCTGCCGTGCTGGATAATCCCCGGGTCTCTTTCCATATTGAAGATGGAAGAAGGTTTATTCAAAAGAAAAATCAACAAAAGAAAAATCAAAAATATGAGGTAATCATCAGCAACCTGCCCGAACCAGCCACAGCTCAGGTCAACAGGTTCTATACGATTGAATTTTATTCCTCAGTCAAAGAGAAATTGACTCCGAATGGAGTCTTTTCTTTTATCCTGCCATCTTCAGAAAATTACCTTTCAGAAGAACTGACCCAATTCCTGGCTTCAATCTATTACTCCCTCAAACAAGTCTTTCAGGAAGTCAGGATCATACCGGGTGATAACAATGTTTTTCTGGCTTCTGACGGAAAGATCGATGATTCTCTTGAGATTCTGGTGAGCCGGCTGGAAAAACTTAACCTGCAAACAGTCTATTTCCGACCCGAGCTTCTTTCGAGCCGTCTCAATCCGCTGAAAAAAGATTATTTAATGACCAGGATTAAATCGGTAAGAAATCCCCGTCTCAATTCTGACCAGGCACCGATCAGTTATTTTTTCAACTCCCTTCTCTGGAGCAAACAATTTAAAGGCCTGGAAGGAAAGATTCTGACTTTTCTCAACAGTTTGACCAGGCGCTGGTTGTTTGACTTGCCTCTTTTATTGCTATTAATCCTGATAATTATCCTCATCCTGAACAAGAATTCAATCGGGCCGGTCTGTCTTCTGCCGCTGACCGTAATGGGTTTTACCACCATCATTGCTGAAATTGGTTTTATCCTTGCCTTTCAGTCGAAGTTAGGTCTGGTTTACGGAAAAATTTCTCTGCTATTCACCATGTTTATGCTCGGATTGTTTCTCGGTTCAACCTTAGTCAGGTCCTTATTTCGGGAAATCAGCCTTAAACATCTGACCGCAGTCCAGGCCGGTTTTGTTGTCTTTCTCGGTCTGGCCAGAGCTGGACTGACCTCAGAATCAGAAGCCTTTTTCTACAGCCTGCTTCTGGCTATGGGACTGCTCGGCGGGATGCTGTTTGTAGTCAGTAATTCGATCTTCCTGCAACACCGGACTCGTTATGGTCTGGGTTATTCGCTTGACCTTTTCGGCTCGTTTTTCGGAGCACTTCTGGCCACCTCGATCTTTATTCCTTTACTGGGCCTTAAGCTTCTCTTCTCTTTTCTTCTGCTGGTAAATTCCTTCTGCCTGGCTTTTATCATTTTCAAGGTCTCAATTAAATAAACCTGATTTGCAACTTTCTAATTCTGGCTGAATTTCTATATAATAAATAGTTAATTTTTTAAAAAAGAAATCTTCTGATGAAAAAAATAAAACCGGGCAAAATACTGATCAACCTGAAAATCAGGTTCCAAAAACTTGACCAGACGGAGCTCAGGCGGAAAATTATCAGTCTGAGTATTGCTATTTTCCTTCATCTTATGTTGATTCTTTATCTACGGCAGGCCAAGGTTTTTATAAAGATTCTGCCCTTTCAGAGGGAAACCGAAGTAGCCATCGCCAGGTATCCTGATGTCAGCCTTCCCAGTAACCTGGAAGAAGTCATCAGGCATCCACCGGCTCCAGAGGACCTGGCGAGGAAACCCGGAGAAAAGGGTTCAGGAGTTCCTGGCGGCCAGCTCGGTGGTGTTGGTGGTCCAGGTGCTGGTTCAGGTTCAGGGGATAGACCTGGCCGGGAAAAGCCAGGTGGTGTAGAGCAACCGACTATTCCTTTTGACCTTGAGACCTATTTAGCTTCAGGCACAAGAGAAATAAGTCCGCCGTCCGGAGTCCGTCTGAATCTTTCAACTCGCTTTAAGAGTACCGGGAAATACAACTTCAGTCTGAAACTGCCAGTCAGACCCGAATCCTCTCAAGACAGCGGAAAGGAAGAATCCAGTCCAAGTCTTAAAAGTGATGTTTATCAATATGTTGAGCCGAAAGCCTATCAACAGGCCAGAAAAGCGCTGCGATTTTCCCCGGCCGGTAAACCTCGACCGGGTGGTTTCAGAGTTTCAGGTAGTGGAGAAGCAACGGCTTCAGGTTATCATTATGACATCAAGCCCTGGGCCGAAAAAGTGGTCAACCTTATTCAGGCCAGATGGGTTCTGCCTCAGGTGGCAGTAATGCCGAAGAATAAAAACGTGGCTCTGGTGCTTCTGGTTGACAGGGATGGGCAGCTTCTTTCCTTAGAGATTACCAATTCCACCAGCAGCGAAGTTTTAGACCAGGCCGCGGTCAGTGCGGTTAAACTGTCTACCCCCTTCCCGCCGCTGCCAGCGGATTTTCCAGGTAAGAGTCTTGAGTTCTATCTGGTGTTTACCTATCATGACTAAGAATTTTAGGATTGGAATCTGGATTCTTTTAACCTGTCTGCTTATCTTTCCTTCAGCTCGGGCTGACTGGAAATCTCAGATAAACCAATATCTTAAACAACATGAATATGCCGAAGCCCAAAATCTTTTGAAAATCAACCTGTCCAAGCTGGAAAACTCCGATAAGCAGGAAGCTCTGGCTCTTCTGCCTTATCTGTATCATCGGAATAATCTGCCGGCTGAGGAGAAAAAAGCCGTCATCGACTATTTTGAAGAATACGGCCAGGCCCAGCCTTTGTTTGAATTTCTGGATTTTAGCGTTTTCAACGATGTTCTTGAATTCTGGGGCAAATGGCGTGAAGAATATCCTTTAATCAGTAACCTTAATTTTCTGGTGCCGGTCTCAGCTCAGGACCGAACGATTCCTGAAATCCTTCGCTTAGGATTTGACCTTTCCACGGAAGCTTATTACAAGATTCACCTTGAAGGGCAACCCCTGGAAGGGGGACTGTGGTCGAAAGGTCCTCACCTGGTTCAGTTACCTCTTCCCTTCTCCTTTGACCAGCCTTTTTCTCTGAATCTGGACATTTTCATGAAAACCAAAAGTATTACTATCAAGAAAAGGGTCGTTCTGGAGTTCAGGGTCGAAACAAAAAATCTTCAGAATCCGGACCTTCTGGTCCAGAGACAGGATGCCCCACCGGTAAAAAACATTGAAGGAGAGGTTGCCCTCTATATCGGTGAGACCCTGATCTACAAAGCCACCAAATACCTGCAAAAGCAGATTCCGGTTAAAATCACCATCCCGCCGCCCAACCCACCGGGAACCAAACCCTATCTTGTCCCCCAGAAAGACCAGTACCCGATGCACTCGGTTTCAATCTTCGACGCCATCACTGCCATTACTAAAATCATCCAGGACTGGAAGAAAAAACCACCTGAAAAAACTCCAGCCACCTTTAACAGAAAAGCCGAAATTAACTTCACCTTCACCCACCCGGAAAGACAGGAAATTCGCACTGATGTTACCATCAGGCTTAAACCTCAGAAGGCTGAAGTTCAAGCCTATTAAGTAGTCAGCCAAATTGGCAAAAGTTTTGCTTTAAATTTTTCTTTTGACAGCGGGTAATATTTTTGGTTATAAGTTAAATCAAATAGAAAACCGGGAACTATGAACAAGAAAAACAACCCCGTTTATCATTCAGAAAAGCGCATTAGTCAAAGGTTTAAAATTCCTGGAGCCACGGTTTCTTATAGAAAAAAACGCTGGCTCTTCCAGAAAAAGAACTTTGATGAAGAATTCTGTCCGTTGGATGACCTCAGCCGCGGGGGGATGAAGTTTGCCTGCCGCCGCCGGCTCAAACCGAAGACCAGACTTTATCTCCAGCTGTCAATCCCCGGAGAGCGAGCACCCCTCATCCTTCTGGGGCAGGTCAGATGGTCTTCGACAAACGATAACGAGAACTTTCCTTATCAGACTGGAGTTCAGTTCAACGTTTACGGAGAGAAAAAAGGCCAGAATTATCCAGGGAATCTGGTGAAGATAATTTCCTTAGAACAGAAGTTCATAGACCTTGACCTCGACCTGAGTACACCGCCTGATGAATATGATATAGAAAGCTCTTAATAAATATCGCTATTACCGCTAAAAACTTATTTGGTTTCGCTCTCGATCACTACCTGAGAATAATCAGCCAGCTGCTGGATTAAATTTTGGACCTGAGCCAGCAGAGCTAAACGATTATTCCTGATTTTCTTGTCTTCGGACATCACCAGAACCCGGTCAAAGAAATTGTTAAGAGGGAGTTGCAAACGAAAGATAATTTTTTGGGCACCAGCAAAATCACCCTTGGCTAACATTTCTTCAGCGTTTTTCTGGATAATCTTTAAAGCTGAATAAAGTTCTTTCTCTTCTTTTTCTTTGAACAGCGCCGAATTCAATCGGGCTCTGGGCACTTCTTTCAGAATGTTTTTTACTCTTTTAGCCATCAGGATAAACTGTTCAAAATTCTTGCTCTGTTTCAGGTCGTTTAGAGCTTTTATCCTGGCTTCAGTGTAATCCAGATATTCTATTCCCGGAGCTAAGGCCGCATTAATCAGGTCGTAGCGATAGCCTTTCTTTTCAAAGATGAATCGTAGGCGGCCTTCAAAGAATTCCAGGCAGGTGCGTTTTAACTGGGCTTCAGGCACGGTCAGTTTATCCTTGACCAGAGAAATGGCTTTATCCAGAGTTCGGGAGAGGGATAAATGGAATTTCTTTTCTAAAATTATTTTGCAGATGGCATGAGCATTACGCCTCAAACCAAAAGGATCACTGGAGCCACTGATGCTGTAACCAACCCCGAAAACCCCAACAATGGTATCCAGTTTGTCAGCCAACGATAAAATTGCTCCTCCAGTTGATTCCGGCACCGGGTCTTCCAGACTCTGGGGCAGATAATGTTCATAAATGGCCCGGCTAACAGTTTCAGAAAAGCCCTGTTTTCGCGAATACAGACCGCCCATCTTTCCCTGGAGCTCAGGAAATTCTCGAACCATTTCTGTCAACAGGTCAGCCTTGCACAATCTGGCTGCCTCAATCAGAGCCTTTTTCTCCGATTTTATATCAAGACGATCGGCCAGATAAGCCACCAGCCTCTGCAGTCTTGCCACCTTGTCTTCATAGCTTCCAAGTTTCTCCTGGAAAACCACGTTTTTAAGCTGGGGAACTCTCTCCGCTAAGGGAATTTTTAGGTCATTTTCCCAGAAGAACCTGGCATCTTCCAATCTGGCTTTAAGAACTCTTTCATTACCTGAAGCGATGAAATTTTTGGGGTCAGCCGGAGCATCAGCAATACCAAGAAAATATGGTAGCTGTTTCTTACCCCTAACCATAGAAAAAAGCTTCTGGCCTTCTCTCATAGCTGTGGACAGAACCTCGAGCGGTAGTTCCAGATACTTTTCTGGAAAAGTTCCTATGACCACCAACGGTTGCTCTACATTCCAGAGCAGCCTGTCCAGCAAACCTTCATCGGGATAAACCTCGGCCTTGAGGTCAGCCATTTTTTCCTGAAATTGCTTGAAAATCGATTGCTTCCTCTCTTCCGGGTCAACCAGAACAAAATTTTCTTTGAGGGCCTGATAATATTCAGCAAAACTATTAACCTGAATTTCTTTCGGGGAATGAATAAAATGGCCCCAGGTTCTGTTGTTTGAAGTTAATCCTTCGAATTCAACCGGAACCACCTGACCGTTAAAAAGGCAGAGCAAGTTCTTTATCGGTCGAGAAAAGCGAAAGTTTTTTTCACCCCAGCGCATATTTTTTGGAAAGGTCAAAGAACTGATGATTGAAGGCAGTTTTTCAGCAATGATTTCTTCGGTCGGTCTCCCCTTTTTCAGCCTCTTGAAACCAAGATATTCCCCTTTTTGAGTCTTGATGACTTCAAGCCTGTCAATAGAAATTCCCTGAGAACGGGCAAAGCCCAGAGCGGCTGGCGAAAAATTACCATCAGGAAGGATAGCCACCTGTCTGGGCGGACCGGTGACGATTTCTTCCTCATCAGGCTGTCTGGCTTCTAAATCGGCCAAAACCACCAAGCGACGACAAGTACCCAAAGTCTTAAGGCTATTGACTCCGATTCGGGCTGATTGAAATTCCTGGTTGAACTTTTCTTCAAGCTGAAGAAGCGCACTCCTGACATGGGATGAGGGTAATTCTTCGGTCATGATTTCCAGCAAGAATTCCATCAGCTTTCTCCTTCCCTTTCAACAAATTTTCTGGCAATCTGATTGACCAGGGTCCGGATTTGACCGATCATCTTAACTCTCTCCGTGACGCTTATAGCTCCGCGTGAATCCAGCAGGTTAAAAAGATGAGAACATTTAAGGCACAGGTCATAGGCCGGCAGAAGAAGATTCTGATTGATCAGGCGCTGAGCTTCTTTTTCGGCTGAAGAAAACCAGTGCTGCAACATCTGGATATCAGCCTGTTCAAAATTATAAACTGAAAATTCTTTTTCTTCCTGAAAACGCAGATCACGATAGCTGACATCCTCTGACCACTTCAGGTCGTAAATATTATCCTTCTGTTCCAGAAACATCTCCAGCCGCTCAAGTCCGTAGGTAATCTCCACCGAGACCGGATAAAGTTCCAGACCACCGGCCTGCTGGAAATAAGTAAACTGGGTGATTTCCAGCCCATCAAGCAGCACCTGCCAGCCAACTCCCCAGGCACCGATGGTTGGCGACTCCCAGTCGTCCTCATCAAACCGTAAATCATGCTCGGAAAGGTTGATGCCTAAGGAAACCAGGCTGTCAAGATAAATTCTCTGAATATTATCGGGAGATGGCTTCATAATCACCTGGAACTGGAAATGTTTCTGGACACGATGCGGGTTCTCACCGTAGCGACCATCGGTCGGTCGGCGCGAGGGCTGGACATAAGCCACTTTCCAGGGTTTTTTGCCCAGCACCCGGAAAAAAGTATCCGGCGTCATGGTGCCGGCACCAACCTCCAGGTCATAAGTGGGAGCAATGTAACATCCTTGCTTTAACCAGAAATCATACAGCTTTAGAAAAAGTTCCTGTATACTCATAATTTTTTTCTTCCTTCAACTCAAAACCGGGCGTTCCGATTTTATTTTTATCTCAATCTCTGAAATTATCAATAACTATTCTTTTTTTTCCCATCGAAGAATGGGGTTGCGGGCAGCCTGAACCTCATCCAGACGTCTGACGTAAGTGAGGTGCGGAGCTGATTTTAATAGCTCCGGGTTTTCCTTAGCTTCCCGGTCAATAGCCTTCATGGCTTCGATGAACAGATCCAGGTCTCTCCGGCTTTCAGTTTCAGTTGGTTCAATCATCAGAGCGCCGTGGACAATGAGAGGGAAAGACATGGTCGGGGGATGCAGACCATAGTCTAAGAGCCGCTTGGCAATGTCCAGATTGGAAACACCATAATCCTTCTGATATTTATCAGAAAAGACACATTCATGAAGAGTCGGAGTATCGTATTTAAGATGATAAATTCCTTCCAGACTTTTTCTGATGTAATTGGAGTTGAGCACCGCCACTTCCGCCATCTCTCTGATTCCCTTCGGACCGAGGGCCAGGATGTAGGCTAAAGCCTTGAGCATTACCAGAAATTGACCGTAGAAACTCTTCACCCGACCGATAGATTGGGGCCGGTCGTAATTGAGATAATATTGACCGTCTTTCTCTTCGATGACGGGAACAGGCAGATAAGGTTCTAGAATCTTTTTTACCGCCACAGGCCCTGAACCGGGACCTCCGCCGCCGTGCGGAGTGGAAAAGGTCTTATGCAGGTTGAGATGGAGCACATCCACTTTCATGTCACCGGGCCTGGTTATCCCGGCCAAAGCATTCATATTAGCTCCATCCATGTAGAGAAAACCGCCTTTGGCGTGGACGATATCAGCAATCTGGCAGATGTCCGACTCAAAAACCCCGAGCGTGTTGGGGTTGGTAACCATTAGAGCGGCTACTTCCTCATCCATAACTCTGGCCAGATCTTCGACCGAAATCGTACCTTTCTCACTGGACTTGATTTCTTTGACCGTATAGCCACAGATATGAGCAGAAGAAGGATTGGTTCCATGGGCTGAGTCCGGAATAAGAACATATTTTCTCGGATTGCCGTGAGCAGTATGGTAGGCTCTGATGAGCATCATGCCGGTCAGCTCGCCATGGGCTCCGGCTGCTGGCTGAAGAGTAACTGCATCCATCCCGGTAATTTCACACAGAAGTTTTTCCAGAGTTTTCATCAATTCTAAATTACCCTGAACGAGTTTCTCTGGAGCCAATGGGTGGCTGGAAGTAAAACAGGACATCGAGGCCACCTTTTCATTGACCTTGGGGTTGTACTTCATGGTGCAGGAACCAAGCGGATAAAAGCCAAAATCCACACAGTAATTCATCTGGGAAAGCCGGGTAAAATGTCTGGTTATCTCAGTTTCAGAAACTTCGGGAAAGCCTTCGATGTCATTTCTTACTGGAACACCATTCAAGAGATCTTTTTTCTCTGGAACATCCAGCTCCGGCAATTTGACTGCGGTTTTCCCCGGAGAGCTGATTTCAAAAATGAGGGGTTCGCGGATTACGTTAATCATCTCAAGACCTCCTTCAAGGCCTGAACGTAGCGGTCAATTTTTTCCTTACTGTGCTTTTCGGTTACAGTAATCAGAGCACATTTCTCCAGACCTGGATAATGTTTCCCTAAACCAAGTCCGCCCAAGATACCTTTTTCTTCTAACCTCTGATTTATTTTTTCCCATGCTTCCGGAAATTCCAAAACAAATTCGTTGAACACAGGCCCATTGAATTTTCTGGAAACCCCTGGAATGGAAGTTAGCTGTTCAATGGCATAGGCGGTTTTCTGAAGGTTAAGCCAGGCTAACTTTTTCAGCCCCTGACGCCCGAGGGTCTCCAGATAGATGGTGGCTCTGAGAGCACAATAAGCCTGGTTGGTGCAGATGTTGGAAGTGGCTTTTTCTCGGCGAATATGCTGCTCACGGGTGGACAGGGTTAGAACAAATCCCCGACGTCCCTCAACATCAACTGTCTGGCCAGCAATCCTTCCTGGAAGCTGCCGGACAAAGTCTTTCTTGCAGGCCATAAAACCAAGATAAGGACCACCATAACTCAAAGGCAGACCAAAAGATTGAGCTTCCCCGGTCACAATATCCGCACCGAGCTTACCTGGAGCTTCCAGCAATCCAAGAGAGACTGGCTCAGAAATGACCACTGCCAAAAGAGCATCATGCTGATGGGCCGAATCGGCTAAACTCTTTATATCTTCAATTACTCCAAAATAATTGGGTGACTGGCAGAGAATGACTGAGGTTTCGAAGTTAAGAGAAGATTCAAGACCTTTCTTATCTATCTTGCCCGTCACTTCATAAGGAAGCTCGACCACTTCCAGACCAAGGTTTTTGGTATAAGTATAAATGACTTGGCGATATTCCGGATTGAGATTAGAAGCCACCAGCAGTCTCTTCTTGTTTTTAATCCTGTAAGCCATCAGCACCGCTTCGGCTGCTCCCGTGGCTCCGTCATAAAGCGAAGCGTTGGCAATGTCCAGTCCGGTCAGCTGGCAGATGAGTGTCTGAAACTCAAAAATTACCTGCAAAGTTCCCTGGCTGACTTCAGGCTGGTAAGGAGTGTAAGGTGTGAGGAACTCCCCCCTTGAACTCAGATAATCGACCACCGCTGGAATAAAATGGTCATAAGCTCCGCCCCCCAAGAAAGAAAGATATTTTTCGTAAGAATTTTTTCGGCCTTTTTCCTCAAAATACTCCAGAAGCTCAAGCTCAGAAAGTGGTGCCGGGAGATTCAGATCTCCTTTGAGCCTGATGTTTTCCGGGATACAGGAAAAGAGTTGCTCTATCGAATCAACACCGATTCTGGCCAGCATCTCCTTTTTATCTTTCTCACTGATAGGAATATAGCTCATGTTTACCCCCGGGTATTAAGATTTCAGCTTTCAGGGCTGACGGCCTCAATGTTCCAGGCCTTCAAGATATTTCTCGTAATCAGCAGCTTTCATCAGGTTGTTGATCTCAGATTTATCCTTGATTTTCAGTCTGACAATCCAGCCTTGACCATGAGGGTCTTTGTTAATCAGGTCTGGGGTCTGAGACAGCTCGGAATTAACTTCGATGACTTCGCCGGATACAGGTGAATAGACATCGGATACAGATTTAACTGATTCCACAGTGCCAATAGTCTGATGGGCTTCTAAGATTTTTCCGACCTGTGGCAGATCAACATAGATAATGTCTCCCAGCTGTTTTTGAGCAAAATCAGTAATACCGACTACTGCTTCCTCGCCTTCTACTTTTAACCATTCGTGGTCTTTTGTGTAATAAAGATTTTCAGGATACATAAGTTCCTCCTTTTTGATTATAAAAATTTAAGTTATTTCTTTTCTCTTTTATAAAAGGGTGTTGGGACAACCTTAGCTTTGAGCTTTTTATCTCTAATCCCGATTTCGAATTCAGTACCTATTTCTGTGTATTCAATGGGCAGATAAACCAGGCCGATGGCTTTCTTCACATAAGGGGCAAACGTGCCGGAACAAACTTCGGATACTTTTTCACCTTTGATGAATACCGGATAGTGCGGTCGGGCAATTCCTTTATCCACAACTTCAAAGCCCACCAGCTTTCTCTTCAGCCCTTCTTGAAGTTGTTTCTCCAGAGCGGCTTTTCCCAGAAAATCTCCTTTTTGAAACTTGATTATCCATTTAAGGTCAGCTTCAAGCACTGTGGTTTTATCAGTAATGTCATTGCCGTAAAGCATCAGCCTGGCTTCCAGTCTTAAAGTATCTCTGGCTCCGAGTCCGACCGGTAATAAACCTTTGGGTGTACCTTCTTTGATGATCGCTTTCCAGATAACTTCCGGATTCTCAGCCAGAGTGTAGATCTCAAAGCCATCTTCACCGGTGTAGCCGGTTCTGGAAACCAAGCAATCAAGGCCAGCCACTTTTCCGAAAGCAAAATGGAAGGACTTCATCTGGCTGAGGTCAATATCAGTCAGCGGCTGAAGAATTTCCTGAGCTAACGGGCCCTGAAGAGCCAGCTGAGAATATTCATCGCTTCGGTTGATCACCTGGACATTAAATGGAGCTGATTTTTCTTTTATCCAGGCATAATCCTTGTCAGTGTTGGCAGCATTCACTACCAGTAAATACCTGTCAGGTAGAGAAAGGCAATAAACCAGCATATCATCAACAAAAGTACCTTCGGGTGTGGTCAGGGCCGTGTACTGGACCTGTCCTGGAGAAAGTTTAGCCACGTCGTTCGGAGTCAAATACTGAACACAGGCTAAAGCTTCTGGACCTTCAACAAAAATTTCGCCCATATGGCTGACATCAAACAGGCCGGCTTTCGTCCGAACAGCCAAGTGCTCGTCTATGATGCCTTTATATTCGACCGGCATCTCCCAGCCGGCAAATTCAATCATCCGAGCACCAGATTCCTTATGGACTGCATTTAACCTGGTTTTTTTCATGATAATTCCTTTCACTAAATAATATTTAACTTAACTAAGCTAATTAAGTATCACAAATTTATATAATGTTTCAAGTATAAGTGCAACTTGTTAGACCAAAGATTTTTGTTATAATTAAAAGCACAATGCTTAAAACAAAGAAGGAATTAAAAGAAAAAATCGTCTCCAAACTGAGTTCAGAATTTCCTCTGTCAGCCGAGGAGGTGGAGCTCACCAGTACTCCTGACCAGAAATTTGGCGATCTGGCTCTCTCCATTGCCTTTCCCTTAGCCAAAAAGCTCAAGACCAATCCCAGGGCTATTGCCAGCCGGGCGGCTGAACTGCTGTCGGACCTGGAAGGTGTGGAAAAAGTGGAAGTGGCCGGGGCTGGCTATATCAACCTCTATCTTGACCGGAAAAAATTCTTTTCCGAGAAATTCGCCAACCTGGAAAAGACCGGACTCAATCCTGAGGAAAAGAAAGTCATCGTCGAACATACTAACATCAACCCCAACAAGGCCGCCCACGTTGGACATCTCCGCAATGCCTGTTTAGGCGATACCTTAGTCAGATGTCTCAGGTATAAAGGCGAAAAGGTTGAAGTCCAGAACTACATCGACGACACCGGAGTCCAAGTGGTCGACGTAGTCTATGGTTTAATGGAGCTTGAAAAAAAGAGTTTGACTGACCTGGATAAAATTGAAGGCAAATTTGATTACTACTGCTGGGACCTTTATACCAGAGTCTCCCGGTTTCTGGCCGAAAACCAACAAGCTCAGGCCAAAAGGGCAGAAATTCTCAAGAGAATCGAGCACGGCCTTTCACCTGAAGCTGATTATGCTTATTATGTCTCAAGACGAATTCTTCGGGCTCATTTAGCCACGATGAAGAGGCTGAACATTACCTATGATGTTCTCCCCTGCGAGAGCAGTATTCTGGGGCTTAAATTCTGGGAAAAAGCTTTCCAGATGCTCAGGGACAGCCAGACCATCCATTTTTCTCAGGAAGGAGAATCCGCAGGCTGCTGGGTGATGAAACTTGAAGATGAGCCGGAGCGAGAAAAAATAATCGTCAGGTCCGACGGAACAGTCACCTATGTCGGTAAGGACATAGCTTATCAGCTCTGGAAATTCGGGCTTCTCGGTCAGGATTTCTACTATGAGCCTTTTGTTGAAGATAACGGCCGGACAATCTGGATTTCTTCAGCCCGACCCACTCCTTATGATGTCCATTTTGGAGCCGGCAGCAAGGTTTACAATGTCATCGATGTCCGTCAGTCTTATCTTCAGAAAGTGGTGGTTCAGAGTCTGAAATCACTCGGCTATAAGGAGCAGGCCTCCAGGTCAATACATTTCTCCTACGAAATGGTGGCTCTCTCCCCTAAAAGTCTTTCTGAAATCAATGTAGAAATTTCTGAAGAAGATAAAGACCGGACCTTTCTCGAAGTATCCGGTCGAAAAGGAATTGGGGTTAAAGCTGATGACCTGCTTGACCGACTGGAAGAAAAGGCGTTCGAAGAAGTCGCTAAGAGAAACCCGGATTTGCCGCTTTCCAGCAAGCAGCAAATTGCCAGGCAAATTGCCTGCGCCGCGGTCAGGTATTTTATGCTGAAGTATGCGCGGAATTCGCTAATCGTCTTTGATTTCGATGAAGCCCTGAACTTTGAAGGCGAAACCGGTCCCTATCTTCAGTACACTGCAGTCAGGTTAAGAAGCATCTTCCGCAAATTTCAGGAAAAAACTGGAATTTCTTACCAGGAAATCTTACGACCTGAACTGCTCAAAAATATTAATCTCGAAAAATTATCCCCGGAAGAAGCTCGCGACTTCTGGGAACTCATCGTCTATGCCTCCGGACTGGATGAAGAAGTCTTGCGGTCAATCATCACCTTAGAATTTGCCAATTTAGCCAAATTCACCTTCAACCTTTGCCAGAAATTCAACAGCTACTATCACAATTACCAGGTTCTGGCTGAAAAAGACGAAGAACTCCGAACTTTCAGATTGATGACCATATACTTCGTTCATGAAATTCTCTGTCAGGCTCTCGACCTGATGGGAATTCAGATTCCAGAGAAAATGTAACGTTTTTTCGTCTTTTAAACGTTATTACTGGAGAAAGGAGGTTAGCCGATGATTGAAACTGAACATCTCACTAAAAAATATGGCGACCTCGTAGCCGTCAAAGATCTTAATTTTAAGGTAGAAAAAGGGAAAATTTGGGGTCTGCTTGGACCCAACGCTGCGGGAAAAACCACCACCATGAGAATCTTGACCGGTTATCTTCCAGCAACTGAAGGCCGGGCGGTGGTGGCCGGGTATGATGTCTTTGAACAGGCTGATGCCGTCAAGCAGTCAATCGGTTATTTGCCTGAAACTGTCCCTGTCTATCCAGAAATGACGGTTGAAGCTTATTTAGGGTTCGTAGCTGAGATTAAAAAAGTTCCGGGTTCAAGAAAAAAAGCGGCCGTTGACCGGGCGGTGGAAATTACCGGCCTTCAGCCTGTCAGAAAAAGGTTAATCAAAAATATTTCTCGCGGCTACAAGCAACGGGTGGGTATCGCTCAGGCTCTGATTCACAACCCGCAGGTTATCATCTTGGATGAACCGACTATCGGGCTGGACCCGGCTCAGATCGTGGAAATCCGCCAGCTGATTAAATCTCTTAAGGGTGAACACACGGTGATGCTTTCCACCCATATCCTGGCTGAAGTCACTCAGGTCTGCGACGGCGTGGTGATTATCAACGAAGGCAAGTTGATGGCTTCCGGTTCCCTGGAAGAATTGACCACGACTTACAAAGAAAAAGACGGTGTCTATTTACGTCTTAAAAAAGTCGACAACGAAGTCCTGAATCTTTTTCGTCAATTGCCTGGCATAGATAACGCTCATTTTGAAGGCTCAGAAATCAAGCTGGAATGGGACAGAAACAAAGATATGAGAGAACAGATCATCAAACTCTGTCTGGAAAAGCAGCTTGGGCTTCTGGAAATGCGCTCGGTGGCTATGAACATTGAAGAGCTTTATCTGAGAATCGTTTCAGGAGGGATGGAACAATGAAAGCCGTTTGGTCCATCACCAAAAAAGAACTTCTCTCTTATTTTACTTCTCCCATAGCTTACATAGTCATCTCCATTTTTATTCTTCTTTCCGGCTTTTTCTTTTATAGTCTGGTCTGGTGGTTCAATTCCCAGGCTATGCAGATGGCTCAAAACCCCTACTATTACCAGCAGATCAACATCAATCAGATGGTCTTTGCCCCTCTTTTCCATAACTTGAGCATTATCCTCCTGCTGATGCTGCCTTTACTTTCGATGCGACTTTTCTCTGAAGAAAAAAAGATGGGCACCGAAGAACTGCTGTTCACTTCACCGGTATCGGTGGTGCAGATTATTCTCGGAAAATACCTGGCTTCTTTAATCGTCCTTTTAATCATGCTCCTGCTGAGTGCCATCCCGACAATTTTCACTTTTATCTACGGCAATCCTGAACCTCTTCCCTATCTACTGGGTTATCTCGGTCTGTTCTTACTGGGTGCAGCTTTTCTCGGACTGGGGATTTTCTGGTCGTCACTTACTGAAAACCAGATTGTTTCAGCCGTTCTGACTTTCGGAACTCTTCTCCTGTTCTGGGTTCTGAGCTGGGCCGGATATTCAGCCCGGGGTCTGTGGCAAGATGTCCTTAATTATCTTTCCTTTTTTGAGCATTTCGATGGCATGACCAAAGGTATTCTTGATACTAGTGATCTGGTTTATTATTTGAGCTTTGCTTTCTTCGGACTTTTCCTGACCCACTCAGTCATTCAATCCCGCAGGTGGAGGTAAGGCCATGACTTGGATTAAAAATTATCTTAATTATATAAGTCTTGGTCTTGTTGCCTTAGCCCTTGTCTTGCTCATCGTCTGGCCCCAATACCGGACAGTAGCTCTGGTTTGTGGTCTGGTCGGTGTGGTTCTGATGATTGGGTATATAATTCTCAATCTGGCAGAGTTGAAAGAAGGTCTCAAACGCAAGTCTTTTCTTTATTCCAGCAATATGTTTCTGATTATTATTCTGGTCCTGGCCATTCTGGTGGTAATCAACTTCTTCCTGGCCAGACATCACTACCGGATTGATTTTACCGCAGCCAAAATCCACAGCCTATCCGATCAGTCGATCAATGTAGTTAAAAACCTGAAAAAGGATGTTACCATCAAATGCTTCTTCCGCGATGGCAATGTCAGCCGGCCAACCATGGAAAATCTTCTTAAAATCTATGCCTACCATTCTCCTCGAATCAAATACGAATTCATCGACCCTGATAAAAACCCCGGACTGGTGAAGAAATATGAAATAACTCAGGACGGAACTACGGTTTTTGAATGCGGAGATAAAGAGAATCGCATCACCACCACTTCAGAAGAAGACATCACCAACGCTCTCATCAAGGTAACCAGGGAGAAGAAAAAGGTTATCTATTTTCTTGAAGGCCATGGGGAAGGTTCGATCGAAGAAAGTTCTGATTCCGGTTACACCACAGCCAAGAGTGAACTGGAAAAAATCGGCTATGAAGTCAAGAAGCTCAGTCTGGCGCTGTCAGAAAATTTTCCGGCTAATTGCAGCCTTCTCATCGTTCCCGGACCCCGCAAAGCCCTGCTGCCCAATGAACTGGAAACTCTCAAAAATTACCTGAATAAGGGCGGACGAATTTTCTTTATGGTTGACCCAGAAACAACTTCCGGTCTGGAATCCTGGCTGGCTGAATATGGCTTCAAATTGGAAAATGATTTAGTAGTTGATACTGTCTCCAGACTTCTGGGCGGTGATTATTTTATGCCAGTGGTGACTGAATATGACTATCACGAAATAACGAAAAATTTCCGCTATGCTACTTTCTTCCCCTTAGCCAGGTCAGTAGAAATAGCTGAGACCAAACCCGAGGGCATGACCTTAACTGCTATTGCTAAGACCAGCTCTAACTCCTGGTCGGAACGCCAGCTCGACCAGAAAGAAGTTTCCTTTGACAAGAATAAAGACAAACAGGGCCCGATTTCCTTAGCCGTGGTTGGGACGAAAAAGATTACAGAAACAACCGAAGCCAAATCTACGAGTGAACCCGGGTCAAAAGAAAGTTCACAACCTCAATCTAAGGAAGCCCGACTGGCTGTTTTCGGAGATTCAGATTTTATCACCAACAGGTATTACAACCTTTCTGGAAACGGCAATCTCTTTTTGAACACCGTTAACTGGTTGACCGAAGAATCTGACTTGATCTCGATTCAGCCCAAAACTCAGTCGCCACGCACCATCCAGTTAACACCCAGTCAGGGCAGGCTCTTGATGTTCATCTCCATAATTCTACTGCCTTTAATTGTCTTAATTACCGGTTTAACCATCTGGTTAAGAAGGAGGTCGTTATGAAGTTCAAGACGACTCTCATTCTTCTTCTGGTTTTTATCATCCTGCTGGCTGGTGTTGTTTTTATCGAACACACGTCAAATAAAGCGAAGGAAAAGAAAGAAAAAGAAGAAAAGCTAACCGATTTTAAGGCTGCTGAAGTGGAAAAAATCAGCCTGAAAGCTGAGGGACAGGAAACCATAACCTTACAGAAAGATGAGAAAGGCAACTGGCAGATAATTGAACCGCTGGTAGCCGAAGCCGATAATTACGAAGCTAATAGTCTGGCAGAAAATTTCGCCAGCCTCAGGATTGAACATGTGGTCGAAAATCAGGCCACTGACCTGAAGGCTTATGAGATACCAAAGAAAGAAATTAGCCTATGGGTCAAAGGGCAGAAGGAACCGGTCAAGATACTCATCGGCATGGAAAACCCCTTAGACAGCACTCTTTACGCTAAGAGAGCAGACCAGGCAAAAGTTGTGCTTCTACCGAGTTACATAAAGTATTCGCTGGACAAGAAGCTGTTTGACCTGAGGAACAAAGAAATACTCAAGTTTGAAACTAAGGAAGTCCAGGCCATCGAGGTTAAATCAAAAGACCTTACCTGGAAGGCCAGCCGTAAAGGAGATAGCTGGATTCTGGTGCAGCCAGTTGAAGCTCTGGCTTCTAATTATCAAATAGATAACCTGCTGGACAATCTGTCCAGATTGAAAGCCAAAAACTTCGTGGTTGAAGAAAAGAAGCCAGAAGATCTTAAGTCTTTTGGTCTAGACCAGCCTGAATTTACCGTCAACCTGACTTTGCCTGAGAGTAAGGAACTCGTCTTCCAGCTGACCAAGAAGAACGACAAGGTGATTGCTACTAACTCTATATCAAAAAAGATTATAGAAGTTGACAGCCAGATTATCAATGACCTGAACAAAAAGATTAATGACCTGCGGGAAAAGAAAGTGGCTGTTTTTAATAGCTGGGAGGTTATCGGTATTACTATAAAACAGCAGGATAAGGTTATCGCCGCAGCCAAGGAAAAAATAAAAGAAAAAGGTCAGGAACAGGAAAAATGGCTGGTGTTGGGTGAAGCCAATAAAAAAGAACCCGCGGACGAATCTAAAATTGAATCCCTCATCAGGAAACTGGAATACTTAGAAGCCATAGAGTTTATCGACAGGCCAGCTAACCTGTCCGACTTTGGACTGGATAATCCGAGAGTCAAAATTACCCTTAAAGTCAAGCCTCAGGATAAAGAGGAAAAAGAAATACATCTTTTGGTCGGTCAGGAAACACCCGACAAAAAACAGGTAATTATTAAAAATAACGAGCTAAGCTACCTGTTCAGGGTCGATTCCTCTTTCCTGACAGAACTACCAGCCAAACCTGAAGATTGGAAATATGTTGAAAATAAAAAATAAATCTGATATTAGATAAAAAATGGATGAGATTAAGGGCGGGTTGGCCCAGAACGAACAGGAAATCTTAAACGCCAGTCGATTCTTTGATTCAGTCAAAGAGCTGTCCCTCTCCAAGAGCTCTGATGACCTGTTGGATCGACTTTTAAAGAAAGCTGCCGAGCTTGTCAACCCTGAAATAGCGGCCTTTTTGCAGAAAGAGATGGCCACGGGTGACTTGTGTTATGTCAAAATTCTGGGTGAAAAAACTGAAAGCCTCAAGGACAAGGTCGTCAGGCAAGGAGAGGGCCTCTGCGGCCTGGCTGCTGAAACTAACCAGAATTTGCTCATAACTGACTGTGCTAAGGATCCCAGGTTTAATTCCGAGGTCGACCAGATTCCAGGGTTGGAAATTAGAAGTCTGATGGCCATCCCTTTCCGCATCGAAAAAGTGGTCTATGGAGTAGTCTACCTGGTCAACAAGAAAGACAAACCAGCTTTTAACCTTGAAGAATTTAAATTTTTGCTGGCCTTAACCAGTTTTGCCGAGCTGAACCTGGAAAGATTGGTCCTCCTCAAACAAATTAGAGAACTGGAAGATTTTGATCAGCTGACCCAAACCTACAAGGCCAAGACCTTATTTGAATATTTCCAGCGAGAAGTCGCCAGGAGCGAAAGATATGGAACCGATTTATCGCTGATAAAGGTTGTTGTCGATTATTACGAAAAAATCATCCAGACCTTCGGCCAGGAAGCTGGAGAAAGAGTTCTGTTAAACCTGAGCTTCATCCTGAAAAAGACTACCAGAAAAGTTGATCTGGTGTCCAGAGTCGGCCAGAATGAATTTCTGGTTCTATTGCCGAACACTAACAGGGCTGGAGCCCTAAAAATCCAGGATAGACTTCAAAAACTTCTGGAAAACCAAAATCTAAGAGCTACCGGAATTCCATATACGGTAACCGTGAATGTTTATTCTGAATCTGGAGAAAGGGCAGTTAATCTCTACAAAATACCTGAAATCAATGTCTGGCTGAACCAGAACAGCAAAAAAAGCCGGCGGCGAAAATATCTGACAACGGGAGAACAGCTGGAAGAAGCTATCACCGGGTCTTTATTCTCAGGCCAAAAATAGTATAATTAATTCTACTTTATTTAGAATCACTTTTAAGGGGCAAACAGGAAAATGGAAACCATTTTTCAATTTGCACCTTATGGCCAAGAATTCTCACCAGAACCCGGAACTATTGTTCTGGATGTTGGGATGAAGACTGCACCCGGAGTAATCGACCATCATCAACCAGAAGCTGAGGCTGAATGTGCCGCTTCCTTAGTGGTCAAGCACCCGGAGTTAGTGCTGAACCATCTCCAAAAAAATGAAGACAAAATCACCATCATTACCCACAGGTTGCCCGATTTTGATGCAGTCAGCGCCATTTTTCTGACCTTAAAACTCCTGGAAAACAGAGCTGTAGACGAGGCTATGAAAAAAATCGCTGAATATGCCCGAATGGTCGATTCGGCTACCATTCCTAAAAATATCGAATTGAGTGCCACTCCCTATGCTCTGCTCCGGGCTATTTTTGTCAACATCCAGAAGCCGGAAGATGAAGCCAACCTGGAAAGAGTGAACGAAGGTCTGAGGCTGATGAAGCTTCTCTATGAACAGGCTATGCTGGGTCGGGACATTGTGGCCAATCGGCCGATTTTTCAAGGAATAGATCGCTACGAGAAAGCCATGCACCGGGTGGAAGATGATTACTTTAACTATCTCGAAGACCTGGAGAAAGCTGAAATCATCAAGATTAACCTGCCATTGAGTAACGGTCAGGGATTTAAAGCGGTTGACGGGCTGGTCGTTCAGAACCCCAAGAGTTTTCTCCTGAAAGAATGGAGCCGGCGTGACATCTTCAACTCTCCTTCAGGTAAAGGCTTCTCTTTCCTTTTGTCCAATTTTGGTGGAAAGCGTTTCATCATCGGAGTTGACCCCGAAATTGGGGTAAATTTGAGAGGACTTGGAAGGCTGCTCAATGAAAAAGAAAAGCAAAAAAGAGAAAGGATGGGACGGCCGGTTTCGGAACGCTGGTATGAAGGTAACTGTCCTTTCTTTGATTATCGGATTATTGACTCGCCGCAGGACGGACCTTCACTCAGTCATCAGGAGGTGATGGAAACCATTTTCCAGTTCAGTCAACAATTTAAGAGCTGAGGAAAATAAGTTGCCAAAAGCTCTTATTTTTGCCTTATTTCTCCGATAGCGCTTAGAATTAGAAATAGATTAAGACTCAGACCAGATTTGCACTTCTATGTTTTTGGTAAATTTCTTCAGCCAGATTGTCTAAGGCCGCAAAATCTTCGGGCCTGGGGTCTCCTTTTATCTGAACAGGATTCAGAAACTCCGGCCGGACGCTGTCCAGCATGGTTTTGAGCTGGTCGAGGGCTCTGGACTTCCAGCCATAGGAACCAATAAAACCGGCAAACAGGGCTTTAGGCCTCAGAGCATTCACCAGAAAAACTGCTTCAGCCGCTAAAGGATGAAGTCCGGTTAGCACCGTGGGAGAAGCTATGATGATGGTAGCCGCCTCTACCAGGCTTATGGCTAAGCGGCCAACATCAGTCACGGTCAGGTTAAATGGCCTTACTTCCACATTTCTTAAAGACAGAGCCTGGACCAGGTGGCTGACCATCTTCTCGGTCGAACCGTGCATGCTGACATGGGCGATGACGACCAGGTTCCGCGGCTTATCAGCAATCCATTCTTTATAAGCCTGGATTATGAATTCCGGTCGTGGATAGATTGGGCCGTGGCTTGGGGCAATGTAGTTCAGAGGAAGGCTCTCAACTTTTTCCAGATTTTTCTGAATGATCTTTCTGAACGGCATCATGATTTCTGCGTAATACCGTTTGGCCGGTTCGATGACCAGAGTTTCTTCTCTGATAAAAAGTTCAGAGGAGGCCAGATGAGAGCCGAACAGGTCGCAGCTGAAAAGTATTTGGTCTTCTTCCAGATAGCTGAGCATGGTCTCAGGCCAGTGAACCCAGGGAAAATGAATAAAGCGAATGGTCCGGCCACCCAGATCCAGCTTTTCACCGTCAGCCACAGTCCTTAGGCGGTTTTCAGCCACATGGAGATGGCTTTGTACCAGGTCCTTAGCGGTAGGAGTGATTAAAAGCTGAGCCTGAGGATATTTCTCTAAGACAAAAGGGATCAGACCTGAATGGTCCTGTTCGATATGATTGGCAATTAAAAAATCAATTTTGGGAAATTCTTTTAGATGTTCCTCCAGAAAATTAATTTTGGATGGGTCGACCGCATCAATCAGGGCAGTGTACTTCTCTCCCTGGACCAGGTAAGCATTATAGCTGGTTCCTTCTGGCAGCGGGATGAGTGAATCAAACAGCCGGCGGTCCCAATCCTGAGCGCCCACCCAGTAAATTCCTTCAAACAGCTTTTTTGGTTTCATTCTGTTCCTCCAGATATTCTGACTTTTAGAAAATCTATTTTATACTTTTCCTATAAAAATTGTAACAAATAGGCAGCCTCTGAATTAAATTTCAGGAAACTTTTTCCTGGTAAAGTACTTGATTTCAGGATGATACTCATAACCGAGCTTTTCAAAAAGGTTAATCGAAGGCAGATTATCTTCTTCAATCAAGGCGGCAAACATCATGATTCTTTCTTTTTCCAGTTCTTTTTCCGCTTCTTTGATTAGGATCTGCCCCAGTCCTTGACGGCGAAAAGCCGGGTCAACCGCTAAGCGGTTTATCCAGCCTTTTCGACCATCATGGGTGGCCAGGACTGTCCCAATGACTTTACCAGCACTTTCAGCCACCAGAAAGATTACGTTACTGAGTTGAATCTGTCTTTCAATCTCTTCCCGACTGTCTCTGCCCTTAGGTTTTAGCGGCAGATTTCCCTGCTGCCAAAGTTCAATCACCCTGTCATAATCGCTCATCTTGAACCTTCTGATGACAATGTCCATAAGCCCTCCTTTAACGCAGAAAAATTAAGACCAGAAGGCACCAGAGGATAAAGCTCAGGCTGGCAGTCATCAGGCTGGCCCCTATTTTAGTCCACCTTCTCTTAGCCAGAGTAATGTTAACCGCTAAGAAGCCGGTTAAGGTGGCCAGAACGATAAAGGCTATGTATCCGGTTTGAAACCAGCCTGGTTCGGAAAGTAGGTCAACCCATTCTTTCTGTGACATACCCAACAGATAAAGAATAGCAGTGATAAAATGCGGCACCCAAAGCCAGAAAAGAAAAGGATAAAAGCTCAAAGATAAGGAGGCGGATAACTGCCGGAAGCTGACCGCTCTGGCTCCAAAGGAAAGGAGAAGCACCCTGGCAAACAGACTGACCAGCAGCCAGCTCAGAACCAACCAGGGTCCGACTAAAATCATCTGCCAGAAAAAATAATTCTCCAGACTTAACGGCAAAATCACTGGGATGCCAGGAAAATTGCCAGTAGCGGCCTGAGCCAGTGAAGTCAGAGAAAAAGCTAAGCCGAAAAATATCAACCCTAAAAAAGTTTTGGTCCAAAGGCCGGGGACCATTTTACTTTGAAGAAAATCATAATTTTTCCATGGAATAAACACTGCTTTGAACATTAACTTTTTAATTTTAACCATCGCCAGAAATCTCCGAGACTGAATTAACCAATGAACAGATTCTTGGAAGCAAAGACCGGGTCACAGGTTAAGTTTATGCCCAACCTTCTGAGCCCGGTTTCATCTCCAGATGTGGGCATATGAGTCAGGTGCATCTCACAACCTTTAAGATCTTTAAGTTTATCCAGAGCCAGCTGAGTGGCCGGACTGGTCGGAGCAGTAATGGCCAGACAGGTCAGAACCTCAGTCAGGTCTAAGCTTAAAGCCTTGCCCCCAAGGATGTTCTGTTTTAAATAGGCAGCCTGTTCCAGCACGACGGGCGAAAGCAAATGAATATGGTCGGGAATACCGGCTAATCGTTTGAGGGCGTTTAGGACAGCGCTGGAAGCGGCATGCATCAGAGGCGAATTGTAGCCTTTAACCACTCGTCCGTCTCTAAGCTCGAGGGCGGCCCCAACATAAATGCCGTTATTACCCTTGGCTTTTATCTGAGCTTCAACCGCGGCCTCTCTGGCCAGAGGAACCACTGACCGGTCTTCGGGTTTCAGGTTGAGTTCTTTCATCAGCAACTCAGCTCTTTCGACTGTCTCCTGGGTGGTAAACCCAAGAATCTGCTCACATTGATACCGGAAATATCGCCGGATTATTTCCTGACGAGCAGCTTCCTGGACCACAGCATCATCGATGATTCCTTTACTGACCACGTTGACACCCATCTCGGTTGGTGATTTATAAACAAACCCCTCTCCTGAGATTTTGCTTAAAATTCTTTTCAACAGAGGAAAAGCCTCGACATCACGATTGTAGTTGATAGCCCGCTGATTGTAGGCTTCCAGATGATAAGGATCTACCAGGTTGAAATCGCCCAGGTCAGCCGTAGCTGCTTCATAAGCCACGTTCACCGGATGTTTTAAGGGCAGATCCCAAATGGGAAAAGTTTCAAATTTAGCATAACCAGCTTTGAGTCCTCGTTTATGTTCGTGATAAAGCTGAGACAGACAGGTGGCCAATTTGCCGCTTCCAGGACCAGGCCCAGTGACAATCACCAGAGGCTTGGTAGTTTCAATGTATTCATTGGCTCCGTAACCTTCTTCGCTGACAATAGTGTCCACATCCGTCGGATAGCCACTGGTAAATCTGTGAGTATAAACTCTTATCCCCAGTCGTTCAAGTTTATTCCTAAAAATTTTGGCTGAGGCCTGCTCTTCATATCTGGTTATGACCACGGCTGAAACTTTTAAACCCCATTCATTCAAATCGTCGATCAGCTTGAGGGCGTCAGCATCATAGGTAATTCCGAAATCAGCTCTGAGTTTTCGTCGCTCGATGTCACCGGCATAGATGCAGAGGATAATATCAATCCTGTCGCTGAATTGCTGGAGCAACTTAACCTTGATATTCGGGTCATAGCCAGGCAGAACTCTGGCTGCATGAAAATCGTTGAGAATTTTTCCACCGAATTCCAGATAGAGTTTATCAGGAAAAAGGGCTAATCTCCGGGAAATGGCCGCGCTCTGTTCTTTTAAGTAAATTTCGCTGTCAAAACCAATCTTCATCATTCTTAAGCTCTTTTTGTTATTTTTTTGACGATTAAATCATCGAAGAGTCCATAATCCAGGAAATTATACTCTGATCCCGCCGGTTGTCCACCTTCAGGTGCCCTCTGGAAAGAACCTGGCCAGGCCATTCCAGCTGGCGGATTGAGATGATGAGGACCGAGGGTATTTTTAAGAGTACCGTATACTATCAGACTCAGGTCATTCTTTCCAGGTTTAAGCTTATCAGTTATCAATAGAGAATCATCAGGGCTCAATAGATAACCGGCTTTCTGACCGTTAACCTCCACTTCAGCTATGGCTCCTTTCCATCGACCAGCCTGAATCAGGAAATCAGCCTGATTTAGCTCGCCTTCTTTAATTTCGACCGACACTGAGTACCGCACCCGGTGACCGTAAAAAGGCAATCCCTGAGTTTTCCAGGATCCAGGTTTAAGCTGCGCAGCCGAGGTTATCAAAAAGCCTTTAATCGTCGGTTGAACAGAAAAATCTCCGAGTATATAAATCGGCTCAAGCTCGGCCAGAAGGTCAAAAGGACTGACCACGAGAGTGACGGTGTTAATACCGGTTCTGGCTACTTTCTCTAAGGAAAAAACTCCAAAAGCCCTGTCCAGCCACCAGGAATCAGGCTGGGGTGGTAGTGTCTGACCATTGACCTGGACCTTGAAGATTTCCGGCCTTTCCACTACCAGTTTTAACGATTTTAAGTCCACTCCAGGAGCAACCGTAAAATGAAAATCAGCTTTAAAACCAGTGCCCGGGCCGAACTTGTTTTTCGAAATAAGGCTGTCCTGATACTGAACAGCCGAATCCCAGGGATTTCGGTCAAAACCATGAAAATTATAGGCTTTTCTCTGGGCCTGATAAAAATACAGGTTCTTTTCTGTTCGGCCACCAAGAGTCAGGTCGCAGTAGTCAAGCGTCAGAACGTTGGGATCAAGCCTTTTAATCGTCAGCGGACCGGTGGCCATGATTTTTTCTTCAGATTTCATTTTTTCTTTTTCATTAAATGTTTTAGCTTTCTTTCTATTGTAAATCGCCAAAAGCAGGCTTTCTCCAGGCTTGAGAGAAAATTTCAGACTAATTTGGTCTTTTTTCCTTTCGGCTGGATATGACTCAATTTTTCCACTAAAAGCATCCCATTTCTCTGCTGATTTTCCTTTTAACCTTACCTCCCCTGAAGCCACTTTATCCAGACTGATATTAGTCAGAAACAGGAGCTGACCATCTTTAAATTGACGTCTTTGGTGAAAGAGCATTTCTTGACCGGATAGATTTTTAAACTCAATGTCCTGCTTTAAAGCTTTGGAAATAACCTCAACCTCGACCGGCTGACCAAATAGGTTCTTAAACTTTTCAGATGATTTAAATTCTTCACCCAGAGAAGAAGGCTGTCCACCCTGGAATATCTGGCTTTCAACCCAGGATAAAACTCGGCCTCCGCCCTTTATAAAATTTTTCAATAAAGCAGCAGTCCAGGGTTCCAGGTTTTCAGTTCCTGGCGGCAGAATCACCAAATCATAAGCTCTCCGGCCGACTTGAAATTTTTTTCCGTTGACCCGGCCATAGTCTTTAAGGATAAATTCGCTGCCAAGGTCATACTCAATCTGAAGCTGCTCAAGCCTGTGGACAAAGTTCTGAAAATCCTGGCCGATTTTTTCGAACTTTTCGCTTTTCTCCGCCGGAGAATAATACATCCAGGCTGAGGTTGTCGGTTCAATCACCAGAATCCGGTTGAGCTGCTCACCAGAACTTAAAGCTACTGACAGGCGGCCAAAATAATCATTCATCAGGCGATAAGTAGACCACCAAGGCTCATGGTAAGAAAAAGAGAGCGGATGGTCTCTTTTTCTGGCACCAGCAATTGTGGAATAAACCAGATGCTGGTTCAAAAAGTTAACGCCCAGAGCATATTCCCAGTCACCGATCCTTTTCTGATCAAAAAAGGTCAGGTCCCAACCGCTGGCGCCGTAAGTTTCAGAAAGAGTTCTTTTCCGGCCGAGTTGATTGGCCACGCTTCGCAGCTCTCGAACCGCCCTGGAATTTCCAAATTGGGCGTGGGGACTGGTCTCCCAGTTGTTCATCAGGATGTCTACCCCTGGCATATGGGCATAGGCGCTGAGAGCAAAACTGTCTGGCACTACTCGGGGAGACGGCCACTCGTGTTCCCAGTAATGACCGGTGAGCTGAAGATTATTCTGCGAGCAGTATTCATAATATGGTTTAGCCCAGTTTTCGATAAAAAGCTCCAAACAGGTCAGATAAAAATCGTGTCGCACCCGGCGGAAATCGCCTTTTTCTACCAGCAGCGAAGGGAGCTCAGTTTTCAGTTCATAACCGCGACGTCGGCTGAATTCAGTGAACAGGGCAGGGGTGAAATTGACTGCCCAGGCTCCACCGGCTGGAGCAATCTCAGCTTCATCCTGAAAAGAACCAGGAATAGTTTGTCCGAATTCTTCACCACAAACTTTTTTATAGGCATCATGAGTGAGATGGAGAAAAGCCTGGGTAACTCCTGGCCGCATCAGATCAACATAGGTAAAGCCACCATACCAGGGAGAAGGGTTTTCCTTAACCACTTCAAATATCCAGTAATTTCCTTCAGGCCAGCCCTTCTCACCAGCTCTTACCCGGTCAGTTATATCTACAAAGCCATTGGCTTCTTCCTGAAGGACACAGACCAAATTTTCTGCTTCTTTTATTTCTGGGAGCTTAAGCCGGCTGGCTTTTAAACCTGACCTGGCTGCCTCGGGCAGGGCTGCCGGCACCAGTCCGCCGGCAAAGCCTGATGGATACGAATTTTCATCATAAATCCAGACTTTAAGCCCCAGTTCTTTTCCTGTTTTTACTGCTTCTTTAAACAGAGCCAGCCATTCTTCAGATAAATAAGGGGTAATCAACCCAGGTCGAGGATGAACAAAAACTCCACCAAAGCCTTTTTCCTTTAAATCGGAAAGCTGTTCTCTGATTTTTTCCGCAGTCATCAGATCGTTCCAGACCCAGAGAGGAACCGGACGGAATTCTGGCGGTGGGTCTGAAAAAAGCTTATAAGTAGCAGATAGAGTATCTTCTGCTTTCTCTTTCTTCAGACTCTGACAACCAGGAAATAAAAGAATGATCAGCAAAACCGTTAAAAGTGTTCCGGTTGATAAAAAGTGAGAGCTCAAGCCAGTTCTTTTTTTCATGCGGTCTCCTTTTTGACTTTCATTGAAATCAATTTATAAAAGCTCCTTCGAAATTGTCAAACCGGAAAATACAGGATTTACCGCTGAAAAAGGAGGCAGCATAAAAATCATCTTTCTGACCCGGCCCATGAATAAAGATGACACTCTTCACCACTATAAAAACAAAAAATCTCCGAGACAAATCAGATCACTTTTAAGTCTTAAAACCTGTTTGAACCCAGGGATTTAAATAGGGAGGAGATATAAGCTGAAAGCACACGCAAAATTAGTGGCGGAGAGGGCGGGATTCGAACCCGCGGTACCAGCTTTCACTGGTACAATCGCTTAGCAGGCGACCCTGATCGACCACTCCAGCACCTCTCCACCTAAAAAGCAGGCTTATTTTAGCATTTTTTGAGCCTGAAAAAAACCCCTGACCGGTCAGGACAAAAAAAATTTTATGGACTTTTTTCAGTCAGAATGATTCTCGTTTAAGTAAAATGCAATCAATGAATCCTATGGCTAAGCACTGCTTTTGGCATCTGGGCTGAACCGCTCTCATCAGAACCAGATAGCCCCCATTTTCAGGGGAAGCAACATGAAAAACAAAAACCAGAGCCCTGGTTTTTTCCGGATTGAAGCCAACCCAGAAGACTTAGGTCTTTCCTGGAGACAATAAGTCTGCCTCCTGAGTCTTCCGGAATCTAAAGGAATCAGCCAGTTCTTCGGGAAGATATTCTTCAAGATCATATTCTTTCCGGTTTTTTTAGTTATAATTGTCAAGAAGAGTCTTTTCCACACCTTTAACCTTATCCACTGTTTTGGTAATAGTCATATTTTTCAGGATGACCTCTTTTCATAGCAGACCATCCATTCTGACGCTTAGAAGACGGTTGAGGTTCAAATAGAGCCCGATAAATCAGGTATTCTTCCGGAATGAAGGGAACAACTTTTTCACCATTTCTGGTCCAGGATTTCTTTCCTCTTCCGCTGGTATTCTTCTTCGCTCAGAATTCCATCTTTCCTGAGCGCTTCCAGCTTGCGCAGTTTGGCTTCAAAATCCATCGATTCGCCACCTGGAGAGGAAACAGCTGATCTGGACTCATCTTCCTTCTCTATCTCAACCACATCAATAGCCAGGGCGCTGGGCCTATTTCTCGCCCCCTTAAAAGAAGCCAGGTTCACTATTGAATAGATCATTGTGCCAAGACAGGCCACTACCCAGATTACTAAAAAGGCCATGATGAAACCGCTACCGTCCCCTCCCGCTTCCTTGGCGGTGGTCAACATCAGGACCACTCCGAAAATCAGAAACAGGACAGACATTATCAATTGAACGACCGAAACCGTGGGGCTGGGTCTGATTGAGGCCCTTTTTATACTCTGCAGAGTTTTATTAAGGTCCGACATTAAATTAATACATCCTGCCTGTGATTATAAGCTTATTTTAAAATAAAATCGAAAAAGATTTCTCAGAGTAAACATTCAGTGGTTGAGACTAAATTAAATGATGAGCCTGAGGACAGAAGTTTTATTGTTGATTCAATTAATCGCTTCCGGTTGAGTCGAATTATCTAAAAGATTTGGTTATTTTGCTTCCCCTCAAAACCTGCGCTTCTCCATTTTAATTTTTTTTAATCTTAAAGCCACTTTTTTGGAAAGATAGGCGGTTTTTAATTCGCTATTTTTCTTCTTTTAAGTGCCCTTTCATTACAGGCTCACCTTGGTCTTTCCAGAATTTGACCCTCGAAACGTTTCCATAAAAAAAACGCTGGAAACTTCAAACGCAACTCATTTATTTATCTATGAGTGTTCTTTTTATTGGATGAGAAGTGGCGGAGGGAGAGGGATTCGAACCCCCGTTCCGGGGTTACACCGGAAAGCGGTTTTCAAGACCGCCGCCTTCAACCACTCGGCCATCCCTCCGAAAGACAAATATTTTAACTTGAGTTAAAGCCGCTGGCAAGGGAACGAGAGTCAATTCATCCCGCAAAATGAGTAGGCAAAAAAATTAACCTTCAAGGTGTTATTTTTTCCAGACCATCCATATACGGCCGAAGGGCTTCCGGAATAACTACTGAGCCATCTTTCTGCTGATAATTTTCCAGAATGGCGCTGACCGTCCGACCCACGGCTAATCCCGAGCCATTAAGAGTGTGAACAAACTCTGGCTTGGCTTTCGGCCCGCGTTTGAACCTAATCTGGGCTCGCCGCGCCTGAAAATCAAAGCAGTCCGAACAGGAAGAAATCTCCATATATCCATTTCTGGAAGGCATCCAGACCTCAAGGTCATAGGTCTTGCCGCTGGCAAAGCCCAGGTCACCCGTGCAGAGAGCCACCACCCGATAAGCCAGACCGAGGCGTTTCAGGACTTCTTCAGCACAGGAAGTCATGTACTCCAGTTCTTCCAGGGATTTTTCCGGAAGCGAAAAAATCATCATTTCCACTTTATTGAATTGATGCTGTCTGATGAGCCCGCGGATATCCTTGCCATAAGAACCAGCCTCACTGCGGAAACATGGAGTATAAGCCACAAAACGCTGCGGCAGCCTTTCGGCCTCCAGAATTTCACTCCGATAGATATTAGTCAGCGGCACCTCAGCCGTAGGAATCAGATACCAATCATAGCCTTCTAATTTGAACAGATCCTCGACAAATTTTGGCAGATTGCCAGTGCCAATTAGGCTGGCGGCATTGGCGATAAAAGGTGGCAGCACTTCTTTGAAGCCTTTTTCTTTGGTGTGAAGGTCAAGCATAAAATTAATCAGGGCTCTTTCCAGCTTAGCTCCAAGGCCAAAATACAGAGCAAAGCGGGAACCGGTGATTTTAGCCGCCCGCTCAAAATCAAGAATTCCCAGGTTTTTGCCGATATCCCAGTGCGGCAACGGCTCAAAATCAAAAACTGGCGGCTCCCCTACGGTTCTCACCACCACGTTATCTTCGGCACTGTTTCCCACCGGCACTGATTCATGCGGGAGGTTGGGTATTCGCAACAAAAGCCTGTTCAGCTTTTCTTCGAGTTCTTTTGCCTGTTTTTCCAGTGCTGAAATTTCTTCCCCGATTTTTCTTGCTTCCTCAATCAGCCAAGAGACATCCTGGCCAACTGGCTTGAGCTTTTTCACTTCGTCAGAAATCCGGTTTCGTTTTTCTCGCAGGGCCTGCACCTGCTGTATCAAGCCTTTCATTTCATCAGAAAGGCGATACACTTCTTCCACATCAGCCACAATCTGAGGCTGCCCGCGAGTGGCTAATCTTTTTTTAATTTCTTCAAAATTTTCCTGAATCAGTTTTATGTCCAGCATGGCTTGATTATAGCACAGGAATCTAACAATTTTCACCGCCTGCTGGGCATTTCGGGAAAGCTCCTGTCATGTAAAGCCAAGTGACTAATAAAAATTTTACTGACCGCTTTTTTAATTAGGAATAACGCTGAAAATTTTATGAGTTAACGGGCTGCTTTGAAATTTCGGTGGTTATTCAGAAAGGCGGGAAATTTCCATGTTACAGAGACAGATTATTTGCTCCTGGCCAACGAATCTCCGGATTAAAAACAATAGAGTTTTTGAAGTAAACAACGGCTTTATTACAATACCCTTTGAAGAAGGATTTCTAACCGGTTGAACCACCCTTAAAAAGAGCTTAAAATTAAATAACATGAAAAAATATTATGTGGGTACGGCTGGCTGGAGCTATGAAGACTGGGAAGGAATTGTCTATCCCCCAGTTAAATCTCGAAGCTTTCATCCTCTGGAGTACTTAGCCAATTTTGTAGATATCGTGGAAATAAATTCCACTTTCTATCGTCCGGCTTCACCGGCCATGGTTTATGCCTGGCTGCGTCGGGTTCAGGCTTATCCGGAATTTTTATTCACGGCCAAACTTCTTAAAATCTTCACCCACCAGCGGAAGGATTTCTCCCAGAGGGATGTTGATGATTTCAAAAAGGGTATAGCCCCTCTGGCTACTAAACAAAAGTTGGCAGCTGTCTTGGTTCAGTTTCCCTGGTCCTTCATCAACACAGCTGAAAACCGCGATTATCTGGAAAAACTTTTTTCGCTCTTCTCTGAATTTCCCTTAGCTCTTGAGGTGCGGCATTCCTCCTGGGACCGGCCAGACTTTTATGATTTTTTAAAAGAATACGGCGTTTGTTTCTGCAACATCGACCAGCCAATTTTTCATAATTCCATCAAGCCATCAGCCATCGTTACCAACCCGGATTTTTCCTATGTCAGACTCCATGGCCGGAATTATAAAGACTGGTTCCGGGAAGATGCCGGACGCGACGACCGCTATAATTATCTTTACACCAAAGATGAACTGGAAGATTGGATTGAGAGGATAAAAAAGCTGGCTGAAGGCAGCAATCGCGTCTTTATCATCACTAACAATCACTACCGCGGTCAGGCCCTGGCCAACGCCCTGCAGATTAAAAACATGCTGACAGGCGAAAAACTTCAGATTCCAGCCACTATGCTGGAGAAATATCCGCTGCTCAAAGAAATAGCCAAAAAGCTAAAAAAAGACCAGAAGGATTTATTTGAAGAACAGCTGGAAAACCTGGTCGAAAAACACAAAAGTGCAGAAGATAAAGGTAAAGATGAATATGATTGATATAGCACGGGCTATAGATAGAAGCTCTTTCTATATGAAACCGATGTCGTTCCTTTTGGCCTTGCCAAAGGGTGATTTCCGAAAAAGAGTTCAGGCCGATACTTTTTCTGAGTCAATGGCAAAAAGCAGAAAATTAAAGGCCGGGGTCAAAAGATCTGGGCAAAGGGTTCACCGGAAAAAGATAAAAATTTTCACCATAGCCTCAAAGACTGGGCTCTACCCATGGACAATTTCTGCTTTGGATGACTTTTGTTATAAATATTAATTGGGTCTAAAAAATGGTAAATTAATACTTTCAAAAGAAGGAACAATAAAATGAATTGGTGGGAAAACGAATTTTTAAAAGTCAAAGATAACAAACTGTATCTCGAAGGAATCTCAGCTGAAGAAATCGCCAAAAAATACGGCACACCTATTTATGTATACAGCCGCCGGCAGATTCGGCGAAATTTTCAGGTCCTGAAAGAAGTGTTTGCTTCAGCCCAACCTGGTCTTGAAATCCGCATTGCCTATGCCATGAAAGCCAACCCCCATCCCGATATTCTAAAGACCTTGCTTAAGGCTGGAGCCTTCATCGACGCGGTCTCACCGGCTGAAGTGGAGACGGCCCTCAAAGCCGGGTTTCCGGAAGAAAAAATCATGTTCACCGGCACTTCTATCAGTCAGGAAGATTTTGAACAGGTGCTGAGGCACACGGGTGTTACTGTCAACATCGATGCTTTTGAGCAGATTGAGCTCCTGTCCGCTGCCAGGAAGCGTCTGCGGGTAAAAAGCCCGGTCCGGGTCTCGGTGCGCTGGAACCCGGGACTTGGCCGCGGCTTCAGTAGCAAAACGGTAACGGCCGGAAGACGGACACCGGATGGCGTCCCGATTAAATTCGGGGTGGAAGATTCTCTGGTGGTTGAAACTTTCAAAAAGCTTAAAGAATTGGACTTTTTACCTGTGGGGCTTCACCAACATCTCGGTTCAGGCTGGACCGAGGAAGATTTTCCGGTGGCCATCAAAGCCGTGGACCGGATGGTGGGGAAAGTCAGGGAACTCCGGAAAGCCGGGTTTGAGCTGGAATTTCTGGACTTTGGTGGGGGCTTCGGGCCCAGGTATCGCTCAGATCAGAGATTATTTCCTCTTGCTGAATACGCTGCCCATATCCTGGATAAAGTAGAAAGAGCCGGGTTTGGGGTTAAAGCTATAGTCGTTGAACCCGGAAAATTTCTGGTGGCTGACGCCGGCGTGCTTCTGGCCAGAGTTGAGTATGTTAAGAAGAGCTACGGAAATCTTTTTGCCTGCATCAGCGCCGGAACATTTAACACTGTGCCCCGGCCGGCCATCTATGAAGAAGCCTACCACGAAATAGTTAACGCCAGTGCTGTTAACAGCGGCAAAAAAGTTAAAGTCACAGTAGCCGGCCATCTCTGCGAAACTGGCGATGTTTTCGGAGTGGAGAGGCTGATGCCCTGTCCGGAGCGCGGCCAGATTCTGGCTGTGCTTCTGGCCGGCGCCTACTGCCGCAGCATGGCTTCAACCTTCAACCTGAGGCCGATTCCAAAAGAGGTATTCATATAGAGGAAAAAAATCAAAAAACTATAAAGATATTAAGCCCGGTTGGCCTCTAATGCGCCTTATAAGCAGAATGGCTGCATATTCTTGTGCTCTTTTGCCATAAATTATCATTACCCGGAAATTAACTCGATATACGGAAATAAGCCCTTAAGCCGTGAAGTTAGAAAAATAGATAGAAAAGAAATTATGATGAATGATCTTCCCCGGTTTAAAAGCTTCGGGACTAAAATAAGCTGAACCTGAGGCCGATTCTTAGCGAAAATCCGCTCAAATCAAATACAGCTTTTCTCTGGTCCTTATAAAATGTTTCCCCAAATGGATCTTCCGTCGGCGCGTCTTTGCTTACCGAAATCATATCCCACCAGATGTCGCTTCCCAGATATCTTATCTTGTAATACCACAATGTCCCTTCCCAACCAAAATAATCATCCCCTTTAAAATTGGTTATTTTTGCCAGCCTCAATTCTCCCTCGCCTACCAAAGAAAGCCTTTTGGTCAATTTTATTTCCAGTTCGCTAACTGCCTGGAGACCGAAAGGAAAGTGGCTATAGACATTGAAAGGAGATCCAATCTCGGTGAAATAAATTCCAGGGCCTCCGCCAATTAGAACCTGCATCTTTCGGGAAAGTGGCAAGTGGTAATAAAGGTTAAGCTTTATAGGACAATAGATAGTCACTTTTGGCTTCAGCACCACTGGCTGAAGGCTTCCATTAAAATATGAATACCAGATTGCTTTATCAGATTTAATAATAGGTAGTCCAATTGCCAGTCCCAGACTAAGATGCCAGCTAAGAGGATATTGTCCTTCTATCCAGAACTCAGGAAAGCCAGAACTTAGCTGGGGAACCTTATTCCCTTCATTTTCGGGAATATTAAATACTTCCTCAGCACAGAGCGTCTTATAATAGGCATTTATATCGCCGATTCGAGCATTTCCCCAGCCGCTCTGGATAGTAATAGTAAACGTTTTTTTCCCTATAACCTCCCCTTCCGCCAAAATAAAGCCAGATAATAAAAGAAAAAGGCACATTAAAGCGAATAATCTTCTCATCTTAACCCTCCATTTTATTTGACTTAAAAATATTAAAAAGCTTTGACTGCAACCTGGGCCGTTTTTATGGACTCGCCATCCTGATTAAATGCCCTGATATAATAATAATAGTACCCTCGGGGTAATTCATAATCCCAATATTCAGTCGTACCGCTGCCCACTCTATCTATCTCATAAAAAACATTGCCAGAATTTCTGTATATGATAAAGCCTTCTTCATTATTAGAATTGTCGGTCCATGTAAGTTTAACATCATAAAAGCCATCGCTTCTTTTATAAACAAAAGAACTTAGACCAGATGGAGGGTCGGGTAAAATAGGAGCCGGATATGTCAATACTTTATTTCTTTCAGCTTAAAACAGCGTATGATGGCCAAATGAGCTCAATTGCAACTGCGATGAATTTTTATCGACCAGAGTCGACACTCTTTGATTTTCCTGTATTGGTCGATTTTAATTGATAGCTTGTAAAAAGCTGGCTCGTTTGCTGCTGGAATAGCGAACCGGTATTTAATCAGTGCTTAAAAGGTGCGAAGGAAGGTGCAAAAAGATAAAAATAGCTGAGCCCCCTGGCCGTTCTGATTTCCCAAGCGTCTATGATCCTGACCGCAAGTTCCACCATTTGCCCCGCCAGGTCTTTAAGCTGCGCTATCCGCAGCGGCGGCCGCCTCCCATCCAGAAACTCCAGCGGGTCGCCCGCCGGCAGAAAGCCCATAACTTCCAGCCAAGACTTTATCCTCTCGTTGATAATGATATTTCTGACGAAGGTTATCTTTTAATATATCAAATTCCTGAACCTGAACGGATAACTCAGTTCTTGTTGATTAATTCCTGGTCGAATATTGGGGCTCAGAACAATCTTATCTTGAGCCCGATCCTGAGAGCAAACCCGCGAAGATCAAGGAAAGCTTCTCTCACGTCGGACGGTAAATCATAGCCAAGCTCGGGCGGAGATTCGCTGACAATGAGTTTTTCGCGTCGTTTGCCCACTGAAAAATCATCTCCGATATAGTGATATAGGATTCCTTCAGTCGGTAGGCTCCATGAATTAACAAAATTTCCTTGCTCATCAAATATTTGAAAGGTCATACAGCTCGTGCCCGAAAAATGCTTTACCCTGGAAAAATTAAATTGCCCCTCAGCCAACATAGAAAATCTATCATTGAATTTATATTCTAATTGAGCCCCACAATGGACACCTATCCTGCTCCCGGATACGTCAAAATCAGTAATTTCGATAACATGAGCGTCAAGCGGAAGACGTACCACCCAGGTGAAGCTCTGGATTAATCGGGCCTGGTAATAACCAAGCCCTCCGTTTATAGAGAGATTGACCTTCGGGAAGATGGAGAATGAACGGTAAACGTTGAGCTTGATGGGGGGAGATATTTTTATTTCAGAGTCGTAAGTATTGTTTTCGGTCTGGGTCCCTGCATAATTCACAATAGTATAAGTCAGAAAACTTCTGTCGTGCAAGCGGGTTGGTCCAGAGACGGCAACTCCAATAATGAAGCCTGAGCCAATGGTCCACTGGAGTTCGACTTCCCAATCAACATAATTGTTAGGAATCTCTTTAATTTCTCCCACGCACCTTTCAGGATGATAACTTCTCACCCCATCGTAAATCGAGTTAATAGACTTAAGGGTCGTGTTCAGGTCTCCAACCGCGATTGAGCCAAACCCTTCTCTGATGACGAGATTAAACGAATGTGTGCGCGAACTCTTTTCATTTTCTCCGGCCAAGGGCAAACACAAGAACAGGATGATAATATAAGCAAAAGAAAACAACCACTCTTTTTTCATACCCTATTCCACCTGTCTTTTATAGATTTCGCCGCTAAAATCCTCCACTTCCTTTTTTCCCGTTCATTATTATATAACAACAGTCGAGCATGGTATTAAAAGGCTTTTACAGCTATCTGAGGGGTTTTTATAGATTCACCGTCAGCGTTGAAGGCGCGGATATAAAAGTAATAGTATCCGCTAGGAACTTCATACAGCCAGTATGTGGTGACATCTTGAGCTACCTGGCCGATCTGGAAAAAGATGTTCCCCGATTTCATATAAATATTGAAGCCGCTTTCGTTATTTGAATTGTCTGTCCAGGTTAATTCTATGTCATAAAGATCGCCGTTCTTAAAGGCCGTACCACGAAGATTCGATGGCGCCGCCGGCAGAACCGGTGTTGAACAAATAAGGGAATTATAAGCATTGAGCCTGCCTGAAGTCCGGGCTTTGCCTTGAAGTTGAGCTTTAATATCAACGCTTTTCAGGATTATAGTCTTGGCCTGCCACCAATCGATTTCAGGCCTTTGGCCTGAAAGGAGCGCAGCCACTCCAGTAACAAAGGGTGTAGCCATAGAAGTTCCGGCAAGATTCATATACCTATTTTCAAGAAAGGTACTAAAGATATTATATGAGTTTTGGGTTGGGTCGCTTCCTCCCGGTGCGCCTAAGTCTACAGAATAGATGCCATAATTCGAGAAACCCGACTTATTATCAGTATGATCTGTGGATAATACAGCTATAATGTTGTCAAGGTCATAACTGGAAGGATAATGTGGAGTTAAATCGTTATTCGTCCCATCATTTCCTGCAGCAGCAATAAACAGCACGCCATTAGCCTCAGCTCTGGAGATAGCAGATAAAAGGGGGCTGGAGTAAGATGGGCCACCCCAGCTTGCGTTCATTACCTTGGCGCCCATGCTTATGGCATAATCGATTGCCTTGATACCAGAAGCTGCGTCTGGCACTATTCTCAGCGCCATTAATCTTACATTCCAGCATACCCCAGTCACCCCGATTCCGTTGTTTCCACCAGCGCCAATTATCCCAGCTACATGAGTTCCGTGGCCTAAGTAATCCATAGGATTGTTGTTATTGGAATAAAAATTCCAGCCGCGATAATCATCAATGTATCCATTCTGATCATCATCGATACCATTATTCGGAATTTCGCCGGCGTTTATCCAGATATTCTGAGCTAAATCCACATGATTATAATCGATACCAGAGTCAATTACCGCCACAACCACATTCTGACTGCCAGTGAATATGTCCCAGGCTTCTGGAGCGTCGATATCAGCATCAACCGTTCCGCCTGACTGACCCGTATTTTTTAATCCCCATTGAAGATATATATACGGGTCGTTTGGAATCGTTTCATCGAAATAGTATACATAGTTCGGCTCTGCGTATTCGACATTCGGATTGTTTTTAAGCAAGGAAATAGCTTTTTCTGTACCGACGGTCTCCGGCACTCTGAGATGAACCAGATAAGGGTCTCCCAGAAAGGAACTCTTAGACCTGACCTCAGGATTCCAGTCCGTAAAGGCGATCTCTTTCCCCAGATAATTAATCACGCGGGGCTTAACAGCATCCAGAGCAGCTATCGCCACCTGTATCCCTGCCTGTGGTCTGAATTTGACCAGAACTTCATTGGGAACATATTCCTGAGCTATTGTTTGCTGAGAACTTGAGGTTGATTTTATAAACAAAGAAACAAAAAAGACCAGCCCCATTGCCAAAACCATACACGTCTTTTTCATTTTTGCCTCCTTTCCAATCAATTAATTAAATGATCCGTTTACAACTAATCACGCCAAGCAACTTCATCACCCCCTTTCAACTACAGGTGCATTACGGTAATGCCACCAGCCAAAAAGGATGGGAGCATAGGGAAGAATAAGAACGATAAAAAAGTAAAGAAAACCCCCTCGCTCTCATTTCAGCTCACCCTTATCTGCCAGTATAAAGATAAAAAAAAAAACATCTTGTCAAATCATTTTTTCTTTCAGGTTAAGAGATAGTATCCAGGTTAGAGGGAGTATTTGGCAGAAGCGGGGTGGCAGTCCGGCCATAGGGACTTCGGCAGAAGAGGCCAGAAAATTTATCAGCCTGGTACTTGAAAAAGCAGGGCTTCCTCCGTTAAAAATTTTGTTGAAAATTTTAACTGAAAGGAGGAGGAAGCCCGAATGACAGAAAATATATACCCTACTTACTATGAGCTTTGCAAGAGTGCACCCATTCTGGCCAGAAAAGCTCTGATCAGGGCCTATGAGGAGACGGGGAATATCTCAGAGGTAGCCAGGTTGTTTC
>JACIYJ010000019.1:2687-5492 GCA_014360015.1 Candidatus Aminicenantota bacterium | reverse complement strand
TCGACCCACTTAAAGATCCAATTCCCTTTATGATTCTGTCTTTATTGCTGGGTTTTATTCAGGTGCTGCTATCAACTTTTCTCAGCCTGGTCAAAGAATATCGGGCAGGGAATAAGGTCGGAGCGATTGCGGTTAAAGGAGGGTGGCTTCTGCTTCTGCCATCGCTTCTGGCTTATCTCGTTTTAAAACAGCCTGTTTTCGGGATTCTGACTCTTGTTGGCGCCGCTGGCATTGTCTTTTTTACCTCATCCTCTCGCAATCCTTTAGCCAGATTTTTCAGTGGTCTTTATGCCCTCTATGGTATATCGGGTTATTTAGCTGACACTCTTTCTTACTCTCGTATTCTGGCCCTCGGGCTTTCCACGGGGGTGATTGCCATGGTGGTCAACTCCTTGGTCCAGATTGCCTGGAAGATTCCTTTTGTTGGCTGGTTGTTAGCCGTTTTGATTTTTGTCGGTGGCCATCTTTTTAACCTGGGCATCAGTTTCCTTGGAGCTTTTGTTCACTCGATGAGGCTTCAGTTTGTCGAGTTTTTCACCCGGTTTTATCAGGCTGGGGGCAAACCCTTTAAACCATTTAAATTAGAAAATAAATACGTTGAGTTTATCAGATGATAAACGTAAAGATTTTGGACTCCATCAGGAGGTAGAAAATGACCTTAGGATTAACACTGGCTATTCTTGGAGCTGCACTGGCTGTTTTTCTGGCTGGGATTGGTTCGGCCATCGGAGTTGGTCTGGCCGGACAGGCAGCTTCAGGCGTGATGAGTGAGGACCCGTCGAAATTTGGTTCGATGTTGCTCCTTTCAGCCTTGCCAGGAACTCAGGGTATCTATGGTTTTTTAAGCGGCTTTTTGGTTATTCTCAAGCTGGGGCTCATCTCCGGCCAGGTAGCTCAACCGACAGTTCAACAAGGACTTCAGATTATGTTTGCCTGTTTTCCTGTGGCTTTTGCCGGTTTAATTTCAGCCATTCATCAAGGCAAAGTCTGTGCTGCTGGCATTTATATGGTGGCAAAACAACCCAAAGAGATGACCAAGCCAATGGTTCTGGGTGCCTTAGTTGAAACCTATGCCGTTCTTGGACTCCTGGCCACGGTTCTTCTGCTTAATGGAATCAAACTTTAATTGCGGGCTGAGGCTGAAATGAGTCTGGAAAAAATTCTGGAGAAGATTGACCAAGAGGCCCAGCAGGAAGTCGCAGCCATTTTAGAAGAAGCCAGGAAAAAAGCCGAAGCTATAAAGCAAGAAGCTGAACAGAGGGCTCGAGAACAGGCCGGAGCCATCCTGAAGCAGGCTGAAAATGAAGCTGAGCTGGAAGCTAAGCGGATTCTGACTCAGGCTCAACTGCAGAGGAGGATGGAGCTACTTCGCACCAGACGCCAATTGATCGACCAGGTGCTGAAGGCCGCTCTTCAAAAAGAAGCACTTAAAAAAGCCAGATTAAAAAAAGAAATCGTCTCTCGCGACGGAATTAAGGAAGAAACTTTATCTTATGACCGCATCTTGATTGAGCTTGGTCAGGAAGTTGAGAATGACATTTTGGAGTGGTTGAAAATCTAAAATGGCTGGAAAGTTTTCTCCCTTAGATTATGCTTTTGCCGTAGGCCGAATCCGGGCCCTGGAAAACTATTTAATTCCCTACCCGGTTTTTCGGGAAGCGGCTGAAGCTCCGAGTCTGGACAAAGCCATTGAGCTGATTTCAGATGCGGGTAAATTCGGGGAAGAGCTTTTGGAAATCCGGACCTCGGACCAGCTGGAAAAATTTCTGCTAAAAGAAAAAATCGGCCTGGATTTCACCCTCCAGGAGCTTTTTCTGGAAAAAAATTTTTACCATTATTATCAGGCAGCCGAAGAAATAAAAGAAATTGCTTCGAACCTGGCAGAAGTGAGCAATCTATTCATCCAAGATTATTTCCGTCAGCGGATTGACCTCTCTAACCTAAGGCTTTTCCTGCGCTGCCGTTATCTCGAGTGGCCGGTCAGCCAGTTTGAGCAAAAGTTTATCTTAGGCGGAAGCTTAGAGAAAAAATTATTCACCGAAAACTATGACTCCGAGCTGGAAGAATTCGGCCAGGTTATTCGCTCCACTCCTTACGTCGATGTCTGGAAGCAGGGGGTGGACTTTTTGACCTCAAAAGAAAGTTTTGTGGTATTGGAAAGGGAAATCGAAAACCTGCTGATGAATTACTTAAAAAGAGCCAAAAGAATAACGTTTGGGCCCGAACCAGTCTTTGCCTATGGGCTGGCCAAAAAACAGGAGTTAAGGCTGGTTCGGATGGTCCTGGCCGGAAAACTGCTTCAAGTTCCGGCCTCGATCTTAAAAGAAAGGATAAGTCAGACCTATGTCTGAGACAAGTCGGATAGCTATCATTGGAGATAAAGATCTGTGCTCTCCGCTTCGAGTATTTGGTCTTTCTATTTTTTCACCGACTTCGGTGGAAGAAGCTAAGGCTATGCTGGCTCAAGTGGTTGATGAAAAATATACCCTCTGTCTGATTCAGGAAAACTGGCTCGAGCCGTTAAAAACTGAGATCGCTGAACTCAGCCGGAGGTTTTCTCCGGTCTGTGTTGGTTTTTCTGATTACCGAGAAATTTCGGAATCAGTGGAAAAATTGCTGAGAGAACTTTCGATTAAAGCCACTGGTTCAGATGCACTTTTTACCAGAGGAAGGAATGACCATGAGACAAGGTAAGATTATTCGCGTTGCCGGTCCCTTAGTGGTAGCCTCAGAATGTCTCGGGGCCAAAATGTACGATATGGTCAAGGTTGGCCATTTAGGCCTGATCGGTGAAATAATCGAGCT
>JACIYJ010000019.1:0-2677 GCA_014360015.1 Candidatus Aminicenantota bacterium | reverse complement strand
CGACCAGGCTTACATCCAGGTTTACGAAGATACAACCGGAGTCGGCCCTGGTGAGCCCGTTGTTTTAACCGAAAAACCGCTGTCGGTTGAGCTGGGGCCGGGACTTCTGGGCTCGATCTATGACGGAATTCAACGGCCGCTTGATATCATCCGAGCCCAGCACGGCGATTTTGTTTCCAGGGGCATTGAGGTGCCAGCCTTGAGCCGTGAGAAGCGCTGGAAATTCACTCCGCTCAAGAAAAAGGGCGAGCGGGTTATCCCCGGAGATATCATCGGCTATGTCCAGGAAACACCGCTCATTCAGCACCGCATTCTGGTTCCCGAAAACAGCGGAGGAGAAATCGTTGAGATTCTGGAAGGCGAATTCTTGGTGACCGAGGTGGTCTGTCGGGTGAAAAAAGATTCGGGAGAAATAAGAGAACTCAACCTGTTCCAAGTATGGCCGGTGCGTAAACAGCGTCCAGTCAAAGAGCGACTGATGCCGCTTGAACCCTTAGTCACCGGCCAGAGAATTTTGGATACACTCTTTCCTTTAGCCAAGGGCGGGACCGCCTGCGTACCGGGTCCTTTTGGCAGCGGTAAGACCGTGGTCCAGCATCAGTTAGCCAAATGGTCTGATGCCCAGATTATTGTCTACGTGGCCTGCGGCGAGCGCGGCAACGAAGTGGCCGACCTTCTGCTGAGTTTCCCTGAACTTAAAGATCCGACCACCGGCCGGCCCCTTTTAGAGCGGACTATCATCATTGCCAACACTTCCAATATGCCAGTGGCTGCCCGCGAAGCTTCTATCTACACCGGGATGACCATCGCCGAGTATTTCCGCGACATGGGCTATTCAGTGGCTTTGATGGCTGACTCTTCATCCCGCTGGGCTGAAGCTCTGCGCGAAATTTCAGGCCGAATGGAAGAAATGCCGGGTGATGAAGGTTATCCGGCTTACTTAGCCAGCCGTCTGGCAGAGTTTTATGAAAGAGCCGGTAAAGTCGTCTGCGTCGGTTCTGATAATCGCATCGGGGCTCTAAGCGTCATCGGTGCGGTCAGTCCGCCCGGCGGTGACCTGTCCGACCCGGTGGTTCAGGCCACGCTGAAGGTGGTCAAAGTTTTCTGGGCTCTTGATGATCGCTTAGCCAACATGCGTCATTTTCCAGCCATCAATTGGCTTCAGAGCTATTCACTCTATCGCGATTCCCTCAAAAAATATCTATCGGAAAAAGTGGCTGAAGATTTTGTTGATCTCAGTCAGGAAGCGATGAAGATATTGGAGCTGGAAGCTGAACTTCAGGAAATTGCCCGGCTCATTGGAGTTGAATCTCTGTCCTTCAAAGAAAGGTTGATTCTGGAAACAGCCAGGTCGATTAGAGAAGATTTCCTTCACCAGAATGCTTATCATCCACAGGACACCTACACTTCACTTCGAAAACAATATTTAATGCTCCGCAATATTCTTTATTTTCATCATAAAGCCAATGAGGCCCTGGACGAAGGCAAAGAATTCAGCACTATCATCTCGCTCGAAGTTCGCGACCGCATTTCCAAGATGAAATATTTACCCGAGGATGAAGAAGCGCTGCTTCAGGTGGAAAAAGAAATCGAGGCTTCGTTCAAGGCACTTTAAACTGAGGGTGAGGACAATGCATAAAGAATACTTAACTGTTTCCAACATAGTTGGACCGCTGGTAATTGTGGAAAAGATTGCCGATGTTAAATACAATGAGCTGGTAGAAATCGAAGACGCGCACGGTAATATCCGTCGCGGAACCGTCCTGGACGTTTCCACCGAGCAAGCTGTGGTCCAGGTGTTTGAAGGTACGGTCGGTCTGGACATCGATAAGTCGCGAGTGCGATTTCTCGGGCGTTCTCAGCAATTGCCGGTTTCAGAAGAAATTATCGGCCGGGTGTTCGATGGTTCGGGTAAACCAAGAGATAATGGCCCGCAGATCATCGCCAGGAAAATGCTGGACATTAACGGCAGCCCCATAAATCCTGATGCTCGCGATTATCCGTCTGAGTTTATCCAGACCGGAATTTCAGCCATCGACGGCATGAATCCCTTAGTGCGTGGCCAGAAACTGCCGATCTTCTCCGGAAGCGGTTTACCTCATCCACGAATCGCGGCTCAGATTGCCCGTCAGGCCAAAGTTCTGGGCAAAGAAGAAAAATTTGCTGTGGTCTTCGGGGCCATGGGCATCACCTTTGAAGAAGCCAACTTTTTCATTGAAGACTTCCGAAACACCGGGGCCTTAGAAAGAGCCGTGCTCTTCCTGAACCTGGCCAACGAGCCGGCCATCGAAAGAATTGCCACCCCGCGTTTGGCTCTGACCTGTGCTGAATATTTAGCCTTCGACCTTGACATGCATGTGCTGGTTATTCTGGTGGACATGACGTTCTATGCTGAAGCCCTGCGAGAAATTTCTGCGGCTCGCAAAGAAATTCCCGGCCGACGTGGTTATCCCGGCTATCTCTACACCGACTTAGCTACGATGTACGAACGTGCCGGCCGAATCAAAGGCAAAAAAGGCTCGATCACCATGATTCCCATTCTGACCATGCCCGAAGATGACAAGACTCATCCCATTCCTGACCTGACTGGCTACATCACTGAAGGCCAGATTATCCTAAGCCGGGAACTTCATCGAAAGGGCATCTATCCGCCGATAGATGTTCTGCCGTCTCTTTC
>JACIYJ010000018.1 GCA_014360015.1 Candidatus Aminicenantota bacterium | reverse complement strand
GATATAACAGCCGATATTCTTAAAGCCATAGAAGAAGAACGAAAGCTGATTCAGGAAAGCCAGCTGGAACTTGATATCAAGAAGTCAAAATAAGTTGATTCCTGGTTGAAGATTTGTTTCAGGCTGTTTACCGCCAGTAGTTCAATAAATCAAGCAGCGATTGCTTTAAGTTTATCTTCTGAATCCGAGAAAAAAACAGGTTCGCAAGATGGTTGTCAGAAATAGAGAAAAGCTGAGCCCTTGAGCAAGTTAATTATCTTGCCATTTTTTCCAATTTAAAATTTAAAAGGCAAAAGCTCCGAGTAAATCCGTAGTCCGGCTGATATTGCCCAGGCCCACAGAAAACTTAAACTGAGCTTCGGGCCGGCTGCGGTAATAAAACACTCTTAGGTCAAAACTGAAATCCAGACATTGATAATGGTAGATTCCAGCCAGTCCAGTATAAAGGAGTTTTTTCTGCTGGAGGTCAAATTCGACCTGAGCTTTAAATTCCAGTTTTTCCGGCCAGCGAAAACTCCCCTGCAGGCCGACCTGGTTGCTCCGGAAAAAACTATCGGGCCCGAGCAGCTGATAGCTTTTAGACCAGTTGAAGCTGAAAAAGAAATTATCTTCAGGAGACCCGTAATTGGTACTCAGTCTGAAACTGAGGAAGTCTTTTTCGTAGGGATTGAAATCGGCGGCCACGTCCAGGCTGAATATGGTCTGGGGATAATAACGGAAAAAAGCGTTGACCGGTGAGAAATGCCGGCCCGGGTCCTGAGGATAATAAAATTTTATCGGACTGTTTTGAGGGTCGAAATAAAGAGTCTGGGAAAGACCGAAGGTCAGAATTTCCCGGGGTGAGCTTTCGTTTTTAATCAGAAGGTGTTGGGTCAGCCCGTATTTTAAATTGTTATCGCGGAAAAGACCGAAGGGGGAAATTATTCTGGAAGATGTTTGCTGACTTAACGGGCTATCGAAGTTATAAGAAATATTTGGAATGACCTGATGTTTAAGAAAAGGCTCACCTTCCCGAAAGAAAATTCGGTAAAAAACCGGGCCTTCCAGATTAAAACCAAATCGAGCCTGAGAAGTCAGCAGCGGCTGGCTGGTGCGGACGGTTGTCCCTGGCTCGTAGCTCTGGAAATAGTAGGTGAAAATTCCGGCGGTCGAGACCGTCAGATTAAGCCAGGAAGATGGGGTGAGTGGCAGGCTTAAGGCTGGTCGGAAGTAGGCGTTGCCTAAGCTGTAAGTTATTTCGGTCTGGTCCTGATTTTTCCAGGAATACTGCCAGTTGCTTACTCCTGATTCCCAGGAAAAATACACAGAGGGAAAAAGCCGGTATTTAAGCAGATTAAAGGTAGCCTGGGGTAGATAGGCTGAAACCACACTCTGCCCGGTCTGGGGAAAATAGGTTTCGAAGCGAGAACTTCTGATATTAAGGTTGAAATACAACCAGCTTTTACTCAGGTTAAGCTGATAAGAACGATTGTTGACCGTGGCCTTGCTGAAGTTATTCTCGAATTCCCGCAAGAAGTTAAAGGAGCTGGAATAGTCAACCTGTCCTGTCAGGCGAAAGTCAAAGGGCAAAGTCTGCTGATGGTTGAGACGCAGGAGATACGCCGGGTCCGGACGGACGCCGGTTGAGTCTTTCTTAAAGAAAAAAGCATAAGCCCGAGCTTCACCCTTAGTGCCACCTCGAAAGAGATAACGGTATTCGATTCCGGCGCCTGCACCCTGGGTGGAATAATAGTCGGCGGTAAAGGTGGCGTCAGTGTTTCTGGAGATGGCCAAGTAGAAGCTCTGGCTTAAGTAGAATCCTTTAACCCGGTTAAACCCAATCTGGGGAAAAAGAAAACCGGTAGCTCTTTCTTTCAATGGATACCGAAGATACGGGACATAAAGCAGCGGCAGGTCTTTTATCTTAAAAACCGCCTGGTGCATGGAGACATAATCATCTGGCTTGAGGCTGGCTCGAGTAAAAAAGAAGCTCCATCTGGGAACAGGCTGAGTGCAGGTGGTCAGCCAGGCCTGCTGCAGGCTGTAAAAATTATCAGCAGATTTGTTGACCATCTTTGCTCCGAACAGCAGGCTGGGCCTGGCTATGGCTCGGACATTCTCCAGCTTCCCTTCTCGGGTTTTAAGGTTATAAGTCAAGCGCTCACAGGTAACCGTCTCTGTTGGGAGCTGCAGGGTAACATTTCCTTCAGCTACTACCTCATAAGAAGATGTGTTGACTTCAAGTCGGTCAGCCAGAAGGGTCAGGTCTCGGAAATGGAGCTCAACTTCACCCCAGGCAAAAAACACCTCGCCTTTTTTTTCCTGGTAGCGGGCCAAAAGACGAATTAGCTCTTCAGAATCAGATTTAAAGTCGGTCGTCTGGGACCATATTAAAAAATTAGTCAAAAATATGGCTGAAACCAGAAAAAGGAGAAAGTTTCTCTTGTAGTTTAACTTATGATTCTGTCTGTCCTTAGCTGCCATCTGTAAATTAATATACAATCCCTTAACCGAATTAAACAAGCGAGAAAGATCAAAAATAAGTACCTCAGAAATGTTAGCCCCAATGATTTGATGATGATCGAAGGGTCAGGATATATCTTGTTCGCTAAGCTGAAAAAGATTTAGGATCTTTACCCTTGGGCTCTTTATGACATAAATTGTCTTATTTGTTAAAAAAATTGCCCATTGAAAAATCCAGTGAAAAAAAATACCATAATATTAAACGGGTCATTAGATTGACACAGGATAAAATTTATGTTAAAAAAAGGCCTGAAGAATTGGAAAGTGATAAAAAGGGAAGTAGGTGGGGTTCTTTTCAAAATCGGTTTTTTTATTTTTCTGTCTTTGCTCCTTTCTTCAGAATTGTTGGCTGAGACCTGGAAAGCTAAGCAACTCCGGTTAGCCTGGGAGCAGGCGGCTTGGAGGTTCGGGCCGCTCAAAATTCAACCGGCGATTTTAATCAGGGATGCAGGTTATGATTCTAACATCTACTATCATCCGCAACCGGTTTCGGATTTCTGGCTGACCGCTGGGCCGGCTGTTGATGCTTATCTAATGGTCAAAAGTCGGATCATCATCCATGCGTTTGAATCTCCTCAGTATGTTTTCTTTTTTAAAACCAAAAGAGAAAGAACCTGGAATAATTATTTTAACGGAGATGTTTCTTTAAGCCTGAACCGATTTCTGTTAACCGTTGGAGGCAGTCTGAATAACGCCAGAGAACGCTGGAATACTGAGATAGATATACGGCCCAGAAGAAAAGAAGAAAGCGCCTTTGTCTCCTTGCTCTACCAGAGGTCTTACCGGGTGTCGTTTGAGATTACCACCAGAAAAACAGATTATGATTATGAGAGCATTGAGTATGGCTCGATCAACATCAATGAAAGGCTGAGCCATTTAGAAAATTACCTGAGCGGCAAATTTTATTACCGACTTAACCCCCGCATCCAATTTTTTCTGGAAGGAGAATGGGGAGAATATGACTTTAAGAATCCCAACAGTCTGGGAGATTCAAAAAGTCAGACGCTGTTTACTGGGTTTGAATTTTCCCCGGCGGGTAGAATCAGGGGGCGAATAAGAATTGGATACAAAAAGTTTGATACCTTAGCTTCAGAGATGCCTGATTTTAAAGGCCTGGTGGGTGATACTTCTGTCAGCTGGGAGCTGTTTCGGCCGCTGGTGCTTCGGGGAAGCTACCGCCGTGATGTTAATTTTTCTATCTGGTCTCGTAATCCATTTTACGTCGGCAAATCCTGGTCAGCTGGCTATTCCTTCTATTTCCTGAGAAAAAAATTCAGGCTCGATTACACTTTCAGCCAGCTGAAAAACGACTATCCCTTAGGGGAAGTCCCGGATTCTGAACCCAGGCATGACGATTATACTTTAAATTCTGTGGCCATTTATTATAGAATAAAAAAGACCGTTGGACTGGGAATAACCGCTGGCAGCTGGACGAGGAAAATTAACGTGCTCAACTGGGATGCCGACAGAAAGTTTGTTGGTTTGAACTTAACCTATGATTTTTAAGGCAGCTTAGCCAATAGATAAGGAGCCACAAAGGAAGAAGCGATGGAAAGAAAAAAGAGAGTGATTATTTTCTTATGCCTGCTATTGCTGGCGAGTTTTTCTTTTTTAAAAGCTCAGGAAAAGCAAACGATCGTCTCTGAATCAACTGCTCAGGAGAATCCTCTTTCAGCGCGAGAATATTTTATCAGAGAGTACGTGATCGGACCGCGAGATTTGCTGGAGATTAAGGTTTTTGAACTGCCGGAATTTGACCAAACAGTCCGGGTTTCTGAGAATGGTACAATAACCTTGCCCCTGATTGGAAATGTCCAAGTAGGTGGGCTGACCAAGGAAAAAATTGAGAAGAAATTAGCAGAGCTTCTTGATAAATATGTCAAGAATGCTCAGGTCTCTGTTTTTATCAAAGAATACCAGAGCAGCCGGGTGGCGATTATAGGAGCGGTAGAAAAGCCGGGGATGTATGAACTGGTAGGCAGGCAGACGCTGTTGCAGATGATTTCTCAGGCCGGCGGTTTTAAAGAAAATGCAGCCAATGAAATTTATGTGCTCCGGGAAGGACAGGACGGTAACACTGCTTCCATCGCCATTGACTTAGAAGATTTGTTGCTCAATGGTAACCAGAAGCTGAACATTCCGATTCAACCGAATGATGTCATCAATGTTCCGGTTGACCGCCTGATTACCATTTATGTTTTTGGAGAAGTTCGCAATCCAGGGGCCATCCAGGTCAAGATGTCGCAGAAAGTGACTCTCCTCCAGGCCATCGCTCAGGCCGGTGGCTTGAGTGAGAATGCCTCCAAGAGAGGGATAACCGTAAAAAGGAAGGATAAAAGCGGCAAAGAAATCAATATTCAGGTCAATCTGAATGAGATAATCAAGGGAAAGAAAAAAGACATCCCTCTCAAGGAAGGGGATGTGGTTATAGTTAAAGAAAGCATTTTTTAAAAATAGACGAGGCTGAAAATGAACGACAATTATGCTGAACCCCAAATGGTCGAGACCGGTGAGATAGATTTAAGAAAGTATGTGGACATCATCATCCGGAGACGCTGGACGATAATTTCTATTACCCTTATTGCGATAGCTATTACTATGGTGGTTTCTTTCACCATGAGACCCGTCTACACAGCGAAAGGGATGGTGATGGTAGAAAAGGAACCTAATATCTTAAGTTTTGAGGATATTTTTCAGATTGAAACTTTTCGTGATGATTACTTCCAGACCCAGTACAAATTGCTCCAAAGCCGCAGTCTGGCCGAGAGAACTATCAATAAATTGAAATTGTGGGAAAAAGAGGAGTTTTCGGGAAAGAAGCAAGTTACCTCTGAAGAGCTGAAAAATCCCCTTTTCAGGCAGAAGATGGTTGACCGATTCCTTAACCGGCTGGAAGTCAAGCCTGTCAGGATGACCAGGCTGGTTGAAGTAACTTTTAAAGCTCACGATCCGGCTCTGGCCAGCGAATGTGTTAATGCTCTTTTTGATTCTTTTGTGGACATGAATATTGAAACTAAATCAGAAGCCACAGAACAAGCTACTGAATTCCTGAGTCAACAGATTAATGAGTTGAAAAAGGAAATCAGCCAGAAAGAACAGGAATTGCAGAATTATGGCCAGGAAAAGAATATTGTTATCCTCAGTGATAAAGAAACCACTATTCTGGATAAGTTGAGTGAGCTGAATAAAGCCTTAACTGAAGCTCAGATTGACCGGGTCCGTAAAGAAGCCTACTATAATGAGATAAAAAATGCTTCTCCGGATTTCATTCCTGAAGCTTTAAGCAATCCTTTAATCCAGCGTCTTAGAGAAGATTATCTCAAATTGAGTCGGCAGTATGCCAAAATGCAAGAACAGTTTCAGCCTGATTATCCTGAAATGCAAAGGCTGAAAGCCGAATTGGAGAGTGCCAGAGAATTACTTAAAAATGAAACAGAAAGCTTAGTAAAAGCAGCTTATTCTGAATATCAGGCAGCTCTGAAGAAAGAAAAATCTCTCCAGGAACTCTTTGACAGGCAGAAAGAAGAAGCTTTCCGAATGAACTCTAACGCTATCCTTTACAACAGTCTTAAGATTGAGATCGAAAACAGGAAAAATCTATTAGAATCTCTGCTAAAAAGACAAAGTGAGACCGGCGTCTCAGCCAGGTTGAAGGGATTGAGAACTTCAAACATTCGGATAGTGGACCGGGCTGATATACCCATCAAGCCGTCCAGTCCGAAGAAATTTCGGAATCTACTGTTGGCCCTTTTCCTGGGGCTTTTTGGCGGAGTCGGGCTGGCTTTTGTCATGGAATATCTGGACAATTCGGTTAAATCAGTCGAAGATGTCGAACGCTATTCGGGGTTGCCCACTCTGGGAGTGGTTCCGGCTTTTGGCGAAAACGCCAGAGCTTATGGTTATTACTATGCTTATCGCTCTGGAGATGATGGCCGGAAGGGTAAGTTAGCTGAAAAGAAAGAAGGAAAGAAAGCAGAGACTGAACCTAAGAGTATAGAACTCATAACTCATTTTGCCCCGGAATCGGTTTTCGCTGAAAACTATCGTTCGCTTCGGACCGCCCTGTTACTGTCGGGTCCTCAGAGCAACCTGAGGAGTATGATTGTCACCAGTGCGCTGCCCACTGAAGGAAAATCAACTACAATTTCCAACCTGGCCGTAAGCTTAGCTCAGATGGGGAAAAAGGTGTTGCTGATTGATGCTGATTTGCGTCGGCCCAAGCAGCACCGGATTTTTAATATGAAAAATCATGATGGCCTGAC
>JACIYJ010000017.1 GCA_014360015.1 Candidatus Aminicenantota bacterium | reverse complement strand
CTTTTGCATATACCCAAGGGGAAGAAGGAGTATCAGGCCTTCGTGGAACGGTCGCATCAGACTGATGATAACGAGTTCTACATCCCGCAGATAGAACGCTGTGCGGACCTTAAGGAGTTTTACTTCAGGGCCTTGAGATGGCAGTTCATGTATAATACTTTGCGACATCACTCGACGCTGGGTATGACGCCATACAAGAAGCTTAGGATGGAAACAAAGCTTCCGAAGCTAATAGCGCTGTTTCCTGTGGTCCAGCTGGATAAGCTTACCGACCTTTATATGAAACTCTTCCCCCAGCCTGGATATCATGTATCAACCAAGGACCAAAATATTTTCTGGCCAGAGCATGATATCCAAGGTTTGTCGTATCGAGAGGATATTCATTGTTTATCTCTTTTCTTTTTATCATTATCTTTCAGATTGCTGGTGGCCTCCCTGTCAGAGAGCCTTAGGCTTCTTGAAAAAACCACATAAGCGGTATAAGTCTTTTCTTTTTCAAATGCTGGAAAGCTTTTTGAAAGCCTTGTTGGTACCTTCTGAGCTTCAAAATTCTTCACCCACTCCCAGGGAAGTTTTATATCTGTAAGCTCTGACAGAGTATTTTTCACTTCGTCAAACCAGCCATCGCTTAACCTGTATTTCGGTACCTTAACCGCTCTTACAGAATGATGATGAGCAATAGCAAAAAAAGCTGCTTCTCCCAGAATATTTCTCCAGCATTGTCTTAAATAATCTCCCAAAACATAAGCAGAAATAGTGGCATGTGGTGGAAATTTTACACTCGCTATTTTCCCTGAATGAGCCAGGAAACTATCTTTTGTACCTGCTATTTTTTGCCAATCTTTATTGAGCTTTCCTAAATCATGTAGGATAAGAATAAGCCTGACCAGATTTAAAATCGTTTCTTTATTCTCATCCAGCCAGCTGGCCAGCTTAGAAAAAACTAAATCTTCAGTGGGAAGAATTTTTTCTTCAAAGACTTTAACCGTATTTATGGCATGTTCCTTCCAGGTCTCCACAGGTATTTCTTCCTGTTCTCTATTAATAACATCTTCTTTTAGTTCACAAGGCAATAAAGGTTGGCCTGATTTTCCCAAAATAAGCCCTTCTTCCTGGCTATAACAGGCATATGAATTGTGAATTACGTAGAATTTATTGGGAAAGATCTTGTTTACAGAACATATAGGGACGACATCTATCCGCGGATTATAATCATCATCAGCTTCTTTATCGATTTCAATCGCCCAGACTTTTGCTTTCAGCTTGTAAATAAGTTTCTTCAAAGTTGAAGGAAGAATTTTACACTTAGGGAGCGACATTACATCTTTTCCAAGAGAGGAAGGATTATCATGAATCGAAACCTCAATTGAAAGCGAATCTCTCACTGCATTTTCAACAATAGATGAACTTCCTTTAAAAGCGCCTTCCGAAAGGTACCACATTGCTTTACCGGCAGCATGAGGATAAGCTAAGTTATTAAAAGTTTTATCAAGAATCTGGTCAACCATACTCTTCTCGAGCTCCCAGGAAAGACGCTGCGGCTGAATTTTTGATAATGTATCTTTCGTCGAATCCATTACCGATTTTTTATATGGAGCACAGTCAGACACACCAAAAACAATAAATTTCCCCTTCCCACCCCATCGGCAGCAACGGCCTGCTCTTTGAATCAATGAATCAATCGGCGCAAGCTCTGTTAGAACCAAGTCAGCTGAGATATCCATCCCCACCTCAACTACCTGAGTAGTTATCAACACTGCTTCTTTAGGCCCCTTAATTCCGAATAATCTTTCTATTTCTTTTTCTATACGGGCTCGGTCTTCATCAAAAAATCTTGAATGAATGAGAATTGGCTGTGGCCTTATTTTTTCTTTAAGCTGCTGATACAATTCAACCGCTTTTGAAACGGTGTTACATACAACTATAAGTCGACCTGGGTTTTCTTTATAATAAGTCAATATGTTTTCTGGAGAAAGCATTTCATTTATGTTTGAAATTAGGAAAACATTTCTTAACTTCCTAACGGGAAGAGATTCTTCATCAGCTTCAATTATTCTAGCCCCCAACCTTTCAGCTAAGGATTTCATAAATTCTGTGGGAAGAGTCGCTGTCATAAAAACAAAAGGCAGGCCTAACCCTTTCATTCTTTCGGCCAAAATCAAGCTGCTTTGCAATCCAAGCTCTGGATTAAATGTATGAACCTCATCAAAGACCAGAAAACTGCCAGCAATGGCCCCCGCCGGAATGTTCCCATATCTTACGCCCAAGCTTAATGGAGCACATGCGTAAGAAGTTATCACTTGATCGAGAGTCGCCACCACACAATCAGCATCAAAATATAGACTCTCTAATTTTTCTCCGTGTTGAGCTTTAACCTGAATTGCCCCGGCATAATTACTAATCCTCGACGATATTGAGTTTACCAAGGCCCTCATCGGTAAGGCATAAACCATTCTTGAAGGTAAAATTTTTCCTCTCAGTTCTAAAAAAGGCACAAAAACGGCTTCAGTTTTTCCACTCCCCGTAGGGGCCCTGAGTATTACTGATTGCCCATCTGCCAACACCGAATATGTTTCCTGTTGGTGGGCGTAAGGCTTTTTCCCCGTAATTTTTTCGAAATTCATATTTTTTAATTCTAATCCAATTTCTTTTTGGCCTCTTTAGTTGGCAGTCAAGCGGTACCAGCCCAGCCCGAATGTTGCCCCCTTTCCCACATGAACATATTCTCCAAGAAGTAGAAAAGGGAGAAATGTCTCCAAATCACCCTTGTACCTAACTTGCCCAACAAAGCCTCCCATCTTCATTTTTGTCCCTTGGGCGAACGAATATCGTTCCCAATCAACCCAGTTGACATTTGCTTCCTCTATCTTAATTTTAGTAGCCCGACGGATCAAAGAGTTGAAATCAATATTGAGTGTTTCTCCACAATGAAAATGAGCTAAATTGGCAATGCGTCGCAAAAGTGCTCGGAAAACAATATGAAATTCTGGCAGGCTGACGAACTCATCCTTATATTTGAGCCTGGTTGGGGTAAGGAACTTAACAGAAATCCACTTTGTTTTTAAAACATTGTTATCTGCTAAATAAGAATTTATAAGATCAGCCCAAGTGAATCGCCTGTCTAAATTTTTAATTAACTGATCTCGAGAAGAATAAATTATTTCCTGATTTGCATTTTTCAAGTAGATGGAACGTATTTCTACCAGTTTGAATTTTTTTCTTCCTTTGCCAATTCCCTCTTTTCCCAGTTCTTTGAAGGTTACTATAAAATATGGAAGAAACTCCACTGCTCGCCCAATTAGAATGAGGGTAAATTTTATGGTTTCAGCATTGGTAAAAAGAGTTTTGTCATCAAGAGGCGGTTCGATAATAAACGGTCTAGGAATATCTTCCAGGTTCTTTAAAAAGTTAGAATCAGGACGAGGTGACGTCTCAAAAATGTAAGAATATGGGCACTTATCTTTTAACAGGCATCTCTTGCATGTTATTAGTTTTTTATCGAGGCAGCTAATTTTCCTGAACACCGAGCCAAAACCACCCCTTAGAGTCGACCCTTTATAAGGAGGAAGTTCCAGTTCATCTTCAGGAACAATGCTGAATTCGTATTTGGCAAGCTGAAAATTTTTAATATTAATATAGTTCAGCATAGCTGAAATTCTGGTTTTCCCTTAGCCTTGGATAGGCTAACATGATCGGTCGAGTTCTGTCAATAACATTAATCCATTTTATAACCTTAATCATCCCAAGGCCTAAAATCTTTCGTCCAGATCTTTTTTACTCCGTGTTAAGGAGCAAGAATAAAACAGCTGGAATGGTCTTTGGATTACTCATTCAGTAACCCAGATTTTGAATGCAGGCAATTCAGGCCGAACATGGTCCTGCGCTGGGAATACTGTCTGGGCTGCACTTTATTCTTTGTTTAGCCAGAATTATTTCATTGATTGTAATAAAGATGAAATGCTGCTATGGGCTCTGGCAAGTTCTCGCCACGGAAAAGTCCATAAAGACCATAGCCCTGGAAGCTGGCTATGAGCCGCTCTATTTTTCCCACTTATTTCACCAGACGTTTGGTACGCCCCCTTCTTCCCTCAGAAAGCTCTCCTGGTAGCCCTTTGACTTAAAAATTTCTAATATTTTTAAAAATAAAGACATATGAATTTTCTTGACTTTGAACTAGAGGATTCATAAATAAAAATCATCAAAAATGATAAAGGGGCTCAAACATGGCTAAAAAAGGGTACAAGTGAGTTCAATTTAACCTTCTCTTTCGGGTTAAGTAAGTCATGATTAGATTTATTTCAAAATAAGAAGCTGAAAGATTAGCTAATGAGACTAAGAGGTAATAAAAAATTATTCCTCTTATTTGCATCCTGTTAACCTTGCTAGCCATAATCCTTACCTTAAAGATTTACCTTTATAAAGAAGAAATATATTCTTTAGATTATGGTCTTCCCGCATATCAGCTTCTTGAACCCCTGAAAAAGTGGATTAATTGGTCATCATCTGGTCTTTATGTAATATTCATCTTTAATTCTCTGCCGTCTGAATCAGCAATAGAAGAAATTAACAAACTCAGTATGAAAAATCGGAAAGATGTAAATTTTTATTCCATTTTCCATAAGCGATTTCGCGGGACTGATCGTTTAATTATTCCCTATAAGTTCATTCCAAATAAAAGAACCAAATGTTATTATCAAGATGAACTGTTTGACAGAAATTATTTTCTTATTTTTAACAATGAGAGACTAATATTTGCGGGTAAATATCTCAACCCCAGAGAGATTCATTTCTACCTTCTAAAACAAAAAGCTCCAGATAAGCCTTTAAGCGAGTATTTTATAAACGCCTTTGATTATAGAAAAAAGATAATTCGAAAACTACGAGAAGGTAACAACCAAGTTTATAAAATAGATAACGATCATCCCATTAAAATTGGAAATTTAATAAATATCTATAATGAAATTTATTTTATTAATGCCGATTGCTCAGAATGCGAATTAAAGGGAATATTATCTGGTATGAGTCGGAATAGCGTTATTAACGATATAAAACCATGTTTGATTTTTTCATTTTTTGCCAATACGAGCCTCCTCAAGAATACTATTAAAGTTATGAAAATAAATATTCCCGTTTTCTTTGACCATGAGGATGCTTTTGATGTTGCTAATCTAATAATTGAGGGTCAACAAAAGAGCATTAGGCTGACCAGAGAGGAAATTTTGGAAGGAGAACAATGAAAAATCACCTAACTCTAATATATGTCTTTTTATTTTTAATAACTCCATTAAACCTGTCATCACAGCAGATTGTTGATCTTGATAAAATGACAGCTTTTAACCTTGGCCAAATAATGGAGGCGAATAATATTATTTTTATTCATCCAATTGATGCTGATATAGAAGGTGATAATCTTTTTATTCTTGATCTTCGCCTCTCTCACATTCTGAAAATTAACGCAAAAAATGGTACTTTAATAAAAATTATATCATCCAAAGGACAGGGACCGGCAGAATTAAACTTTCCAAAATCGCTTCGAGTTAAAAACGACTTAATCTATGTCGGCGATCTAGGCTATGGTGGAATAAAAATATTTGATGGCAATGATGGAAGTCTTATCAAGGCTATAAAAATGAATGCAGATTTCGATGATATCGACGTTTATAATAATGGCGATATTGTCTTAAAAAAGGCAGATCCAATCTCGAACTCTTTAATTTGTCGATTCGATAAAGAGGGTAATAAAATCGGGATTATTGTAAAATTGGACATTCCAAAAAACAGCCTACAGAAGCGGGGAATAGATTATATAAGGGATACATTCGTAAGATTTCACCTCGATTCTGAGGATAACCTAATACTCCTCAAACCGCTGAGGAGAGAGCTCTTCAAATATGATAAGAATGGTTTGCTTCTCTGGAAAAAAGCTGTAGACAATCCAGTTTTAAAGGAAATCGAAGAAAAGGACAAAATATCGATCGAGAGTGATGTCGTAAATGTTACGAGATATGTTTTTAATGTGGCCGTTAATGATAAAGGCAATATCATCGTTGGTCATGTTGGCGGTGGCCAGGAGTTTAATTCTTTTGGAGAAACCATCAGGATATTCAGGGGAAAATTCAATTTAAATACTTTCCTTTATTCAGGAAACAAAATATTTTTAATTCTTCTTGGTGGAAAAGCCTATATTTATGAAATTCCCAATATATAAATAGGAGGTTCCTATGAACAAAAAAAGAGAAACTGTTATTACTCTAGGACTGTGTTTATGGATTGTTTTACTCTTAATTTATTTTTATGTTATTTTGGTTCCTCCTGCCTTAGCGGCAGATTCTGCGTCTTGTAGCTCAGGCAATTGCAGGTGTAATTGTAGTGGAATAGACTGTGTGTGCTCAGCTGGAGGCGGTACATGCAGCTGTGATTGCGTTTTGGGAGGATCTTCCAACTGCGGTTCATAAAGTATTTGCGATTCCAGAGAGTTGTTATAGTTTTTTATTTAAACATGCACTGCACACTGAAAGTTAGATATTCGCCACAGATAAAACCGTGTACTGCACCCCGAAAATCAAGACAGTTTTTTTGCTTATGAAAATAGAGGCTAAAATGCTTTTACGGTTCATTAAGCACACACCTAGGCTTCTTGGATCCTGTGTTGCTCTTCCCACAATCGGATAAACTCTTTCTGGTTTAAATAGCCTACGGCTGAATGCATATATTATAATACTCTTCTCGATGGCTTCCCTCGCCCACCTTTTCTTATTCTTGCGATTAACCAAATAGCCATCCCGCTGCTTCAACCAGGCTGTTACCCGACGATAACCCCAAAAAGGATGCTCGGCCCTTTATCTGTTTTATCCGCTCCACAAGTTCCTGGCTTAATGGCCTAGTCCTCACTACCTTCACCCGCCCCTTTTTCCCGTAAAAAAGACTCCGACTTATTCCAAGTACCTCACAGCTCCCAGCTACACTCAAACCCACAGACCTCATCTCCTTCACCACCACCTTCAGAGCAAATTGTCGGTTTTTTAATAGCTCGATGGCAATCGTCTGTCGCCCGATAATTTTCTCCAGCTTCTCCACCTTAGCCCGAAGCGCCTTGACCTCATCTGAAGGCCCACCATTGCTTAAGGCCTTCTGCCCGGCTTCCAAAAACTTATCCCGCCAACGGTAATACAGCGCCTGGCTGATCTGATGCTCCCGACAAATCTCAGCCACCGAACGCTGCCCCCGTAACCCTCAAGTACAATGGCTAATTTCTCCTCCGCTGACCATTTCCTGGCTTTCATCGCTTTCACCTCCTGACGTAATTTTCTTACCTCTATCCTCTCCACCTATCCACTCCCGCCAGGAGGGGCTATATACCATCACCTTCGGAGTCTGGTATTTTTTGATAAAGGCTTTATTTACGAATTCTTAAAAATAAATTACTTTCTTAAACTTTCAGTAAATCCTATTTTATACACAATCCCCACACCAACAAAGGGAAAAATCTCTAAATTCCGAAAGCCAAAATACAGGCCTCAAAATTTTTGATTTTATTCATAATTTAACTTATACTAATAAGAAACAAATGGAATAAGTTAGGGGGTTATGATGCTGCCATGGCAATTAAAAGTTGCCTCCAGGCTTTTCTATTGTATTATTTCAAAAAATCACATCTGTAAATCTCGGGGGCTTCAGAATGGAGAAAATTCTGCTTTATTCCACAAAAAAGGAAATCTATGAACTGCTAAGAAATATTTTCAGGGAAAGCGTTCAAGTTAGTCACCTTCAAAATGATGAACTACCTATATCTGCTGGCAATTTCCAATTTATATTAACTGACTGTGATTACCAATGCCGGCTCGATAGATGCTTGAAGAAATTTGCCTTTCTATACCAGAACCGGACCATTCCCTCTGCAATGATCAGACC
>JACIYJ010000016.1 GCA_014360015.1 Candidatus Aminicenantota bacterium | reverse complement strand
CACTTCCGGGGGCGAAGCTCTGGAAATTCTGGGAAGCAATACCGTCGATCTGATTATTACGGATATTCGTATGCCTCATATAAGCGGAATGGAAATATTGAAGTATGTCAAGAGCAACATGCCCGAGGTGCCGGTGATTGTCATAACGGCTTATGGCAGCATCAAGCAGGCAGTGGAGGCTTTGAAGGCCGGAGCGCTGGATTACATTGTCAAGCCTTTTGATGTGGAAGAGCTGAAAATTCTGGTGGCTCGGGGTCTGGAGCGGAAACATCTAGAGCTGGAGAACATCCTGCTGAAAAAAGACCTTAAAGAAAAATACCGGTTCGAGAATATGATCGGCAAAAGCCGGGTGATGCAGGAAATCTATATGCTGATTGAAAAAGTGGCCAGCACAGATTCTACGGTGCTGATTACGGGAGAGAGCGGAACCGGTAAGGAGATGGCGGCTCGGGCCATTCATAACCTGAGCCGGCGGAAGGACATGCCGTTTGTGACAATAAATTGCGCTGCTTTGCCCGAGAATTTGCTGGAGAGCGAGCTTTTTGGTCATACCAAAGGGTCATTCACGGGCGCGATTTCAGATAAGAAGGGAATGTTTGAGGTGGCACATAAGGGGACGCTGTTTCTTGATGAAATTGGAGAGATGTCGCCCTGGACTCAGGTGAAATTGTTGAGGGCGCTTCAGGAAAAGAAGATAAGGCGCGTGGGCGGGACGGAGGAGATTCCGGTTGATGTTAGAGTGATTGCAGCCACCAACCAGGATTTAAAGAAACGGATTGAGGAAGGGAAGTTCAGGGAAGATTTATTTTATCGACTGAACGTGATTTCCTTTGAGATGCCGCCACTGCGGAAGAGAATTGAAGATATCCCACTTCTGGTGCAGCATTTTCTCCAGAAGTACTGCCAGCAGATGGGAAAGAAAATGAAGCGGCTGGCACCGGAAGTGGTCGGCATTTTCGAGACCTATCCCTGGCCCGGAAACATCAGGGAACTGGAAAATGTGATTGAGAGAATCGTGGCCATTGAGGACCGGGAGACGATAACTCCAGCCTGTCTGCCACCAGAAATGCTCGGGATGATCAGAAGAGATGAGCTAAAAATTGAGCTGGGCCCGAATTTTAATCTGAATGACTATCTTGATAACGTGGCCAAAAAATACATCTTAAAGGCCTTAGAAATGAGTGGGGGAAAATTGAAGAGAGCGGCCCCTCTTTTGGGCGTGAGCTACCGGACCCTGCGTTATCTGGTGGATAAATACGGTCTCAAGACAAAAGAAGAGTCAGGAGAAGTTAGCGCCGAGAGGGAGTAGATAGAAAAGTGTAGTAGATAGAAATGTGTTGGAATGCGGGCTTATCGCTCTTTTTATATCCCTGCCTGACATCAAAATCAGCCTGGGAACAGGATGAAAAATTTATGAGGATTAAGACAAAATTTGGCAATTATGTGAGACACGATTTGTCAATTTGTCTGAGCGCGGGCAGATCGCTATTTTGTATCTTATTTTTAATCAATAAGTTACATGGAGAGGCGGGACTGGCACATATCTTGCATATAAAAATTAATGGATAAAAAAAACATCTCGACCGGCGGATAGTCGGCGAGAATTTTTAAAAGGAGGTTTTAAAATGTTAAAAAGAATGAGAGGATTTACTCTTATCGAAATGCTCATCGTCGTGGCCATCATCGGTATTCTGGCCGCCCTGCTTATTCCCAACGCCATGAGCGCCCTACAGAAGGCCAAACAGAAGGGCACCATTAAGGACATTAACACCATTTCCACTGGAATTATGGATTATATAACTGACAAAGGAATAGCTCCAGATGGTGGAACAGGTGCGCTGACAGGTACATCTGATCCCATTGTTCAGGCACTTCAGGGTTTTTATTTAAAAACATTTCCTGTTAGAGATCAATGGGGACATTACTTTTATGTTTATACTCGGGCTACAAACTGTGGGGGGAATATTTTTGGTCTTAGTTATCCTTCAGGAGAGACATGGGGTGATGACGATTTTATAGTTGGTTCAACCGGCCGGAATACTGATGCTACCGACTATGGAACTTATGACCCACAAAATCCCTCTAATTCCCTTTATGAAGTTAATACCATGCAAGATTTTAACAAGGAGATTGTTAACTGGAATGGAAGTATAGTGGTTGGACCACGCACCGCTGCGGCTACAACATGATTATAGGCTAAACGTTTTAGATTGGAAAAAGGGCGGCTTCGGCCGCCCCTTTTTATTTTTGTCTCAAAGGATGGCTTTTATAGCTGTTTAAAGATAGTCTTTTAGCAAGAATATGCTTTTTGCTAAGAGAAGCAAAGCTAAACAAGCTAAAAAAGGTAAATAAATAATTAAGCGCAGCAATAAAAAGACAGAAAAGCTGATGTAGATTTATGGGCTCTTGATTAAGAAAATCAAATATTTAAAAAGTCCCAAAAAAATGCGTTGATATTGTTTCTTCGTGATATCGCGAGACCAATTTGTTTTTATAGAGAAACTCTTGTTATTCAAATTTCTGTTTTGATAAATCTTCGATATATTAAGTCATTCCATAATGAGCAGTTGAAAACGCTCATTTTTAAAGTTTTTCTGATAAATGCTATAGTGTCTGATAAATAGCGAGTAGGTGGAGATGGAAATATGAATGAGGGACGTGGTGATGATAAAATCTTTTCTCGCACTGATGTTCTATATTTTATCTCTTATTTAATTATTTTTCTTTTGCTCTTTTTTCCTTTTTTCTTCCGGCCTAAAACTTTCTATGAAAGAGACTCGACTCTTCTGGAAACGCCGCTCCGACAACTTACTGCCGACCTGCTCAGAGAAGGCAACTTAGCCTTATGGACTGAATCCCATGGCAATGGGCAGCCCCACCTGGCGAACCCGAAGACGGCTATTTTCTATCCAACCACCTGGCTTTATCTTATTTTGCCTTTTTTTGTGGCATTCAAAATTCATTATTTTATCCACCCACTCCTCGGCTGGCTGGGGATGTATTTTCTGGGTAAAAGATGGGAGCTTTCTCCACCAGCTTCTTTCCTGAGCTCAAGCTTATTCTTCTTTTCGGGAATGTATCTGAGTTCGTTTGAGTTTTACAACCACATCGCCGCCATCTGCTGGTTGATGTGGCTGTTATTTTTTCTTTCATTCAGGTTGCAAATTAAATCCAGAAAATTTCTTCTGGCCGTTCTTTCAGGTGTTCTGCTCATTCTTGCCGGTACTCCGGAGTTTATTTTAATGGCCGGGTTTTTAGGCGCAGTTCAGGCAATCATTCTTTCAGCGGACAGAAAAGAATTTTACAGACGATTTGTGGTGCTTGTCCTGGTTTTTGTACTGGCTGCGGGTATCTGCGCCGTTCAGCTCCTTCCTTCTTTTGAACTGCTGAGCCAAACAGAAAGGAGCAGAGGAACAGAAATCTGGCCTCTGGAAATGGTTCAGCTTTTAAACCTGATTTTTCCCGGGATATTGGGTGAAAGCCGTGCTCCCGGCCACGATTATTTCTGGGGCGGGCATATTTTTAATACCTGGTATCCGCTTTATTACAGTCTTTATGTCGGCGCCGGATTTTTTATTTTGGCCTTTTTGTCTTTTGAGGAGTGGAGGAAAAAGAAAGTTGCCGCGTTGCTTTCGACCGCAGCGGTTGCTTTTATTATCTCGTGCGGGAAATACAGCCCTTTTTTTATCATTTATAAAAAGCTTCCCTTTCTGTCATCCATCAGGTTTCCGGTTAAATTTTTCCTGATATCTGTTTTTTGCTTAGCCATTCTGGCGGGCATAGGCTGGGACAGGTGGAGGCAAGGGCAAGTCAGCCGAAAAATTTCAGGAGCGCTAATATTACTATCTTCTTTAATTTTTTTAGTTTTGTTAGCTTTAAAAACGGCCATATTGAAAATTTTTGGAGGCATTTTTGTTCTGGAAAATAATTATTATCCGGCAGTTTTTAAATCGCTTCTTATTGGAACAACCTTTCTTTTAATCAGCTCATTTTTAATTTGGCTGGGTCAGGGCAAAACTGAATGGAAGAAAGCAGTTTCGATGATTCTCCTGGTTCTGGCAATTGGGGATCAGGTATTTCATAACCGTTATATAAATCCTACGGTTGATTATTCTCATTTTAATAAACCTAAAATACTCGCTGAAATTGGCCCATCGCCCGTTATTTACAGAGACACATATGTTCCTTTTTATGAAGGGGGAGAACAACTTAACCGAAAGAAGATATTTCAGTATTCCCGTGAAACGTTATTTCCATATTCAGGACTGATGAATAAAATAAAGTATATTCTCAATGATGATTTCATGTCCAGCTATCCTGAAGGGTATAAAGAAGCTAAGAAATATTTTAACAAACTGGAGACAAAAAATAGAATAAAAATCCTCCGCTATTTTGGGTGTCAGTATTATCTTGGTTTCTGGCCTCTTCAGCCAGGCAAAGAGCCATTAAAAATAATTTATTTCCCAGACGACAAGAAGTATCCATGCCGGGTAGAAAAGATTCCTTCCCCAGGAAGCGGTCGCTATCTGGTGGGGTTTAAAATTCGCGCCAGAAATTCTGAAGAAAGCCTCAGACTTTTTGTGAATGATGACTTTGATTATGAAAAGGCCGTTATTGTGTCTGATGACCTGAATATTTTATTACCTGATTATTATTCAAGCGGCCATGATAACACAGAAAGCTTTCGGGCGAGTCTCCAAATTCTGGAAGAAAAAAATGGCTCAGCCCATTATAGAGTAAATGTTTCGCGGGAAGCAGCTTTGGTTATCGCCAGCAACTATTCTCCGGGCTGGAAGGCGTGGATAGATGGCAGAAAAGCTCAGGTTTTCGCTGCAAACATTTTTTCTCGCGCGGTTGTTGTTCCGGCCGGTGAGCATACGGTAGAAATGCGTTATCTCCCGTCGAGCTTTATCATCGGGCTCATCATTTCCGCTGTCTTTATTTCAGGCTTTCTGGGATTTTTGCTTGTAAAGAAGCGCTCGGGAAAAATCTATATCGCCTCAGGCTAAATGAAGAAAAGAAACTATTTAGATTAGAACGTCGGGGGCAATGGGTTCAATACTTTAAGAAAAGATTTCCCCATTCCGATTTTAGGATTTTTCGCACCCGCCGGCGGCCGATGAGCGGATACCAGAAGACATCGTGGTAAAGAAATGAGGCGACATATGACCAGGGAGCGATGACCGAGCGCAGCAGGAACTTTTCCAGCGGCTTCAGCGGACCCCAGTAAATGAGCTTTTGTCCACGGCTGGCCAGGGTGTTTTTGTCTTTGTGAAAAGCGAAGTTTACCCCGGAAATATCCTCGCCCACAATTTCTATCTCCTTTGGGTCGCCGCAGCCCAGACCCTCTTCATGGGCCAGCCGGATAAATTTCAGCTCCATAGGGTCAAAGCCCATCATTTTAGCGGCAATGGCATCTATGGCCACCTGGTCGGCGCTGGCCAGAATATAATTTTTGATGTGTGGAACTATACACCGAGGTCCGGGGCCATCACCGGCTATGGTTCCGTCCATGACAGCAAATATTCCCGGATGGATTTCTTTCTGAATGGTTAGAAGGTCAACCAGAGTTTCGTGAATCACGGAGTGAGTAAAGTGACGCTTCTCATGGAGAAGACCACCAAAGGCGTTTTTCATCGCCCCGGTCATGGTGGTAAAAACGTGGGTTTTCATCGTAGGAAGATGAATCACGCTGCTTCCGATAAGCCTTTTGGGAATATAAATTCCATCGGGGAAGATTTCATTCAGGACTCTTATTTTGCCCTTCGGATGATAGCAGACCCATTCCTCGGCTTTCTCGTAAAGATGGACGTTTTCCAGGCCGTATTTTTGGACAACTGGGAGATGTTTATTGTTACGCTCGCCGCGTTTCGCTGAAACAACAACAGTGCGATTATGGCAGGCATATAAATTATGGCGCGGATAGCCGTCTTCAAGCAGCGTTTTTATCACTCCCTCAAGCTGCCATGGGGTGGTGGAGCAGGCCGGATAATAAAAGTGCCAAGAAATGTTTATTTTGAGAGCGATTTTTTTGTCTTTTTGAAGATAATTCTGATAATCAGCCAGGCGCATCAGTCTGGCATAGTCCTCAAGCACAGTCTCCGGTGAAGTTTTTAAAACTGCTACCCTGGCTTTGTACATCTTTGCCTCCGTTTTATCAGGTCAGATATAAGATAATGAAAATTGAAATTATCCAGAGAATGATATTGAAGAGAAGCGGCTGGTCTTTTAGCACCATTTCTTCGGGAGTCCCACCCTGGTTTTTCTGATGAACAAGATAAAGATAACGGAAGATGCCATACAGGACAAAAGGTGTGGTGAAAACGAGATTGCGCGTCCCGAACTTATCCACTGTCTCTTCAGAAATAGTGTAGAGGCAATAGGCAATAAGCGTTGAGGCTGTGACCACAGAAATCATCTGGTCAAGAAGGTATGGATTATATTCTTTAAGAGATGAACGATGCTCATAAGCTTTATCCACCAGAGTCAGATATTCATGGCGTCTTTTGGTCATGCTGAGAAAAAGTGCCAGCAGAATGGTGCAGATTAAAAGCCATGATGAAATATAAACTTTAATGGCCAGCGCTCCGGCTATGATTCTTAATAAAAAGCCAGCAGCTACAGAAAATATGTCAATTATCACCAGGTGTTTGAGCTTCAGAGAATAAAGAATCTGAAGGAGCAAGTAAGCAAGGATAATCGAGACGAAAGCACGGTTGATGGAGAAGGCAAGCGTAAACGACAGTGATGCGCTGATTGCGGCAATCAAAATGGCCGTGCTTTTTTTCAGTCGGCCAGAGGCAAGTGGACGATTTCTTTTTACCGGGTGGAGACGGTCTTCCTCCAGGTCGCAAAGATCATTAAAAGTGTAAAGGGCGCCAGAGATAAGGCAAAAACTGAAAAAGGCTTTGAGTGTAGTAATAAATGCGGAAGGATTAAAAAGTTTTTCCGAAAAAACCAGGGGAACAAAGACAAAAAAGTTTTTAATCCATTGCTTTGGTCGTAGAGTTTCAAAGATTACTAACATTCTTTACTTAAAATTATTTTATTAAATTCAGGCTGAAAAAGAAATTGGAAAATAAAACAGCTGTTCATTGCGGCTCGGCCCTGAAATAAGTTTCTAATTTTGGATGGACAAGCTTTCTTGCCAAAAGGCCTGTGCCAAAGTTGGTCCAGTGTCATTATCTCTATTATCAGGGAAAATGACTGGTTAATTGTGATAAAATCATAAGGCTATGGCCGTAATCAGGACGATAGTTCTGCTGATTTTCTATGTGGTGCTGGTGTTGCTGCTCACACCGGTGCTGCTGCTGTTCTGGCCCTTAGGAATAAAAGACCCGCTGCTGAGTGTGGGGAAATGGGCGATGGGTGTGAGCCGGTGGATTCTTGGGCTGAAGGTTGAGGTTAAGGGCTTGGAGAATGTAGACTCAGCTAAGAGCTATGTTTTTATGGCCAACCATCTGAGTTTCCTGGATGGGCCACTTCTGTTTTATATTATCCCGCAAAAGGTGCGAGTCATTTTGAAAAAGAGCATCTTTCGTCTTCCAGTGGTTGGACCAGGCATGCGCTTTGTCGGCTTTATACCGGTAGACCGGAAGCGGGCCAGTGGCGGTAAGAAAAGCATCGACGAAGCGGCGCGACTGATGAAAGAGCGAGGTTATTCTTTCCTGATTTTTCCCGAGGGTACCAGAAGCCGCACCGGACAGCTTCAACCCTTCAAACGCGGCGGTTTTTTCTTAGCCATCGCCGCTCAGGCTCCGATCATTCCCATCACCATCAAGGGCACCTTTGAGCTGATGCCCAAGGGCAGGATTTTCCCGCGTTCTGGGGAAGTTAGAGTCACCTTCCATCCACCCATAGAAACAAGGGGAAAAAGCGCAGAAGATATCCCTTTCCTGGTAGAAGAGGTAACCAAAGCCATCGGCCGTTAGAAAAGCCTCCCGTCCCTATTTACATATATACTCCAAATTACTTATCTTCAGTCTATGAGCAAGTGGCGGCTGAATTTATAAGACTTAACGGAGGTTTA
>JACIYJ010000015.1 GCA_014360015.1 Candidatus Aminicenantota bacterium | reverse complement strand
ACTACAATTTCCAACCTGGCCGTAAGCTTAGCTCAGATGGGGAAAAAGGTGTTGCTGATTGATGCTGATTTGCGTCGGCCCAAGCAGCACCGGATTTTTAATATGAAAAATCATGATGGCCTGACCAATTATCTGGCCATGGACCTGGAGCTGGAGAAACTGATCAAGCCTACTATCGTCCCATCCCTTTACCTCATCAATTCAGGGCCAATTCCTCCTAACCCGGCAGAACTGTTGAGCTCGGAGAAAATGTCTGAATTGTTGAAAATAGTCAGAGAGCAGTTTGACTTTGTTCTGATAGATACTCCGCCACTCTTGGCGGTTACCGATGCTCAGATCCTGGCGAAAATGGTTGATGGTCTGGTGTTGGTGGTTAGAGCGGAAAAGACTCCTCGGGAGGCTCTTATGCAGACTCGCGAGCTCATTGACCTGCTAAAACTCAAAACATTTGGAGTGGTAATAAATCATCTTAGCCTTGACGGACAGGGCTACTATTACCGGCGTTATTATCGCAACTATTATAAAGAGTACAGAGGATAAACGGATGATTGATCTACATACTCATTTTTTGCCAGATTGGGATGATGGTCCAGAAACCTGGGAAGAAACCGAAAAAATGGTCGAAATAGCCATCGCCGATGGAATAAAAAAAATCTGTGTTACTCCCCACTTTTTCCGCTTTTCCCGACATGGCGATAACCCGGAAATATTAGAAGATAGAATCCAGAAGTTATTTGATAGATTCGGCTCGGACAATCGGATTGAGTTTTACCGGGGAGCAGAAATATTTATCTATCCAAATTTGATTAGCCAGATTCAAGAAAAAAAATTGACCATTAATCAAGGGGAATATTTTTTCATTGAGTTTCCATCTGATCAAGTTCCACCTGGCACCAAAGAGCTATTTTATCAGCTGATGTTAGCCGGCTATACGCCAATTATCAGCCATCCGGAAAGAAATAGTGTTTTTGGCAGCCAGCCTCAGTTGCTTTACGACCTGGTCAATCGTGGGTGTCTGGCGCAAGTTACGGCTATGAGCCTGACAGGCGAATTTGGTTCTGAGGTTCAGAAGAGAGCCGAACTTTTTCTGGAAAACAATCTCGTTCATCTGATTGCTTCAGATGCTCATGATTCACAAAGAAGAAAACCGGTTTTAAGTAAAGCTGTTGAGGCAGCAAGCAAAATTGTGGGTCGGGATAAAGCAGAAGCCATGGTTGAGGAAGTCCCCCAAGCCATATTGAATAATGAAATAATCCCGGATTGGGGCAGTCCGATTAACCCAAAAATCAAGAAAAAATTCTTTAATTTTTTTAAGGATAGGTTTTTCAAAAAAAATTCTTGACTTTTATTTTAGAAAATTATATAGAGATAACAAAGAAGCAAAGGAGGTAAAAATGCTTCGTAAAAGGTTTTATCACTCACCCCTCTTTGTAGGGATCACCATTGTGTCTTTTATGTTCTTGTTGCTTCCTCTGGAAAGCTTAGCTCGCCCGGCAGCTCCGTCTGGTGCTATTGTTGGGTTTGTTTATGGTAGCGATATGAAGACGCCGGTACAGAATGCTGTGGTTAAGATTCGCAATGTGGATGATGGAAAGGAATATGTGAGCACGCCGACCGATGCTACTGGTGCTTACAAGATTGACCAGGTCAAGGAAGGCAAATACATTCTGGGTGTTAGTGCGCCAAATGGTGATTACAACTTTCAGTATGTTCTAATGGTTAAGGGCGGGGACATTGGGAAACTGTCCTTAGCTCTTAAAACTGGTGAAGTTACCAGCCTCGGCCAGGAAGGACAGAAAGCTCCCGAAACAGAGAAAGTTTCTTTCTTCAGAACTCCAGTTGGTGTTGCCGTTTTAATGGTAGCTACCACTGTGGCTCTTTATGGTACCTTTAAACTGCTTGAGGGCAAGGAAGAAGCTTCTCCATCGAAAAAGTAATCCGGAAGCACCAAGTTAATCTTTTTTTAGCTAAAAAAGAATCAAAACCCATAAAAAGCAGGAGATAAAACTCCTGCTTTTTATTTTCCAGGAAAATCATTAAAATAGAGAAAATGGAAAATTGGCTATTTGTTTTGCTCTGTATCCTCATTTGGTTGTTGCCACTACCATTTGGTGGAAATATTGAATGGGCTATTTTGGGTTTTGAGGTCTCAGTTTTTGTTCTTTTTCTCGTTTTTCTGATTGGTCAGATTAAGAGAAAAGAAGATCAGAAAACTCTCAGTTCGTCAGAAAAAACAGTACCTCTTTTCGTTTTTATCCTTATAAGCATCTTTTTTTTAGCTGGTTTCATTCAGATTCTTCCTCTTCCCTCATCACTGATCAAAATCTTATCTCCGGTGACCTGGCAATGGCGACAGGGATTGGTTTCTTCCGGCCTGCTGGAAGCCACGAGTTTTAAGACTCAGAGTATTTCCCTGTCACCCTGGGCCAGTTCTTATGAACTTATCAAATATATAGCTTATGGTGTGTTTGTTTTCCTGCTGGCCAAAACAGTTAATTCGAAGCAGAAGGCCCGGGCTTTAACTCTGGTGCTCATCAGTGCCGGAGTGTTCCAATCTCTTTATGGCCTTTCGGAATATTTTGGCGGCACTAACCGGATTTTTACCTGGGTTAATCGTTATTATTCCGGGAGTGCTTTTGGCACCTTTGTCAACCGCGACCATTATTCGGCTTTTCTGGAAATGACCTTTCCTTTAAGCCTGGGCTATTTTTTGGTTAGAGCCAATTATTTTGCTTTAAAGCCGGGTTTGACTTTAAGGCAAAAAATTGCCGCATTTGGCCAGGAGAATCTCCAGAAGTCTATCATCTTTATTCTTCCGCCCTTCATCATCGGAATTGGATTAATGTTTTCTCGTTGCCGGTCAGGGATAATCATTTTTGTGATCACCTTTTTCTTGACTCTGTTACTCCTGTCTCTGACAAGTGTTACCGGCCGACAGAAGACAGAAAAGAGGTTGGTTATTATAATAATCTTCCTGGTCATCCTGAGCGTTATCCTGATAGGGATTAAACCAATTCTGGAGCGCTTTACCTATGGCGGGTTTTTTGATCAGAACAGGATGTTTTTCTACTCCTATACTCTAAACCTGATTGCTGATTATCCTTTAGCCGGTACCGGTCTGGGAACCTATGTTCAGGCTCTCAATCCGTATCTTCAGAAAGATTTTAATATAATTGTTAGCCATGCTCATAATGATTATCTGGAAATGCTGGCTGAAGCCGGTTTAATCGGCGGAGGAGCACTTATTCTGGCCGGTTTTCTGGCTCTCGGTCTGGCCTTGAGACGCTGGTTGAAAACTACCGATTCTTTAGCCCGGGGAATTGGTCTTGGAGCGCTGATGGGTGTTTTTGCTCTGTTATTCCACAGCCTGACAGATTTCAGCCTAAGAATGCCAGGGAATGCTGTTGTCTGGCTAAGCCTGTTTGTTCTCTGCCTTAAAGTTCCTCTATTAGTTGAGAAGAAAACGAATACTTAACTTGACCTGAGGTGGGTGATGAAAAGAACAAGCCTTAGAATCATCAAGGTTCTGGGCCTAATTATCTGTTTCCTGGCAATGGTTGCATCGGCGTTTTTTTATCTTGGCTACTGGTATTATTATCAATATCAAGCCGAGAGGCAGAACATCAGAAGCCTGGAAAGAGATTTTTCTCGACTGGAAAAAAAACTTAAGCAGGCTGTGAAATTTTATCCATTACCGCTTTTTTATGTAGAGCTGGGAAGACTCCGAGTCGAGCGAGCTATGGCCGAGATTGAGTTTGGTCTGCCTGAGAAAAGTGAACCATACCTGGACCAGGCCAGAGAAGCCATAGAGAAAGCTGTTTCCGGCAACCCCCTTGATTATTCCTCTTTCTGGGAACTCAGCAAGGTCTATTTTCTTTATAACTATCCGCTGCTAACTTATGCTGGAAAGGGGAGAATGCTCTGCCGGGAAGCAGTCAAACGCCATCCTCACAATGAATTCCTCAATCTTAATGTTCTTATTATCTTTTTTGAGCAATGGCCATTGCTTGAACCAGAAGAGAAAGACTGGGTCAGGTCTCAAATCGCCTTCCTTCAGGCCGACGATTCCGGGTTTGTGGCTAAGCTCAAAAGAAAATGGCAGCAGAATTACCGGGAAACCGCCTCAATTGAGAGAAGACTAAAAGAAATAGGATTTTAGAATTAGAATAAACAAATGAAGGTAGGAACTGAGTGAATTAATGGCTGAAAAGAAGAAGGCCGGAGGAGAGTGTTAACTGCAAAGACTGTTCTGCCAGCAAAGAGGTTTCAGGAGGAGATTTTAATCAGCCACAAAAAATGACAAAATAGATAAAAAGGAGCCAGAACTTTGAAAATTAAAACAAAAAGTCTTCTGGCTTATTTGATACTGCTTCTAATACTGAGTTTTCCTGTATTTGCTTCAGAAAAAAGTCCAGCCCAGACTCTTTCCAATTCTGAACGCTATGCCAGATTTTCCACGGGAATTAACCTGCCATTCTGGTTCTGGCTGAATGAAGGGGAGCTCAAACCCTTAGAAAAGAGGTTTTCGCCTGATGATCTGCACTTGATAAAAAAGCTCGGTTTAACATTTGTCCGGATTCCTGTGGATATGGCCAATATTTATGCTCCGGACCGAGATGATCGGCTGAAGCCTGAGGCCCTGGCTCTGTTGCTTTCCGGGATAGAAAAGATTATCAAAAGCGGACTGGCCGTTAATTTTGATCTTCACAGTATTTCCCAGAAGGAAGGAGAGTCCGATTATTCTGGCCCGCTGGGGAAAGATCCCCGCTTTACTGAAGAGTTTATTATTTTCTGGGAAAGACTGGCTGAAAAACTGGCAGTTTTCGACCAGGAACGGCTGCTCGTTGAACCGATGAACGAACCAGTGTTTCTGGGTGAAGAGAATAAGTGGCCACCTTTGCAGGCTAAGCTGATTGCCACCATCAGGAAAAAATTGCCCTACCATACCATTCTGGCTACCGGTGCTTTCTGGTCTAACCTGTCAACACTCCTCACCCTCGAGCCGCTTGATGATTCGAATATCTGGTACAATTTTCATTTTTATGAACCGCACATCTTCACTCACCAGGGTGCCACCTGGAGTTCAGAGTGGGTTAAGCCACTCCGACAGGTCCCTTATCCTTCCTCGCCTGAATCTGTCCTGAAAGCTATCTCTCTCGTTAACCGTGAAGAGATAAGAAATTATCTTCGGCAATATGGTGAGGAACGCTGGGATGGTCAAAAGATTGAGCAACAAATTCTGAAAGCGGTCCAGTGGGCGGAGAGACACGGAGTCAGGTTGTTCTGCAACGAATTCGGTGCCTACCGCAATTACTGTCTTCTCCCAGACAGGAAAGCCTGGATTCAAGATGTGCGAACGGCGCTCGAAAGATATGGTATTGGCTGGGCGATGTGGGAATTTGACGGAAGTTTCGGGTTGGTTTACCGTAAAAACAACAAGGCGATGGTTGATAGGGATTTAGCCTCTGCTCTCGGCTTGAAGGTGAATTGAGAGGCAGGAAAAAGAGCTGTTCTCTACTGACCTTTATCCGGTCAGACTTTATCCAGTCAGGCCATTTTTAAAATTAGCCTGAATTTTATTAAATTTTTCCTTTAGCTCCTTGGGCAGGTTGGAACTGGAAATTCTGTTGTTCAGTTTGAATCGGGAAATCTCTTTGAGATAATGTTCCACCTGGTCATTTCTTTTAAGATTGTAGGCCGAGACTGTCAGGTAAACAAAGGCTTCTCCCAGCAGGTCTGGTTCATCAAGAAAGCCGAAGGCAGCGATCTTAAAATTCTGAAAGGCTTCTTCAAAGTCTCCCCGGTTAAAGGCCAGCTTGCCTTCATCAAATAGCTTTAAATAAAAGGGGTCGACTTTGAGTACTCTATTCTGAAATTCCTGGGTCGAGACACCGGCATTGGCAACCAGAAAAAGAAAAGTCATCGGGACAAGCACTATCCAGAACTTTAAGTTATTGCCGGTTTCTGGTTTGGTATTCATCATTATCCCTCCTGCAACATTGACTTAATTTTAAGCTATTCATCGGCATAAAGCAAGAGCAAGAATGGGTTCAATGCCTTATTGACCCATTTTGGCTTTAAGGTTTCCAATAACCCGGTGTTTTTTGGCAGACCCCAATTCAAAGCTCAAAAACACACAGTCAATTTCGGATCGGTAAGTTTTGCCCTAATCCCGCCGATTTATACAGACAAGCATCATAATATTCATTTGTTTTTACTGCTTAGAACCAATGCAATATAGTATAATTACAAAGAAAGGTAAATTAAGGCCTTGAGACCTCTGAAGAGTCTGGATTTTAAAAGAATGGCTGCGGTTTCTTCTCTGGCTCTAATCCTGCCTTCCTCCATTGCCGTGGGGCTGGTCTTTGGCTATTTTCTTGACCGCTGGCTGAAAACAGAGCCCTGGATGCTGTTGACTTGGACAGTTCTGGGTGTTATCTCAGGGATTATGAATCTTTTTCGGGGAGTTAAACGCTATCTTGACGAGAATCAGGAAAAAGACAACAGGCAGGACAACGCACCTAACTCAAACTTAAATGAAAAAGATAATATTTCAAGAAGGCCAGAATGAACCAAAACCATCTGGAAGCTTCTATAAAAAGGGTGCCCCGGGAAACCATCCTTCTCGGAGTAATTTTCAGCATAACATGTGGGATCATTTTTGAGCCTGTTTGCGGAATTCTGGTTTTCCTGGGAGCCCTGCTCTCAGCCATAGGTTTTATAGCCCTTAACTCTTTTATTAACAGATACTTAGGCAAAAAGAAAACTATGTTCCTGCGCCGGGCCATCCTGATGTACAGCCTTCGCCTGTTGTTGATTTGTCTGGTCTTTTTAATTATAATTTTCTTCTTCAAAGGCAAGATAATTGCCTTTGTGGCCGGTTTTTCGTTGATAGTGGTTTCTGTGCTGGTCGAAGCCCTCAGGAACCTGGCTTATGTGAAGCAATGGAAGGTTTAGAACACGGTCTACCGATTGTCGAATTCTTTAACCAAGTTTTTGGACCTCTTCTGGCCGCTGTATTAAAAACAGTTGGTCTTCAGGTAAAAGACCCAAACCATCTTATTCCTGATTATCTGGTTATGGCTATAATCGTGGTGGTGTTGCTTTCTGTCTTGCTGGGTCTGGCCAGCCGACGGCTTCAAGTAGTTCCCGGGAAAACTCAGGTTCTTTTTGAAAGCCTCATTGATTTTTTTGAAAATCTGATTCTCGACACCATCGGAGAAGAAGGTAAGAAATATCTTCCAGTGATAGCCACTGTTGGTCTTTTTATCCTGACTTCCAACCTCCTGGGGTTAATTCCGGGGTTTATGTCGCCCACCAGCAAGCTGAACGTGACCCTTGGTTGTGCTCTGGTGGTCTGGGTTTATTATCACTGGCAGGGTATCAAAACTCAGGGCTTGCTGGGGTATTTAAAGCATTTTACCGGACCAAACCCCTTTTTAGCTCCATTGCTTTTGCCGATAGAAATCATTTCCCATTTTTCCCGGCCGGTATCGCTGTCGATGCGTCTTTTTGGGAATATTTTTTCTGAGGAATTGTTAATATTGATAATTGCCTCAATTATTCCGTATTTTCTTCCGTTGCCTTTTATGGCAATTTCCATCTTCACGGCAGTTATCCAGTCTTATGTTTTTGTCCTGCTGACCTGCATCTATATTGCAGGGGCAGTGGCTCATGAGGAAGAACATTAATGAAAAGGAGAATATCTATGTCTCAAAAAAGTAAGATTGTCGGTCCGCTACTCTTTTTCTTTACTCTAGCTTTTACCCCGCTGGCAGCTCAGACCGTTGACCCGGCCAGAGCTTCTCTTTTCAAGCTCTCTCTCATCGTTGGCGGAGCGGTCATAGCTCTGGCGGTGATTGCTGGAGCTTTCGGTCAGTCCAAAGCTATCAGTTCTGCCTGCGAAGGCATTTCCCGAAACCCGGCTGCCGGACAACACATCCGCGGAATTTTAATATTCGGTCTGGTTCTAATCGAAACTCTGGTCATCTACGCCCTTCTCATCACCATCATCATCCTGATGGTTAAATGGGGCGCCTATTCATAAGGCCGTTCCGGTTTTGATTGAATAGATGGCCGTTAATTTTTTCCGAATATTATTAATCTCTTTTAAGAGGTTCAACGACGACCGCTGCTGGACAGCGGCCATCGTCATTTCTTATTTTGCCCTTCTCTGTATCGTTCCGCTCATCGCCCTTTTTGCCTTTCTGGCTGTTAAGATCATGGGTAGTTCAGAGCTGTTTTTTCGCAGTCTGAACATTTTTACAGAAGAATTTTTTGCCAGGATGGACCCGGCCTTCTTCAAAAAGCTCCAGGCTCTGGGAGGCAATATTTCTAACCTCGGCTGGTTTGGAATTCTGGGCTCCCTGATTTCAGCTTCTTTCCTTTTCTCTAACCTGATATCTTCAATCAACCAGATCTTCCGGGCTAAGTATCATCGCTCATTTTTCTACAATCGCCTTATAGAGTATGTGATGATGCTGATAATCGGCGTGATATTGCTGTTCTCTCTATCAATTACCGCGGTCTGGACGGCTCTCCAACGGTCGATAAGAGAAAGCCCGGTAATTTCAGAATTTATCAACCCCAAAATCATAAATTTTTTGAACAACTTCTTTTTCCAGTACCTTCTGCCCTATGGTCTGACATTTCTGGTGCTCTTCACTCTTTATAAATTCATTCCAGAAATTAAGGTTCATACCAGAAGTGCCTTAGTTGGAGCAGCGATAGCCAGCTTTTTCTGGGAGTTGTTTAAAAGGGGATTTGCCTTCTATGTCATTCATTTTTCTGCTATTGGTGTGGTCCTCTCCAAAGTGCTGGCTGGAACCCTGACTTCAGTGATTTTTTTTCTGCTGTGGATTTCTTCCTCGCTTTTAATTCTGCTTTGGGGAGCAGAGCTGACTGCTGTCATGAATGAACACTTGGAGGCCTCTGTAGCCAGAAGCCAGCAGAACGGCTGAATCTTAATTCAGCTCAAATTGAGGTGTTTTGACAGAAAACTGACCAACCGGTTCTTGGGTAAAGCCCCGATGACTGAGTCCACCGGCTGGCCCCCCTTAAAAAGAATCAGTGTCGGGATGCTCAAAATCTGGTAACTGGCTGAAAGCCGTGGGTTTTCATCCACATTGACCTTGACCACTTTGAGTTTCCCTTGATAAGTTTCAGCAATTTCTTCAATCGCCGGAGCCACCATCAAACAGGGCCCACACCAGGGAGCCCAGAAATCTACCAGAACAGGCAGGTCGGATCTAAGAACTTCTTGCTCGAAATTGTTATCTGTGGCCTGAGTTATGTTCTTGCTCATTTTAACCTCCAGTCCTAAGGTTGATAGCTTTCTGGTAGAGAATCTGATATTTTCTAATGACTCTCGACCAGGAATTGTTTTGATTTAGGCAGTTCAATTTAAGATTATTCCAGCTGTCTGGTTGAGAGTATACACTCAAAGACTCTCTGATAGCCTTGAAAAGGGCCTCGGCTGAGTAGTCTTCAAAGACAAATCCAGTGCCCTGGCCGTTGCTGGCTATATATGGCTGAACAGATTCACGGAGACCACCTGTGGCTCTGACCACTGGAACAGTCCCATAGCGAAGGGCATGCATTATAGTCAGTCCACAGGGCTCTTCCAGGGAAGGCATCAGCAACAGGTCGGCTCCGGCTATCACCTGATGGTAAAGACCGGAATTAAAATCGAGTTTGACCCCGAGTTTTCCCCGGTGAATTTCCTGAAGTTTCTGGAAAGCCTGCTCATAGACTTCTTCTCCCTGACCGACAACCAGTAGGCCGCAACCTGAAGCTATGAGGGAATTCAGAATATCCAGAATGAGGTCAATACCCTTAAGTCTGGTCAGATAACCGACGACAGCTAGAAGCGGAGTGCTCTCATCAATAGTTAACTGGAATTCTTTGATAAGCTGCTTTTTGCAGACTTTTTTGCCCTCAAAATTTTCTGCTGAAAAATTGGCCGGGATAAGAGGATCAGTGGCGGGATTCCATTCTTCGTCGTCTATGCCATTTTTTATGCTGTAAAGCGGTTTGTTTTTTCTGGAAAAAAAGGAGCAGACATCCTGGTGGTTGTTCAGGACTTCATTTCTGTAGGTCTGGCTGACAGTATTGACCACGTCAGCAAAGAAAATTCCAGCCTTGAGAAAATTGAATTTTCCCCTGAAGGCTAATTGATGGGAATTCAAATAGCTCCAATCGAGTCCGATCAGACTCAGGGATTCAGCCGGAAATTCTCCTTGATAGGAAAAGTTATGAATGGTCAGGACGCAGGCGGTCTTTTTTAAGCTGGCTTTTTTCTGATAGGTTGATTTCAGAAACATGGGCACCAAGCTGGCCGGCCAGTTGTGGCAGTGAATAAGGTCAAGTTTTATTCTGAAGTTCGCCAGAAACTCGCAAACTGCCCGGTTAAAAAAGATGAATCTCTCATCGTTGTCCAGATAGTCACCCTGGGAAGAGCCATATATGTAGTCGCGGTGAAAATATTTAGGCTGGTCGATGAGATAAAGAAGATATCTACCGAGGTCTGCCCGGAAGACAGCAGTTTTTAATTTTTTCTTGCCTATTGGGACCAGAAGATCCCGGGTAATCAGCTCTTTGTTCAAGGATTCCAGCTCTGGTCGGCGGTAATTTGGCAGGAAAATTATCACCTCTGTCCCTGACCTGGCTAAAAACTTGGCCAGACCGGCCGTAGCTTCAGCCAGCTCGCCAGAGCGGGCATATGGAGCCAGTTCAGGGGTGATAATGGCCAGCCGGAGTTTCTCCTTCATGAAAAAATAATAGCTGGATGGTCGAGAAAAATCAATCTTACCAGCCAATGGTCTTCTTTCTCGAAAACCGATTATTGCTTTCGGGTGTCCAGACCTCCGGTAAAGAAAGTTGGTTTGGCCATAATCACTCTTATTCACTGAGGCTGTATTGACCTGAAAGGTTTTTATCAGGCGAGTTAGGAGCAGATAATCGGGCCGTCTGAATCGAAAGCCAAGAGCCCAAAAAATTCAGGAAAATGAAATACGGAAAATAAAAGAGAGTCAAAAAGATGGCGGTTTATTCGGCCCAGCCCAGTTTTTCTTTGACCAGTTCGTAGTAGCTGCGCCAGGGTGAAGTCACCAGGATGAGTTCCAGGTCTGATTTTCTGACCTCGATGACTTCGTTTTTTTCCATGGCCAGGCCTCGCTGACCGTCGATCGTCAGATAAACCTTCTCCTCTGGCGTCAGTAACTTAATTTTAATTGTCGAGCTGGCCGGGATGAGTAGCGGTCGGAAGGAAAGAGTGTGCGGGCAGATTGGCGTCAGAATTATAGTCTCGACCTTAGGATGGACGATTGGCCCGCCGGCAGAAAGAGAATAGGCAGTTGAACCGGTGGGGCTGGAAAGAATCAACCCATCTCCCTTAAGCCTGGTTACTTCCTTTCCATCTATAAAAATCAGCAACTCAATCATCCTGGCCAGAGCAGCTTTGTTCAGGACGACGTCGTTCAAACAGATATCAGCCCGGTCTTTGTATTTGATTTCCAGAAGAGTTCTCCGGCTGATAAAACCATCTTTATTCTTGATAAAGGTTTCCAAAACCGGGAAGGCCTCGTCCACCGGGATTTCAGTCAGGAAACCCAGCCGGCCTAAATTGATTCCGACGACCGGGGTCCCAGCTCTGGCGGCAAAAGGAGCAATGCTTAGAAGCGTCCCATCACCTCCGAGAACGATGATAGCCTCACTCATCTCTGGTAACTTCTCTCGCGGATAACCGGTCTTGATCTTCAGTTTTTCGGCAGCGATGTTCTCCAGCAGGCATTCGATTTTATGCACCCTTAGGAAATGGATGATTTCCTGGAGGATTTTTTCTACGCCGGGAGCATGGGGTTTGATAATGATGCCGATTTTTTTAATTTTTTTCTTGGCTTCCATTGGCCAGAGTCTCCTGAATCAAAATTTTAAGTCTTTCTTCAACCAGAGGTTCTGTTCCGGGCTTGAACCAGGCTAAAAACTCCTGGTTGCCTTTTTGTCCGATAATCGAACAGGCTAAAAGGCCTTTCACTCCAAAACCTGAAGCCTGGGCTCCGGCCAACACTTTTTCCAGAACCTGCTGATGAATTTTCCTGTCCTTGATTATACCTTTTTTCCCGACCTGATTTCGACCGGCTTCAAACTGGGGCTTGACCAGCACCATCAGGTCACCAGCTGGCATTATTTTTTTTATTGCCGGAAGGATTTTAAGGACTGAGATAAAAGAAACGTCAACGACTGCAATTTCGGGCGCTTCAGGCAGGTCTTGAGGCTCGAGATAACGGGCATTCTTCTCTATGGCCAGAACTCTGGGATCCTGCCTGAGCTTCCAGTCAAGCTGTTTGATGTTGACGTCAACGGCATAGACTTTTTTTGCCCCGAACTGCAGCAAACAATCAGTGAAACCCCCAGTTGAGGCTCCTATATCCAGAGCAATTTTTCCTTCCACGTTTACTGGAAAAGTCTTAAGAGCCTGTTCCAGCTTGGCCCCACCTCGTCCGACATAAGGGAAGTTTTTCTGGATGGTGATCTCAGAATCGGGACCAACTTGCTGCCCTGGTTTAAGGGCTGGCTGACCATTGACAAGAACCTGTCCTGACAGAATCAGAGCCTGAGCTTTTTCCCGACTTGAGACCAGCCCCCTCTCCACGAGAAGCAGGTCCAGACGGAGTTTTTTCATTCAGCCCTCTAACTAAGAAATTTTCTCTTTCGAGTAAAAATCACTAATGGTTTCTACCAGGCTGTCCGGGTCAAGGCTGAGGAGTTTTCTGATCTCCTCCGGTTTTCCCAGGGGATAAATTTCTGATGGCAGGCCAAAGCTCTTAAATTTTGGATGATATATTTCTTTCTTGTCCAGAAGTTCTCTGACGGCGCTGCCGAAACCACCATCGAGCACGCCTTCTTCCAGGGTGAAGATGACTCTGGCTTCTTTAGCCAGGCCAACAATTAATTTTTCATCAAGCGGTCGGGCGAAGCGGGCGTTGACTACAGCTAAGGAAATTCCTTTAGCTTCAAGCTTTCTGGCGACTTCCAGGGCCGGGTAAACCATGTTTCCGTAGGCTATTATCAGGTCACGGCCTTCTTTGAGGAGTTCTGCCTGGCCGACTGGAATAAACCTGAATTCCTTTTCCACCTGAACACCAAATCCTTTACCTTTGGGAAAGCGGATGGCTACCGGATGTCCGTACTTGAAAGCAGAATAGACCATATGGCGGAGCTCATTCTCATCCTTAGGAGCCATCAGGATTATATTTGGCAGGTGCCGAAGATAGGCAATATCGTTTGTCCCTTGATGGGTAGGACCGTCTTCACCAACTATACCGGCTCGGTCGAGGGCAAAAATTACTGGCAGATCCATCAGGCAGACTTCGTGGAAAATCTGGTCATAGGCCCTCTGCAGAAAAGTGGAGTAAATAGCCACGATTGGTTTCAGCCCGGAGATGGCCAGGCCGGCGGCGAAATTGACGGCATGCTGTTCGGCTATACCCACATCAAAGAAGCGGTCGGGATAGTCTTCAGCAAACTGATTCAGGCCGGTTCCGTCAGTCATAGCCGCAGTAATGGCGATGATGTTTTCATCCTTCTGGCCGAGTTCAGCCACGGCTTCGCCGAAGACCTGGGAAAAAGTGGGCCCATTTTCCTGATTAACAGGCTGGCCGCTGCTGATGATAAAAGGTGGGGCACTGTGAAATTTTTCAGGGTTGAGCTGAGCCGGCCGATAGCCCTTCCCTTTTTGGGTAACGCAGTGAATCAAAATAGGCCCGGGATATTTTTTGGCAGTTTCAAAGGCTTCGATCAAGCTTTGAAGACTGTGTCCGTGAATCGGGCCGACATACCGGATGCCCAATTCTTCAAAGAAGATTCCAGGGAAAAA
>JACIYJ010000014.1 GCA_014360015.1 Candidatus Aminicenantota bacterium | reverse complement strand
GCTCAGGATGGAAACAAAGCTTCCGAAGCTAATAGCGCTGTTTCCTGTAGTCCAGCTGGATAAGCTTGTCGATCTTTATCCAAAGCTCTTCCCCCAACCTGGATACCATGTATCAGCCAAGGACCTTATTTAGTTTCCCTAAACAAGTGTTACGAATTTAAAATTATTATTACCGCCAGGATAGCTCCGATTTAGATAGCTTTTTGACTGATTAACTGCCTTGTGGCAAACCTGAGATCGCAACTCAGCAGCATCTATTACGTTTTATTTAATAAAATTTTTTTCTTTCTTCGAACATTTATTTTTAATACTTCTACCAGATGAAGGCCGTGATAATTCTCCTCAATTTTTACTGAGCTATGTTTCCAGAGTTCAGAGTGAAGGAGATTTTTATTTGACTAAAAAATTAGCAGCTGGAATAATATTTCTATGGCTTATACAACCTCGCTGCGGGGATATACCTTAAAAAGGCTGGAAGAAATTGGCCAGGCTGATATTATCGTGGGCATTCCCTGTTTTAACAATGAAAAGACCATCGCCCATGTTATCCAGATGGTCACCCATGGACTCGACCGTTATTACCGAAATTACCGAAACGTCATTTTCATTGCTGACGGCGGCTCAACCGATGATACCAGGGAAGAAGCCAAAGAATTCCAGATTAAACCCTGGCAGGAAAAAATCGTTTCCATCTATCGGGGAATCGGCGGAAAAGGCTCGGCTCTGCGCTCGGTTTTTGAAGCAGCCTGCAAGCTCAAGGTGAAGGCCTGTGCGGTGGTTGATGCCGACCTGAGGAGCATCACCTCTGATTGGGTTTTCAATTTGCTCGATCCGGTTCTGGAAAAAGGCTATGATTTCGTGGCCCCTGTTTACCTCCGTCATAAATATGATGCCACCATCACCAACAATATCGTTTACAACCTGACCCGGGCTCTTTACGGTAAAAGAATTCGCCAGCCCATTGGTGGAGATTTTGCTTTTAACCGCCAGGTAGCTCAGTTTTACATCAATCAGGAAGTTTGGGAAACAGATGTGGCTCGTTATGGAATTGACATCTGGATGACCACTAACGCCATCATTCAGGGTTTTAAACTCTGTCAGGCCAATCTTGGAGTTAAAATTCACGACGTTAAAGATCCATCAAAACATCTCGGCCCGATGTTCCGACAGGTCCTCTGGATTTTGTTCACTCTCATGGAGCAGTACGAAGAATACTGGAAAATGATAAAAGGTAGCCAGCCAGTGGAAACGCTGGGTCAAATTGAGCTTAGAGAGCCGGAACCGGTGGAAGTGACCTTACCTGAATTAATCTACAGGTTCAAAATAGGCTTTAAACAGTTTGCTCCCCTTTGGAAAGAGATGTTCTCAGAAGAAGCTTTTTCAGCAGTAGAAAGAGCTTCCAGTTTGTCGCTTCAAGAATTTTCTCTTCCGGTGGAATCATGGGTTAAAATTCTGTACGAGCTGGCGGCCACTTTCCATGCCTGGCCAAGAAACCGCTTCAAGATAATCGAGCTGGTCACCCCGCTTTATTATGCCCGCATCGCTGATTTTGTCAGGAAGACCTGGGATATGACCTCAGCCGAGGCAGAGCAAATAGTAGAACAGCAAGCCCAGATTTTTGAGGATAACAAAGATTACCTGCTAAAAGTCTGGGAAGAAAAATCCAGGACTCCGGAAAACACTTCCGGTCAATGGCAAATCTACGATTAAAGCTTTGATACAGGGACGTGAACCCCTGTCCCTCTTTTTTAATAATCTATCTTATTGATATTAAAATAATTAAAATAATTTCAAAAAAAGGACGTGTACTCCTGTCCCTGATAGGCAACTATTTGATTATAAATGAGTTAACAAAGCATGGTTGGGAAAAGGGGACAGGAGTCTACGTCCCCAAATTATAATTCTTTTATTTTCAATGGGATAAAAAGCCTGGGGTGAGGGACAGGGGTTCACGTCCCGTTTCTAAAATGAGACTTTGGTAGACAGGTAATAAACCTGGTCGCGCTTAAAACGGCCGAATTTGGACTGCTCTTCGTCGCCCAACGCCAGGATTGCTCCAGCCTGGAAGGACAGCGCATCCTTTACCTTATACTCGACAGCCGGATAGAAGATAGCTGAACTTTTAGCTTCGTCTCCTGACCTGAAATTGAACACTGAATTCAGGCTTAATTTCAAATCACCCCTCAGCAGCCTGAGCTCGGCTCTCCCAGCCAGGTAATGGCCAAGGTCGCCAAACCACATCCCCTGTCTCAGCCCGAAATAGTTCCTGGCCTGCTGGCTGAAATTAGCCTCATCAAAAAGCCCTCGCAGGTACTGAACGTTCAGGTAAAGCCCATCGAACAGGGAAAAAGTGTAGTCCAGGCCAACTACCCACTGCCAGTATCTTTTTTCCATCAACGGAAAACTAAGATAAACAGGCAGATATTCGCCGTTAGCATAAATAAAACTGTAATATATAGCTGTCACTTCTTCTGGTAGAACCAGAGCCGCTTCGGCCCACCAGCCGATTGACTTAAACTCGCTGGAAAGGTCCAGGCCAATTACCTTTTTCCCAGGATAAGAGAAATGCACAGAGGTGCTGCCTGTTCCCGGATAGCTAAAGGCTACGTAATCAACGTAAGGGAGGCTGTAATTTCCGGAATAGTAGCTCACCCCCAGATCAACATTTTGCAGAACGGTTGAAAACCTGGCCCCAAAATTAGTCTTTTTCAGGCTCGACTCCTCGTGATAAACGGTGATTTGAGGGTCGGGTATGGGACCGAGGTTTCTGGCCAGCATTTCTGAAAAGCCGGCCGGCAAAGGTGAATACTGGCGGTTGACCAGCCAGACTAACTGCAGCTTACTGTCCTTAAAAGGATAATACTCCAGATTAAAGGCCGTCTGGGGCCGCCGCTCCAAATAATAATCCGGGTCAAAGGTCAAAAAATTGGCCAGGTCTACCGGATTGAGGTTGTCAACCACATTCAGCTTATCGGCCGTCCCCCATTGAATCCGCTGCTTGCCCACAGTCAGGTCCAGATTCTTAAGCAAAAAATGGTTCACTTTCACATAGGCTTCGAAAAGAGACAGCTCAAAAGGTTCAGCCTTTCCCGGTGAGGCCAATTCCCTCGCTTCAGGAAAATCTCTCGGGCCGAAAAGAGCATCAGGACTGGCAAAGGCATCAAGACGCACCCGGGCCGAAACGTTTTCTGAAAGACCGGCCTTCAGCGTAAACCTCGACTCCAGCCTTTTGGTGGCAAAATCGCCCTTTCCATGGGGACTATCAAAAACCCAGTAATAACGGTCCGAGCCGTAAACAGAAAGAAACAGCTTAAACATTCCAGAAAAATCAAACCTGGTTTGCGCCTGAGCCGGAAGCCCGGAAAAAGAAAGCAGCCCAATCCCTATTATAATAGTAGGAATTATTTTTTTCATCAAAACCTGAAATCCGGCCTCTGGCCTGCTTCCAGCCAATACCTGGCTATGGCTTATCGACAATTTTTCCCTATTTAATTTCATTTTTACCCTCCTTTAACTTATTTTTACCTTAATTAACCTCAACCCGCCAAAACAGGCTGTGACGTTGACCTTTTTTCCAGCCGTTCCCATGGCAGCTTCATCACCAACTGCCACCAGCTGATAATGTTCATCTCCTATCCCATTCATACCCCTTATGTTTTCTCTTTTTCCCGGCTGCAAAATCGGGTTCTGGCCACTTGGAGCACTTTGAACCTCCCTTCTTCTCTTGCCGACCAGGACCCGGTCTTCAATCATCTTAATCCCTCAGCTTAACCTCTTAGTCTCTTCTTATCTCTTTATCTCCCTATCGGCTAACACTTCTCTTAAGGTTACGCTCGGTAAAGATTTCAGCACTCAGGTTCTGGTCAACCCTAACGTTTTTCAGCTCCAGGGTGGTTCTGGTCCCAGCTTTGACATTTTCCATGGTAAATTTAGTCGGAATCCAATACCGGCCTACCTGGCTGTTTTCCTGGGTTTCTACCTTGAACAACTGCCCGCTGTCGTCATAAAGTTCGGCTTTCAGCGGAAGTTCAGTGGCCTTATCCACGGTCAGGACTATTTTCGAGTACTCTTTTTTGGCTCCGGGCTTTCTTTCCAGTTCTAGCACCCAGACCCGGTCATTTTCTTCTTTTAGCTTAGCTTCATAATAGTTTGAATAGCCTGAAGTTCCCAGGTCATCGTAGGAAAAATCCGAACCGACAAAGCTCTCCCTTTTATTATGCGAAGCAATTCGCCGCACCCTCTGAAATTCGGGCATATATAGATACATCTGGTCATCGGCCAGAACCAGAAAGCCCAGGTCTTTGATATCGGCCGGGGCCAGGAATTTCATCAGGCGCCAGTTATCTTTTCCCGGATTTTTTTTGGTCCAGACCACAAGCTCCCGCCGCTTCTCGTCTCCCTTGGCACTTCTTATGATCATGATCATTTCTGCCTGAATATCGGCCGGAGCTTTGTCTCCTATGGTCCGGTCTTCAACCTTTTTCAAAATTTCCGGTCCCTTATCCTGAGCCAGAAGCCCGGCAGAAAAATTAAGGATCATAAACACAATGGCCACAATCAGACTAAAAAAATTGATCGGGTAATTTTTTCTTTTCGGCATCATAATTTTTTTAGTCATCATTTCCTCCTCCTGATTTTTCTTGTTCTCCCAGATTTTAATCCACATTTTTTCCTGAACCTAAATTGCCAAACCATCTTTACTTCTGTCTCACCCTTCTCCATTTTCCCCTGCAACCCCGCCTTTCATTAATTTAATAAACCTCCCATCTTCGATCTTGGTTGGAACCTGAAAAACATCATCCGATCTCCGGTCAAAATGATCTTTCTCTCCGATTCATATCCTCCTCTGGCTTTTATCTTTTCCGCTGCTGCCAATCAAGGCTGTTTAACCTCCACTCCGTCCTTCTCCAAGAATCTTTTTGGCCTTAGCCTTTATATCCTCCTTATTTCTCATTTCATCTTCACTCTCAGCAAAAGCGCTGGCAGAATGGTCAGGGCCGAAAAGGCCGCCAGAAACATCGAGCCGACCATTATCCCGCCGAAGGTCCGCAGCGGGCTCATCGAAGCCAGAAGCAGAACGGCAAAGCCCAGCATCACGGCTAAGGAATTGGCAGCAATGGCGCTACCCTTTTCCCTGAAAGCGACCCGGATGGCTTCTTCACGGCTCAGCCCTTGCTTCAGACCCATCATTAGACCATGGACAAAATGGATGGAATAATCAATGCCCACCCCGATGGACACCGAAGCCACCATCATAGTCACATAATCAAGCTCCACTCCGGCCAGACCGAAGAAGCCGTAGACCACGCCCAGAGTAAAAAGAATCGGGGTTATTGAAACAAGCCCGAGCTTAAGGGATTTTCTGATCAGCAGCATGATGAAAAAGGTTAGCACCAGGGCCAGAGCAAAAGACTGAAGCTGGGATACAAAAAGATAATGGTCAAGCTGGGTCAGAGCTGGCGGCAGGCCGCTCTGGTCAATGCGGGAAAAAGTGATGGCCCTGGCCTGGTTCATAGCCTCAGCGGGCAGGTCCCGGGTCAGGGAATCCGGCAGAACCACCAGTCCGTCACTTAGCTCAAAAAGGAGTCCGTCCAAACGCCGCCTGAAATTCTGGTTATTTCTGGCACTGGCCGGGATTATGGCTTCAATTTTCTGGTTAGCTCTTTTTACCACCACTTTCTCTCTTGCTTCCTTAAGCCGCATGGACAGCGTGCTCACCACCTGGCCGGCCAGCTCTTCATCATACAGCCGGACCGGGATAGCAAAACGTAGCACACCGGCCAATGCCCTATCCTCGGCCTTACCTGATTTCACCACGTTCACCAGCTTATCCACCAGTTCTCTTCTGGCCTTTTCCGGAATTTCAAAGTCAAATGATGGCGAAAAAATGTATGCTTCTATTTCTTTTTGGAAAACTGCCAAAACTTCTGGATCACTAACCTGTGGCCAATTCTCGATTATTTTCTGCAGAGCTTTTTCTGCTACCTTCCGATTAAAAGCCGAATCCGGAGCATATCTCTGGAGCAGCCACTCCACCTCATTTAGCAGATAAACCATTTCCTTTTTTCTTATTTCTGCCACCTCTTTTTCAGAAAGGCCTTCAAGCCGGATTTCTTTAAAAGGCGTCGACATCTCCCGTTTCAGGAAAGAGTTGATGGCCTTCCTCAACTTCCAGTGAAATTCTGTGCGGGAAGATGAAGTTCTGGAAAAAACCAGACCTTCAGTGAAATCGTCGGTGATGAGCTGTTTGAGTTCATCCCGACCTTCAAGGAAAAACCAGAGATTGGCCACCTGACCATCCGTTTCGGGCAGCGAAAAGCGGTCATTCATCTTTTCGTTGAGCTCTTCCACCAGCTCAGCGGCTGAAAGGGGTAGTCCACATTGAGGTAGGGAAGCCATGAAGTTTTCAGCCCGGCGCAGGACGCGCAAAGCTCCAGCTGAACGGAGGTTTTCGGTTTTAAAGTAAATGTTCAGCGGTGAAGCCCCATCAAAATTGACCTTAACAACCTGTTCAGCCAGCCGGGGCTCACTTCCAGGCGGAAAATAGGAAGTAAAATTGACCTCTCTCTTAATAGTTGGAATCCAGAGGACGAGGAAGATAAAGATTATGGTACCAATCAGAATGATTAGCTTAGATCTCTTGATGACCTGCTTAGCCAGGCTGTCAAAGATCCGGGGATTTACGAGGGAAATTGTTCGGTCGACCGCAATCCCGTGGCTTTCAGGCAGAAGGTAGAATGAGGTCGGAATTAGGGTAAAAGCCAGGAGCATGGCTATGATTACTCCGATTCCAGCAAAGATGCCAAAGTTGCTAATAAGACCCAGCTTGGCAGTGAGGAAAGAAGCAAAACCAACCATGGTGGTTACGGCAGCCATAAAAACTGGTAGAGTAACCCGGGTCGTGCTGCGGGCAATCCAGACAGCTTTGCTGGCCCCGCCAGTTCTGTTCTGCTCAATGGAATTTACAACATGAATGCCGTAAGCTGAGCCCAGACCTATGAGTAAAACCGGAAGAGCTGGAGTTACCAGGTTCATCGGCACACGGAAAATACCCATCAGGCCAAAAACCCAGGCCGTGGTTAACCAGACCACTAAGGATGGTAGAAAAACCGCTCTCCATTTCCTAAAGCTTAGATAGAGAATCAAAAGAATGGTCAAGACAATGACTGGAACGAGAAGAGTTAAGTCTCTTTTGAGATATTTATCAGCATAATAGGTGAAACAGGGCTCGCCGGCATAATGAATTTCAGCTTTATCTGCTAAATACTTTTCAGTGATGCGGCGCACCACCTGGTCAAAAGCTTTGGCACTGTCAACTCCGCTTCGAAGATAGACAGCCGCTCCGAGCCAGTGGCCATCGGGCGAGATGTAAGTACTGACGTAGCTTTCTTTGGACAGTGCCTCCTTCAATTTATTTTTGAGTTCGGCCTCCGAAATCGGTATCTCTTCCAGAAAATCGGACACGCTCAGGCCTTCTTCTGTTTTCTGAATATAAGGAGCTGAGATGAGCGAAGTTACATAAAAAACTTCTTTCTGAGTTCTGAGTTCTTCGGTGGCTTCCTTCAGGCTCTGAAGTATCTCCGGCCGGAAAGTTTCACCCTGTTTAGCTTTGACCGTAACCAGTACCATTTCGGTCGAACCAAACTTCTCGCCGGTATCGAGAAGAAGTTTAACCACCGGGTCTTCCTGCGGCAGCCAGGTAGTAAACTTGTTCTGATAATAAAGATTTTTGAATTGGAAGGCAAAGAACACAGTCAAAAGAATGATAATCAGAATCACCAGCCAGCTGGCTTTAATCAGCTTTGACCATAGCTTTTCCATGCCTCATTCCTCCAGACCATCAGGTGCTATTATCTTAATCATGGCCCTTTAGAGTGAACTTTCACTCACCTGAATCATTAAGCTCATTAGCTTCAGTTTTCCTTTAGATTTTTCTAAGCTGCACCCCGAAAAGTCCTAAGCTCTTACTCCCTCTAAATACTGCTCAAGAAGCAATTCCCCAACTTTTTTAAGCGATACTTTACGCTTCTTAATTGTCCAGTAAGAAAAAGCTGTGTAGATCAGACCCAAAAAATGAATGGCTCCGATGGTTATATCGAGATCCTGATTTAGTTTTCGCTGCTCCTTCCCCTTTTGAATTATTTTCTTGATAAAGTTGATAATTGCCGAAGTCAGCAGATCCAGCTTACCCAAAAGCTCCTCATCGCCGAGGTGAATTTCATCAGAATAGATGATTTTGAAGATGCCCGGATACTGTTCTAAAAAGTTAAGATGGAGATAGAGGAGCTTTTTCAAAGCCTCTAAAACATCGGTCAGGTTTTCTTCCACCGCTTCAAAATGGCTTCTGGCCTCTTCCAGGGTATTATCCAGAATAAAAGCAATCAGGTCTCTTTTGGATTTAAAATGCCGGTAAAGAGCCGATTCCACAAAGCCCACTTCCTGGGCCAGTCGGGCCACGGTCAATCCTTTGATGCCGCTGCGGTCAATGATTTTTAAAGCCGCGGTAATGATATCGCCCTTGCGGCTTTCCGGTGTCTGAAAAAACACCGATCTTTTCAACGGCTCCTCCTGTAAGTGAACTTTCACTCACATTATAAGCATAAATATGCTCCTGTCAATATGTCGAATTGCTTCATTTAAAATCTATTGCCTAATCATTTTTAAATTATTTAATTTCCAGGCAGTTAATGGCTAATAAAGTAACAAATTTTATAGATTAAAAGTCGCCAGAATGTCTAAAGGCTTATTGCCAAAAAGTCAAAAGGGGTAGCCAGATAGAGAAAAAAATCAGGAAATGGGTATCATGTCCCCCGTTTTTACTGATGGCTAAAGCCTGAGTGCCAAGCCACTGGGCCGATAGGGTAAAGCTGGAAACGGCTTTGCCTCCCATTTAGGAAAGGAGGAAAATTATGTCCCGCCATTTTAAACTCAAATTCCATCAACCTACATTGTCATTATTGATTCTATTTTGTCTTTCTTTTTCTTTACTGACTTCAGTCAGTCCTGTTTCCGCTCAGGAACAGACTGCCAGACAGGAAAACAGACAGAAAGAAGAAGAAAAACTGGCCAGGGCTAAAACCGAAGAGATCGTAGTTATAGCCTCTTTACCTAAGGAAAAACCGCTGGCTTCGGTTTTTGTTATTCAACCAACAATTATGGAGTTATTTAAGACCAAAAACATTTCAGAAGTGCTTTCTTTCGCTCCGGGAACCTATGTCACTACCGGTTATAAAGCTGAATCTCATGTAAAAATCCGGGGGCTGGATAACGATAAATCAACCCTTCTTCTGGACGGTATTCCAATATATGAACCATATTTCAACCTCTATGACTTAAAAACGCTGCCAAGTCTGGATGTCGAACGAATACAAGTTACCAAAGGCTCTTCTTCGGTGCTGTATGGGGCCAACACCCTGGGTGGAATCATCGAGGTCTTGACTCGTCGACCAGAACGAAACATTTTAGAACTGCGAACCCGAATGGGCCCAACCTCAAGTTTCAGCTTTGCTGGAAATGGAAGCTATGTCGGAAAAAATTACTCCTTTGACCTGGCAGCTTCCCATGAAGAAAGTGATGGCTATAAATTCAAAAATGCTGAGATAACACAGCTTTATCCAAATACTGATTACCGGAATAATTATTTTGATGGCAAGTTTTACTATTTTCCAGGCCAGAAGAGCGAAATTCTTTTCCAGACTTCTTTTTACGATTCGGCTTATGGAATACCTGTGGCTACAGCTTATTACTCACCACGCTACTGGAGATTTAAAGATTGGCAGAGATTGATCGTGGGCTTAGGTGGCACTTTTCCGCTCTCAAAGACCGGGACTTTAAAAATAAGAACTTATTACGTTAATTACTATAATGTGTTGGACGCTTACACCGATGCTACCTATAGCACCTTGAGCTGGGAATCAATATATAAAAACTTTTCTGGAGGCGCTTTCATCCTCGGAACCCTGCATCCCTTTGACCACCATGAGCTTCGCTTCAGCTTCAATTGCCGGCTGGATAAAGTCAAGCAACAAGCTTCCGAAACTTCACCGTGGGAAAACTATGAACATAAGATTTTTTCTGTTGGGCTGGAAGATGAATGGAAATTGACGCCCGCTTGGCATCTTATCGGAGGGCTTAGCCTTGATTACCTCAATAAACAGACAGGAAGCGATAGAACCTCACTGAATCCAATAGTCGGCCTAAGGTTTGCGCCGCTGGACTACCTTGAGTTACATCTTTCCTTTTCTCAGAAATCACGCTTTCCGTCGATGCGTTCGCTTTACAGTTCAACCAGCGGCAACCCTGACCTGAAGGATGAACTTGGCCGCACCTTCGAGTTTGGAACAAGCTATACCGGTTGGCTCAATTCCAGCTTAGCTTTGTTCACCTCAAACTACCGCGATTTTATCAACGTCATTCGCCTGCCTGATGGTACCAAAAAGTATGTGAATGTGGGCCAAGCCAGGATACGAGGATTGGAAGCTGAAGCTGGGAAATCAATCGGTAGCTTCAATATTCAGGTCCAATACACCTATCTCGATGCCAGGAATATAACGGACAGCAGAAAGATAGACCTTATTCCCAATCATCAGCTTAGCCTGCTTGTAAATTATCTAAAGCCAGAAAACTATTCTCTGGCCTTCTGGTTACTCAGCGCATCCGAGGCGGAAATCCTTATCAGTCAGAATACAGTCAAGGTTCCGGCTTATGCTACAGCCAACCTGACTCTGGAAAAATTTTTCAGTTCGGGGTCGGCCTTTATCAAAGTAGAAAATCTTTTTAACAAGACTTATTTCACTGAACCAGGTTATCCTGTTTCCTGCCGAAGGATAGAACTTGGTTTTGGCTTCAGGACTGGACTTTAGAAAGAGAAGAAAACCCGGAGAGGGGAGCAAAATATGAAAAACTGTTCATATAATAATTTTTTAATTGTAGTTCTGATTATTGGACTGATTCTAAGCTTTTCGTTGCCGGTAAAAGGCCAGAAAACAAGCCAGTCAGAGAATAACGATTTTTACGATAACGTTCCTTTTAAGTCCCTGCCTCTTAACAATCTCGAAATTACTGGAGAAGTGGCCAGACCTGGTTTAGTTGATTTAAGCCAGCTACCACTCCATCAAGTTCAAGTGCGCGAAGCTAAGTCAGACGGCAACCAGGCGGCTTTTATCGGAGCCTACGTCTACCAAGGCTATTCACTATTCGATATCTTAAAAGACCAGATTCTGGATAAGAGAAACAAAAAAGAGTTTTCTTCACCAATTGATTTGATGGTAATTGTAGAAAATAAGCAAGGAGAAAGAGCTATCTTCAGCTGGGGAGAGATATTTTATCCGAATGTGCTTCACCGTATCATCATTGCCGCCCGTGTGGCTCCAATTATCCCTTCAACCACTGGAGAAACCTGGCCTCTACCCGAGGAAAGCAAAGTAGTGGCAGCTAACGACCTTTATGCTGAGCGGAATCTTCAGAATCCAGTCCGGATAATCGTCCGCTCTTGTCCGTCTTCGGAGCCGGTCATTAAAGGTCAAGTCCTTCTCTTTTCGGCTAATATCAAGCTGACCTCGAACGGTAAAGAATTAACCCAGATTGAAAAGCTTCCACAGTATCTGACGATTTTAGAAATGCCTACTGTGTTCTTTGGCCGGGGACGCGGTTTCCACGGAATCAAAACGTTTACTGGAGTTTCTTTAAGACAAGTTCTCAGCCAGCACTTCAAGATAGATAAAGAAGTCATGAAAACGGGGTATTTGATCCTCGTTGGGGCTGATGGTTATAGGGCTATCTATTCCGCTTCTGAAATATTTAACCGGAACGATTTCCAAGAAGTCTTACTCTATGAGCATGAGAACAAAGATGGAGGTCGATTTGCTGTATTTGCCGCTATGGATTTTTTCTCCGACCGGGCAGTAAAAGCCATAAAAGAAATCAGCCTGAGAAATGGATCAAACCTATAGGAAAATCACCTTGGCTTTTCTTCTTCAAATACTGACGGTGGATAATTAAGGCTAACCCTACTTACCGAAACAAAAATGAAGAGATTAATATGGCCAAATCGCGAACAAATCTTGACACGGCCGATGTTTGCGATGGCAAATTTGCGAACATTTTTATACCCTACCTTATTAATCGCAATTCTTAATGAGAATGAATTTTTTTGGCTGGGGCATTAAATTGAATTTCGAGCTACCCTAAATTTTATTTCAGATAATAGCGGGCTATCCGGGGATTCAATTGCTCGCTGACGCCCTCTTCCCAGCGCAAAACATACATATCTTTGCCCCGGACATAACAAATCTTGCCCGGTAAGGCAAGGCCTCCAGTGAGATAACTCCCCTCCTTATCGTACAAATCGATCTGACCTTCACGTTGGACAATAACAATATTATTATTAAGGCAAAATGGACCATTCAAAATGATATAACTATCTCCGATTCTTCTGATTCCCCTGAGAAGCGAAGGAACATTAAAAGTCTTAATTAACTTTCCCACCGGGCTCCACTTTCTGACCTGGTAATACAACGGGTTCATCTCATAAATATAATCATTTCCGTCGATGTCCATTCCATCTCCCATAAAACTGAAGCGGGTATTTAATATTTCTTCCCTTATTGGCGCAAACGATAAGATTATCCTTCCATCCGGGCCGACCTTTTTTATAGTATCAAAAATGCTTTTGCTCATCGGCCGGAGCATACCATCATAAAAATATATCTCATCCCGGCTGTTAACATGAATAAAATGGCCCCTGACATTCTTAATCTCATTTTTATATCTATAATCTTTATCGTAATAAATTATCTTCGATTGAAGATAATCATTTATTAAAATATTGCCCTGATTATCTACCGCAACGCTCAAAGGAGCATAATACTCCCCTGGTCCCTGTCCTCTGCGGCCTAAATTTCTAAGGAACTTGCCCTCAGGAGAAAAAATCCAGACCTGGTTTAGTTGTGTCCCGTCACAGACTATGTAATTGCCTCTGACATCAACAGCCAGGTCAGTCACATTGGCCAGAGCACTATCAGGAGTCAGCTCAAGCTGAACATTACTTTTTAATTCAAACAATTTCTCAATAGATTTGAGGCCATGAAAGTGCTTCTGGGGAAATATGTTGCAGAATGAGTCTGAAGGGCGGATGTCTTCGCCTGCGGCCAGGGCATTCAAGATAAAAAAACTTAAGATCCCCAAAATAGTTACCCTGGACACCTTATGCATTGGCAGAAAACCTTATTCTTATTTTATTTCAAAAATTTTCCATCAATTCTATTATTCTATTATAAAATTTATCGCTTTTCGATTTATCTCGGTAATAATCTAAAATAGTTGCCATAATAATATTTCCTTTCCTGCCAACAAATAAAAGAATTGAATTCCTTAATTCATTATATTTGATAAATATTCTTGGAGTATCTGCCCAGATTGATATATCTTCAATGTCAGCAGACTTTACTATATTAATATAATCTCTCTCAGACATTTCAGTAAATACCATTACCGGCAAAATTCCATATGATTTTAGAGTTTCTTTGTATTTTTTAAAAATATTAATTTCATCAGAAAAGCATCTATCACACGATACTCCTTTAAACAGATATATCAAAAAATATCTGTTCTTATTAATTTGAATATCCGATTTTTTATATTTTTCAGCCAGTAGGAAAATTTCATCTCCTAAGTAATTTCCTTCAATCCGGTGCTCATAAAGTGATTGCTGATCTTCTATAGAAAGGATTATTTTATTTTTCCACAGCCGATTTTCTGATCTTAATCTAACTATTTGGTAAAGCGCTATGAAGTTGCATAAAAGCAAAGAAACAATTATTAATAATAAAATTTTTATCTTCACTTTTTCCCATTATTGATCTTGGTCAAGAAAATCCCTTACAAATAAAATTTAATAAATCAATTTGTCTCCCTTAATGTCATTAAACTTATAAATATAAATAAACGGATTCTTATCAACTGAGGCTTCACCCTCAACCCTGTATAAATATTCTCCTTTACTAAAGACTAATAGAGCACCGTCCGTTCCCATTGGAAAATCAAGGTCAGATTTTAGAAGATTAAGGTCCAAATCATAAATATCTAAGAATGCTGATTCTCTATTACTGGAGGTATATACAACTCCTATGTAATCTTTTGATAATTTCAATAAATAAAAAATATGGCTAAAGGTATCATGAAGCTTTTTTCTGCTAAAAAAATCTCCTTTTAACTTTTGCATTTCGTTTCTTGGCAGGTTTCTTGGAGGAACATAATTTTTCGAAGACCCCTTTGCTTGTTTTATTAATCTACCATTCAAATCATATTTATTAAGTACATATTCATAAGGAGTTATGACGTACAAAAAATTATTATCTAAAATATCGTGAAGATTACCTCACACCTGCCATTCTATCACACCTCCTGTGAACTTATGGCAGGTCATTTTGCACCTTATTACCCTGTCCAGTTTTTGGGGAGCATTTCAATCTTATTCTTTTAGACTTTTATGTCTTATTTTTTTGGACAAAGCGAGATAATTTCCTTTCCATGTCGTGGAAGTGGGTGCCCTTCCAGAAAACCCGGCCGCAGGACGGGCAAAGGGCGAAGGCTTCGGCCTTTTCATAAACGAAGGGTGGGACCAGGTTTTTAGCCCGGGCCTTAGGCAGGAACTTCAGTTTCTCGTTGCATTCTAAGCAGCGAGAGTTGGGGTCAATCTTTTTGCGCAGCTTGAAATGATCCAGCACCTGCTCTACCTGTTCCTCCCAGTGCTCGCTCTCAATTAGCAGCGTTTTTTGCTTCAGGGATTTTCGCTTTTCCGCCTTCTTGATCAATTCATGGTCCCTGGTGAGAATGATTCGCTTCTCCTTAGCTGCCAGTTCAATCAGCTCCTCATCTTCAATTTTCCGGTAATAGCTGACGTCAAATCCCAGAAGGCGCAGCCACCGGGCTAATTTTCCCACCATGCAATCAGCTATGAATTTCATCCGCCTGCCCTGTCTTCGCTTCGGTACCTTCAACTGCCTTCCTGGCTCCTGCAATATAATTATACAACCTCAAAAGCAGAAAAAATATTAAATTTCAGCTATTAGTCAACAATGAGGACGCAATGGAAACTGGCAATAGTTAGCTTGTAGAAACCTCTTAAGGTGACCAGAATGGTTTGAGATTAACGGGTTGAGGCAAAACAAGGCCCAGAAGTAAATTTCTGCTCGCGCAAGCTAATTCATCTCTAAGGGTCAAAAAGATGTGCCATTGTATTCTCAAAATAATTTAAAACATTTTTCAAGAACTCAAGGCCCGATAAAAAAAATCAGGAAATATATAGAGCGTCACCACTTTTAAATTATATTGTGTCCCGATTTTCATATTCCGAGGGCTTTTTTAATCAAATCCTCGAGCTCGCCCTTGCGCTGGTCAAAGGTGATGGCATCAGATGTAAACCTGACCTGCCCCCTGTCAAGTAAAACAAAATATGGTTCAGTCGCCACCCTGAACAACCGGTAAACTTGGCCATTCGTATCCCGGGCCACCGGTATGTGCCAGTACCTTGAGCCAACCAGCTCTTTTAAATCTTCTACAATATCTCGACTAACAGAAATGATTTCTAGCCCCTTTTCCTGGTACTTGGCCAGCTCGCCGAATACATCCTGGGCTATCTCGAGGCAGGCAGGACAAGCCGTGCTGATAAAAATCAGCAGCCACACCTGGTTTGAATCCAAGTAAACCGCCTGTCCTTCGAGTGAGCTAAGAGCCAGCAGCGACTCTAATCTATCACCTTCTTCCAGGTAATTTTTCTGTTTCGCTGCCTGGTAACTTCCCTCTTTAATTTCCTCTATCAGTTCCTGGTTTATCTTCTGACACTCACTTAATTTCTGGCGGTTGTTCCAGCCCCAGAATAACGCAACAGAAAACAGGAGGAATAACACGAGCGGAATTATCCATTTTCTCATCATTACTTCCCCCTGAAAACAAACTTCCTGAGCTCAAAGTTATCATCGACGAGGTAAAGAGCTCCATCGTCACCAATGCCTATCAACTTTGCTCCGCAAGGCAAAACGATGGTGCCCTGGTATCGGCCCTGGCTATCATACTTATATATTTCCCGCCCCTTTTCCTTTTTTGCATCGGGGGATTGGCTACCTTCACCAGCCAGGAAATAATAAAAATTACCAGAGTCAAAACTTATATCAGCCAGAATGAATGGCACCTTTCGCACATCCTTGTCGCTCTTTATTTTCATTTTTAGAACCGGAATTTCCGGCCTCTCCCCCTTGTATATAATCTCAAAGCTCCTGACCATCTTACCCTTCCGGTCTAAAATCTCGATTTTATTTAAGCCAAATTGATGGCCACAGATCAGGTTCCCGGCTCGGTCAATTTTCATGATGATGGAATTTATCAAAAGGTTTAACATTAGGTCATCGGTCTTAATCGCCTTTAAAAAACTGTTTTCCAAATTAAAATCCGAGCTATAAATATTTATTAGAGGCTCTTCTCTTAAAGCTACATAGCTTCCGGGGAAAGACAATACGTAGTATTTACCTTCAGCCAGGCCAACCCCGGAAGGCGGATTGGTCAGGTTAAAGGAAGTGACCAGTTGCCCATCCTCGTTCAATACCTGTACCCGGCGGTTTCCTGTGTCTGCCACCGCAATGAGCTTTTTATTCCGGTCGATAAAAAAGCCTTCAGGCCGGTTGAATTCCCCAGGCCCCTTACCACGTCGGCCTATCGAGCGCATAAATTTCCCGTTCTTATCAAACACTTTGATCTGGCTTTCTTCGGTGTCCAGTACGTATATCCGTTCACCGACAATTTCCAGCCGGGCCGGCAAACTCAATAGGGCTTCTGGTGTCTCACTCATGGTAAAGAATTTATCTTCAGAAACGCCAATGACCTTTTCCACTACTTTCTTATCAGCACTCCATCCCCAAAGGCTTATGATCAAAATTACTGCCACCAAGGCAACAAATTTTCTAAAAACTTTCATTTTCCTGCTCCCATATTAAAATTAAAAACAATAAAAATAAAAAGGAAGGGGGCGGGCCCCACCCCCTTCCAACCAATTTCTTAGTGTCAAAATTTTCATCGGTCACTTATTTCCCAATAATAGCAATTCTGATGCAACGAGCCAAAGCCAGTTCGCAATCAAGGTAGTCAATTGTGCCGCCAGGAAACGAGGTCCTCACATTCTGAGTGCACTTCTCAAATTGGGCAAAGCAGTTGGTTTCGGAGTCATTTTTTTGTTCCACAGCAGCCTGAACAGGCCCGGCCAATGTGCCGTAAACAATGACCAAGAGCAGCAGGACGACGATGGTGTTGATCAAATTTTTTTCCCTCATCTTTACCTCCTTCGAAAATTTTCTGCTCGCGAGCTTCGATTTTCTTAAAGGCAAATTTAATGCCAGGTTACCGAAACTGCTTTTCCCTTGAAAAACACACCGACTGCCTGCTCGAAGTAAACATTGGTTTTCAGGACCACCGTTGGAGTAAACATTTGTTTACCATTTGGGCTTCAAAAAAAGATTGACTGAAAAATTCTTGTTTTTTTCACCTCAAAAAAGGTTTCCCGTGAGCCAAATGCCCTCAAAAAATTTATTTTTATTTTACATCTTATGAGAATTTCTTTGATTGCTCATCGTCTCATTAATAGAATAAATCTAATATGTTGCCAATGCTAAGGAAATTAACCAAAAGAGGCTATCATGCTCTCAGAAACAATCTTCTTAACCTGGAAAAAAATCCTAAGGACAAATTTTATCGCGGTAATTACCTGTTCTACTTTTGTTATCTATGCTTTCTATCTAATTTTTATCGCTGATGCGCCGGAAGAAGCTGCTCGCCAGTCGACCCTGATTTTTCCCTTGCTGTCAGTTCTTTTGAGCAGCGGGCTTATCCGGGACGAATTTGACCAGAACCAGATTTATCCATTTCTAAGTCGCTTTCCAGCCCGACGCTTGTTCATGGGCAAAGTCCTGGCCGTAATTATCATAATTTTTTCTATCTATGTGCTGATTGGAATTTCAGCCATGATTACAATTTTGGCTGGCCACGACTTCAAAGCTACCGCCCAGATATTTAATTGCCTGCTTTGTGGACTCATCCTGAGTTTTTATTTCACCTCCCTCGGGATATTGCTGGCCACCCAAATTAAAGGAGCGGCTAATTTTGCTGCTATTCTTCTGACTGAGGTTTTGGTTATTATTCTAGCAGAAAAATCATTTGGTTTCTTCAAAGTGCTTGAAGCCCGCCAGGCTAATGCCTTAACCTTAAAAAATATCACTTGGCTGCTACTGCTGCCAATCCGAGATCAATTGGTGACGTGGCAATTATTTATACTTTTCGCCGTTTCCTTTGCTTTCATTTTTTTGGCCCTGGTCTTGTTTAAGCACCAGTCAGATAAACAGAATTTGAAGGTGGTCAAAGTCGCCCAGGATGCCAATTTCTTACTCAAAGCAACCGGGCTTAAAAAAACTTTCCACGACGGATTGCTAAAGAGAAAAACAAAAGAAGCACTAAAAGGAGTTGATTTCGCCATAAAACCTGGGAAAATAACCGGCTTTCTTGGCCCGAATGGCGCTGGCAAATCAACGACGATAAAAATTATCTTGAATTTTCTCCGGCCTGAAGCCGGCGCAGTCGAGTTTGCCTCAAGTAATAACAGAAAGCGCCACGATAAATATCCGGACATTGGCTATTTGCAGGAGCTTTCTGGACTCTATCCATTTCTTACCCCAAGAGAAACCCTTTATTTCGTGGCTAAGAACAAAGGGATGACAAAGGATGAAGCAGGCCGCGAAGTTCAAAATTTGGCAGGAAAGCTATCCATTTCCGACCACCTTGACCGCCGGCTTAAAAACCTGTCCAAGGGCACTATGCAGAAAGTTGCCCTGGCTGTGGCCATCCTTGGTCAGCCTGACATTCTGATTTTCGATGAACCATTTACCGGCCTTGACCCCATCATCATGAATGAAATCAGGAACCTGATCCTGGAACTCAAGCAAGCCGGTAAGACCATTTTTCTCTCTTCCCACCTTCTCTCGGAAGTGGAAAAACTCTGCGACGAGGTCATCCTGATAAACGAGGGACACATCGTCTGCGCTGGAGAAATCACGCGGCTCAAATCAGCCTGGCAGATTTCTGAATTGGCTAAGAAAAATGGCCAGGTAGCAAAACGAATTCGGGAAATTTTGAATACAGAAAAACTTGACCTGAAATTCACTTCTTTCCTGGATTCTGGCGAGAAACTTTTAAAGGATGAGACTATTGCTGCTCATCTTGCAGAAGCGCCGGTGCCGGATCTGGAAAAAATTTTCCTTGAATGCGTGAAGGAAAGCAAAGCAACACCAGTAGTTTAAATAAAGAAACCGATAATCCTATCTGCCAACCGATTTAATTTCCAGCAACCGTGGCCAGGCCTTCTCTTCCTGAAATTATTAAACTATAGTCCTTATAAGCCCAGGAACTGAACTGCCAACCCTGAGAGTAAGATTATTCCGCCGGCCAGCGCATGGGAATAACGTTCCAGCGCTCCCAGCCTGACAAAGCTCAGGCCCCAGGCGGAAAGGCTGATAATAGTCAGCATAGTCAGGATGGTAGCCAGGCCAAAGGCCGCAGTGACAATAATCACGCCGCTTGTTGAATGCTGAGCCGCCGGATACATCACCAAGGGAATCAACGGTTCGCACGGACCGAAGACAAAAATCAGGAACAATATCCAGGGAGTAATGTTTTGCTTTTCTTCTTTTTCTTTCTTTTCTTCTTTCTCCAAGTTAGAATCGCCCGCTCCTGGCAGTTGGCCATGAATGTGAAGATGCTCCCCCGCGTGAGAATGCATGTGGGTATGGCTTTCTCCATCTAAATGATAATGAACATGCTCATGCGGCTTGGCCCGGTAAGCTTTCCTCAGGCCCCAGACCGTGTAGGCCAAGCCAAAACCGATTAATAGCCAGGAAGCAATATTGCCACGGGTTGATTCCACCTTTTCCAGGTGTCCAACCGCCAGCCCCAAGACAATTCCCACCAGCCCAAGAAACACCGAGCTCAGCACATGGCCCAGCCCGCAAAGAAAGGAGATCAAGAGCGTCTTTGGAAGCGGCCATTTCCGTGCCCTGCTGATGACGATAAAGGGCAGGTAATGGTCAGGTCCGATGACGGTATGGACAAAGCCAATGGTAGCTGCTGTTCCCGCCAAAAGCCAGATATTCTGCATTCAGGCACTCACCAAAAAAAATTGCAGCAAAACTAAACAAATGGTGGACGGTAGGGGACTCGAACCCCCGACCTCAGCGTTGCGAACGCCGCGCTCTCCCAGCTGAGCTAACCGCCCACGGAAAACCTTTTTCTAAAATTTACCATTTTAAGCAGCATTTTTCCACAGTCAACCATTCTTGGGATTCTTTTTGGGGCCTGGCCAGCGTAACTGCATCTAAATAATCAATATTTTCTAAAAATCATCTAACTGGCTAATAAATAAGTTGCTGCGGCCCGAACCCATTTTAAAAAATCCATCATTCCCCTTATCTCTCTGACCGATCATTTTATCCTGACCTTTACCAAGCGCCGGCAACGGTCAAAGACCTCACCGGAAGTAATATCTTCCAGAACCACATCCAGCAGATAAGAACCCGAGGCAAATTCATCAAGCGGAATTTCCAGGCTGATCTCCCTGGTTTTGAAATCCTCTTCTTCGCTCAATTGAATTTCCCTGGTCAGCACCTTTTCTGTCTGTTTTTGATAATCGCGGTAAGGTCGGAGGTGGACCCGGAAGGTGACTTTCAAATTCTCCTGGTCGGAAAGAAAATTTATCCTTTTAGTCTGGATTTTTAAAATCAGCTGGCCGGCAGTATATTCAGGTTCAAACCTCAGCCTTCTTCTAAGCGGTAAATTGCTACTGCTGAGGTAGTTAAGCTTGATTTCTTTAATCAGACTGCTTAAATCAGTGGTGACATCGAGTAGCCACTGACCATACGATTTATAAAAATGGACAGCCATTTTGTACCGGTCATAATCCCAGATCTCCTCATCAGCTGACTGATCATACTTCCAGCGGTCAGCGAAATTGCTACGCTCAACCATTCTGAAATCATCATCTTCCACGAAAAACATCCGATCAGGCGGCCCAAGAATGATGTAAATTTTCCCTCTATCAGTGAACCAGCCAGCGTCACGTTTCTGAGCCGCTGGCTTATCCGACAGGCGATCACCAGAAATCGGACTAAACCAGCGGTTGGCAAACTGGACACGCTCTTCGAATTCGATTTTAGCTTCGTTCTCTTCGGTCGATGGGTCAGGGTCTCTGACCTTCCAGCATTCTTCCAGAAATTCTTTTTTTGCCTCTTCAGGGAGATGCTTGTAGATATCTATTTCTTCATCAGTCAGGATTAAGCTGAATTTTTCAAATTCAACATCCACTGAAGCCTCTGTCCTCACCCGTGGGTTAGTGCTGCAGGCAGAAAACAGAAAAAAGGCAGCCACAATCAGCCATAAAAAATAAAAATAGACATACATCCTTTCCCTGTATTTTTTCATTCTCCCTCCGTCATTGTATTATACCAGTTTTGAAAGAATTCAGTCTTTAAACTTTTCTGGCAATAAAGGAAAAAATCTCCGGAGACCTGATTTTAGTTGAGCCTGTGCAGGCTACCATTAACGGTATTCTGGATTGAAAAAAGTCAAGCCTTTGTGCAGGTTATTCCAGCTTATTACCTTTTACTCGAGCCTTATCATGTCTGGAGGTCATCGAATTTTACATCATATAATAAATGTTGAACTTGATTTAGCTCTCTAAAAATTTCTGAGAGCAATACTCATAAGCTTGGCCAGCGTTCTGCCAGCCAAACCGCAAATTTATTCTATAATCACCTGCCGTTTTCCGCGGACGAGCTCGCCGATTATCCAGGCTTTTTGACCGAGCTTCTGAAAAAGTTTGAGGGCCGCTTCGGCTTCCTTAGCCGAGCAGACAACAACAAATCCTACTCCCATGTTGAAAGTTCTGAACATTTCCCGCTCAGCCACTTCGCCCCGGCGCTGAATCTCCTGAAAGATAGAGGGCACCAGCCAGGAACCCTTTTTTATTACCACCTGCAGTCCCTCTGGAATAACCCGCGGAATATTGTCATAGAAACCGCCGCCGGTGATGTGGGCCATAGCTTTAATTTTGATTTTTTTAAGAGCTTCAAGGATAACGGGGGTATAAATTTTAGTAGGTTTCAGCAGCTCTTTTCCCCACTGGCTTTTGATTTCTTCCTCAGAAAAAACCCGCCGGGCTAAAGAATAGCCATTGCTGTGCAAACCGGAAGAAGCCAGACCAATGACTTTATCGCCAGCGCGGCAGTTGCGTCCGTCAATTACCTTATCGGCATCGACAATGCCCACGCAGAAGCCGGCCAAGTCCCATTTTCCTGGTTCGTAAAGTCCGGGAAGCTCGGCTGTTTCACCGCCTATAAGAGCACAATTAGCTTCCCGACAACCTCTGACAATTCCCCTGACCACCTCCAGTAACTGGTTTTTATCAAGCTTACCGCAGGCAATGTAATCGAGAAAGAAAAGCGGCTCAGCCCCGACCACCACCACATCGTCCACATTCATGGCCACTAAGTCAATACCGATCGTGTCGTATTTCTTGAGCAAGTCAGCGATGATCAGTTTAGTCCCCACCCCATCAGTTGAAGATACCAGGACGGGCTTCTTCATCCCTTTAAGCCGCGGCGCAAAAAGCCCGCTGAAGCCACCGATGGAACTTAGGACTTCGGCTCTTTCAGTCATCCTGACCAGGGGTTTGAGTTTCTGGACAAAAGAATCGGCCTCATCAATATTGACTCCAGCCTGCTTATAAGTCAGTCCTGCCATTTGCTTCTCCTTTTTTCTTAATCCCTGCTTAAAATTATCATCCCGAAAGCCTTTAGTCAAACCTTCTTTTCTTTCAGGCTAAACTTGCTATGTCAAGGGTAAGGGGGCGAGGGATAATTTTTTCAATTTCTCCTACTTTCAAGAGATCAATCTCATTACCAATGGCTGGGTAGCGGCTATGTAATGCTTTTCGTGGTTATAGTTCTGACCTTGTTTCCATAACTTAAATAATATCTTGACCCAAACGTTAGCCAGGCAGCGAAGAGCATGATAGTGTTTTTTCCCTTCTTTCCTTTTGCGGTCATAATAAAGCCGCGCCCAGCTCTGCCATATAAGGGTAGTATAAGCCAGCTCAGTAAATAAGTCTCTGGCCCATTTAATACAGCTCTTTCTAAAATGCACGTAGCAATATTTACCGCTCTGGAAAGTAGCCGGGCTTAAGCCGGTAGCCCCTTGAGCTTGCCGAAAATCTTTCCATTCTCGGTGATAAAAATAAACCAGTATCCCCACCCTGGTTTTAAGGCCCAGACCTTTTATGCCCTCAAAGCATCTTAACTCTTCCACCTCCTGGCTGGCCTTTTCCAGTTGCTTCTCATACTCCTTGATCAGTTCTCTTATCTGCCAGAGCTGTTGGGCCAGAACCCGGGCCAGCTGACTCCTGCTCTCCACCAGAACAGGCCGCACCTCGAGGGAAGAGCTTAAACCATCATATACTCTCTGGACAAAGGAGTCAGAATAAACGTGCAGGCTGTTAAAAAAGATTTTTAGTCCCCTCCTGGAGAGCTTACAGGCCTGCTCCAGGGTAGGATACCTTTCCAGAAAACACAAGGCTGCCGGCGAGAAAGGATCCTGAAAACAATTAAGAAAAGCTGGATAATACTCCTTAAGCACCGAGTAAAGTCTGTTCTTCAGCCTGGTTTGCTCCTTAAGAACAACTTCCAGGTCTTTCCAGATGAGTCTAAGCCGCTCTACTTTCTCCGGTAAAGGTTTAATCAGCGGCAAGCTCGCCTTATCTCCTCGAAGGACCTGAGCCAGGACATAAGCATCAAAGCGATCATCCTTGACCCGGCTGCTCTTATACCGGCTCCGAAATGCACTCATACGGTTAGGATTAATCCAGTAGATTCGGTAGCCATGGCCTAAAAGAAAATCAACCAGCGATGATCGACCGGTTTCAATAGAAAACTCAACCTCAGGATAGCAGCGAGTTCTCTGAAGCAGTTCCTCAAATCCTTCCCTCGTCTTCTTGATAGAGAATTCCTCCAGCACCTGCCCTCTCTCATCGATAAAGCAAATCTGAAAACCCCGGTCTGCCCAATCGATTCCTCCATAAATCATCTTTCCTCCCCCTTATTCAGTGTGGTAGAATCAGAAGAAAGTGGTTAGAAAATCGCTTTATATGGGTCTTCTTTTTCCTGAGAAGAAAAAGAGACATCTTGCTATGGATTTTCGAACCAGGGGTGGAGAGACAGTTTAACCCTGGCCTGACGGCAGGACATGGTAGGTCTTCTCCACCCCTCCTCATCCTAATCCTACCCGGCTTCATATTATAACCTTTAACGCTATATATACCGTTAACATATAAGGACATGGTATCCAGGATAAGAGGACAATTTGGAAGCGACGAGGTGGAAGCCCGGCGGTTGGTATTGGGGCTGTGGAAGCAGGGGGTTTTATCAGATTAGTACTTGAAAAAGCAGGGCTTCCTCCGTTAAAAATTTTGTTGAAAATTTTAACTGAAAGGAGGAGGAAGCCCCAATGACAGAAAATATATACCCTACTTACTATGAGCTTTGCAAGAGTGCACCCATTCTGGCCAGAAAAGCTCTGATCAGGGCCTATGAGGAGACGGGGAATATCTCAGAGGTAGCCAGGTTGTTTC
>JACIYJ010000013.1 GCA_014360015.1 Candidatus Aminicenantota bacterium | reverse complement strand
TGGAAACAAAGCTTCCGAAGCTAATAGCCCTGTTTCCTGTGGTCCAGCTGGATAAGCTTGTCGATCTTTATCCAAAGCTCTTCCCCCAACCTGGATACCATGTATCAGCCAAGGACCTTTTTTTTCAAATGAAGAGGAATTTTTTTGTCATTTCAGTTCAATTTTTTAGAATTCCCATGTCTGTGCGCCTGAATCATTAAACCAATTTTTATTTTCTTAATTAATATGTATAACTTGCTTTAATTAAAAGGCTGATTTTGACCCTGAACTGAAAGGCAGGCAAAATAACAGTTTACAAGACAATATTAGGCTGCGTTAGACTCCGGTCTTGCTTAGGACTACCAAGAATTTTCAGTAATCGTGCTATTCAGACTATTCAGACATTTTTTATTTTTTTGGTAATTGGTGCTCCTTGTTATATCAAGGGCAAAATGCGTCGCTTTAATCTGAGGACCTCAGGAACAGTGGTGCACGGATATCACGTCACCGTTTCTTCGGAGAGATTTCTTTGAGGATGGCAATGGTTCGATCGATTTCTTCAAAGGAATTGTAGATGTGGGTGGACTGGCGAACGCCATAGACCTCGCCCATAGAGCGTGGCCTGATTTTCGCCCGCTTCCAGAGCTCATCCTGGATGAAATTCCCGGTCAGGCCTTCGATGGTGTAGACAGTAATACCCGCGGCCATCCGGGGATGTAGCGGGGTGAAAATTTTTATTCCCGGCACTTCCTGAAGTCTCGCCCGCAGATAATCGCCAAGAGCTTTAATCCGGGCGTAAACCCGTTCCGGTCCGAGCTCAAAATGGAAATTGAGAGCTTCATCCAGACCCATCAGCAGTGACAGATTGCCGGTGCCGCGCTGGCTCAGGCGGTAGCCGTCATCTTCATGATTATCCCACTGGGCGCTGGCCAGAGTTGTCCAGACCTCCGGGGCCTTCTCCTTCCTGAGATAAAGAAACCCGTTTCCAGCTGGAGCACACAGCCATTTATGAAAACTGCCGTAATAAGCATCGCAGCCCAAATCTTTAACGTCAACCTTAATGTGCCCCACGGTCTGAGCACCATCAATCACTGTAAAAATACCACGCCTTCTGGCTTCAGCACAGATTTCCTTGACCGGGAGAATGGCTCCGCTTCCGGTAATTAGATGCGGGATGGCTATGACTCTGGTTTTCGGACCCATAGCCTTAACAAAAGTCTCAATGACTTCTTCTGGCGATTTGATGGGCTTTTCTAAATGCAGCTGGCGGTAGACAACGCCGCAGCGCTTAGCTTTTAATTTCCAGCCACATTCGCCACCTGGGTGTTCCTGGTCAGTGCCCAAAACTTCATCGCCGGGCTGAAGGTCCAGGCCATTGGCAATGTAATTCATACCGGCAGTAGCGTTTTCAGTGAGGGCTATTTCTTTGACCTCACAGTTGAGCAGGCGGGCGATTTTTTCCCGAATTTCTGTCCAGGGCTGATAGCCCGAAATCCAGTCAACGCCATAATAATCCCACTCGGCGATTTTTTCGGCCGTAAGCCGCAGATGATTGACCGTGCGCTCGAAAACCCGCCGCGGCATAGCCCCGAGGGTCCCGGTATTAAAAAAGCTCAGCTGCGGGTCGAGCATAAATTCCTGGCGTACCTTCTGCCAGAATTCCTTTTCTTCCCGTTCTTCCGGCTCATTAATTTTTTGATTAACCATTTTCTTTTCTCCTTGTTTCCTTTCTCCTTGATGAAAGACCTGACCGGCCAATTTTACAGGCAAAATGGACAGAGCAGAAGCTGAAAAATTTTTTAAAAATTCTCTTCTTGAGACCATAGCTTTATCTTGCTTTTTTCACCTATCAGTTGTTGGACTTTTATTTTATCACTCTCTTTCCAGACTGCAACAAAATCCGGCCAATTTACCCGCTAATAGAATTCCCGGGCCCAGCAGAAATTTCAATGGGTAAATTTTGAGAATTATTATTCTTTGAGAGAATCTTTATTCTAAGTTGACAAAACAAATTTTTTCATGACGAGCAATCCATTCCCTAAATTTTTTTCATTCATTAATCATCAAAACCAGGAGCTGAGTAACTTATGACCACTATCTCTCATAAGATTTTTCAATGGCTTGATAAACCATCGTCCGAAACTTGTTCTGCAGGTCGCTGCAGCTTGAAGGAACTGGCAGAAGCTGAATCATGAACACGGCCACCAGCTTTTCCACCGGGTCCACCCAGTAGCTTGTAAAATAAGCTCCGCCCCAGCCATAGGCCCCAACCGTCCCTGGAATCCCCGAGGCTCCCAAACTTTTGGTCACCCAGAAACCGAGGCCAAAGCCGGTAGTTCCGCCGGAATAAAGCTGGCCAACATGGTCGGCTGTCATCAGTTCAACCGACTTCGGGCTTAAAATTCGGACTCCGCCCAGCTCGCCTCCATTCTGCAGCATCAGAAGGAATCGGGCATAATCTTCGGCTGTGGAAAGAAGTCCCGCCCCACCAGAATAGCATTTCTTAGGCCCATAAACATAAGGGCTTCTGTCCGGGTCTTCGGTCATTTTAATCTGACCGTTTTCATCAGCCCCATAAGCCGGGGTGAGTCTTGAAACTTTACTTTCGGGCAAAAAGAAATAGGTATCCTTCATTCCCAGGGGGCCAGTAATCCTTTTTTCCACAAATTCAGCCAGGTTCATCCCGGAAACCACCTCCACCAGATACCCAAGGATGTCGGTATTATAGCCATAGACAAATTTCTCGCCCGGTTGAGCATCAAAGGGCAGCCTGGCCAGCTTTTTCACCAGCTCACCGATGGTCATGTCCTTATCTGTCAGAAACCACCCGTAAATGCCGGCTTTGAGATATTCTTCTCGGGCGGGTCCATCCCCGTAAGAAATGCCGGCGGTGTGAGTCAGAAGATCACGGATTGTAATCTGACGTTTCGCCGGCACCAGGCTATATCCCTTCACTTCTTTGCCTTCTGGCTTTACTGCCACATAAGTCTCTTTAAATTCGGGTATGTATTTGGAAACAGGGTCATCCAGCAGCAGCTTCCCTTCTTCCATCAGCATCATTATCGCCACTGAAGTCACTGCCTTAGATTGAGAGGCAATCCGAAATATGGCATCTACGGGCATGGGCTCTGACCGGTCCAGCCTGAACTTTCCAAAGGCCCGGTGATAGGCCACTTTACCATTTCGAGCTATAAGGACGACCATTCCGGGCGCGCCTTTCTCCTCGCAGTAGCTCTGAAAGACCTGGCCGAGCCTCTCCAGTCTTTCGGCAGAAAGACCCACCTCAGCTGGCGTGGCTTTTGGCAGCTCATAAGCGAAGACAGAAACGCTCAGATAAAAGACAAATAGGATAGAGATTAAAACACTAAAAACCCCCTGGCCAAGACGGCCAAGCAACGTACTCCGTCCTTTTTTTCTAATTTTTCCTTCAAATCCAGCTAAATGAAATTTTTGATGTTGACAGGGCTGAATTTTCATCTTTTGCTCCTTTTATTCATAGTCCTTACCTGTAATTTATTATGTTTGCCACTCCAGTTCAACCCGCTATATGTTTTTAAAACCAGTTACCGCAGATTATTTGAAGTTGTCGCCTGACCGGTTTGAGGATTTTAAAATTAAAGAGATGCAACTAACATTTCGAGCCAATTCTTCTCGGCCTGGGAAATCTTGAAGAAAATCCCAAACAAACTAACCTCTTATCATGATGAAATCCTTAAATAGCGGCCCCGGTAGAATTGACCTTGTAAGGCACGGCGTATTATACTTCGAGCATGAAATCAGAGGGACAGATTATACCCCAAAAAAATTTTCCCGGCAGAATCTGGGAAATAGATTTTCTGCGGGGGCTGGCCATCATCCTGATGGTCGGCTATCATCTTCTTTATGACTTAGGAGATTTTGTTGGCCTGAAAAAATTTCTGGGCTTTTCTACGGATCTGACCACACCGGCCTGGGTTGTGGCTCAAGTTTTTTTTGCCGGACTTTTTGTCCTTCTCTCCGGAATAAGCACCACCTTCAGCCGCAATAACCTCCGGCGTTTCCTAAAATTTCTGGCTGTAGCCCTTCTGATTACCGCCGCTACCTATGTTTTTGACAAATCTTCAGTAATACTGTTCGGCATAATCCACTGCCTGGCCGTTTCTGTTCTGCTGTACATGCTGCTCTTCAAAAAACACCGGCCGGCCGTTAGAGCTTTATGGGGAAGCCTAATCTTAATCACCGGCTTCTTCCTGCCCGCCCTAAGAAAAACTACCGCCCTATCATCCAACTGGCTGCTGCCTTTCGGTCTGCCTGGCCCGAACTTCGCTTCCTTTGATTATTTCCCGTTGATTCCCTGGTTCGGCGTCTTTTTGACCGGAACGGCCTTAGGCCAGTGGCTTTATTCTGAAAAAAAGAGTTTGATTCGGCAACCTCTTCCTGAAACCTTTATCAACTGGTGCGGCCGCCACTCTCTCTGGATTTACCTTCTGCACCAGCCAATAATCATGGGTATACTTTACCTGATGGGTTATGTAACCCTCTTTTAAAGCAGAAAATCCAGTATCTAATTCCTCTATTACCACAATCCACATATAATCACTTTTATTGCATTAATTTGCCATTTTTGGCATATTACCGCAACAAAACAGCCTGAATTACTCAAGGTTATCACCCAGGAATCAGTTTTTCGCTTTAAGTTTTTTTTCGTAGAAAAGAGGGACCCACATAAAGAATGACTCTCGCCTTGGTTAAAGAGCTCTGGTGGGCAAAATAAATAAGAATTGTTTAAATATTTTTCAGCAGTTTTTTAAAATCACTTTTCTTGAGGAGTTTTTCCATTTCGAAAAATTGCTTCAGCAGCTGGTTGACTTCCTGGACGGGGCGACCGCTGCCACGGGCGATTCTGGCCCGGCGGCTGCCGTTAATGATTTTCGGATTCTCCCGCTCTTCCCGGGTCATCGAGTTGATGATGGCTTCAAAATGCACTAACTTTTTATCATCAATGTTTAAATTGCCAATATTCTTGAACGGACCGGCTTTGGGCAGAAAGCCCAGCAAGCCAGACAGGCTTCCCATCTTCTTAAGTTGAATCAACTGCTTGCGGAAGTCTTCCAAGGTAAACTGCTGCTTCTTGAGCTTCCTGGCCATCTCTTCCGCCTCTTTGAGATCTGCTTCCTGCTCAGCTTTCTCAATCAGGCTAAGGATGTCTCCCATACCCAGAATGCGGGAAGCCATGCGGTCTGGATGAAAAACTTCCAACTTGTCAAATTTTTCGCCCACTCCGATGAATTTTATCGGCTTGTGGGTAACATAGACGATCGACAAAGCCGCTCCGCCCCGAGCATCGCCGTCAAGCTTGGTCAGGATGATGGAGGTCAGACCGATTTTCTGGTCAAATGCCTGAGCACTCCTAACCGCATCCTGGCCGGTCATAGAGTCTCCGACGTAGATGACTTCAACCGGCTGAAGGATTTCTCTCACCAGCCGCAGCTCCTCCATCAGTTCTTCGTCAATGTGCAAACGCCCGGCCGTATCCACAATCAGCGGGTCATAGCCGCGGTTCTTAGTGTAGGTGAGGAGTTCTTTCAGGGCCTCAACCGGATTCTGCATTTTTTCAGTAGTCATCTCATAAAATGGCAGGTCCAGCGATTTAGCGATAATCCGGAGCTGGTCCTGGGCAGCCAGCCTTTTCAGGTCAAAAGAGACCAGAAGCGGGTTTTTCCCCAGGCCTTTAACGTAACGGGCCAGTTTGCCGCAGGTTGTTGTCTTTCCGCTTCCCTGAAGCCCAACCAGCATAAACACCGAAGGCGGATGCGTGGCGAAGCTTAGGGGTTTAGCTTCCTGCCCGAGGATTTCCGTCAGTTCATCTCTGACAATCTTTATAAAATGCTGGGCCGGGGTCAGGCTCAGCAGCACTTCCTGATTCAGGGCTTTAGCCTTGACTTTTTCTTCAAATTCCTTGACAACCCTGTAGTTAACGTCAGCTTCTAAAAAGGCCAGCCTGAGCATCTTCAGGGCTTCAGCAATGTTTTTCTCGGTAATTTTGCCCTCACCCCGGATGTATTTCAGGGTTTTCTGAAGCTTTTCAGTCAGTTGTTCAAACATCAGAACCACCTTCTCCGCCCATAAATCTTACGCCAGTCCGCCCCGCCGGTCAACCAAAACAAGAAGCCCAAGACAACCCTTCCGTAAGGCCTTACCAGTCATACCTGCCGGCACAGCCCGGAGCAGCACAGCCCGGGCTTGACAAGCAGCCCGGAGATAAGTAAAGTTTTACTAACTTTAAGGAAGGTGCGATTATGACTCAAAAGAATGGTAAGACTGTTGAGCCAGGTAAGGAGAGCCCTTTCAGTTCGAAGATTGATTTTGAAGAGCTCAAAAAGCTAATCGCTCTTCTGGAAGAAAAGAACCTGACCCAATTCGAACTGGAAGTTGAAGGCTTCAAGATTAAACTCAGCCGCAGTGTACCCAATTCTGCTGTCCCGGCACCAGCCATCATCCCCACGGTCATTCCCGCAGCTACGGGAGCCATCTCTGCGGCAAATGGTGAAGTGGCCGCACCAACTCCTGCTCCAGTCGAAGATAAGAGCATTCATTACATAACCTCACCAATGGTCGGAACTTTTTACCGGGCCCCTTCGCCCACTTCCCCGCCCTTTGTCGACATTGGCGACACGGTCAAAAAAGGCCAAACTCTCTGCATCATTGAAGCCATGAAGCTGATGAACGAAATCGAATGCGATGTTAACGGTGTGGTCGTGGACATTCTGGTCGAAAATGGCAAGCCGGTTGAATACGGGCAAAAACTCTTTGCCATCAAAGTGGGTGCATAAGGAAGATGTTTTCCAAGATTCTGGTTGCTAACAGGGGCGAAATCGCCTTAAGAATCATCAGGTCCTGTAAGGAGCTGGGGATAAAGACCGTCGCCGTCTTCTCTGAGGCTGACCGTAATTCCCTTCACGCCATGCTGGCTGATGAGAAGGTTTGTATCGGGCCGGCCAAGGCCTCTGAAAGTTACCTCAACATCCCCAACATCCTGAGCGCCGCGGAGATAACCAAAGCTGAAGCCATCCACCCAGGTTACGGTTTTCTGGCTGAAAATGCCAAATTTGCCGAAATCTGTCAGAACTCTGGCTATGTGTTCATTGGCCCGCCGCCAGAAATCATCAGACTAATGGGCGACAAGAATAAAGCCCGTCAGGCGATGAAAAAAGCCGGGCTTCCTGTAATCCCCGGAAGCGACGTCATCTTAGAAGATGTCAACGAAGCTAAAAAGATAGCTCAAAAAATCGGTTATCCGGTGATTATCAAAGCCGCAGCTGGCGGTGGTGGCAAAGGAATGAGAATCTGTCGGACCCCGGCTCAGCTCGAAGAACAATTCCCCATGGCTCAGAACGAAGCTAAAGCAGCTTTCGGGGATCCATCGCTCTATCTAGAAAAATACATCACTGGCGCCCATCACATCGAAATTCAAATTATTGGCGATAGTAAGGGTAATATCATTGCTTTCGGCGAAAGAGAATGCAGCGTGCAGAGAAAATATCAGAAGATTATCGAAGAAACACCATCCCCCTTCATCGACGAAAGAACCAGACGGAAGATGATGAAAGCTGCCCAGGCTGCGGCCGAAGAAATCGGTTACCAGAGCCTGGGAACTTTTGAATTCTTAGTGGACGACAAAAAAAGATTCTATTTTATGGAAGCCAACACCCGGGTTCAGGTGGAGCACCCCATCACCGAAATGGTTTATGGAATCAACCTGATTAAAGCTCAAATTCGGGTAGCTGCCGGAGAAAAAGTCAACTTCCCGGTTGACCTGGAAATGCGCGGCCATGCTATCGAGTGCCGGATTAACGCCGAAGACCCGGAAACTTTCATTCCTTCACCGGGCAAGATAGATTTTCTGGTATTTCCTGGAGGGGAAGGTATCAGAGTAGATTCTGCTGCCTACGCTGGGTGGGAGATTCCCCCCTACTACGACTCTTTGATTGCCAAGATTATTGCCTATGCACCCACAAGACAGTTGGCTATCGCCAAGATGAGAGCCGCGCTCGAAACCACGACCATCGTTGGTATCAAAACCAACATCCCATTGCTGCTGAATATCCTCTCTAACACCGATTTTATCAACGGTAATTATAACACCCAGTTCATGGAAAAGTTTCTGACCCAGAAAGTTGCCTCTGATTAAGATTGATTAACTGTATGGTTCTTCCTATAATTAAATCTTATTCTCTGTTTTCCGGTAAATTTCAACAATGAACTTCCCATCGTTGTCAGCGTAAACGTTGTCATTTACTCCGAGATATAACCGGCCTTCCAGTGTCATCTCCACTTCTGCCCGAGGTCCTATAAAAAATACTTTGGAAACTTCTTCTCTGATTTCCTCTCCCGTTTCCTCATCTTTGGTCACAGAAAGCACTTTGACTACCTTCCCAACCAGGGCGCCCAGATTATGGTTAGTTATTGGCTGCTGAACAGTCTGCAGGTCAAGTCCTTCCGGGCCGCAGCTGGCGATGGGATTTCCTTTTTGACAGGAGATTGTCCCTGAAGCTTTAAATTCATATTTTTCGCCTTCTTTAACATCGATTCCAGTATCCACCCACCCCGAAGCTGCCGCTACCTCAAGTTGTTTGATCAACAGCGGTGAATCAAGCGGAGTAGATAGCTGGGATTCTTCTGAAGATAACGCAAGAGGCAGAACCAGAAGGTTTAAAATTAATAAAAGCCGCAAAGCTTTGCGCTTCCGCAACTTCATTTTGGTTTTACTTCTTATTACTTCCTTTTTTCCCTTCTTTCATTTCATTTTACTAAACCCAGGCGGATGATTTCCAGCATTGATTGATGGATAAGGCCATTGCTGGCCACAATATCCGGGCTGGAAAGGTCAAACTCCCGGCCATAAAAATCAGTGGTTCGGCCGCCAGCTTCTTTAACTATAAGGGCTCCGGCCGCTAAGTCCCAGGGTTTGAGTTTCATTTCCCAGAAGCCGTCAAACCGACCGCAGGCCACATAACACAGATCCAGGGCCGCTGACCCGCACCGCCTTACCGCCTGAGCTCGGACAGCAAAATGGCTAAAATGGTTCAGGTTATTATTTGGGCTGGTCCGCACATCGTAGGGAAAGCCTGTAGCTAAGAGGCTTTTATCCAACTCTGCGGTCTCAGAAACTCTTATCGGGTGGTCGTTAAGATAGGCTCCTCCGGCCTTACTGGCAACAAACATTTCCTTACGGGTTGGATCATAAACCACGCCCACAACCACCTCTTTTCTAAACGATAGGGCAATCGAGACACAAAAAATGGGCAAACCATGGGCAAAATTGGTGGTGCCGTCAAGAGGGTCAACCACCCAGCAATAATCAGACTCATTATCTTTACTTATCGCTTCTTCCGCCAGAAAGCTGTGGTCAGGGAAAGCTCGGCTGAGCTCTTCATAAATCATTTCTTCGGACTTGCGATCATAGACAGTAACCAAGTCAACCTGGCCCTTAAAATCAACTTTTTTCTTCTGATTCAGACCTTCAAGAAGGTAATTACCGGCTTTAACCGCTGTTAGTCTGGCTACTTCCAAATACTCTTTCAGCTCTTTCATACTGAAATATTAACAGCTTAATGCCCCTAAGGCAACAGCTTAAACTTTTTCGCTAAAGATTCGTAAAATAATGTATAATTATTTTACCTTCATAAAGGTAGGAAGGAAAGAAAATGATAGAAAAGAAAAGTTCAGCCAGGGGAAAAAAGACCATTCTCCTTATTGGGATAATCGTTATCATTGTGGTGATAATTCTCTTAAACCTTCGGGCTTCCCGGGAAAAGGCCATCAAGGTCACGGTAGAAAAAGTTAAAAAACAGGACATCACTTCAATCATCTCGGCTTCAGGTGAAATCAAACCCAAAAAGAACATCAACATTAGCGCCCTGGTCGCTGGACGAATCGTCAAAATCGGAGTTAAAGAGGGACAGGAAGTCAAAGCTGGAGATTTTCTGTTGCAGATTGACCCGACCTATTTCGAAGCTCAGGTTGAGCGGATACGGGCTACTATCAACCAGTACAAGGCTGAGCTGATTAAAGCCGAAGCCCAATACCGTAGAGATAAGAGCTACTATGAGCGTCAGAAACAGCTTTATGATAGTGCCCTGATTTCCAAAGACCAGCTGGAAGTGGCCAGGGTTCAATATGAAGTTTCTTCAGCTACCCTGCAGTCGCTCAATTTTCAGATTAAACAGGCTGAAGCCAATTTAAAGAGCACCTTAGACGACCTGAAAAAGACAACTTATGTCTCTCCGATAGATGGGATAGTCACCAGCCTGAGAGTAGAAGAAGGCGAAGTGGCTATTGTCGGCACTATGAATAACCCTGGTACGGTGCTTATGACCATTGCTGATCTGTCAGTAATGGAAGTTGAGGTAGAAGTGGATGAAACTGATGTGGTCAACGTCAGACTCGGCCAGACAGCTAAGGTCAAAGTGGATGCTTTTCCTGACCGGGTTTTTATTGGAAAGGTGACTGAAATCGGCAGCTCAGCTCTGGAGAAAACGTCCGTCGGTTCCCAGGAATCAAGGAACTTTAAGGTGGTCATTACTCTGGAAAAAACTGACCAACATTTAAAGCCAGGATTATCAGCCTCGGCTGATATAATCGTATCTGAGAAAAAGGATGTTTTGGCTGTGCCCATTGCTGCTCTGGTGGTCAGGGAAATACCCAAGGCTGAAGGCGGAAAAGTGTCTGGTAACAACAATCAGAAAAAAGAAGAGGAAGGCGTGTTCATTGTAGAAAACAACCGGGCTAAATTCCAGCGGGTTAAAAAGGGAATCATGGGCGGAATGATGGTGGAAATTGAATCGGGCCTTACTGAGGGCCAGGAAATCGTTTCTGGACCATATTCTGCTCTGCGGGACCTTAAGGACGGCAACCTGCTCAAAGTGGAAAGGAAATAACCTATGGTTGTTCTGCCTTCTGATAATGAAATCATCTTAGCTGTCAACCTGACCAAGATTTACCAGCTGGATAAACAACAGGTAGAGGCTCTCAGGGGAGTTAGTCTGACCATCACTAAGAACGAGTTTGTAGCCATCATGGGGCCGTCAGGTTCAGGTAAGTCCACGCTGATGAACATCTTAGGCTGCTTAGACACTCCGACTTCTGGTGAATATTACCTGAAAGGTAAGCTGGTCAGCGCTATGAATGAAGATGAACTGGCTTATATTCGGAACAAAGAAATTGGCTTTGTCTTCCAGGTGTTTAATCTTTTGCCGAGAGCCAATGCCTTCAGAAACGTTGAGTTGCCGCTAATCTACGCTGGGGCCAGCAAGGAAGAAAGAGAAGAAAAGGCTCGACGGGCGCTGGAAATGGTGGAAATGAAAGATCGGATGCATCATCTGCCGGCCGAGCTTTCTGGCGGAGAAAGGCAACGGGTGGCCATTGCCCGGGCTCTGGTCAATGACCCATCCATTCTCTTGGCTGACGAACCTACCGGAAACTTAGACTCAAAGACTGGTCAAGAAATCCTAAAACTTTTCCATAAAATTCACGACCGCGGCAACACCATTATCATGGTCACACATGACCGGGAAGTTGCCGCTCATGCCCAGAAGATCATTTATATAAGAGACGGGCAGATAGAAAAAGAAGAAAGGAAAGGAGTTTGGCTATGAATTTAGGGCAAAGATTTCTGGCTGTTTTCACCAATCCTAAGGAAACTTTTACCGGACTGGCCGAAAAACCAGTGTGGCTCGATGCCCTAATCATCATCCTCATTGCTACTATCCTCTACGGTTTTCTGATTGCTCCATATGCTGCTAAGGATAACTATGAATTGATGCAAAACAGCACCAAATTAAAACAACAACTTGGTGAAGAAAAATTCAAGACTTTTCTGGAAGATGCCAGGAAGAAAGCTGAAGAGCCCACGACGGCTGGCAGATTGCAACAGGGCCTGATGGCAGGAGTTTTCGGCCTTCTGGCTATTTTCATTCAGACGCTGATTCTGTTGGTTCTCAGCAAGTTTTTCTCTACCCAGGGAAGTTACAAACAACTTCTGAGCGCCATGTTCCACGCCAGCTTTATCAACACGGTCCTGGGTAATGCAGTCAGGCTTGGCTTAGCCAGTGTCAAGCACTCGGCCTTCAAAATCTCAACAGGTCTGGCGGTTTTCTTTCCGAAGCTTGAACCAACTTCCAGCGCTTACATCGTTCTGACCAATATTGATATTTTCCAGCTCTGGATGTTTGGTGTTCTCGGCTATGCTATAGCTGCCATCTTCAAGCTTGAGCTCAAGAAGTCTTTAATAATTTCTTATCTTTTCTGGGGACTTAAAACCCTGGTCAATATCATCCTGGGAATCTGGGGAATGAGCAGATTATAATTTTTAGCCTGATGCCAGTCTGAGGGCGGTTGACAACTCGGTTCAGCCTCTATAAATTAAGGCTATGGCTGCTAATCCTGATAAAAATGGAATTGCTTTTTCTCTGCCCCATCACCTTTTTCAAATCTGGGAAAACCAGCAGACTGGAGTGCTCACGGTTAACCCCGGTCCAGACGAAAGAGTTTTCTGTTTTGTTAAAGGCGAGCTTACAGCCATAAGAAAGTATTTTCCAGAAAAAGATTTTCTCGACTGGTTGATTGAAATAAAAAAAATTGAGCCGCCCCTTAGATTAAACCGCCAGCTTCTTGGCTCAGATGCAATCAAGTCAGTAGTAGCTATCCTTATTGAACATGGCTTTATTTCCAGTCAAGAAGCTTTTGAACTGCTCAGCGACTTTTTGACCTCCAGATTGAGCGATTACTTCAGCCTGGTTGAAGTACCTCATAAGTTTGAAGAAGAAAATTTTAATGAAGAAGAAGTAATTTTAAAGGGAATTTTCACACCTTCTATTATTCTCAACGGCATAAGGAAAATTACCAGGATAGACAATTTCGCCCGATTTCTGCCGTCGGAAAAAGAGTTAATTCTGCGACAAGCGCCATCTTATTCAAGTAAGCTTAATCTGAGCCCGCCCGAAATTTATCTCTGGAATTTGCTTCAGACCCCGAAGACTCTTGCCTGGCTTCTTGAGCAATCCTGGCTCGGACCAACTGAAACCAGAAAAACTATCTTGGCTCTGAGCTGTCTTAAACTGTTGGACTTCAGCCCGAATGCCGTCTCTCTGGAGAATAACGGTCGGCCTGGCTTCATCGACCTGGAAAAAAGCTTAGCTATTTTTAATGAAAAATGTGCTTTTATTTATAAATATGTGGCCAAACAACTCGGACCGGTGGCTTTTAATCTGATTGAAAAATGCTATCGGGAAGTCCAGGAATACCTTGACCCGATTTTTCTGAACCTGGAAATCAAACCTGATGGCAGTTTTGAACCCAGAGCCATGCTCAGGTTCAGCCTGAACGAGCTCGACCCGGAAGAAAAGAAAACCCTGCTCAGAGGCTTTGATGAAATTCTAACTGCTGAACTACTGATGGTCAAAAAGAACTTGGGAAATCAGCATGAAGAAACTCTGGTTAAAAGTCTGAGAAAAGCTGGAGAACCGTTTTGAAAAGAAAGCAACTGCTTGGATTGCTGATTATTCTAACTTTGATTTTTATCTTCATCGTCATCAGGATTAAAATTGGAAGCTAAGGCCAAAAAAATCCTGATCATTGTTGGACCGACTGCTGTTGGCAAAAGCGCCACTGCACTGTGGATTGCTCAGAAATATTCCGGAGAAATCATCAGCTGCGATTCCATGCAGGTTTACCGGGGGTTTGACATCGGCACCGACAAGCCATCGGAAGAGGTCAGAAAGTCGGTTCCCCACCATCTTGTTGACATCCTCGACCCGGAAGAACAATTTTCGGCCGCGGATTTTGCTCATCGAGCGGTGGAACTGGCTGAAAAAATCATGGCTAAGGGACATCTGCCAATAGTTGTCGGGGGCACCGGGCTTTACCATAAAGCCTTAGTCGAAGGTCTCTTTCCAGGTCCCGGAAGAGACCAAACCTTACGGCAGAAGCTCAGGCAAGAAGCAGAAGAGCTCGGTCTTTCCTATCTTTATCAAAAACTCAAAGAAGTTGACCCGGAATACGCCCAAAAAGTTACACCGAAAGACAGCGTCCGGATTATCCGGGCTCTTGAAGTCTATCATTTAACGGGTAAGCCCATCTCCGAGCATTTCCGGCAAACCGCCTCTCCAGTCCAAAATAAGGGTTTTATTCTTCACCAGATTGGGTTAAAATTAAAAAGAGAAGAGCTTTATCGCCGGATCGAAGAACGCGTTGACCGGATGTTTGCTCAAGGAATAGTGGAAGAAGTGAGGAATCTGTTAGCCCGGGGAGTTTCTGAGCAAGCCACACCTTTTAAGGGCCTTGGTTACAGGCAAGTTTTAAGATATATCAAGGGTGAGATATCCCTTGAAGAGGCAATCCGCCTGACCAAGCTTGAGACCAGACATTACGCCAAACGCCAGATGACCTGGTTCAAAAAATCACCGGGTATTATCTGGTTTGAGGCTGAAGATAGAGAAGTCATAGAAAAATATATTGTTGAAAACTTGATAAGGTAAAAAGGTAAAAATGGAAAAAGCGATTCTGGTTAATTTAGCCACCAACAAAAAAGAAAAAGAAGAAGCTGAAGAGTCCATGGCTGAGTTGGCCGGTTTGGCTGTCTCGGCTGGAGCGACGGTGGTTGAGAAAATCTTTCAGTATCGAAGTAGTATCAACCCGAAATATCTTATTGGAGAGGGCAAGGTTGAGGAGCTGGCTTCTCTGATCAAACAGACCGGAGCTAACCTGGTGATTTTTGATCATAACCTCAGTCCGGGCCAGCAGCGAAGCTTAGAAGAAGCTTTAAAGGTCAAGGTGCTCGACCGCACCCAGCTTATTCTGGATATTTTTGCTCAGAGAGCCAAAACCAACGAAGGAAAGCTTCAGGTGGAGTTAGCTCAGCTAACCTATCTGCTGCCGCGGCTTAAAGGCAAAGGCCAGGCCCTTTCCCGGCTGGGCGGTGGCATTGGCACCCGTGGTCCAGGTGAAAAAAAGCTGGAAGAAGACCGCCGGAGAATCACCGAAAGAATCACCAGGATAAAAAAAGAGATTGATGACCTCCAGAAAAGACGAGCCCAACAGAGAGAAGGCCGGAGAAAATCTTTGATTCCCACGGTGTCGCTTGTGGGCTACACCAGCGCCGGAAAATCAACTCTGTTCAATTACCTGACTCGAGAAAAACGCTATACCTCGCCCCATCTTTTTGCCACTCTTGACCCCATGGTTCGACGGGTAACCTTTTCTGATGGCCTTTACTTCTTCCTGTCCGACACCGTCGGCTTCATCAAGAAACTTCCGGTGGAATTGGTCTCAGCTTTCAGAGCGACTCTCGAAGAAATCAGAGAAGCTGATTGCCTGCTCCATGTGGTTGACATCACCTCAACCGAAGCCCTGGAACAGGCGAAGGCCGTGGAGAAAATCTTAGATGACCTGGAGATTATCGACCTGCCAGTGGTCAAGGTTTTCAATAAAATTGATCTACTTCCTGAAGAAGAAAAAGAGGAACTTCTCCGCCGCAATAAACCGGAAGGCTATTTGCCTATTTATCTTTCAGCCCTAACTGGAGAGGGCGTTGAGGTCCTGAAAGAAAGACTTCGCCGAATCCTGTTTAAAAATTTCCAGAGTTTTAGGCTGCGTATTCCCAGGGCCAGGGCTGAGCTGGTCAATTCTTTGGCCCGACAGGCTATCATCCTTAGGAAGACAGAAATCGCCGAGGGCTGGGAGTATCAGGTGATGGCTGAAAGAAACAATCTGTTTCCCTATCTGCCTTATCTCCAGAAAGGAGAAAGCCTATGAAGAAAAAAACGTGGCTGCTTCTGACAGTTGTCTTTATGGCTTCATGTGCTACTTTTCAAAAAACCTATACACCGCCTTCTTTTCATCTTGAAGGCCCGCAACCGGTGGTTCTGGCTCAACTGACACTAAATCAGCGAATTGCTTTTGAAGAAGGCTGGGCCAGTCTTAAAAAAGGAAACGTCGAAAAAGCCAGAAAAGAATTCACCCGACTGGGTGAGAAAAATGCCTTTTATCATCTGGGTGAAGGCTATTGCCGGCTTTATGAGCAGAACCTTCAGGGAGCAGAAGTTTCATTCCAGAAAGCCTTGAAAATAAACCCGGACCTCATCTCAGCCCGGGTCGGCCTGGTCCTCATTTATGAACAGCAAAATAATGAAGATAAGCTCTTTCTTGAATTGAGAGAGATATTGAAAAAGGAGCCGGAACATTCCTGGGCTAAAGTGAAATACGAAGACTTAAAAAGCAGGAAAACTCAGGCTCTGATCAAAGAAGCCCAGAGTTTCCTGAACCAGAATAAAAAGGAAGAAGCCAAACAGTCTTTGCTGAAAGCCCTGTTTTATTCTCCAAATTCCATAGAAGTTCATTTACAGCTGGCCCGGCTCTACCGCAGCGAGAAAAAATATTCTCAGGCCCTGAACCATTACCAGACCCTGAGCCATCTCGCCCCCAAGGATAAACAGATTTTAAGAGAATATGCCGAAACTCTGCTCGAAAATGACGACCTGAGCAAGAGTCTGGATGTTTATGAAAAATTAAGAGAGCTGGCTCCTTCCGATCAACAGGTTCAGGAAAAGATTGATTTTCTGAAAAATCAGTTAGGAATCGTGGAACTGCCCAGCATGTACAACGAAATTCCCAAGGCCAGGGCCATCACCCGTCAGGACCTGGCGGCTATCATAGCGGTTAAATTCAACCAGTATCTTCCCGAACCCGTCACCCCACCGATTATCGTGGATATTTCTACCAGCTGGGCGGCTAAGTTCATCATCAAGGTGGCTGCGGTGCCTCTGATGGATATCTACGACAACCATACCTTTGAACCTAACCGGGTGGTGACGCGGGCTGAGATGGCTGAAACTTTTTTCCGGTTAATTAATTTTCTTAAAGAAAAAGGTAAAAAATTAATCTCCCTGATACCCCCGAATAAAATTCAAATCAGCGATATACCCGAAGAAAATCTCTATTACCTGCCTGCCGTCCAGATGGTGGCTTATCAATTGATGGAGCTTTCGGCGCAGAAAAGATTTCTGCCAGACTCCCCGGTTTCTGGAATTGAGGCTTTAAGAACAGCGGATCTTCTGTTAAACTTAATTAAATAAGTCCTGAGAGAGAATCAATGGATAATGGCCAGAATCGAAGTTATGAGCTTAAATCATCCTTTGGTACATTACCGAACTATTTAACCCTGCTCCGGATTGTCCTCGTTCCTTTTTTTGTGGCTTTTCTGCTGAAACACAAACCGGCCGAAGCTTTTATTATCTTCCTTTTGGCCGGACTGACTGATGTTCTGGACGGGCTGGTCGCCCGCATCTGGCATCAGCGGTCAGTAGCCGGATTGTGGCTTGACCCTATAGCTGATAAGCTTCTTCTTTTCAGCAGCTTCTTTTTACTAAGCTTTTCTGAATACGCTTCTCCCAACACCATACCCTGGCGAGTATTCTGGGTGGTTCTGGGACGCGACCTGTTGATCGTGGGCGGAGCCCTTGTTCTTTTCCTTCTTAAAAGAAAACAGAACTTTCCCCCGACTCTGATTGGAAAAACCAGTACCGTCTGCCAGGTATTAACCGTGCTGGCTGTTCTGTTTTTTAATTTTTTGAACAAACAGGTAGGTCTGCTGAGTTGGCTTTATGATTTAAGCATCTTAGCCACAGTTGTTTCCGGACTTCAATACATCTGGATAGGAATATCAGCTTTAAGGAAGAGATAAGCTCTTTTCAATGATTTTTTCAAACCTTGTCTTCCAGGCTTCAAGAGAATAATTCTGGATGAGGTGCTGACGGGCCGCAGCACCAATAGATTGACGGTAATCTTTATTTTTCAAAACCTTAACCAGATTACCAGCCAGTCCCTGATAATCTTCTCCCTTAATAACAAAGCCTGTTTCTCCATTAATCAGAAGCTCCGAAGCAGGACCTTCCTCAACAAAAACCGGAACCATCGACAGACCGGCTTCCAGAACCAGACGGCTCAACGGGTCAAACCCCGGGATGATAATGGCTGCGCTGAATCTTTTCCGAAGTGATGTCCAAGAATAAAAATCAGAAAATTCCAAATCAGAAAATTCCAGTCCCGATTTATCACCTAAACCTTGGTGTCCAAGCCAATTCTTAAGGCGCTCAACTTTTTTTTCTTCTAAGCCCGGGAAAAATAAAAAGAGCTTGCTACTGCTTGTGCTTTTTCTTGCCTGATTTTCAATTGCCTCACTGACCGCGTTGATAATTTTTTCAATTTTTTTAAGATTCAAGTCGTTGATAAAAAGAGCTATGCCTGATTCAGGCTCTGGAGACCCGGCTAAAGATTCATTCAGGCGGCTGAGAAATCTTTCAGCATCTATGGCCGGGGGCAAAACCTCAGCTTTTTCCCTTGTCCTTTTCCGGCTGAACATTTCAGCGGCCAGCGAAGATTCGAGCAACACTCTGACTGACAAGTCATTGGCTAACTGGCTGGCCAGCCATTTGCCCCAGAAAAAATTCAGTCGGCTATGCCGCTTGGACAAAACCTCCCTTATCATCCAGATATGCGGAATACCTTCCTGTCTGGCCGACAGAGCTCCTGTCCAGTTGATGAAAGACAGACTGATGACCAGATGGACTTTTCTGGTCCTGATAACTCTGGACATTCTAACAAAACTTCTGAGGTTATAGACCCAAGCAATAGGCTGTTTCCAGAGCTGGTGAAAATCCGTCAGATAATCCTTACCTGGAATGACTAAGGTTTCCAGTCCAGCTTCTCTGGCTTTTTCAAGGAGCGGACCTTCATCCGGGAATACAACTATTGGAGAAAGAAACTTTTCTTTTGGACTCAGGAGATAATCAAGGAGGAGGCATTCGCCGCTGCCGTACTTGGCCGAGCCAGCTACCAACAACACCCTCGGTTTTTCCATTAACTTTATCAGTCCAAATATTGTCTCAGAAAATAGGTTATGACTACTGATTTTATCCTTAGGCAGATTTATGTCAAGTAATCCTATAGGTTCAACCCCCAGAAGAAACTTTATACCTCTTATTTTTTAAAGCCCGCACCTATTCTTGGCTATTGGAGCAGCGAGGAGCAAAGATATGGATGTTTGGTTATCATCTTGCATTGAGCGGCGGTCTGATGTTATCATCAGGTCAAACAAAAGAAGGAGATATGCATGTTTGATAAGAAAGTTTTCACCAGGTTGTCCAAAAGGCTTGATTCTTTTCGGGACGAGATGATTGAGCTTCAGATGAAGCTCTGCGCCATTCCAGCCATTTCTCCGGCCAGCGGCGGCGAAGGCGAGGCTAAAAAAGCCGAGTTTTTGGAATCATACCTGAAAAAATGCGGCTTCTCGGACATTACAGTCATCAAAGCCCCTGACATCGACGCCCCGCAGGGTTATCGCCCCAACATCCTGGCTTTTTATCGCGGGCAAAGCTCTAAGAAAACCATCTGGGTAATGACCCACATGGATGTGGTTCCGCCAGGAGAACTTTCTCTCTGGCGTGGTGATCCATTCAAAGCCTGGGTGGAAAAAGGTCGAATCTATGGCCGCGGGGTTGAAGACAACCAACAGGATATGGTAGCTTCGATTTTTGCAGTCAAAGCCTTCATCGCCGAAAACATCAAGCCGGCCTATGATGTAGGTATTGCTCTGGTAGCTGATGAAGAGACCGGAAGCAAAAAAGGCATTGAATACGTCCTGAATAACACTGAAGTTTTCCGGAAAGACGACCTGATCATCGTGCCTGACGCTGGCAACCCCAATGGAACGATGATCGAAGTGGCTGAGAAATCAATCCTCTGGCTCAAAGTCAGAACTCTCGGCAAACAGGCTCATGGCTCAACTCCAGAAAAGGGGATTAACAGCTTTAAAGCCGCCAGCTTCCTGGTCACTGAGCTTCAGAAACTCTATCAGATTTTTAACAAAAAAGACCGACTATTCAACCCACCGATTTCCACCTTCGAGCCGACCAAAAAAGAAGCCAACGTTCCCAATATCAACACTATTCCGGGTGAAGATGTTTTTTATATGGATTGCCGGATTCTGCCAGCTTATAAGGTTGAAGACGTAGAAAAAGCTATCTGGAAATTAGCCAGTTCCATCGAAAAGAAATTTAAGGTCAAAATTGAAGTGGACATAGTCCAAAAAGCCCCAGCTGCTCTCCCTACTTCGCCCAAAGCTCCGGTGGTTCAGGCTCTGAAAAAAGCGGTCAAGGATGTTTACAACAAAGAAGCCCGGGCCATGGGCATCGGTGGTGGTACTGTGGCTGCCTTATTCAGACGAGCTGGTTTCCCTGCTGCTTGCTGGTCCAGGCTGGATGAAACCGCTCATATGCCAAATGAGTATTGCCTGATTGACAACATGATTGGTGATGCCAAAGTTTTTGCCCATGTTTTTCTGCAGGATTAAAGCTGATTAAGCTATATTAAGTCACGGCACTGATGGAAGAATTAATTATTGTCTTAACAACTTTTCCTGATGAACCTAAAGCTAAGGCCGCAGCCAGGGCTCTGCTCGAAGCAAAGCTGGCAGCCTGCTGCACTCTGCTTCCAGGAACTTCTTTTTACTGGTGGGAAGACAGGATAAACGAAGAGGCTGAAGTGGTGATGATGATTAAAACTCGTTCTTCGCTTTACACCGACTTAGAGAAAAAGCTTCGAGAGATTCATCCCTATGAAGTGCCGGAGATCATTGCTCTGCCAATTATCAAAGGCAGTCAGAATTACTTAGACTGGATTAATGAAGTCACCAAGGATTGAGGATTTCGCTTCCAGGCTCTGACTGCAGCTTTGACCGTATTCAGGTGGATTTCGACGGTTTCTTCTATTTCTGCCGTGTATCCACCACCCAAAACAATGGCCACGGGAATTTTCAGCTTGCGGGCATTTTCAATCACTATCCTGTCTCTTTTGTTTAAGGCCTCGGGCGAAACATCCAGTCCGCTGAGCATATCTTTCCGGTAAGGATCAGCTCCGGCGATGTAAACCACTAAGTCAGGTTTAAATTCCTGATAAATACGGGGAAAATGCGGGCTTAAGGCTCCGAGATAAGCCTCATCATTATCTCCAGACCACAGACCAACATCCAGGTTGCTTGGGGGTTTTTCCGAAGGATAGATGTCCATCTGATGGATAGAAAAAGTGAAAACATAATCTTTCTTAGAAAAGATAAAAGCCGTTCCGTTACCCTGATGCAGATCGCAATCAACCACCATGGCCCGGTTGATTTTGCCTTCATGTTTCATTTTCTCAATAGCTACGGCCACATCATTGAACAGGCAGAAGCCTTCTCCGTGGTCAGGAAAAGCGTGATGAAAGCCACCACCGATGTGAACCGCCAGGCCCGTTTTCAGAGCTTCTTCTACCGTCTTTATCGTCCCGCCGGTCATCAGCATAAAGAACCTGGCTACCTCTGGAGAAAAAGGCAGCTCCAGAGCCTGAAGCTCGATTGATGACAGGGTTCCAGTCCTGACTTTTTTGATGTATTTCGGGGTATGGACCAAAAGCAGGTCAGCTTCATTGACCGGTTGGGGCTCGATAAAATCTTTATGTCCGGCTCCAAGGGCAATAACTTTTTCGTAAAGCATCCGGTATTTTTTCACCGGAAAGACATGCCGGCCGATGTCCACCATCCAGTATTCGTTGCTGTAAACAAACTTGAAGGGAAGCTTCAGTCCGAGGAAGGAAAAAACTGAATTAAAAAAATCAGCCATAGAAAGTTAACATACCAAAAAAGCTAAATCTTTTAAAGTCAGACTTTTTCCTCATAAAAAAGAAGCCCTGAGCCCGGCACAGGCTCAGGGCTTAAAAGTCAGACAAAAGCTTTATTTTCTGACTTTTTTCGCTTTTTTTCCGGAAGCGACTTTTTTGGTAGCTTTCTTAGTGGTTTTAGCAGACTTAACTTTGTCCGCCTTGACTTTTTCAGCCTCAGCCATTTTCTCCTGAATGGCGATCTGAGCTGCAGCTAAACGGGCTATTGGAATCTGATAGGCTGAGCAGCTAACATAATTCAGGCCAATCTTATGGCAGAAGACAATTGATCTCGGGTCGCCACCATGGACACCGCAAATACCGACCTTGAGGTCCGGTCTGGTTTCGCGACCTCTTTCTACTGCCCACTTCATCAGCAGGCCCACGCCCTTCTGGTCAAGGGTTTCAAACGGGTCATCTGTCCAGATACCATGAGTCAGGTAGTAATTCAGGAACTTGGCGCTGTCGTCTCTGGAAATACCATAGGTGGTCTGGGTCAGATCGTTAGTGCCGAAAGAGAAGAATTCAGCTTCCCTGGCTACTTCATCAGCAGTCAGAGCAGCTCTTGGAATCTCCACCATCGTGCCCACTGTGTATTTAATCTTCACTCCGTATTTCTTCATCACCTCTTCAGCCACCCGGTTGATGATGGCTTTCTGATTGGCCAGTTCGGTGACGTTACCAACCAGAGGAATCATAATCTCTGGAAAAACTTTCTGACCTTCTTTGGTCAGCTCGCAGGCCGCTTCGAAGATAGCCTGAGCCTGCATCTCGGTGATCTCGGGATAGGTAATGCCCAAACGGCAGCCTCTATGACCGAGCATCGGGTTGAACTCGGATAGAGCTTTGACTCTGGCCAGCAATTTTTCCAGCTCGGCAATCTTTTCCGGGTCGCCGCCCGTGGCTTTCAAAACAGCCAACTCCACCATCAAATCTTCTTTCTTCGGCAAGAATTCGTGAAGCGGCGGGTCGATGGTTCTGATAGTCACTGGATGGCCCTGCATTTCTTTGAAGAATTCATAGAAATCCTGTTTCTGGAAAGGAAGAAGCTTGGCCAGAGCCTGGCGTCTTTCTTCCTCTGTTTCAGCCATAATCATTTCTTTGACTATGGGTAGGCGTTCTGGGCCGAAGAACATATGCTCGGTTCTGGCTAAGCCGATGCCCTCAGCACCAAAAGCAAAGGCCACGCGGGCATCAGCCGGAGTGTCGGAATTGGCTCTAACTTTGAGCCGTCTCAATTTATCAGCCCAGGATAGCAATTTGGAAAAGTACTGGTAGATGGTTGATTCTTCGGGCTTTTTCTCACCTTTAACCACCTGCAGAATTTCCGATGGTCTGGTAGGAATTTCACCTTCCAGAACTTCACCGGTTGATCCGTCAATCGAAATCCAGTCACCCTCCACAAATTTTCTTCCTCCGACATAGAAGGCTTTTTCTTCTTCATGAACCTTGATGGCTCCGCAACCAACAACTGCCGGTTTACCCATCTGACGGCCAACCACGGCCGCATGAGAAGTCATGCCGCCGGTAGCGGTTAGAATACCCTGAGCCGCGCTCATACCGTGGATGTCATCAGGAGAAGTTTCTTCTCTGACCAGAATGACTTTCTTGCCCTGCTCTTTCCAGGCTACAGCGTCGTTGGCCGTAAAAACAATCTGCCCGGTAGCTGCACCGGGGGAAGCTGCCAGACCTTTTGCCAGGACAGGGTGTTTTTTCTTTTCTTCGACATCAAAAATTGGATGAAGCAACTGGTTCAAAGCTTCCGGTTCAACTTTAAGCAGGGCCTGCTCTTTAGAAATCAAGCCTTCTTCCACCAGGTCAACGGCAATCTTGACCGCAGCCATTCCAGTTCTCTTGCCGTTTCTGGTCTGGAGCATGTAGAGCTTGCCTTCCTGGATGGTGAACTCAAAATCCTGAACGTCACCGTAATGTTTTTCTAACTTCTTGACCACCGAGACTAACTGCTTGAAAACCTGGGGCATTTCGTGCTCGAGGTTTTTCAGAGGAGCCGGGGTTCTGATGCCTGCCACCACATCTTCACCCTGAGCATTGACCAAATATTCGCCATAGAGTTCTTTTTCCCCAGTAGCTGGGTTGCGGGTAAAGCCGACACCGGTAGCTGAGGTTGGCCCGTAGTTTCCGAAAACCATCTGCTGGATGTTGACAGCGGTGCCCAGGTCATCGGGGATATGGTACTGACGTCGATAGGTGATGGCCCTGGGGTTATTCCAGGATTTAAAGACCGCAGCAATAGCCAGCTTCAGCTGGTCCAGGACATTCTGGGGAAATTCCTGGCCAGTTTCCGTAGCCACCAGCTTTTTATATTCAGTAACTATTTCTTCCAGGATTTTTTCTGTCAGCTCGTGGTCATACTGAATGCCGTTAGATTCTTTCTTAGCCCTGAGAATTTCTTCAAATTTTTTCTTTGGTATCCCCAGGACCACGTCTCCGAACATGTGGATCAGACGGCGGTAGCAATCAAGGGCAAACCGGCGATTGCCAGTCTTCTTAGCCAGGCCTTCAACCGTCTGGTCGTTCAGGCCAAGGTTGAGGATGGTATCCATCATTCCTGGCATCGAGAATTTGGCGCCTGAACGGACTGAAACCAGCAGCGGATTGGCCGGGTCGCCGAACTTCTGCCCGGAAACTTTCTCCAGTTTTTTGAGGTTGGCCATAACCTGTTGCTCAACCTCCTTAGGGAGCTTGTTTCCGGCTTTAAAGAACAGAGCACAAACCTCGGTGGAAATGGTAAAACCGGGTGGAACCGGAAGACCAATGCTGGCCATCTCGGCTAAGTTGGCACCCTTTCCGCCGAGAATATCCCTCATATCTTTGTTGCCTTCAGCTCCTCCAGCTCCGAAGAAATACACATACTTTTTAGCCATTGGTTTAACTCCTTCTATATTCAAGTATTATTTAAAAAAATATACACTTTCAGGCCCGAAATTTCAAGGATTAAGAGTATCAAATATGTGAAATATCAGGAAAGCGACTGGTTCTTTTTCCTGAGAAGGCTGAAGTCGTTGGCCGGAGAAAAAAGAAGGATTAAAGACATAGTTAGCCAGACAGAATCCTCCAGGATAAGCCAGAGGTCGGCTTTACGACTAAGGGTCCCAAAGCAGCCGCACTCCACATCGATTCCTCGAATTATGGTGATAGCGACCAGAAGTATAAAAAATGTCAGGAGACCGCTTATGAGTAAGGCGCTGGAACGTGGGAAGACTCCGATAATCAAGCAAATTCCAGCGATTAGCTCAATCCAGGGCAAGATTAGAGCTGTGAGGAAGGACAGCGTCTGGCCTACTAAGCGGTAATTTCTGACATCCTGGGCAAAGGTCAGAGGATCAGCAATTTTGGTCACTGCGGCCCAGATAAAGACTCCACCGACAATCAGTCTTAATAATAATAAAAAATATTTATTTCGTAACATTTTTCTCATTTCTCAACCGGCTTTCCAGCTGCCGCCCATTCTGCCCAGCCGCCAGAAAAGATTTTCAGGTTTTTAAAGCCCTTATGATAAAGAATTTTTCCCAGGTTAAGACTCGTTTGACAATCCCCGCCTTGGCAATAAATGACAAAGGTTCTGTCGGGCTGAACACTTTCTAAAAATTTCTGGTTTCCCCTCTTTACTTCTTCCAGTGGCACAGAAATAGCTCCGGGAATATGACCAAGATCGTACTCTTCTCGGCTCCGGCTATCGATAAACACTGCCTGCTGATTGAACCACAGGTCCTCAGCTTCAGACAGAGAGATAAACACCAATCCTCGGAATTTTTCCTGAGAGATAAAAGCCTGCCGGAACTCACCTGCCAGAAATCTTTTTATCAGCCCGAGATTAGATACGAGCCCAAGGACAACAGCCAGACCAATGATGATAAAAACTTCATTCCAGGTCTGACGGTTGAATAAAATCTTTCTGGTCACAATCCAAAATTCAACCAAAAAGCTTCCGATATTTCTGAAGTCCCTGACGCAAGATTTCAATAGCTTCAACTAAGTCCTCTTCTTTAAGGACGTAGGCGATTCTCACCTCGTCCTGACCGCGTCCAGAAGTAGCGTAAAAACCCGGTCCTGGAGCTACCATCACGGTTTTATTGTTCAGAGAAAAGTCCGTTAGCATCCACTGGACAAAATGCTCTGAATCTTTTACCGGCAAACGACAGATCACATAGAAGGCGCCTTGGGGCTTCCGCAGAACAACCCCCGGGATAGAAGTCAGGCCTTCAAACAGCACATCCCGGCGTCTTTGATATTCCTGCCTTATTGGCTCAAAATATTCCATCCCCATCCGGTAGGCAGCTAAGGCCGCATACTGCTCGACCGATGGCGGGCAGAGTCTGGCCTGGGCGAATTTAAGAATGGCTTGATAGACCTCTTCGTTCCTGGTGATCACTGCCCCAATTCTGGCCCCGCAGGAGCTGAAACGCTTGGAAATGCTATCCACTACAATGACCCGGTCCTCGATTTCTTTGTATTCTAAGATGCTTTTGTGCTTCAGTCCATCATAAACAAACTCTTTGTAAACTTCATCGCCGATTAAAAATAAATCATACTTTTTAACCAGCTCGACCACCCGCGACAGCTCTTCTTCAGAGTAAACTGTACCGGTCGGGTTATTGGGTGAACAAAGTAAAATAGCCCGGGTTCGGGGAGTAATCAGAGCTTCAATCCGCTCAGCTGGCGGCAACCTGAAGCCATCTTCAACCTTAAGCGGCAATGGCACTATCTTCACATCGGCAAAAGTGGCATAGCCGTTGTAGTTGGTATAAAAAGGCTCAGGAATGATGATTTCGTCTCCGGGGTCAGCCACCACTGAAAATGAAAAATGAATGGCTTCGGAGCCACCGATGGTGATAAGAACGTTGTCCGCAGTAAGCTTAATGCCATAGCCAACAAAATAATCGGCGATGGCCTGGCGGAGCTCTTCAAAACCCTGGGATGGACCATAGCCCAGAATGGGACCGTTATACTGATGAAAAGCTTTGATGATGGGCTCTGGAGTCGGGATATCTGGGTCGCCAATATTAAGATGGAAAATATGAATCCCTCTCTTTTTGGCTTCATCCGCAAAAGGTTTGAGTTTGCGGATGGGAGAGGCCTGGATTTCCTTTGCTCTCCGGGAAATAAACATAGATAAGTCCTCCTGATTATTATTAGTTTTAATTATAAAAAATCGGGCTGGTTTATACAACTTTTAATTTCCTGAATGGATAAAACCATATCTTCCTGACAATAATTTGCTAACTATCCAGATTTTTGGTATTAATCTAAGGAAAGTCAAAAAGTTTTAAGCATCATGGTCATTGATAGAAAAGCCAGAATAATCGAAGTTCAAGATTGGGATGATTACTTCCTTTTCCGCCTGGAATCGCCTGAGATTGCCCGACTATCTCAGCCTGGGCAATTCATTATGATTAAAGTTTCGGAGACAACCAACCCCCTGCTCCGGCGTCCAATCAGCCTTCATAACTGCACTGGCCGGGAAGTGGAAATCTTCTTCCAGATTGCCGGGAAAGGAACCAGATTGCTTTCACAGAAGAAAGCTGGAGATATCCTCGATATTCTCGGTCCTTTAGGCCGGGGTTTCTCCATCAAAAATGAGTTCAAAGGAAAAGAAATCTTTTGTGTTGGTGGAGGTCGAGGCATTGCTCCGCTGTATTATTTGGCCAGAGAATTGAGTGCAGCTGGAGCCAGACCGGTCATTTTTTATGGCGGACGAACCTCGGCTGACCTTCCGCTCAAGTCCAGGTTTGAGCAGGCTGACTGGGAAGTTAAAGTCTCCACCGATGACGGCAGTCTGGGCTTTTCCGGTTTGGTCACTTCACTCGTCGAAAGCGAACTGCGGCACCGAACACCGACTTTCCTTTTCGCTTGCGGGCCAGAAGCCATGATGGAAAAGCTGGCGGAAATCTGCCGAAAAGAAAATCTGCCGGCAGAATTTTCCTTAGAGTCAATCATGGGCTGCGGCCTTGGGGCCTGCTGGGGTTGTGTCAAGAAAATCAGAAGAAACGGCGAAACTAAATACCTCAAAATCTGCCAGGACGGTCCGGTTTTCTCGCGAGATGAAATCGTTTGGCAGGAGAAGGAAAATGGTTGACCTATCGGTTGATCTCGGTTTTCTGAAGCTCAAAAATCCGGTGCTGGCTGCCAGTGGCACCTTCGGCTATGGTCTGGAATTTAAGCCTTTCTATGACTTAGAACTGCTTGGTGGATTTGTGGTCAAGGGTTTGTATTTCAATCCACGGGAAGGTAACCTGCCGCCCCGACTGATAGAAACACCCAGCGGGTTGATTAACTCCATCGGTCTTCAGGGTATTGGCGTGGAAGCTTTTTGCCGGGAAATCCTGCCTGAACTGGCAGAGCTGGACACAGCAGTTATTGTCAATGTCTGCGGTGAAGATGAAGACGAATATGCCCGGGTGGCTGAATATTTGAGCCGATTTAAAGGCATTGCCGCTTTAGAGCTTAATATTTCCTGCCCGAACGTCAGAGAGGGTGGAAGATGTCCGGCACAAAGCTCGGATGCTACTTTTCGGACAGTAAAGAAAGTCAAAGAAGTCACACCTCTTCCCCTCATCACCAAACTCTCTCCCAATGTCACCGATATAGTTTCGATAGCCATAGCGGCAGAAGAAGCAGGCAGCGAAGCTATCTCTCTCGTTAATACTTTTCTGGCCATGGCGGTGGATATAGAAACCAGAAAACCTAAGCTGGGGAATGTAATTGGCGGTTTGAGCGGTCCGGCTATTAAACCTATTGCCTTGAGGATGGTTTTTCAGGTGGCCAGGGCAGTTAAAATACCGGTGATTGGGATAGGCGGAATATTCACCGCGGAAGATGCCTTAGAGTTTATGATGGTTGGAGCTTCAGCTATCGAGGTTGGTACCGCCAATTTTGTTGACCCCGATGCCTGTTTGAGAATCATCCAGGGCATGGAAAAGTGGGCAGAAAATCACGGAATTAAAAATATCAGCGAGATAATCGGCAGCTTGAAAATCTGAATAAGACTTATAAAATCACTCTTAATTTTAAGATAAAATTCTAAAAAGAAAGGTAGAAAAATGGCTGAAATGGTTAATCCTGAAGAGGTTAAAAGACGGATCATCGTCGCTCTCGATGTCAAAAATCGAGACGAAGCCAAAAAGGTTCTTGATTCTCTTCCTGAGGCCAGGATTTTTAAGGTTGGTTTGGAGCTATTCACAGCTGAGGGCCCAGCCATGTTAGACTTGGTAAAAAGCTACGGTCGGGAAGTTTTTCTTGACCTGAAACTTCATGACATCCCGAACACCGTGGCCGGTGCAGTTAAATCTGCTGTCCGTCACGGTGTCTCCATGCTTACCATCCATACCTCAGGCGGCAAAGAAATGATGAAGAAAGCGGTGGAAGCAGCTAAGGAAACAGCAGAAAAAGAAAGTAAACCGCTGCCCCTTATTCTGGGCGTCACGGTTCTGACAAGCTTAAAAGATAGTGATCTTCAAGAAATAGGTTTCAGCGATGATTCTAAAAAACAAGTCTTAAGATTGGCCCGGCTGGCAGTGGAGGCAGGTATTGAAGGAATTGTCTGTTCTCCGCAGGAAATTGAGCCGCTGAGGGCGGAGTTGGGTCAGGCCCTCAAGATTATCACTCCAGGCATTAGGCCTGCCTGGGCTGAAGCTCAAGACCAGAAAAGAATAATGACTCCAGCTGAAGCTATTCAGAAAGGAGCTGATTATTTAGTTATCGGACGGCCCATTACTCAGGCCCCTGTCCCGGCTGAAGCCTTCTCTAAGGTGATTGAGGAATTAAACTCCGCGATAAAAAGTTCCTAAGGAAAAGATAGCTCCCAGAATCAAGCTGATAACCAGCCAGAGCACTATCTCCGCCACAATAGTCAGAACAAAGTAGCCCATAACTTTTTCTGGAGGAGTCTCCATCAGGCCGCTCTGAAACCCAAGATAAAGGACATAAAGCCCATAAAGACTGGCCAGAAGAATAAGAATGGACAGAACCGGAATCAGGTTAAAAATTCCGGCAACAAAATAAGGAGTCAGACTGTAGGCAGCCAGCTTTAAGGCATTGAGTTGATTTGGTTTGGACGAAAAAGTCGGGGCTAAGGCATCGATGATTAAAGCTAAAACAAAAACTGTAATCAGCGAAAAGACATAAGAAACAACTGCCCGGCTTAAGGAAAAACCAAAGCTAACACTGACATTTCCTCTGAAAGGAATATTGACACCGACCAGCCAGTAGCCAATAAATTGAGCCACTGCCGGGATGGAAGCCAGAATTATTACGTACGATTTAAATAGGTCAGCCACGGTGGTAGGTTCAGCTTTGATTTTTTCCCATTCTTCTTTTGGTCTGAGGATAATACCCTGAGCTCTGGTGATAATTTCCATATTTCCTCCTTCTTTTCTTGAAGTATATAAATAATGAAAAAGTGAGTCAAACAAGAATTTCTTTCAGGTTAAGAGATAGTATCCAGGTTAGAGGGAGTATTTGGCAGAAGCGGGGTGGCAGTCCGGCCATAGGAATTTCGGCAGAAGAGGCAGGGAAATTTATAAACTTGGCACTTGAAAAAGCAGGGCTTCCTCCGTTAAAAATTTTGTTGAAACTTCTAAACGAAAGGAGGAGGAAGCCCCAATGACAGAAAATATATACCCTACTTACTATGAGCTTTGCAAGAGTGCACCCATTCTGGCCAGAAAAGCTCTGATCAGGGCCTATGAGGAGACGGGGAATATCTCAGAGGTAGCCAGGTTGTTTC
>JACIYJ010000012.1 GCA_014360015.1 Candidatus Aminicenantota bacterium | reverse complement strand
CTTTTTCAAGTACCAGGCTGATAAATTTTCTGGCCTCTTCTGCCGAAGTCCCTATGGCCGGACTGCCACCCCGCTTCTGCCAAATACTCCCTCTAACCTGGATACTATCTCTTAACCTGAAAGAATTTTTCTGTTGACAAAGAAGCTTTAACTGAATGATAATTTTATTAAATAGCAACAGAGAATTTAATAATTTAGAGGCATTCGGATGGCAATTTGGGGCATAAAAAAAAATAACAACTGGAGTTTAGTATGAAAAAAAGGCGATTTTTTATTGCCAGAACGGGCCTTGAAATATTCGATCTATGTCGGGCCTATGGTCTGGCCATTCTGGTGGATAGAGCAACGCCAGAAGAACACACTCCGGAAATCATCGAAGCCGGGCATTTTTATTTTATAGAAATACCCGAAGTTGAGTTGAGAAAAGAATTTCTGGAAAAGAACGTTGGATGGGATCAACTGTTTGAGAGCAATAATTGGAATAAAGTATTTCTTACTTATAAAGATAAGTGGCCACAACAAGTTGAAAGAGTAAAAAAAATTTTATCAGAAGATTTAAACAAGATAGAGAGGACCTTTCAAAGGCCCGATAGTCTTCCCGAAATTTCCACGGCTAAAGGGGAGACACTTTCAGGACCACTGGATCCTTCAGCCTTCAAGGGGTTGCGAGGAAAGACAAGGGGAGATTATAGTGAAGGGCAAACTAAAGTCGATAGCTATAACTGGGCCTTAGCCTGTCTGGGTGGATCAATAGCTGGAAGATATTCAGTTCAGAGGTCTCAAGGAAATAAATGCAATTATTTTGTAGTTTTTCCGGTACCTCAAAAAATAGAATTGAGTAACTTCCTGGAAATAAGAGAAAGTGTCTATGCAAAAGGGCTGAGTTACCTAAGTGTTCAAAATGCCGCGGCTCATTTTGCTGTTCTTCTATCTGAAAAAATGATGGAGCTTTTTTTCTCAAAATCTCAATTTTCTGATAAGTTCTCAGGAATATTTTATTTTTCTCTTGTTCAAACCGGCCAGCAATTTAAGCCTTCATCTGGCGGGAATTTAAGCCTTTATCCGCTTATGGAATTAGCGTTTTCTAAAAACCCTGTGGTAGCTGATGTTTTTAAAAATTGGGATTACCTTTTTCGTAAAGGGAGTGTCAAAGGATGTGAGGACCTGGGCCTGGCCATAACTAATTTTATAATGCATCCGACTCTTGAATCTTATGAGACTCATGCCAGGATATTTTTAAGATACATAATAGAAGGAGAGGTTAAAGGGGAAAATTATTATTCTGAAAATAGCCTAAAGGAGGTAATTAATTATGCCAAATGAGCTAAGTCAAGTTTATTCAGATGAGGCTTTAAAAGACTTTGGTTATGCCTTAAGGAAAGCCCTCAGAATGAAGGATATTCAAGATTATGCTTCTCTTATCGAACTTGAAAATGCTGAAAAACCGGAAGATTTTTCAGAGGCTATAAAAAATTTTCTCAGAAGATATGAAACCCATGCCCGGAGGCTGAATCTCAAAAGGCCAAAAGAAGAAAATTTGGAAAGATTAATGAACCTGGTCGATAAGCATGGGGTTAGGTTGGTAAGGGCTGCTCTTATCAGCCATGCCCTTGTCAAGAGGGTTCAGGAAGAAGAAATCGAAGAAGAAATATAAAAGGAGGGTCTTAAAATATGGCTATTTTTGAAATGTCTATTATGGCAAGAGTTACTTGGAATTTACACTCTTTAAACAACGAAGGAACGATCGGTAATGTGACCGAGCCCCGAACGGTAGTTCTGGCCAGCGGAGAAAAAACAGATGGGATATCTGGGGAAATGCTCAAACACATCCATGCTTACAATGTCTGGTTGCTTCAGGAAGATAAGAGTAAATTTTGCAGTGCCTGTCAGAAGTTTCATCCACAAAGAGCGGATGTTAATGAAATGGTAAAAAAATCTAAAAACCAAGAATCAGCTATGAAAACAGCCATAGCTTCATGCATTTTATGTGACCTACATGGTTTCTTATTAGCTCAGACGATGTCACTTGGAAGGCCATCGACGATTGAGTTTGGCTGGGCTTTGGGCATTCCTGATAAAACACATCGGAGTATTCATGTTCATGCCAGACATTTTATGGTGGGCCGATCTAAAGAAGAATTAAAGGCAGGAGAAGAAGAATCAGAAATTGCAAAAAATGAAGATGGCAGAGGAAAAGGAGAAGAAAAACAGGTCACATCTCAAATGGTATACCACCGCCCGACGCGATCTGGGGTTTATGCCCTTATATCAGTATTCCAACCATGGCGGATAGGTCTAAATGAAATAAACTACAGCTATGTAATAAGCAATGAAGAGAGAAAGAAAAGGTTTCAGCTTGCCCTAAACGCTTACAAGGCTGCTTTAATAAGAACTGAAGGCGCTATGACTTCAACCAGATTACCTCATGTCGAAGGGATAGAAGGTGCAGTTATAATATCGGAAAAAAATTTTCCAGCACCGGTGATCAGCCCGATAAATAATGATTATCTGGATCAACTCGAGGCACTCAACCGAGATGAAAAAGGATTGTCTATGAAGAAGTTTTCCAACCTGGCTGATTTGAAGTCTTTAATTGATGAGTTGATGCTTCACGAAATTTATGAGCTAAAGATGCCATAAATTTGTTTTAAAAAAGATGGTAAACAAAGATGGCCTGGATAGTTGCTGAACTTCATTTTGGAAGTCTTTTCTCTTACCGAATTCCAAACATTTCTCCCAGCTTCGCCTTGACCTCTCCAATCCCGAGTCCGGCGGCCATTAGGCTGGCCTTGGTGGATACAGCTATAAAAATTGATGGCAGGGTTGAGTCAGGAATAGAAATTTTTGAGCTGGTTAAAAAACTGCCAATGGAGATTGAACCTCCCGAAAGAGTGGTAATTCTCAAGTTTTTTATAAAAAGATTGAAGCCATCGAAAAATCAGGATTCAAGCTTTGAAGAATCCTTTGGAATTAGAGAATATTGCCATTTTTATGGTCCGATGAAAGTTTATCTCCAGGCTGAAGAAGAGAGTAAAAGACTCGAGCAAATCTTCAGGCATCTGAGGCGGCTAGGAACTTCAGATTCTCTTTTGAGTTGCCGGACAATGGTCAGGGCAGAAGGTCCAGACCCAAGGCTGATTGCTAAATTACTCCATGAAGTAAAACCAGAAGCTGAAAATTTTACGCGACGGCCGGTGGTCAGTCTGAATGAGATTAGAGAAGATGCCTGTTTTTCTCAGGTAAATCCTTACGAAAAAGGAAGGGGGAATCCATTCGCCCAGAAGACCTACATACTTCCGTTGCAAGAAATAAAAAGAGGAGAGAATTTTGTCATTTACAGAATAGCTCCCTTTTCCGTTTAAATAGATGCAAGATAGGGAATTAGTTACAGAAATTCCTGAAAATTCAGCTAAGACCTATCAATCTGCCCTTCAGTTCAATCTTTTTACTGGTGAGGCAGAGGTAATGCCTGTTGAAATAACCAGAGAACCAGAGGAGGGGCAGGAGCTGGAAATAGACGAGGGAATTACTTTGGTTAAAACTGGTGATATCTCTCAAATAATTGTTTCGGGGTTTGGCATTTTCCTCAGTAAGAAAAGTGAAAGATTGGTGATCAGACGAGGGCAAAAATCTGTTTATGAATTCCCATTATTCCGTTTAAATGAAGTGATCATCTCCTCCAGAGGAGTTTCCCTTTCTTCAGATTTAATTGAGGAAATTTGTCAGCGTGGTATTCGGATTAGTTTTTTGACCAAAAGTGGAAAGCCATATGCAATGATTTCCTCACCCATGCTCACCGCGACGATTATTTCAAGAAGAGAACAAATCATGGCCTTCAACGATTATCGCGGGCTTGAATTATCAAAGACCATTGTTCATGGAAAGATAAAAAATCAAGAAAAGCTTCTGCGGTATTTTGGTAAGTATTTAAAGCAAAACGCTCCGGAAAGATACGAAAGAGTAGAAAAGATAGCAAATAAATTAAGTGAACTTCAAAAAGAAGTTAAATCCATTAAAGGCCAGAGCGTTCATGAGGTAAGAGATGTATTGAATGGAATTGAAGGGATTTCTGGAAGGCTTTACTGGGCCGGGGTGAAGGAAATCGTAAGTCAGAGAGTCGAATTTTTCGGTCGGATTCGTCAGGGAGCACTCGACGAGATAAATGCTCTTTTAAATTATGGTTATGGAATTCTTTATTCTACAGTTTGGGGAGCTGTGCTGAATGCTGGCCTTGATCCGTTTGCTGGATTTCTTCATACGGACAGGCCAGGAAAACCTTCTCTGGTGCTTGATCTGGTGGAAGAATTCAGACAGCCAGTAGTTGATCGGGTGGTAATATCTCATATTAATCTTGGAGAGCCGGTGAAGATGAAATATGGGCTTCTTGATGCTGAGACTAGGAAAGCTATTGGAGAGAAGATTTTGGAAAGGCTTGAGACAAACGCAAGTTTCGAGGGGAAAAATTATAAACTCAGGTCAATCATTCAGCTACAGGCCAGGAATCTTTGTGCCTTTTTGAGGGGAGAAAGGGCTTACAAATGTTATTCTTTTAAATGGTAAGATGGAGCTGATCACTCTTGTAATTTATGATATTGAAGATGACAGGATCCGGCAGCGTGTCTCTGAGATATGCAAAGATTATGGCCTGGAACGAATTCAGTACAGCGCTTTCTCTGGCAAACTGAGCAGGAATAGAAGGGAGGAACTTTTCTTGAAGCTTTCTAAGGTTGTCGGCCGCCAGACAGGGAAAATAATCATCCAACCATTGTGCGAAAAAGATGTAAAAGATCAAAAGGTTATAGTGAATGAAAAAAAGTCAGATGATTTGGCAGAAGAAAATAAATGAAGATTGAAATCACCGTAAATGATATCAAACAGTTCTTTTATTGTAAAAGAGTTGTTTTTTTCAATCATGTAATGCCGGTTGATAAGAAGCCAACTTATAAAATGGAGCAAGGAAGGTTACTTGAGGAAGATCTAAGAGGTCTTGAAAAAAGAAGGAAGTTAAGCAAGTATAATCTCGAGAATGGAAAAAGGATTTTCTCTTTATGGATGAGCTCAGAAAAAATGGGTTTATCTGGGAAACTCGATATGCTTATAATTTCGCCGAAAGGCTATTTCCCTGTGGAATTTAAGTATAGCACCAATCGACCCCAAAAAAATCATGTTTACCAGCTGGGAGGATATGCCCTATTGATAGAGGAGAAATATGGACAAAAAGTAAACCAAGGTTTTGTGTATCTTATACCAAAAAAAGAGGTCCATGTTTTTTCTATTACCGAAGACTTGAAAAAAGAGGTATTCATTACCATGGAGGCAATAAAGACCATGATTACGGCAGAAAGGATGCCAGAAGCTGCTGCGAACAGGAGCAGATGCCAGGATTGTGAATTCAGAAATTTCTGTGGGGATGTTTTTTGATATGAGGGGAATACTGATGATTTCGCAAACCCCTGGGGGGATTGACCAAAAAAATATTTTGAGAAGAAAAAATTTTATATTGCTTTATAAGTTATTTATAATAAATTGGATAGAACAGAGTTGAAGAGACAGACCCGAGGTAAAGGGGACTGAAACTATTACGATACCGAACTTTATGACGATGACGAAAAAGTTGAAGAGACAGACCCGAGGTAAAGGGGACTGAAACTCATTGAAACCGTGTCCGTGTCATCTTTCACGTAACCCGTTGAAGAGACAGACCCGAGGTAAAGGGGACTGAAACAAATGTTATTCAGGGGCTCAATGCAATTTTTTCTCAGAGTTGAAGAGACAGACCCGAGGTAAAGGGGACTGAAACCTAACGATAATTTTAACGCTGCAATAAAAATCCTCTTGGTTGAAGAGACAGACCCGAGGTAAAGGGGACTGAAACTCATAATCAAGTCGTAAGTACTCATTTACTTTACCAGTTGAAGAGACAGACCCGAGGTAAAGGGGACTGAAACCCAAATAAGAGTCAAAACTAACATAGAAGAGTCCACGTTGAAGAGACAGACCCGAGGTAAAGGGGACTGAAACAATTATGTAACTCCAACTCGCAATGGCGACAAAATTGAGTTGAAGAGACAGACCCGAGGTAAAGGGGACTGAAACCTTTGGTCTCTCTCGCCAGCTCGGACTTCACCTTTTGTTGAAGAGACAGACCCGAGGTAAAGGGGACTGAAACTGAAGAACATACTCAGAGGCAGCGGTTTGGGGATCGGTTGAAGAGACAGACCCGAGGTAAAGGGGACTGAAACAAAATTTCAGGCCCGGCTTCACCGGCGAGATAAGCTTGAGTTGAAGAGACAGACCCGAGGTAAAGGGGACTGAAACGTAATGATTCAAGATTGCCTGCTGATACGGATTTAAGTTGAAGAGACAGACCCGAGGTAAAGGGGACTGAAACTGAATCTGGCCAGAACGGGCCACCAGTTATATTGCCCGGTTGAAGAGACAGACCCGAGGTAAAGGGGACTGAAACGTCATGGTCCTGCTCGTTCTCCCTCTTGAATTCGTGTTGAAGAGACAGACCCGAGGTAAAGGGGACTGAAACAATATTGGCCCTTTTGTTAAGTTTGGGAACCTGCCAGGTTGAAGAGACAGACCCGAGGTAAAGGGGACTGAAACCCATATGACCTCAACACTTCCTTTTTTATATTTTCTCGTTGAAGAGACAGACCCGAGGTAAAGGGGACTGAAACGTGATAACAGGTATATGCGTCAAAAGCCGAATGAGGTTGAAGAGACAGACCCGAGGTAAAGGGGACTGAAACTTTCCAAATCATCCCAGGACACACCCATCAGGCCGACCGTTGAAGAGACAGACCCGAGGTAAAGGGGACTGAAACTTCTCAATGATGCGGTTTTTGAGTTTCTGAAGAAAGAGTTGAAGAGACAGACCCGAGGTAAAGGGGACTGAAACTTTTGATTACCTCTTCCATTGTTTACCTCTCTTTAGTTGAAGAGACAGACCCGAGGTAAAGGGGACTGAAACCTCAAGATTTTCATGAAAAGGTTAATCTCTGGATAAGTTGAAGAGACAGACCCGAGGTAAAGGGGACTGAAACAGCAAGAGAACGGGTCAAGGAAAGAAAATTGAATTATGTTGAAGAGACAGACCCGAGGTAAAGGGGACTGAAACGAGATTAAAGAATGGATGACAGGGATTGCTCAATTTGGTTGAAGAGACAGACCCGAGGTAAAGGGGACTGAAACTCAGCCGTTTTTCCGTCCCGGTTTTGTTAGCTCGAGGTTGAAGAGACAGACCCGAGGTAAAGGGGACTGAAACTGATATAATTTCCGAGCCTATCAGCAGCGATTTTTCCGGTTGAAGAGACAGACCCGAGGTAAAGGGGACTGAAACTGTGCATCTCCTCAGCCTCAAAAGAAAGATTATCAGGTTGAAGAGACAGACCCGAGGTAAAGGGGACTGAAACCCACCACAAAAAACATTAGAAGAGTTTAACTCATGGTTGAAGAGACAGACCCGAGGTAAAGGGGACTGAAACAGCAATTATTGACACGGCGGCGGCAATTGTTAAGAGTTGAAGAGACAGACCCGAGGTAAAGGGGACTGAAACTTTATTTTTATCTTCAAGCTCTTGTAGCTTTTCTTTTTCGTTGAAGAGACAGACCCGAGGTAAAGGGGACTGAAACTATATGATTCAGCTGATAGAAATCCCGAAGAAAGAAAGTTGAAGAGACAGACCCGAGGTAAAGGGGACTGAAACAAAGAAGAGAAGGACCATATAGACATCCTAAGTCTGTTGAAGAGACAGACCCGAGGTAAAGGGGACTGAAACTTATAAGAATCAATTTCCAGCTTGTCTCCAGCATTAAGGTTGAAGAGACAGACCCGAGGTAAAGGGGACTGAAACGCAGATGTAATTTCATTAGCAAAACACATAGATAGTTGAAGAGACAGACCCGAGGTAAAGGGGACTGAAACGGGAGAACAATATGCAGAAAATCAATATTTGTTTCTTGTTGAAGAGACAGACCCGAGGTAAAGGGGACTGAAACTTTTTGCCATAGATTTAAAGGCATTGCCAAAGGCAGAGTTGAAGAGACAGACCCGAGGTAAAGGGGACTGAAACGCTGATGCTGTCCGACTGGAATTCTGGCCGGATGAGTTGAAGAGACAGACCCGAGGTAAAGGGGACTGAAACTGATAATTTTCGAAAAGTGTTTTAATCCGATTCAATTGTTGAAGAGACAGACCCGAGGTAAAGGGGACTGAAACGGAGTGAAGTAATAATTTTCGCCAGCCTGAATTTTCGGTTGAAGAGACAGACCCGAGGTAAAGGGGACTGAAACCTTAGCATCTCTGCCAGTAGCTTGATAAAAATCAAAGTTGAAGAGACAGACCCGAGGTAAAGGGGACTGAAACAAGAACCAGGCTCTGAACAAATTGCTGGACGAGATGGTTGAAGAGACAGACCCGAGGTAAAGGGGACTGAAACCCGGGCTGGCTATTCTCGGCGGTATTTTGATTTAGTTGAAGAGACAGACCCGAGGTAAAGGGGACTGAAACGACAAATCTTTCGGCTGGCTCTAGTTCAGAAAACGGTTGAAGAGACAGACCCGAGGTAAAGGGGACTGAAACATAGTTTGAAAAGCTTTACCCGTTTCCGCGAGCTGTTGAAGAGACAGACCCGAGGTAAAGGGGACTGAAACTGGACGAGAGAAGAAACCCTGAAATTATTTCAGCTGAGAAGTTGAAGAGACAGACCCGAGGTAAAGGGGACTGAAACTAACATTAGAGTTTGCGAAAATCGACACTTCAAATCGTTGAAGAGACAGACCCGAGGTAAAGGGGACTGAAACTAACATTAGAGTTTGCGAAAATCGACACTTCAAATCGTTGAAGAGACAGACCCGAGGTAAAGGGGACTGAAACCAAACATCTGGTCTTGGTCTAATGGTGTATCTGTCATGTTGAAGAGACAGACCCGAGGTAAAGGGGACTGAAACGGTTCATTTTCCCCCGGGGGAGAGGGGCCGGCCGGCGGTTGAAGAGACAGACCCGAGGTAAAGGGGACTGAAACATTTACAATTCTGTGTCCCTTCGCTTTCAACCTTAGGGTTGAAGAGACAGACCCGAGGTAAAGGGGACTGAAACGTTCTGTTAGGCCCTTGATTTCAACCCTGGCTGCCAGTTGAAGAGACAGACCCGAGGTAAAGGGGACTGAAACATAACTGTAACCCTTACTGCATCGACTTATAGTTCTAAGTTGAAGAGACAGACCCGAGGTAAAGGGGACTGAAACGGGCAAATCGCCGGCGCAATCCTTTTTCAGACCAGGAGTTGAAGAGACAGACCCGAGGTAAAGGGGACTGAAACTGGCAGGATGTTTTGAACAGGGCCCTGGGAAAATATTCCGTTGAAGAGACAGACCCGAGGTAAAGGGGACTGAAACTAACAACATGAATTTTCTTTGACCTCAAAAAATCTAGTTGAAGAGACAGACCCGAGGTAAAGGGGACTGAAACCAGCAGCTTTGTTAGACACTGTGATGCCCGGCACGCTGGTTGAAGAGACAGACCCGAGGTAAAGGGGACTGAAACCCAGCTGTCTGCGCAGAGAGATAATTTTCTCTATCTGGTTGAAGAGACAGACCCGAGGTAAAGGGGACTGAAACTCAGAGGCTCATAGAGCCACGAACTCAGGGCGGTGTTGAAGAGACAGACCCGAGGTAAAGGGGACTGAAACTCTACACCGGCGGGGTTTAACCGATGAAACAATTGAGGTTGAAGAGACAGACCCGAGGTAAAGGGGACTGAAACGTTGAAAGAAGCCGGCACTGTTTCGGTTAGCTTCAAGGTTGAAGAGACAGACCCGAGGTAAAGGGGACTGAAACAGGACAAAGAACTGCTGGAGTCTCCAGCCACCCATAGTTGAAGAGACAGACCCGAGGTAAAGGGGACTGAAACCACGAACAAGGGAAATGGTTGCTTCACGAGGAACAGTTGAAGAGACAGACCCGAGGTAAAGGGGACTGAAACGTCAGATAGCCAACGTGATGAAATCAATTCCATTTCCTTGTTGAAGAGACAGACCCGAGGTAAAGGGGACTGAAACTCATAAACATCGCACCCGTCGACCATATCACCACAGTTGAAGAGACAGACCCGAGGTAAAGGGGACTGAAACAATTTATTTTTTATTTTTTGCCCTGAAACCAGGGCTGTTGAAGAGACAGACCCGAGGTAAAGGGGACTGAAACTATCTCAAAGATGCCGATAACAATACGCTATATTTCGTTGAAGAGACAGACCCGAGGTAAAGGGGACTGAAACTCACCTAAACGACGCAGCAAATAGTTGCCTTCATTGTGTTGAAGAGACAGACCCGAGGTAAAGGGGACTGAAACTATGTTGAGTTCGGCACCAGGCCGCATTTTCCTCCGCCCGGTTGAAGAGACAGACCCGAGGTAAAGGGGACTGAAACGAAATCCATTTCGGCAATTCTTTTGATATTTGCTCAAGTTGAAGAGACAGACCCGAGGTAAAGGGGACTGAAACTCAATGGCTATCGTCAGGCTCCGGCCGAGATCAAGTCGTTGAAGAGACAGACCCGAGGTAAAGGGGACTGAAACACCCAAAACCGGTATCCCGTCGACGACCGGTTCGAATTGTTGAAGAGACAGACCCGAGGTAAAGGGGACTGAAACGATAAAATGGTCTCTTTCTGGATGACCAGGACCGGTTGAAGAGACAGACCCGAGGTAAAGGGGACTGAAACATAAGAATACTCAGAATTGCAATAGATAATTACCAGGTTGAAGAGACAGACCCGAGGTAAAGGGGACTGAAACGTAGTTGAGTTCTTCTTTGAGTTTCTGAAGATGCGGTTGAAGAGACAGACCCGAGGTAAAGGGGACTGAAACTATATGATTCAGCTGATAGAAATCCCGAAGAAAGAAAGTTGAAGAGACAGACCCGAGGTAAAGGGGACTGAAACAAAGAAGAGAAGGACCATATAGACATCCTAAGTCTGTTGAAGAGACAGACCCGAGGTAAAGGGGACTGAAACTTATAAGAATCAATTTCCAGCTTGTCTCCAGCATTAAGGTTGAAGAGACAGACCCGAGGTAAAGGGGACTGAAACGCAGATGTAATTTCATTAGCAAAACACATAGATAGTTGAAGAGACAGACCCGAGGTAAAGGGGACTGAAACTTCAGGGCGTCAAGGACGATTTTAATGATATTGTCAGTTGAAGAGACAGACCCGAGGTAAAGGGGACTGAAACGCAGATGTAATTTCATTAGCAAAACACATAGATAGTTGAAGAGACAGACCCGAGGTAAAGGGGACTGAAACTCTGCTACGAGGGGGTCGACGAGCAGGGGAAATGGTAGTTGAAGAGACAGACCCGAGGTAAAGGGGACTGAAACATTGAAGAAATATTAATACCCGGAACGGTCAAAAAGCGTTGAAGAGACAGACCCGAGGTAAAGGGGACTGAAACTCAAAGTTATATTTGTGAGTTGTTACCTTGAAACCTTCGTTGAAGAGACAGACCCGAGGTAAAGGGGACTGAAACCTTTTATTTCTATTTCGGGTTTTTCAACCCGTTCTTTGTTGAAGAGACAGACCCGAGGTAAAGGGGACTGAAACAGATGGGGAGCGAGCTGACGGAACAACAGAAGGTCAGTTGAAGAGACAGACCCGAGGTAAAGGGGACTGAAACACTCTAATCTCGCCGGTCAGACTGGTTATCTCCACTCGTTGAAGAGACAGACCCGAGGTAAAGGGGACTGAAACAGTTTCAGCAAGCATTCTGGTCGGTCGTTCAAAAACAGGTTGAAGAGACAGACCCGAGGTAAAGGGGACTGAAACGTAACAACGAGACAGACAATAATCGATGTAATATAAGTTGAAGAGACAGACCCGAGGTAAAGGGGACTGAAACGGAATCGTTTCCCCAGATTTCCGATGTCCTTTCCGCAGTTGAAGAGACAGACCCGAGGTAAAGGGGACTGAAACTCTGAGGATATTATCGGCAAGATAATCCAGGCTAAGTTGAAGAGACAGACCCGAGGTAAAGGGGACTGAAACGTCATCTGCCGTCGTGAGCCGCATCGCAATTTCCTTAGTTGAAGAGACAGACCCGAGGTAAAGGGGACTGAAACTAGCAACTTTCTGAGCTCCGGATTCGAGCAGATAAGGGTTGAAGAGACAGACCCGAGGTAAAGGGGACTGAAACGGAAAACGATATATTGCCTATTCGGAAACCCCTCGGCGTTGAAGAGACAGACCCGAGGTAAAGGGGACTGAAACCTAATTTTGTGTGAGTGTCAGAGTCTGTGATTCTAAGTTGAAGAGACAGACCCGAGGTAAAGGGGACTGAAACACACCACCACTGTCAATGGAAGTTTCCGAAATTTTTTGTTGAAGAGACAGACCCGAGGTAAAGGGGACTGAAACATACTCACGGCATCGCTCAGATGGGAAGCGAACTGACGTTGAAGAGACAGACCCGAGGTAAAGGGGACTGAAACCCTACTTAATCAGGGCACAAACCAGCATACCGGCGGTTGAAGAGACAGACCCGAGGTAAAGGGGACTGAAACAAATATCGATATCGTTGGATTCCAGAATGGAAGCTTAGTTGAAGAGACAGACCCGAGGTAAAGGGGACTGAAACCTAAATTTTTTATTTAATCTTATTTCTTTAACTAAGTTGAAGAGACAGACCCGAGGTAAAGGGGACTGAAACTTTAATCGATTTTATCTTCTCTGGGTCGTCAAGACCTGTTGAAGAGACAGACCCGAGGTAAAGGGGACTGAAACGGATAATCAAGATATTCTCCACCAACTTCAAACGGGTTGAAGAGACAGACCCGAGGTAAAGGGGACTGAAACAAGCGAAGCCACCCGGGTCAATTGCCCCGTAAATACAGTTGAAGAGACAGACCCGAGGTAAAGGGGACTGAAACCGGGAGTTAATTTTTCTTCCCTTTTTTCCATCTTTTGGTTGAAGAGACAGACCCGAGGTAAAGGGGACTGAAACGAGCATATTGACCTTTTTTTCAAGATTCGATTCCGGTTGAAGAGACAGACCCGAGGTAAAGGGGACTGAAACGAGAACGTCCCAATGCCACACATTGTTATGGGTGAAGTTGAAGAGACAGACCCGAGGTAAAGGGGACTGAAACTCTACGATCACAGTCTGGGGTGTAACCAAACTGATAGTTGAAGAGACAGACCCGAGGTAAAGGGGACTGAAACCTTCTGGATTTGGCATTTTGAAGTGAATGATTTCTTCTGTTGAAGAGACAGACCCGAGGTAAAGGGGACTGAAACATTGAAGAAATATTAATACCCGGAACGGTCAAAAAGCGTTGAAGAGACAGACCCGAGGTAAAGGGGACTGAAACACTGCAGACAATCGGCCTTGACGTTGACATGGAAAGTTGAAGAGACAGACCCGAGGTAAAGGGGACTGAAACAGAGTTCGCATTGAGCAATCGGAACTCGAATAATTTTGTTGAAGAGACAGACCCGAGGTAAAGGGGACTGAAACCCTCACTTATCAGTATAAAACAATTTTTTTTGAAGGTTGAAGAGACAGACCCGAGGTAAAGGGGACACAAAATCGCTTACGATTTAATTTGGAGACGAGCCATCGTAAACTGGGCAGTTAATAGAAGTAAATAGAAGCAATTATTTATTGCCAAGCCTTCTGGCCAGAATATCAATTAAAAATAAGTGTGATCCATAAAAACATTCAGACGGGTTGTCAGAAGTGGGGCCTTTTTTTATAATTGGCAGGAAAACCAAAATTTGTTTTAAGCGAGAAATTAAACATGAAAGTCAGTAAGTTTAAGCAATATCTTCTTTCAGGTGTTTCATACGCGATTCCTTTTGTGGCTTCTGGCGGGATTCTCATCGCTATTTCGATTGCTCTGGCGCCAATGACTTCTCAGGGGCCAGATTTCAGCCGGGCCCCGTTTCTTAAGCTTATCAACGACATTGGCACTGCAGCTTTTTCTCTACTGATTCCAGTTCTCTCTGGCTATATTGCTTTTGGTATTGCTGACCGGCCGGGACTGGTACCGGGTTTTGTTGGTGGATATATTGCCAACCAGGTTGGGGCCGGATTTCTGGGCGGGCTAATTTCTGGTCTGCTGGCAGGATTTCTGATTTTTTACTTGAAGAAGATAAAAGTTCCTGTTTATATCCGTCCGGTGATGCCGATTCTTGTCTATCCGGTTATTTCCTCGCTGATCATCGGACTTATCATGTACAAAATTATCGGGGCTCCCATCCACGATTTAATGGTCAGCATCACCAACTGGTTGCAGGTAATGAACACCGGCAATAAAATTATCCTGGCTATCATCCTCGGTTCGATGATTGCCTTTGATATGGGCGGGCCGGTGAACAAAGTGGCTTTCTTTTTCGGCGCGGCTATGATTCAGCAGGGGAATTATTTCATCATGGGGGCCTGTGCTGCCGCTATCTGCATTCCACCCCTTGGACTTGGCTTAGCCACGCTTTTGAACAAAAAACTCTGGACCGAGCAGGAGAGAGACGCCGGTCTGGCGGCTCTGGCCATGGGAGCTATTGGCATCACTGAAGGGGCCATTCCTTTTGCCGCGGCCGACCCATTCAGGGTCATTCCGGTGATTATGGCCGGCTCCAGTGTTGGCTCGGTCATCGCCATGCTGGGAAAGGTTGGAGACCATGCTCCACACGGCGGACCAATTGTGCTGCCAGTGGTGGATAACCGGCTGATGTATGTTGTGGCCATCCTCGTTGGTACTCTGGTTGTGGCCGGGCTGATGACCATAATCCGGCTGAGGAGCAGGAAGAAGGCCGAAGGTGATAGATTAATATAAATATCTAAAAGATATTTCTGAGAAGGAGCATGGCATTTTGTATATGTCTTAACAATAAGAAGCTCTTACTTATCGGATTAATTCTTGGAAGAATTCAGCAAATGATTTGAATTCCCTTGTTAATTCGTTGGATCGACTTAATACTTTAACCCTTCCAAAATTGTTTTTTTGATCTTCAGCTATAAGATTGTGGTGGACCCGCCTATGTGGATAATTTTCAGGGCCTTGAAAAACCTCGGTTAAACTATAAATGTGATACCAGTCATTTGTTCCTATTATCTCAATCCTGATGATTGGGGCTTCTGAATAGTCCTGCTTGTCCTTTGCCCATTTTTCAGATGAACGCCAGTAGATATCTGAAAACTTGAGATTTTTCGTATCCAAAATCCCTCCTTTCCTGATTAAATTTTTGATTATGGTACCACCGACGTCGTTGATAAAGCTAATTTTAAATATTAAAATAAAAGCTATTTTAAGTACATATATTTACTCTTGATGCTAAAATAAAATTTGTTGATGGAAATTGGAGGCCAAGATGAAACTGGTAGCCGTAACTGCCTGTCCAACCGGGATTGCTCATACCTATATGGCTGCCGAGCAGTTGGAGCGCGTGGCTAAAAAAATGGGTTTTTCCATCAAAGTTGAAACCCAGGGTGCTATGGGTATTGAAAACGAACTTGAAGAGAATGACATCAAAGAAGCCAGTGCTGTGATTTTTGCTGTGGGCATTCCGGTTCAGAAAGCTGAGCGCTTCGAAGGCAAAAAGATTTTTGAATTTTCGGTCCAGGAAGCCATCAAGAATGCCGAAGGAATTTTACAGAAGGTGAAGGAAGAAATTGGCTGTTGAATTTACTTTTGAATTTCCTCTGCCCTTAGGGCTTCATGCCCGACCGGCCAGCTTTATTCAGGAAAAATGTCAGAATTTTTCCGGCGAAATAGTCTGGGAAAACCTCCGCAATGGGCGAAAAGCTGATGCTAAAAGTGTTCTCTCGCTGGTTACTTCTGACACCCAGCACAGGGACGAGTGCCACATAGTGATAGCCGGTGACGGCGAAAAAGAATTTGCCGCTGAGTTCAAGCAATTTTTAATTCAGGAACTACCGCTAAAAGAGGAAGCTGCTCTGAAGGAAATCCCGGCCGCCGGAGCTATCATTCCCCGAATTGTACTGGATGAGAAGGAAGTTTGCATAACCGGTCAGCCGGCCTCATCGGGCATAGCTCAGGGAAAAGTATTTCTGCTAAAGAGCGGTGTCGATTGGGAAAGCTTTCTGGCTGGAGAGGAAGGCAAAAAAGCTTTATCCGCAGAAGCAGAAAAAGAAGCCTTTCTAAAAGCTGTCTCGGAGATTCAATCAGAAATTAAGCAGGCTCTTTCAGAAAAAAGCGGTGTTGAGAAAAACATTCTTCAGGCACATCTCGCGATTGCTTCGGACCGGGCTTTTATCAGCCGGGTGGAGGAATTGATAGAGAAGGGAAACTCTACGGCGGCAGCGGCTATTGGACAGGCAGCTAAGGAATTCAGCCAGCTTCTCCTTCAGGCCAAAAGTCAGTATCTCAGAGAAAGAATGGCTGATGTCGGGGATGTGGCTCTGCGACTTTTAGAAAAGCTTGGCTGTGAACGACTGATACCGCCGAGGGCCGAGCTGAAGGAGCCGGCGGTGGTGGTGGCCGAAGACCTTTTTCCCTCGGATTTTTTAAGCTTCAAGCCGGAGTTTGTTTGTGGCCTGGTGCTGGAAAAAGCCGGGCAAACTTCGCATACCCTGATTATGGCCAGGGGCCGGGGGATTCCAGCGGTGACTGGTGTGGCTGAAGCCAGCCGGCTGATTCGCCCTGACGAGGAAGTGATCGTTGATGGCACCAGGGGAGTGGTGGTGATTTCACCGGGTGAGGCAGTCAGAAGATATTACCAGAAAGAGCTCGAAACTGAGCGCCTGGTTGCAGAAGGCAGAAGAAAGAAGGCGCAGCTTCCAGGCATGACTGCAGACGGCCGGAAGATTGAAATTGCAGCCAACATCGGCCATCCGGAAGAGCTCAGGAAAGCCTGGCAGGATGGAGCAGAAGCAGTCGGGATTTTCCGCACCGAGCTTCTCCTTTACGGCAAGCAGGTGCTTCCGACTGAAGAAGACCAGTATCAGCTGTACCGGCGGGTAGCTGAGGAAGCCGAAGGCCGGCCGATCATCCTCAGAACATTTGACATTGGCGGCGATAAACCCATTCCCTCGCTCAGCCTGCCTCAGGAACCAAATCCTTTTCTCGGCTATCGTGGGATTCGAATCTACCAGGAACATTATGAGATGTTCCGCAGCCAGGTAAGAGCTATTCTTAGAGCTGCGGTGCATGGCCCACTCCGAATAATGTTTCCGATGGTGGCTCTGGTGGAAGAGGTGCGCTGGCTGCGGGAACAGGTGCAGAAGTTCTGTGCCGAGCTAAAAGCGGAAGGTGTACCATTTAACTCGGAGATTGAAATCGGCATCATGCTGGAAATTCCGTCGGTGGCCATGCTGGCGGATAAATTCGCTCCGGAAGTTGATTTTTTTAGCGTTGGCTCCAACGATTTGATTCAATACTTTTTTGCCGCTGACCGGGGCAATCCGCGGGTTAAATACCTGAACCAGCCGCTGAACCCGGCTCTGCTCCGGCTTCTCAAACAGGCCATTGACCTGGCGCATGCTGAAGGAAAGTGGGTAGGGCTCTGTGGAGAAATCGCCGGTGATTCGCGGTTAACGCCAGTCTTTGTCGGCATGGGCTTTGATGAGCTCAGCATGAGCTCAGGGTTTATTCCAGAAGTGAAGGCGGTTCTTTCTGGCCTCAGGACCGAGGAGTGTGAGCAGCTGGTGGCTGAGGCCATGAAGGCGGCCACAGCCGAGGACAACGCTAAGCTTCTGGACCGATTTTATCAAGCTCGTTTTTCAGAAGAGGTAATCGCGCCGGAGCTTGTTGACCTTGAAGCTGACTGCGGAAGCAAGGCTGAAGTGATTCAGCGGGTAGCGGCGCTTTTTCAGCTTTCAGGTCGGGTTTCAAACCGAGCTGCCTTTGAGCTGGCTCTCTGGAAAAGAGAGGATGATGTGGCCACAGAAATCGGGTTTGGCCTGGCTATCCCTCACTGTCAATCAGGAGAGGTCAGGACGCCGAGCATTGCACTTTTGAGGTTAAAGCAGCCGGTTGACTGGCAGTCAAAAGAAGGACAACCGGTTGACCTGGTGGTGGCTCTGGCCATTCCTTCCGGCGAGAAGGTTCGGCAAAAACTCCAGCTTCTGCCAAAGCTTTCCAGAAAGCTTATCCATGAAGAATTCCGGGAGGCCCTCCGCCAGGCCAGGACTGCTGATGAGGTGGTGCATTTAATAAAGACAGCTACTGATTAAACTCAGGCCAGTTGCCTTTGTTAGTTTTATCCCGAATTGGAACCTGAGATTTATTCAGGAATTACACCGCTTATTCATTACCCGACGTTCCCACCATGATTTTCGCTTAAGAGATGTTTGGAAAACCTGTAAAGGGAAAAGGAAGCCTCTTCTCTATCTTTTTAAACCATCCAGCACCAGAGTTGAGCCCTGTTCCTAATTTATTGGTAATAATTTTTTATTTCTCATATCTAAACCTTTGTTTATTGCCCTCTTGAGAAATATTTATAAGAAGGCAAAATTAATGCAAAACACTTGCTTGACAAAACCAGATCTTCAGAGGTAATTTATTTCTGTAAGTAATAAAAATTTATAACTTACGGAAATGAAATATTTAGAATTTAAGGATGCAGTTAAGGAGTTTCCTCTCATCTCATCAACCCATATCTATAACTTAGATAGGAAAACCAAAACTTTGAAAGTTCAGTTTAGTGGCTGGATTAAAAAGGGGTTAGTTATAAGATTAAAAAAGGGAATTTATATCCTGAATGAAAGGGATAGAAAAATTGAGCCATCAAGAATTTTTCTGGCTAATGCTTTATATTCGCCTTCTTATGTTAGCACAACCTATGCCTTTGGCTATTATGATTTAATTCCTGAAAAGGTAGAAGATGTTACTTCCGTTACTACAAAAAAGACAGCTAAATTTACAAATTCTTTCGGCACTTTTATCTATCAGCACTTGAAAACCAGCCTATTCTTTGGTTTTAAGGAAATAAAGGATGAAAATGGCTTCCCAGTTTTTATCGCAGAGCCGGAGAAGGCCTTGCTTGACTTTATCTACTTGAATATACAAGATTTCAAAGGCAAGGAAGAGGATATTTTCAGTTTGTCATACAGATTTCAAAATTTAGACATACTAAAAAAGAAAAGGCTTATAGAGTATGCCAGAAGGTTCGAAAATAAGGCAGTTATGGGGGTGGTGAAAAACTTATTAATTTTTATGAAAAGGGGAATTTAGCTCTATGCTGGATTTAATAGAGAAAAGCATCGTCGGTATTTCAGGCAGGGAAGCAAAGATTCATACAACAAGGGAATTCTTACAATTGCTTATATTAAAGATTCTTTATGATAAGGGGTATTTTAAAAATCTTGCTTTTGTTGGGGGGACAGCTCTGCGATTTTTATATGGCCTGCGAAGGTTTTCAGAAGACCTTGATTTCTCACTTATTAATAGAAAAGGCTATGATTTGGATATTTTTTTAGAAAGGGTTGCTTATGAACTGGAGAAAGCAGGATTTTCTTTAGAAATTAAAAAATCTGCTGAAGGCTCTGTTCATTCTGCTATGTTTAAATTTAAAGATGTCCTCTCTCTTTTAGGGTTATCCAATCAGAAGGGCCAAAAACTTTTCATTAAATTTGAAGTGGATTCAAATCCGCCAAGGGGTTGGAGGACAGAGTTATCATTAGTGAGTAAACATTTTGTTTTTACTGTTACCCATTTTGACATTCCTTCCCTTTATGCGACAAAACTCCATGCTTGCTTTTTTAGAAAATATATCAAAGGAAGAGACTTTTACGACCTGATCTGGTATTTGGGGAGAAAGGCTATTCCCAATTTTGAACTCCTCAATAACGCTATAGAACAGACGGAGCACAAAAAAATAAATTTAAATGCAGATAACTTTAATGATTTTTTAAAAGAAAGGTTAGCTGGAGTTGATTTTGTGAAAGTTAGGAAAGATGTAGAAAGATTCATAGAGGATAAAAATGAACTCAAACTTTTGGACAAGGATTTGATTTTGAAACTTATAGGTTAAAAGCTACGGTGAGCACTTTTCCATAAGGGGTGAGCTTTTATCTCTAAGATAGTTGATAAGAATTTCCTTTTCTGTTGAGCTGGCGGGATGAGATCTAAAGGCATCGATTCTGCCCATCGCATCAGCTGGGATGGTAAATCGACAGGCTAACTCTTGTCAAATCTGGTTTTCATTCAGACTAGGACATAGTATCCAGGAAGAGAGGACTATATGGATGAGGAAGTAAGAAGGCCAGCAAGAAACGTTTGAGGAGGAGCAGCAGCTGCTCTGACCGCTCGGTGTCTTCTGCTGACTATGGGGGATAGGAGGTTGACCGTCCTGAACCAAGTGGTCTGTGTTATCCCTTTGCCGAAAGCTCAGACGCTTAATTATCGATTATTTTTCTTTAGGAACTTCCTCTTTATCAGTTATCTTCTTAAGCTCAAAGACGCCGCCGGGCTGAATTTGTTCAAGACCGATAACCTCACCTTTCGGGTCGAAGATAAAATGGATTCTGATTACCGGTGCCTGCTTGAGGTAAAATTCATCTCCGATGTCTGGCACCAGCTCATACACAGGCTGGCCAGGGACAAACAAGGTCAAAGTGTTGCCCTTAAGCTCCACTGTGGCCACCTGATTCAGGATCACGTATTTTCCGGTGAGCTTTTGCAGGAATTTCGGGTCGTAGTAGCGTTCGTCTGGTTTTTTCTTGAAGACGATATCATCGCAGGTCGGTTCAAAAGGTGCGGCCACGGCGGACACATTCCCGTTGACGTCGGTCTGGAAGGTAAGCTTCATATTTTCAAATGTTGGGTCCTCAGCCTTCAGGCCGTTAAAAGTTTCATAATGCCAGTGCTCAAGCGGAGTGGTTATGCCGTTATAAGTAAAGGAAAGTTTTCCATCTTTGAAATTGACCTTAAGCTCGCCGTAGCCTGGATGAAAGTAAGTCCCGGCGTATTCGTTGAGGGCATGGGCGGGTTTGGTTCCAGGTTTTCTGCGGGCAACTGCTTTCTGCTCGGCTTTTTTACCCAGCTCTTCACCCTGAGCCTGATTGCGCACGGCTTCGCCAATCCAATCCACCGGCTCCAGTCCGAGCAATTTATCAGTCAGGGTGCGAACCAGAAGCTCGGGCAGGATGCTGCCATTTCTGTTAGTCAGAATGACAAAGCCATAGCCATCCTGAGGAAGCATACTGACCAGAGCCGAGAAGCCGTCAATGTTTCCGCCGTGATAGACTCGCTGGTGACCGCGGTAATAATCCACGAACCAGCCCATGGCATAACTGGCGGGGCTCAAGTAAGGCGTGGCCGGCGTCTGCTCGATGGGCATATGGGGAAGGTGCAGGTCATTCAGAGTGGCTGGGTTCAAGAGCTGCTTGTCGCCAAATTTTCCTGAGTTCAGGTGGACTATTACCCAATTGCTCATTTCCCGCACGCTGGAGTTGATGGAGCCGGCCGGTCCCATGTTGGTGATATTGCGGAAAGGAATTTTCTGGATTTTTCCGTCACGGTAAAGATAGGGCTGAGCAAAATCCTGGTCTTTCTGCGAATCTAAAACGGAAAAATTAGTCCTCTTCATTTCAAGCGGGTTAAGTACCAGCTCCCGAACTGCTTCTTCCCACGTTTTTCCGCTCAGAACTTCGAGCAGGTAGCCCGCGGTGAGAAACATCAGGTTGTTGTACTGGAATTTCTGCCTCAAGTCAGCCGTGAACTTAAGATAAGCCAGTCGCCGGACCAGTTCCTCCCGCGTGGCCTGGTAATTGTTGTACCAGAGAAGGTCATGACGGGGAAGACCGGAGCGGTGGGTAACTAAATCGCGGGGTGTAATTCGCTCGGTAATAAGCGGGTCGGAGAGCTTAAACCAGGGAATGTAGGTGCGCACCGGTTGGTCCCAGCTCATTTTGCCTTCGTCAGCCAGCCTGGCCAGGGCGAAAGTAGTGAAAGCTTTGGTAGCAGAACCTATGGCCAGCAGAGTGTCGGGCGTCATCGGCAGTTTGTTTTCTACGTCGCGAAGACCGAAGCCTTTAGCGAAAATCACTTCTTTATCCTTGACCACAGCCAGAGCTAAGCCCGGGACTTTGAGGTCAGCCATAGCTTTGTTGATGGTTGAATCCATTCCTTCCAGGATTTTTTTGGCTTTAGCTACCGGGTCTTCGCCCTTGCTCAGAGTGAAGGGAAAGGTCTGGCCCGATTGAGTGAAATTGCCGGAGATTTTCTGTCCGCTTTCGTCCAGCTTTCCCTTAAAGACCGGATTTCCCGGAACGCCGGCGATGGCGAAACTGATGTCCTTATCAGCGATGACAATATCGGTTAGTGGCAGATCCTTGGCTTTCTGGATCGGGATAGAAATTGCGCCTTCTAATTTCTTTTCGGCTGTAAGTTTAAAATCAACCAGAACTTCGAGCTTCATTCCGGGAAGCTCTATGGCTCCTTCCCAGTGGCCGGCAATCTTCTGGCTTATTTCGGTATTAGCGGTTTGAGCTGGAACGGATGAAGCAATCAATAAGCCGATAAAAAAGAATATTAATGTTCTAACTAAAAAATTTCTGGAATTCATTTTTCCTCCATAAATGCTGGTTTCTATAAACCTTCAGCTTTTAACTTATTTTAATTATACGGATTTTTCAATTATAAAGTTCAGGAAGTATCGGCTGGGGATACGATGTTCATTTATTCCCCTGAACCTTTTCACGTTGTTTTTCGTCTAATATGGTGAGAAAGCTTTTTTGAATAAATTTTCTGAATTTCTGGAGGAAACATGCCTGAAAAAAGACGCTTTTTGAACTTAAGACTGACATTGGGAATTTTATTTATTGTAACCTTTTTGGTCGTCTTCGGCACTGCCTGTGAAGAATTTATCGATTCTGGCTATCGCTTTGAGGAGCCTTTTTCTAAGACCATAGCGCTCAAAGAAGCCGGGTCATTCTCGCTCGATAACGTTAATGGCTCAATCACCATCACCACTTCGCCGGCGATGGAAGTTTCCATCAAGGCCACCAAATACGCCCGCTGGCGCCGCAGCGACCTGGATAAGGTCAGGATTGAGGTCGTCCAGGGCGAAAAATCTGTCCGGATTGACACTATCTACGAAAAAAGAAATCTTGGTGCCAAAGTCGATTATGAAATCACCGTGCCTGAAGGAATCGCTCTGGAGCTGGTTAAAACCGTCAATGGCCGGATAACTGTTTCCGGAAAGTTCGAAAAGGCTGAACTTAGGTCCACCAATGGACACATTGAAGCCCGGGGCGAATTCGGCTGGTTGGAAGCCTCCACCACCAACGGCAGCTTAGAAGTGGCTCAGGTCAAGGGCAGGCTTGACCTTAGAACTACCAACGGCAGCATCAAAGCTGAACTAAATGAACTTACGGCTGATTTCAGGGCCCGCACTACCAACGGCAGTATCAAGATTGCCCTCAGAGAGCAGCCCAATGCCTACCTCACTGCCCGGACGACCAACGGCAGCATCAGAGTTGAGTACCCGCTGACGGTTGAAGGTCAGATATCGCGAAGAAGAATTGAGGGACGACTGGGCAACGGTCAGGGGCCGCGGCTTGACCTTCAAACTACCAACGGCTCCATCAGCTTATTGAAGTTTTAATAGATTTGAAGATTCAATTACCGGGCTAATTCATTTAAAGTCTGATGGAGTTTCTGAACGATGGCTGGAGCCTGGATTTCGTTATAAAGAATTTTGGCCGCCTCCAGGCTCTGCCCGTAAAAAGCGGCATTGGCCTCCTTATCGACTCTAAGCGTTCCACCTTTTATGGCTACTCCGGCAAACAACCCCTTGCTTTTGGAATAGGAATATATCTCAGCTTCCATCTCAATATCAGTGCTGGCTTCGGCGCTTCGGCCAACAGGCCCCGCGGAAACACTCATATCAGCGCCGAGAGTAATTTTGTTGGAGGCGATGTTTTCCACGCCACGTCGATTTTTAAAAACCAACACCAGGTCAGCTTTCTGAACTCCAATCTGCCAGCCGAAACTACCACCAATTAACTGAATAAACAGGGGATTACTCCAGCGGCCATCCTCTTTTTTAATCAGAACAATTCCCCGACCATACTGCCCGCCGATTCCCCAGGCAGCTTTGACCACACCAGGGATGATAGCCAAACCCTGGGCTTTTTCCAGAAGTTTGGGAGGGATGCCTTCGTCTTTGAGGCTGGCTAAGTCTTTGATAACCTCAATGGCTCTTTCTACTCTCTCTTCCCCCGGCCGGGAAGCCGGCTCATCAGCCAGACTGAGATTGATGAGCAAAACAAATATAAAGACCAAAAGCAAGAAACTTAAAGAATATTTTTTTTGTTTCATCTTTTTTCCTCTCTTTTCTAAGCAAATTAAATTTTAATCTTATTCCTGGGCGAGTCAATATGAAAAAAATTGACTTTTCATCTTCCAAAGCCAAATAGTCATCACACTTTTTATGAAAAAGCCAGAATGAACTGGGATTAATGAGATTTAAAGTTAACGTATTGATAAATAAATGAAATACAGAGGCCCGAGCCCATAATGAATTTTTTCTTGACTATCTTGGTAATTAAATTGTAAATAAGTGATAAACCAGATGAATAATCAAAAAATAGGAGGGAAAATGAGCCTGGAAGAAAAAATCAACCGGCGGGCTTTTTTAAGCACCTCAGCCGGGGTTCTGGCGGGAGTTCTGACTTCGGGTAAAAAGGTCTTAGGGCTGCAGCCGGGCCAAAGCAGACAGGATCAAAAATCCCTTATTCAGAGAACCCTGGGCAAAACTGGCTATAAGATTCCAATTGTGGCCATGGGAGTTATGAATGCTGATAATCCCGAGCTGGTCTACCGGGCTTATGAGCTGGGCATCCGCCACTTTGATACCGCTGCCAATTACCAGCGCGGCCGAAATGAAGAAATGGTGGGCAAAGTAATCGAAGAGCTTAAAGCCAGAGATAAAGTGGTCATTGCCACCAAAATCTTCATCCCGCCCCAGCAGCGCAATCAGCTTTCAGCCGAAAAAATTAAAGAAATTCATCTCAGAACAATCGATGACTGCCTGAGACGTTTGAGAACCGATTATGTGGATATCTTGTATACCCATAATGTCCCCGATGTGGACTGGGTGAAAAATCCCGCTCTGATTGAGACTCTTCAGGAAATCAAGGCTCAGAAAAAAGCCCGGTTCATCGGCCTCAGCACCCATCAGAACATGAATGAGGTGATTAGAGCAGCCATGGAAATGAAAATATATGAGGTCATTCTGGCCACTTTTAATTATTCCTTCTATGATTATCCTGAATATCTGGAGACACTGAAAAAGGCGGCCAGCCAGGGTATCGGACTAATAGCCATGAAAACCCAATGCCAGCAACCCTGGTATAGAGAAAATAATCCGCCTGAAATTAAAAAATTTTATGAGGGCCAACTTCTTAATACGGCTCTGCTTAAATGGGTTCTCCGCCATGAATTCATCACCTGTGCTGTACCCGGATTTACCACCTTTGATCAGCTGAATGAAGATATCACAGTAGCTTATAATCTGGAATATACTCCAGAAGAAAAGAAATTTCTGGAAGACCGCTTAGTAAAAACTCAGATGGCTGCTGTCTGCCGGTTGTGCAGTCAGTGTCTTCCAAGCTGTCCAAAAGGTGTCGATATTCCCAATGTGCTCCGGGCTCATATGTATGCCACCGCTTACGGCAATCTTTATGAAGCCCGGGAAACTCTTGACAGCCTCAGTCCTGAAAGGTCAATTCAAGTCTGTGTTGATTGTCAAAGTTGCTTGGCTCGCTGTGTGCGGGGAGTGAACATCAGACGCCGGGTGGAAGAGCTTAAGGTCCTTTTTGCTTGATAAAAAGTAAAACCTATTGGTCTTCTGATCGGGCGAGCAAGAATAAGAAATGGTTCATAAATTGAATAAAATTAGGTTGTTCCAACTCAGGCCCCGTTTTCGATTTTTGTTGATTGTGGTTGCCGCAGCTTTTATTATTTCTTCAGCCTGTAGTCAGGCTGTTAGTCAGCAGATCGGGCGGGATTTTATCCAGAAAGAAAAGGCAGTTCAGTCTCCTGCTTCCTTGAGTAAGGTGGTTATGGGCTATTATCCGGGCTGGAAAAAATCTGAATTTCCTTATACCTTGATTGATTTTAAAAACCTGACTCATCTCGCTCATGCTTTTACCCGTCCCGACAATGATGGTAATCTGGTGGTAGATCAAAATTACCTTTATCCCGAACTGATAGCTACTGCTCATAGCAATGGAGTTAGAGTGATAATGAGCATCGGCGGCTGGGGAAATTGTGAGGGGTTTGCCCCGACCGTGGCCTCACCCGAAAAGCGTGCCCGGTTTATCAATCAGGTACTGAATTTTTGCCTCCAGAATGGTTATGATGGAGTTGATCTCGACTGGGAATACGTTTCCAATGAAGAGCAGAGAGAAAATTTCTCGGCTCTGGTTAAGGAACTGTCAGCAGCCTTAAAAGCCCAGACTCCGCCGCTTCTTCTGACTATGGCCGCTCCTGCTGGTCCCTACTGGGGACGCTGGATTAATTATGAAGAGCTCCATCCTTATTTTGATTACATCAGTTTTATGACCTACGATTATCATGGCCCCTGGACTGACCATGCCGGTCACAACTCTCCTCTTTATACCTGTCACAACGACCCATGCGGTTCGATAGATGACAGCTTTACCTATGCTTTAATCCGGGAGATTCCGCTGAATAAACTCCTGCTGGGAATTCCTTTTTACGGTCGCTCTTTTGACACTGATGGACTTTACAAAAAGGCGACTAAAAGCGAGTATTACAATTATTCCGATGTTAAGAAGCTGCTATCTTCAGGCTGGAAGTATAACTGGGATTTTTGCAGCCAGGTACCCTATCTTTTGAGTCCGAACAAGAAAACCTTGATTTCTTTTGACGATATCAGGTCAGTTTTTAGAAAATGCCGTTATGTGGTGGAGAAAGGTGCAGCCGGGGTGATTATCTGGGAAATTACTGCCGACAGATACAATGGGAAGTCAGAACTGCTCCAGACAATCGGGAAGACTTTTAGAATCCAGATTAAAAAATAAAAAATATGGGCTGGGGGAGCGAAACGATTATTTACTTACCAAGCTGAGGGGCCGTTCAGGAGAATCAGGCAAACCAGGTCAGAGAAAAAATTTCAGTTTGTAAAAAATGGAATGGCTGGTGACACGGGAGAAGAATAAAGTTAATTAGCTCTAAAAATTGCCTGAGTAAAGTTGCTGAAGCCAGTCTCCAGTTTAGCCCGGAGGAGATGGGTGCCTCCGGAAAATAAGGAAAGGAGAAGGCTTATGAGACAAAAATTTCTGATGGTTCATTTCCTGGTCTTAATTTTTTTAGTACTCGGTTCAGGGATTTTCCCTTTAAAGCTGTTTTCTGCCTCGTCTGAACCTGTGAAATCTTTTTCCAGACGGCCGTCTGATTTTTTCCCGATTTCAGTCTGGTACACGGGTGGCAAGGTTAGAGCACCGATGATTGAGCCGGTGACTGAAAAATCAGCGACTGAATGGCGAGCTGACTTGAAGCAGATCAAAGAGCTGGGCTTTAACACCGTCCGCTGCTGGATTGAGTGGGCTTATTGTGAGAAAGAAGAAGGCCAGTATGACTTTTCCAGCCTCAAACTGCTAACGGACCTGGCCGGTGAAGTTGGCCTTAAAGTCATCTGTCAGGTTTATATTGATTCTGCGCCCGACTGGGTTGGCCAAAAATATCCAGATGCAGCTTTTGTTGCCTCCAATGATCTTAAGATTCACCCCCAATCAGCTCCAGGTTTCTGCTTTGACCATCCCGGAGTCAGGGAGAAAATCCTCAATTTTTTCAGTGAAGCAGCTAAGGCCGTCAAAGACAAGCCAGCTTTTTATGGTTGGGACTTATGGAGTGAACCGCACCTCATCAACTGGTCAGAAGTTTACCACCTGGGTGACCTGAAGTATGTCCAGTTCTGCTATTGTCCATCAAGTCAGGCCAGATTCCGAGAATGGCTCAGGAAAAAATATCAAAAAATTGAAAAATTAAATCAGGCCTGGCATCGGACTTTTAAATCCTTCGATGAAGTTGAACCACCAAGGTTTGGCACCATCCTGACCTACACTGATTATATCGACTGGCAGGAATACATTTCCGACAAGCTGGCTGAAGACCTGGCCCTCAAGGCTCAGGCGATAAAGAAAATTTTGCCTGAATCGGTGGTCACCAGTCATTCAGCCATACCCGGACTTTTCAGCCGGCCTTCCTGGGATGGGACACCGGATGACCGCAAAATGAATGACTCCGTTGATTATTATGGAGTGTCTATATATCCGAAGCACGCCGGAGCAGTGCGGCCCTGGTCGCCTTTTTTCCTGGCGGCCGGCCTGGATTTTGTTCGCTCCATGGCCTGGGCCAATGGAGGCTTTTATGTGGGTGAGCTTCAGGCAGGCTACGGGGTTTTTGGGATGAAAGTCAGCGCTCCGGTCACAGCCGAAGACCTCCGCCACTGGTTGTGGAGTATGGTGGCTTATGGGGCCAGAGCGGTCAACATCTATGCTTATTATCCGATGAGTTCCGGTTATGAAGCTGGCGGTTATGGACTGGTGGAGCTTGACGGAAAAATCACACCAAGAGCCGAGGAAGCCGGTCGGATTGCTAAGGTCATTAATAGAAATATGGAGCTGTTTCTTCGAGCTCAACCGCCCCGGGCTGAAATTGCCGTCCTTTATAATCCACTCTCTCACATGGTTGGTGGCCAGCAGACTTTTACCGGAGAAGGTCAACCGGTCGGCTACAACAATCTAAGTGAATCTCTTCAGGGCTGGCATCGAGCTTTTTATGAACGAGGAATTAAAGTTGATTTTCTTCATGTTCGTGACCTTAAAGAAAGGGCCAGAAATTACAAGCTGATTATAGCTCCTTATCCGGTGATGATTTCCGGGCTGTATATTCAGGAGCTGATAAAATTTGTAGAACAGGGAGGGACCTTAGTGACCGAAGCCCGCTGTGGCTGGATAGATGAGAAAGGTTTTTCTTTTCCGGTGATTCCTGGAGGTGGTCTGGATAAAGTTCTCGGCTGTCGGGAAGCCCGGCTCTTGCCGATTCAGAAAACCGGGAAGATAGTCATCAGCCAGAGTCATCCAGCTTTGCCCTGGTTGAAAGCAGGGGATATGCTTGATAGCCTCTTTTTTGGAGAATCTTTTGAGATTAATGATAAGAAAGCTCAGGTCCTGGCCACAAGCGAGGATGGCCAGCCGATGATTGTCCTGGCTCCCTACGGAAAAGGCCAGGCGATGATCGTCGGTTCTTTTGTTGGTTCGGCATATCATCATTTCAGAAATGTTAATAACGGTAAATTTATGGCTGGACTGGCTGACTGGTTAGGAATAAAATCGGCAGCTGAAGTTCGAACTCTCCCGGAAGAAGCTCTGATTGAATTGAGGTGGCTTGAAGGTCCAGATTACTGGATTCTTTTTGCTTTTAACCGTGGGGAACAGAAAGTCAGAAGTCAGATTTCTTTAAGCCTGCCCTGGTCAAAAGTAAAGATAAAGAATTTAGAAACAGAAGAAAAAGTAGCTTTTACTATGGACAGGAACAAAACTAGCCTGAACCTGGAACTTGAGCCTCAGAATGTCCGAGTTTTTCTGATTAAGAAGAGCTCGTAGGAAAAATTTAATGTCACAGAAGGTTCCAAAAAAGCCTATCGAAAATTTTGGGGATGAGATGACATTTATGGGTGCTGGTTAAAATGGGTTTTTTGAAGGAGAATTTTTGGGCAGCTCAATTTTTCAAAAAGCTCACTTTGAAAGCTTTAATTATTTTAATGTTTGAGGTTTCTCAGTCAAATGTAGCCTTAGACCAGAAAAAATATTAAAAAACTTACAGAAGACAAGAGATGAAGGAAAGGATTAGGAAAAAATGAACACAGCCAGAAGTAAAACCAGAAGTAAAAATAACCAGGGTTATATCGGGGCGATTGATGTTGGCGGAACGAAAATGGCTTCAGCTCTTTTTACCGAAAATGGCCGATTCGCCTTCCGCTCTCGCCTTATGACTCACCAGGCTGGTGGCCGGGAAGCAATTGAGCAAATCGTTTCCCTTTATTTTCAGCTTGAAGATGAAGCCAGAAAACGTGGCCGGGCTCTGAGGTCTTTGGGTCTGTGTGTTCCTGGGGTGGTCAATCCAAAGACCGGCTTGGTCTGGGCACCGAACATCAAGGGCTGGAAAGATTTACCGCTGGTTAAATCTTTGGAAAAAGAAATCCCCAAGCCATTTTCAATCGTAAGCGACCGAACTGCTTGTGTCCTGGGCGAGGTCTGGAAAGGAGCAGCTTGCGGCCAAAAGAATGTGATTTACTTAGCTGTGGGCACTGGAATTGGTGCCGGTATTATGGCTGATGGGCAGGTCATCCACGGTGAAGGTGACCTGGCCGGGGCTGTTGGCTGGATGGCCTTAAATCGGGAGTTTAAAGAAGAATACCTCAAGCTCGGCTGTTTTGAGTGGGAAGCTTCCGGTGGAGCCTTTGCCAGGAAAGCTCAGGCTTTAATCGAAGGTCATCCTGAGATTTTTTCTAAGAAAAAAAACTCCGGTAACGAATCTGAAAAAAGTGCTGTGGAAAGAGTCTGCGAGGAAGCCAGGAAGGGCCAGCCCATAGCTCTGGAATTGATTGAAGAAATTCAGGATTATTTAGCCATGGGTGTGGCCAATTTAGTCAGTACATTTAATCCTGAAGTGGTAGTATTAGGTGGTGGACTTTTTCAGTCAGCTGACCTTTTTTTCGAGCCAATTAAAAAGAAGTTCAAACTCTGGGCTCAACCCTTAGCTTCAAAAACCGTGAAGATTGTCCTATCAGCCTCGGGACAGGATGCGGCTCTTTACGGCTGTGCCCGGGCAGTCTTAGAGAAGAATAAAGGCAGGATATCTAAAAGGCAATTTTGATATAAAAAGATTTGAAAAGAGAAAGGAGTCTTTAATGTCAGCCGAAAAATATCTCCAGAAAATTCAGGCCATCATCGAAAAAATTCAAAAAACCCAGATGAAAAAAATCTTAAAAGCGGCCAAATTGATGGCTGAAGCTATTGCTTCCGGAGGCCGGGTTTATCTTTTCGGCAGCGGGCATTCAGTCATCCCGGTGATGGATGTTTTCCCGCGGTATGGCAGTTTCGTTGGCTTCTATCCGCTCTATGACCCGAGGCTGATGTGGACTAATGTCATTGGACCGGGTGGAGCCAGAGAACTGCTCTGGATTGAGAGAAAAGAAGGATATGCTAAGGTTTTTCTTCAGAGTTATTCTCTCGAATCCCGGGATGTCATCATCATTTTTTCTCATGGTGGTCGGAATGCTGCTCCGATTGAAGTGGCTCTGGAAGCTAAAGCTCGCGGGCTTAAAGTCATCAGTGTCTCCAGTCATAAGAATATGAAAGTCTCAAAACCATCTCACTCTTCGGGCAAGTTTTTGGCACAGATAGCTGATGTAGCCATTGATAATTGTGTACCTCCTGAAGATGCTCTGGTTGATGTCGACCGGCCGGAGAGGATCGCTGCCGGTTCCACTGTGGCCGCAGTTTCGATAGCCATGGCTTTAGTAGCTGAAACTGGCGCCCTTCTTGCAAGACAGGGAAAACTCACTCCGACCTTTGTTTCACCCAATGTTCCGGGGATTGCTCCTGATCACAATGATGGGGTTTATCGGGCTTTTACCGAGTTTTATTACAACCGTCCGGTAAATATCTATAAATAATGAAAAAGCTAAAGGCAAGGACAAAGACAAGGATAATTAAGGCAGCATTTTAAAGACAGACAAAAAATAAAAAGAAAGAACGATTGAAAAAAAGGAGAAAGAAAAGGGAAAAAAGGACAGCCAAAATTCAGAAATGGAAATAGAAAATAAAGCTTTAGCTTCGGTCCTGACCGCTGCCTGTTCAGCCGGGATGTTTGTTTTTGGAATTGTCATGGCCATCATCGGTGCTATCTTGCCAGAACTTTTTGAAACTCTCAGGCTGGAAAGAATCCAGGCGGGAAATCTTTTCTTTTTTATGAATCTGGGAATGCTGGTGTCTACTCTTTTTTTTGGTCCGATGGTTGACCGCTTTGGCTTTAAAATCTTTCTGGCGGCAAGTTCCCTGGTTGTCAGTTTATCTTTTGCCGAGTTGGCTTTTTCTTCAAATTATTCTTATGTCTTAGTTTCGGCAATTTTTCTGGGTCTGGCTGGAGGTGGCCTCAACGGTGGAGCCAATGCTTTAGTCAATGACCTTAATCCGGAGAAACGAGCTGCTGCTCTGAATTTTCTGGGGATATTTTTTGGCTTCGGGGCACTGTTGGTGCCGCTTTTAATCGGTAGTCTTCTAAAACTCACCGGTTTGAGACCGGTCATTCTGCTGGCGGCCTTTTTGAGCCTTCTGCCGTTTATTCTTTTTTCGATTTTCAATTTCCCGCGGCCCAAACAGCCTCAGGGTTTTCCTCTTAAAGATGTCAAAAAAATTATTGGCTCAGAAATTCTCTGGCTCGGGGCTTTTATTCTATTTTTTCAATCGGGGAACGAATTTTCGGTAGGGGGCTGGTTGAGCAGTTTTTTTCAGGAGAAATTTCAACTTGAAGCCGGACATTCAGCTCTGATTCTTTCCGGCTACTGGTTGTTTTTGATGCTCGGGCGGCTGCTTTTTTCTAAATTGCTGGGAGTAGTTAAACGGGAAACTGTGGTTCTCGTCAGTGCTGGTTTGTCACTTTTAGCCTTGCTGGGAATGATTTTAAGTCCGGGGAAAATTCAGGCGGTAAGCTTTGCCCTTTTAATTGGTCTGGGTTTTGCGGCTATTTATCCAACAACTCTTTCGGTCATCGGCGAAGCTTTTCCTGATTATTCAGGGACCGCCTTTTCTCTGGCCATAGGCACCGGGCTGGTCGGGGGAATGCTTTCACCGTGGTTGATTGGCCGGGTCAGCCAGCATTATTCTCTGACCATTGCCCTTTTTATCCCCATCTTTAATCTGCTGATGATTCTCGGACTGCAGAGCTGGCTGCGCTCTAAACTTTTAAAGAGCAGCGATAAATAATAGAATTATAAGAAAGGCAATTTAAGCTGAATGAAAGTCAAAAGGAGGGAGGGCTATATATGAAAAGATTTTCATATATTATCCTTAGTCTGTTTCTGGCCATAACCCTGGTCTGGATTGGAGCTGGAAATCAGACGCGGACAGCTTCTGAGCCTCAATTAATAGAGCTCATAGTTCGCGGGGACGATATGGGAATGACTCACTCGGCCAATGAAGCTTTTGAAATAGCTTTTTCTAAGGGAATTCTGACAACCGGCGGTCTGCTGGTGCCGGCGCCCTGGTTTGAAGATGCTGCCCGCCGCTGCCGCCAGAACTGGCAATGGTCGGTGGGTGTTCATCTCTGCGTTAATGCTGAGTGGAAAGATTATCGCTGGCGTCCGGTGCTGCCTTTTAATCTGGTTCCGAGCTTGGTGGATGAAGACGGCTATTTTTATTCAACTGCTCAGGCCTTTTTTTCGGCCAGTCCACGAGTGGAGGAGGTGGAAAAAGAGCTTCGGGCTCAAATAGACCGGGCACTCTCTCGTGGCCTCAGGCTGGATTATCTGGATACTCATATGGACAGTCTGGAGACAAAAGAAGAATTCAGGGCGGTGGTCAGAAAACTGGCCAAAGAATATGGCCTGCCAGTTTCCGGTGAATGTGGCGAAGACCGGGAATTTTTCGATATTTACAACGTCCTGCCAGAGCAGAAAGAAAAAGTTCTCATTGAAAAACTTATGACGGCCAAACCAGGTCTTTATCTTCTGGTAGTTCATCCCGGACTGGATACGCCAGAGGAAAGAGCCTTGGTTGACCTCAACCCTGATGGCCTGCAGAATGTCTATAAGTACCGCTCGGCTGAAGTCAGGGCCATCACCAGCCCTAAAGTGAAAAAAATTATCGCTCGAAGGAACATTAAACTCTTAAGCTATCGGGATTTGAGAGAACAGGGCAGAGTTAAGTTTGACTGAAAAAGTGGCTGGCTCGAAATCAGCAACTTTTCGCTTTCTCCGGGTTTAACCAAAAAGTGATAAAATATACATCGTAGAAACTGAAATTTGAAACAAAGGAGAACCGACAGGATGATGAAAGTCAGGGCTATCAGAGGTAATTTGATTTTACCTGACCGAGTGATTGAAGACGGTCTATTGGTCATTAAAGATGAAAAAATCGAGGGTGTTTACCGACCAGAAGAATTGCCTTCCTTAGATTCTGTCGAGTTTATAGACCGTCGGAACCACTGGATATCTCCAGGACTCATTGATGTTCATCTCCATGGAGCCTTAGGGAAAGAAGTAATGGATGGGGAAGTGGAAAGCCTGCGTCAGATGGCCAGCCATCAGGCAGCCTGCGGAGTAACTGGATTTTTCCCGACTACTCTCACTTCCAGCCTGGAAGCTATGACCGCAGCGATTGAAGCGGTAAAGGAAGCTAAAAAAGAAAATTTACCATCAGAAATTCTGGGGATTCATTTGGAAGGGCCTTTTGTCAGTCTGAAGCGAAAAGGTGCCCAAGATCCCAAATACATCAGAGAAATTAATGAGCAGGAACTGGAACGACTCGCCGAGTCTCTTAATGGATTAAAAACCTTAATCACTATAGCTCCAGAAGCCGGCCGGAACCTGGATTATATAAAAAAAATGACAGAGCTGGGGTGGGTGGTTTCTATTGGTCATTCTGATGCTACCTATGATGAAGCCAGGAAAGCTATTGAAGCCGGAAGCAATCACGCCACTCATCTTTTTAATGCCTGGCGGGAATTCCATCATCGTGAACCAGGAGGAATTGGGGCGGTCCTGGATAGTGACCAGGTGTTTGTGGAGCTGATTGCTGATGGCATCCATGTCCATCCCTGCTTTATTCGCCTGGCTGTATTCCGCAAAGGAAAAGATCGGGTTTGCCTGATTACTGATTCCTTAAAAGAAACTGGTCTGCCTGATGGTACCTACGCCTGGGGCGGCCTGGAAGTTGTTCTTAAGGGCAATGAAATCAGGTTGAAGGATTCGGGCGTGCTGGCCGGTTCGGTCCTTCATCTCAATCACGGGGTGAAAAATGTTCTGAATTGGACCGGGCTTACAGTCCCCGAAGTGGTATCCATGGCTTCTCTGACTCCGGCTAAAAGTGTTGGTCTTGAGGCCGAGCTGGGCAGTTTGGAGAAAGGCAAGCTGGCTAATCTGGCTGTTTTTGACCAGAACTTTGAAACCGTGGAAACCTATGTTCGGGGGAGAAGGGTTTATCCAGAAAGAAAATGAAGAATAAGGTGGGGAGATGAGGGGAAAATCAACTAAGAATCTGGCTTTTAATTCAATTTTATTTCTATTGATATTTTTGGTCATCTCAACTTCAGCTGCTGGCTCAGAGTCAGTCCGAACAGAAAAGACAAAGCTGGCTGCCGTGGCTTCGGGTTTTGAGTTTAAATTTCAAGCGGCTCCGGCTAATATAGCTGGCTTTCCAGATTGCTCTTTTACCAGACCGTTCGGGTATAAGCTGGAACGATTCGGTCACCCTTCTGCTTCCGGGAACATTGATAATAATTCTGAAGGCAGTGCCTGTCCGGTCGGGGGATTTGGAACAGGTGGCTTCGAATGGACAATCAGCGGCAATTTCCGTTACTGGTTTCTCAAATCGGGCTGGTTTGTAGATGATCCAATTCCAGCTGATGCTTTTCATCTCTTTATCAAAAAAGGTAATCAGAAAATTGTCCAGACACTTTCGGCTGATCAAAAGTCCAATGTTCTTCAAAGCTGGAAATGGCGGCTGGCACCGGGATGTGGAGATTATTTTGCCTTGTATCCAAAAAGTGGTTTTTCTTTCGAAAAGAATAAGGACTGGCCAGTAAAAATAGCTGTTGTTCAGTTTTCTCCGGTAATTCCAGGAAATTACCGGGAAAGCAGTTATCCGGTTGCCATTTATAAATGGATCCTTAGTAATCCCTCAAAATCTCCTGTAGAAGTCTCAATTATGCTCACCTGGGAAAATATGGTCGGCTGGGAAGCGGTCTGGCCAGGCGGAAATGTGCCCGAAACTCAATTTGTCTGGGATAAGAACAGTCAGGGTAGTTACAGCCAGTTTGTGGCTGAAGGGCAGAAAAAGGCAATCATTTTTAAAAGAAAAGGAGCTGATATCCGTCAGGGAAATGCTTTAACCGGAACTATGGCCATGGCCACTGCAGAAATTCCTGGAAAAGCTGAAGTTTCCTACCTTCTGGATTTTGACCCGACAGGTGATGGGGCTGAAGTGATGGAGCCATTTGCAGCTTCAGGGAAATTGTCATCAAAAAAAGAAGAGTCAAGAGAAACGTCCGGAAAAAGCCAGAGGGTCGCTTCGGCTCTCTGCCTGACTCTGAAATTAAAACCGGGTGAAAAAATAGAAGTACCATTTGTCTTGAGCTGGGATTTTCCTTATTACGAATTTGAAAAAGGTGTGAAATACAGGAAAAAATATACGGAATTTTTTGGAGCCGACGGAGGGAAGGCTCAAGCTCTGGCTTTTGAAGCTCTGGAAAAATACAGCCAGTGGGAAAAAGCCATCGATAGCTGGCAACAGACAATTCTCAGCCAGAAAAAACTCCCAGACTGGTTCAAACAGATTCTTTTCAATGAGCTTTATGTCCTGAGCGAAACCAGTATCTGGGAAGCTTCCACAGATCTTTTCACTTATTTGGAAAGTGCTGATTATCTAATGTACGGAACGTTCGATGTTGATTCTTACTGCTGGCAGGTTCTGGAGCTCTGGCTGGAGCTGGAACTCAGGAACATCCGCTTTTTTGCTGAGACGGTGAATCGAATCGATCCGAATTATAAAATTTATCAATACGACCAGGTTTTTCCCAAAGAAGTTCCGGCTGAAAAGAAAGGTTATTACTGGAATGTCAACAAAGAGAGGGGGATGATTCCCCACGATCTTGGTTCTCCCCGGGTCAGACCCTGGGTGGTGCTTAATGCTTTTGACTGGCAGAACGGAAATGTCTGGAAAGACCTTAATCCCAAATTCCCGCTTCGAGCTCTGCGCGATTATCTGGCTGCAGGCAAAGAGGATGTGGACTTTCTTAGAGAAGTTTTCGCTGCGTCAGTTTTAGCTCTGGATACTCTGGAGAAAAGGTTCGGACATCCGGAATCTCATATTCCCCAGAATGAAGCCATTCCAGATCAGACCTACGACACCTGGCGGATGAAAGGCACCAGTGCCTATGTGGGTCTCCTCTGGCTGTCTTCTTTAAAAGCCACCTGCCGCTTAGGTGACCTGCTTTTGGAAAAGAGCCTTGAAGAAGTCAATGGAGTGAAAATAAAAGATGTTCAGAAACGGTATCTGTCCTGGATAGAAGCTGGGAAAAAAGAAGTCCAGAAACTCTGGAATGAAGAGAAAGGTTATTTCCATATCGACAGCCATACTGATGATATCATGACTGACCAGCTTTTTGGTGTCTGGTATAGTTCTATGCTCGGACTGGAAAAGACCGAGCCTTTGCTTCCCGAAGAGCAAGTTAAAAGAGCCCTGAAAACTATTTTCGAGACCAATGTGGCTGGCTTTGGTGATGGTTTGATGGGAGCAGTCAACGGTCGCACCACTTCAGGCAAACAGCTTTTCAGTCAGCAGGGAGACGAGGTCTGGGTCGGTACAGCTTATGCTTTTGCTTCCAATCTTCTGCTCCACGGCCTGGAAAAAGAAGCCTGGCAAACAGCTTACGGTATTTATCGGGTGGTCTGGAGCCCTGAAGGCCAAGGCTACTTTTTTAAAACACCAGAAGCCTATCTGAATCCGGATGAATATGTCTGGAATAACCCACAGCAGAAAAATGGTCAGAATCTTTTCAGGGCCATGAAATATATGAGGCCGGGTGCGGTCTGGGCTATCTATCGGGCCTGGCTGCAGAGCGGAAAATAAAAGATCAAGGATAAAGAGTAAGAACTAAAGTTTAAAAAAGACAAAAAATTATGGGCAAAAAGAAAAATAAAAAAGAAAACAATATCGGGAAAAAGTCGGAAACTAAGAAGAAAACTTTTATCTCGATTTTTCTGCTGGTAGTGGTTGTTTTGCTGGCTGGAGGTCTTCTTCTTTTCCAGCTTTTTCTAAAACCATCAGCTTCAATCCAGAATTTCTGGAAAAAGCAGGGCGTGGAAAAGCCTAATGTTCTGCTTATAACTCTTGACACCACCCGAGCTGATCATCTGCCGCTCTATGGCTATGGTGCGGTCCAGACTCCGAACCTAAATGAAATGGGCCGAAGAGCTGTGGTTTTTGAGCAATGTGCCACAACTGCCCCGCTGACCCTTCCGGCTCACTGCTCGATTATGACCGGTTATTATCCACCCTATCACGGAGTCAGAGTCAACGGCAACAATGCTCTGCGGGATGACCAGACTACCTTGGCCGAAGTTTTTGCGGCTTCAGGTTACCGGACAGCAGCCTTCATTGCGGCCTTTGTCCTGGACGGCCGTTGGGGACTCAAGCAGGGCTTCGAATACTACGATGATCAATTTGACCTGAAAAAATATAAACAGCTTGACCTGGGCATGGTGCAGCGTCGCGGAGATGAAGTGGTGAATTCGGCTCTGAGCTGGTTGGAAAAGAATAAAGACCGGCCTTTCTTTGCCTGGGTCCATCTTTATGACCCGCATCTGCCTTACGAACCACCAGAGCCTTATTATTCACAATATAACTATAATCCGCCAGTCAGTCTTTATGATGGTGAAATCGCTTATATGGATGAGCAGATTGGCCGGCTATATTCCTGGCTCAAGACCAATGGTCTGGATAGCAAGACGGTAGTGGTCCTGGTGGGCGATCATGGAGAGGGTCTGGGTGATCACGGCGAATTAGCCCATGGCTTTTTTATCTATGATTATGCGGTGCGGGTGCCGTTTCTGGTGGTCAGTCCCGACCACAGGTTGCAGAATATCAGAATTCCTGCTCAGGTCAGTACTGTTGATATTTTCCCTACAATCACCGAGATGGTCGGAATAAAAGCGCCACCCACTCAGGGACGATCCCTGGTTGGCTTGATGCTCGGGAAAAAAGAAAAAGAACTACCGGCTTACTGTGAATCTCTTAGCCCCAACCTGCATTATGGTTGGAGTCCACTTTTAAGTCTGAGGACCAGCCGGTTTAAGTTCATCGATGCTCCCAGGCCTGAACTTTATGATTTAAAGCAGGATCCCAAAGAATTAACCGATGTCCAGAACAGATATCCAGAAGTCGGACTGAATTTAAAAAAAGAGCTTGAGGCCTTTGTAGAAAGAATCAGTTTCGGTGCACCCGAACCCCAGGCAGCCAACCTTGATTCCGAAACTGTCCAGCGTCTGGCTGCTCTTGGTTATATCGGTGCTTCAGTTAAAATAAAAACCAGGCCAGCAAAGGATTTAGCTGACCCCAAGGACAAACTGGAGGTTTATGAGCTGATTCAGCAGGCTGGCGATTTCATCAATCATGAAAAATATGGAGAGGCTGTTGGAAATTTAGAGCGAGCTCTGTCGCTCGAACCTGGAATCCCCCAGGCTCTGCTCTTGCTTTCAACCTGCTACCTGGAACTCGGGAAAAAAGAAGAAGCCAAAAAACTTCTGGATGAGATTCTTCGACAAGACCCTAACTCACTCCAGGCTCTGATCAGCTTAGCTAACATCCTTCTCGAAGAGGGCCGGGATGAAGAGGTAATTTCACTTAGCAAAAAAGCCCTGTCTATCGATGATCGGAATACCCAGGCTTATACTTTAATCGGTGAAGTTTATATGAGGAAAATGGAGCATGCTCAGGCTCTGCCCTACCTGGAAAAGGCGGTGGAGATTCAGCCCAAGATGACCAGGAATGAATTGAACCTGGCCGTCTGCCTGATCGGGCTTAAAGAATATTCAAGAGCTGAGGAGCTGTTAAAGAAAATCCTTCAGGAGTATCCGAAGTTTCCCTTAGCTCATTATCATCTCGGTCTGCTCTATGAAGAACAGGGCCGGCTGGAAGAAGCCATCCAGGCGTATTCGAAAGAGATTGAGAATTACCCCGACCATTTTCGGGCCAGGTTTAATCTGGGCAAGCTTTTGCTCAAGCGGGGTGATTTTCAGGGATACCTGGAGCAAATGGAAAAAGTTATGAAAACTGCTCCGAACGAAGCTGAAGGCTATTTGTTCTATGCTCGGGGTAAGCTTCTTCGGAACGACAACCCGGCAGAGATATTAGATTTAATCAATACTGGTTTGAGCAAGGCGAGAACTCCTGAACTCAAAGCCCTCAGTTATTTTCTTCTGGCTGATGTCTATAATCGCTTAGGACAACCGGCCAGAGTTCAAGAAGCGCTGGCTAAAGCCAATCATTTTAAAAATCAAACTACGGAGTCAAAAAGATGAAAGAAAAAGGAAAAAAGTCAAGCGGCAACTGGATTTTAAGATTATGGCTGTCCGGATTTTTGGTTCTGCTGGCTGTTGGCCCGCTTTGCAGTCAGTATCGGGAATATCATTTATTTGGGGTGGTGGTCGATACCAATAAACAACCGATTGCTTCGGTGGAAATAATCCTTCAGGATGTAAATACCAGCAGAAATTATCGGGTCAAAACCGACAAGAACGGCAGGTATGTTCTTTCCGGCTTACCACATGGGCGTTATAAGGTGACGGTCAAAAAAGATGGCTATGAAACCAGGACTTTTGAATGGGATTTTTCTACGCCCCAGGAAAGAATGCAGAAGGTGGAGATGGAGACCATAATTTTAGCCTCAGAAGAAATGCTCAGAGTAGCCGCTCAGGCTAAAGAAGCCCAGCAAGCTGTAACCAGGGCTATGGACCTGATCAAACAGAATAATCTGGAAGAGGCTTTGAACCTTCTTCAGGATCTGGCTAAAAAATATCCAGATGATTCCAATGTCCGCTATTTACTGGGCTTTACCTTAGGCCGACTTCATCGTTATGAAGAGGCAGTGGTTGAGTTGAGGAAGGTGATCGAACTTGTTCCTCAATTTGCTCCAGCTTACCAGCAACTTGGTTACTGCTATCAAAATTTGAAAGATATGGATAAAGCCATTGAGTATTATAAAAAATCAGCGGAACTTGACCCCACCAACTCAGCCAACCTTTATAACCTGGGACTTATTCTTTTTGAAATGAGTAGGGTGGATGAGGCTTTGAGTTATTTTGAAAAAGCCTTAGCGGCTAAAGCCGAGGATGTTGATACCCTGGAAATGATTGCCAGGTGTTATATAAATAAAGGAGATCTGCTTAAGGCCGTGGAGTATTTAGAAAAAGCTCGTGGTTATGCGAAGGATGAAGAGAAAATAAAGTTCTTGAATAAGTTCATCAGCACCCTGAAAGAGCAAATAAAGAAATAGCAGTAAAGGACTTGTGGTGAGCTGGAGAAATCGAGGCTGTTTTCTTGAAAAAAATTACTTGACAGAAAAAATTTCTGGTAGCTAAATAGTAGTGAGAGTTTCTAAAGAAGGAAGGTGAGATTGCGGATAATTTCGAGATCAAAACTCTCTTAGGGGGTCTTCTTACCTGCTTTCTTCAGGGGGAAGAAGAGGTTATGGAAAAAAGGAGGGTAAAATGAATAAGAAAAGTTTTTGGTGGAAAAGACTTTTCCAACTGAGCCTTATTTTCTTTTTCCTGGCGCCAGTAGTTATGGCTCAGACCATAGAATACGGAAAACTCACCGGAACAGTAGTCGATGAAGAAGGCGCTCCTCTTCCCGGGGTAACTGTAGAAATTACCAGTCCGGCTTTGATGGGCGGGAAGAGAGCTACCCAGACCTCAGCCCGAGGTTCCTATGTCTTTATGAATTTGCCGCCCGGCAAATATGCCCTGACTGCTTCCCTTCCTGGCTTTAAAACGGTCAGACAGGAAAACATAACGATTACTGCTGGGTCATCCATGGTGGTTGATGTGAAAATGGAAATGGGGAAATTGGAAGAAACGGTAACGGTCACGGCTACCGGCCCGGTTGTTGATGCCAAAACTTCCACGGTGGCTACCAATATCCAGAGTGAATTGCTTTCAAAATTACCTACCAGCCGTGATGCTTTTTATGATCTGGCCTTAACCACACCAGGAATGGTGGCTCAGGGAAAGGATGGAAGCTGGCTGCCAAGTCCCAACGCTTATGGCGGTGCTTCCAATGAAAATGTCTTTTTAATCAACGGGGTTAACACCACCAACCCCAGGTCGGCTGCTTATGGTTCTCTGGTCAATGTCAACTATAACGCTGTGGAAGAAGTCAGGGTTATTGCCCTTGGTTCTAAAGCTGAATATGGCAGCTATTCCGGTGTGGCCATTGATGTTCTGACCAAATCCGGGAGCAACAATTTCCACGGGAATTTTTCTGTCTATGGTGCTCCGAAAAAGTGGATTGCTGACAACCAGCCAAAGCCAGCCAATCCCGGAGAAGCGGTTGATATGGGGCCTCTTGGCCCGTACGGAGATAGGTTATTCATCGGTCCGGGCGATGATATTCTAAACAAGAACACAAAAGAATATGAATTTAACTTCACCATGGGCGGACCGATCAAGAAGGATAAGGTCTGGTTCTATGGCGGTGTGGACTACATAAGGAGTGAATCTAAAACTCCCTTCTGGCCGGTTCCTAACAGATACTGGGGTAGATTTGGCGATATCAAAATAACCACGGAGCCCTGGACCAATCACCGAGCCTGGATTGCCTACCATTATGAGAGGAACAAGGGCGACGGCTGGACCTGGAATCCACACTGGGATGAGACTATGACTTATGGCCAGAACAGTGAAACTCACAGCATTTCCGCCCAGTGGCAGTGGATGGCTACAGGTAAGACTGTTTTTACCCTGAAGTATTTAGGATTCTGGAGAGATGATAAGCCGTTTATCCCAGCCGATGCTCCTGATCATCCTGGCTATATAAATTGGTGGAAGTGGAACGTCTATGGAGTAAACGGTGCCTTTCCTTATGTGGAAGCCCAAAAATCGAGCCGAAATACCGTTCAGGCAGATGTCTCTTATTATGCGGAAAACTTTTTAGGGGAGCACGACATTAAATTCGGTATTCAGTACACTCTGGGCCGGGGTAACTGGATGGGAGGTTACTTTCATAATTATGCTAACTTTGCTTATCCGGCTCCTTGGACTCAGAACATCAATTATCTGAGAGATTGGTACGGAGTGGATGGACTGGTTTTCTATAATCGTCAGACCTGGTTGAATCCTTTCCTGACCGTTAGGACTGCTGACCAGATGGGCGTATTCTTTGATGACCAGTGGACGCCCACCAAAAGGTTGACTGTAAACCTCGGGCTTCGTTTTGACCGGATGACCACTAAATACGGCAAGGGCAAAATCTATGAATACGCTTCCACTCCGGAAGAGATCAATTCACCCCCGCCGGTTATCAGAGAAAGGCAAGGCACGGGGAACATCTTTGACTTCAAGCTGTTTTCACCCCGTATTGGTTTAACCTATGCTCTGACCGGCGATATGAAAACCATTTTCAGAGTAAGTTACGGTCGGTATTATCTTCCCCTCAGTGTTGAATACCTGAGAAGATTCGGACCTGACATGCCTCAAGCTAACATTCATTACATTTTCTATCGGATTCCTTTTGAATTGGTTGATCTGAATGGAAATAACTATGTTGATCCAGACGAAGTTACCAATGCTGCCCGTTATCTTTATGGTGATACCTATTTATCTCCTGGCGACCGTCCAGATTGGTGGGATGAATATCAAACCTCAGATTATTCCTGGATGTTAAAGGTCAAGGAAGGGACTAAGGACCAGTACACAGACCAAATTACCATCAACTTAGAGCGCGAGATAATCAAAGATCTGTCATTGAGTGCCACCTACATCTGGAAGAGAACCGGAAACATCTTTGTTAACTGGCCGCTGAACGAAGTTACTCAGGAACCTTTCGAATATGAACGGGTGGAATACACAACTCAATATGGCGAGACAGTAAATCTTTACAGTATAGTTATGAAGGACTATAACGGTGATGGTGTGATTAACGGAGCCGATGTAGGTTGGATTGGTTCTCATCTGGATTTATGGTCCAGAACATGCCAACGATTGATGGGATCAAACCCCGCCGTCTCTACCAAGGTTTGCAGTTTATGGCTAACAAACGATACTCCAACAGGTGGCAGATGCTGGCTTCAGCTCTGTTCTCCTGGTCAGATGGTTTTGCCATGAGGCCGGTTCGTCAGGACTTCAACTTCGAAGGTCCGATGGTCATGGATACTACCTTCCTGGCCGGTCTGAACCAGACCATTAACAATATGAAAGGTCCACTGCCCCATACCCAGAAGTTTGAGTTTAAACTGTCCGGATCCTACCGAATTCCTAAGGTTGAAGTAGACCTTGGCTTGAGGTTCAGGTACAATTCTGGCCGTCCACTCTGGCCGCTGGAAACAATTCCGGTCATCACCCAGTGGGGTTATCCAAACGGAGTGGTGGTTAACACTGGAGACAACTACATTGTTTCTATCGATCCGACCAAGCCCTGGTACCTGCCGCATGAGAAAGTGGTTGACCTGAGGCTGGATAAAGCCTTTAGTTTGAAAGGTGCAGGATACATCAGGCTGGCTGTTGATATTCTCAACCTTTTCAACGAGCATGCGGTGACCAATGCTGGTTATGGTGGTGCCCATGAGCCTCAAATTGGCCGCGTTTCCGGAATCACCTATCCTTCCAGGAAGATTAGATTGAGCTTTAGCTACGAATTCTAAGCTTCAAGACTAATTCCCAAGGGCGTTCGGGTTTTTCCCGAACGCCCTTTTTTATTTTTTGAAGGGAAAGTGGACAAAAGTTATAATCTTTGTATGAAAGGAAAAAGACTTATCCTTAGAAAATTATTTTTTCAGGGACTTTTCTCTTTTTTTGAAATCTTAGTCCTCACTCTATCTTTGCTGGCTTCAGACCTTCCAGAAAAATACAGGAAATGGCTGGAAGAAGAGGTTGTTTATATCATCACCCCGAAAGAAAGGGAAGTCTTTCTTAAGCTCAAGACTGACCGCGAACGCGATATCTTCATCGAAGCCTTCTGGAAACAACGCGATCCGACTCCCGGCACACCACAGAATGAGTTTAAAGAAGAACATTACCGCCGCCTGAATTACGCTAATCAGTTCCTCGGTCGAGGCACAGGTAAGCCTGGCTGGAAAACCGATCAGGGCAGAATTTATATCATCCTTGGTCCGCCAAACAACATCGAAAAGTACGAAAACATCATGGGAGTTTATCCGACCCAGGTCTGGTTCTATTATGGTGACCCAAAGTATGGCTTACCCACAGCTTTTAACGTAATCTTCTTCAAGAAAGAAGGAACTGGTGAATACATCCTTTACTCGCCATCAGACCATGGTCCTCAGGCCTTAGTGGCTGATTATATGTACAATGCCAGAGACACCCGTGATTCCTATCAGAGACTGTATCAGCTTTCGCCCAACCTGGCTGAACAGTCTTTGAGCCTGATTCCCAATGAAAGAATGGAGCCTGGAGTCATCAACCTGGCTTCCAACAAACTCCTGGCCACCATTCTTTCTCTGCCCCAGAAGCAGGTGGAAGATGCTTATGCTGAAGCCTGGTTTAAGTACAAAGATCTAATAGAAGTGGAATACAGCACCAATTACATCAGGGCGGATTATGAAATCTGGACGGTCCAGAACGAGCATGGCAATTATTTAGTGCATTATTCAATTGAACCAGCCAAAATTTCAGTGGAAGAGGACAGCCAGGGGTATTTAGTCCGGTTTGACCTGAACGGTCGGGTTTCAGATGAACAGGGAAGAACGATTTATCAATTCGAAAAAAGTCTGCCTCTTGTTTTAAACCGCGACCAGCTGGAAGAAATCGGCAAAAGAGCTGTTTGCTTTCAAGATGTTTTTCCCCTGATTCCCGGAACCTATACCTTTGACCTACTGGTAAAAAATCCACTGTCTAAGGAATTTTCCAGCTTCTCCCAAAAGATTCACCTGATAGCTCGAACTGAGTCTCCTGAAATTAGCCAGGTTCTACTGGCTTATGACCTGCAGGAAGTGAAAGAACCGCAGGTTGTGTTTCCGTTCAAAATCGGGACAAGACAGATTCTGACCCAATCCCGAAAATCATTCAGTTCATCTGACTCGTTGGTGGCTTGTCTGCAGCTTCGGGGACTTGATGAAGAATTGAAGAAAAGAGCCAGCTTGAAATTTGCCTTGTTTCGAGAAAATCAGCCGGTTTTAAGCCAGGAAAGAAAACTGGACAGCCTGACTGCGGACTCCTTAGTGGTAGAAAAGATTCCGCTTTCATCTTTTATACCTGGATATTATACACTGACTGTCGACCTGATGATCGATGGTCAGATCAAAAATGCCAGGCGGCTGGAGCTGGAGATTTCAGCCCTGCCAGCCATTCCCAGGCCGATCGTAGTCTCCCGAGCAAATTTAACTCCGGATGAGGAGATGTTTATCACCGGACTTCAGTTATTCAATTCGGGTAATGATTTGGAAGCAGTCCAAAGACTGGCCTTGGCTTTTTCTCTGAACCCCGGCTTGAAACAGGCTTTAGCTTATGGCGAGGCGCTTTTCCGGACAGGGGAGTACCAACAGGTAATCGACCTACTGAGACCCTATAACCGGGAAGAACCTCCAGCCGAACTTGTCTCTCTTCTTGGTCGTTGCCATCATTCGCTCAATCAGTTTGCCCAGGCTTCGGTTTATTATGAACAGTATCTTGAGCGTTTCGGAACTAACTTTGAAATTCTGAATTATCTTGGGACCTGCTATTACCAGCTGGGGAATAAAGATAAGGCTCTGGCGGCCTGGGAAAAATCCCTGAGCCTGAACCCCAATCAGGATAAATTGAGAGAGCTGGTCAACTCCATTAAAAAAAATCAGGGACCTGGAAAAAGCTCCTGAGTTTTTGAATAAATTAAATTACAGCCAGTTCACAGTTCTTCTTTTTCTGTTCGATTTCTAATTCTAATAAAAAAGCTTATCACCCGTTGTTCTTTCCTGAGAATTTATTTTTGCTCTATGGCCTGAACATTCCAGCCTTTGACTCTGATTTCCGCTTCATCGCCTTCTAAGTCGTCGGTAAAGAAATAGCCCTTGATGATTCTTTTTTCTCCGGGAAGAAGCGAGAAATAATTGTCTTCAAGGAAGATCGGGACTAAGGATTTTTGTCTTAACTTTTTCAGCACCTGAATTTCCAAATTAAAGGCCAGATTAGGCGACGGATTATCGAGCTCTATGGTCAGATTCTTAGTGGTGCTTTTACCTTCAACTTTCCACCGGTATTTAATCTGGGCTTCAGGCAGGAAATTCAGCCGGGTCAAGTCAGCGTATTGTTTGACTGGTGTCACAAACCAGGTCGTGTTTTCAAAATCAAGAATATCCGGAGTTCTGGACAGACAGTAAAAATTCTGGTCTTTAAGCTCTCCCTTAGCTCCCAGAATTCTGAGGTCCAGAAAATAGACTGGAGAGAGGTCAGCTATCTCTGGCAGTCTGGTCAGGATAATTTTGCTGTCCGGTTCAAGCTCAAAATGAAATTCATTCCGGTATTTTTCTTTAAGGTCAAAATCAAACACCCGGACTTTAGCTTTGAGTTTTTCGGTTTTAACTGAAGACAGGTTGGAGGCGATTATTTCTTTCGTTTCATAATCATAGATTAAATGGACGGGCTGACAGGCCTTTCTGGCACCATATAAAGCACCAGTGGGCATCAGGTAATAGTCATAAAGCTGCCACCAGAGTTTGGGCCAGGCTGCGTTGTACATCCACTGAATGATTCCAGTAGACAAATACCTTCTGGCCACAAAAGCCTCAAACATGGCTCTCATCCCTTCATAATTAAGATATTGGGCTTTCTGGCAGTATTCGACCACATTTGCCGGCCAGCCTAAGCGTTCTTTCATTGCCTGGTTGTAACGCTCCAGATTGTTGAATTTTCCCCTTGAGCAATGATAGTTCCAGTAGTCATTCGGCGGCCAGAGGGCTTCTTCCGGGATCATTTTTTTCAAGGTTTCCAGAACTGGTACCTGTGGTCCTGGCCCACTCTCGGTGTTGAAGCCAAAGGCACCGCCGTTTTTTCTGTCTTCATACCAGTAATTGGGCGGGACCCAATCATAAGGTCCATTCATCTTGACACCCGACTTTCCGCTGACCGGACTGGTCTTAGTTCCGGTTGAGTTGAGAAATGGTCTAGTTGGGTCGTCTTCCTGGAGAATTTTATGGTATTCCTTTTCCAGTTCTGGTTTGGGCACTAAATCACTGGCTAAAGCCCAGACGTAAATGCTCGGATGATTGCGCAACCATCTGACCTGGTCTCGGAATGATTGGGTGATAAGCGCCATATCTTCTGGAGTGAGAATTCCTCCGAAAACGGGATCAGTTGGTTTACCAAGATAATTTTCCCATTCCCAGTGACAGCTCCAACCAACCATCAGCAGGATTCCCTGTTCGTCACAGAAATCGTAAAGCTCCTCGCTTGTGCCCCAGAAACCTTCCAGACGCAAAGCGTTTAGATTCATATGTTTGGCATAGAGGATTTCCGCCCGGAGCTTCTTAGATTTGTTATTGAGAAAAAGGTCGTCGGTCCAGCCACCACCGCGGATAAGGATTTTCCTGCCATTAAGCAGATAACCTCGATGACCTTCCTCGTTGAGATAATCCCTGATTTCTCTGATACCAAACCTGACCACCCGCCAGTCTGAAATCGATTCCAGTGCTTTGAACTGAGGTGGAATTCTCATCTTCTCTTTCTCTTTATCCCTGGTTTTTTCTTCCTTTGATTTTTCCAGTACGGGCGGTTTTTCTTTTGTCTTTTCAGAAGATAACTGGGTCGCAGGTTTGGTCTTGAAAGAAAGAAGGAGCAGGTAAAGCTCAGGTTTTCCTAAGTCATGGGTCCACCAGATCCGCGGATTTTTCAGGACAAGATCTTGAAATTTATCTGGAGTAAAAACAACTTTTTTGACTTCTCCGGGGTCGAGTTTAACTTCCTGAGACACTTTGATGTTTTCCAGCTCTGCTTCTAAGGTTCCAATCACTGGTTTGGTGGAATTGTTCTGGAGTTCAGCCGAAATAGTCAGTCGGGCTTCTTTGAGTGTGGCTGTATCAAGCTTGGTCTGAACAAAAGGATTTTTTATACTGACATCACCAGTCAGCCTGATTCTCACCGGGCGCCAGAGCCCCATACTATTATCAGCCGGCGCCGGATTCCAGTCCACGAAACCGATTGTCGGTTCACCCTTAGCTGGCGGAATGACTTCGATGGCCAGGACATTCTTTTCACCGGGTTTGACGAATCGGGTGATGTCCAGGTCAAAGCGGCGAAAGGCGCCATATATTTCAGAAGAGTCAGCAATTTTCTGGCCATTTAACCAGATGTTGGCTCGATAATTAACCCCATCCAGCTCCAGTCGGGTTGTGGTTCTTCCAGGAAAAGCGGTCAGCAAGAATTCTGTCCGGTACCACCAGGAGACCTTGAAGTCGTCGGCCTTGATGTTGTCCAGGTTTTTACCAAAAAAGACATCTTCATAAACGTTGTTTTCCACGAGAGTTCCCAGGACAGTTGAAGGAACCTGGGCCGGGTACCAGCGATCCATCATCACTCCGGGTTTTGACAGCACCTCGCCACCCACCTGAAGTTTGGCTGAAGATTGGATAAACCAGTCGGTCAGGTTCAGAGTGGTTTCAGGAAGGAGTTTGATTCTCCTTCCGGTCTGAGGTTCGGAAGGGCGATAGGGCTGAGTCAGTAATTGTCCGCAAAGAAAAACTATCAGAGACAGAATAAGACAGGTTTGACTAAAAAGTAGCTTATTTTTCTTCACGGTAGCCTCCTCACTACCTTGGCCATTATACTTTAAACTCTCAGTCAAGCCTTAAAGTTACGATGGCATAAGGTGAAAGTTGGAGCGGCCAGAGGACCTGGCTGAGTTTCTCTTCTTTTAAGTTTGAGAAAAAGAAGTTTTTGCCTGAGACCAGCGGTCCGGTCAGATTCACCTCTTCTGGTTTTCCTGAAGAGTTAAAAAGCCTGACTATCAGGCCCCGGCCATCGGCTGAAGGTTTCAGTCGGGTGACTATGACACTTTCTGGCTTGACCTGAAGTTGCGATTTCAGAGGATGGTTGCTTTTTGGGGCAACTAAAATGATCGGTGGCTGGCAAACTTCAAGACTCTTTCTTTTGGCCTGGCTCAGATCAAAACCCTGCTGAAGTAGCAGGGAATAGCGCAGGACAATCTCTCCTTCCTGGTCAGCTTTATAATTGGTATGCCAGTAATTATTTAAAGCGTAAGAAATAAAGGTGGTCGATGGCTGGAGCTCTTTTTTCCAGGTTCGGGGATGACCGTCAACTCTTCTTTCGTCAGTTATTTCGCCGATTTCAACCAGGGGGACATCGGGGGAAACCCAGGTCAGACTCAGGTCAGGTCTTACGAGATAAGCTGCTTTCTGAATGGAAAAGAAATCCTTACAGGCACCGGGAATCTCTTCAAAGAAGGGATTGACCAGGCCCCAGCCCAGGTCGAGTTTGACTTCGGCTTCTGGAAAATTGAAAGGAAAGGCGAAATGAACGCTCTCTTTATCCCTGACTTTTATTTTATTAAGCTGATTGAGGAAATCGATCCGGCTGTCCAGACTGTTTATTCTGATGATTGTCTGAAGCTTTCGGCAGCCAGGAGCTTCCAATTCTAAAGCTAAGGAAGCTACGAGTGGCCCAGGTTCGAGCACAGAGACCTTCACCAACCTGGCTGGTTGAACCTTTCTCGGGTCGGTTCCTGCTACATAGAGATAGGCATTCAAACCTGAAAAGTTTTTAGAATCAACCAGCTCCAGGTGGCCTGATTTTTTAAAAACCAGACTGCTGACGGCTCCGGTCTTTGGGTCAATTCTTAGCCTTAAAAATTCATTTTCCAGAAAATCCTGTCCGGCCTTAGCTGTCCCTTGAGATAAAGCCTGTCCTGGCCGAAGCCAGATTCTGCGCGAAGAGAAGGGCTGAAGACCAGTAATTTCCACGGCTAAGGAGCCATCACCCAGTCTCTGAGATTTTAAGACCTGATTGTTCTCATCCACGGCCAGGTCTTTTCCTGAAGACAGATTAGGCGGCAAGTAAATTATTTCTGATCTTTCCCAGGAAGTGGTGTTGAAGATATCAAGGGCGGTGGAATCTGACTGGCTTCCTTGGCTTTCGTTCAGGTATTTCTTCTTGAGGTTATTATCTAAGGAATCTATAAGGATTTTAGCCTTATTCACAAAATCTTTTTTGTATTCCCATTGTTTGATGGCATTTTCTCCGTCCGGATTGGAGATACTGTCGGCTGCACCCCAGGTGTGTTCATGGAACAGGACCACATTTCTCCAGGCTTGGTAAAAATCAGCCTGGGGAAACATGGCGGGGAAAAGCAGAGAATAAAGCGTCTCCAGCTGAATCAGTCTGTCGCTCAGATTGCGGTTTAAAGCCGTTTCCTTAGCCGTGGAAGCAGCACCGTCTTCCCAGTATGGTGAAAAATCACCGCGAACAGCTGGTATTTCCTGACCATGTCTTTTTTCCAGCTCTTTGAAGAGTTCTTCACTGGTGGCAATAACCAGCTTAGGGGTGATGAATTCTTCGTTCCAGCTTTTGACCGCCTGACTGAGGTTGGTATCTGTTGGTCCATTATCTCCACCGACTGTGTAACGGACCTGGACTAAGGAGTAGGGATAATTTTTATTTTCCAGTTCTTCGACATACTCTAAGATTTCTCTTTTTTTCTCAGGGGAGAAATTCCCGAGGTTTAAGCCATGAAACCAGGAATAGCCTCGACCGGCCATCCAGAAAAGAATTTTCTCCTGGCCAGAAGGAGAGACCCAGTAGAATGGTCGGTCAGCCCAGGTTTTAAGGGCCCAGCCGATTCTATCTCCGCTGTCGGGCAGGGTGGGCATATAGTTGGGTCCACTGGAAAGATATTTGACTCCGGAAAGAGCCAGAGCCGGCACAAACGACCAGCTATAACTGGGAATGTCAGTAATCATAGCTGAAATTATCGGTGGTAATCCTTCATCTTCCAGTTTTCGGGAGTAAGATGTCAGCTCAAAAAGTTCTTCTGGATGGCATAGTCCGGTAAGCTCGTTAGCTAAGGTAGCCTGAAGACCGATCCAGCCCTTTTTGACCGCCTCAAAAAATCTCTGCTTCTTTTCCGGACTGGCCTGCCGAAGATAGGTTTCTACGGCCCAGAGCTGTTCCACATTCCATTTAAAACGAGCTTCTTCTGGATAGGTCAGGCTCTTTTCGGCTAATTCTATGGCTTTTTCGAAATTTTCCCAGTGCTTTTTTTCGACCACCGGTTGATAGTCGGAATAACCGATGTCCAAATGGGAGTGGGGGAGAAGCCAGATTTCAATCAGTTTTACCGGATGCTGTTCAGCGGTTAAGGAAAAAAGAATTTGCGATCCTTTTTTAATTGTGGCTTTTATTTCCTTAGCTGAGTTAGTGGGTGGCACCTCCAGGTAGAACTGATTATAACCAGTCTGAAGTTGCTTCTCCAGCCGTTCACTCTCCACCTGGATCTGGACTTTTTCTGGCTGACCAAAATGGCTGAGTTCTAAAAGTAAAAGCTGGCAGGGTGGGGCGGAGTTACGGATAGCTGGCAGAGATTTAAGCCGAGCCCAGGAAGTGAGCTGATATTCAAAAACCATAACCCAGTCCTGGCTTCCGGCTTTTTCGGCGGTAAGCTTAAGGTTCAGGGGCTGACCAGGATGAAAGAAGGAAGATGGAACTTCAAGATAAAAATAACCGAAAAGCTCAGCAAATTGGTCAATCAGAGCAGTCTCAAAAGAAAGGACCAGTCCTTCCTTGTTTCTGACCATCCACTTTTTGGGGGATGAACCATTAGCAGTTTTAAAGGTCAGGGTAGAATGGCCGTCGACTGTCAGATAAAAATTATGACCACCCTTACCGTTGGCCAAGCCACCCAGGAAAACAAAGATGGCCTTCTGGTGGCTGAAGTTTTCCGGAACTTTCTCTGTCCTCCATTCAGCACTTCCTAAGCCGTCAGTTGCCCTGACCAGAAGAGCGGGAAGTGAACCAGGATAAGGAGAATGATAAAGAATTTTTTCGCCGCTGATTGTCCGTTCATAGCCCCGGAGCCAGCTCAGGTTGTCAGCCCGGCTCTGGCCTGATGGAGTGAAGAGAAAAATAAATCCTACTAAAATAGTAGTAAATAAATATTGGTTGACCCCGTTTTTTTGTCTTCTAAAAATCATTCTTAGCTGTCCTTTTAAAAATTAAGCTATTTTAATATTTCTTCAGCGGCTGCCTCTATTTATAAGCTTAATTTTTTTATAATATCCACCAGTTCTTTTTTAAAACTTCTGATGAGTGTTCTGGTTCTGGCTGCAGATTTTGATTCAGCAATCAGTCTGATTATGGGCTCAGTGTTCGATGGTCGAAGATGGACCCAGGAATCTTCTCGGATTATCTTCAGACCATCGAGAGTGGAGATGGTTTCTTTTTCGTATCTATGTCTTAATTCTAAAACTGCTCTGAAGGCTAATTCGCTGGGGCAGGAGAGCTTGTCTTTAATCATATAGTATTTTGGAAAACCCTGAGCCAGCTCAGAAAGTGTCTTCCCTGATTCGGCCAGAAATTCCAGGACCAACCCGGCAGCTGCAAAAGAGTCGCGGCAGGGATGGACTTCAGGCCAGATGACTCCGCCGTTGCCTTCGCCGCCGATGACAGCTTTAGTTTCAAGCATCTTCTCAACTACGTTGCTTTCGCCGATTTTTGTTCGGAAGACCGGCACCTGGTATTTTCGAGCGAGATCTTCGATAACCATGGATGCTGAAAGATTGACTGCTACCGGTCCTTTCTTTTTACTCAGAACATGAGCCACAGCTAAGGTCAGGGTCAGGTCTTCGCCTAAGGTTCGGCCTTTTTCATCAACCAGAGCTAAGCGGTCGGCATCGGCATCCTGGGCTAAGCCCAGGTCAGCTTTGAATTCTTTGACTTTCCGGCAGAGCTCTTTGAGATTTTCAGGAGTTGGTTCTGACTGATGGGCAAATGAGCCGGTGATTTCGGTGTTGATAAAAAGAACTTCGCAGCCCAATTCCTGGAGGAACTGCGGCAGAAGGATGGCGCCGGCTCCGTTGGCGCAATCAGCCACCACCCGGAATTTCCGATTCTTGATGGTTTTTACTTTAAGCCTGTTCAGAATTTTCTGAAGATGGAGCTCGCCGGCTTTCTTTTCCTGAATAACTGGCTTTATCCGGTCAGCCTTGACAAAAGTGAATTCTCCTTGATGAAAGATGTCCAGAAATTCTTCTACCTGTGAAGCTTTAAGATAAAGGCCTTCCGGGCCGATGAATTTTAATCCGTTCCAATCGAGGGGGTTATGGCTGGCGGTAATGACTACCGCACCTGCGGCCTGCTTTTCTTTTGTCAGAAACAGAATGGTCGGGATGGGTAAGATTCCTACTTCAATTGGCTGGCAACCGGTGGCCAGCAAACCTGAAAGCACGGCTTTTTTCAGCATCACTCCTGACGGCCGGGAATCCTGGCCGACCAGAATCTGTCCCTGACCGATGTAGGTTCCAAAGGCTGAAGCAAATCGAGTAGCAATCTGTGGAGTCAGGCTCTCCCCGACAATTCCCCTGACTCCAGAAACGCTGATTTTTAAAGGCAGCTGTTTTCGCATTTTTTTAACCAATCAACCTGTTTAAAAATGAGACAACTTTATCCACTTCAAGCTGGGCTCGGTTTGGCGAAGAGCTTTCAGCGATTATTCTGATGAGGGGTTCGGTAGTTGAAGCTCTTATATGAACCCAGACGTCTTTCCTGGTAATTCTGAGGCCGTCAGCCGAGTTGATTTCTTCCCCCGGATAAAGCTTTCTGGTTTCAGCCACCAATGTATGTAGGCGATGGGGTGGACAGACAATTTTATCTTTGACGATATGATAGCGTGGAAGCTCCTTGACTAATTCGGAGAGTTTTTTCTGTTCAACCGCCATCCTTTCCAGGACAAGGCCCATGATGACAAAGCCGTCAAAAGCTGGATGAAAATCCCTAAGGGCCAGACCACCGCTGCCTTCTCCGGCCACTGAGGCGCCTTCCTGAATCATGGTCTGGATAACCGCTGATTGGCCGACCCTTGTTCGGATGACCGGTACCTTGTATTTTCTGGCGACATCATTGATCATCATTGAAGTTGATAGGTTGGTGACCACTGGTCCGGGATGGTTTTTCAGGTAATAGCTAGCAACAATGGGAAATGTATACTCTTCAGAAAGAGTTTCGCCCTCTTCCGTCACCAGAGAAACCCGGCTGACGTCGCTGTTTAAAAGGAAACCGATATTAGACCCCGTGGCTTTAACCAGCGAAGCCACTTCACCGGCATTCCTGGGTCTGGGTTCAGGGTCGTGAGGGAAATAGCCATTACCATCATTGTTTACGGCCACCAGCTCACAGCCCAACAAATCGAAAAACTGGTCAACAAACTTAGAACCAGCACCGTTGCAGGGGTCGACCACCACCTTGAACCTGGCCCGACTGATCTCCTCGAGGTTTAATTTGTTTTTAAGCCAGGCAAAATAGAATTCTTCCGGGTTGATTTCGTGGATAACTCTTGGTACTTTCTTCAGCGATTTCTGGCTGAAACGGTTTAGATGGTAGATATCCAGAAGTTCTGAACCCTGAAATTCGTTAAGATAAGTGCCATCACTGTTGATAAAATTAAGAGCATTCCAATCAGCTGAGTTATGACCGGCGGTGATGGAGACAGCTCCCCGGGCCCTGTTCTTTTTCACCAGATACTGAATGATAGGAGTTGGGCAAATTCCGAGGTCAATGACTTCATGACCAGTGGAAAGCAGGGCTGCGGTTGCAGCTTCCTGGATCATCGGCCCTGATTTTCTGGTGTCCCGACCCACAAGAACGGGACCGGCGGCCAGCATCGTCCCGAAAGCGCTGGTGAAATTTATAACCAGTTCAGGAGTGATGGTTTCTCCAACTATTCCCCGAACACCTGAAATGCCCAATTTTAATAATTTCATCTTCGATACCCTATAAATCTATCACGAGAGACGGGTTTTATCAATTTGATATTGGGATTAAAAGCAGCGAAGGCGATGGAAAGTTCAATTATACCTTAGATGGGGGTAAAAAAATAAAAAAATTATTTTTTTCAATTTTTACAGGAGAAAGGCGACTAAATAAATGACAACTCCTCCCGAGGAGGGCAGGGAGAAGGACTCTCGGGGGGACGTCCTTCTCCAGCAAATCTTACGCCTTGGATGGAGGCCCTCCTCACTTTAATTCTAATATTCATCATTTTTCAAAAAAAATCAATAAAAAATCATCGGAAAGTTAAAAATTTTGGTTGGACTTGATTCGTGAAGTTATTGTATGATTTTTATGCCAATTTTCAGGGAGGGAAAAATGGATGCAAAAAAATTCATCGAAAGACAGGTGGAAGAAATCAAAAAAACAGTAGGAAATAATAAAGCCATTTCTGCGCTTTCTGGTGGTGTAGATAGTTCGGTGGCTACTATCTTGGCTCATAGAGCTCTCGGTCCCCAGCTTCAAGTTATCTTTATTGACCATGGCTTGATGCGAGAGAATGAGCCTCAGGAAGTGAAGTCAGCTTTTGCCCGCCTGGGAATAGACATAGACATCATCGAGGCTAAGAATGAGTTTTTCGAGGCTCTCAAAGGAAAAACTGACCCTGAAGAAAAAAGAAAAGCTTTCAGATACACTTTTTACAAGGTTTTTGGAAGAGAAGTCCTTAAAAGCAAAGCCAGATATTTGATTCAGGGAACCATTGCCGCTGACATCATCGAAACCCAGGGTGGCATCAAGACTCAGCATAACATTCTTGAGCAGATCGGTATCGACCCAGAAAAAGGCTTTGGCTTTAAGATAATTGAACCTCTAAAAGAGCTATTCAAGCACGAAGTCAGGGCAGTAGGAAAGGAACTTGGTTTACCGGAGGTGATTTTCAAAAGAATGCCCTTTCCAGGACCAGCTCTGGCCACCAGAATAATTGGAGAAGTGACTCCAGAGAGAGTGGAACTGGTCAGGAAGGCAACGAAGATTGTGGAAGAAGAGCTGGCTCCGCTCCAACCCTTCCAAGCCTTTGCCGTCCTGATGAATGACATGGGAACAGGTGTGGTGGAAGGAAAACGGAAGTTCGGGCACATCATCATCATCCGGTCAGTTGAAAGCCAGGATGCCATGACCGCTCAGCCCACTCCAGTTCCCTGGGACATACTGACCAAACTGGCCAGAAGAATTACCCAGGAAATTCCGGCTGTGGTCAGGGTGGCTTATGAGATAACACCCAAGCCACCGGCTACCATCGAATACATTTGATTTTTGAGCAATAGATTTTGGGTAAGGTCTTCGGGATGCAGATTTAGATGACCCTTCAGGACGGGCGATTTTAGGCTCGGATTTATTGACAGAATGAACAGAATTTGCTATTTTTCCGCCTTGCGGCGCTATCGTCTAGAGGCCTAGGACGGGTGGTTCTCAGCCATCAAACCGGGGTTCGAATCCCCGTAGCGCTACTTCTTTTTTCCCTTACTATTTCTTTTTTCAGCTGTCTTTTTAGCTTTTCTTATGAGGCAGAGCTTCCAGTTTGGCTTTGTAAGCCTCGACATCAATGATTCCGTAAGTCAGGTCCTTGTTGAGCTGCTCAAGGGCTTGAAGATACTGATTATTTTGAAAGGTTGATGGGCTGAGCTTCCAGCTATTGGGAGGAGTGAAGGTGAAAATGTAGTAGACAAAATATTTGTCATAAGGATAAACCCAGATTTCTACGGTATTAGCCTGGATGTCTTCGTTGGTGCGATCATTAATATCCTGTCCACCTGATCTTCCTGTGCCTTGCTGCATGGTCATTACCCAGTCAGTATTCTGCCGGTAATCAATCGAAGCCGGTGGTCCGTTGAGTAAATAAACTCTGGCCCGGTCAGTATTCCAGGGCTGGCTGTGATTTTCGGTCTTATAAACTCGTTCGATATAAGCAATTCTGGCATCAAACTGCTCCTTAGCGATTTGATGTCTGGCTTCCCAGAAAAGCTTTTGGAATTCCAGACGGCCTTCAGTAGTCAAATGCTTATAGATATCTCTTTCGAAATCCTGCATGATGAAATAGTGCTTAGCGTACCAGGAATCCTTAGAAGGAAGGGAGTTTATTCCACAGCTTATTGAAAGAAAAAGAAGGGTAAAAAGAATTGTCAAGAATTTTTTATCCATGTGATTTCCTTTACCCATGGGATATCCCTTATAAAATTAACATCCGGGTTTAAAATTGTCAAAAAGTTTTTTCTTTTAGGCTAAAACATTGTCCTTGGCTGATACATGGTATCCAGGTTGGGGGAAGAGCTTTGGATAAAGATCGACAAGCTTATCCAGCTGGACCACAGGAAACAGCGCTATTAGCTTCGGAAGCTTTGTTTCCATCCTGAGCTTCTTGTATGGTGTCATACCCAGCGTCGAGTGATGTCGCAAAGTATTATACATGAACTGCCATCTCAAGGCTCTGAAGTAAAACTCCTTAAGGTCCGCACAGCGTTCTATCTGCGGAATGTAGAACTCGTTATCATCAGTCTGATGCGACCGTTCCACAAAAGCCTGATACTCCTTCTT
>JACIYJ010000011.1 GCA_014360015.1 Candidatus Aminicenantota bacterium | reverse complement strand
GAAACAACCTGGCTACCTCTGAGATATTCCCCGTCTCCTCATAGGCCCTGATCAGAGCTTTTCTGGCCAGAATGGGTGCACTCTTGCAAAGCTCATAGTAAGTAGGGTATATATTTTCTGTCATTGGGGCTTCCTCCTCCTTTCGTTTAGAAGTTTCAACAAAATTTTTAACGGAGGAAGCCCTGCTTTTTCAAGTGCCAAGTTTATAAATTTCCCTGCCTCTTCTGCCGAAATTCCTATGGCCGGACTGCCACCCCGCTTCTGCCAAATACTCCCTCTAACCTGGATACTATCTCTTAACCTGAAAGAATCAGTTCTATAACTTTCCTGAGGTGGATAAGCGACGGATCCCTACCGCTACTGGCCCGGAGAGAATCAATCGGGAGATTAGGCGCCGGAGTCAGGTGGTAGGCGTTTTCCCTTCAGCAAGCTCGTTCTCATTACTCATTGCCTCATGTCTTTTGTCAGATGTTCTTGAATACACGGAAGACTGGGCCAATGAGTATGCCTACATAAAGCCGAAGAAGATGAGGTCAATGAGGAGTGAATCGCTGGCTCAGGCAGCTAACTGAGGCTTAAAATGGAGAGATTACGATGGCCAAATTGAGAACAAATCTTGACACGGACAAAGGCTAAGAAAAAGTCCGGGAGATTTATTAATGATATTTGATCGATAGCGCTGAGAGCTTGGGCACTTAGCCTTGAGCGGCCAAGAGCAGAGAAAAAAACATATCTAAAGGAATGAGAAACAAAATTAATTGTGGGAATAAAAAAAGGGCTGTCCTCAAGGACAGCCCTTGAAGATTTTGCGGAGTAGGATCAGGCTTTGGGAGCCTGCTGAGAGGCGATAAATTGCTCGATCCACTCTGTCGAGACGCTCTTGGGTCTTTCAATCGGTAAGCCCAGGGCGCGGTCCCAGATAAGCTGAGCCAAAACACCCAGAGCTCTGGACACACCAAAGAAGACGGTGTAGAAATCATATTCTTTCACGCCATAATGCCAGAGCAAGCAGCCGGAGTGAGCATCAACGTTCGGCCAGGGGTTCTTGGCTTTGCCGTGCTGAGTCAGGATATCTGGAGCCACTTCATAGACTAAGCTGACCACTTTGAAGATTTCATCGTCAGGTAGGTGCTTAAGGGCGAATTCTCTCTGAGCGATGAACCTGGGATCAGTCTTGCGCAGAACAGCATGACCATAACCGGGAACGACTTTACCGGCATTCAGGGTATCCCAGATGTACTGGCTGATTTGTTCTTTGGTCGGAACGCCTCCGAGCTTTTCCATCATTTCCATGATCCAGCGCAGAACTTCCTGGTTGGCCAGGCCATGAAGCGGTCCAGCCAGTCCGTCCATGGCTGCGGACAGAGAATAGTAAGCATCGGAGAGAGCTGAACCGACTAAATGGCAGGTGTGAGCGGAAACATTTCCCCCCTCATGGTCACAGTGGAGGACAAGATAAAGTCTCATCAAGTCTTTGAAGGCCGGGTCATCAGTTACACCCAGCATGTGAGCAAAATTGCCACCCCAGTCCAGTTTGGGATCAGGCGGAATGTGCTGATTGCCTTTGTAGGTGCGGCGATAGATGTAAGCAGCGATGGCCGGAAGTTTGGCTAAGATGTTCATGACATCTTCGTACATCGGATCCCAGTAATCAAGCTTGTGCATGCCCTTGCGATATCTTTCAGCAAAAATTGAATCTTTCTGCAGCTGCAGGATGGCTAAGGAGAATTGGGTCATAGGATGGGTATCAACAGGGACAGCATTCAGCACATCGATGAGGTATTTGGGCAGTTCGCTTCTTTTGCGCCATTCTTCAGTGATTTCAGCGCAATCCTCAGCGGTCGGGATATCACCAGTGAGCAGCAGATAGAAAATTCCTTCAGGCAGGGGCTCTTCTCCACCCGGTGCTTTGGGAAGTTTTTCCCGAACTTCAGGGATAGTATAGCCGCGGAAACGAATACCTTCCATCGGGTCGAGAACCGAACATTCCCAAATCATACACTTTACACCGCGCATGCCACCATAAGTTTGGGCAATGGTGACGTCTGAGATTTTGAGTTCCCCATGGTCTTTGAGAATCTTCTGGATTCTCTCGCGCATGGGCAGCATTTTGGAGACAAACTTTTCCTTTAAAGTAGCCATTCAGAAACCTCCTTTAGGCAATTATTTGCTATTTATTTGTAAAAGAAGTTATTGAGAAAAAAACTATAACATTTTAACCGCTTGTAAGTCAATTTAAATTTGTGAGATAGACAAAGGTCTTGATTTTTGGGTGGAAGGGTAATATTCTTTTAAAAAAAGCGCAAGATATGTCGGGTTAATCTTTGTTTGAAAGGAGAAAAAATGGGTGCGTTAGTTGTACTTTTGATAATCATCGGTTTGGTCATTCTGATTGGTATTGGCATCTACAACAGCTTGGTAGTTCTCAGAAACCGCTGTGATAACGCCTGGGCTCAAGTTGATGTTCAGCTCAGACGCCGGTATGACCTGATCCCCAACCTGGTGGAAACGGTCAAGGGCTATGCCAAACATGAACGGGAAGTTTTCGAAAAGGTGACCGAAGCCAGAGCCAAAGCCATCAACGCTCAGACAGTTAAGGAACAGGGAGAAGCTGAGAACATGCTGACCGGCGCCCTGAAATCTCTGTTTGCCGTGGTTGAAAATTATCCCGAGCTTAAAGCCAACCAGAATTTCTTGATGCTTCAAGAAGAACTGGCCGGGACCGAAAGTAAAATTGCCTATGCCCGTCAGTTCTACAATGATATGGTAATGAAGTACAACATGAAACAGCAGGTTTTTCCGTCAAACATCATAGCCAAGATGTTTGGCTTTAAAGAAAAAGAATACTTTGAGATCGAAGAACCCGAAGCCAGAGGACCGGTTAAAGTTTCTTTCTAAAAGTTTCTTTCTAACTAATTGATGAAAATAGGTTTTTTGGATTAGTTTAGATTAGTGAATATTTCGCCAAATGTATGAACAGATAAGGAGAAATAAGCTCAAATCCGCTTTCCTGGTTCTGTTTTTTGTGATTTTTGTTTTTCTCATAGTCTGGGTTTTTGAAGAGGTCACGGGTTGGGGAAAAGGCGGGTTTGTCTTGGCGCTGATAATCTCTATAGCCATGGCCATTGGCGGCTATTATTACAGCGATAAGATTGTCCTGGCTATCAGCAAAGCCCGTCCGGTGACCCGGGAAGAATTCCCTTATCTTTATCATACAGTCGAAGGCTTGGCCATAGCTGCCGGAATTCCCACACCTCGTTGTTATGTTATTGACGATACCGCGCCCAATGCCTTTGCTACAGGTCGCAACCCCAAAAATTCAGTGATCTGTGTCACCACCGGGTTGCTGCAGAAAATGAACCGTCTGGAGCTCGAAGGGGTAATTGCTCATGAAATTTCCCATATCAAAAACTATGATGTGCTCCTGCAGACAGTAGCTGTAGTCATGGTGGGAGTGGTAGCCCTGCTCAGTGACTGGATGTTAAGAAGCTTCTGGTGGGGTGGCGGTCGGAGGAGAAGTCGGGAGAGAAGTAGCGGTAATGCTGGAGCGATTCTCCTTCTGGTGGGGATTGTGCTGGCCATCCTGTCTCCGCTCATTGCTCAATTGATTCAGTTAGCCATTTCTCGCCGCCGGGAATTCCTGGCAGATGCCAGTGGAGCCATGCTGACCAGGTATCCGGCCGGATTGGCTTCGGCTCTGCGCAAAATCGCAGCTGATCCCGAGCCGCTCGAAGTGGCCAACAAAGCTACGGCTCATCTTTATATTGTCAATCCTCTGAAAAATGTTGGGGGCCGGGTCAATAAACTTTTCAGTACGCATCCTCCGATTGAAGAGCGAATTGCTGCTTTAGAAAAGATGAGCTTTGAAAAAACCTGAGACTTCAATCCTTCCTGAGGGCTAAGAGAATCGACCTACAAAATAAGCGGAGAACAAGGGGTAGGTCTCTTGCAACTTAAATTATCTTTGTCTATAATTTAACTGCCCTTGGCGGGGTCGTAGTTCAGCTGGTTAGAACGCCGGCCTGTCACGCCGGAGGTCGCGAGTTCGAGCCTCGTCGGCCCCGCCACTTTATCCCTTTTTTCCCAAAAAATTAACTTTAAAGCCAGGTCATTATCCCCTTACTCCGGTCCGCAGTTTGTGAGATCAGATCCTACTAAAACAGTAGGAATTAGCCATATCTTTCTTTTCCTACCAGGCCCCTAACTTTCTGCTCTGTTTTGCTCTTTTATTAATCAAAAATGTATGTTATAAATAAACCTAATATCCTCAGGAGGAATCAATGTCGGATAAAACCAAAATTCTGGTGATAGATGACGACCCGGCCATCTGTGTCTCAATTAAGGCCATTCTGGATGCCAGGGGCTACGAAACCGCTACGGCTTTGAGCGGGAAAGAAGGCCTGGAGCTTTTCCGGAAGACTCAACCCGACATCGTTCTTTGCGACATGATGATGGAAGATATTGACGCTGGAGCCAAAGTGGCTAAGGTGATCAAAGAGGAGCGTCCGGAACTCCCGGTTTTCCTGCTTAGCACCATCGGTGAAGCCACGGCCAGGACCATTGGCCTGGATGAACTTGGCTTCAATGGAGTTTTTCAGAAACCAGTCAACTTTGACCTCCTGCTCAATGTCTTAGAAAAACATCGGAAAAAAGCCTGACCCGGGTTCTTTCCATCATCTCGGGGAAACTGCTGAAATGGAAATTTCTCTGGCCGATATCTTCCGCATCCAGCCCGACCTTCAAAGCTTCTGTCAGGAAGTGCTGCGACTTGAGGGGCATTTTGTTTTAGGCCGGGAAGAAATGGAATTACTCGGTCAGGCTTATTTTGAAAAATATCCAGAAAAATACGTTCAGAGAAACATGAATGAAGTCAGGCTGGGTTATCAGCTCACCCGCTTCTGTCTCCTGGAAAAAGCTCTGGAAAACCTGCCGGCTGAGGTCAAGAGCTTTTTCCGAAAAGCGTTTGATAACCCGGCTGCCATTTCAACTGAAATTGAAAATTTTTTAAAATCCGGAGACAGGGCTTTGCTTTTTTCCAGTTTTGTAAAGTTAAAGACTTCCCTGGAAGAGCTAAAAGCCACGGTGGATGAGCTGCCTAAGGGAATGATCAAAGAGAGATTTCTCGGCGGTCTGACCACGCTATTTAACGTCAGCTATTTGCTCGAAATGTTTCTTTCCAAACTCAATCCAGAGTGTTTACAAGATTAAGCATTTCTGGTATTTTTCATTCTAATTGAGACAGGGGAGAAAAAGCTTTCGCTTCTCCAGACCTGACTGCCTGAGGAGAGACAAGTGCCTTATCTTAGAGGACTGTGTAACTTCTGCGGTACCGGTTGCGGTCATTTTCTCCGGGTGGAGAACAACCGGGTCCGCGGTGTTTATCCTTTGCCCGGTCATCCCTTGAGCAAAGGCCGGCTCTGTGTTCGGGGCTGGCACATCCATGAGCTTCTTCAGACTGAAGAGAGAATCACTCAGCCCCAGATTAAGTACGGAGACCGCTTCAAGAGGGTGTCCTTAGAAGAAGCCATCAGCTTTGTAGCCGAAAAGCTGAAAAGTATTTCCGGCCAGGAAATAGCTTTTCTCGGTTCTCCCCGCGCTTCTAACGAAGATAATTATCTGTTTGGTAAATTTGCCCGGGCGGTGATGAAAAGCAACAACCTCAGCCTGTCCTCGGATGCTGGACAGGAAGAAAGTGCGATCACCCTTCTTCAAGGTGCTGGCTGGCCAGCCATGCTGGGTTCAATGGAAAGATTGAGGCAGGCTGATTTTATTCTGGTGGTCGGTGGGGATCTTACCAAACAGAATCCGATAATTGCCAGCGAAATCCATTACGCCCATCGGGCTGGAGCCGAGCTGGTGACCATCTCCGCCAGAAAAACTCAGATGGCTAAGCTTAGTCAGATTCATCTTCGGCCGGAGCCAGGAACTGCTTCCCGGCTGCTCGAGGCCATGGCCAAGGTTCTGGTGGATGAAGGTAGAATCGCTGCGGACTTTATTTCCAGATACACCGAAGGCAGCGAGAAATTCCTGAAGTATCTGGAATCTTTAAGTCTCCAAGAGATAGCCCACCTCACCGGGGTGGAAATTGAACTAATAAGAACTGTGGCTTTAAAAATGGCTGAAGCTGAATCAGCTTATGCCTTTTATGCCACCGGCATCCAGAGTCTCGACCACCGGACCATGGCTGCGCTCTTCAACCTGTATCTATTAGCTGGGAAGTTGGGCCGTCCCGATTGTGGGATAAATCCGGTCACTGGAATCAGTAACCTTCTGGGAAGCTACGACATGGGAGTTTCTCCGGCTTTCCTGCCAGGTTATTTTTCTGTCGAAGATAAAGCCGCCTGGAAGAGACTGGAAGAACACTGGCAGATTAAGCTCAACCCCATCCCGGGGAAGAGTGTCAGTGCCTGCCTCTCTGACGATAGCTCCTGCCGGGTACTTTTTGTGGTTGACCACGATGAAGAAATCATCCGGAACGTTAAGAAAATAAAAGAGCTGGATCTGGTGGTCTATTTCGGTGCTTACGAAAACGCTTTTGCCCGACTGGCCAATGTCATTTTCCCCCTGACCACTTACGTTGAAAGCGACGGCACCTATACCAATTGTGAAAGACGGGTTCAGTTGAGTCAGAAAAAAGTTGAACCTCCGGCTGAGTCCCGGCCGCTCTGGGAAATCCTGACCCTGATGGCTAAGGCTCTCGGTCATAATTGGACTTATCGCTCAGCCGAAGAGGTTATGACTGAAATTAACCGGGTTGTCCCGCAGTATGCCGGTATAACTTACGGAAAGCTCCGAACAGGCTGGGGCTTGAAGTGGCCCTGTGACGAACAACACCCTTCTGGAACTGATTCTCTTTTAGCCGAAGAAATGTCCCGGCGATTTTGCTTCATCCTCAACCAAGACGAAAAGCTGGCGTTTCTTCCGCGCCTTCAGGAGAAAGACCAGTATCCTCTTAAATTGGTCGTTGGCCGGAGTAATTATTTCTGGCATCAGAACTCGATAATGAAAAAAACCTTTATTCCTAAGCGCGAATACAATGCTCTCTTGCTCCTCTATCCCAAAGGCTTTGTGGAAATTTCTGAAGAAGAGGCCCGGCGACTCGGACTTCGGGAAAAACAGCAGGTCCGCGTAGTTTCTGAAGCTGCTGAAATTAAGCTGGCGGTTCGTATTTCTCCTGATATCCTTCCTGGCATGCTTTACATTCCTTACTTTATCGACGAGATGATACCTGAGTTCCTCCATCGCCAGGTGGCTGATCTGGAAAAAAATGAAGAATTCTTCTTGCCGGTGCGGCTGGAGAAGGTGGAGTGAAAGTGGAGAAGAAAATGTACTGGCTGGAAAAAAATCAGTTAGAGCAACTGGTAAAAAAGTTAGCCAAAGATTACCGGATATTTGGTCCCAGACGGGATGAGGTTTCGGGCGAGGTGATTTTTGACTGGCTGGAAAACCTATCTGACCTTGACCTTCAGGCCTCGATTCCTTACAACCCGCCTAAATTCATTCTGTTCCCACATTTTGAAGAAATTTTGAAATATCGCTATGATCACCGGTCAAAAAAGGCAGTCATTGAAAGGATTAACCTTCTTGAGCCCAAAGCTTTGGTGGGAATCAGAGCCTGTGATCTTACTGGGCTGCTCTGCTTAGATAGATTTTTCTTAGGCCAGGAATTTGTGGATGAAGTTTATTTAGAGCACCGGAAAAAACTTTTCATAATTTCTAACACCTGTGTCCGTCCTTTCCCTCAGTGTTTTTGTGTTTGCACCGATAGCGGGCCGGGAGCCAAGGAAGGCTATGATCTGGATTTAACTTTTACCGGAGAGGGTTATATAGTGAATTGTGGATCAAAGAAGGGGCAGAAGCTGGCAGAAGAACTCGGGCTGAAAGAAGCTGGACCTGAAGCTTCTGAGCTCAGGCAGAAGATTATCGATGACTCCATTTCTTCTTTCGACCGATTTGCCCTTGAGAATAAAGCCTGGATTTCCAGAGCCACCAACAGATTGACTACAGGCTTTATTAAGCCGGAAGTCTGGGAGTACATCGGCAATCAGTGTTTTGAGTGTGGGGCCTGTTCTTTTGTCTGTCCGACCTGTTCCTGCTTCAACATAGAAGATGTCAACTCCAAGACTGGCGACACTTACCGCGTCCGCACCTGGGATTCCTGTTCTTTTGAAGGCTACACCAAAATGGCCGGAGACCATAATCCCAGAAAACCAGTTGAAGACCGCCGTAACAAGAGATTTTTCTGCAAGCTTTCTTATTCTCAATCAAAAAAATATCTGCGGCCCGGCTGCGTAGGCTGCGGTCGCTGTGCCCGGGTCTGTCCTGGAGATATCGGACTGCCGAACGTGGTCACATACATCAGAAGAGAAATCACTGAAGGATGAAAAATATGGAAAGACCTCTTGTGCCGATTGTCACTGTGCCAGAAATAGCCACGGTGGTTGAAATCCGCGAAGAGATTGATGAGGTCAAGACTTTTTATTTCACCTTTGACAATCCGGAGATAGAGCAAGCTTTTCGGATTCGCTCCGGCCAGTTCATCATGTGTACGGTTTTTGGCGCCGGGGAATTTGCCGTCTCTTTACCTTTCAGCCCAGAGAATGACCGCAAGCATATTTCGGTTAGAAGAGTGGGAAAGGTGACTGCAGCCTTGCACCAACTTGAGCCTGGCGATAAGATTGGCATCCGTGGTCCATTTGGCAATGGCTTTCCGTTTGAAGAAATCAAAGGGAAAAATGTCATTTATGTGGCTGGCGGTATTGGACTTATCCCGCTTCGCTCATCAATCGTTCATGTTCTTCAACACCGAAAAGATTTCGGCCGGGTGGTGCTGGTTTATGGAGCCAGAACCTCTAAGGACCTGATGTATAAAAATTCCATCAAAGAGTGGAAAGCTACTGAGAATTTTGAAACCCATTTTACAATCGACCGGCCTGAACCCGGCTGGACAGGTGAGGTCGGGTTCGTCAATCAGTTAGTGGCCAGACTTGACCTGCCGGTGGAAAACACCGTGGCTTTCGTCTGCGGTCCACCGGTGATGTTCAATTCAGTGATCAAGGAATTGAAATTAAAGGGAATAAAAGAGCAGGATATTTATTCCACGCTCGAAAGGCATATGAAATGCGGTATCGGCAAATGCCAGCATTGTGCCATCGGCCGGACCTTAGTCTGCGTGGACGGGCCGGTTTATACCTATAAGCAAATAAAAACCTTAGGAGAGCAGATCTAAATGGAAGCGCTTGACCTTCTCCGGGAAGTTCTTAGGGAAAAGACCTGTTTTGTCGGTATAGGCAACAAAATGCGCGGGGATGATGGTTTCGGTCCATATGTGATTGAGCGTCTGCGAGAAAACGCCGTTTTCCCGGAAAACCAGTTACTAACGGTCGAAGATGTGCCAGAGAATTATGCTTTTCCCATTTCTCGCCAAGAGGTGAGCAATGTAGTTTTCTTGGATGCGGTTATTCTGAATGCTCCGGCCGGGACGGTAATATTCGGGCCCTTAGCTGAATTTGAAGAAATCGGGCAGATTGCTTCCACTCATAAACTTTCGCTGCGCCTTACGGCCAGAGTGATCGAAGAAACCGGCAAAAAAGTTTTCCTTCTGGGAGTGGTGCCGAGTTCGCTGGAATTCGGTCAAGAATTGTCATCTGAAATAAAAGATGTTTCTGATGAAGTGGTCGATTTAATCAAAAAGATAGTTGATGATTTATCAGCAGAAAGAAATAAAGAGTTTTCCAGTAAAACAGATAAAACCGGACCAGATAGGGAGAATAGCCGATGAGTGTCTTGGCTGGCTTCTATCTGTCGCTCCTGAGTTTATCATTATCACTCATCACAGCTCTGATTTTCGGAAGAAAACCAGAAGTTGTGCGGGTGGCTGGAACGCTTTTTATCTCCTTAAGTTGCATTTTCTTAGCTCTGGGGGCGATCTCAGCCATCACCGGTGAAGGACATCCGGCTGAGTTTGAAGTCAATCTCGGGATTTTTCATTTTCCCATACTTATAGATGGATTGTCTGGACTTTTTCTGCTTCTGCTTTCGATTCTGGGCTTAACTTCAGTTATTTATTCCTCAGCTTTCACAAAAAAGAATGAACCAGGCCGATTGCAGAAATATTATCTGGCGCTTCCGGTTTTTATCGCCGGTCTTATCGGGCTGCTGACCGTTGATGACCTGGGGTTGGGTTTTACTCTGAGCTGGCAGCTGATGGCCATCTCTTCTTATTTTCTGGTTCGTATGGGAAGACCGGACAAAATTTCAGTCAGACCGGCTCGGGTCTATCTGCTTTTTATGGAAGCTGACTGGCTGATGATTATTAGCTCAGCCTTTCTGACGAAGAATTATCAATTTGGCGATTCCCTGGCGGTCATTGGAGAAAAGCTGGCACATAGCGGACGGATTGAAATCCTTATCTTTTTTAGCCTGTTGCTGGCTGGATTTGGGCTGAAAGCCGGCCTTTTTCCACTCGGGCAATTCTGGATTCCCGGTGCCTATTCCACGGCTTCCCCGCCTGTTTCGGCTTTACTGGCTGGAATTTTAGAAAAAACCGGAGTTTTCGGACTTATCCGAATCTTTTTCTTTGTGGCTAAGGAAGCTGGAGCTAATTTTAATCCTGACCTCTGGGGAAAAGTTCTGGTCATTTCTGGCACTCTGACTCTGTTTATTGGAACGGTTCAGGCCATGAAGCAGAGTGATTATCTCAGACTTTTAGGTTATAGCTCCATCGGTCAGGTCGGCTATATAATCTTTGCTCTTGGCAGTAGCCTTTTAGCCTGGAACTCAGGTTCTCAAGCCATTCGCCATCTGGCGGCGGTAATTTTCCTCGGTGCCCTTTATCACAGCTTGAATCATGGAATCTTCAAGAGCCTGTTGTTCCTGGTTGGCGGGAGCCTGCTTTATTCTACCGGTACCCGCGACCTGAACCGGCTGGGCGGTCTTCTGGCGGCTATGCCTGTTACCGGGATTCTGGCAGCTCTCTCTTCCTATTCTATTGCTGGCATGCCGGCTTCCAGTGGTTTTGTCAGTAAATGGCTGATGATTTCCGGAAATTTTTTAGCCGGCCGGAACAGTCTCCTTCTTACTTTCTCTGGAATTGTAGCTCTATTTACCGCGGCTTTCACCTTAGCCTGCTATGTGAAGTTTTTCGGTCTGGCTTTTACTTCAGTCGGGGCTCAGTGGAAGATTAAAAAAGAAATAAAAGAAGTTCCGACACTGATGCTGATTCCTAAAATTCTTTTGATGCTAATCTGCCTGAGCCAGGCTTTTATGCCTCTGGTTTATGTCAATCTTTTGAGCAAGAGTCTTAATCATTCAGAGGACTTTCTGTTTTCAGGAATGTTTACCGGTCACAACCTGACTAATTTCAAAGCTGAGGTCCTGAGCTTAAAAATTTTTGACGGGAGAAATTTACTGGCTGCCACAGGCCCGTTGATAATTCTTTTAATCATCGTGGTCCTGATTTTTTTAGCCCGCTGGTTCAGACAATCAGCAGGTTCAGCTGAAGTCACGGTGCCTGTCTGGCTCTGTGGCTATCAGGATTTGAATCAGGACAACATCTATGTTGACCGCAATATGTTCTCCGACCTGAAGAAAATTTTCTGGTGGACAGGCGGGAATAAAGTTATAGTTGTCGACGATGAGGGCGAACTCGCTGGGTGTAATGCCGGCACAAAAAAGGATGAGTAGCCATGGCCAAAAAGGAAGAACTGCGCGAACTTCTAAAAGCTGAATTAAAAGATGATTTTATCGGTGAAGAACTTGCTGGCGAAAGACGCCTTTTCGTTGATGTTCATAATCGGGCCCTGGTCAAGACGGCTGAAATCTTGATGAAGCAGGGTGCTCGCTATCAGGTGGGGGTAGGATATGAGTCACGAAAAGGCGGACGGGGCTTGGCTTTAGTCCATACTTTTGCTTTTGATAATGATGCCTTAATCGTGATCGTCAGGACTTTTGCCCCGGAAGATAACCCTGAGTTTGATTCTTTGACACCAATCATCCCGGGTGCCGGCTGGTCAGAACGAGAATGCATTGACCTTCTTGGTTTTCGTTTCAAAAATCATCCCGGTCCGAAGCGGCTGGTGCTCTCTGATGACTGGCCTGAAGGGATTTATCCTCTTCGTCACGATGTTCCCCATGACCTGATGCCGCCCGCAACTCGAGATGTGGTTTTCAGGCTGGAACAACCTCCGCCTGGTACTTCAATTGTGCCATTTGGTCCATTTCATTCCAGTCTTCATGAGCCAGCTCATTTTTCAGTCTATGTTGACGGAGAAAACATCAAGGGTTGTGAGTATCGCGGCTTTATGACTCACCGCGGGATTGAAAAACTGGCCCAGACTGAGCTGACCTACAATGATGTGCCTTTTGTGGCTGAACGCATCTGCGGCATCTGCGGTTCGGTGCATTCGGTCAATTATGCTCAGGCCGTGGAAGCTGCGGCTGGAATAAAAATTTCCAGGCGGGCTGAATTCATCCGGGTGGTGATGTTGGAGCTCGAAAGGCTGCATTCGCATCTGTTGTGGTTAGGAGTGGCCGGGCACCTCATCGGTTTTGACACAGTTTTCATGCAGGCCTGGCGCATAAGAGAGAGAATTATGTGGCTGGCTGAAAGATTGACTGGAAACCGCAAGACCTACGGGATGGTGATTGTTGGCGGAGTTCGTCGGGACATAAATAAGGAAAAAGCTGAAGACATCAAGCAGGTGCTCAAGGAAGTGGAACGAGAAATGCTTTCCTTAGAAAAAGCCATCATCAACGACAAGACAATTCATAAGCGAACCAGAGGCGTTGGTTATCTTTCTAAGGAAGATGCTCTAAAATGGAATCTGATTGGCCCTGTGGCCAGAGCCCGGGGAATTGCCATAGATGCTCGGAAAGACCATCCCTATGCGGCTTATGATGAACTGGAGTTCGAGGTGCCGGTGGTTGATTATGGAGATGTCTGGGGAACCCTGGTGGTTAGGGTTAAAGAAGTCTATGAAGCGATTAATATCATCAGACAATGTCTGAATAAAATGCCGGCTGATGGTCCCCTGGCTATTGACCTTGATGCTCCGATTCCTTCAGGGAGGCAGGCTCTGTCAGTGGTTGAAGCTCCCCGGGGCGAAGCAGTGCACTATGTGCTTACCGGTGAGGAGAACAAACCGGAACGCTGGCGGGTCCGGGCTCCAACCTATGCCAATTTGCAGGCTGTTCCGGAAATGCTTATGAACAACAAGCTGGCCGATTTCCCTATCATCGTCGGCAGCATTGACCCGTGTATTTCCTGCACAGATAGAGTAGTGGTGATTGAGATTGGCTTGCAGAAAATCAAAGTCATGCGTAAAGAAGAACTGGAAACCATTTCCAGAAAAATGAGGTTTGAGGGATGAAAGTAGCGGCGATTTTTATCAACCTGGCTTATTTCCTTCTTTTGGCTCCCTTTCTGGAAGGAGTGATGAGGAAGCTCACAGCCAGGATTCAGTCGCGACAGGGGCCACCTCTCTATCAGCCATACCTTGATTTGTTGAAACTTCTGGGTAAAGAGAATATTGTTTCAAGCAAGAACTGGGCATTTCGTTTGGCTCCGCTTCTGGCTTTCAGTTCAATGTTGGCGGTAGTTTTGCTGGTGCCCCTGGCCGGAGCTGAAAATCTGCTTTCTCACTCTTCAGATTTAATGACGCTGATTTATCTTCTGACCCTGAGCGGCTTTTCGATTTTAGTGGGAGCCTTAGCCAGCGGCAATCCATTTGCCGGAGTCGGTGCCAGCCGGGAAATGATGACCATCATCATGTTAGAGCCGGTGCTGGCTATGACTTTAATTTTGGGGGCGGTAAAAAGTGAGAGTTTCACCATATCTTCGGCTCTGTCGGGAATTGGTAGAAATCATGGTTTTTCTTATTTTCTGATGTTAGTGGTGTATCTTTTAGCTCTTCAGGCTTTTGTTTCCCGGCAGCCTTTTGATATTCCCGAAGCTGAGGTGGAGATTCTTGAAGGTCCCTATGTAGAATACAGCGGCCCGAACTATGCTCTTTTTCGTTACACACTGAATATAAAAAGAATGTTCTATGCCTGGTTGTTCGTGGTCAGCTTTCTGAATTTTGTCCCAAGCGGTAATTTCTGGTTAAAGCTGTTGCTGGAGACAGCAGGCATTCTTATTTTATTTGTCCTGATTTCAGTTATCGGAGCCACCCATCCACGATTCAGGATTGACCAGGCTATTAAGTATTATACGTTGCTCGTTGTGCTTTCTCTGATAGCTATTGGTCTGGGAGTAAAAGGATGGTAAAAACGTTGAAGAAAGAGGAGAAGCCAGAAATGTGGCTCTGGAATAAACTAAAACAGCTGGCGATTTCCCTAAGAGCTGGAGTGGTCACCCTGCACTATCCATTTGAGCCAAGACCGGCACCGGCTGGTTTCAGAGGTCAACCAGTCTGGGACCATACTAAGTGCATAGGCTGTGCTGGCTGTGCCAACCATTGCCCGGCCCGCACGATTTTCCTGCGAGATATCTGCCAGGAAGTCAGGATTCTTCTTTACGATTCTGCACGATGCACCTATTGCGGTCGGTGTGTTGACCTCTGTCCGGAAAAAGCCATTACCATGAGCGATAAGTTTGAGCTGGCTACTGATAATCGCCAGGATCTAACTCAGGCTATTGAGTTATTCATGATGACCTGCCAGCGCTGCGGACGCTGCTATGACCTGGAGATCAAGAATTATATCGACCGGCTGACACTATTGGGATATCGCTATGACAGTTTAGAAGTCCGGAAAGTAATCAAAAAATCAACCTCGGAATTTCAACCCGAAATGCTGGAAAAAACGGCCACTTACCAGCGGCCGGAACGACTGGAGAAATAAAATGTGGGAAAAGCTGGTGAAAAGGGCCTTCCGTCGGTCTATCTGGGTTTATCACTGTAACAGCGGTGCCTGCAACGGCTGTGATATTGAAATTCTTAATGTTCTGACTCCGTACTATGATGTGGAGAGGTTTGGGATCAGATTGGTTAGTTCTCCGCGGCATGCCGATGCCATGCTGCTGTCAGGAGCCGTAACCAGGCCAACCCTGCCGTTGGTTAAAAAAGCCTATCAGGCCATTCCCGCACCGAAATTGGTGTTTGCCATAGGTTCCTGTGCTATCGGCGGTGGCTGCTGGTATGACACCTATAATGTTACCGGCGGTGGGGACAAAGCCATTCCGGTTAATTATTTTATTCCTGGCTGCCCGCCACGCCCGGAAGCCATCATTTATGGAATTGCTTTAGCTTTGGGACTGGTGGATAAAAAGGTGGCTCCAGTTGAGTTAAAACAGATGGAATTTCCGGTTGATATGTACAGGCAGACAAAACTCTGGGAACAAAGAAATGTTATTTATAAATTGCTGGGTGAAGAAGACGACCGTTATAATCTCTACTAAAGGAGCTAATAATGGCTAAGATTCTTCTGGTTGACGATGATCCGGACCTGACTGAAAGTCTGGGGCAGGTTCTACGGTATAAGGGCTTTGAGGTGGTCATTGCTCATAGCGGAACTGAGGGGCTAAAAAAATTGCTCGAAGAAAAGCCGGACCTTCTGGTCCTTGACGTAATGATGGAAACCGATACCGCTGGCTTTGAGGCTGTTTATAAAATAAGAAGCGAAAGACCGGATTCAAAATATCAGGAATTTAAAGACATTCCCATCATTATCCTGACAGCCATTGACCAGGTGACCAACTCTCGCTTTTCTTTAGACCAGGAAGATAGTTTTCTGCCCGGAAATAACGAATTTTTGACCAAGCCGGTGGATGTGGATGAACTCTTAGAGAAAATAGAAAAATGTCTTAAGAGAAAAAAATGAAGCTCAAAAAGATGCTGGAGAGAGTGGTTGCTCTGAAATCAAGCTTGAGGTTCAAACTGGCTTTCGGTCTTCTGGTCATTGTTTTCCTGATGGGCGCCCTTTCCATCTATCTCGGGATTAGTTCCATCAATCGCAATGTCATCAGGGAAGCTTACGATAATGTCAGAAACAGCTTGAGGGCTATCAATGACCTTTATCGGGAAGAAATCAACAAAAGAGCCAAAATCGTTGAATATCTTTCGAGAACTTCAGAAATTGTCAATGCCACTGCCGCGGGCAATCGGGAATATTTATATGAAAAGCTGGTGCAGATAAAAGACGAATTCGGATTTGACATTGTCAATGTGGTTAAACCTGATGGCACGATTCTGGTCAGAGCTAACAATTTTGAAGCTTATGGTGACAGTGTCGCCCATTATAAGTACATCCAGTGGGTTATGAAAAACTGGAAGCCAGCCGCTGGAACCGGAATTCTCGGGTATGAAAACATCAAAAACGAAGGACCTGACCTGGCAGAAAAAACCCTGATTAGTATTGTGCCTACACCCAGAGCCCGGGCTCAACGCCGGGAGCTTGAAGAAAGAGCTCTGGTTCTCAAGACTGTGTCACCAATCTTTCAGCGAAACCGGCTGGTGGGCATTCTTTATGCGGCGGTTTTGCTTAACAATAATGACCGATTTGTTGATAGATTCAAGAAGCTAATCTTCAAAGAAGAAAAGATAAAAGGAAAGGATGTAGGTACCACCACCATTTTTCTCGATGATATCCGGGTGGCAACCAATGTCACTGATGCCAGCGGTAAAAGAGCTGTGGGGACTATGGTTTCAGAGGAAGTTTATCGCCAGGTTTTTGAAAATGGCCAGGACTGGCTGGGAAGAGCCTTTGTGGTCAATGACTGGTATCTATCCGGTTATACTCGACTTACTGACATCGAAGGTGCTCCTGTGGGCATGCTTTATGTGGGAATTCTGGAAGAAAAGTTCGACTCCATCCTGCGTCGAACTACGGTGTCTTATTTTCTGGTTATTTTTTTGATGACCGTAATCTCCCTCTATATGGCTACTTATCTGGTCAATTTGTATACCAGGCCGATAAATCAGGTGATTAAAGCCTCAGCCGAAATTGCTCGGGGCAATTATCATCAGCTGGAAATTTCGCCTGATGAAAGTGAAGAAATAAAAGAGCTGGAAGAATATTTTAACGCCATGGTTAAAGCTATCGAGGAGAGAGATAACCGGCTTAAAGAATTGGCTGAAAAAACCATCCTCCGGTCAGAGAAGCTGGCTTCGGTCGGCCGCTTAGCTTCGGGCATCGCCCATGAAATAAACAACCCGCTTACTGGCATTCTGACTTACAGCAGCCTGTTACTGGAGGAGCTTAAAGGCACTCCTTATGAAGAGGACCTGAAGACGATCAAAGAAGAAACTCTGCGCTGCCGGAAGATAGTCCGAGGACTGCTCGATTTTGCTCGGGATTATAAACCGGAAAAAGTGAGTGCCAACCTTAACGTTTTGATTGAAGAAGTCCTCCAGCTTCTGGAAAAACATGTGAATTTCCAGAATATTAAAATTATCAAAAATCTTGACCCCTCTCTTCCGGAAGTTAAAGTTGATGCTGATGAATTTCGCTCGGTTATCAACAACCTGGCAGTTAATGCTGCTGATGCTATGCCCAACGGTGGTCAGCTGACCATATCTACCTCTTTTGACCCTTCGACCAATAAGGTTATAATCAGGGTGGCTGATACGGGTGTCGGAATTAGTGAAGAGAACCTCAAGCGAATTTTTGAACCTTTCTTCACCACCAAGGAGAAAGGAAAAGGGACCGGCTTGGGGCTGGCCATGACTTATGGAGTAATAAAAAGACATAATGGAACCATCGATGTTAAGAGCAAGGTTGGGGAAGGAACTGAATTTATTATAAGGTTACCGGTTGAATGAGAACCGGAATTTAAAGGAGAAAACATGGCGAAACCAAAAATCTTATTCATTGATGATGAAGAAATCGTCCTCCGGAGCTGTCGAAGAATTTTTGCCTCTTCTGGCTACGAAATCGATACGGCTTTATCTGGAGAAGAGGGGTTGAGTAAAGCCCTGAGTCAGGATTATGACATCGTGGTTACCGATCTGAAAATGCCGGGTATAGGTGGAATGGAAGTCTTGAGCCGGCTCAGGAAGGAAAAACCCGAAACCACGGTTATCATTTTTACTGGTTATGCCAGCGTTGACACGGCTAGGGAAGCTCTGAAAAACGGAGCTTTTGATTATATCCCCAAACCTTTTACCCCGGATGAGATTCGCGAGGTAATCAAAAATGCTCTGGAAGCGCGGGAAGGTCAGCAGAAAAAAATGCTCGATTTGATGGCCATTGTTTCGCATGAGCTTAAAAGCCCGGTTTCGGCTCTCCATACCACAGCTTCTACTCTGTATAAGGGGTACTTTGGTCAATTGTCTCAGGAGCAAATGAAAATTCTGGAGACCATTATCCGCAATTGCGAGTATTTAGAAGACATAATCCGTAGCTATTTGGACCTTTCTAAGATGGAGCTGGAGCAGCTTGATTCCTTTAAAGAAGAAATCTATTTTGTTAAAGATGTGGTTGAAGAAGTTCTGAGTTTGCCTGAGATAAAAGATAATACCAAAAAAATGACTGTGGCCCGGAATTTTCCTGAAGATGTTAGAATAAGTGGAGACCCCAGGTTGCTGAAAATTCTGGTGAGGAACCTGATCAGCAATGCCATTAAGTATGGTTATGAAAATACAGAAATTAAGCTTGGCCTGGAGAAAAAAGACGGCCAGGTGGTCTTTTCTGTTTATAATCAGGGTGTTGGCATTTCTCCGGAAGATGGACAACGGCTTTTTAAAAAATTTGAAAGATTAAAGCAAAGGGGGACAGAAGGCGTTAAAGGTTCCGGTCTTGGCCTTTACATTTGCAAAAAAATAGTCGAAAGTCATAAAGGAAGAATCTGGTTTGAATCAGAACCCGGGAAATAGGTAACCTTTTATGTCAGCTTGCCCTTAGCTGGTTAAAGTCCTGCTTTAGTCTTTTCTGGTTCCGGCTTTATCAAATCTCAGAGAGTTTTTTAAGCCAGGACAATACCCACCTGCTAGGCAGACAATTAACCAACCATCAGCACCAAAATTGTTTTTAATTAATTTCGGCCTTCTCAGGCCGGATTACATTTTGAAACATTAATTGACAATATATGGAGAGGTTTCCTATAATTAAAGCGAGTCGGGGGCGAAATGGACTCGACGGAGGTAGTGAAGCAGAAGCTGCAGGCCGAGGTCCCATCAACCTCGTTAAACAGGTGGGAAAAAATTAACTGCAGAACCTGTTGCAGTCGCTGCCTGATAGAAAGTGCAGCCGTCTCTCATAGTCTTTCCTGCGGGCTCTGAGAGACGCCGCCAAGCAGGATAGTCCGTCGGGTGTGCTCAGGGCCCGACGGATGAAGTTCCTCTTGAGCTGGTTGAGTGGCACTCTTCCTCTTCGAGGGCTGCTCAACGAGACACAAGGAAGAGGATAAGCCTGTAGAGGCTAACTGTGGAATGCCTTCGGACGCGGGTTCGATTCCCGCCGCCTCCACCAATTTTTTTATCTTAAGAAAAAGCAGAAATGCATAAATTTTTCAGAGCTCTAATCATAGCTGTGATAAGCCTGGGGATCATCGGAGCCATCAGCCCTTCGTCTGCTTTGGCCCGAAAAGAAGACAAATCAGTTCCGACCGTGAGAGTATCCGTCGAGGATGGAAGTGGGTTTTCGAGAATAAAAATCAATTCTGAAACTAACCTGGTTTACAGTCTCAAAAAATCGGGAAACACCCTGACCATTTCTTTCAGAGCTCTATCAGGTTTGAAGTTGGAGAGAAAACCTTTTACCAGCCAGCTGATAAAATCGGTTAACCTGGCCAAATCTCCTGAGGCTTATCTCCTGGTTATAAAAACTGCCACGGAAGATTTTAATTTTTCCCAGTCAGTCCGGAAGAATCCATTTGAGCTGGTTGTTGATTTAAGATTGAAAGAAGAAAAGAAGACTTCGATTGAGTCCCGGACTGCTGCTTCAGAAAAGCGGGTCAGCCAACCGGTTCAGACCCAACCGGCACCAGTTGCCGAAACTTCTACTCAGAACGCGGCTACCAGGAAGGAAGTTAAAACCATAGTCATAGACCCGGGTCATGGTGGCATCGAGACCGGAGCAAGGGGCAACTTTGGGACTCTGGAAAAAGACATCACCTTAGCCATTGCCCTGAAGCTCAAAGAAGAAATAGAGCGCGAACTTAAATACCGGGTGGTCTTGACCAGGGAAGCTGATGTGGTTGTCCCCTTAGATCGAAGAGCCGCTATTGCCAACAATAACAAAGCTGATTTGTTTATCAGCATTCACGCTAATGGCTCGCGTCGGATCAACGCTCGGGGATCGGAGACTTTCTTTCTCAGCCTGAATGCCACTGACGAAGAAGCCCGACGTCTGGCTTACTTTGAAAACAATTCAGAAGAGCTGGAAAACCGGGTAACGGAAAAAGATTTTGACGATCTGAAACTAATCCTCTGGGACATGGCTCAATCTGCTTATCTTAAACAGAGCAGCCAGTTGGCAGAATTCGTTCAGACAGAACTGAATGAATTGCTCAATACCAAGAACAGGGGTATCAAACAGGCACCTTTTAAAGTTCTGGCCGGGGTGGCCTGTCCGGCTATTCTGGTTGAGGTGGCTTTTATCACCAACCCGGAAGAAGAAAAAATGCTTCAGTCAGAAGAATTTCAGGCCAAAGTGGCTGAAGCCATCTATCAGGGTTTGAGTAAGTTCCTTCAGCTTTACGAGAAACCATGAAGACAAAAAAGAAGAAACTAAGAATCTTTTTGATTCTGCTGACTATTCTGATCGTACTTATATTGATATTTTTCTTTGGCAGCCGGAAAGAAAAAATTAAACATCTAACCAAACCTCCCGGAACAACTCCGGCAGCTAAACCGGCCAGAGAAATTCAGATGAAAAAAGTTACCCTCTTTTTCCTTTCAGAAAATGATGGTCTCCTTCATCCAGAAGAAAGAGAAATCCAGGTTTCTTCCCTGAACGATGAAGCCAGAGCTGTGATTGAGGAGTTAATCAGGGGGCCTAAGTCCGATTTGCTCAGCACGATTCCTGAAAACACCCGAGTAAGGCAGGTGTTTGTCACCTCTGATGGAATTGCTTACGTTGACCTTTCCAAAAATCTGCTCGAGGCTAATTTCTATGGCTCTTCCGGAGAAATGGCTGTGGTCTATTCCATCGTAAATTCCTTGGCTTATAATTTTAAAGCCATAAAAAAGGTCAGTCTGCTGGTAGAAGGGAATGAGAGGGAAACTCTTGGGGGACATATAGATCTATCACGACCTTTTTTACCTGACTATTCACTGGTGGCCAGATAAATTATCTTTTAAGGCCGGATGATGAAAATAAAAAAACTACCCAGGGTGGTCATTCTTGGTTATCCGAATGTCGGCAAGTCTACCCTTTTTAATCGGATTTTAGGTCAGCGCAAAGCTCTGGTCCATTCTTTACCCGGGATGACCCGAGACTTGATTACCGGAGTGGCTAAAGCTGAAAACCGGGAATTTTTACTGGTCGATACCGGAGGCTTTGCCGATGGTCAGCTTGACCCAATTTCGGCTAAAGTCAGGGAAAAAGCCTGGGAAGCGGCTAAGACCGGTGATGTCCTGGTTTTTCTGATAGACGGGAAAAGACCATTAACTCCTGGCGAAGAAGAGCTGTTTATCGAATTGAAAAAGCTGAACAAACCGCTCCTGGTGGTGGTTAACAAGATGGATAACCCTGAATTAGAACCAGACTTGTCTGATTATTATCGTCTCGGGCAGAATGAACTTATTCTGATTTCAGCCGAACACAAGTTTAACCTTGGTTATCTAAAAGAGAAAATCGTCGAACTGTTGCCACCGCTGTCAAGTGGAGCGAGCGAAAGCGAGGCAACCGAAAAACCGCTGAAAATAGCCATCGTTGGCCGGATAAATGTCGGTAAATCTTCCTTAGTCAACCGGTTGTGCGGTGAGGAGAGACTTCTGGTCAGTGAGATTCCCGGGACCACCAGAGACAGCGTGGATACCCTGATTACCAGGAATAAGAAAACCTATTGTCTGGTCGATACCGCCGGCATCAGAAAATTCAGCGGGACCAAAGATTCGCGAGAAAAAGCTGGTATCATTAGGGCCCAAAGAAACATCGAAGAGGCCGACGTCATCTGTCTGGTTATGGATATCCAAGAATTTCCCACCCGACAGGATGCTCATATTGCTACCTTGGCTTATAAGTCTGGCAAACCTTTAATCATTGCCCTGAATAAATGGGATTTGGCGGAAAAATCTAAGGTTAACCCTTTAGAAATAAGGAATTATGTGTTTGGCCGGCTTCATTTTGTAGATTATGCACCCTTAGTGTTCGTTTCTGCCCTTACCGGCCAGAGGGTGGTCAAGATTCTGGACCTGGCTGAAGAAGTCTACCAATCAGCTTCGAGAAGGATCGAAACTTCGGTCCTCAACAAGTTCTGGGAGAAATTTTCCAGGGACTATCCACCGAAGACCAAGGATGGTTCTGCCCTTAAAGTAAAATACATAGTCCAGAAAGGAGTTAGACCGCCGTCTTTTGTCCTCTTCGGTCATAGCCGGGCTCAGCTCCTGCCATCGTACGAAAAGTTTCTGGCTGATGTTTTCAGGGAACAGTTCGGGTTCATCGGAACTCCGATCAGATTCAGCTTGAGGAAAAGCTGATGCCCAAATTTTCTGTTCTCCAGCTTTTTGGGATTGAACGGGGTGTTTTAGTTAAGATAGCCTGAAACTTCCATTTTTTCTTGACTTTAACAATGTATTCTTATATAAATTATTTCTAATTATGTGAAGACCAGAAGTTTAAGGAGGTCATGATGTCTCGTAAGAGGATAAACGGCTTGGCAGTTATCCTTTTAGCCTTAGCTGTTCTTGTGACCGCAACAAGTTGCGAGAAGCTAAAGGTGAACAATTTAAAGGCTAATTATCATTTTAAGAGAGCTAATCAGATGTTCAGAGAAGGCAAATACCGGAATGCTGTAGCTGAATACGAATTAGCCCTGAAATACAGACCGGACCTGGTTCAGGCTTATCGGTATATAGGCGAAAGCTACAAGCAGCTTTACAAACCCGGTGTTGACTCAGCTCTGAATAAAGAGCTTGAAAGGAAAGCGATTGAAGCTCTGAATAAAGCTCTGGAGATTGAACCTAATAACAAAGAAATCATCTATTCACTCGGTGATATGTACGATAAGCTGAGGAAATTTCCTGAAGCTGAAAAGCTCTACCTGAAGATTCTTGAACTTGACCCTCAGAATATGGATAACTTCTATGTAGTAGCTGAATTCTACAGCCGGTACGCTGGCGAAATTCCTGATGCGGCCAAAAAAGCGGAAACCATGTATCTCCGCCGGATTGAGGCTGATCCGGAAAACCCAATGGGTTATGCCTATGCAGCTAACTATTATGAACATCTTCCTGTTTCTGAACAGAACATTGAAGGAGCTATCGAGAATTTCGATAAAGCCAATATGTTCTGGGAGAAGAGGATTGCTCTTGATCCGGAAAATCCTCAGGCCTGGCTGGCTAAAGGAGTCAACCGTTGGAGCCGGGCCTACCGTTTCCAAAATGTTCCTGCAGCTGAGAGATTAGTTATAGCCAGGGATGCTCTGCAGGCTATCGAAAAAGCCAGAGACCTGGATCCTAATTATCCCGAACCATATAGTTGGTTGAGCGTTCTCTACAAGAGCGTTCTGGCCAAACTCGAACCAGAGAAAGAAGCCAGATACAATGCTGAGGCTGATAAGAACGCGGAAAAGTTTCAGGAGCTGAGAAAGAGAGCGGCTGAAAAGAAGAAACTTGAAGAAGAACTGAAGAAGGTTAAATAAGGTTTTGAAAATTAAGGGGGACAGGCGGAAATAAAGGTCTGTCCCCTCTTCTTTTTAACTGAATGTTCATTCCCTTAAAAGACGAAAACCCTACCCTCAGATTTCCAATAATCACAATAGTTCTGATCTCTATTAACTGTTTAGTATTCATCTATCAAGCAGTATCACCTCAGGGGCTTGAGTATTTTGTGCTGAAGTTCGGGATCATCCCGTACGAAATCACTCACTGGCATTTGGATATCAATGTGCCCAGGATTTTCTGGCCACTTAGCCTGTTGACTGGAATGTTTCTTCACGGCAGTCTGTTCCATCTTCTGGGTAATATGCTTTATCTCTGGATATTCGGGAATAATGTCGAAGACTTCCTTGGTCCGGTGAGATTTACGTTTTTCTATCTTTCGTGCGGAATAGCTGCTTCTCTTGTCCAGGTAGCTTTTTCACCCAATTCTCAGGTGCCGATGATTGGGGCCAGTGGGGCTATAGCCGGGTTGCTCGGTGCTTATCTGGTCTTATTCCCTTCAGCCAGAGTGAAGACGCTTGTTTTTTTATTCTTTTATATTACGGTAATTTCAGTTCCAGCCTGGATAATCTTAGGCATTTGGTTTGCTCTGCAACTGGCCAATGTCGGAATGGGTGGCGGAGTGGCCTGGTTTGCCCATATCGGTGGCTTCCTGACAGGCATGGCTCTAATTATGACCAGGCTAAAAAAGCGCCGAAAATACCATTATTATGTTTATTGGTGACTTGAATTTATAAAAGAAAACGGCTAAAATTAATTCCTTCTGTTTATTGACAATTTAGCCATAATTTAGTATCTTAATTCATCACTATAGCCATATTTTCTTTTAGGCAAGGTTGAACAATGAAGACTTATCATCCAAAAAAAGACGAAATTCAACAGAAATGGTGGCTTATTAACGCTGAAGGCAAGATCTTAGGGCGCCTGGCTACTGAAATAGCCGTCCTGCTCCGGGGCAAGAAAAAACCCCAGTTTGCCCCGAATGTGGACACTGGCGACTTTGTGGTGGTTATCAATGCCGAGAAAATTAAGGTCACGGGTAATAAACTCGAAGATAAAATTTATTATTCCCATTCACTCTATCCCGGTGGACTAAAAGAAAAAAAGCTCAAAGATATGTTGGAAACCAAACCGGAAGAAGTCATTAGGAAAGCAGTCTGGGGCATGATTCCCAAGAATAGACTTGGTCGGGCTATCATCAAGAAGCTTAAAGTCTACCGGGGTCCTGAACATCCACATCAGGCTCAGAACCCTGAGGAATACCAGTTTTAGGAGGAACCTTGAGTCTCATTCAGTATTATGGAACGGGCAAAAGAAAAAACGCCATTGCCCGGGTTTTTCTCCGTTCGGGCAAAGGCGATATTACTTTAGTGGTCAATAAAAAGCTTCGTCCCTTTGAGGAATATTTCAAACTGGAATCATTGCGCTATATCATCCGCCAGCCTTTAATGATTACCGAGACTGAGAATAAATTTGATATCTTCATGCGGGTGGAAGGCGGCGGAATTCGCGGCCAGGCTGAAGCTGTTCGCCTGGGAATTGCCCGGGCTCTGGTTGAGTTCAACAAGGAATTGAGACCGATCCTGAGGAAGGCCAACCTACTGACCAGAGATTCCAGAGTCAAAGAGCGGAAAAAGTATGGCTTGCTGGCTGCCAGAAAGGCACCGCAGTATCATAAGCGATAAAGTCTTGGTAGGGGAGGAATACCTTTGGTTTCAGTAACTATGAAAGAACTCTTAGAAGCTGGCGTTCATTTCGGTCATCAGACCCGGCGCTGGAATCCCAAGATGAAGGAATACATCTTCGGACAACGGAATGGGATTTACATCATCGATCTGCAGAAAACCATCAAGAGTTTCAAAGAAGCTCTGCAGTTTGTCCGAAGCGTAGCTGAGAGTGGAAAGGAAGTTCTGTTTGTCGGCACTAAAAAGCAGGCACAGGATATCATTCGGGATTATGCCATCAAAAGCGAATCCAGTTATGTCAACCAGCGCTGGCTGGGCGGGCTGCTCACCAATTTTAAGGTTATCAGAACCAGTGTGGAAAAGCTCATCGAACTGGAGGAGATGAGAGAAGATGGTCGCTGGGAACTTCTATCCAAGAAAGAGCAGTCCAAAAAAGAAAAGATTTATCGGAAACTTCAGAAAAATCTGGGCGGTCTGAAAAAGCTGACCGAGCTGCCAGGAGCAGTTTTCATCATAGATTCTTCTAAGGAAGAAATTGCCATCGCCGAAGCTAAAAAGATGAGAATTCCGATTGTGGCTGTGGTTGATACTAATGGTGACCCGGAAGGAATCGACTATCCTATACCCGGGAATGATGATGCAGTTAGGGCAATTGAACTGTTTGCTTCCAAAATAGCTGAAGCCATCATCGAAGGCAAAAAAGCCAGGCTGGCTCAGACCATGATAGAAGAAAAGAAAGAAGAAGTGCCAGCCGAAGCCGCAGCCTCTCCGTCTGAGCCTCAGACTTCTTCCACTGATAAGGCCGATAAGACTGAATAATTTATTCAATAAAGGAGTTTGCCATGGAAATCACGGCTGAACTGGTCAAGGAATTAAGGAATAGAACTGGTATTGGTGTTATGGAATGTAAAGAAGCCCTGCAGGAAAGCGGTGGCGATATAGAAAAAGCTATCGAGATTTTGCGTAAAAAAGGTTATGCCAGGGCTCAGGATAAAGCTTCAAGAGAGGCCACTGACGGAGCGGTCGGAGCCTATGTTCATGCCAATAACCGGATTGGTGTTCTGATAGAAGTCAATTGCGAGACCGATTTTGTCGCCAGGAACGATGAGTTTAAAGAGCTGGTTAAAAACCTGGCCATGCAGGTAGCCGCAACTAATCCTCAGTACATTTCACCAGAAGACATTCCGGCAGAGGTCATTGAGCGGGAGAAAGAAATTATCAGAGCCCAGATTCAGGATGCCAAGAAGCCTCCTGAAATTATCGAGAAGATTGTTCAGGGCAAATTGAACAAATTTTATGAAGAAGTTTGTCTGCTTGACCAGCCTTATATCAGAGATGATAAAATTAAGGTGAGAGATCTGGTCAATACCCATATCTCCAAATTTGGCGAGAATATTAAGATTAAGCGGTTTGTCAGGTTCGAAATAGGAAAATATTAAAAATCGGTTGACATAATGGATGAGGGTAAGCCAGCTTACAAGCGAGTACTCCTGAAGCTTTCGGGAGAAGCTCTTCTGGGTGAGCTGTCTTACGGTATTGATTTCAAAAAAGCCCGGTCCATTGCCCGCGAACTCAAACAGATCCACGACTTAGGGGTTGATATTGCCATTATGATCGGTGGAGGGAACATTTTCCGCGGTTCCCGGGGTGTGGAAGAAGGCATGGACAGGGTTTCGGCTGACCACATTGGACTTCTGGCCACGGTAATCAACGGAATCGCCTTGCAGGATGCTCTGGAAAAAGAAGGGTTGAATACCAGGCTGATTTCGGCCATCGAAATCAGAGCTGTGGCCGAACCTTTTATCCGGAGAAGGGTTTTAAGGCACTTAGAAAAGAGAAGAGTTATAATTTTTACAGCCGGCCTGGGCAGCCCCTACTTCACCACTGACACTGCAGCCGTGTTGAGAGCCCTGGAAATCAAAGCTGAAGTAATCCTGAAAGCCACCAAAGTGGATGGAATTTATTCGGCTGACCCGATGCTCGATTCTAATGCTACCAGATTTGATTCGATTAAATTCTTAGAAGTCATTCAGCAGGAATTGAAGGTCATGGACAGCACAGCTGTCACCCTCTGCAAGGACAACAACCTTCCCATAATCGTTTTTAATCTTAATATTCCAGGCAACATCAAAAGAGCAGTCCTTGGCGAAAAAGTTGGAACTAAAGTTTTCTGAGTTTTAATCAAGAATTAAATCAAGGAGGGCGGAAAATGGTGAAAGATGTCTTAAGAGAGCTGGAAAAAAAGATGAAGACATCCATTGACCATTTCCGGAAAGAAATAAGCAAGCTTCGGACTGGGAGAGCCAACATCAGCATTTTTGAAGACATCAAGGTCATGTACTACGGTACACCAACCCCAATTAACCAGGTGGCCACCATTGGTGTGCCTGATCCGACTCTCATCACCATTCAGCCCTGGGACCCAAGCCTGATGGAAGCGGTGGAAAAAGCCATCAGATCTTCTGACTTCGGGTTTAATCCCATAAACGACGGCCGAGTCATAAAGGTGCCGATTCCGCCTCTGGATGAAGAAAGAAGAAAAGAGCTGGCCAAGAAAGTCAGCAAGATGCTGGAAGAAGAAAAAACTGTCTTAAGGAATATGAGACGGGAAAGCAAGGAGTACATCGAAAAGCTGGAAAAAGATAAGAAGATTACTGAAGACGATAAATTCCAGGGCCTGGAAAAGCTTCAGGAGCTCCTTGACCAGTACATAAAACAGGCGGAAGACATCGCTGCAGCCAAAGAGAAAGAAATCCTGGAGGCCTGAAATTAGGGCCTGAAATTAGCGAGGGCGGGTCTGAAGTCTCTTCTTTTTCTCTATTAGCTTCTTCTAAACCAGTTGTCTAAGGTCCCAAATCTAGTTCTGACGGTTACCCCCCAGCCTATCAAGCTGATTACTGAGGAAAAGATGAACCCGAAGATGGGAAAAAGCCCGATAAAAAAGACTATTAGCAAACCGATGACCGCAGTCCAGATGACCTGAGGCATTCTTTTGACCCCGATGGCCCGGAGGAAAGATTCTCCGAAAAAGAAAGAGACAACCGTCCCGCCAAAGACTTTGAGAACTATTCCGGCGAACAGGAATAAAAAGAAGAAGGGGATACCGATAATCAAGAATATCAGCAGGGTAGACAGAATAATCAAACCGGTATAAATGACTACGACTAAGAAACCGGTGCCGAGTACTGGCCAGAAGTCTTCACGGATTTTAGTCGCGGCGAAGTTAACCTGTCTCGGGAAGATTCCTGCAATAAACATGGTCAGGAAAATCCCAAAGAAGAGTGATATGAGTTTTAGGGCCAGGAAGAAGGTGCCAAGGGGAAAAAAGATGCCTTTTCTGAATACTTCACCCACCAGTTTGCCCGAAGTCGGGAAATAGACCGTGTCTTTTTTAACCAGGCAACCCGGTTCTTTTTCCAAAATCCCGCCCAGAACCACCAGGTCCTCTCCAATGATAGCCGTGGATCTGATGGTGATTTTACTCCCGAGTCCAACCACCGACCGGCCGACTTCTCCGCTGATGATTACTTCCCCGCCAAAGACCACCACACTTTCCTTGACTTTTCCTTCAACTACCACCCGGCCGCCAAAGGCCAGGACATTATCCTGGGTTTCACCAGGAGCGATTATTATTTCCTTTTTTAATCTTGGTCTTTCTGGCTGGCCAGATAGAAGGAAAGTCGGAATTAAAAGTAAAAGAAAAATGAGCCCTAAGGCAGTCAGTAATAAATTATTAAAAATAATGTTATCGAATTTATTTCTCATGATTCTCTCTCCGCTGAGAAGATTGGATGGATTTAGTTAAGAACCAGGACACTGCCAGGCTGATAAGAATAGTCACAATCAAAGTCATCAAGGCTTCTGACTTTTCGGGGAGGAATTCCTTCAGAAATCCTCCGACCGTTTCCAGAAAGACTTGAATCGCCTTAAAGAGGCCTAAAGCTAATTGAAACACCTGGAAAATGAACTGACTGAGGCTGGTGGCGATATGGAAAATATTTTTGAAGATTTGGAGGATAATCGGGAAGAGTGAACTCTTAATTCCTATAACCAGAATCACGACAAAAAGGCTGAAAAGGAGATAGAGCCCGCCTGCCAGAGCCAGCCAGACCTTAGCCGGAGACCTGAGATCAGGCAAATTAGATAGCACTCTTTCGGTGAAGTCTTCAGGAAGGTGATAATCCGGAAGTGAAGATAACGATTCAAGATAAACTTTCCGGTCTTCCACCAGCCTCTGACAACCCCGACAGGATTTAAGATGTTCTTCCACCTGTTTCCGAAGTTCAGCCGGGAGTTCATTCTCTAAATAACCGTAGATATCTTCAATCTTCAGACAGTTCATCTATCCTCCAGCCTTGTCCGGAGTATTTCTTTGGCCAGGAAAACCCTGTTTTTGACTGTGCCTACAGGCAGATTCTTGATAGCGGCGATTTCTTCATAAGAGAAATCGTTGATGTGTCTCAGGACAAATAACTCACGCAAATTTTCTGGAAGATCTTTGATGGCCTGTTCAATCTGGCCAACCAACTGCTTCCTTTCATATCGTTCGCAGACCGAAGGCTCGTGGTCGGGCAATTGAACCGGCTCCCGGTCATCATCGTTTTCAGAAGCATCGATGCAGACTAAGGGTAACTTTTTCTTTCGCCAGTGGTCGATGAGCAGGTTGGAAGCGATTCTGAACAGCCAGGTAGAAAACTGGTATTTTCCATTGTAAGTGTGAAGAGCGGAATAAGCCCGGAGAAAAACTTCCTGAGTGAAATCTAAGCTCATCTCTCTCTCCTGGACCATCCGGCAGAAATAATTCATCAATGGTTGCTGGTACTTTCTGACCAATATTTCAAAAGCTTTCTTATCTCCTTCAAGACATCGGCGGACAAGTGTTTTGTCCTCCTGTTCGACCATCTTTAGTGTCTCTTTATTCATACGTAAAACTGGTTCCTGGGTTTAGGGGTCCTGTTTAATTGTCCCGGCCTCGATTATTTCGCAGTCAGGAGGAATTTTAAGCTCGAAGAGTTCGTCAGGCATTTTCTGTCCTATTTTTATCCGGCTGAAATGGTATTCCAGCTTGCTTCCGCTTAGCTCAAAAAAGACCGCTTTAAGGAGAAGCCAGGTCTTCTGGTCTATCTCCAGCAGGATGTAGGAGAACTGACTCTCCTGCCGGGGAGTAAGTTTTATCTGATAGACATTTTGGTGGTCGGAGGGGAACGGATTGGAGGTTACTTCATACCGGGCTAAAAGGGAGAAATTCCCGGAAAGGAGTCCAAGGATTTCTGATTCCTGAACCTCAGAGCCGGCGGCGTTTTTTATGAGTTGTTTATCTTCAGGAAAATAAAGCCAGAATCTATTATCTTTATAGAGAAAAATCTGCTTTTCAGGCGAATCATATTCCCAACGCATCCGGTCCGGCCGGCGAATGTAAACATGACCGTGGCCGGTAAAAGGCTCTGATTGTCCGGTAGAATAATAAAATTGTTTAAACTCGGCCCTGAGAGTGCTGATGGATTTAAGCTTGTTTTCCAGGCCAAGAGCAATGTTTTGAGGGGACAAATCAGCCGCCAGTATCGTAACTGGCAAAAGACTCAGACAGATATAGAGAAAGAAGACCAACGAGAATTTAAATTTTAATTTAGAAGCTCCGGGTAAGGTTATGATAGATTGATTACTTGCTCTCATAAAATTAATCCTCAGTTTTCTGATGTTTGCCTATATTTTCACCGAGCCCAGGACTTATGTCAATCTTATGGGCAGTGAGTGGTAAAGTTTCTTGACAATCAGGGCGAAAGGGGATAAAAGAAAGAAGCACAATTTCCAAGGAGGGAAGGGATGTTAAAAAATGTCTTTAATCTTGGTTTGATAGTTTTCTTGGTTTTGTTTTTTGCGACCGGATTTGTTCTGGCTCAATCAGTTGAAGAATTCATAAAAAAAGGCGATGATTTTTATACAAAATGGGAAGACCAGAAGGCTTTAGATGAGTATCTTAAAGCACTCCAAATTGAACCTAAGAACTATGAGGCTCTGTGGAAAGCGGCCCGGGGCTACATTGATGTGGCTGATTTGGTTACTGGTTCAGGAAAAGAAGCTGAAAACAAAAAATTTGATATGTATTCAAAAGCCGAAAAATATGCCCAGCAGGCCATAGAGGTTAACCCCAACGATACCTGGGGACATTTCTTTCTGTCAGCGGCCCTTGGTAAGAAAGTTCTTCTGCAAGGAAAAAAAGAGCAGATTGATGCTTCTAAGAAAGTTAAAGCCGAGATAGAGAAAGCCATCGAGCTCGATCCCAACAATGACCTGGCTTACCATGCTCTTGGCCGTTGGCACCGCCGGATGGCTGAAATCGGCGGAGCTAAAAGAGCTATCGGTAGCCTGCTCTACGGATCGATTCCTAAGGGTTCATTCGAAGAATCAGAGAAGTGGCTGAAAAAAGCTGTGGAGCTCAGACCTGATTACATCAATCACCACTTAGAGCTCGGCCGAACCTATGTGGCCATGGGGAAGAATGCCTTGGCCGCTGAAGAATTCAAGAAATGCTTAGAGTTGCCAGAAACAACTTCCAAAGATAAGTTCCTGAAAGAAGAAGCTAAGGCTGAGCTGGATAAGAAAAAATGGTGACGCCCTACATATTTCCTAATTTTTCTAATCTAAAAATGAGCAAAAAAGCTGGAAGAGTAGTGCTATCTACTTATCTGATTTTTCAAGGAATGATCAGGCAGAGTTACCTCAAGAAAAAACCAAAGACCAGTTCAGCAGTTTAGCCTGCTTTACTTGCGGCGGTAATCATCTTCAGAGAAGACCTGGGCTTCAAAAACTTCGAGGTTAACTCCCCTTCTCCATTCATCTGGCGGGAGGCCGGCCTTCAAACAGCCATGATTTAAATAAGTCTCTAAGTCCCAGCCATATTCCAGCGGGACCTGAGGCAAGAGCAGCCCTTTGTGAAGTCCTTTGCTGATGATGATTCCATGTTTTCCCACCACCACTTCTTCTGGTCTTTCCACCTTCCGAGGTAAAGTCAGGACAGAAATTTCGATCGACAGGTCATCAAGCTCTTCTTCTGAAAGAGGTGTAAAGCGGTAATCTTCGGTAGCAGCGGCCACAGCGACCTCGATGATTGTCTGGTATAAAGGTTTGTAAGGCAAAGGATAGCCGATACAACCTCTTAACTCTCCATTTACATGAAGAGTCACAAAAGCCCCCTGCTTTTCTTTTAGACGGGGGTTATCCACTTCAATGTCCAGCATTTCTCTGTTCTTCAGATAATGGACGATAGATTGGCGAGCTAACTGCAGAAGAAATTTTTTTTCTTCCTCGTTCAGAAAATCTGCATTTTTTTCAGTCATTTCCTTCCTCCAGTTCCAGGATAATCCGGTCGAGGGGGGCAAAAAAGAAACGGTGGTCGAACCGAACGAGCTGAGCCTTAGCCTTTATTTCGCCTTTTCGGTCAGTTCTGAGAGAAAGAAAGACTTTTTCGCAGAACAAAGGATGCCTGAGATTTTTCTTTTTTGAAATTGAAGGATCAAAGCTAAAAACACCCAGAATTTCCAGCTGCTGGCTTTTTTCAACTCTCAGTAATAGCTCCGGGTTTAGCAGCTCTTTCCAGGGGAGAACACAAATTTTCTGGACAAAAAAGGTCTGATTTAATTTTCGGCCAAGAAGATAGCCACTGGCTCTGGTCAGAGTTGATTGGCCCGGACTGGCCAGCAAGAACAGATCCCGTAAAGGTTCCTTAAGGATTGTTATTTCCATTTTTATCCTATTGAATTATATCACATTGAAATTCTGACTGACAAAAAAATTAACTTGACGACTATTTCCGGTTGACATAATATGAGCTCAGCGGGTAAAAGGAAGATGAGCTATCAGCTGGTGATAGTTGGACCACTGGAAACTAATTGTTATGTCTTTTTCTGTCCGGAAACTAAAGAATGTGCCATCATCGACCCCGGGGCTGAGGCTGACAGGATTTTTTCGATAATAACTTCTCTGAGTCTTAAGCCGGTTGTAATCCTCAACACTCATGGTCATGTTGACCACACCGGAGCCAACGTCGAAATAAAAGATAGGTACCACATCCCGATTGTCCTGCACTCTGCCGACCTGCCTCTTCTTGAAGAAAACATTCAGCTGGAATTCGGTCTGATGCTTGGAGCTAAACCTACCCCGAACCCCGACCGATTGCTGGCTGATAGGGATGAGATAAAAGTAGGTCATTTGAGTCTTAAAGTTATCCATACTCCAGGCCACACCCCCGGCAGCGTGTGTTTTTATACTGAGGGAATACTGTTTTCCGGGGATACTCTCTTTTGTGGTGGAGTTGGTCGAACCGACCTGCCCGGTGGTTCTTGGAAAGAACTGGCTAAATCTTTGAAAACCCGAATAATGACTCTTCCGGATACTACTATTGTCTTGCCCGGTCACGGGCCTAAAACCACGATTGGAGAAGAGAGAGAGTCAAATCCTTTTCTCGAATGAGAAAAACTGTAACCGCAGAGACCGATCTCCTAAAAATTTATTGCGATTACCTGGCAGTGGAAAAAGGACTTTCCCAAAACAGCATCAGTTCTTATGCTCTGGACATCGAAAAACTTTACAGGTTCATAAAGCAAGAAAAAAAGAGTCTGTTAAAACTCAAAGAATCGGACCTCATCAAATTCATCCATCTCCAGGCTCAATCCCAACTTTCACCTCGGTCCTTAGCCCGCTTAGTATCTTCGCTCAAATCGTTTTTCAGATTTTTGTTGGTGGAAAATTATCTCAAAAAAAATCCAGCAGAAAGGTTGACTTCCCCCTCTCTTTGGTTAACTCTGCCCCGGGTTTTGACGGTGGAAGAAGTGGAACAGCTTCTGGAAAAGCCTGACCTGAAAAAACCTCAGGGAATAAGGGACCGGGCTATCTTAGAAGTTCTCTATGGCAGCGGACTCAGAGTTTCTGAATTAATTTCGCTGGAACTAAAGGATATCAGACTGGACCAGGGCTTTCTGATTTGTAAAGGCAAAGGAAGTAAGGAGAGAATAGTACCGATGGGAAAGTCAGCCGTTCGCTGGATAAAGACTTATCTCCAGGAAGTCAGGCCGCTCTGGGATAAAAAGGGCTCTTCGATTCTTTTCCTCACTCGTCGGGGAGAAGCCTTTACCCGTCAGGGCATCTGGAAAATCCTCAAGGTTTATGGACAGGAAGCCGGTCTGACCGACAAAATTCATCCCCATGTTCTCAGGCATTCTTTTGCTACTCATCTGCTGGAGCGTGGGGCTGACCTGCGCTCTGTCCAGATGCTTCTTGGCCACAGCCAGATCACGACCACCCAAATCTACACTCACGTTAGCCGGGAAAGACTCAGGCAGATCTACGACCGGTTCCATCCCCGAGCCTGATTCAAGGCTTCAAATCACATCTGACGAGGCGAAGACAAACCCTGGCTCGGTGCTTCTGATGGAAAGAAATCCGATCAGTAATCGGTGTGGTAATTTCTTCCGTCCAGCTAAATCTTTCCTGGCATTCATTCGACTCAAGTTTAGAGCGCGGAAGAGAAATGATTTTTTGACCAGTAATTTTTTTCTTCATTCTGGATTCCTCATCAACATTCTGCTTCCAGGGGACAGAGGGAAAAAAGAGCTTGGCTTCTGGCAGACTGTGGTTCTTACTTACCGGAATGGGCAGGTTCCTAAGTGAAAAATAAAAGATAATCTCTTTTTCTTCCCCCTGAATGTATTCCAGTCGGAACTCAGGAGGCGGCAGGTCAAGAATTTTATTGTTTTTAGTTCCCCTGTTGATACTGTTGGTAAAAATGCCCTCTGGAGTTTTCTCGGCAAGTTCCCAGCAGGATGGGTACGCTCCCAGATGGTAAATAATAAAATCCAAATCATCTTCTTCCAGAAACGCTAACCATTCTACCTCCAGAAAATAATTACCTTCGATTTCAGCAGTTAAGTTTCGGTATTCACCCAAGACCTGCAGTTGGAAGAAGACCTGCCAGAACCTTGCCTGTTGACCTAAGTTGATTGCTGGGGTCATAAAAAAATAGAGATTCAAGAGAAGGGAAAAGGCCAATGTCCTGACAGCTTTTTCTCGACCCAAAACCCTGGCCTTCCTTTCAAGCCATCTTCTTAAATTTTAGAGAAACCAAGGGTTCTTGACAAGTTAAAGACGTGGTGGTAAAGTAAATAAACTCTTAAGATTAGCAACTAAACTCAATAGTTTAAATAATAAACCCGAGAGTATAAAATGAAAAAAGCAGCTCAAGAAAGAAAAGAAAAAATCCAGGCTGAATTTAAGAATCAAATGCTCCAGGCAGCCGAAAAAGTAATCATCCGCCGTGGTTACAGGGCGGCGACTATGGATGAAATAGCTCGGGAAGCCGAATTTTCCAAAGCTACACTCTATAAATATTTCAGGAACAAAGGTGAAATTCTTCTGGAAATCATTCTCCAGTACATAGAAGAAATAAGAGCCCGAATGGCGGAGATTCAGCACTCAAGCCTTGAGCCTGAAGAAAAACTCAAGCAGATGATCCAGGCTATTCTAGAAATACAAAGCCGGAAAGAAAACATTTCCAGAATGTTCATCCTGGATAAAAATCTGCGCGATTTTATGCACCGTCTTTTTACCCAAGATAATCGTGATTTTCAACAAGCTTTAAAAATCTTTAAATCAAAGCGAGAAGAGATCTCTCGGGCTGGCTGCCAGGTGATAAAAGAAGGAATCGAGAAAGGGAAATTTATAAAGACTTCCCCTGAAACCATTATTAAATATGTCGAGGCAATGGTTGCAGGTTTGCATCATACCCGTTACTGGGAAACTAAGCGGCTTTCGCCAGAAGAAGAAACTGAACAGATGTTCAGGTTTTTGATGGATGGAATAGCCCGCAAACCTCTCCAGAAAGGAGAAGAAAAATGAAGACAAAAAGATACTGGCTTTTAGGATTGATCATTTTTCTGGCTGCAGGCTGGCTGACTTTGCCGGCTCAGCAGACCGAGCCCAAAAAGTTGGAATTAACCTTAGATGACTGCCTCCGTTTAGCTTTGGAACAAAATCCTTTCTATCTCTCAACTCAGGAAAAAGAAAACGAAGCCAGAGCTCAGGTTCATCAAGCGGTCTCCAGATTTTTCCCAACCTTGAATGCACAAGGAACAGATATTCTCGACAAAAAAGTTTTCACAGTAGAAATTCCGCCCATGGTTCCTGGTCAGCAACCACAGAGAGTCAAGTTCGACTTTACCAGGACTTATCAGATGAGTCTGTCTTTCTCCGTGCCCATCTTTACCGGCGGCCGATTGATGGCCGGGTACAAACAGGCTAACTACAACCTCCTGGCTACTCAAGAAGCCATCAGACAGAGCCGCCAGGAAACTGTCTTCAACGTAAAAAAGGCTTTTTATGGTTATCTCCTGGCTCGTAAATTTCTGGAAGTAGCCCAGGAATCGATAGACTTGGCCGAGAGGCACCTGGCCAATGTCAAGAATCTTTATGAGGTCGGGATGGCTACTAAATTCGATTTATTAAGGGCTGAAGTCCAGTTAGCCAACCTCAAGCCGCAACTGATCAGAGCCAGAAATGGTTTGGAAATGGCTGAACTGGCTTTGAAAAATCTGCTCGGTCTTGACCTTAATCAGCCAATAGAAATAAAGGGAGAATTGGCTTTTCAGGATGTTCAGCTCAGTCTTGATGAAGCAGTGCAGAAGGCCTTGATAAACCGTCCCGAACTCCACCAGCTCAGATATCAGCGGCAGATGGCGGGAGAAATGTTCAAATTGGCGAGAGCCAATGACCTGCCTTCATTAGCCATAGGTGGAACTTTAAATTACTGGTCAAACAATCTTAATTTCAGGAAAAACAACTGGGAAAATTATTACACCATAAGCCTGGTCCTGAATATCCCTATTTTTAACGGCTTTGCCAATCAGGCTCAGGCAGCTCAAGCTAAGGCTTTGGCCAGAGAACTGGAATATTCGCTCAAGGGTGTGACTGAATCAATTAAGCTCGAAGTTCAGCAGGCTATTCTCAGCTATCAGCAGGCTAAAGAAGCTCTACTTTCTCAGGAAAAGAACGTGGAACAGGCTCAGGAAGCGGTCAGGCTGGCTGAGCTGAATTTTTCCGAAGGTCTGGCTACCACCCTCGATGTGACCTCGGCTCAGGTGGCCCTAAGTCAAGCTCGTACCAATTATGCTCAGGCACTTTATGATTGTCTTGTGGCTTTAGCCCAGCTGGAAAAGGCAACTGGAGAGTCGAGTCTTAACCAAAAAATAAATTGAAGCAAGGATTAACCTAAGGATTAATCCCCGATGACAGATTTAAAGGAGGAAGAAATGTTTAAAAGAAGACAGGCAAAATTCTTTGTATTCTTGATAGTTGGGCTAATTTTACTGGCATTTGTATCCTGTCAAAGACCAACAGAAAAGAAGACAACTGGAGCTGGAGATGAGCTTAAACCAGCTCCAGTTAAAGTTTATAAAGTTAAAAGACAGAAAATATCCGAAAAGTTGGTTTATACAGCCACCTTAGAAGCCTGGAAAAAACAGGCCATTACTCCCGACATAGCAGGTAAGGTGGCCAGGATATATGTTTCAGAGGGAGAAAAAGTCAAAAAAGGGCAACTTTTGGCCGAATTGGACACTGAATCGATCAGGCTGCAGCTAAAGCAAGCTGAGGCGGCCCTGGCCTTGGCCAAGGCTAATTATGAAGATGCCAGAAGAAATCTGGAAAGAATGAAAAGACTGTTCGAAGAAAAAGCTGTCTCTGACCAGCAGTACGAAAAAGTTCGGCTGGCTTTTGAAGCAGCTCAGGCTCAGAAGGACCAGGCAGAAGCCGCGGTCAATCTGGCTAAACACAGCCTGGAAGTTTCCATTATGCGGGCCCCATTTGATGGGGTCATTGCTTCCAAGAACCTGGAAGAAGGCGATGTAATTAACCCAATGATGGGCGGATTTTCTCCTTCTTCCAGCGTCCTAACTTTGGTTGATTATTCTAAAATCAAAGTTCGCTTTGATGTTTCTCCTACTGATGCTCTCAGAATTACTAAGGGTCAGAAGGTTTATCTGGAAAGTTTTGCCCTGCCTGGTCAGCAGTTTGAGGGTGAAATCACCGTGGTCAACACCAGCGCTGATCCGCAGACCAAAAAGTTCAGAGTGGAAGCTGTGGTCAATAATCCGGAGCTGGCCTTGAAGCCTGGAACTTTTGGTCGGGTTATTCTTGAAGTCAGCACAAAAGAAAATTCTCTGGCTGTGCCACAGCGGGCCATTCTGGAAAACTCTTATGTCTTGGTGGTTAAAGGAAACAAAGCAGTGAAAAAGACCGTGACTACCGGGTTAAAGAACACAGATCTGGTTGAAATTACTTCAGGCTTAAACGAGGGAGATCTGGTGATTGTCGAAGGAAATTTTGGACTGGCTGACGGCAGCCCGGTAGAAGTTACAGGAGAGGTGGAAAAATGAAACTGCCTGAATTTTCGGTAAAACGAAAAGTCACCGCCTCGATGATCGCCATGATTTTGGTGGTCGTCGGGATGATTGCTTTTTCCAGGCTGGGACTGGATTTCTTCCCGGACTTGGAATATCCGACGGTCTCGGTTATTACCACTTACCGTGGAGCTTCCTCTGAAGATATAGAAACTACTATCACCAAACCGCTGGAGCAGGTGGTCTCTTCAGTGAGCGGAGTTAAAAAAGTCACTTCTCAGAGTTCAGAAGGTGTTTCAGTTTTGATGGTAGAGTTTGAGTGGGGAACCAACCTGGATTTTGCCGCTCAAGACATTCGCGACCAGATAGGCCTTTATCGCAATTATCTGCCCGAGAATGCTTCCAACCCGCTGGTGGTCAAGTTTAACCTGTCTCAGTTTCCGGTTGTCTTTTATGGAATAACTGCCAACGGCAATATGTCTACTTATCAATTGAAAAAGTTGATAGAAGATGAAGTCAAACCACGCCTGGAAAGGCTCGACGGCGTAGCTTCGGCTGCTGTCTTTTCCACTGATGAGAGAGAAATCCGGGTGGAAATCGATAAGGATGCTCTCATCTCTTACAACCTGTCTCTTGACCGGGTGTTGCTGGCTTTGGCTTCAGAAAATGTCAACACTCCAGCCGGCGATGTGGTAGAACGACATGAAGATTTGATCGTCAGAACTCTGGGTGAATTCAAATCTGTTCAGGATATAGAGAAAGTGGTGGTGGGTCTGTCCCAGAGAGGCGAGCCTATCTACCTGAAAGACGTGGCTGAAGTAAAAGATACCTTTAAAGAAACTAGGAATACGGCCCGAGTTCAGGGGCAAAAGGGAGTCTATCTTATCGTCAACAAGAGGTCAGGAGCTAATACGGCAATAGTGGGTAATGCCGTCAAGAAAGAAATGGCTAAAATTCAACCAACTTTACCTGGTGGAATAAACTTCTATCTGGCTATGGACCAGGCTGACATGATAAACAGAGTAGCCAGCAGGACTGCCGACAATGCTTGGCAGGGCGGGATTCTGGCTATACTTCTGATTTTTCTCTTCCTTCAGAACTGGCGACCAACTTTGATTATTGCCGTGGCAATTCCTCTGTCGATTATCACTACTTTCATTGCCCTTTATGCGGCTGGATATACCTTAAACCTGATGACCCTCGGCGGTCTGGCTCTGGGGGTAGGCATGCTGGTGGACAATGCCATCGTGGTCATTGAAAACACCTTCAGGCATATAGAAGAAGGAAAACATGTAGAAATAGCTTCAGTCCTTGGCGCCTCTGAAGTCGGTATGGCTATCACGGCCTCAACTTTGACCACAATCATAGTTTTCTTGCCAGTAGTTTTTGCCAGCGGAATTACCGGTAAGCTGACCCAATCCTTAGCCTTGACCATAGCTTTTTCATTGCTCTCGTCTTTATTCGTGGCTTTAACTCTGGTTCCGCTTTTTTCTTCGCTTTTGTTCAAAGTCAGAGCAAAAGACATAGAAGCCAAAGAAAAAATTGTGGTCAAAGAACCAAAGTTTGGGAAGGCCCGGCGTTTTTACCAGAACCTATTGACCGGTGCTTTGAGAAAAAGAAAGTTGGTTCTGGCTGTAGCTTTTGGACTGTTTATTTTGTCCTTAGGGTTAATTCCTTTTATGGGCACAGAATTCTTGCCGCAGTCTGACCGTGATTTCTTGATGATCAGGGTGAAGCTACCAGTCGGAACATCTCTTGAAGAAACCGACCGGGTCATCCGTCAGGCTGAAGATATCTTAATGAAACAACCAGAGGTGGCGATGGTCTCAGCCCAGGCCGGTTCGAGAGCTGAAGAAGATCCAGCTGATATGGCCAGCGGCATGGGAATTACCGGAACTCATGAAGGAATCCTTTGGGTCAAGTTGGTTGATCGTTCACAGCGTAAATATACCGATGCAGAAATTCTGGAGCGAATAAGGAAACTGCTGCCAAGGCTCGAGAACGTTAAGTTTGAACAGATAAACATGGAATCGGCCATGATAGGCGGAGCCCAATCTCCGGTCGAAATTAAAATTTTCGGCAAAGACCTGGAGGTGCTGCGGCAGATAGGCGACACAATCGTCAATCGAATCAGCGACGTTCAGGGGCTCAGGGACTTAACCCACAGCCTGGCTCAGGGAAAGCCTGAATATCAGTTTGCCATCGACCGGGAAAGAGCATCAAGGCTGGGCCTGTCAATCGGTCAGGTGGCCAGTACAGTTCAGACAGCCACTTTGGGCAAGGTAGTTAGCCGTTATCGTGATGGTTCAGATGAAGTCAATGTCCGGGTCATCATGGCCAAAAAATATCGGGATAATCTAGATGAAATCCGGAAAATACCTCTCATGTCCCAGGCTGGAAAGATTATCTATCTCGACCAGGTGGCTGATTGGAAACGAGGTGAAGGACCGATCCAGATAACCAGAGAAAATCAGATGCGGAAGATTTCGGTTACGGCCAACATAACCGGCCGGGATCTGGGAAGTGTGGTCAAGGATATCAAAGCCAGGCTGGCTGATTTAGAAAAACAACTTCCGGCCGGATATTTCATCGAATATGGTGGAGCCTATGAACAGATGATCGATGCTTTCAAGGTTCTGGCAGCGGCTTTTGCCCTGGCCCTTCTTTTGGTCTACATGGTTATGGCTTCTCAGTTTGAACACTTCCTGCATCCTTTTGTCATTATGTTCACCATACCTTTAGCCATCATCGGGGTCATTTTCGGCTTGCTCATTGCCGGAAAACCAGTTAGTTTGCCAGCCCTGATCGGAGTTATTCTCCTGGCTGGAATTGCCGTTAACAACGGAATCGTCATGATCGATTACATCAATCAGCTCATCAGAAAAGGCCTGGACAGAAGAGAAGCGGTGATCAAAGGAGCCGTTACTCGCTTGAGACCAGTGTTGCTTACGGCCCTGACCACAATCCTTGGCATGCTGCCGATGGCCATTTCTCGCTCTTCGGGTTCTGAGTTCAGATCACCGATGGCTGTGGCTGTGGTTGGCGGGCTGATCACAACAACCTTTTTGACCATGTTCATCATCCCGATTATTTACAGCCTGATCAATAAGATCTCTTTCCGCGACTACCAACCTTCTGAACAGGAAACCACATAATATAAACCTGTTCTGGAGAAAAGGGCAGCTTCTGGCTGCCCTTTTCTATTTTTCTCGTTTTCCCTCATAACTCACAGATTTGCCCTGCTTTGAAAATTTTATTATTCTACTATGAGAAAATCACCCTTAAAGGAGGCAGGGGTGAAAAGAAAATTTTCGTTATTACTGGTTTCTCTGGTAATTTTTTGCTGTTTTAATTCTTTGCTTCTTTCTGCGCCCAGGAAACTCATATACCTTGATGCTGCTGTTCTTCCTGAAGGCAAATTAAAAAGCTGGCGAAACCTCGGCACACTTGGCGGAGCCTTTGTTCCTGTATTCCGGAGTGTGCCTTTGGTAGAAAATTTAAAAGGACAAAAGGCAGTTAATCTTTCCGGGGTGGATATTTTGCTGCGTTCAACATTTGCTCCTCCACCGTCTTTAAATGGAAAACAATCTTTTACCATTATAGCTAAGGTCTACGTTCCGGAGCTGGCTCAGCGGCAGACCATTCTGAGCTGGTCTCAGGAACCGGAAAAATCAGCTATCTTTGGTCTGGGGAAAGGGCGGGATGCGGCTTTTTATAATTCTGGCAGGATTAAGCTCGGTTATACTGGTGGTTTTCCAGAGCCCGGAACCTGGCATCTTTTGGCTTTTGTTTATGATAAGCAAAAAATAAGAGTTTATGTTGATGGCTGGCTTAATTCTGAAGCCGAAGGGCAGATAGACATTAAACCTGGCAAATTCTTCTATCTTGGTGGCCAGATTGCTTCTGGCCTCCCCCTGCCGCTTGACCCGTTTAACGGTTATCTGGCTTCTCTTGAAGTGCTGGATGCAGCCTATACGCCAGTTGAAATTTGGAATTCTTCAGGGCACCGTGAAGCCATCCCCATTTACCCGGCCGATGGCCAACTACTTGAGACTCTGAACGTTTCACTAAAATGGGAAAAAGGCGATGAGCGAGCCGCTTCTTTTTCCGTGTATTTCTCTACCAGCCGAGAAGAGGTGGAAAAAAGCCAGAAAAAAGCTCATAAAGGCAATTTTCCCGCGAATATCAGAAATCTTGACGTTTCTAAATTAGAGCCAGGTAAAACTTATTTCTGGCGGGTGGACCAGCTCGACTCTCAGGGGAAGATTATTCAGAGCGGAATCATCAGAAGTTTTAAGATTCATGATGGTTCAGCCAGAAATCCTGTTCCTCATAATCTTCATGGTAGTGTCAGCCGGGACTTAAAGCGCTTAGTCTGGACTCCCAGTCCTTGGGCTGTTTCTCAGGACGTATATTTCGGTAATGATCCAGAAAAGGTGGAAAAAGGCCAACCGTTTATCCATGGTTTGAAACCAGGAATGGACTTTTTCTTTATTCCTGAAAAAAATCTTAAATACGGACAAACTTATTACTGGAGAATAAGCACTAAGAATAGCACTCTTTCTGAATCTCCTGGCCAGGTCTGGTCTTTCCGGGTTCAAGACCCGCCGGATGATGAGGACCTGACTTTTTTCATCGTTTCAGACCTGCACTACGGCGGGACGGTGAATGCCAGAAAAATTAACACGATGATGGTTAAAGCGATGAACTCGCTGCCCGGTCAACCCTTTCCTGAAGAGTTCGGGATAAAAGGGAAGGTTCATACGCCAAAAGGAGTGGTCATTCTTGGTGACATTGTAGATGATGGAACTGCTTCTGACGTGGAGAAAATCTGGCAGGAGTATGTTGAAGATTACGGTCTAATAGGCGATAAACTCCTGGCTTTCCCGGTTTATGAAGGTTTCGGCGAAAACGACGGGACATCTACCGGGCTGGTCAGAACCAATCTGAAGAACAGAAACAGGCTGAGGCCTGGACTCAGGAGTATTTCCTCCGATGGCCTGCATTATTCCTGGGATTGGGGCAAGGTTCATTTCGTCCAGCTCAATCTTTATCCAGGCAGTGTGGGCGAAGAATACTTGAACATCTGGAGGAGACGTTTTACTGGTGATGCCCGCTATCCTAAACACAGTCTGGAATTTTTGATCGAAGACCTAAGAAGAAATGTAGGTGGAAGCGGTCGGCCAGTGGTCATCTTTCAGCATTATGGCTTCGACTCTTGGGGTGAGACCTGGTGGACGCAGAAAGAACGGAACGCTTTCCTCCAGGCCATTCAGCCCTACAATGTGATTGCTATTTTCTGGGGACATTCACATGTTGCCCAGGGCTTCAGCTGGAACGGGATTAAGACCTGGTGTGCCGGTACCACCAACAATGACCCGGAACTTGGTGAGTTTCTGGTAGTCAATATCAAGACAGGACGGCGAAGCGGTCAGATGATTGTGGCCACCAGAAAAGTGGATAGCTGGGCTTCAGCTGAAAAAATCAGCTTTTCAATGAAAAAAGTTCCAAAGAATAAATAAAGGAAGGTAAAAACGGAATTCAATAAAAGCCAGATAATTCTGTACTATTTAAGATGCCGCTTCGGCTGATAGCTATTTATTACTGAGACTATTACTGAGACTTGTATTTTAAAAAGGCGCCAATATTACCATAATGTTCAAGCCTGGATGGTGGAGTGATCTGGAATACAGGTATGTTTTTATTGAGAGCCAGCTCAATGGCTTCATCCACGATGTCAGCAGTCAATTCGGTTTTGACCTGACACGAAGGACAGAGGTCTTCATTCAGATAAAGGGCATGACACTGAGGACAGACTTTACCGGGTTTGGAGAAATTGTGAGTTATGAGCAGGTTCTGGACTTCATATGAGTTTATCTTTCTGAGAGTATCTGACAGCCCCGAAACCGCTCTTCCTCCTCTCTCCAGCTCCGAGACAAACTTCTTTACCAGTTCTTCTTCTTCCTTCTTTTTTAGTTTTTCTTCAAGCTCTAAACATTCTTTGAGGATCTTAGATTCTTCAGTTCCGGGTCTGGCTTTTATCCTGCCTTTTAGTTTTTCTTTGACGTAAGAGTGAAAGAGCGGTTCGAGCTGAGGATAAAACTGGTCATCGCAGCCCACAAACAGCCAGTCAAAATGGTTTTGTTTTAGAATTTCAAAAGTCTTTTGAGCCGATTTCTTGAAGTGCTCCAACAGATGAGCTTCGATGTGTCTTTCTATCCTCTTCGATTCATAGCCTTCGAAGCCGCCCATTTTTACTTTCTTGGGCACGTCGCTGGTCAGGCTGTCGAGTAGCCTTATTTCGCCCATATAGATTTCATACCAGCGGGCTTCTTTTCGCTTTATAAGAAAGGCACACAGCTTTTTAAATTTTTCTAAGATAGCTGATAGGGGTCGAGTGTAGAAATCAAAATCCTGGACAATCCGGTTTCTCGGGCCATGCGGGAGTTCCAATTCCTGCCAGAAATTCTGTCCGGAGCAGGAAAAAAGAGCCAGGCCCGGTGCTTTCCAGGAGTTGAGTCTTTGGGTACAAAACTGGGAAATCTTTTCCAGGTCATCGCTCAAAGATTTCTTGACTTCTTTGGGCAGATTTTTTTGCTCCACTTCAAGCCTGGCCTGATTGAGCAGTGCCTTGTAAGCCGCATTGATGGCTTTTAGCGGCTGCTGACTTTTGTCGGTGTTAAGATAGAAACTGGTAGCCTGAAAAGGATGGGTTTTGATTTGGACCAGCACTTCGATTTGTGAAGGGCTGGTAAATTTCATGGGACCTCCTTTAAAGAAAATTGTGATATATAGAGATACTCATTCTTAAAAGGACTGGTTCCACAAGAAAGGCTCTTATTAAAGCCACCGGTTAAAAATTATGATTACTGAGTGCTTTTGTCAAGAACAAAATTCTTTTTTAAAGCGTCCTAGCCAATATTTTCAGTTAGACCAGGTGACATCTTTACAGATTTATGACAAATCTATATAATAATTTCGTTTTTACCAAGGCTGGTTGCGGAAGTGGCGGAATTGGTAGACGCGTAAGCCTCAGGAGTTTATGGCCGAAAGGCCGTGTGGGTTCGAGTCCCACCTTCCGCACCATCCAACTTTATTTATGCCCCAGAAAAAACATCTGCTGCTCATCAATCCCTGGATTTATGATTTTACCGCCTGTGATTTCTGGCTCAGACCATTGGGCCTGCTGTATATAGCTTCCATCCTGAAAAAATACACCAACCTGGAACTGGATTTTCTGGACTGCCTTGACTGCAGTCAGGTTGACTCCGATTATAATTTCAGACGCAAAGTTCGACCGGACGGACGCAGTTCTTTTTACAAAGAAGAAGTAGTCAAGCCCGAGTTTTTCCGCCACATTCCCCGTAAATTTTCCCGCTACGGCCTTCCTCTGTCTCAGGTAGGGGCTATGCTGGATAGGCTTCCGGTTCCAGAGGCTGTTCTTATCACCTGCACCATGACCTACTGGTATCCTGGAGTTCAGGCAGCCGTGGAGCTTCTGAGAAAAAAATTTGGTCAGGTTCCGATAATTCTCGGCGGTATTTATGCCAGCCTCTGTCCAGAGCACGCTAAGCGTCATTCCGGAGCAGATATTGTGATTGAAGGGCCGGGAGAGAACCAGATACTCAGGCTTATTCGAGAGATTTGCGACGATAGTTCGATTAAAGCTGCAAGTTGGGAAACTCTTTTCCCTGATTTTGATTCATTACCGAGTCCGGCCTACGAGCTCTGCCACGACAACACAGTTCTCTGCCTGATGACTTCCCGAGGCTGCCCTTTTAACTGTACCTACTGTGCCAGCCGTCTTCTTGGCCCGCGGTTTGAGCAGAGACAGCCAGAAAAAGTTGTCTCGGAAATTGTTTATTTCAAACAGACCTTCAACACCCAGCACATCGCTTTCTACGATGACGCTCTGCTCATAAATAAAAACCATCATCTGATAAAAATTCTGGAAGCGCTCCTCCCTCACAACCTCGGTCTTAAATTCCATACCCCAAACGGCCTTCATCCTCGAGAAATAGACCGGCCCCTGGCTCACCTCCTCAAAAAATCCGGTTTTTCTTCTGTATTCTTGAGCCTGGAAACCACTGACCCCAAACTGCTGGCTGAAACCGGTCCCAAAGTGAGTCCTCGAGACCTGGAAAAAGCTCTGAGCTATCTGGAGGAAGCTGGCTACAACCGCTCCGATATTTCTGTTTATCTTCTGGTGGGTTTACCACAGCAAGACAAAGATCAGGTTATTGAGAGCATTAAGTATGTCAAAAAGCTTGGAGCCAGACCCCGGTTAGCTTATTTTTCACCTGTTCCGGGGACTGAAGACTGGAAAGCTCTGTTATCATCGGGCCAGCTCAAGCCTGACTCGGATCCTCTCCTTCACAACAAACTGGTTTTTCCTTATTTCTGGAGCCGGATAACCCCTGAAGATTTTGAAGAAATCAAACACCAGCTTTTGGACAGGTAACTTCAGATTGATTTAATTGGGGTTTAGCGGTAATTTAATAGAGGAGAAGGGTAAAAGATGAGAAGAGCTTTGTTTTTCTTTTCGATTTTTTTCTTTTTGCTTTCTATGCCTTTCTGGTTCAATTCATGCACCCTGAACAGGCTGGAAAAAAATCTTAAACCCGAAGACGCTGAGTGGCTGTCTGAGGTTCGCTACATAATCACTTCAGAAGAGAGAAAGATTTTTCTCGAGCTTCCTGAATCGGAAAGAGAACAATTCAAAGAAGATTTCTGGAAACGCCGCGACCCGGATCCTGACACTGAAGAAAATGAATTTAAGGATGAGTATTATCGACGCATCGAGCAGGCCAACCAGATGTTTCTGGGTGAAGGTCGTCCTGGCTGGTTAACCGACCGTGGTCGCATTTACATCCTTTTTGGTCCGCCGACGGAAAGACAGACTTTTCCCATGGAAGCTGCCGGTTACTGCCGGGAAGTCTGGTATTATGGAAGCTTCCCGGTGATCTTTATCGATGAACACTGTTCGGGAAATTATGTTCTTTCGGCCATCAACTTAGAGCATCTTCAGGATCTGAATTTAGCCCAGGGCTATTTCCAGAAAACCATCACTCAAGAAAGAAGCTTTTTTGATTATAATTTAAAGCTCTTGCGGAGTGAAAGGACGGCTGACCAGCTCAGAGCTACCCTGTCATTCAGCATTCAGTATGACCAGATCTGGTTTGAAGTTAAAGACAATGCCAGTCTGGAAACCGAGCTTTATCTGACACTTGAACTCAAAGATAAAACTGGCAGAGTTGTCTGGAGAGGGGAAAAGACTATCGTTTTAAACTTTAAAGATGAAGATGAACTTAAGAAGATGAAGGGCAAAAAATTTATGATGGACGTAGAGATCAAGCTTCCAGATGGAGAATATCCTTTACCACCCTCTGGCAAATACCTTCTTTATTCCAACCTGAAACAGCGGACTGAAGGTAAGGAATTGAAAAAAGTTATTGAGCTCAAGTTGTAAGAGCTGTTTTTAAGCTGTTTTTAGTCGGGCTTAAAAACGCAAGCTGAAGTTTAACTGAGCTGTCCGGGTGCCGTAGAGAGCCAGGATTTTCTTATAATTGGGGCTAAAAATTCTGATACCTGAAGAACTCCCTTCAGCTTCGGGATACCAGTAGCCACCGTCGTTAAGCTCCTGGACTCCATACTTTTTGCCAAGAAGGTTGAGGACATCAACCCAGATGTTTAGAGAAGTATTCTGGCCGACCTTAAAACTTTTTTCCAACCGCAGATCCAGACTCTGGAATGAGGGCAGTCTTCTGGAACCGGGCTCTTCCAGATAGACAGTGGCCGGTAAATTCTGAGCCTGATGTTCTTCAAGCCAGCTTTCGGGCGGGACGATGGTCACTGTTCTTGCCCAAGGTGTTCCACTCAGACTATAGAAATAGGTGCTGAGGTAAATGTCTTTTGGCAGTCGATAAGTGCCCATAATCTTTAAAGAAAATGGCCGGTCAAGATCTAAACGAGAAGATGTTGTGATATTGACCAGAGAATTGGGGGAGTTGGCCAGCTGGGTAAGGTTGGTGGAAGCCAGACTGCCCAGGCCAGCGTTGCCCTGAGCTTTGCTCCAGGCAGCAGAAGCATAAAGTTGCCAGTTATCTGACATCTTCTTTCTTAAAACTATTTGCCAGCCCGAGTACTGCTGTTTTAATCCTTTGACGTTGTTGAGTCGGGTAAAGAAAGAAGGAGCCTCAGCTGAAGGAAAATAAACGGTCACGGTGGTGTTACCGTATGGAGTATCACCAGGCACCGTGGTGGTAAAGGGAATCCACCAATTATCAGGAGTATTAGCCATGAACCATTCTTTATCGCTTTCCGGGTCATAAAGGACATCTTCGATCAGATTCTTCCTGGTTTTAGAAACATAGGCTAAAGAGAGAGTCAGATCTTCGGTTATCTGTTGTTCAAACGTTGCTGTCCACTCGATTGTATAGGGTGATTTGATACCAGGAGCAACCCGTTTTCTGAAAAAGTTGTTCTGGTGCACCCGATAATCTTCAGAATAGAGTTCATAGGCATCATTTGAATCAGCCAGGCCATCGCCGTTTTCATCATACCAGTAGAAAAGATGATAGCCACCTGGCCAGGCGGGTGAAAAATTCATAAGGTAGCTTAAAGAAAGATTATCTGGATAGCGACTGAATGAACCTTTCAATAAAGTCTTTCCCTTTCCCAGAAGATCGACGACCAGGCCGAGTCTCGGGGAGAGAGTATTCCAGACAATCATATTATCCCAGCCCTGGAAAACCGACGCAGCGTAAGGGTTAATTTCGTAGATGGGCTTAATCAGTTCATTACCGAGGCTTACAGACAGAGTATTTCCGCTCTCCCCTTTGTAAACACCGGAAAGACCTGATTGCGTACGTTCAAACCGCAAACCCAGGGAAAGGCTGATTCTTCTGGTAAGGGGGAAATTATCACGCCCGTAAAAGATCAACCGATGAAGCCTTGACCTCTGGAGCAAACCATCCTGAGCTTTGCTGGCCAGATAAAAGCCGATCAGACCTTTTCCCACCAGATTGCCGCTTTCCGGGGAAACCGCCTGGCCATAATAATATGGACTGCCAAAAAGGTAATAATAAATAAGATTATCTGTTTTCCAGACAGAATAATCGGCGTTGCTGCTTTCATATTCAGCTCCAGCTACCAGTTCATGAGTTGTTTTAAACAGCGGCTGGAATCTGGTGATAGAAATTCCTGCTCGGAAAATATTTCCAGTAGTATCGTCATTATAAGGTCCGCTTCCCCAGGAGTAGTTGCTACCCAGGTCGACATAGCGTGGTTTATCTACGGCTTCTGGGTCAAGGCGCCGCGGCAGTTCATTTCTGGTGTAGAAGAAAAACATATTGGCTGTGGTTTCCTGGTCGAGGGCATAGCTGCCGAAAGCATTGACTAAAAAAAGACTCTGTCCGTCGATGTTGAGGGTAGCGATCTGGGGTGTTGTGGGAGAAAGAAAACTTGGATCAACGTTCTGCCTGCTTTTGTTAAAGCTTAAAAGAACCGAAGCTTTAATCTCGGGTGTAATCTGGGAAGTCAAACGAAAGAATGAATAAAAGTCCTTAGCTTTCCAGTTGTACATCGGGTAAGGTATGTTAGAAGGATCTCGCCACGGTGTAAAGGGAGTATTTTGAGCTCTCCGGTTAAGGCGAAAGTTAGTAAAATACCAGATCCGGTCGGGCAGAACGGCTCCAGTCAGATTTAAAGAAAAATCAAGGTGGTATTTATCTTCAATGACTGGTGGCTTGGCCATTCGCTCAAGTTCTTCCTGATTCCAGAGGCTATGAGAGAGATTGCCGCCAGTAGCGAAAAAATTAAATTGTCCTGAAGATTTATTGCCACCAGCTTTGGTAATCACATTAATGAAAGCGCCTTCTGATGAATAGTTCTCAACCGGGTGACCGGCAGTTTCCACTTCGACTTCTTCGATCCAGTCAACATTGATGTTTTTCAGCAGAGCCCGGCTGAGAGGGTCGTTGACTTCGTTGCCGGAGACACACAGGATATTGGCTCTAACGCTTGAACCGTTTATGGAGGAATTGGCATCATAGGGAATGTTTTCCGGGATGACACCGGGAGCTAACTGAATGATACTGGCCACATCCCGTGGCCTCGGAATATGGGCCAAGATATTCTGGTCAATAATATAAGACAATTTTGGCGTTTCTTTATCCAGAACAGGAAGAGGGATAAGAAGAATCTTTTCTTCCTCTGTTTCACTCGGTTCAAGAATGATGGGCAGGTTAATAGTTTTACCGGTTTCAACCTTGAGGCCGTCGATGATGGCGGTAGTAAATCCTGGAGCTTCGACCGTTAGTTTATAAATTCCTGATGGTAACTCCGGGAAAAAGTAATAACCTGAACTTTTGGTCAAGAAATATTCTATGCCAACCAGACTGGGCGAAGACACGTAAACGTAAGCTCCGGTAATAGGTTTTCCCTGTTTATCAATTATTTTTCCCTTTATCGAGCCGGTCAATTTGACCGAAGCTTCCAGGCTGGAAACGATTAGCGAAAGGGAAAAAATTAATATCAGCGTTGCTATGACTGAGATTCTCTTAGATTTTATCTTGATCACCAATGCCTCCTTTGACCACTGAAAATCGGCTCCTAATCGAAATTAAAGTTAAACTCCTGTTTGGGTTGTTATAATCTTAGCCAGGAATAAGATAAACATTATATAATTTTTCACTTTTTTTTGTATCAAAATAATAAAACTTTTTGAAGAGGGAAAAAGTTACTCAGATGGTCGATTAGAAGCTCTATTTTTTAGCTCAAGCTGCTTTCGGGCCCAGGCCGCAGCTCCGATGAAACCAGCCTCATTGCCCAGGCTGGCTTTCTGGATATGACAGCAGGCAAAACTCGCCGGGTTAGACCTTTTTCTGGCTTCTGAGATGGCAGGCCTGAGAAGCCATGGCCCGGAATCCATCACCCCACCACCAATGATGATTTTCTCCGGATTCATAAAATTGATGACAATACCCAGACCGATACCCAGAAAATATCCGCATCGGTCAAAACTTTTTTTAGCGGCTTCATCGCCACCGCGGGCTCTGAGATAAACATCTCTGGCGGTGAGTTGTTCGTTTGTTCCAGAAAAATTCCGGTAATTGCGGACAAGAGCCGGGGCCGAAACTTCAGTTTCCAGGCAACCGATGTTCCCACAATTACAGCGCATGCCTTCAGGATTAACTGTGATATGACCGAGTTCACCAGCAAAACCGCATTTGCCTTGCCAGAGTTCTCCTCCCAGAATTATGCCAGAGCCGACTCCGGTACCTACAGTCAAAAAGACCAGGCTCTGAACTCCCCGTCCGCTACCGTACATATACTCACCAAAAGCAGCCAGGTTGGCATCGTTATGAACAGAAAAAGGTATCGGGATGATTTTTTTCAGAGCAGGAAAAAGCGGATAATTGTTAAGTGCCGGATAATTTGGAGAATGGAGGATTCTTTTCTGCTTTAAGCTGTAGAAACCAGCAAAGCCAAAGCCGACGGCTTTGATTTTTCGTGGGTATTTCCGCCAAAGTTCGGTCCACAGGTTCTCGATAAGGGCCATCAGCTGTTCAATATCAGGTGGGCTCGAGACTTTATTTTTGAATATGACCCGGCCCGAAGAGTTAATTAGGCCATATTTTAACTCTGTCCCCCCCAAATCGAACCCAGCGTAATATTTTTCGGGCATAGCTCAGGAAATAGATAGAATCAGTTGGCAGCCGGTGGCTTGGGGCTGTTATCGGAATGATTTTCTTCTTTCCCGCTACTGACTGCCTTTTTAAAATTCTTGATACCTTCACCGAGAGATTTTCCGAGCTCGGGCAGTTTTCTGGCCCCAAAAATGATAATGATGATAAGCAGGATTAACAAAAGTTCGGTTGGTCCGATTGAACCTAACATAAAAGCCTCCTTACGGAGATCACTCAACCGGCTTCAGGTTGTCTCCGTTTTCAATTTAAAAGTACTCTATGCTCTGGAAAAAGTCAAGGAAATGAACGGATTTGGAAAAGTAGGCTCTACTGGATTATTTGCGGGCACCCAGTAAGTTTTTAGTCGTCAAGTTGTAAGGAGTTCTCTTTTAGATTAAAATAATAAACTAAAGGTTAAATTTTTTATAAATCGGGTTGGAGACATCATTTTTATCCCGGTCCATATTAAAATGGTGTAAAGTATGCAGGAAAGAATACGCAATTTTTCGATCATCGCTCATGTTGACCACGGCAAGAGTACCTTAGCTGACCGGTTTATCGAACTGACTGGAGCTCTGTCCCCACGAGAGCTCAAGGAACAGGTTCTTGACACCATGGATCTGGAGCGGGAAAGAGGCATAACTATCAAAGCCCAGACTGCTCGTTTAAAGTACAAAAGCCGTTCAGGCGATGAATACATTTTGAACCTTATCGACACTCCCGGTCATGTGGATTTTTCCTATGAAGTTTCCCGAAGCTTAGCTGCCTGTGAAGGGGCGGTCTTAGTGATTGATGCTTCTCAGGGTGTTGAAGCTCAGACCTTAGCCAATGCTTACTTAGCTGTCCAGAATGACCTGGTCATCATTCCAGTGATAAATAAAATCGACCTGCCTCAGGCTGATGTGGAGATGGCTTTAGAGCAACTTGAGCACATTGTCGGTTTGAAAAGAGAAGAAGCGCTGCTGGTTTCGGCCAAAAAAGGTACTGGAGTTGAAAACGTTTTGGAAAGCATAGTGGAAAGAATTCCGCCACCAAAAGGAAATCCTGAAGCTCCGCTCAAAGCCCTTCTTTTTGACTCCTGGTTTGACCCTTATCGCGGGGTAGTGGTTTTGGTGAGGGTGGTTGATGGTGAGTTGAAGACCGGTGATAGGATTGTCCTGATGTCAACTGGAGCCGAGTACGAAGCTGAAGAAATCGGTTATCTCACCCCAAAACCGGTCAGGGTTGACCGCTTAGAAACCGGGGAGGTTGGTTATCTGATTGCTGGAATCAAGAATCTGGCCCACGCCCGAATCGGCGAAACCATCACCCTCAAGAACCGTCGGGCCGAAAAGCCTCTACCTGGCTTTAAAGAAGCCAAGCCCATGGTTTTTTGCGGACTTTATCCTTCGGGTGAAAGCAGTATAGAAGACCTGCGCGAGGCGCTGGAAAAGTTGAGGCTCAACGATGCTTCTTTCCACTTTGAGCCCGAACACTCACCAGCTCTGGGCTTTGGTTTCAGAGCCGGGTTTCTTGGCCTTTTGCACCGGGAAATAATCCAGGAAAGACTCGAGCGGGAATTCAACCTGAGCCTCATCACCACTGCGCCCAGTGTCAGCTATCGGGTGGTGACGACCAAAGGCGAAGTCCTCGAAGTTCATAATCCGTCCGAACTGCCCGAGCCTCAGTTTATCGAGCGAATTGAAGAACCGATCATCGAAGCCCTCATCCTGACCCCCGACCGTTATCTTGGCAACCTGCTTCAACTGCTGGATGACCGGCGGGGCGAGCAGAAAAAGATGGAATACATCTCCACCAATCGCGTTCTGCTCGATTATCTTGTTCCCCTGAACGAAGTTGTTTTTGATTTTTACAACCAACTTAAATCACTTTCCCAGGGGTATGCTTCGATGGACTATGAGCTGGCCGGTTACCGTGAAGCACCCCTGGTCAAGCTGGACATTCTGGTCAATTATGAAGAAGTCGATGCGCTCTCGGTCATCGTCCATAAAAATAAGGCCTATCACGTTGGTCGGGCTCTGGTGGAAAAACTCCGTCAGGTAATTCCACGTCAGCAGTTCGAAGTAGTCATCCAGGCGGCCATCGGCAAGAGAGTTATCGCCCGGGAAACTATTAAGCCATTCCGAAAGGATGTTCTGGCCAAACTTTACGGCGGTGATTATACCCGAAAAATGAAGCTCCTGGAAAAACAGAAAGAAGGCAAGAAACGGATGAAAAGAGTCGGTCGGGTCGATATCCCTCAGGAAGCTTTTCTGGCCATTCTGGAAGTCAAATAGTCATTTCGTTTATAATAGCGGGCAGTAGACAATTATCAGGATGTTAGAAAGTGGTCTTTTTGAACGCCGAGTTTAAAAAGATAAGGGGGAGTAATGGAAGAGAAAAAGCTTGTCTCTTTTTTACAGCAGACAGTAAAGATTCTCGAGGATTTTTTCCCGGTCAATTCTTCAGCCCTATTTCCTCTCCTTAATTCAACTTTAATCTGGGCGCTGACCAGAGCCGGTCAGATTAAGGCTAAGGTTCTTGAACTTGAGGTCTGGCTTGAACCGGAAATTCTGGAGAATAAACCGGATGAGTTTGTGTTCAACTTTTTTGAATCCAACCCGCAGTTAAAAAAGGCTTATGCCGAGGAGCTTTCCAGAAAGGAATTAAAAGCTCTAAGAAAAGCCTTCAGGGTTCTCTATCCGGTTATTGGGCTGGAAGATCCTTTTCTGGAAAAGCTTTTTTCAGAAGAGCTCAGCCAGGGAAATTACCGCTCAATAGTAGACAGTTTTGAGGCAAGGTTGAATAAAGCTCTATCTGAGATTAAGGCGGCTCAGGCTGAGCCGAAATTCTGGGATAACCTGGAAAAAGTCGGGCATGAATTTCTGAACCTGGGCTGGGGCTGGCTGAATGAAGCAGAAATCAGAAAACAGCTCAGGCAAATTCTGGACAGAATGGTTAAAGAAAATTAAGGGGGGAAGGATGAGAATAGGTCAAACAGAAACCTGGCCAAAACAAAAATCAGCACTCATCATATTCTGTCAGCTGACGTTTGTTTTGCTGACCATACTGGCTTTTTCTAACTGCGCCTCTTCTTTGCAGAAAGCTAAAATCGATTATACTCAAGCTCAGGTTCTTGATCGGTCATTTAAAACCGAACAGGCTGCCGGACTTTATAAAAGGACTCTGGAAGAGATAACTCGGGAGATAAGGAAAAAGCCATCAGCCCAAGCTTATCTTCTGAAAGGTCTGGTCGAAATTAAGCTGGGAAAGTGGGCTGAAGCCGAAGACAGCCTCTGCTTAGCCGCTTCTCTGGGCGAAGAAAAAGCTGAAGCCTGGGCTAAGGAAGTAAGCCTGTATGGGTTAGCTCTGTCCTTTGAAGAGCAGGGGTTTGAACAGTCTGCCGGTCGCCTTTATTCCATCCTGGCCGACAAAGGTAAGTTTTCGCCAGTGGTCATGGCTTCGGTTGGAAAACTCATTGATTACCGACTGAAATCGCTGGCTGAAGCCCCGGCAATTCAGAAAGATAAAATTCTTAGTGAGTCTATCAAAATAGTAGAAAAAGCTCTGGCTGAGGACCCAGCCTGCGGCTATTATCATTATCTTTTAGCCCAGCTTCTTAGCCATCAGAAAAAATATGCCGAAAGTTTTGAGGAAGCGGCTATGGCCCGGGAACTGGGGCTACCCTCAGAAAAAATTCTTCGAGATAACGACAACCAGATAATTTTTTGTTACCAGCAGTTAAAGCAATCTTTAACTCAGGATGAACTGGGGCGCTTTTCTCAGGTGTATAATTCCTGGGTCAAAAAATGGAAATGGCTGGATGAAATAACTCCTGACTGGAAAAGGAGGTAAAGATGCTGCCGACAATTGCCTGGGAAAATGAGTCGGTCATCATGGTTGATCAGAGGAAACTGCCCTGGAAGGAAGAATATCTGAGTTGCCGAACTGTAGAGCAGGTAGCCCAGGCTATAGAAAAGATGGTCATCAGGGGCGCTCCGGCTATTGGCCTGGCGGCTGCATACGGTCTGGCTCTTGGAGTTCGTAACCTTAAGACCGAAAAAAATCTCGACCGGGTTTTTGCTTCCTTCTATCAACGACTGTGGCGGACCCGGCCGACAGCCAGAAACCTTTTCTGGGCTCTGGAAAGAATGAAGAAAATTTACGAAGAAAATAAGAACCTGGGTCTGAATCGTTTGAAAAATATTCTTCTGGAAGAAGCTAAGGCTATCGAAGAGGAAGACCTAAAAACAAATAAAGAGATTGGTGAGAACGGCCAGGAGTTGGTGCCAGCTGAAGCCACCATCCTGACGCACTGCAACGCTGGAGCTCTGGCCACAGCTGGTTACGGTACGGCTCTGGGAGTGATCCGAGCAGCCTGGGCTCGCGGGAAAAAAATCAAAGTCCTGGCTGACGAGACCAGACCGTTTCTCCAAGGTGCCCGGCTGACCTGCTGGGAGCTTACCCGGGACGGGATTCCTACGACACTCATCGCTGACAGCATGGCTGGCTGGCTGATGCGGCGGGGAGAAGTTTCCTTAGTGATTGTCGGCGCTGACCGAATTGCTTTAAACGGCGATACGGCCAATAAAATCGGCACTTATTCCTTAGCTGTTTTGGCTAAGGAAAACAACATTCCTTTCTATGTGGCTGCACCACTCAGCACTTTCGATTTCAACCTGAAATCCGGTGAGAACATCCCGATTGAAGAGCGTCATCCGGATGAAGTCAGAAAAGTTGGCGGACATCTGATAACTCTGCCTGAGATTCCAGTGAAAAATCCGGCTTTTGACGTTACCCCGGCCAGGCTGATTACAGCCATCATCACCGAAAAAGGAATAATCAGGCCGCCGTATGGCAAAAATATTTTGAGATTGAGAAAATGAATAACAAAGCCTGGGGTAATTTCTGAAAGCTAAGTCTGCTGCAGCTCCTTAAGTGTCTTCTTAAGTTTGCCTTTAGAAAATCGCTCCATTAGCCGATAGCTATCATCGCTGTCTTAAGATAAAATATATTTCTTAGCTTAAAAAAATCCTGGAGATGAAAATGGGTAAGAAGAAGCCGCGGCTGTTACTGGCTGTTGAGACTTCCTGTGATGAAACCTCGGCCGCTGTGTTGGAAGGGAATAAAATCCTGAGCAATATAATTCTATCTCAGGATGAGATTCATTCACCCTATGGCGGAGTGGTACCTGAGCTGGCTTCCCGTCAGCACATCAAGTCCATCGATTATGTGGTCGGCGAAAGCCTTCTTCAAGCTGGCCTCGGTCTGGAAGACATAGATCTTTATGCGGTCACTCAGGGACCGGGCTTGATCGGTTCGCTTCTGGTAGGGCTGACTTTTGTCAAAGGCCTGGCTTATTATTTTCAAAAGCCGATCGTCGGGGTTGACCATCTTCAGGCCCACATCGAGGCAGCCTTTGTGGAGAATCCCGGAATTGAATATCCGGTTCTGGCTCTTCTGGTTTCTGGTGGCCATACTTCACTCTACTTTCTGGAAAAACCACTCAGCTATCGTCTGTTGGGTAAGACCCGCGACGATGCCGCCGGTGAATGCTTAGACAAGGTAGCTAAATTTCTGGAGCTTGGTTATCCGGGTGGGCCGGTCATTGAAAAATATGCCCAAAATGGTGATAGCTCTCGCTTCCATTTTTCCCTGCCGCGGATGAAAACACCAGGTTATGATTTCAGCTTTTCCGGACTTAAGACTGCGGCTTTGCGGATTATCAGGGAAAATAATCTCGACAAGAATCATCCACTACTTAGCGACTTTTTAGCCAGCTTTGAGGAAACCGTGGTTCGGGCACTTCTTGAAAATTTAGCTCGGGCTCTGGATGAATTCCAGTCAAGTTCTCTTATACTTTGCGGAGGTGTAGCTCGGAATAAAAGATTGCGCACCAGGTTTTCGGAGCTGGCTCAGCAACATCACCTTCCCGCTTATATACCCTCTCCACGCCTCTGCACCGACAATGCTGGGATGGTCGGAGCCCTGGCCTGGAAAAAATATCAAGCCACACCCAAGGTTTGTTTTGATCTGGAGCTTGATGCCTATCCAAGATAATAATCGGCTGAGTTTTTTGGTTGAATTAATTGCTGAGGTTTGTTTCTTTCCGGATTCCCTCCTGAGAAAAATTTATCTCTTCCCCCGTTTTTTTATATGAATCAAGGACTTAAGACTTTTATAACTTTTATCCGTTTGGGACGTATTATTAAATGAGCTCAAAGGTAAAGTTTGCTTTGAGAAAGAGGCTTTTGTTAAACTTAGAATAAGTTCTAAAAAGGGAACAATATGAGGAGGATTCCGGTGAGAAATAGAAAAAAGGCTTTAAAAATTTTTATTCTGGCCAGTTTAATCTTGACTCTGAGCGCAGGTCTGTGGGCCCAGGAGGTTCAATCCAAGGAAATCTCGCTCAGCCTGGAAGAAGCCATTTTCATGGCGCTCAAACAGAACTTGAATTTAATTGCTGAAGTCTATTCCATGGAAAAAGCCAGCGAATCAATCTCCTTAGCCAAGGAGATTTTTCTGCCCAGCTTGGAGTTGAGCTACGGCAGTAGCCGCAATGAACAGCCATCAACCTGGTGGATTCAGGGCTCGGAAACTTACATCACCAAAACCCAAACTTATGAGAGTAGAATTTCTCAGAAAATTCCCCTCGGCGGGACATTTTCTGTAGCTTTTTCCAATTTCACCACCGATACCAACCAGAGGTTCCAGCTTTTTAACCCTTATTACAACACCCAACTCAGGTTCAGCTTTGTTCAGCCGTTACTCAAAAATTTTGGTCCGAAGGTGTCTCGGAAAGAAATCATCATCGCCCGTCAGAATTATGAAATTTCTGAAGCCCAACTCAAGAGCCAGGTTCTGGACATCATCTACCAGGTAGAAGAAGCTTACTGGAATCTGGTTCTGGCTAAAGAGAACCTAAAAGTTAAACAGCAATCATTGCAGCTGGCCCGTGACCAGCTGGCTAAGACCAAAAAAGAAATTGAAGTTGGACAGCAGGCAGCTATAGAGATCCTCAACGTTCAGGCGGCGGTTTCCCAACGTGAAGCCGAGATTGTTCAGGCTGAGGCTGCGGTCAGAAGCGCCGAAGACCAGCTGAAGGTTATCCTTAACTTAGCCACCGGAGCTGACCTCCAGAGTATTAAAATAAACCCCGTGGAAAAACCCGAGTTCAAGCCGGTCAGTGTCGACCTAAATCAGGCTTTGCAGACTGCCCGCCTCAACCGGCCGGACCTTCAGATAAACAAGTTGACCATTGAGAACAAGCGGTTTAATTTCGAATTAGCTAAAAATCAACTTCTGCCTCAGCTCGATCTGAGCGTCTCCTACTGGAGTCCCGGGATTTCGGGAGATAAGCTGATTTACAGAGATAATAACCCATGGACGGGTGAAGTTATCGGCAAAATCCCTGGCAGTATGTGGAATTCCTTCAGAGATTCTATGAAATTCCTATACAACAACTGGTCGCTGAATTTTACTCTGACCATTCCAATCGCTGATTTTGTCAGCCGTTCCAACTTAGCTATTGCCAGAACAGAACTGGCTCAAGCCCAGGCTAAACAGAAAGCTTTGGAACAGCAGGCGCTGCTTGAAGTCAGCGAAGCGGTTAAGAATATCGAGACTCTGGCCAAGAGTGTTGAGGCTTTCCGAGTAGCCCGAGAATACGCGGAAAAGCGTCTGGAAGCTGAAACCAAGAAACTGGCCGTGGGTCTGACCACCAACTATTTTGTCCTGGAAGCTCAGGAAAAATTAGCCAACGCCAGATCAGCTGAGCTGAAGGCTCTGGTCGATTATAATCTGGCCTTAGCCAAATTGGAAAAAGTTCTGGGCACCAGCCTGGAGACTAGAAAAATCAGTCTGGCTGAAGTTGGCCAGAAATGATTCCGGTTGAGCTACCTGGCTGGCTTGTGTTAATATTTATGGGTGAAAATTTCTGCGGTTATTGTCACCTACAATAATGAAAAGAAGATTGAACCCTGCCTGCAATCCCTCACTGGTGTGGTCGATGAGATAATTGTCGTAGATAGTCAGAGCACGGATTACACCAGAAAAATTGCCAGTTATTTTACTGATAAAGTCTTCAAACATCCTTCTACTGATTATGCTGAGCTGAAGAATTTTGGTCACAGAGCTGCTGCTTATAACTGGATTCTTTCGATGGAACCAGATGAAAGGCTGTCCACTGAGCTCAGGCTTGAGCTCCTGAGGTTAAAAAATCAGCCGGTTGAAGCCGATGGTTTTTCCATTCCCAGAATCAGCTTTTATCTTGGACGCTGGATCAGGTATTCAGGCTGGTATCCCAACCGCCGGGTCAGATTGTATAATAAAGATAAAGGTTGCTGGACCGGGGAGAGATTCCGGGTTTTTCTCAATTTTTCCGGAAAAGCAAAAAAGCTTAGACATCCGATTGAACACCTGGCTTTTTCTTCAATCTCCGAGCATATCCTTTACCTCAACCGCCTCACAGGGCATCGAGCTCAGGAACTCTATGCCAGGAGAAAAAAGGCTCGTTTTTACCATTTCTACCTCTTGCCGTTTTTAAAATTTTTTAGTACATATTTTCTTAAATTTGGTTTTCTCGATGGTTATGCCGGACTGGTGATTTCGGCCATGTCAGCTTATTCTGTTTTTCTAAGATATGCCAAGCTGAAAGAGATCTGGAGAAAAGGAGAGAAAATTGAGCCTGTTCCTTGCAGCCAGTGATCCCCAGGATGAGCTGGAACTAAAACAGCTTTTTTTTATTTCTCAGGAACTCAGAAAAAAAGGCTACCCTTTCTTTGTTCTGACCAGCCCCGGCAGTAAATTATCTTCACAGGCTAAACTTAATGGTCATCCGGTGATAAACTTTAAGCTGGATGGCACTTCAAGCTGGCTGACCACCTGGAAACTTTCTCGTCTGATGAAAAAAAATAATGTCAGGCTGGTGCATTTTTTTGACCAACTGGCTCTGGCTACCGGGCTTAAAGCTTCTCAAAAAGCCGGGGTAGTAGCCAGGATAGCTTCCGGGAGTGCAGACTGGCTTAAAAAAGTCTCAAGTAACAGCTTCAAACACTTAGATGCCCTGGTCTGTCCTACCGATGAGATCAAAAAGCAATTCCTGAAAAATAATGTGCCAGTTCCCAGGATAGAAGTCATTCCACCAGGCATTGATTTTTCTCGCTACAAAGATGGCCAGAAAAAAGATTTTCTGCGAAAGGAATTTAAGCTCGCGGCAGATGATTTTCTGGTTGGATTGCTCACGCCTCTTGAAGACCTGAAAATTCTGAAAGGACAGTTTGAAACCCTGAAAATTCTTCAGGAACAGGCCCCGAAGCTGAAAGTCATTGTTATTGGCCAGGGTGGTCTGCATCTGGAACATCTCAGACATGAACTGCCGTTTGAGGTCAGCAACCTCTATTTTTATCTTGGCTTTGAAGAAAAAAGAGAAGAAATTTTTTCTTCACTTGATCTGTTCATCTTCGGAGCCTTTTCTCTCCCCGAAGAATTTCTGCTCGAAGCCATGATCTGGAAAGTCCCTGTTGTTGGAGTTATGGCGGCTGGCATGACCGAGCTCATTGTCCATCGGGAGACAGGTTTCCTTGTCCCGCCGAATGATCCCCAAGCTTTGGCTCAGGCGGTGCTCAAAGTTTACCTTGACCGAAGCTTTGCCCTTCATCTGAGCCAGCAGGCGTATGACCTGGTTTTAAATAAACATTCTTGTGAGGCTATGGCTCAAAAAATGGTCAATTACTATGAGCTTTTAGCCTTGCAGAAAGGAGTAAAGCTTGGCTGGGAAGGTCATTATCCGTAAATTATCAAACCCGAAAGAATTCGAAAAGCTGGTGGAAATCCAGCGGGTGGTCTGGAAACATCCAGACCTGGACCTGACCCCTGTCCATCAGTTCTGTATTTCATCGTTTATGGGTGGTCTGGTCCTCGGAGCTTTTGTTGACGGCGAGCTGGCGGGTTTTGTCTATTCTTTTCCCGCTATTTATAATGGCAAATTCTGTCATCATTCTCATCTCTTAGCAGTTCTCCCTCAGTTTCAGGGCTACGGACTTGGCAAGCGCCTGAAATGGGCTCAAAGGAAAGAAGTTCTTAAAATGGGATTGGATCTCATTACCTGGACGTATGACCCGATGCAAACCAGAAATGCCAACCTGAACTTCCATACGCTCGGAGTCATCTGTCGCACTTATCTTCCAGATTTTTATGGAGAAACTCCTGCTTTGAGGCTTGGTCCTGGAATTCCCACTGACCGGCTGCTGGTGGAATGGCCGATTAAATCAGCCCGAGTTCAGAAAAAAGCTGAAGCTAAAAAAGAGGAAACGCCTGATCTGAGTTTTTTACCTAAGGCTCTTGAAGGCCAGGCTGCAGAGGACGGCACTTATCGGCCGGGCAAGCCGGCTCTCAGGCTGGAGGCGCCAGTTTTTCTGGTGGAGATTGTTCGTGATGTTCGCTCGCTCCAGTCCAGTCCAGAGCTAATCGCTGAATGGCAATCTTCTTTGAGACAGGTCCTGACTCATTATTTCCGTCGCGGCTATGTAATTATGGATTTTCTTTTCGGCGAAAAATGTTATTATCTTCTGAAGAAACTTCCTGAAACTGGAAGTGGAAAGAAGAAATAAATTTTCGAAAATTCTTTAAAGAGGGAAGGTGCCAGATGGCTATAGAGAGAATTGAACTGAACTTCTTACGTCTGCCTTATGTCCATTTTTTTGAAACCAGCTTTGGTCGGGCTTATGACCGCACTTTTATTCTGATCAAAGTTTATGAAGAAGGGCTGGTTGGTTATGGTGAATGTGTGGCCGAAGAGAAACCCCTGTATAGCGGAGAAACCACAGAAACAGCCTGGCACATCATTAAAGATTTTTTGATTCCACTGGTTTTCAACCGGAAGATCGTCGAACCTGAAGATTTTTATAATGCGGCTAAGGTTTTTCGGGAAAACCGCATGGCTAAAGCCGGGCTGGAATTGGCTCTTTGGGATTTAAAAGCCAAAAAGCAGGGAGTGCCATTGTCCAAACTTTATGGTGGAGTCAAAGAAGAAATCCCAGCGGGAGTCAGTGTAGGCATTGAGGATTCAATACCTGAACTTTTAGACCGAATCGAAAATTATCTGAGCCAGGGCTATGAGCGGATTAAGATTAAAATTAAGCCTGGCTGGGATGTGGAAGTTTGTGAAGCCATCAGACAGAAATACCCGAAACTGCTGCTCCAGGCAGATGCCAACGGCGCCTATTCTTTAGACCAGGCTGAGCACCTGAGAAAACTCGACGCTTTCAACCTGCTGATGCTGGAGCAGCCTTTTGCACCGTATGACCTGTGGGATCACAGCCGGCTGCAGCGCCTGATGACCACACCCATCTGTCTGGATGAAAGTATCATTTCTTACGAATCAGCTAAGGCTGCTCTGGAGATGGGCAGTTGCCGGATCATAAACATCAAGGTCGGTCGGGTCGGTGGCATAGTGGAAGCCAGAAAAATTCATGATTACTGCCAGAGATACGGGGTGGGCGTCTGGTGTGGCGGCATGCTGGAGAGTGGAATAGGTCGGGCTCATAATTTGCACATAGCCACCCTGCCCAATTTCAAGTATCCCAACGATCTTTCGGCCAGCGCTCGCTATTACCAGGAAGATTTGATCGAACCGCCGATTGTCCTCAGCCGTCCAGGTTACATCAGGGTGCCTGAGGGCCCAGGAATCGGAGTTAATCCGGTTGAAGAGCGAATCCAGAAGGCAACTCTCAGACACGAAGTCTTTAAACCTTGAGCCGCTGGCGAAAGTTTATAAGTTTTAAGGGAAATAATTCCCGCAAAGAAAATAAAATCTAAGTGGTTTATACCCGGGCCTGATTGGTTGAAAATCAGGCTGGAATAACTGAGGGAGATAAAGATGAAGAATCTGGTCATCCTTGGAGCTGGAACTGGCGGGACCATCATGGCCCACAAACTGGCCAAACCATTAGCCCGAAAGGGGTGGAAAATTACGGTAGTTGATAAAGACGAGCATCACTACTATCAACCAGGATTTTTGCTGGTGCCTTTTGGCATTTATCAACCAGAAGACCTGATCCGGAAAAAATCTTACCTTCTGCCACGCGGGGTTGATTTTTTGATCAAAGAGGTTGAGGAAATAAAACCCCAGACCAGCAAAATAAGATTTGCTGATGGTCAGGAGTTGAGTTACGACCTTTTGCTGATTGCCACCGGTGTGGAAATCTGCCCGGAAGAAACGCCCGGAATGCTGGATGGCTGGCGTCAGAACATCTTTGATTACTATTCGCTCGAAGGAGCCACACTCTTAGCTCAAAAACTATCTGAATTCAAAGAAGGCACTTTGGTGGTTCATATCAATGAGATGCCCATCAAATGCAATGTTTCTCCATTGGAATTTGCCTTTCTGGCCGACTGGTACTTCAGCCAGAAAAAAGTCCGGGAAAATATCAAAATCATCTATGTCACGCCGATCTCCGGAGCTTTTACCCGACCGGTGGCCATAAGATATCTGGGCAATCTTCTTGAGAAGAAAAAAATTGAAGTGATACCCTTCTTCATGACCGAAAAGATTGACCCGGCTGCAGGTAAAATCGTCTGTTATGATGGACGGGAAGTGTCGTTCGACCTTCTGGTGACCATTCCGACCAATATGGGTTCAAAATTGATAAAACGTTCCGGTCTGGGTGATGAGATGAATTTTGTTCCGGTGGATAAATCCGGTTTTCGCTCAGAACGGTTTGAAAACATTTTCGTCATCGGCGATGCCGCCGGCAACAACTGGACCAAAGCTGGCTCGGTGGTCCATTTTGAATCAGAGATTCTAACTAAAATCATTCTGGCTGAGATAGACGGCAAGAAGGCAGAGGTTGAGTTTGATGGCCATGCCAACTGCTTCATTGAGACCGGATTCGGCAAGGCTGTGGTCATAGATTACAATGAGGAGGTGGAGCCGCTGCCCGGGAAATTCCCTTGGCCCGGGCTCGGTCCACTTTCCCTGCTCAAAGAAACCAGAATTAACCACTGGTCCAAACTGGCCTTTGAATGGGTCTACTGGCACTGGCTGCTTAAGGGCCGAGCCATTCCATTTGTTCCGGCCTTGATGTCTATGCGCGGCAAAAAGGACATCCGCCAGTGGCCTGAATAAGCTATAATCACTACTAAATTAGTAGGAATTGTTATGCTTTAATCTTGCCCACAACTTTTCAAAATTACCGCTAATCTGGGCTCTAAAATTTATAGATTTTGCCCCGCAAAAGGACTATCTCCGGCTGGCCGAGATTATCAAAGGATTTGAGCGGATTGTCTTTGAGCACCTGAAGGTCAGCGGCTTTGCCCGGTTCTATTGTGCCCAACTCATCTTCCAGCCCAAGGATGCGGGCGCCGTTTTTAGTGGCGCAAACAATCACTTCCATCGGACTCATGCCGAGTCGCTGGAAATATTTCATCTCCTCAAAGTAAATCTGCGGGTAAAGCTCCCGGTATTGGCCGTTGGCGTCAGTGCCGATGCCCATGACGATTTTTCTCTGATAAGCCTTCTTGAATAAAGTTTCATGCATGGCCATAGACCAGCCGCGTTTTTCAATCAGGAACTTGTTGATGTCATTGCGCTGGTAGCTGGCGTAATAAGTATAAAGCGTGGGTACGTTGTAGACTCCGCGCTCGGCCATTATATCCAGGGCTTCATCATCCATTTCGTTTAGGTGTTCGATGCATTCCACTCCAGCCTGGATAGCGATTTTGGTCATGGTTGGGGGAATGGTGTCGGAAAAGCCACCGCCGTGAGCCGTGATATGCAGGCCCAGCATTTTTGCCTCTTCCACCGCGGCTTTTGCTTCTTCCAGGGTAAACTGGGGCGAGATTTTTATGTGCTTAAAACCGGCGGCGTACATCTGCCGCACAGCTTTGCGCCATTCCCAGGGTCCATCGACGGCCAGGGAACCATGCATGCTGTATCCATGTCCGCCGGTGATGGTGATGAGGTCGCCGCAGGGGTAAAGCCGGATGCTGTCAATATAGCCATTCCTCTGAGCTCGGATGAGAGCCTGCATTACTTCAACCGGAGAGCCGACGTCGCGGACTGCCGTCACCCCACAGCGCAGATACATATTCATCAGCTGGAGGCCGCGCAAGGTGGCTAAGCTGTTGCTATCCTGATAATACTCTAACTTGCTGGTTTCTGTAGCGAGATGGATATGGCAATCAATAAATCCGGGCAAAATCCATTTACCGGAAGCGTCGATTTTTGTAGCTCCGGCTGGAATCTTAATTTTTCCGGCCGGCCCGACTTCCTTAATCTTATCGCCTTCAATGATGATGACGGCATTGGGCAGGGGCTCTTTTCCGGTGCCATCGATCAGCGTTCCGCCCACCAAAGCTATCACTGGCTTTTCTGGATTCTTGAGAGTCCCGGCCTTCTGGTTTGATTGGCTGAGAAGGTCCGGTTTCAGGCATGAAAGCAGGCATAAACCGATTACAAACATTAACCACCTTGAAGCCGTCCGACCTTTGCTTTCTGCGCCAAGACCTTGCCAGCCTGGTTTATGGATTTTCATTTTTGATTTAGTGGCCTTTCCGTGCATTATCATTTCTACCTCCTGAAAGCTGAATTTTATTCTTGAATCCATTTATCAATATCATTCAATCTGCCAAGCCAAGTCAATATATTTTCTCTAACTGACTTGGCAATGTTATCCAGAATTCCAGGTCTATGAGGCAGATTAACCAGGGAAATTTTTGCCAAAAAAATTTTATTTATTTTTCAGGCTAAATTATTTAAGTTGAGGCTAAAAGATTTTAGATAAAGTAATGTAGAAAAAGCAATTGTAATGGCAGGTAATTATAACACCCCAAAATATAAAATGTTCTAAAATTTTAGCTAAAATTTTTGGGTAAAGAGATCTTTACAGTAAAGCGCAAATGACTTACACAGCTAATCTGTTTTTCATTCTCGCCAAAGGGGGCGGGTGAGGCAGGTAGGACCGCCGCAGCCTTTGAAGGCGATTTCCTCGCCAGGGAGTTCATAAACAAAACACCCAGCCTGACGCAGCCGGTCAGCAGTGATGGGGTTGCCTTTGAGGATGATGACGCGGCGGGGGCTTATGGCCATCACATTGCAGCCCTGGGTGGCAAACTCTTCTTCAGGAATGTCAATGAGCTGAATGCCTCTATCCAGAAGAAGTTTGTAGAAAGCGACAGGCAATAGCTTTTTATAAACAACGGCTAAGTCAGTGTCGAGCAGACTGATGAAGCTCATCAGATGGAGAACTTCTCCCGGCCCATTCCAGTATGGCAGGTCATAAGAGAGAACTTTGACCTCAAGGGGCCGCAGAATTTCCTGAAGCTGATCTATTCCCTCCTGATTGGTCCTGAAGCCGCGTCCAGCAATCAGGGTTTTTTCATCCAGCCACAGCAGATCGCCGCCTTCGGCCGTGGCTTTCCCGGCAAGCCGCCCAAGTATCGGTACATCCCAGCTCCTGAGAGCATCTTCAAAGGCATCCGGTTCTCCTGCCCTTTCCTTTTTCCCCATCTGCAGGATGATGGCACCAGCCTCTGTGATTAGCACCGGGTCGTGGGTATAAATGGAATCAAGTGTGGTTCGTTCATCAGCTGGAAGATAGAGAATCTCCACTCCTTCCTGCCTTAATATTTCTTCGAGCCAGGAAAATTCCTGCTCAGCTTTTTCCAGGTCTGGCGGGGCAGTAAAGCCCAGCATTTTCCATTCCCGGCTGATTTTTTCATCGCTTTGAAATGCTTGGGCGGGCCGCTTGAGGATCACCTTAGTTAGTTTGCCGACCATATTCTGACTGCCAAATTTTCTGACCATAGCAATTAAAATCTTAAGCCAAAATCTAATTTATAGCAAAAAATTGGCAAAGTTTCAGGACAGTAAGTTCTGTTCAAATGGAAAAAAGATCCAATATGGTTATGGCGATAGCTGTTGTCAGCGGAAACCCAATGATATGATTAAAATAACCAGATATATCCGGTTGATAGGCTGATGGAGAACTTTTGGGGAGAGTGGATAACGGCCTTGATAAGAAACTGTTTTCTCGTTATCTTAGAGATTCTATAACAGGGAGGTTTACTATGGTTGATGTTTATTTTTATGAAGTATTTGAAGAAGAAGCCAAGGCTCTCAAACGACTCCTCCCGCCGTCTATTTCCTATGAACTGACTTCAGCCACTATTCAAGAAGCAGGCCACAGTCATCCGCCGGCACGGCTGATTAGCATTCGCACCCAATCCATCATTCCTCAGGAGTGGGCGTCGGCTCTCGATGGGATTTTAAGCCGGAGTACAGGATACGATCATCTTATACTCTATCAGGCGCAGGTTGATTTGCCACCTGCCTGCGGATATCTCGAAGAGTATGCCACCCGGGCTGTGGCCGAACAGGCAATTCTCCTGATGATGGCTCTGTTCAGAAAACTTCCGCAACAATTAAAGCAATTTGCCGCTTTTGAACGAGATGGGCTTACGGGTCTTGAATGTGCTGGCAAAAGACTTCTGGTCGTGGGCGTGGGGCGTATTGGAAGTGAAATTGCCCGTATCGGTCTGGCCTTAGGAATGGAAGTCAAAGGCGTGGATATTGTTCAGAAGCATACCTTTTTACCATATGTAGAACGCGATGAGGGAATTCGCTGGGCAGATGTAATTATCTGCGCCATGAACTTAACCGACGAAAATCGCGGTTACTTCTCCTATAAGCTTCTTAAACAGGCAAAAACCGGGGTGCTTTTTATTAATATTGCCCGCGGCGAACATGCGCCTCTCCATGATCTATTACAGCTCCTGGAAGAACATCATCTTGGTGGAGTTGGCTTAGATGTTTTTGAAGATGAACCTCTTCTGGCTTCTAGTCTGCGAAGCGCAGCCATTAATGTCCCGGAATCCTTGCGACATCTCAAAGCCCTTATGAAATTTCCCAATGTCCTCCTCACTCCACACAATGCCTTTAACACCGTGGAAGCTGTGGAGCGAAAAGCCCGTTATACCGTCCAGCAAATTTTACATTTTTTAGAGCACAAAAAATTTCTCTGGCAACTGCCTGAGCCCTAATTTTTTTCTCTCTGAGCTTTCAGCGGGCAGCCAAATTTAGCCAATTGCCTGCTTTAAAGGGAAAGAGGTCCTTGGCTGATACATGGTATCCAGGTTGGGGGAAGAGCTTTGGATAAAGATCGACAAGCTTATCCAGCTGGACCACAGGAAACAGGGCTATTAGCTTCGGAAGCTTTGTTTCCATCCTGAG
>JACIYJ010000010.1 GCA_014360015.1 Candidatus Aminicenantota bacterium | reverse complement strand
TTATCTAGATTTTCTTTAGGATAATAAAAATTGCCATTTTTGTTTATATATAACCATTCCCAATAAACAGGCCCTTTCAATCCTAATGGGCATTTATATCTCCAGACCTCCTTTCCACCAGAAAACGATTCATCAACTTCTCTTAAAATAAGCTCGAGATTTGTAAAGGTTCGGTCAGTTTTCCCAGTCAATAGAAAGAATTTATCACTAACTGCTTTTATCATGAGCGGATTTTCAATAGTGATCGTCTTCTGAGAAATATAATTGCCATTAAGAGAAAGAATTTTGAGCCCAAAGAATCCTTGAAATACAAATAATTTATCGTCCTTAATAACTAGCCTATTAGCATCTTCAAATTCATTTGGCCCCTGCCCTATTTGGCCGAATTTATTAATAAGCTTCCCGTTTTTTGTATCAAATACCCATATAATTCCACTATAAGAATCTAAAATATACAAATTATGATTTTTATCAAAATCTATAAACTTGGAAAAATCATATTCCTTGGAAAAAATATTTATTTGGGTAACATCAATATCAAAAAGTTTTTTCACATCAACATAATCTTTGTAAATCGGTTGCTTATTGATTACTTCATTTATTTTTTCTTTTCCTTTCATGCAACTAGAATAAAAAATGATAAATAATAAATAAAGAAAAAAGATATAGAATACCATACCCTTTTTCATATTAATTCCCCTTTTATAAAGAATAATGGTTTCTTGATTATTGATTTGTCTTTATTTTTTTACGGGATCTGTGCAATGATATCCACCAACTTTATCCCTGCACTCCCAAAAAGGTAAACTTGTCCAGCAATAATATTGACTTCCAGAATCGCAAAAAACTCCTTGATTTGCTATCAATTGACCTGATGGCTCCTGGCATATAAAAGCCATAAATTGAAACAGAATTAACAAAATGACCATAATTATAAACATCCTTACCCCTCTTTTCATTGAAAAACCTCCTTTTTAATAAATTTTATTTTGACATCTTTTTTTTCTTCTATTAACTCTCATTTACAAAATATGTCTTCACTGTTTTTCTAAATATTTATTTTTGAATAGGATCTGCACACCTAAGACCGCCAATTGTGGATAAACATTGCCAATAGGGAAAACTGATCCAGCAATAATAAGTTTTACCAGAATCACAAAATGTTCCTTCGTTGCCTTGTGAAGCTTTTGCAGGCTTTATTATAAGAGTCATCATTAAAATGCAGATTAGCAAAATCAAATAACCTAAAATGAAAGAATCCAATTTAATCTTTTTCCTCATCCTTTCCCTCCTCTTAATAATTTCCTTTAATTTTTTCAATTTTAGATATGATTAATTCAGCAAGTCTATGAAGTTCCTCGGGTGTTTCTTTTCCATCAATATGAAAGCCTATTAAAACTCTATTATTATGATCTATCAATAATAACCTTTCTAAAAGTTGCAATTTATTTAATTCAAATTTCAAATTAGATCTAATTACAGGTATATCAGGATATCTTGCTCTAATTAGGTTGACAATTTTTATAGTTGTTATCCATATCGATTTATCTTCTTCTGGAGTTAGTATAACCAAAGACCATTTGCTCCTATTAAAATTTGTTTTATTGTCAAGAACTCTATTTCCAATTAAATCAATGCATTCTATTAACTTAGAATTTATTCTTTTCTCAACGTCAAGAGCCCTTTTGCTATAATTGATGTCTTTTTTAATTTCGATCAATTTATTAAAAAACAATTTATAATGATTATAAGAATTTAATATATAAAGAAATAAAACGATACTCAAAATAGGATAAATATTTTTTTGCAATAGATTTTTTAATTTATTTTCAACGCGTGACTCTTCCATTCCTCGATCCCTCCGCTTAATTTAAAAACATTCTTATAACCTCTCCGGATCAACATGTGTGCTACTTTGGTAGAGCTCATACAATCTAAAGAAGAACAATAGACTACAATATTAGCGTTTTGAGATATTTTCTTATATTTCTTGAAATACTTTCCAAACTCGTTGATAGGTAATGGCAAAGCACCAGGAATATGATATTGATTATATAATTCTATTTGTCTTGTATCAAAAATGAACGTATTGCGGCCCTTCTGAATTTCTGTTAACTCTTCCCAATTAATATTTATTAAAAATTCTTTATTAATTTCATACAAGAGATTCTTATTGCTAAAAGGAATATAAATCAGAATAGCGATAATACATGAATAGGTTGAGATTATAGTTAATTGGTTGATAACGTCCAGATTTATTTTGCTGTTTAGAATCATTAAGACTAAACCTAATAACAATAATAAATTAAATATTAGCTTCCTAATTGAAATTTTAGAAAACAGATTAATGGGCCCAAAACACCCACAATCAAACACCGCACCCTGCCTAAGAGCTATTACAATGGCCAAAGAAAATACAATCAATAAAATTAATAAAATAATCTTCGCCGCCTGTTTAAAAACTCCACATATTAAGCAAAGGCCTGAAATCAGCTCAAAACAAGGTATTGTAACTGTAAATAAATTAGAATATTGAGGTAGGATATTAAAATTTAATACAGCTTCTTTAAAGCTTACCAAATCAGTCAATTTGGCAAAACCAGAAATTAAAAATATTATACCAATAGAAATTCTCAAAAAGTTGATTATTTTCTCTGAAATCTTCATTCCCTTATTTTTTAATTTAATAAAAAAAAAATTTGTCAAGTAAATTCTTCTTTCAGCTTAAACTTGCTATGTCAAGGGTTATTTTATGCTCATTAAGCATTTTCTTATGAAGCTAATCGTGCAACTAGTTGTTGGGTCATAGCTAAGAAATGCTTTTCATAAACATAGCTCTTTACGTTTTTCCATAGTTTAAATAATATCTTAACCCATATATTAGCGACGCAGCGGAGGGCGTGGTAGTGTTTTTTGCCTTCTTTCCTTTTGCGGTCATAATAAAGACGGGCCCAGGGCTGATATAACAGCGTGGAGCGAGCCAGTTCTGTGAATAGATCTCTGGCCCATTTAATATAGCCTTTTCGGAAAGGGACATACCGATATTTTCCACTCTGGAAAGTGGCGGGACTCAATCCAGCTGCTGCCTGGGCTTCCCGAAAGTCCTTCCAGTGGCGGTGATAAAAATAAATTAATATCCCAACCCGACTTCTAAGACCTATGCCTTTTATGCCTTCCAGAGGTTTAAGCTCTACAACCCTGTGGCTAGCTTCTTCCAGTCTTTTCTCATAATCTTTAATTAGGAGTTTCATCTGAATGAGTTGATTGGCGAGAGCCAGTGCCAGATGGCTGGGGGTTTCGACTAAAACTTGGCGGGCTGATAGTGAGGCCTGCAAAACATGTAGGTTTTCGAAGAAAACCTTAATCTCCTCCAGGGGAAGACATCGAGCCTCTTCTGGGATACAGAAAATGTAGGGCTGCAGGAGAGAAAGCGTCTTGGAAGCAATTAAGGAAAGCCGGGTAATACTCTTTGAGGATGGAAGAAAGTCTGTTTTCTAGCCTGTTTTTCTCTTTAAGAAGGACTCCCAGGTCCTTCCATATGAGTTTCAAACGCTCAACTTCTTCAGGTAAAGGTTTAATTTGAGGCAGAGAACTTTTATCTCTCCTCAGGACCTGAGCCAGCACGTAAGCATCGAATCGGTCATCCTTGACTCTGCTGGTTTTATACCTGCCCCTGAAGGATGAGAGACGATTGGGATTTAGCCAATAGAGACGGTAGCCTTGGTCGAGAAGAAAATCAATCAGAGAAGAACGACTGGTTTCAATGGCAAACTCAACCCCGGAATAGCAGCGCACCCGCTCTAAGAACTCATAAAAAGCCTCCTTTGTTTTCTTAATAGAAAACTCCTCGAGCACTTGCCCTTCCTCATTGATAAAACAGATTTGAAAGCCCTGGTCTGCCCAATCAATTCCTGCATAAATCATATAATCCCTCCTTTGCTTAGTATGGTAGAATTAGAAAGCGGTTGGAAAATCGCTTTATATCGGTCTTGTTTTCCAGAAGGGGAAAAGAGACTTCTTGCTATGGGATTTTCAAACCAGGGGTGGAGAGACAGTTTAACCCAGGTTCAAGGGCAAGACATAGTAGGTCTTCTCCACCCTTCCTCATCCTAATCCTACCCGGCTTCATATTATAACCTTTAACGCTATATATACCGTTAACATATAGGGACATAGTATCCAGGCAAGAGGGAGTATCTGGCAGAGGGAGGTGGTATTACGGCGATAGGCGTTAGGGCAGAAGAGGCCAGGAAATTTATCAGCCTGGTGCTTGAAAAACAGGGCTTCCTCCGTTAAAAATTTTGTTGAAACTTTTAACTGAAAGGAGGAAGCCCAAGCCCAAATGACAGATTATTTATACCCCAGTTATTATGAGAGTTACAAGAGGTCAGTGATATTGGCCAAGAAGGCTATCATCAGGTCATATGCGGGGGCTTAAAGACTTTAAGATGCATTCCGAACAGTACTACATGCATGTGGACCCGGGAGTGGAGGTGCTGGCTACCACCACCTTCAGCGGCAAGTATGCCCCCTGGATTGAAGGCGTGGTCATGCCGGTGGTCTGGAAGAAATACTACGGGAAAGGCCGGGTATTTTACTGCTCACTCGGTCATGTCGCGGCTGACTTTGATGTGCCGGAAGCGAGGGAAATTGTCAAGCGGGGCATCCTCTGGGCCGCCAGGGCGATAAAATAAAAATACGGCTCCACCTTATCTTTTCTTAAACGTGATGGTAACGATTCTTTTAACTGGGTATTTTTTGCCTTCAAATTCCGGCAGCTTGAATACCCAGGATTCTACCGCTTTAATCGCGGCTTTAGTTAGGATGGGGTTTGGAGCTTCGAGCAACCTAATATCAGATACATATCCATCAAGGTTGGTTCTGAATTCGAGTTTGACTGTTCCACTCAGGTTTTTTATTCTTGCTTCTTCTGGATAAATCGGGTCGACTCTTCTGATTAGCTGCGCTCTGAAAGGTGTAAGATTAGCATCCTGACAGACAAGGTCTGGCTGAAAGCAGCAGAAATAAGCTGTATCGCCTGAGGCCAGTAATCCTATTACCTGAAATCCCTTTTCAGGGAAGTCGATTATTCCGGAAAATTCTATGATGACAGGCCGTTGCTGGCCTATTCCTGGCTCCTTGCCGGATGGGGATGCGCTCGAGAATATTTTCAGCTGAAGCTTAAGGGCCGGCGGCTTTTCAGGATTGGGATTTAATAAGGTAACACCGTGCTGCTGTCCTTCGGGCGTAAAGAAACTTGTCTGTGGATAGTCGTAGGCTTCATCGTCATCGTAAAAATTTCCTTCTTGATTTACAGATTCCGGGCTGGCGGAGATGGCTTTTTCAGGAAGTTGAGCATCCTCTTTTTCCCAGGTTAGAAGAAAGGTCCCGTGTTTTATCGATCTGAGAAAGTCCACCGAAAATTTCTTCTGGATTTCTGCCTTTAGCTCCTCAAGGGTAGCAACAGGAAATTGGCCGGAGAAAAAGAACTGCAAACCAGCTTCTGCCTTCGTGGCGACCGTACTTTCTTTGAGTGATGCCGCGATTTCTGGTTTCAAAAACGCTTCCAGAAGCTGAAACCTGACGCGGGTTACTTTCCCGGGGCGTGGGCTAGCGTCTATGAGAACAGGTATTTCAATAGGTTCTTCTGCTGTCTGAACAGCCTTATTCGGAGAAATAAGATCGAGGTTTACTGAACAGGCCAGGGTAAATATCAGGAGAACTGCCATTACCAGAAAAACAGGAGCCTTGATTAAAGAAAAATGGGAAAGCTTGTAGATATCAAATAAAGACGAAATCTCGCACTTCTCATTTTTCATTTTTTGCTACCCCGCCTTATATAAATTATCCACCTAAAAAATCTTAAGAAATGCAGTCCCAACTTGTCAAGGACCCTTCTTTCTGGTTAGGAGATAGTATCCAGGCAAAAGGGAATAAAACCTCTCACGTTTTAAAAAGGCTTTATATACAAAACTGCCTTATTTTGTTAATTACTTTAAAATTTAAATGAATTTCTCAATCAGCCAGGCCTTCGGTTGACTCCTTCTCTCCGGCCTTCACTTCCAGAGGTCCAGCATGGTGGACCTCAGGGGCTTTGATAAATTTTTCAACAATATCCTTTGTTCCTTTTATATTCAGCTGCTCAAACAAAAAGGAAAACTGCTTCTCCAGGTCCTCGCCGATCGCCTTCAGGCTGTCTTCGGGCAGGGTCCAGAAGTGCTTCTTAAACGGGCCAACCGCCTTCTTTCTGGTCTTGTAGATGAATTGAGCTTCAGTATCAGTCGGTTTTCTTTCTGAGGCGGCATTGACCTTGAGCCATTCGTACATTTCCTGCCGCAAGCTTTCAGGCACAGCCGGATGTTCTATGATCAGGTTCTGAAAAGCCGTGGCTAAATGAACCTCGCAGGTCTGGACTTCCACAAATTTATGAAAAGCTGAATCCGGAAGAGTGCTGGCTCCATGCTGAACCACCCCGCCCAGCCCATACTTCTTCCTGGCCAGCTCACCCAGACGCTTGAGGCAGTCAAAATCAATGGCCACTTGAGCCAGGCTACCATCCGGCAAAACCACTCCGCCATGATGAGTGCCGGTCTGAATGCTCAGTTTGCTGACGCCGACCACTTCGCCTTTTACCCGGTTAAACCCCTGCATAAAAGCTTCCAGGTCTTCCTCGGTGGAGTTTCTTTCGCCCACCTCGCCGATTTCTCCGCCTACGGAAATAGTAACTCCAGCCGGCTGCTTTTCCCGGATAAACCGGGTGAATTCAGCGCACAGCTCGTAATTAAGTTTCTGTTGTTCGTCTAAATCGGGCTTGGATATATCCACGAGAGTTGAAGTATCTATGTCGATGTTGAAAAAGCCGGCGGCGATGGCTTCTTCGATTAAATCTTTTATGGCTTTGATTTCTGATTCCGGGTCCTGCTTGAACTTTTTCGCTGAGGCCTGAAAATGGTCGCCCTGGATGAAAACCGGGCCTCGGTAGCCTTCTTTGATGGCAGCCGCCAGTACGGCACTCACGTATTCAGATGGCCTCTGGTCAGTATAGCTAATTTCACTCCGGGCAATTTCAAAGATGAAGGCTCCGGCATCCAGTTTTCGGGCTGCCCTGAACACTGCCCGGGCTGAATCATAAGCCAGCATCCGCAGATTCATGGCCGGCACGGTAAAGTTTAGGGGTGCTTCCCCGCGTCCCCTGGCCATATAAAACTCATGGATCGAAGCTGGCCTTATACCCAGTTCCTGAGCTGCCTCCCAGATTATCCAGCGGGCAACAGCCCTGGTGGTATCATCTCCGAAGACTGCCTGATAGATAAGAGCAGAAATATTCTCCCTCAAAGCTTTTTCGTCAACCACCTTAACCCTCTGCCCCTCAACTTGAACCGAGCCCTTCAGCAATCCCAGGATTTCCTGCAGTTTAGCTGTGTTCATTGCTCTCTCCTTGCTTGATTTTAAGTTTTTAATCTTAATTAGTATACCATAACTTCTGACTGGCTTAAGACCAGGCGATAGAAATTCCCCTCCCCCCTGCCTATCTTTATATTAAAGATCAATAAAAATCTTTTTGGCTCTGCCACTGATTTTTTTTATCTTCTTCTAGGGCCATATAACAAATAAAATGCTTTTTTGACAAATTCAGATAAGTAGCGAGGAAGAAAGTCTTCTTCCATCCCGGTACAGGGGATCATAAAATAGATAGTTCCATCAGGCCCAACCCCATAGAGTGTCGGTGCATACACAGGGCAATATTTTTTAAATTTGCGTGAGCCATAAACTGGAAACCTGACTCCAGTGGTTTGCCTTATTTTGTCTAAAAGCGGCAATTCTTTCTCCGGCACAACGCCAAAAGCTCTTGTACCTTCCGGAGAATTATTAAGAAAGTCTACCACTCTGAGACAGGGCGGGCAGTTCTTTATAGAGAAGAACAAAACGAGATTCAGCTTTTTTTCAGTTATAGATTCTTGTTCCAGTTGCTTTGCCGGAAAATTTATCGTTATTGGCTTTACCTTTTCTCGGTATAATAAGCTACTCAAAAATAGAACAATAACTCCAGCCAAAATAAGTAGAAGTTTTTTCATTGTTCTACAGAATATTTGTATATCTCATATCCATAGGCGGCTTCGTGGCTGATGATTGAACACAGATAGAGCTGGCGTTTATCCTTTTCATAATACAGCGGAATAACCCTGTCTGAAGAAAAAAACGGCCCAAGGGGTTGTTCATGCAGGACTCTGCCTGAATAGTCATAAATCTGGACGTAAGGAACCCAGTAAATATCTTCCCCGATTTTTTTCTCCTTGTTCACATAGATGACGGCCACAAAATTCTTGTCGGCAAAAAGGCCGCTGACAAAAGAGTGTCTGGATATTATTTCATCAAGTTCCTCTTTGCTCTTTTGGTTTTGGGGATCCATCAGCCTGTTTCTTGTTTTCTTGTCTATACTCAAAGCTCTGAAATTTTTCGGTTCTTCCCCTATAATTTCTATTTTTTTTGATTTAAGGTCGACTTTATCCACTTTTAGCCTTTTATCTTTCACATAAAATACAGTATCTTCATAAATATCTATAAATGGAATAGATAAAACAAAAACCTCCTCTTTGATCTTTTTGTACTCCCGCATTGACCTGGCTCCATATACATTTTCAAGAGGCAAAATGTATTCTGTCTTCCGGTCGTTGAAATCTCTCATAAAAAGCATGAATTTTTTCCCTGCTGGCGACACAACATAGCCAGGTATCAACACATTATTCCGGTAGATTTTTATCGGACCCTCTTGCTCCCAAGCGAGAATCTCGCCCATTTTCTTAAACTCATAGCCCTGGAGCCTTTCATACACGTAAATCCTGTGCCTTCCTGCATCAGCCAGCGCCAGATAAGGTCTTTGATAATCTAAAAACCCCACTCCATTAAATTCGTCCGGCCCTGGACCCATCTTGCCCCAGGCTTTTATCAGCTTACCTTCCTGATTAATGACCTTTATTTGATTATCTTTATCTTTGAAGTCGGCAAAAATAAAATTTCCATCCTCCAGGACAACAAACCCAACCGAATTAAGCAGAGCACCATCTTCAACAGGAATCTTTTTTATAAATTTTATCTCCCAGGAGAAAGCGAAATTTGAAAGGATTAATATCATACTGATTAAAGCTAACCTTTTCATTTTGACCTCCTTTTGGGGAGGAGATAAGTTATAACACTTAATTGGCAAAAACTATGACGCAGTTGGATGCATCCTCACAACAATAATAACGAGTTCCGCCAAAGGTCCCAATATACCTTCCCACTAAATACCAGGTCGACTCAGCCAAAGTCCCATCTCCCGGCGTTATCGTCCCCCATATATAACTTTCTGGACTGGCGTAGGTTTTCATACTGAAGTTTAATATACTCATGATGATCCCCAACAAGATGAGAATCACCATAAAAATTTTAGACAAAGTTTTTAACATGGTAAACCTCCTTTTGCCTAATTGAAATAACCTTATCTCCTATTTTTTTAGGATAAAAAAAGAAAAACATCTTTGTCAAGTGCTCACAAATTTAAGATGTTAAATAAAATGCTGGTGTCAGGAAGGGCGAGTTAATCGCTTAGATTCATATTGATAATCTCAATAACATTTATGTTCTGGTAATGTCAAAAAAATATTACCCCCTGTCAGAAAAGTTCAGACTAAGTTTTAATCAAAATAAGGCTAGCTATAGGAGCTTAAAAAATTCAGAAGATAACCAAACTGTATTAGTTTAGGCCTAATGAATAAAGCTTGTCTTTCTCAATTTGTAATTTTCCCAGAGGTCCTGGCGGATGAGAAGGGCCATTAAGACATCAGGTCTTAAGCTGTAGTATTGAGAGACGTAGGACTCAAGCTCTTTCTCCGAACGCTTGGAAGCTTCTGCGGCCGACATCACCACAATTTTAGCCGGCTCTAAGGTCGCCACCTGCTCGCTGGCGGTCCAGTATCCGACTTTAGTGAATTTTCTCAAGTACCAGGGAAGTGGCCAGGTCTCATCGGGCGGGGCAATGACCCGGATAAACATATTCTTGCCTTCCTCAGCCACTTGGCTCAATTCGTCTACCCGAGCCACCAGCCTCAGAAAATCGGGCGAAGTCTGGGCATAAACGTAAGGATTATCAGGATAGGAGTGAAAATAATAATTGACGAGATAGGTTTGCCAGCCGGTCCAGAAAAGGAGAGCCCCGGCCAGAATTATTCTGGCCTGTCTTATTTTTATCAATTCCACTACGTAAACAAAGCCAACGCCCGCCAGAATCAGAAAGCCAGCGTAGAAAATAAGCAGATTCCAGGGAGTTTTATAGGGAATAATTGAATAAACCAGCGCGGTAGCAAGAGAAAATAGGGCTAAATACCCTCTGAAATTTTCAGAATTCTTCCGGCTCATTCTGGCAAAACTCAGGACAGCCCCGATGATGGCCAGAAGCAGGAAGGGTATTTCGCTAAAAACCAGAGAGTGGGCCCCACCTTTATGATAAAAGAGCAGGCTGAAATAGTACCAGAACTGATGATGATGCCAGCCTCCGCTCAAAGCCTTCTGACTGTAGCCGGAAATAGCCTTAAATGAATCTAAAAAGCCCTGTGGATGCCTGAAAAAAGACGAATAAAAAACAAAAGAAATTGCCATAAAAATGAGAATGGCTACAACCAAAGGCAGAGCAGCTTTTTTAATTCCCGTCAGAGCTTCTTTCTGGCTGGCTTTATGCTCACTCTTATGGTTGCCACGCTTCCTGCTTTTGGCCCACGACAAATACCAAACCAGAAAAAGAGCTAAGGTAGAGGTAGCAAAAACAATCAAGGAAGTTTCTTTAGTAGCATAGAGCAAACCCGCAGATATTCCCAACCAAGCAGCTTCTTCATAATCGGGCTTCTGAAAAAATTTCCATAAGCAGATAACCCAGGCCAGGCCAAAAGCCACAAACAGAGTTTCCTGGATGTAAAAGCGGTTAAAATAAAGAAGAGGCGGAGAAAGTGCCAGAAAGAATGCTGCCCAGAATTTCTCTGAAAAAGTCAGGTTTTGACCGGCCGTTAAAAAAATTAACAGAATTAAAACTCCAAAGAAGACCGTGACCCCGCGCAGGGTATTCTCAGTAAGCTCAGCATAAGTTTTCTGGCCGCTCAGCCAGGCAAAAGGCAAGCTGAAATAATACAGCGTCGGTCCGTGATGGTCGGATGGGTCGTAGCGGTACTCACCTTTTTCCAGAAGCTGCCCGAATTTATAAGCCTGGTTGGCTTCATCATGATGCATCGGCCGGAGGTCAAGCCGGTAAAGGCGGACAAAAAGCGCGGCCGCCAGTATCAAAACAAAAAGATAAGCAAATGTTTTTCTTCTCATTTAACGGGCAGGCCGTAGACTTCCACTTCTACGTAATGATTCATATCGTTAGAGGTGTTGCCGTTGCTCCAGAGGCGGATGTAGCGAGCCCGAGTGCCCTTGCCGTCAATCAGCTTGCCTTCATAAGTCTCTATGTATTCTTTATCGCGACCGGCACCAAGGCCTGAGGAATTGTCATGATCGTTGTTGAATAAGGTCACCACCCCGTTAACAAAATCTTTGTCCTCAGAAACCTGGACAATGACGTCACGATAAACCCGGGCCTGGCTGTGATAATGCCAGACCACGATGGCCTGAATTAAATATGGTGCTTTAAGGTCTACCTGAACCCACTGCGGTCCGGGTCCAAGCTCAACAAAATACCCATCTTCACCGGACTTTTCTCCGTCGGTAACATAGCTCAACTCACCTATAACTGGTTGGGGGTCGCTGGAGGTGACGGGTTTTTTGAGAGAAACCAGCTCGGTTCCTTTCGGCACATAAAACGGACCGCGGGGTTTACCGGTAACCGGCTCAAGGTTCGGGGTCTTGATATTCCTGGGTGTGCCGATAAACATAGGCTTGGGCAGCTGAATTTTAAGTTCCACCTTCTCCTGCTCCTTAGTCTGGGACACAAGACCGGAAGCAAAAGAAAGTAGCAGCCCGCAGCCCACTACAAATCCTACTATTTTAGTATAATTTAATTTCTTCATGTTCAACTCCTCATCTTTTTCTTCTATTTATTCTATCTTTCCTTTCGTTTTTTACCATTGGCCTTAATTCGTTTTTCTAAGCTTTTTCCTCTCTTGACTATCTTTCCTTTAGCTATTTCTCTTAGATGATCGTTTCTATTTTTCATTTAAATCAAGTCTTACTTTTTCTCGACAATTTTCCTTCTCTCATTTTTATCTTTTTCCTGCTAAAAAGCTCCTAACTGATGCTCCTAATTTTTTTTCTTCTTATCCATTATCATCAAATTTGCTCCGTCGTCCTTCTCAACTTATTTATTCACAAATATCAGGAAAATTAAACTGATAAGATTTTTTATCACGACTGAGGACCAATGTCCAGACTTCAGGGTGCTTTTCGCAGTAAGCAGCGATTTCTTCCAGGCTCATAACCATAAAGGCGGTAGTCAGACCATCAGCCAGAGTCGGTGATGGATGCGAGGCCCAGGCTTGAAGCTGCCTGGATTTCTTTTCTTTCTGACGCGGATCGAAGATGTGCTCGCCTTTAACCTCGTGTCCTGAACCACTCAAAGCCCGGTTGAGCAAATTAATTTTCCCACCCTTGAAAAAATCAAACCCGCCACCTACAGCCACCGGCCAGGGTTTTTCTCCGCGGGCATAAACTGTGCTCTGGCCGGCATTGACCAGAAAATCACTGATTTCCCAATCGGCAAAAATTTGAGCCGCTTTCTCCAGGGCATAGCCTTTGCCAATCGCCCCCAGGTCCAGGTCAAGGTCAGCTTCTGGCACATTTAGCCTGACCGCTAAATACCCACCTTGAATCTCCAGAAGCTCCAGCGGGAAAAGCTTCTGCCAGAATTTTATCTCTCGCTCCGAAAAATTATTAAAAATTATTCCGGGCTTACTTTCCAGCCGTTTTCTTTCCTCTTCTAAAACAATGGTCATAAGCCGAGGTTCTGAAAAAAGGCTCTGAGAATGTTCTTCTGGCTTTTCTTTTTCTTCCTGTTCTACTTTAGCTTCTTCTTCAAGCCTATTTTCGTTTTTGTTGTTTTTTTTCAGAGCCATTTTTGGCTTACGAATTTCTTCTTTTTTGGCTAAATAACCAGCTCCTGATATCTTGATTGCAGGAACATTATTTCCTTCAAAAGATTCTTGCCCGCCTTTTCTTTTTTCGATAACTCTGTAATTGAGGTTGAAGGCACCACTGGTAGCTACCATCAACTCAAAACCGGCTTTCAGGCACTCATACGTTTCCACTCCCACCGGGATACTCTCTCCCGGCCTCAACCGGTTGATCATGGAAATTTCACTGCCCGGGTCAAAGCGGCTGAGCAGCTTTTCCAGCCTGTCAATTTCCCTGAAAAAAGCGTGGGCGGCGCTTCGGCTGTAAGCTTCATCCTGGCCGGCGATATAAACCTCAAAGAAAGTAGCCATAGCTTGATGGCTGAAATGAAAGATATTATTCGCCGGCATTCGTCTTTTTATAAATCACTCTACAATCATAACATCTATGGCCAAGCAGGCTGCCAGCACCGAGGCCAGGGCGCTCCAGCGGTGAAGATGGAAGAAAAATATTTGTGCCGGGAAGTTAAAATAAGGAAGCATTGAGCCAAGGGTGGAAGCAACTAACAAAAACCCAGCCAGCACAAACACCCAGAAAGCTACGGCCTGAAGGTAAAGGCGGGGAAAACTTTTGTGTAACAGCGGACAGTAAAAACCATAGTCGCTCTCCTTGGAAGCTTCCTCTTCGACCTTTTCTGGCAAATATACCCGGGCTTTGATAAAAAGAATGATGGTCAAACAGATGGCAAAAAGAGCTCCCGCGGCCACATGCAGGAGCAGTGGAAATCCATAAAGTCCACGCGGCACAAACCAGGCAAAAATAAAACCGCTCAGAGCTAAGTAGATATAACTCAGAACCAGAGCATAAAACACCCAGACCGTCCAGCCTGGATAATTTTTCTGACCCCAAGCAATCAGATAATCCAGGCACCTATCCCAGCGTTCTAATTTCAGAAATGACTTTTTCCAGCTCACAATCCAGTGAATATAACCTTTAAAATTTTCAGAATTTATTTTCCTTTTTTCTTCTGGAAGACGTCTGAGGTAACGACCAAAAGTTAGCCGCAGGTTTAAAGCCACAATCAGCAGGAAGCTGGTTATCCCGAAAATCATCTTCTATCTCCTGCTCTCCGGTTTTTGCCCGTTGTCTTTTATACCAGAAATTTTTCCTGTTATTCTCACCACTACCACCAGCAAAATTAACCCCATTAAAAGCAGGCAGGCTGCCAGCAGCAGTTTGAAAGCTGGCCGGACCAGAAAAGTAAAGCCAAAAAGAAACTGGAAGAGGGTTCCGGTTTTCATCCAATCGGCCTGAAGTTTTGCTTCCTTCCAGGAAGTTTTAAGCGGGGAGCTGGCTTCGACCTTACCGAAGAAAACCCTGGAATCGGGGCTGTGACAATCAGTGCAACCGTTTTTACCGAGGGCTTGCTGAGCCGGTCGCACGTTATGAGCCAGGGGCCAGGAAATGGGCTTGGCTGCCGGATGCTCGCTCACCTTTAGCTTCCCGTCCTTGCCTAAGCTGAATACCCGGCCCGCGGCCACATAGGCGAATTCTTTCTGGGGATTGGCCCGGGAAAGCTTCTCTAAAACCAACGCTACCTGCTCTTCGGTTAGAATTTCCTGGCCAGCATTGAGCTTCTCCAGAGTCCTGACCTGAAAATCCGAGAGCAGAGGTCGTAAATTTTCTTCTTCCAGCCAGCCGATTTCTGGCTCAGCAGCCGGCTCTCCGCCCTTTTCTGCTTTATCTAAATAGCCTTCGGTGATTTTATAAATGAATTTCCCCGCTTCCAGAGCCGGCTCTTTTACTCCAGCCTGGGATTTTAAGGCCTGCAGTGCCCTCAAAATTTTATCTTCAAGCTCAGCCGGAGCTTCTTCCGGGTTGAAAGCGGGAAGCAATGGTTTAACTTCATCTTTCCTCACCTGAACCAGCCTGAATTTTCCCTGACCGGCTTTTCCCACAAGAGGTGATTTTTCCAGTGACCGGAAATCCAGGCCGCCGTCCGCATTCGGCTCAAATAGATACTCTGAGATAACCACGGCCGGATAAAAACCTTCCTCGGCCAGGGGGAGCAGGCTGTTAAGTAAGCTGGCTACATTTTCTTTTAACTGAAATACTTCCGGTGCAGTCTTCAGGATCTCCTGGCTTTCCACCGGCACCAGATCTTTTCCTTTTTTCTCGGCCCAGAAGGCTGGCCACATCATTCGTTCCGGGTAAATTTTTTCGTCTTTTTCTCTAACAAATACCGGTTCCAGAATGACTGGATATTCAGAGGTCCAGTGAGCCTTACCAAAAACACCCAGGCGGTTAGCCCGTGAAGTGTAAACTTCCTGTGGTTCCTTTTCCGGAAGAGGCCCGGAATGACAGGTAGTGCAGGACAGTCGCTCGAAATGAATCTTAGGAATGCCTTTATGAGCTGGCCTGGGCGCTCCCAGCAGCCCCGCAAACCCGATCCCGCCTTTTTCCGGTTTCTGACCCAGATGGCAGCCAGCACAGGTGAAATCTTCGGCCTTGAGGTTAGAACTGCTCACCTTCTGGCCCTCAAACCCGCGGATCATCTCATGAGTCAAATCATTCCGGTGGCAATCAGTGCACTTAAGACCAGCCATCGAGTGTACATCACGCTCAACTGCGGCTTTAGTTTGCACCTTTCGGGGTGTAACCGAATGACAGGCAAGACAACGGCTATCTTCAGGCTGATGGGCTAAATCCAGCACAGCGTTATTTTTGCTGTCAAAGAAGCTCTGATTGTACTTAACCTGAGGGGCCACCGCCCATTCATGGTCATCAGGATTGGGACCATCAACCACACTCCAAGTCGAAGGAAGCCGGGAGGCCATCCCCACCACTTCTCCCAACCCTGAAGCAGCTGTGGCTGCCCAGCGGAAATTTTGACGCATTACCTGTTTGACCCACTCTGAGTGGTCCTGAAGCGGGGACTTGTTATGGCAACCAAGGCAATTAATTTCCAGTTTGCCCGAGACATTCCAGCGGGAATCAGGGGTTATTTCTTTTTCAGCTGGCTCGCCCGGACCACCGCCGTTCAGGTTCCGGCCAAAAAGATTGACAAACTGCCAGGCGCTCAGACCCAACTTTTCCGGTGACCATAGGCCGGGATAATTCTGGTAAGAAACAGGAAGCTGGGTGCCAACTTTATCATCAACCAGAACCCAGGGTTCAGTAGGGCGGTCAGTTTCTGGTCTGAGGCGAAAGTTGAAATGTGTTCCCTGGCTTATCTGGTCATAATTGTGGCACGGCCCGCAGGTATTACGGGCAGAAAAAGGAAGAGAATCAGAAGCTGCGGGAATGATTTTCTGGTTGAATTCATCCATAAGGGGTATTCGATGAACTGGTGAAATCTGACTTCCTGACCAACCGGTTTTTTCCGTCTCCTGGAGCTTTATCTCCGGAGCTTTCGGGACCGGCTTTTTGGAGCTTCTGGCTTCCAGCAGCCGGGAGATGGTCAGTGTTACAAATATAAATATCGTAATACTGAGGAGAAGCCCGGCTGCCAACCCGACCATCTGCCAGCTTATCTTTCTTCTGTCTTTCTTATTTTCTGTCAGGCTTTCCATTTCGCCTCTTCTATTATCCAGAATTCATTTTCTTTTGCTTTTTTTGTTCAGCCAATCATATTTCATTGCGTCTTTTTCTACCTTATCTTACGAGTCGGTAGGCTGACCTATTCTGATCTGCCCATTTGCTTTCTCCCACTCTATCTTTTTTCTTTCGGCCATATTGCTATCTATCCATCCTTCATTATTTTTTCTATGCCTTCTTTCAGCTTCTCCATTTTTCAGCCGCTTTTTTATCTCCTGACATTCAAGGCCTCAGGCTTTCTTTCCTGCTTTATACCTTAAACTCCGCCGGGTTGAACCTAAGCAGGGTCTTATTCTTAACCGCCTCGTTTACCTTGAGCACGGCCACAGCAGTCTCATAAGCCAACTCAGCCGGACAGTTAAGTGGGATTCCTTTGCGGATAGCCTCAAAAAAGTTTTCTAAGTGCGGTTGATGGGCCGGTTTGGCTAACTCAACCGGAAGCGGCCAGCGCCCGGCTTCAGCTGTCACCCGAACATCGACAAAAACGTTCCTGGTTTCGATTTTCTGAATCGGCGGAGCTTCTGAAAGAAGCAAACCTTCTCTGACCAGCGGCTCCCAGTCGGGGGCATGGGCTTCGCGGTAAGCCCAGTTTCCTTTCTGAGGAACTTCGGAAATCACCAGAGAGCCATTCTCACCCATGAAAGTCTCGTAGAACCCGCCGTGTGAAGTTGTGGTCTGCACCTGGTAGAAGGCTCTGGCCATGCCTTCCGTAGTTTCATACTCATAGATGACCATGACGTTATCGTACCACTCCCGGTTCTGGTAATAATCAACACCGCCGGAAGCCACAGCCGTTTTTGGGTTGGATTTAAAAACCCAGCTAAAGAGGTCTATCTGGTGGGAGCCAAGGTCGACAATCGGACCGCCGCCGTATTTCTTAAACCAGCGCCAGTTTCTGAATTCTTCCATGGAGTTGTAGCCGTATTTATGGAGCGTCTGCGGGTCAATGGTATATTTTTTTGGCCAGCTGAGCATATCAGCTTTGGCTCGGTTCCACTGAGCATAGGCAATCATCACCCGCCCGAGAAGCTTCCGGTCATGGATGAGTTTCTCTATGGCGTGAATGTAGCGCGGGTTGGAACGCCGCTGATGGCCAATCTGGAGCAGCTTTCCCGTGCGTCTGGCTGTCTCCACCATGGAACGGGCTTTTTCCAGACTGTTGGACATTTCCTTCTCGCAGTAAACATGAAGCCCGTGGTTGAGACAGGCATTGGTATGCTCGGCATGCATCCAGTCCGGCGTGGCGATAATGGCTGCATCCAGGTTTTTCTCCTTGGCCAGCATCTCGCGATAATCTTCGTAAACATTGGGCGTCTGGCCGTATTTTCTCAGATAACCGGCCGCATAATCACGGCTGTATTCCCAGATATCGCAGATAGCCGCAATCTTGATTCCGGGAATCCTCAGGCAGCAATCCAGCAGAATGCGGCCCTGTTCTCCGACCCCGATGAAAGCCACCCGGATTTCATCTGAGGGCATAATCACTTTCCCCTTGCCTTCATCGGTGATGATAAGCGGAGTGCCAAACAGTTTTCCGGTAGCCACTACCAGCCCGGTAGCAGCCGCGGTAGTTTTCAGGAAATCTCGGCGGCTCAGTTTACTAGAAATCTGATCATCGCTCAGGTTTATATCTCTGTTCAATATTTCTTTTTTTAATAATTCTGGTTTTCTATCTTTCATGTCCATATTCACTCTCTTTTTTACAGAACATATTAACTTTTTTTTGAAGTAAGATTCAACTGCTTAACCTTTTTTATTTATAAATTTTTCATACTCAGTCAACCAAAAAAATTTCACCAAAATACACTCCGAAACAGGAATTAGTCTCAGCTCTACTTCTTCATATGGCTGTCGAAAGCCACGCCAGATGGCTTGAAATCATGGCTTCGGACAAATTCCAGGGCTTCCCTGGCTCCGAATTCCCGGTCCATGCCCTTATCCTCCCATTCCACCGAAAGCGGCCCGCTGTAGCCGATGGCGTTAAGCTCACGGATGATGGACTCAAAATCGACATTACCATGGCCTAAGGAACGGAAATTCCAGCCGCGGCGCAGGTCACCAAAAGGAAGATGTGAACCGATGAGCGAAGCTTTCCCGTCAAGAGTCACGGCCACATCTTTCATATGAACATGGAAAATCCGGTCGGGGAACTCGCGGATAAAAAGATGTGGCACCATTCCCTGCCAGAGCAGATGGCTGGGGTCAAAATTAAAGCCGAGGGTCGGGCGGTAGTCAAACACTTCCAGCAGTCTCTTAGCTGTGTAAAAATCAAAGGCAATCTCAGTGGGGTGAACTTCCAGGGCAAATTTAACGCCGCAGCGGTCAAATTCATCCAGAATCGGTGTCCAGAGCTCTTTAATTTTCTGAAAGCCCTGTTCCACCATCTCTTCGCTCGTCGGCGGAAACGAATACCAGAACTTCCAGATGGGCGAACCCATAAAGCCGTTGACCACATAGCAACCCAGGTTTTTAGCAGCCCGGGCGGTGAGCTTCATTTCTTCTATGGCCCAGGCCCGCAGTTCCTCGGGTTTACCTTTAACCGCATCTGGAGCGAAGGTGTCAAGTCGCGGGTCATAGAGGTCGCCTACGCACTGACCGGCTAAATGAGCCCCGAGGGCCCAGCATTTCAGATTGTGATTAGCCAGTGTTTCCAGCTTTTTCTGAACATAATTTTTATCTTCAGCCGCTTTTTTAACTTCTAAGTGATCTCCCCAGCAGGCGATTTCCAGGCCGTCATAACCCCAGGCGCTGGCCTTTCTGCAGAGAACTTCAAAGGGCAGGTCAGCCCACTGGCCGGTAAATAAGGTAACAGGTCGATTCATTTTTTCCCTCCTTTAAATTTTTTGCCAGAAGATCAAATCTTTTATCGTTTTTTCTCTTTTCATTTTCTTTTTTAGTTTCATCTTTTTCTAATTTTTTTTTTTCGTTTCTCAGTTTGTTTACCTATCTGCTTTTTATTTTCTGGCCCAGAGATTTTTCCCTTTCTGAATCTACAACGTCACTTGCTTTTCTAATGGATTTTAATTGTTTTCATCCACGCTTATTTTCACCTAATTTTCACTTCAGCCATTTGGCCAAAAACTACTATGACCACTCCAACTCTGAGTCATCAGCCAGTTTTAATCCTCTCATTCCTTGTCCTAACCTAAAATTCAACCCAGACCGCACCTTTTTCGGAGCTTTCCACGCATTTTTCTATGAAGCGCACTCCGCGCACACCTTCCTCAGCGTTAGGAAAATCTAGGTCGTCGGCAGTCAGAGGCTCGCCCCGGAGTTTTTTATCGAGGGCGGTGATGAAAGTGGAATAAATGTTGGCAAAAGCCTCAAAATAGCCTTCGTTGTGCCCAGATGGAATGCGGGATAAAGCCTGGGCTCTTGGACACATCGGGTCGCGGCCGCGCGAAATATAAGCAACAGGCCGGTCCAGGTAGGCAATCTTGGCGTGGTTCGGGTCTTCCTGGTACCACTCAACGGCTCCTTTCTTTCCATAAATTCTCACCCTGAAACCGTTGTCATGGCCGATGGCAATCTGAGAACACCAGTAAAGACCGCGAGCTCCGCCCCGAAAATTCACCATAATGGAAGCGTTATCATCAAGTGGCCGGCCTTCACCAAAGTGGTCAAGCCGGGCACAGAGCGATTCAATTTCCAGCCCGGTGAGATACGAAACCATGTGCTCAATGTGGGAGCCGATATCGCCGACGCAGTTGGAAATTCCGGCTCGAGCCGGGTCAGTGCGCCAGGCCGCCTGCTTCTGGCCAGTTTTTTCAAGTAACGTGGCCAACCATTCCTGCGGATATTCGCCGGCCACAAACCGAATCGTCCCGAGCTCGCCGCTTCTGATGAGATGGCGCAGATGCTTGATGATGGGAAAGCCGGAATAGGTGTAAGTGACGCAGAAAAGCAGGTCTTTCTGGCGAGCCAGGTCATCAAGTTCCCGGGCTAACTTGCTGCTCGTGGCTAAGGGTTTATCGCAGACTACGGCAAAGCCCAGGTCGAGAGCTAAACGAGCTATCGGATAATGGGTGTCATTGGGGGTGACGATGACGATAAAATCCGGCCGGTCGGGGTGAGAAGCTTCAGTTCTGAGCATCTCTTCATAGTTGCGGTAGAGCCGGCTTTTATCCAGGCCGAGAAGCTCGCCGGTTCGGAGCGTGTTCTCGTAGCTCTGAGAAAAACAGCCGGCTACCAGGCGAGCTTTCCCGTCCATGGCGATGGCTTTGCGGTGCACATCACCGATAAAGGCGCCGAGGCCACCGCCGACCATGGCGTATTTAAGCTGGGTTACCTTGCTTAGGGTTTCCTGTCCTTCAATCATGTCCGTCTCCTTTGATACAAGCTTAAATTTATCTATCTGATAACTATGTTATTCTAAGTAGCCCACATATTTAAATAAGATATTGGGAGATATCAAAAAATATATCTTTTTCCTGGGGCTTGACAAGCTGTTTTTTTTTTTTTTTTTTTGTCATACCCTCCCTCAGGAGAAATTAGCATGAAAAAAACTACAATGATTTTCATGATTTTATGTTTATCAAATTTTGTCTTCTGCTATCAGGCCAAGTTTATTTCGCTAACTCCTATTGCCGAAGGTTCTATTTACCAATCAGCTTCTTTCGTCGTGTTAGAGAACGGAGACTTTCTCTTCACAGATATTAGAGATAAAAACGCCCAGCTAAAGATATTTGATGAAAGGGGTCAAATAATCAAAGCCTGGGGGAAAATGGGCCCGGGTCCTGATGAGTTTGGCGGCCTGGGTTTCCCTGATTACCAGAGTCCTTACCTGGCTGTCTCAGATGCTGGCAAACACCGCATTCATATTTTTGAGAAAACCGATGATTACGATTTCAAAAAGGTCGGCGAAATTTTTTCATGGGAACAGAATGGCAATATCAAGATTTATAAGAATAATGTACTGATATCAGGAATTATTGTTTCACCTGAAGGAAAAAAATATTCACTTTTTATGAGGGGTTTTTCAGGCAAGAAAACTAAATACGTTCTACCTGTAGAGTATAGCTACGGGCCCAATTCAATAAGTGAATACGAAAAAATAAAGAATGAGGTGGCAGGCATTTCCTTAATTCCATTTTTTGATATCTATGAGGATACAGTTTTTTACGTGAGCGATGTTAGGTTAAGGGTTGCCAAAATTAATCTAAAAATTGATAAGATTGAATTCTTTGGACAGGAACCAGAAAATTTTCACCCCGTGGCCTTGAACAAAAGAACAAGCGAAGCCTTATTAAAAGATCCTCAGGTACTTGAAGAGATCACAACCAAACATTCATTCATCGCCGGAACTTTCGCAGACAAGGAATTTGTGGGAGTGATTTATGTTAACAGAGAGAAAAAAGTTGGTAACTCGCTTTACTATGTTCCTTATTTGCAAATCTACGACCACTCAGGAAAAGTTAAGCATGAACAGCCTTTAGTTTCATTTTATTCAGAAGAGAGAATAATCCCCTTATACTATCAGAAAGACACCCGTCTTCTTTATCTTTGCTCCATAATCTATGGCCAAGAATCCACAAAATATGTGATATACAAATACCAAATCGAGCCATGAAGAAACAGCCATTGATACTGGCGCTGGTAACTATCATATTTTTGATTCGAGCTGGCCGGGACGGTCGGATATATTTTGTTTTGCCCTGCGTGGGATTGGAGGAGCATTATCTTATAGAATATCTTAGCGAATTTGAGAGAAAAGCTGCTTACCTATTACTGTCAGCGAACAAAAAGTAAGATAATCACTAAATCTCCACTGATTATCGCTGGATTGGACAGTTGACGGACCTAAGCATTTTTCAGGTCTGGAATTCCTGAATTTAAGTACAAACGGCAGGCATAATTTACAAGCAGACGTCTATTTGGAAATTAGCATTTAATTTTGTGTCCTATGTAGGGACAGGATATCACGTCACCGTTTGAATCATATTTGGGTTAACGGCGGGTTCTCACAGTGGCCAGGGCTTGTGTTTTGAGTCTTTTTTTATTTCAGCCACGGCCCGCTGCAGCTTGACAATGATTTCTATTTTTTTCTCAAACGGAAGTTTGGCCAGCCAGCGGCGCCGCTCACGTTTTTTTTCAAAGATATATTCAACAGATTTACCAATCATCGGCACTTTCCTCGACTTTTTTAAGTCTATCCCTGAGCCCATATTTTTCGAGTATTCTGATAAGCGCAGCCCGGTCTAAAGCCTCGCTTTCCAGCAGCCTCAGCGCTCTTTCCCGGTCTTTTGGTCGCCCGGTCTGAAGAGCAATTGCGGTCAGGTATTCAGCACTGATAATTCTGGTCTCAACATCACGATATTGAACCCTAACGGCCTTCTCGACTGCCTCCAGCACCAGATCGTTATAGACAGGGATGAACTGAACGGGAAATCCCTCAATAAGAATTGCTTCAGCCTCAAACCGGTAGCCGCGCTGCCTGGCAAACTCATAAATTGGCGCCATAAGATCAAGCCCTTCGGAGGCCGGGATGAAGAAGATGTCTAGGTCATAAGTCAGGATAGGCTCGATGTAATAGGTAGCGGCAATTCCCCCGCCTATGGCATAAGACTTGATAATCCCCAGGCGGGTCATTTCTTCAATAACAAGCAATGCTTTTTCCATGAGCTTAAAATTTACGTTTCTTTTTTTTATTATAAAACAAAATATTCTGGCAAAAAAGAATGAGTCCGGATCCCTGCCATTCTAAAAAATTACCTTAGAGGCATTACTTTCTCTTACAATTGTTCAACGGGCCGAATTCAGTTCCTGAAAAACGTGCTAACTAACTGATAATAAATTTGATACCACGATCTCACTCTTCCCGGAACCCCAAGTATTAAATAGAGCACTATACACATCACATTTTGGTCTCCTTATTAGCCGAGGCAGCAAACAGAAATAAGGTGCAGCCATATCAGCGTTTCTGTTGAGCCACCACCCAATAACACCGTCAAATATTTGGGGACACGATATCTCGTCCCCCATACCATTTTCCAACTGCTGGAGAGCCTTGGAGCCATTTCAACTCACCAGCGCTTACCTGGATTTGATTTCTCAACCTTTTAAAAAAAAGCTAATCTTGACGATTGAAAATATTATGTTATCTTATTTAATAGAGGGAGGAAGCCTTTGAGAAAAATATTCTCTTCCCTACTATTCTTCATCATTTTAATGAATCTAACAATGGCCAGAGTATCTTTAGCTGACAGTTATCAAGCCATAAACTGTGGCTGCCCTGACCCTGAAGAAGAATACTTATGCTTCAACGATTATCAATGTGAGAATAAGTTCCGAAATGAATATGTTAACTTATATCGCCCTTTATACCCAGAACCATGGATAATAGAAATCTATGTAATTCCCGTCTGTCCATATGGCAATTGTACAGGTGGTTTTTGCAGAAATTACTATAACATCTGGATAAGGCTCTTCAATCCTGTTACTGGTCAATCAGAAGAATACTGGAATCTAAATCAGCCCTGTGAAACCTGGCCATGTAATTGATCTTATTAGATTGAACCATAAAAACATTTTTTTAATCGCCTATAACTTAGAAATGATGATTAGGGCCAATAATCATAGCCGGGCAACAAGGCTAATTTTATTTTTTGTTATTTATCTACTCTGTACTTTTATGGCAAGGAACCAGCAATTGTTTCCCCCGGCTCACCATAAAATCACGGTGCGGTTGAAACTGATTGACGTCATCATCACAGATAAAAATGGAAATTTTGTCCCCGGATTAACTACCAGGGATTTTGAGGTTTACGAAGACGGCCGGCCGAGACCAGTCCAATCAGTTGAACTGGTTACGTTGAAAACAGGGAAAGAGTTATCTGAGATGAATCTGGTCTCCGAACCTCAGAGAGAAGCCAGATTAAGGAAAAAGATCTGGGTTGTTTTCGATTGTCTGAATACTGAGGTGGCCCTTATAAGAAAAGCGGCTTCCAGCCTGAAAGATGAGCTCCTGCAGCTGGCAGCAGAAGGCTATGAACTGAGTCTTTTGAAATTCGATTATGATCAAGGCCCGGAGGTATTATCAGCTTTCACCACCGATCAGGCTACCATCTTAAAATCTCTCGAAAGAATTGAAGGAAGTCTTCAGGCCACGTTTTTAAGGCGTTCCCAGACCGGGGAATGGAAGAAAAGCCCGGAGAAGCTGGACGATACCCAGATTGAATTATCTCCCGATGAGCTGGATCGCCTTCAATGGAGAAATCTCCTTCAAAAGAGTCTAAGTTGTCTTATAACCACTCTTCAGGCAATCAATGACTATCCGGGCAGAAAGATTATTCTTCTTATCAGTTCCGGGTTTCCCGAGCAGGAGAGCAATCCCTATTTTGACTCGACCGGGCTCAGAAACCTGAGGTTTTTTGACCCGTTCAAAATAATCAGGGCCGAAGATTATTCTGAAATTATAGGAGAAATCATCAACCTGGCTAATTCCGGTCAGATTTCAATTTATTGTTACAACCCTGAAGATACAGCCGGGCTCCGTAGCAACTTTGCCCTGTCCCATCTTTCAGCTGAAACAGGCGGACGATTGATTGCCGCGGAGCCACGGCCGGCCGATTTCCTGATAAGCATAAAAAATGAAACCGAACAATATTACGAAATTGCTTATTTGCCGGCATCCAAAGAGGAAGATGGAAATTTCCACAGAGTAGAAGTCCTGGTGAGAAGGGAGGGTCTGAAGGTCAGAACCAGAAGCGGTTACATTGAATATTCTGCTGAAGAGAATAAAAAGAGGCAACTGGCAGCCTCGTTTTTCTCGCCGGAATTTTATAAAGATGTCGATTTCGACCTGGAACTGACCGCCTGGCCCGAGAGAAAAAACATCTACAAGATATGGGGGAAGTTAAAGCTATCCTTGGCTTCGCTACAATCAGAAAAACTGATCGGAGGAAAAGTGGATTTCCTCCTTGGAGTACAAGAAATAAGAGGCGAAAAAGCGCATCTTGGTCAGGAAAAGCTGGACATCAGCGAAGATCTCAAGGCTAAGAAGACATCTTTTATTTATTATTTCATCACTTCTAAAATCAAAATAAAACCCGGCCGCTATGAAGTGGTGGCAATCCTGAGAACAGAAGACCGGAAACTCGGGGCAAAAAGAGTCTGGCTTCAGCTCCCCGACCTGCGGCAGAAGAAAGACAATCAGATTATTAATGTTATAACCGGTCTCCTGGCACCAAAAGATAACAGAGGAAAAGCTTTCACGTTTGACGAGCGTGGCCTCCTCAACCTGAGTTCTGAAGTCTTTATCCCCTGGTCAGCGAACGAAATATCGCCCGCTGCCAGGCTGGCAGTTTTTATTCAGGCCTTTAATTCCGGGAAGATGGATTTATCTCCAGAGTTCTTTCTTGATGGCAAAAACGGAAAATTCCCCCTCCCGGCCAGGGTATTAGAAAAAGAGATGAACCGGCGAACAGGATGCGAATCTATGGTTTATGTTTGTAATGCGGCCAGTATACCCGAGGGTGAATATCAGCTCCTGGTAACAGGAATTGCCCCAATAACCACAACCAACATCAAGCTCAGAATAAAAAAATAAAATATTGAAATTCAACAAAAAGAATTGACTAAAATTGTTTCCTCATCGGCCGGCAAATTATTCAATCTGAGGGGAAACTCAGCGCCCCCGGTTTGGCAGCCCGGCTTTATATTCATGACAATCTTCAGCACCTCTCAGGATGTAACTTGCATTTTCAAGATAAATTTATAAGGCAGTAAAAAACCCAATCTTCCCAGGGCGGGCAATATTTCATTAACAACTGCGGTTGTTACAAATCCTGAGCCAGAATTACGCCTTCAAGATCAGAATAATCTTTGGATATTAAATAATATTCCTTAAGTTTCAGATTTTCTGCTATCTTGACCAATTTTTCCAATCAGACAGATGAGCTTTTAGCTTTACTTCAAAGCCAACCTCTTTATTCAGGATAAAATCAATCTCAGCCCCTTTGTATTTTTGGTAATAATTCAGGCTTCCTGCAACCCGCAAACACTGGAAGACAGCATTTTCAAGAAGCGTTCCTTCAGGCAGTCTCCCAAGATAATTAAAGAGCCTTACTGTAATAATAAGTTTATAGGATTTTGGTTTTCGTAATTTTCCTTAGGCAACAGGCTAACCTGTGGGGAAAGGATATCACGTCCCCCGTTTAATTCGCTGGGCTATTTTTTCTATGGCAGTGTGGGCTTCAGGGCCAACTTCAGGATCGCTGGCCAGAGACTGGCAGAAATCCAGAGCCGGCTTACAGGCAAAATCCGGGAAAGCGGAAAGCACTAACTTTTTCTCTTCCGCCCGCGGGCAGAGGGCATATATCATTTTTAGCGATTCCACCACCGCTTCCGGCTGACGGTAGCGCTCTGATGCCGTCAGCCTGACCAATCCCCGGATGGCCAGAACTTTTTCCTTGAGGTTGGAAGACACCCTGGCTATTGTGAGGAGGTCATCCCGGGCTTCCGCTTCTGGCCAGTCAGCAAGAGCCCTGATAGCCGCTTCTCTGATCAACTGGTCCTGAGAGTTAGCATAGTTTCTGAGCAGCGGCAGGGAATTTCTCTCGCCGATTTTTCCGATTATGGTTATGAGCAAGGCCTGCCTGGCCGAGTCGGTTTCTTTTCCAAGAAGATTTCTGAAATAAACTGAACGGGCATCGGGCCGGGCACTGGCTTTAGCCCAGGCGGCCATGATGCCGGCCAGTTCCTCCCGGAAAGCATCGTCTTCGGTCTTAAAAGCCACGGCCAGCAGCTCCTCCGCCAGGCTGATATCGCCAAAAGCCCGCAAGCCGCGGGAAACAAGAGCCATATCGGCCGAAGGGTTGGCCGCTTCTTTCAGGAAATATTCCCGGCTCTCTCCGATGTTTCTCGCACAGGCAGCAAGCAAAAGTTCGTGGCGAACGTCCGGTGAAGGCGAAGCCTCCAGGAGTTCCAGGATTTTAGCGTCAACTGATTTTCCCCGAAGCGCCACCAGGCTTTCCCTGGCCGCCTCTTTTTCCCTTCCACGGGCTGCGGCCGCTTTCCGCACCAGGAACTCCACCACCGAGCTGTCGCCGGTTTTGCCCAGGCTAACTAAGGCTTCAGCTCTGATTTCAACCAATGAGGACTTTGTAGCCAGGTCGACCAGGAATTCCCTTACGACTGAAACAGGATAGTGAGCCAGCACGGCTGCCGCCTGAATTTGGAAATTTTCTGAACCGCCGGAAAGAAGCGGCAGATAGGAAGCTATTTCTTCTTCGGAAACAATTTCGGGTAAAAGCAGAAGAGCCGCCTTTTTGGCTGGCTCATCCTTACTTTTCAGAGCTTCGTGAAGCTGAGTTTTACCTCCATCTTTGGCCGACAGAATTTTAACGCGCCAGGCCGCCATTTTTTCTTCCTGGGTCAGCTTCGCCCGCAGCAGAATCTCAGAAATGGCTTGGGCCTGACCAAAATTTTTATCATTGACATTCCGGCTGGCGATTCTCAGCAGAGCATCAACGGACTTGACCCGCAGGGCTTCATTCGAAGCTTTAAGATATTTCGATAAAATCGAGATGGCCTCGTTCTCACCAATGTTGCCCATGGCTTCAAGCGCAGCTGAAATGACCGGCGGCGCCGGATTTTTTTGGAGGAGCTTTCCTAACGGCAAAACGGCTGCCTTCACTCGCCTTTGTCCCAGGCTGCTGATAATTCCAGGAAGAAGTTCAGCAGGTGCTTTTTCCAGAGCTTCGATCAGCGCCCTATCCGCTTCTTCTCCGGGAATTCTTTCCATCACATACCGGGCCGGGTCTGATTTTTCAGGGTCAAGCAGACATGGAGCAAGAGCATTAACTGACTCCAAGCCGGCTATCCAGCTCAGCGGTTTGCTCACGGCTATCAGGCCATTCCGGCTGGCCTTGCCGACAAAAAACTGGATCATTTTTTTCTCAGCCTCGGCTCTTAAGGTTGGGTTATCTTTCAGGTGGGAAATAATCCTTTCCAGTTCCAGAGCCGGCGCCTCTCCTTTGCTGTGGTCAAATTGCGCAAGCTCCGTTAAGACCAGGTCCAGCTTAGTCAAGTCATCCGCCGCGGATTGAGCAGCACCAGCTAAATTCACCGCAAGGACCGGAGTCTGAGAAGAGGCCAGGACACTGATGGCCATGAACATTAAAGCGATTAACAACTGGCTCAGAATCGGTGGGCCACTTCGAAGGGACTGAAAAGGGAACCTGAAATTTGCCTCTCTTTTCGTCTTAAAATGGCCGGCGGCTTTTAACACATCAGAAAAACCTGACTTTCCCATCTTCTCCCGGCTGGCTTCATCTTTTTCTCCTCTAGAATCTTTTCCCATTTTTTCATTCCCTTTTAAATTAGAATTAAAAACCGAGAATCTCATTTCTTTTTTCCTGGCTTCTGTTGATGTTTCCACCGTGGAGAAATAGTGGGCCTGGTTTTCACCGTTTCTGTTTTCAATCTCTCCCTTCTGGCCAGATATCCTATCAGCCCGTCTCCACAGGTTATTTTTATCGCCATGCAGTCCATTCTCTTTTCTATTTTTCATGGTTTCTCTCCCGCCAGCTTTTTCTCATTTTCATAAATCCTCAATCCGGAAGCACCCAGGGACTCCGGTAAGAACGGCTTAGAAGTCTTTCCGCTTCCGGGTCACCGATGATTTTCTCCCTCGCTGGGTCCCACTTAATCTTCCTTCCGACGGTCATAGAAATTACGGCCAAGTGTCCGACGCTGGCCGAACGGTGAGCCACCTCGGCCGGGGTAATGGTTTCCTTCCGGCTGCGCACACAATCTAAGAAATTTTGGTAATGGTCGCGGCTTTTATAAAGCCTTATTTCCTCGGGACCGATGACCTCGTTCTTGAGAGAAGCCGGCTCGGTCTCAAATTGACCGCGGTCAACCCAGACCCAGCCTCTTTCTCCAATCCATTTCGTCCCGCTCCAGATCTGGGGATAGCCGCCGGCCACAATCATCGGTGTACCGTCAGCATATTTAGCTTCTACCCAGTAACGGACTGGACTGTTGTAAACACCGCCTTTCGGATATTCGCCGCGGGCTTCAATCTCCACCGGGCCGGTCCGGTCCCAGCCCATGCCCCAGTGAGCAATATCAACATGATGGCCAACCCAATCCATAAGCTGGCCACCGCCAAAATCCATGTTCCATCGCCAGTTCATATGTACCCGAGACTTGCAATATGGCCAGTAGGGCGCTGGTCCGAGCCACAGGTCATAATCAAGCTCGGGCGGCGGAGGTTCAATCTTATCCTGGCCGAAAGTGCCGGCAAAATCGTAATGGCCTTCTGGCAGGCCGACTTCAATGCGAACAATTTTTCCTATTCGGCCATTTCTGACAAGCTCAGCTGCTCGATGGAAATTCTCCACCGAGCGCTGCCAGCTTCCAGTCTGCCACACCCGGCCATAGCGCTCAATAGCCTGGCACAGGGCCCGCCCCTCAGCCAGGTTGTGGGTCAGCGGCTTTTCACCGTAAATATCATAGCCGGCCCGGGCACAATAGATAGAAAGAAGGGCGTGCCAATGGTCAGGCACAGCGATGGATACGGCATCAATATCCTTTCTCAGGCAGAGCTCGCGAAAATCAGTGTAAGCCTGGCAGTCTTTATTACCATATTTCCGGTCAACAATTTCTTTTGCTCTCATCAGATGGTTTTTGTCCACGTCGCAAACCGCTACCCACTGCACCTCATCCTTGCTCAAGAAAGCTTCCATGTTGGGTATGCCCATCATCCCGAAGCCGATTCCCGCCATAACAATACGATTGGAAGGAGCCGGGCGCTTTTTATCCCGGCCTAAAGCCGAAGCCGGAACGATGCACGGGAAACCAAGGCCAATGGCCGCTACCGAAGCCGTCTTCAAAAACTCTCGTCGGGATATTTTCTTCTGGTTTTTATTCATCTTAAATCCTCATTCCTAATTTTTAAATATTATGCTAACAACCTCCTTTTAACTCAATCCCGAGACAAAAATCAAAGATTTTTTTTTGACTACTCATTCTTTTGGAATGCTAATTTTATTAAGGATATAACTCTGGCTTTACGGCGAAGAAGTCCTGAACTTAAAAGCAATAAAAAAAATTAAAAAGTTAATAAGCTTAATAAATTTGAGCAAAAACTCAGTTGATATATCAATTCACTGGTGTATTGGAGGATCCTTTCAGCCTGGAAAGCCTATTTATTTTTTCGCTGACGCTGCGGTAAGTAGGATTCCAGGATTGAATATCACGATAAATATTAAGAGCTTTTTCTATTTCACCAGCTTTTTCATAAATAAGACCGAGGTCAAACATAAGTGCAAAATACTGGTCAGTGCCCGGAGCCACCAGCTTGATAGACCGGTTCAACCAGCGCTCGGCTTCCTCCAGATTGCCTTTTGCCCGGTGGCAGTGGCTAATCAGGGTCAGGCATTCAAGAGTCAGATTCTTATCCCTGGCCGCCAGGTTAAACTCTTCAATCGCTTCATCCATCAATCCCTGTTCCATAAAGGCCAGTCCCAGCTGGAGATGAATCTGATAATCTTCTTCTGGTATTTTTTCTCTGATACCTCTCTTAAAATCAGCCACTATAGTAGTCAGTTCTTTTTCAAACTGAGTGGTCGCTCCTCTTTTCTGTTTGAGATAAATCGCATTCATCATGATCAACTCAGCCCGGATGTTTTCCTGAAGATCATAAAATTTCTTTTCCCGGCCATCAGTGCTGATGATTGGAATGATTCCAGTGTCGGTAAAAATATCCACTGGACTGATTTTATCCTCGCTCAGCACCTGGTCATGAAGATGTAGTTCTGTCTTCTTTTTCGCCTCTTTTTCAGCTCCGGGCTTACCTTTAATCGGGCGAACTACCTGGGTCTCGATCACGGTAGCTTTCTCTACCTTCTCGATCAACTCTTCTTCACTCAGAGTTGTTTTCAGGCTATCTATGTAGTTGAGTTTTTGCTTGATTAAAGGGTCGTTAGGATATTTAAGCAACAGGCCTTCTATCACCCGCCGGGCCAGCCTGGTCAGACCTTCTTGAATGTAAACATCAGCCTGAGCCAGTCCGACTTGAATCTCTTCTTCCTCTTCTTTAGATGATATCCCGGTGTCATGGGCAGTTTCTTCCTCTTCATCAATCATCAATTCTTTCCTCAGCTCACGATATTCTCGAACCAGTTTTTCATCAGTTGGCTTGAGTCTGACGAGCTCAGAGTAATAAGAAAGCATTCTGGTTTTTTCACCTATTTTTTTTAGCTCTTTGAGAATTGCCCGGTCAATAATTTCCAGCCTGGCCAGATCATTATTCTCTCTCAGAATAGCTGCTATTTTTTCCATAGATGGGAGGTGGTCTTTCCTGACGGTCAGGATCAGTCCGAGCAAACCTATGGCTTTATCCTCCTTCCTTTTTTTGCGAAAACTGTCGATTAAAGGTTCAAAATACTCAAAGGCTTTATCCACCTCGCCTTCGGCCAGATTAATCCGTCCCAGCTTGTAGCGGGCGTTGACGTTCAGAGGATAATAACTAAGGATTTTAGTAAAAATTTCTTTGGCTGCAGAAGACTTTCCTTCTTCATAATAAACATTTCCCAGAAAAGTCAACGCTTCCAGATCGTTGGGGTTCTTTTGCAGTGCCTCCTGAGCTAATTCCATAGCTTTGTCGGCCTGACCTTTGAGCCTAAAAACCTGAGCCAGTTTGAGATTGGCTCGAACATTATCAGGGCCGAGTTTTTTAGCTTCTTTCAAAAGCTTTTCGGCTTCATCAACCTGGCCCAAGCTTATTTTTAAATCAGCTGCTTCCAGAAGTTCATTCACCGCCCTTTCCAGTCGGCCGTCGAGTTTGTAAAGAGCGGCCAGCTGCATTCGGATACCCAGGTCATCTTTGTCCAATTTGACAATCTTTTCATAAAGCTCTATGGCTTCGGCTATTTTTTTAGCCCGAAGATATTTTTCTGCGATTCGTAAATATTCCTGTTTGGCTTCAGCAGTAAACCCCTGACGGGTATAAAGGTCGGCCATCTTGATGAAGTATTCAGGTTTATCGGGATTGAGCCGGCAGATTTTTTTCAGGATAGCTAAGGCTTGCGAATAAAGGCTTTTCTTCTCATATTCGTTAGCAACTTTTTCAAAGGCCTTGATGGCTCTATCTGTTTGCCCCAACCGAACGTATAAATCGCCTACGATGTTGTTGATGCTGACATCGGTGGGATCATCATCGAGCAGTTTTTCGTATTCAAGGATAGCTTCTCTGAGCTTACCGGCCCGGACATACCTCTCGGCCTGCTCAATGATTTTTAAGCGATCTACCTTTCCGTTCATCTTATCAAATCAAAGCTCTGTCTTTATACAGCTTAAAACTCTTCCGATGTAAGGGACAGGGACCAATCTTTTCTAAAGCCTGATAATGAGCCTCCGTAGCATAGCCTTTATTCTGGCTGAGATGATAACCTGGATACAATTCATCAAATACCTGGATTAATCCATCCCTAAAAACCTTGGCTATGATCGAGGCAGCAGCAATCGAAAAGACTTTTCTATCTCCCTGAGGCACACCTATTTGAAAATAATTTATTTCTTTTAAGGGATACCCGTCAACTAAAATCACATCAGGGCGGTGGGTGAGGTCAATCAAAGCCCTTTTCATCGCCAGCTGGGTAGCCCAGTAAATATTCATCCGGTCGACCTCCAGATTAGTGGCATAACCAATCCCGAAATCCAACACAGCTTTGAGGATGGCACAGGCTAATTCAACCCTTTTAGTCGGTTGAAGGAGCTTAGAATCGATAACTTCTCTGACCCAGCTCGGTTTTTTTTTGAGGAAAAAATCTTTAGGGAAAACCACTACCGCAGCTACAACCGGTCCGAAAAGTGAACCCCGACCAACCTCATCTACCCCGGCCAGATGATTATACCCCTGTCGAATGAGATTTTTTTCGATCTGAAAGCCCAACATTAGAATAATTTTACGAAAATTCCCCCTTCACGTCGAGATAGCAGAAAAAGATATCAAATATTCTTAGTATTTGAATAAGCCGGCAGAATCCGTCTACCTATTCATTGCTGCTCTTCTTTCAGCTTGGCCGCTTTGCCTTTAAGCTGCCGCACGTAATAAAGTTTAGCCCGTCTCACTTTTCCGTGTCGGACTACTTCCACTTTCTTGACCATCTTCGAATGAAGAGGAAAGATTCTTTCTACTCCAACCCCATAGGAAATCTTCCGGACAGTGAAGGTGGCTCCTGTTCCTGAACCCCGCTTGGCAATGACATCCCCTTTGAAAACCTGAATACGTTCCTTATCCCCTTCCTTGATCAGCACATGAACTTTGACCGTATCGCCAACCTTGAAAGGTTCTATATCCTGGCGCATATGTTTTTCTTCAACAGTTCTGATTAAGTTGGTCATGACTCTTTCCTTTCTTTTTGAATTTCGATAAGGAGTTCCTCTTCTTCAGAGGAAAGCTTCCTTGTTTTTAACAAATCTGGCCTGCGAACCAGAGTTTTTTCCAGAGCCTTTTTCAATCGCCAGCGAGCTATTTTTTTATGATCGCCAGAAAAGAGGACAGAAGGAACGCGGTAGCCTCGAAAATCTCTGGGCCTGGTGTACTGAGGAAAATCCAGTAAGCCTTCAGTAAATGAATCATGTCGGACTGACTCTTCTTTACCGACCACTCCAGGCACAAATCGGGAAACCGCATCAACAACTACCGCTGCCGCCAGCTCGCCGCCGGTCAACACATAATCACCGATGGAAATCTCTTCATCCACCAGATGTTCGATAACTCTTTCATCAACACCCTCATAGCGGCCGCAAATCAGAATGACCTGCTGGTATCCAGCCAGCTTTTCAGCCAGAGCCGAATTAAAGGTCTTACCCTGAGGCGAAAGCAGACAGGTAAGGGACTCGACGGGTTGCCGAATTTCTTCAACTGCTCTAAATATTGGCTCAGGTTTAAGAACCATGCCTTCAAGACCTCCATACGGTCGATCATCTACCTGTCGATGTTTATCGGTCGTAAAATCCCTTAGGTCATGAATTTTTATTTCTATGATACCTTTTTCTACAGCTTTTTTTACCACTCCCGCCGAGAAAATGCTGTCGAACATTCTCGGGAAAATGGTAATTATATCAAATCTCATTAAGCTCCAGTAAACCTTCCGGAGGATCTATGATTATTTGTTTTTTCTTCGGATCAATCTTCCGGCAAATGGCTTCAACCAGCGGTATCTCTCTCCGCTTCCCCGCTCCTTCGACTACCAGCAGATGACTACTACCTATCGAAATCAGTTCTTTAACTTCTCCTACCAACTTTCCGTCAACTGTCTCTACCCGGCAGCCCAGCAATTGGAAATCGTAATAACTACCTTCACCCAAATCCGGGAACTCTTCCGGCCTGACCAGAATTTCCCGGCCCCTCAAGGCCTCAGCTCTTTCTAAATCCTCAACCCCTTTTAATTTTAAAAAAGGAGAGCTACGGACGAGGTTGAACTTTTCAACCTCGTATTCCCTGCACTCTCCTTCTTTTTCGATGTAAATTTTTTTGAAGAATGGCTCTCTTTTAATCCAGTTATGAAGTTTTATCTTGAGAGTGCCATCCTTCCCTTCACTCCGGATTACCCGACCGACAGCTACTAACTCAACCTTTTTCAATGATTTCCAGGTTGAATCTCCGTTTCATCTTCATTCCAGCGGCACCCAGGATAACCCGGATGGCCCGAGCTGTCCGGCCCTGCTTTCCGATCACCTTTCCCAGATCTTCCGGAGCAACCTTGAGTTCCAGGATGGTGGTCTGTTCCCCTTCGAGTTGGGAAACCTGAACTTTGTCCGGATTGTCAACCAGTGACTTGGCAATCATTTCAACCAGTTCTTTCACAGTAACCTCCTTTAAGACTTAGAATCTTGGGTTGATTTTTGTTCCTTAACTGCTCTATTTATCAATGAACTTACGGTTTCCGAAGGTTTGGCTCCTTTGTTAAGCCAATAGTTAACCTTTTCCAGGTCGAGTTTGAACTCGATCGGTTCAGTCCGGGGGTTATAATAGCCCACCGTGTCCAGAGCCTTGCTCTGTCTGGCTCTTCGAGAATCGATAACCACGATTCGATAAGAAGGTTTCTTCTTTGCTCCGAATCTCATCAAGCGTAATTTAATCATTTCTCTACCATCTCTCTCTATCTAATTAAAAATTATTTAAAATATTAGCTAAAAAACAAAAATAAGTCAACTCTTATTTCTCCTAAAGGGGCACATAGATTATACCCCCTTCCAGATAGATTTTTCAATATTATCTTGACAGCCTGCCTTGAATTGGCGTTAAATTATAAATTAATAAGAACTTGCCCGGTGAGGAAGACGGATTGGCTGGAGAAAAGAAGCTCCTTTTAAAGTTGCTTGGTATCATCAACAACAATTACAATGAAAAGGACCTGGAAGACCTGATCTTGGCTCTGGTCAACCAGATTCTCCTGATTATCCGCAGAAAAAGCGGACTACATTTCCGGCTGGCGAGCTATGAACCTCGAGATATCGCCCTGTTGACCGTATCCTCCCTTTTTGTCAGGAATAAGCAGGGTCGCTTCCCGGTTCTGGAAAGGCTTTTCAACTGGAAAATAGTGGAAAAATTCCTCAGCGCCAGTGAGACTGATTTCCAGCGATATCTAAAAAATATCCTGCTCAGGCGTTTGAAACAGACTTTTTATTATTTAAGCAGCGAAATCAGGCCCGAAAGAGCCAGGATTAAACGAGAAATTCTCTATACCCTGAAAAAATCTTCTGAATATAACCTGCAGAAAGCCGGGGAAAAACTGCTGGTAACATTCATTCCTCAGAATAGCCACGGGCAGCCGCCTGAAAAATTGACTGAAGATCAGGCAGACCGGCTTTTAGCTATATGCTTAGACAGCGGTCTTGGTGGTCTTCAGGTTCCGAAATTTTTCAAAAAACTGGCTGAAAGCCTGGAGAGAAATCACCTCCAGATTGAACTAACGATTCAGCAACTCTTAGAAATATATGTAGAAACTCAAAAACACTACCTACTGGCTGAGGTCAGCTCGAGTTTTCATTATAAAAAACAATTGCCGGCTTCAGACTTTCATGAAAATCTTTGTGGCTGGATAAATGAATTACGGGAAAGAAATAACCGGCTGCTGCATAAATACGTTCAGAAAAACAAAATTAAACCTGAGGAGAAAGAAATCTACCTGAAAGCCCTGGACGATCTGATTATGGACTGGCAGGACGGTGGACAGGAAAAATCGCTTTTCAGTTACCTGCAAAACTACCAGCCTGAGATATCTCAGGAAGAATATCGCCAGGAGAAAAGAAAAATTCTGGAATATCTGGTGAAAAATTCCAGAAATTTCCTTAAAAATAAACTGGATGCCTGGCAAACGCTCTGAATAAACAGGGGGATAGATGGGAAAAAATTTTAAAACCTTAGAAAAAAAAGACATCCTTCATTTCTGTAATTCCCTCAGCCATTCAGTCAACTTTAAGAACAGGATAAATCTATACCTCAGGAAAAGCCAGTCTTCACCCTTTCCTCACCTTCTGGGTTTTGAAGGCTTACCATCCTTTGAGTTTTATGCGGAAAAAGTCACCTTATCCTCTTCGGACGAAAGCTATCTGCTCAGAATACTCAGGGACAATATTAAGGGAGACTTAGAAGCCCATCTTCTCCATCCTGAGAAAGAAAAATACCAATATGTTTTTGTTTGCTTAGACAACCTCCACCGGGACTACCTGACCGACGCTCATGGTCGGGTTTATCTGGGCCAGATTGATCTGGATTTGTCTCAGATAAAAGCCAGCCTTTGTCCGCCTTCAGCCATTTTTGACCTGGACCCTGCTACCAGCCCACTTTCAGTTACACTTCGGCCCCGTTATGCCACGGGTGACTTCGAAGGAATAGAACTTAGGGTTGAATTCTTTTCTGGAGAGAAAAGCAGAATATTGAAAGTTCAGGCTACTAATCTTCCAGACAATGTGGAGATAAAAAAAATAGCCCTGGTGATTAACGAGCTTGAAATTCTGGTAGCTGTCCCTCAGAAAGGACTGGCTATTTTTGAACCACCTGAAAATTCTGAAGTTTTTCAGATAAATCTGTATGAATAATCAGAAAAAAGACTCATCCAGTCTATCGCCTATTTATCTGGAAAATCTTTTTAACCAGACCCTGTCAAACATTTCCTTAGCCCCAGATGATCAGGCAAAAGTCAAACTCATCTGCAATTTTATCAGGGAAACCAGCGATTTACCTGAAGATCTTACCTATTCTTTTCATCTTCAGATTTCTGGAATGTTTTTCTTCCTGACAGCCAACTTCCAACCAGACCCGGCTCCGCCTGAAGAGCTTCAATCTTACCTGAACACCGGACTGAATCTTTACCGCCGATTTACCGAGAAAATCGATAAACAACTTTTCAAAGAAGCCCTGACCAACCTCCTTTTTCACCTGGCTCTTAATCATTTTTATCTCGGAGAACTGGAGGAAGGTTGGAGAACTTTAATCAAGAAACAACTGGTCGCAGAAAAAGACTCTCTGGACAATCTGGAATCTGTGCTGGAAGAAAAGAAAGAGGTAACTGTTCCGGAAGTTCTGGAAATAAAGAAGAGCTATAATTCCAACCTGGAGATGGTCAGAGCTTTCTTCGACCGGTTCAACCATCAAACGGATTTGTCCTCTGATAAAGAACTTATTCTGGAAAAATGGAAAAAATTCACCGGCAAGAGCTCTGACAGTATTTACTGCTGTCTGGTTGAAAGACGGGGTCTCCTTCAGGTTCCAGACAAGGCTAAATTAGTTCTGTTAGAAAGCCACTGCCGAAGGTCCGTAGCTTCTGACGGTCACAATCTTTTCAGGTTTTACAACACTTCACCTTTTCAAAAAGACGAAATCTATCACTGTGCTGCTGACGCTTTAGAAGCAGCAGATTACCTGATCAAAAACCTTTTTCAGCTTGTCCTTCCTCCCTGTGCCTTATCATTTTCTTTTACTGAAAAAAGATTTCTTTACTCTGGCGAAAGCATCGGCCTGCCTCTGGCTCTCCTGGCTTTAACTCAGAAACTCATAACCAACGAAAGCCGGTTATGCTTCTTCTTCTCTAAGGAAGCAGCCTATACCGGGAAAATTGACCTGAACGGCGGGGTGTTGAGAATTGACCCTGAAGCTCTGGAATTAAAGATAAAGGCGGCTTTTTATTCAGGTTTGCGCTATCTGGTTATTCCTGCTGGCAATCTCAAAGAAGCCAGTATGTTTCTTTATAAATTGCTTTCAAGACATCCCTGGAGAAGACTGGAACTCATCGGAATTAGCAGCTTGGAGGAAATCCTCAGGGATGACCGAGTGTGTGCTAAAACAATAGCCCCTCTAATCCCCTGGATTACGAAAAGAAAAAAATTCACTCTCAGGCGACTGCTGGCCGGTTCGTTAATCGTTGGTATGATTACAGTCTCTTTGATTGTGATAAACAAAAATCCGGCCCTGCACTTCTGGAAAATTCGCCACCCGGTGGTGCTCGAAGTCCACGAGAACAATCTTTTCGCTCTCAATCAGGAAAGGCAACTTTTATGGTTATATAAGCTGCCCAAGCCTTTTGACTCGCAGAGCCTGCTTCAGAAGTTTGTCGATCTCAATGCTGATGGTCGGGAAGAAATTCTGGTGGCCGGTAATTATAAGAGCGACGAAAAGCCAAGTTGTGAACTGTTTTGCTTCAGTCAGACGGGAAAACTTCTATGGCAATATCGACCCGGGAAAAGAATAAAGACCCCGACCGATGAATTTTCGAATAATTTTGTGATCAGGATTTTTGAAGTAGCCCAGCTTCAGAATGATTCTTCGGAAAAGTCTATTCTGATCCTCTCAAACCACTCCACCTGGTATCCGACTCAGATTTCCGTACTTAATGCCCGAGGAGAATTAATCGGAGAATACTGGAATGCTGGTTATTTGAGTCAGGAGGCTCTGATTATCGAAGACCTGGACGGCGATGGCTGGAAAGAAATAGTTCTCGGCGGCACCAATAATGATTTCCAGGCAGCCTGTCTGGTTGTCCTCGACCCCAGAAAGATTGCCGGCTGTTCTCCGGCCAGCGGAACGCCTGAATTTCAATTCAAGGATTTACCGGCCGGAACCCAGGAATTCTATCTGCTTTTCCCCAGGACCACTCTGAATAGAGCCATGGCTATTCGAAATTACGTCAAGATGGTCGAAATCTCCAGAGAAGACAAGAACCTGGAAGTAACTATTACAGAATACAGCAAAGATATTGATTATGAAATGAAATACAACTTTGACTTTCAACTTAATCCTATATTTTCCAGACCTGTCGACCTTATGACCGAAAAAGTTAAAGAACTGGTTATCTCTGGCGTCCTGCCTTTCCATGCCCTGACTGAACTCAAAATACTCAAGGAGAAAATCAAATTCTGGGATGGAGAATCCTGGGTTTTTAAACCAGCCCGGAACAAAACCCTGGATTTTTAACCAGATGTCTTTCAGGAATCTTACCAAACTCATTCGGTCGTGGTGGTCTGTAACATTATCCCCTCTGAAACAGATGTGCTAAATTTTTTTAACTTTTTTAACTTTTTTTCTGCAAGAGTAAAATTTGGTAACCCTAACTATATGTCAGGTGGAGGCACAGGGCAAAAGGAAGATGGGAGCCTTTTTTTAAGCCCTTTCCTGATATAAAATATATTTTAGACTTAATCGAAGGAGATTTATGTGCCTGAAAGTCAGGCCATCGAAGAATTTTTGGGTCAGAAAGAAATTGCTGTGGTCGGAGCTTCCAGAAGTCCGGCCAAATACGGCTTCATAGTTTATAAAAAGCTGAAATCTGCTGGCTATAAAGTCTATGCTATCAACCCTAAGACCAGCTCCATTGATGGCGACCCCTGCTATCCAGAGCTCAGGAGTTTGCCCGAGTCCGTAAAAGCAGCTGTGGTCATTACCCCACCGGAAATTACCGAAAAGATAGCTGCGCAAGCTGTAAGGGCAGGATTTAAATATGTCTGGTTACAGCCTGGAGCTGAGTCAGAAGCAGCCATAGACGTCCTTCAAGCCAACGGTATAGCCGTCATCTACAGTACCTGTCTTCTGGTTAGGATAGCTGATTGATTGGGTTATTTTCTGATTGTCTTACCTGGCTAAGGTCGAGCCGCAAACATTATGACCGGTAAATTTTCTTGACGAAAGATTCCTTTTCCCGCCACTTTTCTTTAACCTTGACATGCAGGTCAAGGAATATTTTTTTGCCAGTTAAAAACTCCAGTTCCTGGCGGGCTTCAGTGCCAATTTTTTTAATCATCGAACCCTCTTTGCCGATGACAATCTTTTTCTGAGAATCCTTCTCCACATAAATCTCGGCATATATCTCCAGAAGATTTTTCTCCGGCCTTTCTTCAATTCTGAGTATTTCCACAGCCACAGAATGCGGAACTTCCTGATAGGTATGAGTCAGAACTTTTTCTCTGACGATCTCAGCCGCCTGGATAGTCAACGGATAGTCAGTCACCATGTCTTCAGGATAAAGTGCTGGCCCTTCGGGTAAGAAAGAAATTATTTTTAAAATCAGCTCATCCAGGCCTTCCCTCTCAACTGCCGAAAGACTAATCCAGTCATTGGGTGTTAGCATTTGCTCAACTGATTTCCTGGCCTCTTCTATTTGCTCTTCTAAGCAGAGGTCTTTTTTGGTCAGAACCACAAGGCAGGGCAGGTTGCTTTTTTTAATCTCATCTGCCAGCTGCCTGTCTTCATCCGTTATTTCGCTTGAGGCATCAACCAGGAACAGGACCAGGTCAACTTCCTTAATGGTGCCGGTGACCTGAGAGTTCAGGTACTGGCCCAGGGCATCTTTCGGCTGATGGAAGCCCGGGGTATCCACAAAGACAATCTGAGCTTCAGGCAGGGTCAGGATTCCCCGGAGCTTAAAACGGGTCGTCTGAGGTTTTTCTGAAACTATGCTTATTTTCCTGCCAATAAGGGCATTGATCAGGGTAGATTTGCCCGAGTTGGGTTTGCCGACTACAGCCACAAAACCAGACTTCATCTTTCCTCCTTTTGTTGTCAGGCTGCTTTTAAAAAGTTAACAAGAATTTCTGCACGTTTTAGTAATTTTAATCAAAAAAGGCTAAATTTCAAAACAGGAAATGGAGTTTAAACACTGGTCCTTACAATTTTACAATTTTTCAAGAAAAACTGCTTCACTCCGCTGCTTTTTGTCAGCCTCAGTCCGGTTATTCTCCAGAACTTAATGTTTTTCTCGCCCGGAATTAGAGGTATTTCCGGAAGAACCGGATGAAGCAGTGGCGGTTTTCCTGGTAGAAACGGTTCTGGGTTGAGAGGTGCTGGTATTGCCAGAGTTACCATAGAAGCCAGAACCTGATTCCGGGAAAGACTCCGATGAAGGTCCAAGTTTAACGATACCATCCGGGGTAACTCTTAACCTCATTTCTCTGGCTTCTTTTGAGCTGAGACGAAGCTCGGGCAAGACTATAGAATTCCTGGTGCTGTCATAGGCCACCTGGACTCCGAGCTGACGGGCCACTTTTAAATCAGGGTTCCAATCCCGAAATCGGACAGTCAGACCGGAACCAGGACGTTGAGCTTCAGCCGTTTCTCCCTCCTGTTTAGACCCCGGAAGCAGACGGCCAGCCATGTCAGCTGTTGGAGTTGGAACATTTTCTCCAGCACCTTTCCTTATATTCTGTCCGGATTTTTCCAAAGACCTGGTTGCGGGAGCCGGTGTTCTGGCTTTTAAATAATCAATGATGGCCAGCTTCTCAGCTCCAGGAGTTCTGACTGTTGGTGATTTCTGGTTTTGAGCAGCTTTTTCCTGATTGAGTTTCTTTAACACTTCTCTGGTCGGAATTATTCTCCCACTCAGATCACTGCTTCCCAGGTCCTCTCTTTTAATTACCACCGGTTCCGGCGGCCTGACCGATATTCGCTCTATAATTTTCGGATTTCCCTTCTCTATGGCTTTAGAAAGATTTTTCAGGATTGATTTATATTCGCCTGGGACAGGAAGAGTACTGGATTGCGGCTTTTTGAGCTGGTCTTTTCTAATTTTATTAATCTGTTTGACATCAGGAAGCTGTCCACCACCTTCAACCGGAACTCCATCACCCACTGCACCAGTGTACAAATAATAGTAACTTATCCCGGAATAGTCATAAAACAGCCAGTCCATCATCGTCCATGGTCTCCAGCTATAAAAACCAAAGAAGAACTCCCAATCAACCCAGGCTGGAGCAAAAACTGACCCGGGAATCCAGACCCAGCCCAGTTTTTTATCCCACTGCCATATACCCAGATGATATGGCACCCAGCCCCAGGGTTCTTCTGGCACCCAGAAAAGCGACCCATTAACATAGGTCCAGCGCCCATAAAAATATGGAGACCAGTTTCCCCAGGGATAGACGTCGTTGTAATAGGGACGCCAGACATACCCATAAAAATCATTCCAGATCCACTGCCCGTATTTGTTGGCATAGTTCTGAGCAAAATAAAAAACTGCTGGTGGAAGTTTCTGGATAGGTTTGGGTAAAGGCGTTATTCCTTTATGCAATTCCAGAAAATTCTTATTCAGGTCCTTATTCCAGGCTTCAAAATCAGAAAGCTCCGGAAAGCCAGCTGTTTTTTCTACCTGATTGTCAGCTCTAACTACCAGGCTTTCTCCCTTCTTAATAGTTATTGACTTCAGCCGGTCACTGGAGGGACCAAAAAGAAGATTACCTTTGCCTTCCCTAAGCATCAATCTTGTTTCGCCATTTTCAGCCACCTGGGCCAAAATAACTGTGTGGTTCTTCATCTTCAAAGCAGCAGTTGGAGTCAGAAGCTGGAATATTTCCCAGGAATTGTAGGCTGTATACATTAGATACAGACTGCCTTTTTCTAAGAAAAGGTTAGAAAGTTGATCTCCACTGCTCAAAGTTTGAGCCATAATGGTTTCAATCTTCAGCTGACTGTTTGTCCCGAGTCGGACTATAGTTCCGCTATCAAACTGAATTTCGAAGGGCTTATCATAGGTAACTACCACATCACCTGGAACCAGAGGAAAATTAAGCTGGGCTGTTTCTGGCACGCTAAGTCCCGACCGGAAAATTTCAGGGGCTTTCACCCCAGGTTCTTCAGGAAGGTAACTTATAAAGCCATAATAGAAATCTTTTTCACCACTAACCAAGGTATAATGCTTTGTCCCAGCCTGGGCCGGCTGTAAAGCCACTAAAAGCACCAGACCTGTTATGGCCACAAAAATATTTATTTTCTTCATTTTACACTCCTCAATTATCTTACTGCATAATTTGTGCCATCTACCCTCAGATTTCTTCCCTTAAATCCAGAAACCACTCAATTTTATCTGTCCTTAATCTGTACCATCTGACATTTATATTGTACACCCATAAGCCATAAAAAGGTAAATTTTTATTAAAGAACAATTATAAAAAATTTTAAAGTAACCCCGTTCCCCCAGATAGGGCTCTCAACTTTCTTAAGCTATGTTCAATTGTGGCAATTGATAGCAGACGATAAAATTAGATTCATTTTAATTTTATAATCTGTATAATTTTCTGGCTATTTGATTGGTTGAATAATCAATTGGAAATCAACTGGATAATCCTCCGGCAGTTAATAAAGCTTATTACCTTTATCATCAAAAATGATAAAAGCAGGTAGATTTTTTACCACTATCTTCCTGATGGCTTCCATTCCCAGGTCCTCAAAATCTACCAGTTCGGAAGACACGATGTGCTCCTTAGCTACCAGGGCCGCCGCTCCCCCGATAGTGCCAAGATAAAAGCCACCATATTTTTTACAGGCTTCAGCCACTTTTTTTGAGCGATTCCCCTTGGCCAGCATGACTTTGGAGGCCCCGACTTTCATAAATTCTTCGACATAAGCATCCATCCTCTGGGCTGAGGTCGGGCCAAAGCTTCCACTCGGCATATCCTTTGGTGTTTTTGCCGGTCCGGCATAATAAACCGGGTGTTTCTTGAAGTACTCTGGTAAGGGTTTACCTTCATCCAGCATTTTTTTCAGCCTGAGATGAGCTATGTCCCTGGCAACAATAAGCGTCCCGGAAAGGCTGAGGCGAGTGCCAACCGGGTATCTGGAAAGTTCAGCCACCAAGTCATCCATCGGCTGGTCTAAATTAATCTCAGGCGCTTTTTTGAGTTCCACAGCTTCAATCTTTTTAAGGAATCGCGCCGGGTTCATATCCAGAGCTTCGATGAAGACACCATTTCGGTTTATCTTAGCTTTTAGGTTTCGGTCAGCATTGCAGCTGACACCGATTCCTACCGGTAATGACCCACCGTGTCTTGGCAACCTGATGACCCGGGCTTCAACCGCCAGAGCGACTCCACCAAACTGAGCCCCCAGCCCGGTTTCTCTGGCAATCTGCATAACTTTTTTCTCCCACTCCAGGTCGCGGTAACCATGAGGCAGACCTGATGGCCCAGTTACTAGACTATCCAGGTAGCCAGTAGTGGCCAGCTTGACGGTTTTTAAAGTAAGCTCTGGCGAAAGACCACCGACCACCACCGCTATCCGGTAAGGCGGACAGGCAGCCACTCCGATGGCCTTTATCTTTTCTCTGAGAAAATCCAGCAGAGTCTGTTCATCTTTAAGCAGCGATTTATTCTCCTGATAAAGTGCGGTCTTGTTGGAAGATCCACCACCTTTGGCCACAAACAGAAAGTGATATTCCTGCCCAGGCGTGCTGTAAATTTCAATTTGAGCCGGCAAGTTGGTGCTGGTATTTACTTCGTCGAGCATGGAAAGAGGCGCATTCTGTGAGGCCCTCAGGTTCAATCGAGAGTAAGCCTCAAACACACCGCGGCTGAGATAGCGGGCATCATCAGCACCGGTCAGCACATTTTCTCCTTTGTAGCCGATGATGTTGGCTGTTCCCGTATCCTGGCAGAGAGGGAGAATCCCTTCAGCCGAAATAATGGCGTTTTTTAGTAACATGGCAGCCACAAATTTATCGTTAGCCGAGGCTTCTGGGTCATCAAGAATAGAAGCCAGATTCTCCAGATGGGAGGTCCGGAAATAAAAATTAACTCTGGAGAAAGCCTCCCGGGCCAGCAGCCGCAGGGCTTCAGGTTTTACTTCGATAAACCTTTTATTCCGATACTTAATTTCTCTTATGTATTCCGACGTTAGCTTAAAGTAACGGGTGTTGTCTTTGGATTGAGGAAAAAGCGGGGTGTATGAAAATTTCATGTTCTGGCCTCCGATTGTTACAAAATTAATCTTCTATATCCATATATTCGATGATATCTTCAAAGCCGGCGATGGTTTTCTGTCCGACCATGCCAATGAGCATGAATTCATTGGTCAGCGGGTTAAGACGAAATTCTTTGAGCAGGCGAAAATTCTCGATTTCTCCAGAGCGATGGACATGAGTCCTGGGACCGGTGCAATAGATTTTCATCTCGCCTACCAGGATGGCATCTTCTCCGGCAACGCTGATCGGAACGTCAGCGGCAATCACCGCTTTAACCTTCTGCTCCAGCTCATCCAGGTCGATATTGGGTCTTTCCGGAAAATTGATGACAAAGCCATGTCTGATGTCAGAGTGAATCAACGGTGAGCGGGATTTGTAATTATAGTCGCGTTCAAGTATGGCCGTGGTTATATCCTCAGCCGAATGAGCCATCAAACGATATTTAATGGTTTTATCGACAATGGCTTTGATGTTCTGAGGAAAAGGGCCAAATACGGTCGGCCTGGCCACGATTATCTCTTCCCCGATACCAATCAGCACCTGGGCGTTGCAACCGAGAATATCATAGATGAGGTCAAAGTGCTCGACCACTACTCGGCGTTTATGTTCGATAGCTCGCCTGATGGCTTCCTTGATTTTGTATTTCTGCATGAAGGCCAGTTCGTGTCTGACATCTATGTGGAAGGTATGACCGGAAAAATAGTCATCAGGAGAAAAAGAATAGATGGGCGCTCTTCTAATATTGATACCATCGTCTTCATTGGTGAGCTCAAGACCGGGGAAAAGGCCACGAATCAGGGTGGATTTTCCAGAACCTTCCTCGCCGATTATTCCGATCAGATAATCCGTGGGTGTCAGATAACGGCGGGCTATTTCGCTGGCTACCATATACAGCCGATACCGCCCGCGCGGAGCGTAATACACCGCATAGATTAAGGTGTCAACCCGTGATAGTTGTTTCGGGTCCATCTTGCCCTTCCTTAAAAAGTCAGGTTAAGAAGCGGGGCATGTTGCTGGGCACCGTAGATGTCGGTATCACCTGGAGAACCTGAAGGAATCTTTCTCCGGAGGGTTATTTTAATCGCCTGACTCGGTTCAAAATAGACAATCTTAAGCACATCGGCCTTTGGGACACCGTAGAGTCGGGCAATTTTTTCTGGCGTAATTATTTTTTTCTCCTTAAAAAGCTGGTAATACCGCGGGTCCTTAAACATAATATCCAGAGTCAGCTCAAAAGGTCCGGAGTTTTTTGAGCGAATCACTTTGGCAACCTTAAGTATACTGGTTTTCTTTTTATTTTTCATATTTCCCCCTCAGAGTTCTTCTACCTCTGTTCTGAAAAAGTTGGGATCATTAAGCTCCATCAAATGATAGATGGAAAACTCATAAACTTTGCCCATGGCCACATCAGAAGGTGAAAAGGGAAAAGCCAGGTTGCCGGCCGTAGAAATTCTGCCTTCGTAACCATAATGAAGCAAGACTGAACGGGTTAAAGCTAACAGGCTATCAGCTTCTTCCTGGGTTTTTCCTATGGTTTCAATAACAATTCCCAGCTCATGAGAAAGCGTTTTTTTAACTGGTTCCAGGTCACCCATCACCCCGTTTTTCCCGTAGACATGGAAATAAATCCTGCCCTGATTTTTATCCTTTCCCAGAATTTCTCTTACCTTAGTCTCTACCGCTTTCAAAATAGAATCAATCTTATCTATCATGATGGGATCGCGCACTCCGGCAATACTGATGGACCTGAAACCGATCAGACGAACACCTTCAATCTTTATCCAGTAAGGATCAGATGGAACAAATTTACTGCCCCTGACTCTGACTCGCCCGTTTCCGATATCTTCAAAAGAGCATTCCCTTAAATCTATCATCCCACCTGGCCCTGGCAGCTGGTAAGGGTCAGATTTTTCATAGAGGGTGTGAGCAGCAGCAGATTGAGGAGTAAATTTTCGTTCGGGTGAAAGAGATTCTAAGATGAAGGAATCTTCTTCCAGAATACCCAGAGCGCAATCAGATCCAGACCCGGGAGTGGCGGCAATGGCCGCGCATTCGAGAATCTTACCTAAGTGGAAGGCCAGACCCGGGTCATAGCCAAGAGAAATCGGCAGAGCGGCAAACACAGCCGGGTCATAAGAACGACCGGCGATAATTACCTCGCTTCCCTCCTGCAACAATTTAATGAATGGCTCAACCCCCATCTGGGCCACGATGTTTTCGCTCTGCTCGACAACTTCCGGAGTAAGCTCGGGGACAAAGGGCAGTGGCTTGATTTTTTTCTGCTTTAAAGATTTTAAAACGGTCTCTTTATCCACATCAGCATAAGCAATTCCTAACCGAAAATGAAGGTTTTCTTCACGGGCTATTTCTCTAACAATATCCAGACACCACTCTAAGTGAGGTCTGGCTCCAGAGCCGCCGGCTGTGCCAATAACTACCGGAATTTTTCTTTCAACTCCAGCTCTTATCATCAATTTCAAATCTCTTTTGACCGCGTTTCTGTCGGTGAATGATTTTCCGCTGCCAAGATAATAAGGACCGGGATCGGTTGAGCCGGCATCAGCGGCGATCAGGTCTGGTTTTTTGCTCAGCCCTCGTTTAAAAGAACTTTCAGGAAAGCCATAACCCAGAATGGCTGTAGTTGATAGAATCTTAAAAGGCGGGAGTTTCTTTTTGGTTTTCATTTATTTATTCTCCCCATATTTCATCTTCAGGACCTGGATTATTCTTTCCATCTCATTATTCACAATCATAAAGCCCTCGTCAAAACCCATGCCTGGTTTGGCCAACATTCTGTCCGGGCGGGTAGCCATAGCCACATGGACACAGGCAATGGCCGAGATGTCGGTTTCATTACAGGTCCCGCCCTGATAAGCTTCCATTCCGTGAGCCCGGCAATAGAGGACGCTTTCAGCCACATTCTGAAGGCCACCAAGGTCAGGTGTCTTAATTTGGATCATATGGCAGGCCCGAGCATCAGTAAATTCTTTTATGTCTTCAAGAGTGTTGCAGTGCTCATCAGCTACTATTTTAACCTTAGAACCAAGAGCTTCTAATTTGCGGGTAATTTTAGCTAAGGCTTGGAGCTGTCGATATTTCTCTTCCATATCCACCGGACCTTCAATGTAAAGGTTAAACTCGCCAGCTTCCTTTTCCAAGGAAGCCAGATAATCAGCCACTTTATCCAGGTCAGAATCAAAGATTAAACCGATGGTTCCATAGACATCAATGTGGATATCAGGTTTATAGCTTTCACGCCTTCTTAATTTGATAATCCGATTGACCAACCAGCGAATGTATTCGCGGAGCTTTTCTCCATGGCGCCCGAGTTTTTCGTCCACGTTGTTGATAAGAGCATGGGGCAGAGCATCAACTTCCTTAAGGATCATTTTGTCGGCGTTAGTATAACGGTCATCACCACTTTGGCCGAAGATTTTCACTCTTTCTGGAATAATCGGCAGATTGTACTCTTCGCAGACAACTTCGCATTTTAATTTCTTTTCAGCTTTAGCCCTGGCATCAAGCAGTGCCTGGGACAAACCATACCTGATGGCTGTGTGTAATTTCTTCCCGTCGAAGGTCAAATTCTCAAACCGTTCAACCATGGTCCGAAAAGACTCTATTTCCATACCCTCTAGAAGTGGCCCTATGTTCTGCTTCATAAACGGCAGATAATGATTGGCCAAAAACAAAGGGTCACGACCACCGACTCCCGAATACTGAACAGCCGCGCAATCACCGGTAGCTAACTGACCATCGTCGAGTTCCAGAACTACAGAAATGCATTCTCCGGCCACCCGGATTCTTTCAAAACCTGGCGTGAGTGGTTTCCCCTGATAAACAAATCCATCAGCTATAGCATCTTTTTTAATGGCCTTCTGGTCATCAAAAAAGAAAGCCGATTTTCCCGGAACAAACAGAGCTTTTTTGATTTTCATCTTGGCCTCCCCACTAATCTTCCTTTGCTTATAGCGTAAATATCATCGGTAACCATCTCAAAGGAAATGGTCCGACCTTCAGCTCGAGCTCTTTCCATGAGCCTCTGACGATGATAAGCCATAATTTCTTCACTTAAAGGTAAATTGCCTTTGTTGAAAATTCTGATAAAGCCCTCGTTATCTCTCATCGGAATGATTTTGCCGTGATTGTAAATTGAAGGGGCAAAAGGAATGTCCAGCACTCCCGCTTCAAAAGCAGCCACCGTTCCCACAGCTACATCTCCTTTTCCCAATTCATAAACTTTATTCATCAGACAACGGACCTCTTGCTTTATCAGGTCGACTTCTGACCTGAGGTCTTCAGGCTTAAAAATGACCTGGTCTTCAACCATGTTGATGGCCTGGCGGGTAGCCCTTAAACCCTGAGCATTGGCTTCTTTGGTGGGAATACCCATAGCTTCATGCGGTGATTTGACGATGACTTTCTCTGCTCCAGAGAATTTGGCCACGATCGCCCCAAGGGCAATCACTGAAAAAGCCTTAGCCTCGTCTTCGGGAAAGCCACCCATCCATTGATGAAAGACAGTGGTCAGTTCAAAATCATCATAGCCTTCCTGGCGAAAATACTCTTCAGCCAGTTCCCTCAGGGCGGTGATGGCGGCAACATCCTGAATGATGTTGCCGCCCTGACCGTACCCCAGGGTAATAGATTTAACACCCTGTTTAAGTGCCAGTAGCCCTTCTATGATGCCCACAGCAATGGAAATACACGGCGGCACCAGTGTGCCTGTCAGAGGTCCGAATGGCTCTCTATTAATTCTGATTCCGTTTTCTTCGTAAAAACCAACCAGCCGGTCAACATACTGCCAGTCCTGAAGAGATTTCTCCACCGGCACTCTCTTGGCATAAGGAATGTTGTAAGAAATCCCACCGCCTTCAAAGCTGGTAAAACCGGCAGCTAAGGTAATCTCAGCCAGAAGACGGGCGTCAGGAGTTCCGTGCCGAACCTGAAGCGGTTTGGTCACGTTCTCCACCACCCGGCGGCAGCCCTCAACCCCGTAGTTAACGGCAGGAAAGCCGTTCAGCATAGAAGTGCCGGCCTGCTTTGATTTCTCTATTCCCTTTTCTGCTTCTTCGTACCTGTTCTGACGGGTATAAGCATCGATGGTAGTGGGGAGCAGGTCGGCCTGGCCTTCAGTTTCCAGATAGCGGAGCAACTTAATGTGATCATCGATCAGGGCCACGCCGGCTCTTGGCTGAAGCAAAGTCTGCCGTTTTTCCCGGGCTTTTTTCATCACCCAGGCAAAACGTCTCTCTTCGGGAATCGTTCGATGAAACCGAATGGCCTCATCAAGAGAAACTTTCTGGCCAGTCGGCCAGGTTTGCAGAACTTCCTTCCTGATTTCTAAAAATTCTTTAAGGTCAATTTTTTCATTCTTAATCATGGTTACATCCCTTCATCCGAGGCAATTTCTAAGGAAGCCAGAGCTAAGGTTGTGGCTTCTTTCGGATATTTTTCAACTAAATTTCCCAGCAGCGGGAAAAGATAATCTCTATCTCGGTAAAAAGCTGGGTTCTCTGGAAGAAGCTTTTTTTCGTCTCCAAAACTTCTAAGCTTTTCCAGAGGCAGGCGCATAACTTCAGCAGAACCTTCGGCCGCCAGAAACCCACCGCTGCCGACTATGGCCTTCACCCGTCTTAAATCTTTACCGGTCTGAACATAGACCTTACCCTGCGGGGTATAAGTTTCCTTCCAGCCGCCAGCATGTCGCAGGGCCGCATAATAGACGCAGGTTTCAGCCAGAATTCGGTCGAGCTGAATTTCTGCTTCAGTTTCAGGAAGGTATTCAGTATTGCCAGAAATTTTTTCGACAAATTTTTCCATCACTTCTGGTTCTATCCCAAGATTTCTCAACCGGTCTTCAATATAGACCCTCCCGGTGTCCAGTAAAGAGCGGGCCGAAACCCTCATCCCTAAGTCGCCTTCAACCGTCCTTTTTACTCTTGGTTCACGGATGCCTTTTAAAATTACCGTATCCGTTTCCAGGTATGATTCAGTGTTGGAATAAAAATCCGTGGTTGCTCCGCCAATATCGATGGCCGCCAAATCAGACCAATCAGGATGAAACTGGGGAATAGCTGAGACCAGCTCAAACACAGCTAAGGGGGTGGGCTTGGGCTGGCTGCCAAATAATTCAACAATCTCTGAAAGTCCACGGCCATTGACTATTCTTTTTAAGAAAATTTCCCTGATTTTTTCTCGAGCTGGCTCAATGTTGACCTGACCCACTTCGGGCATCAGATTCTCAGTAACGATAACTTCTTTACTCTTCATAATCTCGACAACTTCTTCAGCTACCCCTCGATTGCCGGCATAGACGACAGGACAGGTAAGTCGGGAATCTTCCAGCTTGTGAGCATTCTCTAAGATGTATTTAGTGTTACCTCCGTCGGTACCGCCGCTGAATAAAACTATATCCGGCTGAAGCTTTTCCAGCTCAGCTACGTCGCTTTTAGTCAACGAGAAGGAAAAACTGCGAATGACTTTTCCGCCGGCTGACATGGCTGCCAGTTTAGCCAGCTGCAGAGTCAGGTCAGGGACTAAACCTATGGCGGCTATCCGCAAACCACCTTTGGCCGAGGATGAAAAATAGATTTCAGCTTTCCCGACCATTTGTTTTAACGGCGTCAACTTTTCCCTATTGAGTAGAGACGCCAAGACCTCAGTAAAACCCTGGACCAGATTGGTTTGAGTAGTAGGGACAGCAATTTTTTTAGATAGCTGCAGGCTGGAATCAGTAAGCGCAAACAAAGCTCCCTTAGTCCAGGTTGAACCGATATCTATGCTGATTACTGGTTTCATCTTTTGATCACCCACTCAGCCTCAAAGACTTTCCTTGGCTTGAATAGATTTATCCAGCTTTGCTTCCCGAGAATCTGAACCAAATTTTTCCTGGATATCCTGGCGCAGAAGCTCGGCCACTTTTTTCAAATCAACATCGGGAGGGAAAACACGATCAAAGCCCATCTTTTTAAACTTCGCTTCAACCACCGAAAAAGGAGTTTTCCCAACCACTAAGTTGCCACCGGCATAAAGAATTATCGGGTCAAGCCCCTTTTCTATACACAGGTCTCTGAAACCCTGGCAGTCAATTTCTCCATGTCCATAAAGGGAAGATACCAGAATAGCCTTAGCATTGGTTTCGATAGCGGCATCCACAAATTCTTGCTGGGAAACCATCACACCAAGGTTGACCACCTTGAAGCCCTCAGCGGTAAAAAATAATTCCAGAATTTTGTTGCCCACTGAATGGCAATCAGAACCGATAACCCCGAGGATTATAGTATCCTTTTCCCTTTCAGTTTTGTCTTCCATTTCTTTCTCCTGTCTGTTCATCTTTATAATCTCTCGTTTCTCAGATTGCCTAAATTTTCAAGAAAAATGCTTGGAGAAAATTTAAAGAAGACTAAGGATTGAGCAGCTGACTTATTCTTTCCTCAACATAAAGGAGGGAACCTCTTTCAATCTGATAATCAAAGGTAATAATTTTCCCGCCTCTTTCAGTAAAGGCCTGAACCGCTGAGACATTTTCTTTTTTTCTCTGGAGCTGATATCCAGGCGGGACAAAAACCACATCAATCTTTTCCAGAAATTCAGGTAATTTATCTTCATCTTTAATGAAAAGGCAGGGCACTGTCCCGGTAATTAAACCCATATTTTTCAGTCTGGATATTACTCTGGCCAGAAAATTCTCACTTTCACAAACAACTCCTATTCTCTGGGTAGGGCTGATGCTGGCCATGTCGATAATTGTTTCCTGACTTGGAGATACAGCCACTTGAATTAGCTTTTCCCGCAGACCGGGTAGCTTGCCCAAAAGTTCGCTGTAATGAGTGCTGGTGGTGAGAATAAGGTCAAAGGGTCTCAGTCTCTTTTCTGCCTCAGGGTCGGCCACAATTTCATCCAGAAGAAACCGGGCCACTTTGACCCGCTTTAAGAAAGTGAGCTGTCTTTCAAAAATCGCTAAGCTTTCGGGATTACAGTCAATCATGGCTACATTGAAATTCTCCAGTTTTTCTTCTCTTTCTATAATTTTCAGCTCGACAAAAGTTCTTATTTCCTGGAAGGAAAAATTCATTCCTCTTAGTTCATCCAGGAGGTTATCGACCAGCTTCAAAGCCCTCTCTTTGCGTCCGGTCGGGATTATATCCTGTCTGGACGAAACAAAAGTTCCCCGCCCCTGAGTGGTTTCGATTATGCCATCCTTAGCCAGAAGGTCATAAGCTTTTTTTACTGTCCCCCGAGCGATTTTTAGCTGGGAAGCCAGTTCCCTTTCGGTAGGCAGTTTATCTCCCGGCTTTAGCTTGCCCTCATGAATTAAAGAAGTAATTTGCTTGATGATCTGACGATAGGCCGGAGCAGGGTTATTTTTGTCAATGGTTATTTTAATATCCATACTATACCTCACTATATATTTTTGATATTTATTAGACCATATTATACCAAATTAGACCAATACGCAAGTCTCTTTTATTTATTTTTTAAAATGAAGTTTTTTTTCCGACCTATCGACTAAAATAGTATTAAAGGGATAAATTGCTCGATGCTCAAATTTTCATCTTTTTGGTTCTGGTAAGTTTTAAAAAGCACCCTTATTTCAAGAAAAAGATTATCCCGGAGCCTGACCACAATGATCTTTGGGACAAAAAATTTATTGATTACTCAATATAAGGAGGGATAGAATAAAAGCAAATGGAAAATACTAACTTGAAATCGAAACTCACAAGGCATCTGCCGGGAGCAATTGCCTTTATTTTCGCCTTCTGGCTTCTTTTTCCCTTTATCAAAATCGACCAGTCTGATTTCGCCCAGGCCAAGATTTTAATTTACAGGCTGGCCTTCGGAGTTATGATTCTAATAATAATGTTGGGCAAGATGGGCTTTGATGTCTTTTTCCCTCAGGGAATTGCTCAAAAAGTTTCCAACACCAAATCTGTGCTGTTTATAATTTTTGGAATTATCATCCTGGCCTTTGTCGTTTATATCATCATCCAGGCCGGGTCCTTGTTTATGAGTACCTATCCCCAATCTACCGATATCAATCAGTAAGCCTTTTCTTATTGGCTGAGATTATCTGGCGAAAATACCTGTAAAATTCCTTAAAAATATTTTTCTATTCTTCAACCGCGGCCTGAGCCCGGATCAGGTCATGAAGGGTAATCAAACCTTTTATCTGGCCATCATCCCGAGCGATTACTATCAGCATACTGGCCGGGCTTTCTATGAACCGATTGCCAACCTCTTTTATCGTTTCATCATCAAAACAATAGGCTGCCGGCCAAATTTCTAATTCGTTTTTTCCACTTAAAAACTTTCTTATGTTCTCTCGTGAAACAATGCCTTTTACCTGGCCATCCTGAATTACTGGAAAGCTATTGTAAGGAAATTTTTCGATTGCCTTCTTCAACTCGGCTGTCTCCAGAGATTTCAAGACGACCGGCCGATAATTGGCTATGGCTGAGACTGGCAGATTCTGCCAGCTCCTTATGTCCAGCGGTGGCTTTATTTTATGCAATTCATGTCCATCCTGAACAAGAAGGGCTTCATAAAAATTCAAATGGCCTCCCAGCCGGGCTATCCCCTGGCTGATAAGAGTTCCAAGCAACAGCCCGGGTACCAGCTCGAACTGATGGGTCATCTCAAACACTATCAACAACGAAGTTAGCGGCGCCCGGACCACGGCTCCAAGGCAGGCAGTCATCCCGACTGCCGCCAGGACTATATGGTCAGATGGTTGAAGAGTTAACCACCTCGAAAAAAGTCCGGCCAGAAAAAATCCGCTCATTCCGCCCAAAAAGAGACTCGGAGCAAAGATGCCGCCGCAGCCACCAGAAGCATAGCTGATGATGGTAGCCACAAGTTTTCCCAGAACCAGAATCCCGGCAACTTTCCAGGGAAAATCATTGCTCAGGGCTGCGGATAAATCCTGATAGCCAAGGCTGAACACTCCGAGTTTTCCCGTGAACATAAAAAGACTGACCCCGATCACCCAGGTGGCCAGTCCGCCGATAATAGGTTTTGCCCATAAAGGTATCGCTTGATGTTTCCGAAACCTGGCCCGCAGAGCCAGAGTGCCCTTTTGAAAGACCACTCCAATAAAAGCCGCCACCACAGCCACCGCCGGAATAACCAGATAATGGTTCCAACTGACGTTTTCAACCGATGGCATTTTGAAAGCAGGTTGCCGACCGATAACCGCATGAACCACAAAAGCTCCAGAGACTGCGGCCAGAATTACTGAACCCAGATGCCGGCTGTTTAAATCCCCCAGAATTTCTTCGATGATGAAGGTGATCGAAGCTAACGGTGCGTTGAAAGCTGCAGCCAGTCCAGAAGAGGCACCCACGACGTTAGGACCCCGACGCTGCCGGCGAGCAAAGCCAAAGACACCGGATAAATTGGTGGCGATGGCTGAACCCAGAAAGACTGAGGGCCCCTCCCGTCCTAAGCTGGTTCCACCACCGATAGTTATCGCTCCAGCCACATATTTGACGATTCCAGCTTTAAGCTCTATCTGACCCATCTCTTTCCAGTAAGCAGCCTTAACTTGGGGAATACCGCTACCGGCTGCTTCCGGGCTAAAAAATCTCAGAAGGAGGCCGGCCAGAAGCGAGGTCACCAGAACGACGGCTAAACTGGCTAAAAGAAAATAGCTTCGAGAGCGAAGGGAAAAACTCAGAATGGTTTTTGAATAGATTAGATTGACCAGCAGCATAAACGAAACTGCAGTCAGTCCGGAGACCAGACTCAGAATGACGGTAATGAGGCTTGCTCGAAGATTCTCGGGAATTTTTTCAATCATTTTGTGATAATTTTTCTAATCAGCTTCTACAAATACTGCAGTTATTTATTTTATCTAAATATTTCTTTATTTCTACCGACTACATAAAAAGCCACCACAATGTACAGCAAAGTTTGAAGGCCTTCAGTCATGGGTCTGAGTTCAAAAAGCAGGCTGATGAAATTGATCACAAAATGAAACAGAATAGCAGCGAGGGTACTTCTTTTATTTTTATAAAAGATATAAGTAAAAATCACAGATTTAGGGAAAATATCCAAAAAATAGAAAGTTACCAGAAGCAGGTCTGAAGTTTTAGCCTGTAACGGATAACCTTTAACCAGGAAAAGAGGGATATGCCACAAAGCCCAGACCAGACCAATGAGCAGGCTGGCCTGAAGACCTGAAAGATGCCCTTTCAATTTATCCAGCCAGTATCCTCGCCAGCCCAGCTCTTCCGGAAAGGGCCCCAGGAAAAAGGTGTAAAAAATGAACATCAAAATCGAAGGAATATGGGCTCTGACCTGTGGCACCACTTTTAGCTGGGAAATCGATTCGCCGAAGATGAAAGAAACCAGAATGGCGGTTATGGTGATTAAGAGAGGCAGGAGGAAAATCTCGCGATAACCTTTTTTATTGATAAGGGTCGGGTCAAAAACTCGTCTCCAGTAATCCCAGTGGTATTCAGCATCTTCACTGAGCAGAATAAAAACCAGGGCGGTTAGGGCTGGAGCTAACAACCCACCAAGAAGCAGAACTTTGACTGCCAGGTTTTCTACTCCCCGGCCTGTGGATATGGCCAGAAACCAGGGGAGCCAGCTCAGCCCCAGGGTAAAAGGTATGTATAGATAAGGATGAATATGAATCTTCTTTGAGAACATTCTCAGCTCCTAAAAAAGTATTTGACTTTATTAAAATATAAAAAAACTGATTGATAATAAAGAAAATTTTTTCTCAGGGGACTGTTTCGGTCAAAACCTCTTAAGGCTTCATGATTATGCCACCCTAAACTCTATCGACAAATCTTTCTCTATTTACAAATTTAAGGAAAAATGAGAAAATATTGGAACCTAAATATGGAGGTCTAATATGAAAAAAGTTCCATTGTTGATTTTGGTGTTTGTGGTCATTGCTGCTCTTACTTTTACCGGTTGCGCTACCAAGAAGTTTGTCAGACAAGAAGTAGCTCAAGCTCTTGAACCTATAAAAAGCGATGTTAAGGCTAACAAAGAGGCCATCGCTTCGTTAAAAGAAGAAAACGCCAAGCAGGAGCAGATGCTCAAATCTCTTTCTGACAATGTCAAAGAAGCCCTCCTCAGAGCCGATGAAGCTGGCAAATTAGCCCGGGGCAAATTCCTCTACACCATTACTATGTCCGATGATTCAATCCAGTTTGGCTTCGACAAAGATGAATTGACCCCTGCGGCCAAAGCTTTCTTAGATGATTTTGCCAACAAGATCAAATCCGAAAACAAGAACGTTTACATCGAAATTCAGGGTCATACCGATAATATCGGCTCACCTGAATACAATTTGCTACTCGGCAAGAAGAGAGCCGAAGCCGTCAAGAGGTATCTCTATCTCCAGCACAACTTCCCGCTCCACCGGATGAGCTGCTACTCTTACGGCGACACCAAGCCGCTCGTTCCCAACAACTCCAAAGAAAATAGAGCTAAGAATAGAAGAGTCACCATAGTGGTGATGGAATAAACGGAAACTTCTTTCCCGTTGCTATCAACTTTAATGGTCTGTTGCCTGTTTTAAAAGGTAGCTGGTAGCTTTTTGAAAGTTCAGATTTAATTGAAAGCAACAGCTCGCGAGAAACACCTCATTTACTCAGACTATATTTGACCCGGCCAGTCAGAAAGAAAAATTCAAATGGGTATTGACTAATTGGGCATCTGTTCTTATTCATATATCTGAGTAATAATTTTTGGGGAGAAAGAAATGAAAGCTGCTTTTTTAACCGGATTAAGGCAGGTTCAACTCCAGGATATCCCCGAGCCAGAACTTTCTGATACTCACTCTGTCATCTTAAAGACCAGAATAGCCGGAATCTGCGGTAGCGATTTACACTATTTTATTTCAGACACTGTTGGCGGAGAAAAAGTGCCTTATCCCTGTATTGTTGGCCACGAATGTTCGGCTGAGGTAGTGAAAATCGGGGCTGAAGTTCAGGGATTCAAACCAGGTGATCTGGTAGCGGTTGAACCATCTATTTCTTGTGGAGTTTGCGATCAGTGTTTAGCTGGTCGTTTCAACACCTGCCGGAAAATAAAGTTTCTCGGGCATCCTGGTGAGCTTAATGGCTGTTTTGCTGAGTATTTTGTTATGCCGGCAAAAAACCTGTTTCACCTGCCTCAGGGAGTGTCTCCAGAAGAAGCCATGCTGGCTGAGCCGTTATCCATTGCTCTTCATGCCTTCAACCTGGCTCATCTGGAGAATTCTTCTAAAGTTGGGGTGCTGGGAACAGGCCCGATCGGCTTATCGCTAATTATGCTCTTGAAGGTGAATGGCTTCAGCTCAATTTTTGCCACTGACCGTTCAGACGCCAGGGTCAAAGCTGCTCTTAAAGCTGGAGCCAGCTGGGCAGCCAATGTCGAACAGGAAGATGTGGTCAATGAGATAATGACCCGCCAGCCACTCGGTCTGGAAGCAGTGTTTGAAGTCAGCGGCGACCAGGAGGCCATCGACCAGGCGGTTGAATTGGTAAAACCAGGCGGTAAGATTATTCAGGTTGGTATTCCTGTGCCTGAAAGAATTTACTACAGGATCAGCCGCCTGCGGAGAAAAGAAGTTACCATCATCAACGTCAGACGACAGAACAGATGCCTGGAAAAAGCTCTGGAGTTGATTCAGGAGAAAAAAATCCCAGTCTCCTGGCTTCTCACTCACCGGTTCAAGCTTGAACAGGCTCAAGAAGCCTTTACCACGGCCGCTGACCGGCTGGATGGTGTGCTGAAAGCAGCTTTTGTTTTTTAAAAAATAAACCCCAGCCCAAAGGAGGCTCGCAATCCACCCAGCTTAAAATCGTTACCTCCATAACTATCTTCAGCGGCGCTATAGGCAACATTGATTCCAGTGAACAAAAATTTTTCTTTAAAATAAAGACCACCTTCAACCGAAAATCCCAGCTTATTTCCGCTGACGATGGTCTCCATAGCTTCTTCTTTATAAGAAACATTTACCACACCGGCCCCGATAAAAGCTTTCCAGTTTTTATTTAGATACGGGAAATAAGCCAGGCCGCCACCGAAAAATTGCTGTTTGGAGATAGCCGGTTCCTGAAGTTCAGGAGTCAGACCATTTTTGGAAAAAGAAAAAAAGTTTCCATAAATATAAAAATCACTGATAATTCTTATTCCCAACTTAAACTCCGGAACCATAACTTTCTGACCGTAAATTTCTTTGTAGCTCGAATCAGCCGGAAAAAGATATCCACCGCTGGCAGAAATCATAACCGTTTCGGCCATAAGGATCTTAGGACAGGTAACAATAAAAATGGCTCCCACAACTATAAGAACTTTTTTCCAAATTTTAAAATCTTTCATTTTCTCCTCTTTTCATCGTTAATTTAAAATTTTTCCTTTCTTTTATTGGATTATTGATATCATTTTTAATAATCTTACTGGACGGAGCTATAACCTGGCCATTACAGTCAATAGCATCTACAGAATAAATATAATTTTTGTTAATCTCAACATATTTATCGACATATACCACCCGGCCATATTGAAAGTCAGTTTCTAGGAAAGTTTTTACAACTACTGGATTTCCCGAACTTCCTTCCTCCGCTCTATAAAGACGATATAAAGATACATTAAATGGCGCCGATTTATTTACTTCGATAGTTACCACTGCGTAACCTCTTTTTATTATCCATGATCTTTCAACTTTCTTCTCTGCTATTATTCTAAAAGTAATTTCCGGAACAAAACCAGTGCCGTTAACATTAAAATTGGCTTGAGGCGTTGTGGGGTCATTGGAGACTACAGAAAACATGGCTGATAAGCTTCCCTTAATATGAGGGCTAAATCGTATTGTAACCTCTTTCGAGCTTCCAGCCGGAATGGAAATAGGGAGAGATGGACTTACATAGGAAAAATCATTAGAGCCAGAGGTATGAGCTATATTATTGATGATTAACGGGGCATTACCATCATTATAAATCATTAATGTTTTATCTACCTGGGTGCAAAGATTAACATTACCAAAATCCAGTAAAGAAGTACCCAACCTTATTCTGGGTGCGAGCACACCAGTTCCACTGACCCCAAAAATTATCTGTGGATTGTCAATATCATTTGATTTTATTTGAAAAGAAGAGGACTGTACTCCCTCTCTACTGGGATTAAATCTAAAGGTTATATTCATTGAGCCATTTGGAAGAATTGTAAATGGGGTGGTTGGTCCTAAGTAAGAAAAATCGTTCGACCCAGATATGTTGGCAATGCTATCAATTGTCAGGGCAATTTGGCCAGCATTAGAAATAGTAATGGTTTGGTCTTTATATGAGCCTAAGATAACTTCACCGAAATCCAAAGAACTAACTGGGATTATGAGTTTTGGACCAATGATAGAATTTCCTCTAACTTCCAGAATAACTTGCCTACTATCCGGATCATTTGTCTCTATCAAAAAAGAAGCACTTGAAGGACCAGAATTATTGACATTAAACCTAATGGTAATTTCTTTTGAATCACCAGGAGGAATAGAGAATGGAACCGCTGGGCTTACGTACAAAAAATCACTCGAACCTGAAACACGAGAAATATTATAAATTATCAAATACCCGCCGCCATCATTATAAAGAGTAGCTGATTGATCTACAGAAGTCCCCAGACTGACATTACCAAAATCTATCGCAGTTAGTGGAACCCTTATATCCGGTATAATAGAATAGGCCAAAAAAGTATAAATCTGGCCATATTCTTGAACCTGGATATCTTTTATTCCCATATGAGTTGGATCGCCATTGTTAAATGAAGTGCTTGGGTTAGTATCAGGACCAAACTCTTTTCCAACTCGGAAAAAGTCCTCTGCGTCAAACCAGCTATTGTATTGCTCTATTTCATCCAGGCCGTCAGCCTGAACCAACTTCAGTAATTTATATTCAGTGAACGAATTGTCATACAAAAAATTTGTTCCTGAAGAATTCAGTCTGGCCTCAACATGCCAGACAGCTAAGCCAACATCTCCATTATTTATGCTGGCCAACCTGGCATCGTTTTTAACAGCATAACGGTTTTGAACCATAAAATATTCGCTAAACATAAGGTCAAATGGGGCATCCGGTGAAAAGGCTGGCGTAAACATAAAAGCTTCAGCCTCACTCCCGGAAGCTTTCAAAGTTATCATCCTACTACCAGAATTAAAAAATTCGGGCGTCAGCCAATCCAGAAGGAATTTAGAAAAGCAATTATGATCAAAATTATTACTATCCATCATATCAAATCCACCGACGCCGTTACTGGGACCTACTGTATCATCATAATCGAAATAATCAGGGAGTCCCAAGGCATGACCTGTTTCATGAATTGCTACTACAGGAGAAAATTGAGCAGATGGATAATTATCAAGTTCCCACTGCCAGGAATATTTCAATAACCGCTTCCCACTAACAGTATAAGAAGTATCTGAAAAGTCAGGCTGATATCCCCACCAGAAAGAAGCCCATTCTCCCCGAGGGCCAGTCCAAAAAACCAGAAAATAATCGATAATCCCATCGTTGTTGCTGTCATATTGGGTAAAATCATGGCCCTGAGAAACGAAGTAATCTAAAGCTTCTTTTATCAGATTTTCCCGACCTTCCGTGGTTTCCATAACAGTTGAGCGCGGATAAGAAGCTACATACCAACCAAGGACGTCCCCTTGAATGTCAAGTTTATTATAAGATGATCTCTGATAATAAGCTCGGAGTGATTCATAAGGATAAGCAGGATCCGTAGCGTTTTCTGGCCCAAAAAGCTTTTGATTAATCACCTCAGCAGAAGTCACCGGAGGGTAATCACTAAAGGCAATAAGAAGCGCAAATACCTTCACCGTTCCAGTAGTAGGCATACCACGCAATGCAAGCGGCGGTGTTAAAATTCTATCAACTTCCTGGATGCTTAAGCCCTTTTTCTGTAATAACATACGATTCATTTTATACTGCATTCGAGCAACTAACTCAGGAGCTACCCGGTGATTACCGATAGCTTTCGCTGCTAACACTCGAGAAGTATAGGTTCCATCTTTCTTATACTTTTGAATCTGAGCCCTGGTGGGGGGCTCAAGTCCAAAAACTACCTCAACAGTTAAAATTAAAATTAAAAAAATGATAAAAAATAGGCGGATTTTTTTATTATGCATTTTATTTCCCCTTTCTATATTTCTTGCACGTGAAAATTTTACAAAAAAAATTTTTCCAATGTCAATTTTTTGCGTTACAGAAAATCAAAAGATCAAAATTTTCTACAGGAGTTAAGTTTATTCAGGTAGTTTATTGAACTCAACAGATTTGTTCCAGAATCAAGCCGTATTCAAATAACAATCCTTAATAAGTAAAATCGGAAGAGCAAAATGGGTCATTTCCCAGTAAAATTAATTTAATTTTCTTTTCAAAATAAACAAAACTTTCCTATAATAATCCACGAAATGAAAAGCTGCGATAAATAAGGAGTCAACCATGCAACTTCACTGGCTGGATTTATCGATTTTCATACTCTTTTTTGTAGTAGTAATCTCGGTCAGTATGTACAAGAGCCGCCACGAAAGAACCGGTACTGATTTTTTCCTGGCCGGTCGTGGATTGGTTTGGCCACTGATCGGCTTTTCGCTGATCGCCGCTAATATCTCCACTGAACATTTTGTCGGTATGTCCGGACAGGCAGCCGGGATGGCCGGTCTGGCTGTGGCCAGCTACGAATGGATGGCAGCAATCACCCTGGTATTTGTGGCGATTTTCTTCCTGCCGAAGTTCCTGCGCAGTGGCATTTATACCATTCCGGAGTTCTTAGAATACCGCTACAACTCTGCCGCTCGTGGAATCATGGCTTTTTACATGATTCTCATCTACACCCTGGTAAGTATTGCAGCTGTTGTTTATACCGGTGCCTTAGCCCTGCATACCATTTTTGACTTCGACCTGGTCAAAGCTGTCTGGCTAATCGGAATAATCGCGGCTATCTACACCACCTGGGGTGGTCTTAAAGCTGTGGCCTGGGCTGATCTTTTTCAGGGCTCAGCGCTGATTATCGGTGGACTCATCACCATGGTTCTGGGGTTTAAAGCTGTCGGTGGAGTAGGAGCTTTCTTTGCGGCCAACCAGGATAAGCTCCACATGATTATGCCTGCTGACCATCCGGTCATTCCCTGGACTACTCTGGTTATAGGATTGTGGATACCAAATTTTTATTACTGGGGATTGAATCAATTCATCACCCAAAGAACCTTAGCCGCTAAAAGCCTGAAGCAGGGGCAACTGGGAATAATGTTTGCAGCCTTCCTGAAGCTGTTGATTCCTTTTATCATCGTCATGCCTGGAATCATCTCTTATCAGCTTTATAAGGACCAGCTCCTGGCTCCAGGACATACCACTGACCAGGCCTATCCTTTACTCATCCGCAATCTGGTTGGTCCTGGACTGCGGGGGTTTATTCTGGCAGCCATCGCTGGAGCCGTCATCAGCACTCTGGGCTCGCTGCTCAATTCTGTTTCCACCATCCTGACCATGGATTTGTACAAACGCCACCTGAAAAAAGATGCCACTCAGGAATCATTAATAAAAATCGGTCGTGGAGCCACGATCATCTTTGTGCTGGCCGTCTGCCTGTTGGCCCCTCATCTCGGTGACCCCAGGTTCAAAGGAATTTTCAACTACATTCAAGAATTTCAGGGATTTGTTTCGCCCGGAGTTCTGGCCGCCTTTGTCTTCGGACTCTTCATCAAGAAGACACCGCCGGCTGCCGGACTGGCTTCATTGATTCTGACTGTTCCGGTTTATGGATTCCTGAAATGGCAGTTTGGCCACATCGCTTTTCTTAATCGGATCGCTATAAATTTCGTGGTCCTGGTCCTGGTCATGGCCATCATCACCCTCATCAAGCCACTCAAAGAACCAAAAGAATTACCAGTTCAGGAGAACTTTGATATGCGCTCCACGCCGATTCTCAAGTATCTCTGCGCTGCTATCATCATCTTGACCGTGGCTTTGTACATAATTTTCTGGTGAGGAATTCTGGCCGATTTACCTAATTTTTTTCCGCTTAGTGGACAACTCCCGCTCACCTGCTCAATCGTTCAGGAACCTTCAATCTAATTTTGAAGCCCTCCCGCAAATTTGACATCTCTTTTTTTATAACGTTAGAATTTAAAAAGGAGGCAAAAGATGAAAACCAGATTCACGCTGCTTACGTTTTTGTCTGCCTTTATTTTCACTATTTTCCCTGTCTCATGTGTATCGCTGCCAAAATCTGGTTCGGAGGCAGAATTCAACCGACATCTGAATGCGGGCATCAGCTTTCTGCAAAAGGGTAATTACCAGCTGGCCAGACAGGAATTCGGAATGGCCATTAATCTTAATGGGAAGTCTGTCCGGGCTCATAATCTGATGGGTATCGCTTATTTTCGCGAGCAAAACTATGATTATGCCGAGATGCACTTCCAGAAAGCGGTCAAGCTCGATCCTAAGTTTGCTACTGGCTATCTGAATCTCGGCGGCGTCTATGCCATGAAGGAGCTTTATCCCAAAGCTAAAGAGTATTACGAAAAAGCCCTGTCCATCTCGCCAGATCTCGTGGCTGCTTACTATAGCCTGGGTGCGGTATGCTTTCAGCTTGGTGATCGGGAAAAAGGTGTCTACTACTTGAGCAAGGGACTGGAACTTGACCCGAACTTTCTGGATAAGCATGCAAACTCGCTGGCCGGTCTGCCGATGAAAGGCTCAGCTCTACCAGAGCTTTACTTTAGCTTTGCCAAGCTTTATGCCAGTCGTGGCGATGTTGACCGAACCATAGAATATTTGAGCAAAGCTCGCCAATATGGTTTCAAAGACTGGAAGCGGATTGAAGCAGAAAAAGAATTTTCGGCGATACGGGAAGATCCCAGAATAAAAGAATTTTTGAGATAACCCACTACTCAAAAACACTGACCTGGCCCGCTGATTTTTTCTGTATCCGGAAAACTTATCTGAATAAGAGATCATTAACTATTTCTGTTTCAAAAAAGCTCAACTGGCAAAAAGAAGAGAACTAAATCATCTCAACTCATCTTACAAGCAACTGTTTCTTCAACCTGCTTTTCTCTCTGGTTGCATTTGCCTAACAGAAAAGGAGACAAAACATTATGTCCTGTTTTTTCATCCATATTTTTTTTCTCCTGCTCAGACTGGATTACCTGTCTGGCTTTATTGACTTTCAGCTAATATTCACTAAAATTACAGCAATTTGGGAGTGCTTCGATGAGAAGTGTTGGCCTTTTGTTTTTTCTGATTATCGGATTGTATCTACCTACTTCTGCTCAGCAAAAAGAGGATAAAAAGGATCTGCCGAAAATTGAAGAGCAGGTCCTGGTCACGGCCAGCAAAACACCGCTCCTCAAGTCCGAAGCCACCAGAAGTGTGCTGGTCCTGGAAAGAGCAGAGATTGAGACCCTGCCGGTCAGTACGGTGGAAGAATTGCTTAAATTTATCTCGGGTTTTGATTTTCAATCTCGCGGAGCCTTTGGTCTCCAGGTCGATCCATCGCTTCGGGCCGGCTCATTCGAGCAGACTTTAATCCTCATTGACGGAGTTAAATTCACTGACCCCCAGACCGGACACAATACCCTGAATTTACCCCTAACGCTCGACGATGTTGAGCGGGTAGAAATCCTCAAAGGTCCTGGCAGTCGGCTTTTCGGGCCAAATGCTTTTACCGGAATAATCAATATCATCACCCGCCAGAGCCGGCAAAATTCTTTGGACCTCGGGATCAAAGCAGGCCAGCATAATTTCCAGGAGATTAAAACCGGCCTGGACCTGGCGACCTCACACTTTAAGAATCTTTTTAGCTTTTCCACCCGAAAAAGCACAGGCTATACTCACAACACTGACTTCAATCAGACCGCTGCCTTTAACCGGGTTCAATATGATTACTCCTCTGGCACTTTGGCTCTTCAAACAGGCTATGCGGAGAAAGCCTTTGGAGCTAATGGTTTTTATTCTCCCGGTTTCCCCGATCAATGGGAAAAAATAAAAACTACCTTTCTGGCTCTGGATTCAAATTTTTATGGAAAATACCTGATCCTACAGCCAAGGATCTACTGGCGTCACTCCGAAGATGAATTTCTTCTTGATCGTCACAACCCATCCTTCTATCATAACCTGCATCATAACGATTCTTATGGTGGTGAAATTACTGCCAGTTTATTCACCCCGTATGGACAGACCTCAACCGGTCTGGAGTGGCGACAGGAAAAGATAGACAGCAACCGGCTTGGTCAACACACCCGAACTTTTCTGGGCCTTTTTCTTGAACATCAGTATAGCCGGAAACAGCTGACCCTTCTTTTCGGCGGCGTTGCCTATAATTATCCCGGCTATGGCTGGAAAATCTGGCCCGGAGTAGAGCTAAACTATCGTTATTCCAGAAAGCTCTCTCAATTCCTCTCTTACAATCAATCCTTCCGCCTGCCCACTTTCACTGAACTTTATTATTATGACCCAGCCAATCAAGGCAACAGCCAGCTGAAACCGGAAGAAGCCAGAGAGCTGGAAATCGGCTGGCGCTATATTGACAGCTTCATAGAATTAGAAACCAACTTCTTTTTTAGAAAAGCTTTTAACTTGATTGACTGGGTCAAGGCTTCGCCGAACGATCCCTGGCGAGCTCAAAACATAACAGAAATTAAAACAACCGGAATTGAAACAAACCTCATAGCCCGAAAAGAGCTCCTCCGCATACTTCGTCTTTTCGATGGCTTAGGCCTCAGCTACGTAAATTATTCTTCAAAGAAAGAGTTTCCCGACTATCTGTCTAAATACGTTTTATCCAGCCTTAAAAACCAGCTGATTTTTACTGTTCAGAGCCAAAAATTTTTCGGGCTGAAAATCAGCCTGGCCGGCCGTTATTTTCAGCGTCTCAACCAGTCAGCTTGTTTTCTGATAGATGGCAAAGTCAGCTGGTCAACACCGCACTATGAAGTTTTTCTGGAAGGGACAAATTTGGGAAATAAATTCTATTATGATGCCGGCTTTATTCCGGCACCTCCGAGGTGGTTAATCCTTGGGATAAAGGTCAACCTTCCAGGAAAAATCAGATTTATTAAGTAATCACTCCTTGACAGAGATAATCTTTTTTGCTAACAATTCTTTAGTTTTTATAAGATTTAAAAAGTTGGTTTCATATGGAAGGGCTGAAGATTAAAAGCCAACAGAAAGCTTCAAGTAAAACTGCCTTTATTCTATCTATTTTCCCCTCCCTTAATCTCCCCTGCATGATAATGTGAAGCCCGAATGCTTGCCTTCCAGAGTGAAGGCAGGTATTCGGGAACCCCGAAAAAAAATCCTGTGAGTCATTCTATCTTTAACCATATCGTTTTTGGAGGTTTGTCAATGATCAAACCAATAGATAACGAAAAATTGAATGCCCAAAGTCAAAGCTCTGAGAAAAAGACCCATGACTTTTCCAGAAAAGCTTCTTTGACCTCGCCTTCCGGCTCATTCACTTTTGCTTCCAGGGCAAGTGCGACACAAGTGACACAAGCAGAAACACCAAAAACAACTGATGACCTCAGACCCCAGGAAAATTCGGATAAATCTTCCAGACATCTCAGGATAAAAGCAGCCGTGCTGGGAGCTTCAGGGTTGGTTGGTCAATACTTTGTCCGGCTGCTCACAGACCATCCCTTCTTCGAGCCGACTCTGTTGACTTCATCGGACCGAAATGCGGGTAAAGAATTCCGCAAGTTAGCGCTCCCCAATTTATTCCCTTCTGAATGCGGACAGGCGTTTTCAGAAAAGCCACTACCTGACTCAATTCTTTCTCTTCAACTCCAGCCCACCCGCCCTGATCTTATTAAACTTATAAAAGATGCAGGTGTGGAGGTGGTTTTTAGTGCTCTGCCTTCTGGTGTGGCCGGGCCGATTGAAGCCGGGCTCAGAAAAGAAGGCTTAGCCCTCTTTACTAATTCCTCATCTCACCGAATGGATGAAGACGTGCCCATCCTTATCCCCGAAGTTAACGCCGACCATTTAATTCTGGCAAAAAAACAAAAAGAAAAATACGGAGGTTTTATTGTCGCCGGTAGCAACTGCTGTGTGGCCGGACTGGTTTTGAGTTTGAAACCGCTGCTCAGCTGGGGCATAAAAAAAGTGCGGGTGACGACTTTCCAATCCATATCCGGGGCCGGGCGGTCCGGTCTGAACGCTTATGACATCACCGACAACTTGATTCCCTTCATCAACAACGAGGAAGAAAAAATCTCAACCGAGACTACCAAAATTCTCGGGTTCCTGCTCGGTGAAAACATCATCAGGTCAACCTTCGAGGTCTCAGCCTCATGCGTCCGAGTTCCAGTGCGTCAGGGACATTTACTTGAGGTTGAAGTTGAATTCCAAATGGTCCCGGCGGTGGAAGATATCATTCGAGTTTTATCTGGTTTTAAGAGCCTGGAAAGCTTTAATCTACCGACTGCTCCGCAAGAGCCAATTATCCTCCGCCCCGAACCCGACCGTCCCCAGCCCGCCTTCGACCTGTGGGCAGGGCAGCCGGAAAGTGCCAGGGGTATGGCCGTTTCGGTTGGCCGTCTCAGACTTAATAACAATTCTCTTCGTTTCTTCGCTCTGATCAACAATCTAATTCGCGGGGCGGCCGGTAACTGCCTACTGGCCGCCGAGCTGGCTTACCGCCTTGGCTATCTTGGCAAATCCGATTAACTGATTAGCCGATTAACTATTTAACCCGATATTTTGAAAGGAGAAGAAAATGGCAGAAAATAAAAACAAAAAAATTAAAAAAATAATAAAATTCGGCGGAAGTTGCCTGAAATCCGCAGCTTCTCTCAAGCAGGCCGCCTTCATCATCAAATCCGAGCCAGAGAGAGTAGCTGTGGTGGTCTCAGCCGTGTCAGGAGTAACCAATTTGCTTCTTGATGCCTATCACCACAGCCTGGCTCAGGATAAAAGCTTCAGAGGCGTCCTGGCCCAGATAAAAAAACTGCATACGCTTTTAGCTTCAGAGACTCTTTCCCTGAAACGTTTTCGAGAGCTTCAGGCGAAATTTGAGGAGCTTTTCATCACTTTAGAAAAAACTCTTCAAGGAATTTTACTCATTCGGGAAACCAGCCCTTCCCTTAAAGCCAGAATTTTAAGCACAGGCGAGAGACTTTCGGCTTATCTTCTGGCTTCGGTCCTGGAAGAATCAGGACTGAAAGCTAGAGTGTATGAAACTGACCGCTGCGGGCTCATCACCGATGAAGAATCCGAGAATGCTGAAATAAATCTCGAAAAATTTGACGTCGCCTTCAAAAAGACTGCTGAAGAAATTGATGGCGGTAGTTTTATCCCTTTATTTACGGGATTTTTCGGCTGCAATCCGGAAGGAAAAGTGGTCCTTTTTGGCCGCAATGGATCTGACTACAGTGCCGCGGTGATTGCCCGTGGGCTGCGCGCTCCGGTTCTTGAAACCTACAAAGATGTACCCGGCTTTCTCACTGCTGACCCGCAAATTGTGCCAAAAGCCCGACTCATCACCAGAATTTCTCCGGAAGAAGCAGCTGAGCTCTCTTATTTTGGAGCCAGAATCCTCCACCCCAAAATCTGGCAGCCGCTGGAAGGTCTTAAAGTCGCAGTGGTAATCAAGAGTTTTGCTCATCCGGAAAACCCGGGAACAATAATTTCTTCCAGAGGATACAAATCAGAAAAAGTAATAAAGAGCTTTTCGCTGAATCAGAACATAGCTGTTTTACGAGTTGAAGGTCCGGCTGTCGGGGATAAACCAGGAGTCATTGGGAAAATCGGTTCGGCCCTGGCCGAGAAAGGAATAAACATTCTGACCGTGCTGACCTCGCAGACCTGCATAAATTTGATCCTTAACGCCAATCAGGCTGACCCGGCGCGAGAACTCCTGTTCAATATAAAAGAAGTGGCTATCCGCAATGTTCAGATGGAAAAAGAGCTGGCTTTAGTAGCCTGTGTTGGTAAAGGAATAAGGGAAACACCGGGAGTCGCTGGTCGAATTTTCTCAGTGCTGGCCCGGGAAGGAATCAATCTGGAATTTTTCTCGAGTGGTGCCTCTGATGTGGCTATTTATCTTATCGTTAAGAAAGATGATAGCTGGCGAGCTGTTCAGGCTCTTCACCAAGAATATTTTGAGCTCCGAGCGGCTGAAACAACCGACGGGGCAAATGATTCGGAAAAGAAATTGTGCTCAATATCAGCCTGAATGGGTCAGGCGGGCTGGAAGCTGCGTTCATTGACCAGAACCAGAAATAGTTGCCACTTTCCCGTTTGCCCTTGGCTTAAAGCCCATTATCGCTTACTTCACACCATCTTCTGCGAGAAAAGGGCAGCGCTGCCGCTTTTTTAACGGATGCTTTACTATGCTTCTAATCTAAAATAAGCCTACTGTTATCCTGCTTATCAAAGGATAAGGCTTTTTCTTTAATAAAAGCGCGGGCAAACGAGCTTTGGTAATAGCCGCTTAAAAATCAGGCAAATATGTAGCCCGTCCGCCGTTTTTCTGGTTACAGAACTGAGAAAGAATAAACTTTTTACCATCTATTTTTTTGAGGATCCTTGACAGCCTCAATAATCTCTCCTCAGTCAGAAGCTTAGCGACTATGCAGTGTGGAAATCAAGAGAGAGATTTTTGGTCACAAAAGCGAAGTTATCAATATTGGATATCCCCTTTGTGTTTATCTATGCCCCACTTTTTCAACGATAAGACAGGAAATTAGAGTAAGAAAACCCTAAAATTAGGGAATATATAGACTGCCCCCGTTTTCGACTTGACAAGGGGAAGGGTAAAATATAACTTATGCACATAGGGTGCGCCAGAGAAAGAGGGTATCGTGATTTTAGCTGCAGGCTCCATTCTTCTTATTGATTTCCAGATTATTTATCAGCCTGCCACAGATTACCTTCTGATTGCATCTGTTTCTGCAGTCACCTTTCCGCTTGCAGGCATTCAGCTCCGGCCCGATTTTGTTATTTAAAAAATTCCTTGTATTCTTATAAGATTTATAGGATAATAAAGTCATGACAGGTCGGGCTAAAAGATAGGTCAAACATATGAACTGCGCTGCGGAAAGATTTATTCTTTTTTTTCAGCCAGGCTTCAGATCAAAGCCATTCATTCAAGCTAAGCTACCAGCTCAAAGATTAAACATCGCCAGCAAAAACTTGCCAGTTAATTTAAATTTCAATCGGATCAGGAGCCTTAAAAATTTAATTGGCCGGGGCAGGGTCACATTACAATTAATCACTTCCTACCTTTCCCCCTTCCTTCCTCCACCGACCACCTTCAGCAAATCAAACCTTATAAGCCCCTTAAATCAGAAACATGCCAATTCAGCTGCTGTCTTTCCCAGAAACCTGGCAAATTCAGACAATTTTCCTGCCGCTAATAATTCAATCAAATTTATAAAAAAAGTAAAGACTAAAGGAGGTTTAAAATGTCTGAGTTAACCCCAAATGTCACCCTCGACAACAGCGGTCTCTCTTGCCCTATGCCCATCATCAAAACTAAAAAAGCCATCGATGGGATGAAAGTCGGAGAAATCCTCAAGATGATTGCCACTGACCCCGGGTCGGTCAGCGATGTTCAAGCCTGGGTCAGCAAAACCGGCCACGAGCTTCTCAAGCATGAGGTGGAAGGAGATAAATACGTCTTTTATATTCGCAAGGCCAAGTAAAAAAGCCATACACGTGAAGGAAGAAAGCTTCAATGGATCTTTTCCCCGGCTATTATTGAGGCAAAGAAAATGATAACTCTTCAACCTGAACTTACCTGTCTTCAATCAATAAGTTGCCCACAATTTGGCATTTACCTCAATCCCTCTTCCCTAACTTCCATTTCTCCCGACGAAGCTTTTAGCTCGGGGTCTAAAAAGCCCGGTATAAAAAAGGGGTCAAATATACTCACTTAAAAATAAAGGAGGACAAATAATGCCTGAAGAAACCGCAAAAAGGTTAGCCATCATTTCCATCCATGGCTCAATGGATATGGCTTATCCGCCATTTATTCTGGCCACAGCTGCAGTGGCTATGGATATGGAAGCAGCCATTTTCTTCACTTTCTACGGCCTGGAAATTTTAAAGAAAGGCAAGATCGATAAGCTTAAAGTCTCTCCCTTAGCTAATCCGGCCATGCCCGTAAAAATGCCTAATATCATCTCCATGCTCCCGGGAATGACTGCTGGCGCTACCATGATGATGAATTCCTGGATGAAAAAAGCCAAGGTCCCCAAACTCAGCGAGCTTCTCGAAACTGCTAAGGAGATGGGTGTGCGTCTCATCGCCTGCCAGATGACCATGGATGTTATGGGCATCAAAAAAGAGGACCTGATCGATGGCATTGAAGTTGGCGGTGCCGCCACTTTCTTAGAATTCGCCAGCAAAAACGCCATCACTCTGACCTTTTAAACCTTCCAAGGAGGTATCAATGGCTGACGATAAAATTTTAATCATCATGACCAGCGGCCCAGACACTCCGCGGCGTTGCGCCACGCCATTTTTCTTTGCCACCTTAGCCACGGCTATGGATTATGAAGTCACCATGTTCTTCACCATAGACGGTACACTTCTCCTCAAAAAAGGCTTGGCCGACACTGTTTATCCCAAAGCAGGCGGCAAATCGGCCGGTGAGTTTATGCGAGAGGCAATTGAAGCCGGAGTCAAAATGACCGCCTGCTCCGCTTCCCTTGAACTTCACGACCTCAAACCAGAAGACCTCATTCCCGAAGCCAAAATTGTCGGCGGAGCATCTATGTGGCAGATGGCTGAGGAAAGCAAGACAGTTTTAACTTTTTAATCGATGAAAATACGAATGAAGCCTGAAAGGAGGGAATTATGGCCATCATCAGAGGATGTAATCTGCCTGAAGACCTTTATTACTATCCTGAAAAACATCTCTGGCTGAAGCCGCTCGGCGGAAATTTGTTCAGAGTCGGTTTAACTCCTATTGCCGGAAAATTAGCCGGCGGCAAACTTAATGCAGTCACCGTCAGAGCCAAAAACATCGGCGCTGAAGTTCAGCAGGGAAAAAGCGTGGCCACACTCGAAAGCAGCAAATACGTGGGACCTGTGCCGGCCCCCATCACTGGCATCGTCAAGCGTGGCAATGACCGACTGGCCTCTGACCCCGACCTGGTCATCACCGACCCCTACGGTGAAGGCTGGGTGGTAGAGATGGAAGCCACTAAATGGGACGAAGAAAAAGCTGCTCTGCTTACCGGAGCCGAAGGTCTGGCTGAGTACGAAAAGAAGCTGGAAGCAGCCGGTATTTCCTGTGCTTAACCGACCTGCACCTGGCACAGACAAAACCGAGATGCGGGCCAAAGTAAAAATCAAAAATTATTCATAAATTGAAAAAAATTCCTTCGCCAAGGAGGGCAAATGAAGGAAAAAACGATTTATGAACATCTAAGGGACAAGGGGCTCTCCCGACGGGACTTTATGAAGCTCTGTGGCACCATCGCTGGAATGATGGGCTTAGAGTTTGCCCCGCCGGTTAAAGCCTTAGGGAAATTGACTCATCCCAGCCCGACTGAAGTTGTGGCTCAGGCACTCAAAACTAAACCACGGCTTCCCATTATCTGGCTGGAATTTCAGGATTGCGCTGGCTGTAGTGAAGCTATCTCCCGCTCCAGTTCTCCATCGCTCGGCAATCTGGTATTAAACGACATCGCCATTGAGTACCACGAAACACTGATGGCTGCCGCCGGCTTTCAAGCTGAGAAAGCCAAGGAAGAATGTATGAGGAAATACTGGGGAAAGTATGTGCTGGTAGTTGAGGGCAGTCCTACCTTAGCCGATGACGGCATCTACTGTACCGTGGCCGGCAAGAGCAACCTGGACCTGCTTAAAGAAGCAGCCGCTGGAGCTGCGGCCATTATCGCTACCGGAAACTGCGCTTCCTTCGGCGGAATTCCGGCTGCCCGACCCAATCCCACCAGAGCCTGCGGGGTGGCTGACCTCATCAAAGACAAACCTGTGGTCAACATTCCTGGCTGTCCGGCCATTCCGGAAGTCACCACCGGCACCATCCTTCATTTCTTAGTGATGGGCGAGCTGCCGAAGACCGACCATTTCAAGCGGCCGCTTCCCTTCTACGGCCATACCATTCACGACCACTGCCTGCGCCGACCTTTCTACGAAGCCGGAAAATTTGCTGAAAGCTTTGACGATGAAGGCGCCCGCCAGGGATACTGCCTCTACAAGCTCGGATGCAAAGGACCGACTACTTACAACGCCTGCGCCGCTCTGAAATGGGAACGTGGCTTGTCCTATCCGGTTCAATCCGGCCATCCCTGTCTCGGCTGTTCTGAGCCGCATTTCTGGGACGGCGGTGGCTTTTATGAAGGACAGTCGGCCCCAACCATCATCCTGGATAAAGTCTCAACCGCTACTTTGGTTGGTGCCGGTGTGGCTGTGGGTGCGGCTCTGGCTGGAGTGAACGCCGTCAAAAAAAGCCGGGCAAAGAAGACACTGAAGAAAGCCGCCAGCCCGGAAACCGGGACCGAAGCCGAAACCAAAAAGGAGGCCTGAGATGGATTGGACAGAAATATTAAGATTTTCTCGCGGTCCTCTGCTTCATGTGGCGATGATGATTTTCATCGTCGGCATGAGCTACCGCTTGGTGAAGGTTATCCTTTTGGGCTGGGAAAGGGACAGAGCAGCCAACAAGGGCAGTAAGCTGTGGGGCGTCATTCTGAATTACCTCAAAGGCCTGCTGGTACTTCCCTTCATCCCCTGGGTGCGCCGCACCTTCCGCAATAACGCCCTAACCTTCATCGCCGGCGGACTTTTCCATCTGAGCCTGTTTGTGGTGCTGGCGTTTGGAACGGCGCACATCCTGGTCTGGAAAAGTCTTTTTGGAATTAGCTGGAAATCTCTTCCCACTCCGGTTGTGGCTTTTTTTTCTGCTGCAGGCATAATCTCGCTGATTGTGCTTCTCATAAACCGCCTGACCCATCCTGTTCTTAAACTCCTGACCAAACTTCCTATTTGGATAAACTGGGTGATGGTATTCCTGCCAATGATAACCGGCTTTATCATGGCCCGGCACCTGTGGTTCCGCTATGAAGTCATTTTCAGTCTGCACCTTATTTCGGTAAGCCTGCTGCTTATCTGGATACCTCTCGGACGCATCTCACACTTCCTGTTCTACTTCTTCTCCAAGACTATTCATGGCGCGCAGGCCGGGAAACGGGCGATTATGCCCTGAAAAGGAGGCTCAAGATGAAAACTCAATTGGCGATAAACACTTATTTAAAAGAGACCGGTGGCTGGGTGGCCAGTCAGCTGGAAGCCTGCACCCGCTGCGGCATCTGTGCTGAAGCCTGCCATTTTTACCAGGCTCTCGGCAACCCCGAATACGCACCCATCTGGAAACTGGAGCCTCTGCGCCGGGCTTACGAACAGAGGTTCACCGTGGCCGGCAAATTGAAGTTAGCTCTGGGACTGGAAAAAAAGCTCACGGATGCTGACCTCGAGCACTGGAGCAAAATAGTTTACGAAGCCTGCACCGTCTGCAACAAGTGTGCCCACGTCTGTCCGATGGGAATCGAGCTCGGTCCGCTTATCCATGAGGTCAGGGCCGGAATGGCCGCTGCCGGTGTGGTCCCGGGCGATTTAGCTGAAGCCACCGAAAAACAAAAAACCATCGGGAGCCCGCTTGGAGTCACAGATGAGATGTGGCGGGAAAGAATCGATTGGATAACTGATGAATGGGAAGTGGATATTCCCGTGGACAAAGCCGGAGCTGAGACTCTGGTGGTATTCACTTCTATCGAGTTGATGAAATTCCCAGACAACCTGGCAGCTATCGCTCAGATTCTCAATAAAGCCGGCGAAAACTGGACGGCGAGCTCCAAAGGTCGGGAAGTGGTTAATTTCGGTTACTTTGAAGCTGATGAGGAACTAACCAAATTGTTTATGTACCGTGTTTTCAGGGCGGCTGAAGAGCTGGGCGTAAAGAAAATTGTTATCAGCGAGTGCGGCCATGCCTATGATGCTTTCCGCTGGACAGCGCCGAATATTATGAAGGTACCCAAAGGTGTAGAAATACTTCATATCAGCGAATACATCCACGAGCTCTGGAAGACCGGACGAATAAAGCTTAAAGAAGGGGCCTTTGACAGCGAAACCATCACCTTCCACGATTCCTGTAAGATTCAGCGCCGAGGCGGAATCATAAAGCAGCCACGGGAGCTGCTCAAGGTCCTGGCGCCAACCAGCTTTAAAGAAATGACTCCGAACAAAGCACAGGCGATGTGCTGCGGCGGCGGTGGCGGAGTGATTTCCATCAAGGAAGCTGATGCCAACCGTTATGCCGTTTTTAAGATGAAACTGGAGCAGCTTCAGGAGATCAAAGCCCAGTCGGTCTGCATGGTCTGCAGCAACTGTCGCCTGCAGTTCGTGGATAGCCTGGCTCACTTCAACTCCACGGTTAAAGTCCACGGCCTGGCCGAATTGGTGGCTAAGGCTCTGGTTTAAAGGAAAGGAGGGTAAGATGGCATCCTTTAATTTAACTCCGGTAGAAAAAGGAATTCTCAGGTGCCGGCACAGCGGACCGTTTACACCCGAAGACATTCAGGCTTTAACCGTGTTTTTCCGGGAATATTCTGGCAAGCTGCTCATAGACCTGAGCAGTTCTGACCCCTCAGAGTGCCTCAGGCACATCAAGCATCTGCGGCCGATTATGCCAACGACAGCCATTTTTGGGGCTGACATTGACCCAAAAATACTGGAAATAGACAAAAGCTACTACGCCAATGAAGTACGCTGGTTCAAGACTGAACAAGAAGCCTTAGAATGGCTTCGCAATCAGTAAGGCAAAGGAGGGAAAAGATGGCCAACAGAATCGTTATTGATCCAATAACCAGAATTGAAGGACATTTAAGAATTGAAGCGGCCCTTGACAGCAACAACACCATTACCGATGCATATTCAGCCGGTACCATGGTCCGGGGAATTGAGAATATCTTAAAAAAGCGCGACCCGCGCGACGCCTGGGCTTTTGCCCAGAGAATCTGCGGAGTCTGCACCACGGTCCACGCCATCGCTTCCATCCGGGCAGTGGAAGACGCCTTAGATATCAAAATTCCGAAAGCTGCCAACTTGATGCGCAATATGATTGTGGCCCAGCAGTTTATTCATGACCATGTGATGCATTTTTACATTCTGCATGCCCTGGACTTTGTGGATGTGGTGAGCGCTCTTAAAGCTGACCCGAAGAAAGTTTCAGAAATTCAGCAGAGTATTTCCGGATGGCATAACTCATCGCCAGCCTATTTTGCTGAAGTACAGAAAAAGGTTAAAGCCATCGTCGACAGCGGACAGCTGTCGCTTTTCAGCAACGGCTACTGGGGACATCCGGCCTACAAACTGCCGCCGGAAATTAACCTGTTGGGTGTCGCTCATTACTTAGAATGCCTGGAGTGGCAATCGCAGGTCACTAAGATCCATACAATCTTTGGCGGCAAAAATCCGCATCCGAACTTTTTGGTGGGCGGGGCGCCACTGCCCATTGATATGAACAGTGACCAGGCCCTCAACGCTGAGAAGTTAGCGGTGATTGCTGATTCGATAAAGAGAATGAAAGACTTTGTTGACCAGGTTTATCTGCCTGACCTGCTGGCCATTGCTCCGTATTATCTGGAATATGCGGCGGTTGGCGAAGGTCTGGGGAATTTCTTAGCCTGGGGTGAATTTCCGGAAGGCGACCTCAATGACCTGGACAAGCTGATTTTCCCGCGCGGGGTCATCATCAACCGGGACCTGAAGAATGTGATTGTGCCGGACCCAAGAGATGCTCAAAAGATGAAAGAGTTTGTCACTCACTCCTGGTATAAATACAGCCACGGCGATGAAGTGGGGCTTTTCCCGTGGGAAGGCGAAACTGTGTTTAATTACACCGGGCCCAAGCCACCGTTTGAGTACCTGAACGTTGAGGGCAAATACAGCTGGTTGAAGTCCCCGCGCTGGAGCGAGCTGCCGATGGAAGTGGGACCGTTAGCGCGGGTGCTCATTCTTTATGCTAAAGACCATAAGGAAACGGTAGAGCTGGTGAATTCAGTCCTGGAAAAACTGAAAGTGCCGGTAAGTGCGGTGTTTTCGACCTTAGGGCGGACAGCCGCCCGGGCTATTGAGACGAAGGTCATCGTTGGCCTGCTGGAGAAATTCTATAATGACCTGATAGCCGAGATAAAAACCGGGAATACGGCCACCTTCAACGGCGAAAAGTGGGACCCGAGAACTTGGCCGAAAAAAGCTATGGGCTTTGGCTATACTGAAGCGCCACGGGGAGCTCTTGGACACTGGGTGGTAATTGAAAATAAAAAGATTAAGAATTATCAAGTGGTGGTGCCGACAACCTGGAATGCCTCGCCCCGCGACCACAAGAATCAGCCCGGCGCTTATGAAGCTTCGCTGGTCGGGACCCGGCTGGCAGTGCCGGAGCAGCCACTCGAGATACTGCGGACGATTCACTCCTTTGACCCGTGCTTAGCCTGTGCGGTGCATATAATTGATGGGCACGGGAGAAAAGTGGGAGAGGTCGGAACCGGGTTTAATCTGGTGGTGCGCTGAAAAAAATCTGTCTTAGTCTCAAAAAAATTAATTCAATCAGATGACCAAAAGAAAAGTTGTGCTCGGGCTCGGAAACATCCTGAATCGCGATGAAGGAGCCGGAGTGTATGCTCTTAAAGAGCTGGAAAAGATACTGCCGGAGGAAGCCAAGAAGAAAGTGGAGCTGGTGGACGGAGGAGTCCTGGGGATGGACCTGCTGCCGTATGTGGAAGAAGCCAGTCACCTGCTGATACTGGATGCGGTCGATAGCGGAGCTGAACCTGGAGAAGTGGTGGAGTACGATAGCGACGAAATTGAGCTTTTCTACAACGGCCGGATTTCCTGGCATCAGTTAGGCTTTCAGGAAGTGCTGGCCGTGGCCAGGGTCAAAGAAAAGTTTCCTGATTATGTCTATCTGATTGGAGTTCAGCCCGCAGATATTAGTGTCGGAGTCGGGCTGAGTCCGGCATTAAAAAACTCAGTGAAAGAAATGGCTGAGCGGGCCTTAAGGATTCTGGAGCGCTGGGGCCTTCTGGCTTAGCCTCAGTATAGCCGGAATGAATCACCTGAGTCCTGATCAGCTGGAAAATATCAGGTGTTTGCACCTATTGCTGTAAGTTAAGGTTAGGTCAATAATCAAAATAAAATTAACATAGCCGGCCCGGAGGTGGAATAAAAGATGGAAAGAAAAAAGAAAACTATCAGAGTAATTGACCTGGGGCAAGTGCCGGCAGTGCGCTCACAGACCTGCTATCACGCAGTGGGCTATGCTTTTGGCCCCAGCTCACCCGATACCATCATTCTGGTAAGCCCGAAGACGCCATATGTCTGCGTCGGTTTCCATCAGGAAGTTGAGAGAGAAGTTGACCTGGATTATTGTAGGGAGGCTGGATTGCCGGTTTACAGGCGGGAAGTGGGGGGTGGAGCGGTTTATCTTGACCGGAACCAACTATTTGTACAGTGGGTCTTTCATCCCGAAAGTTTGCCAGAGTCGCTGGAAGAGCGGTTCCGCTTATATGTGGAGCCCATAATCAGAACCTATCGAGAGCTGGGCATTGAAGCTTCCTACCGGCCAATAAACGATATCCATGTGGCTGGAAAGAAAATAGGTGGAACTGGGGCAGCCAGAATCGGCCAGGCTGAGATTGTGGTCGGAAGTTTTATGTTTGATTTTGATAAAAAGACGATGGCCCGCCTGCTGCGGGTTTCCTCAGAAAAAATGCGAGATAAGGTCTTTCAGAGTTTAGAGCAGTATATGACCACCATGAAAGAGTTGCTGAGTGAGGTACCTGAAAGAGAACTGGTAAAAAAAATTTATCTGAAGCAAGTCGAAGAGCTTCTTGGTGCTGAAATTATGGAGGGCAGGCTGAGTGAAACAGAGCTGGCAGAGGCAGAGAGGCTGGACCAGCTTTTTCAGAGTGAAGACTGGATTTTCCAGAAGGGACCGATGAGGAGGCCGGCCATAAAGATACATGAAGATGTTCATGTGCATGAAGTTGACTATAAGGCGCCGGGAGGATTGATCAGATTAACAGCCAGGACGAAGGGACAGGTACTGGATTTGGTCTGGATATCTGGAGATTTTACGGCCATTCCTAAGGAAGCGGTGGCTGAGCTGGAAAAAGCTCTGTCCGGTGTTACGATTGATGAAAAAAGTGTTACGGAAGCAGTCAGCCGGGCTTTGAAAGAGACCGGACTTAAATGCCCGGGTATAGAGCTCGAGGACTGGGTAACAGCCATTCTCAAAATAGGCGAAAACCTTAACCAAAAATGATATTACCTCCGGCGAGATAGATAGTTTTAAGGACTGGCCTGGCCCGGGATTTTTCACCTTTCTTCCCGAGAACCTAATTTTTTTAAAAATCCAAGCCTACAGATGTAATGTCTCTCGACGTTGCCTGCCTTTTAAATCTGGAGTAGAATAAATTAAAAAAGGAGGTCAGCAATGATCAGCAAGAAGATGGAAGAAGCCATCAACAATCAGATTAACGAAGAAATGTATTCTGCCTATCTTTATCTGGCAATGGCTGGCTATTTTGCCGAGCAGAATTTGATGGGCTTTGAGAATTGGCTTTTTGTCCAGTACCATGAGGAATTAGGTCATGCTGAGAAATTCTATAAGTATCTGATCGAACGCGGTGGGAAAGTAAAGCTTATGGCTATAAAAGAGCCGACGGCTACCTGGAAGAACCCCAGAGAAGCCTTTGAAGCTGTGTTGAACCACGAGCGCCATATCACCGGGAAAATCAACGAGCTGGTAGACCTGGCTGAGAAGGAAAAAGACCGGGCCAGCTTTGCCATGCTGCAGTGGTTTGTCAACGAGCAGGTGGAAGAAGAAGCCAACGCTCAGGACATACTGGCCAAGCTGGAGATGGTCGGAGACCACAAACAGGGCCTTCTGATGCTCGACCGGGAGCTGGCCCAGAGGAAGTAAATAAAAATGGTGACGCTCTACAGTGTCCCCATTTTTTATGACTACCTACGCAGAATAAGCTGACGAGAATCACCACTCTGAACGTAGTCAAAAAAGTCTTTTAGATGGACATATTCGGAAACGTCGTAATAGCTCTTCTTTATGGTGAGTTCTCTGCTGATTTTAATCTGGCGGGGCTCGGACTGGCTGATTTCTAAGGCAAAACCAGCTCGGAATGAGTCCTTTTTCAGTGGCCTTGGCCAAACCTCAACCTGATAATTTTCTGGAAGATTGATGGTGATGTCATCTAACTCGGTAAAGGGATAGTTAAAGTAAATTGGGTATTTCCTGATAGCCGACCTGAAAGGATAACGTTCGAGGCTGGTCAGAGGATAGACAGTCATAATCAGCCGGCCTCCTGCTTCGTTAATAACACCATTAATAACGACCTCAAACTCAGCTAATAAGGGAGATGAATCTTCTCGGAGGCCAGAAAGGCTTTTCATTGAAGCCTGGCTTCCAGCTGGCAGAACTTTCCTTAACTCTTCTTCCAGCTCTTTCTTCACTCTAACCTCATCTTCATCCATATATTTCAGCCTTCTGACCAGGGCTTCCTGGCCTTCGTACTTCACCCTGATGGACCCGACCAAGTTCCCATGCTCATCAGCCACTAACTGAGCTTCCCGTTGGCATTGAGCCATTTCCGGACCTAAAGCTGGGCTGGTAAAAATCCGCATTTGATCGTTTTCAAAAGTCACAGCTGCTGTGTTAGTGTTGGGCCAATAAACCAGACCAAAAGGACAGAAAGGAGTAGCCGGATCAAATGGCTTACATCTATCTCCTATTTTGACCATTACTATTTCTGTGTCAAATTGTTTTAAGAACAGCGGCAGCTGGGGCCGAAAAAGCTTATTATCCCGGCTAACCACTCTGACCAGATAGGTTTCGAAGCCTGCAGCCCTGGCCAGAGCAGCAAAAGTTTTTGAAATTTGATTTGAATGGCCGTAGTTATGCTTCAGAATATCTTTTACATTCTTATTTTCCTTAATTTTCTTTTCTTCCTTAGCCGTCATTTCCCAAACATAGTCCAGATTCTTTATCTTCTGAACTCGGTCATAAATCTTTTTCAACCTGGCTTCTGGCTCAGTTTCTGCTCCAACGATATTTTTTACCTCTTTAAGCAAGGACTTTGGCTTGCCCATAAACTCTTCAGCATCTTTTTTCCATAACCGAGAAGCCTCTTCCCAGTACAAATCTATGTTTTTTATCTGGGGGCTAAGATAAATCACGTCAAAGGTAATTTTCTCGCTGCTGACTGGAGGCATGAATTCTTCCTTATCGAAAGGCGGAATGTGGTTTACTTCAAGCTCCAACCCCCTCTCGGTTGGCCTCGCTTTAAAATCTGTAAGACGATTAGGCACCCAAGCCAGGTTATATTTTCCACCTTTAGAAACACCTACATAAGGGTCGGAAACAAAAACATATCGGGCTTTCCGCGTGTACAAGCGATCTTGCAGATCCCAGCTGATGGCAGGGTGGGAGAGATAATCAGCCTGAAAGTCGATTATCACTGGCACCCTTATTAAAATGCCCCCGCCTACCAGGCTTATAAAACCACCAGCCCCCTCTTTACGGTCAATCTGATATTCATATTCTATTATTTGCCCCGGAGAAACATTGGGGATAGCCAGCGTCTTGGCTCGATATTCTGTCCAACTAAGTTTGCTGACTACTTTTTCCAGAATATCCGGTCTCACTTCTCGGCTGGAACCATCCGGCTCTATAACTTTGACCTTAATGTTCTTAACTTCATTAAAAGGGGAAAAGTAAAAAATTTCCAGGTTAGCCAGATCCCTGCCGGCTGGCTTCAGTATTTTTATTCTCTTAAAGACCGACTGCAGGGCTTGTTGTCTATCATCTTTCCGCTCATAATACAGGCAAACTGCTGGCGCTCCCGGATATTCAGGCAGGTCGGTCATGGCCAGGTCTTCTGGAGTGATCGGCGGCCGGCTCTTTTCAGCTTCCTGGGCTGGCGCTGATGATACTAAGCAAACTAAAAAAACCAGTCCAATCATAAATTTCCAGAAAAGCTTCCAGTCTACCAGGTTCTTTATCTTGAATTTTTTCATTTTGCCTCCCGGTTCAATTTTTTCAAAAGCAGCCGGCGTTGTTCCTCCGCGGCCAAGGTGCGGAAAAACTGGAGGAGATCTTCATAAAGCGAGGCAGGCAGCGAATCTTCCTTGATCCTTATTTGCCTGTTTACATAAAGGCTTCTGCCTTTCAGCTCAAATTGACAGGAATAATCAGCAAAACCGTTGCTGAAGACTACCGGTTCTGGCAGAACTTCGATGGTATATCCTTCGGACAAAGAGATTTCGAAATAATCGCGGCCGCAACCCGGGCTCGCCAGAAGAACAGGATATTTTCTGGGACCAACCTGTTTGAAAACCTCATAATCATCAAATAGCTTCAAAATGCCGGGTTTAAAGATGGCTGTCTCTCCAGTTCTACTCAGATAGTTACGGGCAGTGAAGGTATAATTAATTTTGATATCTTCAGAAGGCTGGTCCAGGTTCAAATATTCATATTTTTCAAGGTTAAAAGTTCCAAGGCTTTTGGCCAAAAAATCTTCCATCTCCTTCCTCTGGGCATTTTCTGGGGCTTCCCTCAACTTCAAACGAAGAACATCAGCCTCATAACCAGATAGAGTCTCACTCACCTGACCTTTAAGAGAGCCATCAGCTGAAAGGATAAACCGGCCTTGCCGGATTAACTGATGTTTTTCGGGTGTGGTTTGAGGAAATTCCAGGAGTCGACTGGACTCGCCGGCCACCAATAAACCAAAATTTTTCTGGAGATAAAACGGCAGCCGGCCGATTGGAGTATTGGTCATAGTGGGGTCAAAAATCAGAAGTCGCCCCAGTTGAGGCTCGGAGATTACTGCCTCGGCGCCCTCGAATAATTTTTCATCCGGCAGCTTGATGGCCAGAACAACATGATTAAAACAATAGAGGGTAGCGGGAATGGACCCGGTCACCACCTGACGTTCAGTATTAACAATCAGGTAATAGGAGTCAAAGCCCAGGCTCTGCAGCAGGGCGGCCAGCAGAGTGGCTTTGTCTTTGCAGTCGCCGTACCGGTTAGCCAGGATTTCAGGAGCCGGATGAGGCTGGTAGCCTCCGAGGCCAATTTGAATTGAAACGTAGCGGATTTCTCTCTGGACAAAATCGGCCAGTGTTTCAATCTGGCGGCCAGGGTCTTTTTGACCTGAAGTCAATTCCAGGGCCTTGGCTTTGATTTTTTCGTCCGGAATCCGCCTCTCCCGGCTTAGGTCTTCATACCAGAGTCCCACATCTTTCCAGCCTGAAAAAAACCGGCCATATTTCTCCCTACCGGTTGGTTTCAATCTGATCAGTAGCCAGCCGGCCACCGCCTCATCTACAGGGCGCAGGGGCTCGTCTTTGAGAGACGGGATATTTTCAAGTTCCACAGTTATGGACCGATCGGTGGCTGAGACCCTGGTTTCTGGCCAGTTAATCCAGGTCAGAAGGGGCTGAAAACCCGACGGAAAATTCAGGGTATATTGGGCCTTCAGCACGGGGTAGCGGTTCTGAAAGTAAAACCTGTCTTCCAGAGAAATGGGCTTGATTTCTTCTTCCCATTCAAACCCTACAAGGCTCCCTTTAACTACGTAAGGTAAGGCCAGAATCAAAGTTTTCACGTCCCAGTAAAGAGTATCAGGAGCCATCGAGGTGGAAACGGCAGATTTGATATCCAGGCCGTGCCAACTGCCGTCAGGATTTACCACCCAGCCATTCATTTTTCGCACTCTAACTTGAAAAGTATTGGCCCTGACCAGAAACCTGGCCTGTTCGATTCCTTCAGAGCGCAAAATTTTGATTGCCTGACGGCCGCTGCGAATTAGCAGGCCATTGGAAGTGCATTTGAGAGTCTGGCTGTAGAGCAGATAGACGGCCTCTGTTTCCGGCAGAAATTCAGGCATCGGCTGCTCGGAAAGCTTCGACAACCAGCCTGGTAGTCTGGGACCTGAAGCAGCTCTAAGCCAACATGGGCTTAAAAGCAACAGGCTGACCAGGATTAGCAAAAAGCAGCCTGAGACTTTTAAAGTTCTAAATTTTACCTGCCCGAAATTTTTGCCGAACAAAAGTTTTAAAAAGGCAGAATCAATCGCTTGCCACCCAAGATAACTGCTCATCGATTTTTACCATCTTCCCATTGCTTTTTTTATGATAAAATTCAGTTACCTTCCAGTCAATTATTAATTTTTGCGACAAATTCTCCTGGAAAAAAGAGGATGGCTCAATGCGCCCCATTTTTTATTTTTCGCTATTTAAGTTCTTTCCTTAGAGTAACGAGGGTGGCCCCCAGCCCCCGGCCAGCGGGTCATCGTCCCTGAAGTGGAGCACCGCCGGATGCTTTTCCAGCACACCCCGGACGATGGCTTTCAGGGTGCCGGTGCCTTTGCCGTGGATAATACGCAGGTCACAAATCCCGCGCTTAAGGCACTCTTCGAGGTAATCGTTAACCAGCTCTTTAACTTCCTGCGGCCGAAAAGAGTGTAAATCCACCACCCCCTCAATTGGAATTTCTACCATTTCTGCCTGACCATCGCCACTCAGCTCCCCATCCTTATCGTCTTGAGCGGCAGCTTCTCCATTTTTCTCCCGGCGCTTACTTTTGCTCATCTATATCTCTCCTTTAGACCAGGCACTCCAGCCATCTTAATGGCCAATATATTTTTACCATGTTTTCTTAACTCCAGGCTGCTTTTTCTTGCTGAATATAAAATGTTGACAATCTATTTAATGCCCCAAAATTTATGCGCTGAAAAAGATAGGCAGTATTAATATTATAAAATTGAGTGTGAAAATGTTTTTTAAGCTATTGGTCCTGGTACGGGAAAAAAGGCAAGATAAATTAATTTCTTTGGCTTCAATTAATCTATCTGAGATAGCAAATTCCGTCTTAGCATTTCATCTGGTTTTTGTTAAGAAAGAAAAAAGCAGTCCAGAGCGATAAAATCAGGACCCGGTTAGCTTACGTTGATAAGAGATAATTAAAACGATTGAGAAAAAATTTGGAAATGTGTATCGTGTCCCCCGTTTCAACCGGAAGCCTGACGGAGCATGGCGGCGTACTCCACGGGCAGGCCACTCTGTTCCACGGCCTTAGCCATGGATTCCACATCGTAGGGTACGCGGATGATTTCTGGCTTAAAGCGGCCGTCTTCAAAACTTAAAAGGGCGTAAGCGGCCCGCGGGTCTCCATCCTTGGGCTTACCCACGCTGCCGCTGTTGACGAGAATGTAGCTTCCGCCTGGTTTTTTCCTGATGACCTGGTGTCCGTCTGGCTCGGTCACCGTTTCAATGCCTTCCTCCACTATCAGCTGCTTAATGTAAGGCAAATGGGTGTGGCCGCAGATTATGACCTCAACTTTCTCTACTTCAAACATCCTGATTATTGAATGGTCTGGCCGGTCAGCAAACAGATATTCGTTTATCCGGCGCGGGCTGCCATGGACCAGAAGCACTTTTTTGCCGCCTGCGTTGAAGCTTATTCTCTCCAGAAGATTCCGGAGGTAGGCCTTGTTTTCGGGGGTCACTTTCTCTTTGGTCCAGGCTATGGAGCGTTTTCCCAGCGCTTTAGAAAATTCATCCCTGTAGGCGCAGCCGCAGTCGTCCAAGTCATTACCTATGCCCTGGTCATAATTGCCTATGATGGCGGGAATGTGCTGATCCCTTACCAACTCAATCACTTCATTGGGAAAGGCACCATAGCCAATCAGGTCTCCCCCGCAGAAAACCATATCCACACCACGCTTTTTGATATCAGCCAGCACCGCCTCCAGGGCACCGATGTTCCCATGAATATCTGAAAATACCGCCACCTTCATCCCTCTCTACTCCTTGCTTATATGTGATACACCGTTACCATAATACCCCAAAAATCCCGCCAAACAAAAAGTTGCCCCCTGCTCTGTCCCAAGTGTGGCAGCCAGATGCGCATCATCGCCTTCCTCACCGAATATGCCGTGGTGGACAGAATCATCCACCACCTCAAACTTACCTTCTTCGCCGACAAACCCTCCCCGCCGCACCTCGTCTATCAGGAAGTTCTGCTTGCCGCTGAGGCAGGCACTGGATTGAAAACGGTGACGCCCTACACGTTTCCTAATTTCTAATAAAAATGGTAAATAAAAATGGTAACGCTCTACATGTTTCCTGTTTCGTCAGGAAATTATCATTGAATTCCCATTTCATTATATCCAGCTTTTCCTTGCCAGCCGCTCCATGTGGAAGTTTTTCTTGCCCGGGGCCCAACTTAAAGAAGAAAATAGACCCAATTAAAACCTAACGATAATTTATAACAAAATCTGACTTGAGGAGAAAAGCCATGGCCGAAGCTAATGACAACAAGAAAAAAAGCAGACTGGCGTTAGGGCTGGCTTTCGGGCTGGCAGCCGGAGCCTTAGCCGGGGCCATCATCGGCCTGGTAGCCGAAAACGTAGCCATATGGCTAGCGGTTGGAATGGGCGCAGGGATAGCCTTCGGGCTCGACTGCGGCCTGGCCGCAGGCAGCAAAAAATAACCTTCAACGCTTCCAATCGTCTATCATCAGTATCCTCTTATCCTCACAAAATCAGGAAATGTGTAGGGCGTCACTATTTTAGTCACTATTTTAGGGCAACCTTGCCCGTGGTAAAAGCCGAAACTTCAGCTGAGGAACCGTAAGAGCGTTAAACAAAGAAAAGAGTTGAAAACAACAATAAATTTGCAGAAAATAGTTGATATAAATTATGTTCCCATTTTTATTGTCCCCATTCTTAAAGGAGGATTTATGACCTACCATTATGAAGATTTTCTTAATCAACTGGTGGATAAATTCGGCGACTGGTTTAAGGATGAAGAAATTTTCGCCTCGGGCCGAATGACCCGAAATCTTTATCCCTATACACACCTTTTCTCGCCCATTCAGATAAACCGACTAACAATCAAAAACCGGCTGGTGATGGGACCGATGGGTAATATCTCCATGGCTGAAGAAATGGGCCGACCTAGCCAGAAAATGATTAAATATTTCGCTGAAAGAGCTCGCGGTGGTGTCGGTCTGATCACAACCGGTCTTGTACCAATAAGCCATTACGTTGACCCTTCGGTTACCGAACTCGGAGATCGCAGCTATTTCCCGCGGATTGACCGCTCACGAACGGTTTTTGCCGGCTGGCGCGACATCACAGAAGCTGTTCACAGTTACGGCAGTCGCATTTTTATCCAGCTGACGCCCGGTTTAGGACGGGTTGGATCACCTGAATGTCTGGTGAAAAAATTTAAGCTGCCGATTTCAGCTTCCTGGAACCCGAATTTCTACATTCCTCAGATCCCCTGCCGGCCACTTGGCTTCATCGGCCTCAGAAAAATCATCAAAAATGCGGGCCAGGCAGCCGCAGATTCTAAAGCTGCCTTGTTCGATGGTGTTTATCTCCATGGACATGAAGGTTATTTTTTAGAGCAAATGACCAATCCGGCTTTTAACCGCCGCAAGCTCGGTCATTACGCCGACTGGCAGGCCTTCGGTCTGGACTTAGTAAAAGAAATCCGGGAGCGAGTCGGACCAGATTTCCCCATTATGTACCGCATCGACCTTTCCTTAGCCCTCAATGCTACCTACGGCCAAAAAATGGAAAAGGTCCATCCGCTCAAGAAATTTAAGAATGAGCGCACTGTGGCTCAGACCCTTGACTACATGAAAAACTTAATCAAAGCGGGTGTGGATATTTTTGATGTAGACCTTGGCTGCTACGACAACTGGTGGTTGCCTCATCCCCCAATCTCCATGCCTCCGGGCTGCTTCTTAGCCGTAGCTAAACTGGTTAAAGATTATTTCCGCGAAAACAACATTAAAGCCAACACTGGGCTGGAAGTTCCGGTGGTCGCTGTGGGCAAGCTGGGCTATCCTGACCTGGCAGAAAAGGCTCTTCGAGAAGGTTACTGCGATATGGTTATGTTAGCCCGACCCCTTCTGGCTGATCCTGACTGGCCCAATAAAGCCTACGCCGGACGGGTTGAGGAGATTATTCCCTGCATCGGGGATCAGGAAGGCTGTATCAATGAGTTCATCGAAGGTGGACATCCGCAGTGTTCGGTTAACCCGCGCACCGGAAATGAAGACCTGTTTGAGGCCGAACCCACACCGGCTCCCAGAAAAAAGAGAATCGCCGTGGTGGGTGGTGGTCCAGCTGGAGTTATGTGTGCGGTGACAGCTGCCCGCCGCGGCCATGAGGTTACCTTGCTTGAAGCCCGCAACCGGCTGGGAGGAATGCTCATTCCTGGTAGTGTGCCAAAAATCAAATACGACCTGAGAAACTACGTTGATTACCTGAACCGAGCTGCTGAAAGAGCTGCCCAAAATTACAGCCTTAAAATTCAGCTCAATCAGATGGCCACACCAGAAACTCTTAAAAATGGCAACTTTGACAGCCTCGTCATCTGCACTGGCGGCCAGCCGCTCAAACCGGCACTTCCTGGAGTTGACCTGCCGCACGTGGTTCAGGCTGTGGACCTGCTCTGGAATCCAGGTCTGGCTGAGAAAAAGAATAAAATTGTGGTAGTTGGTGGCGGAGCTGTCGGCTGTGAGGTAGCTTATTTTCTGGCTTATGAACTTGAGAAAGAAGTCACGGTAATTGAAATGCTGCCTTACTTTATGAAAGGAGTCTGCACCGCCAACCGTGGCCATCTTATTCATTACCTCGAACGCAAAGGAGTTAAGCTGCTCAACTGCACGAAACTGAAAGAAATCGTTCCCGACGGCCTGGTGGCCTATCAGATTCAGTCCAAGAACATCCCCGATCCTTATGCTGTCTGGAGGCCGGTGCTACCTGAAAACATCAAGAATCCTTTTGAAAAACCAATTAAGGGGCCGGTCGTGGACCTGAAGATTCAGGCTGACCTGGTTGTTCTGGCCATGGGGCTGCAGCCCAACGTTGAGTTCTACTACCGCTGCTTAGAAAGTCAGGTTGCTCCTGAAATATACAATATCGGGGACTCCTTCTGCCCTGGCCGGGTATTTGAAGCAGTTAAAGCCGGGTATACCCTGGGCCAGAGCATTTAAGAGGCTATTTTAATTAAGGAGTAACGAATGGAAGAAACCAAAATGGAATTAACAGCCGAGGAGAAAGAAATTCTGGATGGCAAAAAAGGTGAGACTCTGCGTAAGGTAATGGAAACGGTGGTCAGGTTCGGCGAAGCTTTTGGCGCCCGCCGCCTTATCCCTCTGACCCATGCTCCCCACCTGGTTACATCCTTCGGGGCAAACACCATCAAGCCCTATTACGCCATCCTGGATGAGCTTATTGCCGCTGGACTTAAAACTTTTGACACCTTTACGGTTGACCCAAGACCATTTGACTATGAGAATGTGCCAGTGAACCTGGTCGAAAAAATACTTTTCAGCTTCATCTTTGGTCAGCAAAAAGATTACGAGCTGCAGCTTAAAAAGTTAGGGTTGCAGAATGAAGAAGCCTTTACCTGCGCCTGTTACCTGCCCGAAGTTGGTAATACTCCACGCCGCGGTGATATTTTAGCCTGGTCCGAATCTTCAGCCGTGGTCTTTGCTAACTCAGTTATTGGTGCTCGTAGCAACCGCAATTCAGCCGGCATTGATATTATGTGCAATATCATCGGCAAAGCCCCTGAATACGGTTTGCTTACCGATGAAGGCCGGCAAGCTGACTGGCTGATTGAGATCAAAACTAAAAAATTGCCCAATGCCCAAATACTCGGCAGTGCCATTGGCCTTAAGGTGATGGAAGATGTGCCCTATATTACTGGTCTGAGCGAATTTTTGGGAAGAGAGCTGAAGCCGGAGGCTATAGATTACCTCAAAGATATGGGTGCAGCCAGCGCTTCCAACGGCGCGGTCGGCCTGTATCATGTAGAAGGCCTGACGCCGGAAGCTAAGGATTTCGGGCGGAAACTGCTTAAACCGAATTTTAAAACTTACGTCATTGACGACAGTGAGTTAGACAGGGTTTATCAATCGTATCCGGTGCTCTGGAAAAAACTGGCCCAAAAGCCGTTTCTCTGTTTCATTGGCTGTCCCCATCTGAGTCTTATCCAAATAGAGCAATGGGTCAATCGCCTGGAGGAAGAACTTCAAAAGCGCGGGCTCAAGAAAATTCCGATGCCGGTGGTGCTGTGTTCGGCACCCGGAGTCATTAAGAAATACCAGGAAAAAGCTCCGACCGGCCTTAAAGAAAAAGGAATCAAGCTGACATCAATCTGCCCGCTGATGTATATGAATAATCCGCTCTGTGCCAGAAAACCGATTGTCACCAACTCCAACAAACTCCGCACCTATTCTACAGCTCGCTTTTTCCCCGATGAAGAAATTATCAGGGTCATCTTCGAAGGCCTGAACTGAAGGAGGAGAAAATGAGCCAGATTTTTAAAGGAAGGGTAATCGTAGCTGGAAACATAAAGGGTGAAGCTCTGGTCAGCCGTAAAGGTTTTAACACGCTCGCCTCTTTTCAGAAAAGCATAGTCACCAGAGCCAAAGTGGCTCGCTGCTCTGACCAGGATAACAAAGAACTTTATCAGAAAGTGATAACCGGAAAAATTATGTGCCTTCCTCAGACCATAGGTTCCACAACTGGAGGGCTGGTGATTCTGACTGCTGCTCAGATGGGTATAGCTCCGGCCGCCATGCTTTTTTCCAAACCAATCGATTCTCTGGCCGCAGCTGGCATTTTGATGACCGATATCTGGCTGAATAAAAAAATCATAACAGTAGATTGCCTCGGTGATGAATTTCTGCAAGCAGTTAAAAGCGGTCAGCAAGTAGAGATTACGGAAGATGGAGAGGTAAGAATTTTGGAAAAGGGGAAATAATGCAAAAATTACAATCCCAAGCTACAAGACTACTGATTATGTTTGTTTCCTGGATCCCGGCGAAACCAGCCTCCTTTATGTAGTTTTTGTTCTTCACGGTCCGAAAGAAATCAGCCCGCAGTATGAAAAAGACTTCAGCAGCCTGATTAAATCCTTCACCTGGATGGGCAGCTGAAGGTTTTAGCTTCCCGAAATCGCCCGGCTCAAATAACTAAAAACACTTCTCTCCTGCTCCTGTTTAGAACATTCAATCTAAGGTCTTTTCTGATTTTTAGCCTGTCTTTAAAAAACTGGTCCTGGCTGGTCTGGTAAGATTTCTGCTTCAGTTTAGCTTGATATAAGATAAAATTAATCTATCAAGAGACGATTGCCGGAGGACTTTCAAAGCAACAAAAAATGCTTAAAATTATTGGCTCAAAATTATTTAATAAAGGACAGGACTGATTGAGCTTAAAAAGTTAAAATTATGAAAAATTATGATAGGAAAGAGGAAAGAAAGAGGAGAGGGAAAAAATTATTTAGCAAATTTTCTCCTGGCAACAAAATAGAAGGAAATAGACAGAACTGAGATGAAGGAAAAAGGCAGTCAGCTGGAAATCACCAGCCGTAACCGTCTGCACAAATTGCGCGAGGAAGTAACGGCCCTCCTTCCAGAGGCCATGCTTAAAGATTCATACTATGTCCGCGAAAGGCTGGTCCAGCTTCTCGCGTCAAACCTACTTCGAAAGAATCCAGCCAGAGCAGAAGAAATCCTGCTTAAACTGAAGCAGAGGCTGGAAAAATCAGCGGAAGAAAAAAGAGCCCGGCAGCGTAAAAAACCTCGCCTCCTCTACCCGCCAGAGCTCCCCATAACCCGCCACCGACAGGAAATTGTGCAGGCCATAAAGGATAACAGGGTCATAATAGTCTCCGGTGAAACTGGCTGCGGCAAAAGCACCCAGCTGCCGAAAATGTGCTTAGAAGCTGGTCGCGGCCTGACCGGAAAAATTGCCTGCACTCAGCCCCGCCGCCTTGCGGCCATAACCATTGCCCAGCGTATCGCCGACGAGCTCCATCAACCCGTGGGAAAAGCAGTAGGCTATAAGATTCGCTTTCAGGACCGCACCTCGCCCGAATCTTACATAAAAATTATGACCGATGGCCTGCTCCTGGCTGAAACCCAGGGCAACCGACTGCTTACCGAATACGACACCATCATCATCGACGAAGCTCACGAGCGCAGCCTGAACATAGACTTTTTAATCGGACTATGCCGAGTACTTTTGGAAAAACGCTCCGAATTAAAGCTTATCATCACCTCAGCCACCTTGGAAGTAGAAAAATTCGTTAAAGCTTTCGCTAACCCGCCCGTCTTCCAGGTGAGCGGAAGAATGTACCCCGTGGAAGTAATGTACTTTGAACCTGATTCTCAGCGCCGGAAAAAAGAAGAGCCCGATTACCTGGACCTGGCTGTTGAAGCCGTTGATTTCATAAAAAAAGAAAAGCCGCCTGGAGACATTCTGGTTTTCATGCCCACCGAGCAAGACATCTTGGAAACCTGCCAGCGACTCCAGGGCAAACACTACCCGGACTCGGTTATTCTGCCGCTTTTTGCCCGGATGCCGGCCCATCAGCAGAAGCAGATTTACTCCGTAAAGCAGGGCAAAATTGTGGTGGCCACTAATGTGGCTGAAACTTCACTGACGATTCCAGGAATTCGCTATGTGGTTGACACCGGACTGGCCAGAATCTCCCAGTATCAGTCCTCATCTGGCATCCACAGCCTGCCCATCACGCCCATTTCTCAGGCCAGCGCCGAGCAGCGCAAGGGTCGATGCGGTCGGGTGAGCGAAGGCCTATGCCTGCGGCTTTATTCAGAAGAAGATTTCCTGTCACGACCCAAGCATACTCCGCCCGAAATTCTGCGCAGCAACTTAGCTGAAGTCATACTGCGCATGTTAGACCTGGAACTGGGCGACCCGCTAAAGTTTCCTTTCATTGACCCGCCATCGCCTCGAAGTGTCCGTGATGGTTACCGCACTCTTGTTGAGCTGGGCGCTGTTATCCAGAAGGAAGGCGGCAGCTATGAGCTGACCGCACTTGGCCACAAAATGGCTAAGCTGCCTCTTGACCCACGACTTTCGCGAATGCTGCTTGAAGCCGAAAAGCGTGGCTGTCTGGAAGAAGTGGCAGTCATTGCTGCCGCTTTGAGTATCCAGGACCCGCGGCTGCGACCTCTGGAAAGAGCTGCTGACGCCGACCGCGTTCAATCCATCTTTCAGCATCCCGAATCTGATTTTCTGACCTTCATAAACATCTGGCAGGCGATGAATGCTGCCATCGCCAACGCCTCTTCTGGCTCAGCAAGTGCGACCTTAAAAAGATTCGCTCAGGACTATTTTTTATCCTACAACCGCCTTCGCGAATGGCAATTTGTCCATGATCAAATCCTGGAAATTCTGGAAGAGCAGAAAATAAGACCCCGGTCTGAAAAATCTCAACCATTAGATTCAACCGGCTCTGACCGCTACACCGCCATCCACAAATCCATTCTGAGCGGGTTTATTTCCCACATAGCAGCCCACAAAGAGAAAAACATCTATGAACTGGCCCGCGGCCAGGAAGCCATGCTTTGGCCAGGTTCGGCTCTTTTCAAAAAGCCAGCCTCCTGGGTGATGGCGGCTGAACTTGTCCGCACCAACCGTCTTTATCTCCGCACAGTGGCTCGTATCAATCCTGCCTGGGCTGAAGAATTGGCCCCACATCTTTGCCACTATTCCTACGAAGACCAGTACTGGGATGTAAACCGGGGCGAGGTCAGAGCCAAAGAAAGGGTCAGTCTTTTTAACCTGACCATCATTTCCGGCCGCGACGTCCCCTTCGGACCGCAGGACCCCAAAATTGCTCATGAAATTTTTGTGGAAGAAGCCTTGCTCAAAAATCAGGTCAACAGAAAATTTGATTTTCTGGAGCATAACCACCAGCTGGTGAAAAAAATCCGGCTGCTCGAAGAAAAGCTCCGTCAGCGCAACATCCTCATCCCGGAACAGTATCTTTTTGATTTTTATTCAGGTCGGCTTCAAGGCGTCTACAATCTTGACGGCCTGGAACGGCGAATTAAAAACGCCGGAGGTGACGATTTTCTTCGCCTTAAAGAAGAAAACCTCTACCTGACAAAGCCACCGCAAGAGCAAGTAGAGCAGTACCCAGACAGCCTGAAAATTCTCGGGCACACCTATGAGTTGCGTTATCGGTTTGCTCCGGGTGAAGAAGACGACGGGGTGACTGTTGTGGTGCCCAGGAATCTGGTTGACACCATCCCGGAAGAGCTTCTTACCTGGCCAGTACCGGGGATGATGAGGGAGAAAATAGAAGCTACCCTCAAAGCTTTGCCCAAAGAATACCGAAAACTTCTGCAGCCAATCTCAGAAAAAGCCAGGCTTCTGGCTGAGGAACTCAAGCCCACCAGCGCTTCGTTTTTCGCAACTCTCTTCAGTCTGATTAAAAAGAAGCTGGGAGTGGAAATTCCTAAGGATGTCTGGGATAAGCTGGAAATCCCGCGCTACTTTAAAATGCGAATCTCAGTGGTCAATGAAAAAGGTGAGGAAATTTTAAGCGGCCGGGACCTGGAATTTCTGCGCAAAATGCTGAGCGCCAGAGCCCGAAAGCCTGTCGAAGAAGAATCGCCGGGCTGGCTGGAAGCCAGATCTAAATGGGAAAGAGAGGAACTTGGTGGCTGGGATGAAAACCTTCCGGAAATTCCAGAAGAAATCGCCATAGATGATTTTTTGAAGGGCTTTCCCGCGCTGCAGGTTGACGGTGAAAAGTTTAAGCTCAAGCTTTTCAAAAACAAAAACGAAGCCCTCAAGGCTCATCTTCAAGCCATAGAAGCTATCCTCACCCGGCATTTCCAGAAGGATATAAATTTTATTCAGCGGAGCTATGCCTTTCCAGATGAGATTAAAGCTGTGCTGCTGTTTTTTGGCGGCGAAGCAGCCCTGAAGAATGAAATCATCAATCGGGTGAAAAAAGAAGTTTTCCAGCATAATTTTCGGCGGCAGAATGAACTTCAGTCTTTTATCAAAGAAAGAGCCCTGAAGCAGCTTTTTGAAAAAAGCCATCAAGTTTATACGGCAGTAAAAGAAATTCTTGAAGAATACCGCAAGACCCGGGAGCTCATTCAGAGCCTTGAAGAAAGGCAAAAGAAATTAAAGGTCAGCTCAACCATGCCAGCTATTTTGAAAGAGGAATTGGAGCAGCTGGTGCCAAAAAATTTTCTAACCATCTATCCTTCAGATTTTCTAAGTCAGCTGCCGCGGATGGTAAAAGCTCTGGCGATTAGAGCGGAGCGAGCCCGTCTGTCAGCAGAAAAAGATCGGGCCAAAGCTGCCCAGGTTGAACCATTCGAAGCTGAATATGCCAGACTGGCGAAGCTCCTGGCTAAGGAGCCTCCGCCAGAAAAAGAGAGGATTCTTTTTGAATTGCGTTGGATGATAGAAGAATTTAAAATTTCCCTTTTTGCCCCGGAAATAAAGACAGCTTTCCCGATAAGCGTTAAACGGCTGGCAGCTAAGATCCAAGAAATCGAGACTACTCTGAAAAAATAAATTCAGAAATAATGATTAAATGAATTAGGAATTGAAAAAGAAAAGGAGGCGGCTATGAGCGAGGAAATAAAGACCCAAGAAAACCAGAATTTGCCTGAAGAAAAAATGTCGCCGCGGAAACTCAAAAAAATGGTTGGCCAGGAAATCTGCGTTTCTGACTGGCTGACCATGACGCAGGAGAGAATCAATGCCTTTGCTGACTGCACTGAAGACCATCAGTGGATTCACGTGGATGTGGAAAGGGCGGCTCGAAGTCCGCTTAAAAGCACCATTGCCCACGGCTTTTTGCTCCTATCCCTTCTGCCTTATTTTCTGGCTCAATCGCCCCTGGCCAGAATTAAGGTTAAAATGCTTTTTAATTATGGCCTGGATCGCATCAGGTTTATCACGCCGGTCAAGCCCGGGGACCGCATCAGAAATAGGGCCGTGCTCAAGGAAATCAGACGAAAAGGCTTTAGACGATGGCTGGTAAAAATAGATAATACCCTGGAAATAGAGGGCAACCCCAAGCCAGCTCTGGTCGCTGAGCTTCTGGTTTTTGTCTTTTTTTAATTATTTTGATTGCTCAATGAGCTTATAAACATAAGCCTGTTATAAAAACAGGTTGACATTTATTTTTCTTAAAATATAATCGTCCAGAAAAATGTTATTTAGCTAAAAATAAAAGATTTGTTTTATTAATAGTTGACAAGAGCCGTAGTGCCAAACTTACAAATCATACCTAAGCAATTATGAAAGGAGGCAGTATGAAAAAAAGAAAAATATTGTCTGGTAGCTTATTAATCTTGTTTACGATGTTCTTTGTTCACCAGCTTTTGTCTCAGAGTCAGCCGTTGGCTGTAGCTGGAGCTGAAGTTCAAGTTAAGATCAACAACAAGACGGTAAAATGCGGAACTGATGAAAATGGTCATTTCGGAATTTTATTTTCGGACATTAAGGCAATTGAAACAGCTGGACCGGATATAAACGTTTTCTTTACCATTAAGCCCCCAAAGAACTTTAAGAACCGCATCAATGATAACAGGGCCTTTATCGGGTTGAGCAAGAGCGAAGGACCTTATTTTGAGCTCGTTCTTTACTATAATCCATCTTCAGGAAAATTCACTGTAGAAAGGGATATTTCAACCAAAAGCCAGCCAACATCAAACAAACCACAGGGAATAAAAAGAGGAAAAGGAGACGCCACTAAAGTTGGTGATAAATACATGGGTACGGTAGCCCATTTTTAAGCTGGCTATAAATGGTATTGGGCTGGTAATAAAATTAATGGGGTGAAGATAATATACCGCCCAATACAGATTCATTCTCATATCTAATGATAATCGCCGTCTGCATAATCAGCTGCTGTTATGGGTCAAATACTAATTTGAGTTCAGAATGAGTAATAGTTGGCTGCTTCCTGTTATCAGGACGGCTATTACGACTATTATTTTTTTCTTCATTGTATCACCTAACTCAATAAGCAAAGCTATATTTATTCCAGCGCTGAAAATCGTATCGGGCTATTTCAGGCACATCAGCTGGGTCGGGGCTGAGGAAGCGGTAGAGGGTGGGGTCATAGTAGCGGGCGCCAAAATAGTAGAGGCTGGATTCAGTGTTCTGCTCCTTGCCGGAAAATTTGAGTTCGGGGGTGAAGGTATTTACCCACGTCTGCTGTACCCCGCCGTAGGGACCATGCGCCGTTTGGTAGACAACTTCGATGTTTCCTTATTTGTTGTATCCACGGCAAACTGCCTCGTATTAATTTGACCACCTCCGGAGCAGTGGTGCACGGATATCACGTCACCGTTTCGGTCATACGAATCATACGCAGCCGCATAAACCACATTCCCCAGGTCGTCGGTCACAATGCGGGGGGAGTTAATCTGATCGGTGGTGTAGTAGTAATATTTCCCTTCCAAAGGATGAGCCACACTAACCATTCTATGCCATTTCGTTTATCAAATAGTCGTCTTAATAGTTAATCAGTCAACTAAAAAGAAGTGTTCTCTGCTCGATTTTCTTTATTTGTTCTTTAACCAGGCTAATTATAAATTCTAATTCTTTTATAACTTCTTTTTCAAAATCGGAGTTTCCAATATTGCTAAACATATCTTCTAAGCTTTTTTTCTCCCAATAGATATGAGAATAAACATCATAGCTTATCCGAAACAGCAAATACCTCCAATTTCCATAATCTTTCAAACAACTTATAAACAACTGCGGATGGTCTATAAATACCTTTGCTCCGATATCGCTTATTATTTCGGCATGATACCCAGTAGTCAGATTCTGTAACAGAATAAAAAGCACCTTAAGTTTCAGTTCATCTGGATTGTCTAAGATCCATTTACTCATAACCTGAATTGGATTATACTGTTCCCTTAAAGTTTGCTTCTCATCAAGATGACTTTGCTCATAGCGGCCGATAATGCTTCCCCAATTATGAATATTTTTAGCATCTTCTGCATACTTATCATGCTCCTTAAGAAATAGCTCAAGCCACCTATATTCATCATCTTTCTCGCGCTCAAGCTCATCCAGACAGTGAAGTATTTCCTTTTTCCTGGCCTCATTTTCTATTGCGATTATATATTCATTAATATTTTCTTTTCTTTTAGCTGCTATAAATCTCATTATCTCTTTCCATTGCGGCCGCTTAAGGAGACTCTCAAAAAACCATTCTGGACGGTTTTGCATGATCTCTACAAGGCGGTCTATGATCAAAGCTATCGGACCATCATATGGATTTGGATCAATAGAATATTTTAACAAGAGATTAAAAATTATATTAAGTTTGTTTTCATCTATATCAGATACCTTGAATTGGTTTGAGAACAGTTCTTCGACATAATTTCTACCCTTAACTAAATAATATATCTGCGTCCAGTAATTGAGGTCCTCGATTTTCTCAACTCTAGAAAAATTAGCTGCTGGATCGGCTAAGAAGCTCTTCATAGATATCAAGATATCTTCCCATTTCTCTCCAGGATCCTGGACTGCTCTGTGGGCAAATAACAAAGAGAGCAGATTAAATAATATTAAAATAAATAATATCCCTAAAGGCTCGCCTAATCTTCTGATCATATTTGCCTCCCCAACCTAATAAACCCCGGGTGGTATTGGGCTTTCACTATTAAACCAATAATCATACATAAAATCGAACGGTCCAAACATTAACCACAAATATGTCTCAATTTGATCTTGAACTTTTTTGATATATCTCTATCTCCATAGCCTGCTTCTTTCAAATAAAACTCAACTTTTGATAAAATTCCACTCAAATCAAAAAAGCCCCTGCTATCAAACATACTATCCCATATTACAATAAGGAAACGTATTTTATCCCCGCCTTCTTGGAGATTTCTCATCAATTCCATCGCTGCTCTTTCTGTTCGTATGCAACCAGCAGTATACCACCACCATACAGTACCACCAGCATGAATACCTTTTGAACCGAAAGGATCTGCAGGTGCGTCGAACCCGAAAAAGCCGGTATCATCAATTGGATCTCCTCTTTTAGCTCCATCATGAAGATTATAATGGGTATATCGCCATCGCCCCTCTGGGTATTTATTAGACGTCTTGTTAGAGGCATTATACACGCCTCTCAGTATACCTTTCTCATCGAATATAAACAATAGATCTGCACTGCCGAGGAATATGACAAAACTTCGCCCATCTACATCAACATAATTTAGAGGATTATTTGCACAATATGAATACAAATTCCAGAACTGCGGGTTGGCCATTCCAAGTTCCGGCTGAATCACAGGATCGGGGCTGAGGAAGCGGTAGAGGGTGGGGTCATAGTAGCGGGCGCCAAAGTAATACAGGCCAGATTCAGTGTCCTGCTCCTTGCCGGAAAATTTGAGCTCGGGAATGAAGGAATTTACCCAGGTCTGCTGCACCCCGCCATAGGGGTCATGTGCCGTTTGGTAGACAACTTTAACGTTCTCCTTATTTGTTATATCCACGGCAAACTGCCTCGAGTCAATCTGGTCATCCCCGGAGCAGTGGTGCACGGATATCACGTCACCGTTTCGGCCATTAATAATATCCCTCATCTTATTTGCGAAGTTCTTCTGATAAAATAGCGAGGCAGCGATCCCGCAATTTTCTTAATTCAGGATCGTTTACAGTTTTTAAAGCTTCTATCCTTTTCAAGTATTCATTCTGCATTATTTTATTAAGATAATGTATAAATATTTCCTCATCCTCAATTCGCGGCGCTTTAACAACAATTTCAATTAAAGTATCATCTGGATTGGAGGAAATCATTTCAAGAAAAACCTTAGGATTAATTCTTATCAAGCGGCCAAGAAGGCGGCATAATTCTTCCGCATAATATCCATCAGATAGGCTTAATAATTTATAGGCCAACGTAGCAGCGGTAATGTTTCCTGCATAGATTTAATATTTCTGAGCTCTCCTTTTCTGAAACTAAATAATTAAAAAGATGTTCAAACAATTTCGGCTGTTCTTTTAGTAAATTATTTTCTGGAGACAAAAGATTATATAAGGGTTGAGCAGTTCTTTTGTCTGGGTTAATCAAGAAGTTATCGACAAGCTCTTTTATCTTATCCCAGGTTATGGCCTCCTCCTGCCTTGATATATCCCGAGCTTTTATACTCAGGCCAAGGCTATTTAAAATGAGAAAAACTGATAATATCATGATAAAAGTCATCTTATTGTCTTTTGGGTTAATCATTTCCATCATCTCCTCTTTTTAATACTCAAAAAAAATAAATCATTTGGTTATCCCAGACAATTCCAATCATAGTCCACTCAGTACAAACTTCGATAATGCTTACTAATATCTTTTTATCATTAGCATTCAAGTCAATAAAAATAATATTAAGAAACAAAATATTTCTCTATTTATTTGCGTTCAATGATAAAGTTTCATATTCCCTTGATTTATTTATTTCTTCTATCTTTGCCTTTATGTTATAAATACAGATATCCCTTAGGCTGACAAGCTCTTTATCCTGCACTCTCATCAGCGCTTCAATTCGCTTTGAAAGAAAATATTTACAAACCTCTTTTATGCGAGGCAAAAAAGTCACCGAATCCACGGGATAAGTCAAAGTGGTGGTATAAAAGAGGTTCATGTTTTTCTTAAGAGCCTTCAGAAAAACGTCAGGCTTGCAGCGCAAAAGAGTAGTAATATCAGCTTCAACCGCTTCTTGGTAAAGATGATGCTCCCCGTACTTATAGAACATCAAAAATATTTCAACCGCCTCTTCATTCCCAGAGATAAATTCTTCCCATAATAGGTCAGTAATATTCAGACAGAGACGCATAACTTTTACCATTACAGCCTCATCTTTTTCTGACCTTAAAGCTTTTAGCAGCAAATGAATATTCGAAGGACAAGGACAGTTTTCAATTCTTTGCTTAGCCCTGGAAATTTCCTCAGGCAAAATAAAGTCAGCCCTGTTTAATTTAATCTGAAATTTCTCATTCATTTTATCGCCCAAAGAAGAATGAATTTGTTCTTTGCCGTTCTTTTCTTTGCTCAGCAAAGACAAATTATCTTTCATTTTAAGCAAATATTCATCTCTAATTTCCTTCAGCTCCGGCTTCTCAACTTTTTCCAGAGATTTAATTCTCGACCTTAATAGATATAAGCACGCAGAATAACCGTATAAATCGGGGCTGGGATAGAATAAACAAATAAAACGTGGATTTATTTCTTGTTTATGCTGGGCTATCGTTTCAAGCAAAAGGTCCGGGTTAGACCTGATCATCGCAATAATAATCCTATATTTCCACCATGTATCTGACCAAAAAGATGTCCTGTCGTCATTTCTTATAATTTCAAGCTCTGTTAAAAATTTAGCCAGGGCATATTTGTTGCCAGAAATTATTTCTTCAGTAAGGGCCGCCTCACGCCCCGCCAGAAATTCATATATATTCTGTTCGTTTACCTTCTGCGAATTTTTATAGCTCTGAGCTACAAGCTCTCTTTTAAAGGGCATACGATCTTTTAATGAGAAATAAAGATATTCCCCTTTTCTAGCCTCACCAAAATCGGCAGATAGAATCCAATTCGAGCTATAAGAAGTAAAGAGCACAAACAGAACTACCCTTAGCAACTTTAATATCCCCTCAAAACTAATGACCTTTGTCAATTTAATCTTACTTCTCAGGCCCAATAGATTGGATTAATCATTTGCGGATCCCAGGCATAATTCTCAGGAACATTTCCCACATAACCTTGTTTTACTGTTACGATTGCTCCAACAATAGCTGACAACGCATCCAGCTCCAACCATGACAGAAACATATCCTCTAATCCTAACTCCCCATATGTTATTAAAGCTGCTCCAAGATCATGATGCCCGATGCACTCGCTTATCAATTGAACAAAAGCTGCAGTTGAATTGATTAATTGATTTTTATCAAAATCATAATTATATCCAACCAAAAAGCACCCATTAGAGTGTTCACTTGACCATCCCAAATGAAAGGCAACAAAGTATTTTCCCTCCAGGAGTTTATCAATTATTAACCCCCAGATATAATCTCCTGTATCTGTTATACCAAACTTAACGGTCGCCTGATAAGTCCCCTCGGGAAGCTTTGCTTTAGTATTATGTTCCATTGTATAGCCGACCCATCGGTTATCTAAAAATAAATAGCCAACTGTGATATTTTGTGAACGAAATTCCCATAATCTTATCACCAAAATATTTGCAGGATCTGAACCATTTTTATCCACAAACCCAAGAGGATTATTCCCGCAATACCCATACAGATTCCAGCGCCGAGGATTATAAAGGGCGCGCTCTGTCGGGATCACTGGATCGGAGCTGAGGAAGCGGTAGAGGGTGGGATCGTAGTAGCGGGCACCGAAGTAATACAGGCCAGATTCAGCGTCCTGTTCCTTGCCGGAAAATTTGAGTTCGGGGGTAAAGATATTAACCCATGTCTGCTGAATGGCACCATATGGGTCATGCGCCGCCGCATAAACCACATTGCCCAGGTCGTCGGTCACAATGCGCGTGGAGTTAATCTGGTCGGTGGTGTAATAATAATATTTGCCCGTCTGAGGCTGATACTCAGCCACCATCTTCGCCCCTATGTAGATATACTCCTTCAAACATTGCCCATAACCATCATACTCAGCCAGCAACCTCCCGTCAATTGATCCATTCTTTAGCACCTACATAGTATACTTACTGGCCTTTATTAATAGCCATTCTTCTTCAATAATTTTTTCATTATTACCAGGCCTTCTTTTATCATTTCTTTTTTATAGGTCTTCTATGATTTCCTTATTCCTTATTAACAAGAGCGCCATTTTATCTTATTTTCCTTAATTTCTTCTTCCTTCTTAAGTGAAATTCCAATTATTAAGGCTACTTTAACTGCTTCCTAATATGGAAATGAATCCGGCTTCATTTCTATTATTTTCATTATCTCACTTTGTTTCTTAGATATATCGCTATATAATTTTTTTAACTTTTTAAATTTGTCTAAATATAATTTTTTAACTTCTTTGCAATTTTTTTCTTTGAATCTCATTTTTTTTAAAGCATCTATTCTATAGCCTAATTCTGCAATTTTTGCCTGCGTGCTTAATTCATCATAGGTTGGGCACAAAAAGATGTTATTCTTTTTAACCTTTTCTCCTTCTGATCCACATAATACCCTGACAAAACTTTCAGGATTTATTCTGCTAATCTCCCATAGATGAGTTGAACGTTCAGTAAGCCTTGTCTCTCTAACTTCAAATAAGATAAATCGTAAAGCTAACATATTACCAGCAAAACTTTCATATCTAAATATTGGCAAAAGCACTGATTCAAAATAAAAATTTCTTTTCAGGTCAAAATCACACTCGTCACCAGGAAGCGGTTCATCGAATATAAGCCATTGTTCTTCTCGTGCTAATGTCCAAAAAAATTTTAATATGTCAACTTCTGTCCCGAAATCTATTTTGTATGATTTTGGAATTCTTAATTCTTTCATCTCTTTATTGAGTAAATCAAGACAAATACGTTTTATCTCCTCATATCTTTTTGTTTTTATCCTTTCCAGGGCCTCAATTCTTTTTCCAATTTCATAAAAAGCGAAATAAGATAGTTTTTCAGAAACATCTTCACTAAATAAGAATGACTTCCTAAATAGATATTCAATCTCAACTGGCAAGGATACTACACATTGTTTTATCATGTCGATTTTAAATTCTTTCTCTTTTTGAAGAATATCTAAGAACAATTCAGGGTTTATTCTTATCAATTTGGCTATAGTTCTGGCCATCTTCTTTCGCTGATCATCCGTAGAACTTTTCATAAGTCTCAACGCCGCCATGGCAATATATCTGTTGCCGCATAAAATCTCATAGTTGAACCGATAGTTATCGATAAGATACTGATCGATAAAATAGTCACCTACTCTATCAAACTTGCATATAAAATAATAAAAATTGGCACTGACTTCAGTCGAAGGATTAGATTCAACCTTCCGCCACAAATATTCAGCCTTCCAGGATTCTTTTTGATTAAATGAGCTTGTTTGGCTATACCCATTAGATAGGGATATAAAAAAGGCGATGAATAATAAAACAATTGTTTTAATTAGCCATCTCCACATTTTATTTTCCTTTCTTGAATTTTTCATCTTTTTTTCTTAATTAGCCTGAGGCTGGCTACTAACTTGGGGATCATAAATGAACACCCAGAAATAATGAAAATGGTAAAACTCGGAATACCAATCAAGAGCAGCAAAACCAAATAAAACTTGACCTATCTGATCTGCAAACATCGAAGCGTAAGACGCTCTTTGAAACATAGAATAATAATAGTTGAAGATACCTATAAGCTCATTCATAGTTGCTGTGTCCACAATTATGCAACCATGAGATTCTTCAACTGAACCTGAATGAATTCCGGCATTATAATCTACCCCTTTATCTTGTACCGTCACAATGTTACCGTTCCAATCGAATAGAAGCAAGGCCATAACCTTAATGGTCTTCACCTGCCCGCTTTTATCTTTTATCTGAGCATATGTCCAGCGGAATTGTCCCATATATGTTCCAGCTTTGATATTTCTGTCGACTACTTTTTCTTTTGTTTGCCAGCCAGGAACGTCTAGACCTTTTGCCAAGAGACTTTTAGGATTAAAGAAATACATTGCGCCATAAATTATGCCGCCATCAGTATATTGTCTATATATATAAATAGTCCCCAGCATATAATAGGCCCCGAATACTTCTACATTATTTAATGGATTATTCCCACAATACCCATACAGATTCCAGCGCTGCGGGTTGTAAATCGCCTCATCGGTGGGTATAACTGGGTCGGGGCTGAGGAAGCGGTAGAGGGTGGGATCGTAGTAGCGGGCACCGAAGTAATACAGGCCAGATTCAGCGTCCTGTTCCTTGCCGGAAAATTTGAGTTCGGGGGTAAAGATATTAACCCATGTCTGCTGAATGGCACCATATGGGTCATGCGCCGCCGCATAAACCACATTGCCCAGGTCGTCGGTCACAATGCGCGTGGAGTTAATCTGGTCGGTGGTGTAATAATAATATTTGCCCGTCTGAGGCTGATACTCAGCCACCATCTTCGCCCCTATGTAGATATACTCCTTCAAACATTGCCCATAACCATCATACTCAGCCAGCAACCTCCCGTCAAACGCATAGATATAATAGATCCCTGTAGTCCCAACAGACATAGTCTTGATCTTACCACTCCCACCTGTCGCCCTCTGTCCAGAAGAGCCATCAATAACCATAAACTGATTATTCCCTCTGGCAAGAATGCTGTTGCCCTTCCTTCCCGCATTTTCATTTAAATTAACATCTGCCCTCTTTTGCCTCCGCAAATCTTTCAAAGAAACCAAATCGGGGAGCTTCTCGACCACGGTAAAATTCTTCTGGCTTATGGCAAAAGGCGCCTGCTCTGGTAAAGAAAATGTTTTGACAAAACTGAGCCGTTTTCCTTTTAGTGAGCTAATTCTCAGTGATTTAAAACCGGAGAAAGCATCCTGTTCATCAAGCTTTATATGGTTCTTATTAATTTTGAGCTGATTTTCCAATAGAGCCTTCTTCTGGCCTCTCATCCGATTAAAAATATAGTCTTGCTCAGCTTCATCGCCAAGATATGCTGCAGATTGATGGTTTGATTCAAGAATCTCCGTCCAGCCCCCTGCTTTATACACCTCTACCTCATCCTGATAATTCTCAAAATCATCTATAAAAAGTCTTTTCCACAACGGAGCTTGCTCGGCATTTTCATAATCGATATTTGAATCTGGATCAAGAACCTTAACTTCTACATCATCTATCAAAATTGCCGAACTAACCTCGCCCGCATGAGAAAAGACTATCGCCCCAGAAGAATTTGCTGCAGCCATCATTGGCTCTAATTTTAATCCTACATATTCTAATAAAGGCTCGTTATCCAGCCATACTGAAGCCAGAGATATATTAGGATTTATATCGATCTTTATTTTGTGCCATCTATCAAGAAAAACATCATATCCCTCAGCTTTGGCCCACACATTGTTAGCTGAAACCTGGAATAACCTCTTCGCTTCAAAAGGAATAATATCGAGGCTTAATTTGAGATAGGCCTGCCGCCTTTTGTCTGGAATAGTAATAATGGATGAAATAGTCGGGGCTAATTTAAAAAAGTCCTCAGATTTCTTGATTTTAAAGCTGAATTCAATTGATATTGAGTCTGAGATAGGTTTATATCTATCAGCATCAGAAATTCTAATCAGGCAAGAGCGAGAAATATCCGAAGGAACAAGCCACTCATATTTTCCTGTATTGAGAGTTCTTCCAGTGATAATCCTATAAGTAGAACCATTATCAGTTGAATATTCGATCCTGACAAAATTGATATCTTTATCTGCTTTCCAGGTAATTGTTTGTAAGGTATTGGCTAAAAGCTTTTCCTCGCCAGCCGGGAAAGTCACCACTAACCCATCCTCGCCGCTTGTTTCTATCAGGCTTGCTGGACCAATTGCTCCTGAACCAGATAGGTGAATTATATATGGATTTTCGTTGGTATCATCATTGGCAATATAAAGATCTGCTGTATAAATCCCATTACCAGTTGAGGTGAATTGTACTTCAAACGTAGATGACTGACCAGGCTCGATTATAGTCTGAGGTTGCATTTCCACGCTGAAGTTTCCTGGATTTTTGCCGGAGATGGTAACAGGTGGGGTTCCGGTTAAATGCAAAGGAGCTGTTCCAAGATTCTGTATGGTAAAATTTGCTCTTACGAAATCTCCTATAGTCACTGTACCAAAATTATAACTTCCCCCATTTGGAATACCTATAATGTTAATCTCTGGCTCATAATTGCCATATAAAGTAATTTCGTATGGGTTTTCATCTAAATCATTGTTGACTAAGCTTAAAGAAGCGATCTTAAGACCGGAAGAAGTTGGTGAGAACCGGACCACAAAAGAGGTCGAGCTCCCCGGGCTAACAACTGAAGCCGGTTGCTGAATAATCTGAAATTGATCAGCATTAGGACCGGATAAGGTCAAATTTCCAAGATTAAGATTAGCCAGGCCTGTATTCTCAACTATAAAAATTTTATCTTCCTGAGAAACTATTTTAAAACTGACAGTGCCTCCATCTGGAATATCAATATTGTTCTGCTTGATATTTATTTCGGGTAAAGGCGGAATTGCTTTTAACCTTAAGCCTCTATCGTCATAAGTGTACTGGCCAAGGATTTCTCCTGATGAACTGAGAATTGAACTTAAGCGGTTGAAACCATCCCAATTAAAATATTTGCCATTAGCATAAAGCAAGTTGCCTCGATCATCATAGGAAAAACCAATTATTCGATTCTGGCTATCATAGGCTTTTTCAAATACCGTAACCCCATTCTCAGCTACCCTCAACATATTCCCATAAGGATCATATTCATATGTATAATTATTCACTCTGCCTATAGAATAGGTAGCAGAAGTTAAGCGATATAATGCATCATAACTAAATGTAGCATTTAAAGCGGGAGCAGGAGCAGTGCTATTTATGGCTGTTATATTGCCCACTCCATCATATGAATATGAAGCATCATAAAGAGTTATTCCCCCTTTTTTGAGCGATTCGCTTGCCAGATACCCTGCTGCCAAATAGTTAGCCGAATAAACAGTTCCATTTCCGGCAATAGAAATATTTGTCGGGAGGCCACCCTGTCCGTAAGTTATACTATCTATGATCGTCTTACCGTTAAAGCTTAAAAAGGCAGGTAAATTTAAAGTATTGTATGAAGTTGTGGCCACTCTGCCTGATGGATAAGTTATAGAAGTAAGCAAATTGTTTCCATTATATTGATAAGAAATTGTTTTATCAGCTAACCCAAGTATGCTTAATGTTTCTGAGGTAATAGAGCCCCAGATATTATAGGTAATATTCTTCCTGCTCCAGTTAGAACCATATATAGACGATACATGCCCTTTTAAATCATAGATATATCTAATAGTTTCATCAGGAGACGAGCTATTATTTTTATAGGAACTTATCTGCGACAATCTTCCACTGGAATAAGAATATATTTGCTTTGAAATTCCCCAGATTCGCTGCGACAATCTTAATGAATTATCATATACATATGAAATTAGCCCAGTCTCAGGATGTGACTCAGAAACGAGGTTATCAAGCCAATCATAAACATAAGCATGCGTCCTCGTATCATTGTAATTTACATTTATGAGCCTCCCAAGAGGATCATAGGTATGGACAGCCTGATTTCCCATAGCATCAATAACTCGGGTTGGTAACCCCGGAAGATCATCATATTCGTAAATTGTAGAATGTTGTTCAGCATCAGTTATTATTTTTCTTCTTGCTTCATAGGATATTAAAGTCGCTTTACCCAAAGGATTAATAATCTTCGTCAATCGGCCAAAATTATCATATTGATAAGAATATTTCTGTGCTATGTCTGTTCCCCCAGCATTTTCTGATATGACTCTTCCTTCTGAGTCCAATTCTTTTAGATAATACAAGGTAATCCCGCCACCGGTCTCAATATATCCAAGGTCCCGGCCAAAACCATCCCAAAATTTTGTAATTACATTGCCTCCCTGAGCTATGTCAACTCTATTTTCACTGTTTAGCCATTGAAAATAAGTGTCATTAAAAGGATCTGGTCTGTCTATCCTGATAATTCTTCCTGCGTCATCATAAGTATAGTTAATAGTACCCCCGTGTTGATTTGTTTCAGAGATAATAGCACTATTATAAGAAGATATTACTCGAGTAATCTGAGCTGTACCATCATAATAATCACTTTGAACTCCATATGAGTATTTATGCGTTATAGTTACATCATTGCCGGGATTTTTAATAGAAATCACCACCAAATTAGGATCTGAGCAAGAATAATCATAATCCCAGGTATAATATTCTGTCTCATTCTTATATTTAAGAACTTTATCAATTGCTCCTTTTCTCCCAGCGTCCGTATTATAATAGATTTCTGTTTTTCCTAACATATCACCGCCAGCTGATCGCTTTATTTCCCTGAAGACGAAATCAAACATATAGGCATCTCTAAAAGACGATTGAGATTCATAAAAATATTCGAGCTCTGTATAATATTTTGGATTTATAGAACCATTGACAAAATAATTTATTTTCGTTGGCAAACCATATCTTTTAGTATCGATCCTTTCATAAAGGTATTCTGTTTTAAGATTAGAATCCCCAGTCCTAATCGTCTCAACAGAAGACAGCAATGGTGCTTTAGCTGTACCCATTGAAATGCCAAGAACTGTCCACACGCTATCCGAGATTTGCTGGAAATCCCAGTCATATTTTTCTGAGTAGCTACCGTCTCCATATGACCATTCTTTAATAAGGCCAATCTTCCATGGAGAAGAGGCATCGTATCCGTAGTGCGTAAAAGAAACATTATATTCTGGTCCGTCAACTGTAGTTGTACCCTGAAAGGCTCCGTTATAGTCTGGATAATAAAAAGACCAAACCTTTTGATCCCCTCCTTGAGTAAAAGTTATCTTTTTCTGTGAGACTACCCTTGATATCAAGTGGATGCCGTTAAAATAAAAATCATGACTGTTATAAACAAATTCTAAAATCCCTCCGAATCCTGTTGTAACTTTTGTCAGCTCATAAAAACTTGGGTCATATTGATAGGCGATTGGCGGCAAGGCAGGCGGCTGAAAACTATCAAGCTTATAATATCCATTGGAAAATGTTGTTACCGTATAATTAAAATAAATATCTCTCCCTGCATAGTTTTTTATTTTTATCTTTTGAAGCTTCGGATAATTTTCATCAGTTGAGATAAAAGTGATTTCTCTGCCCATACTATCAACAATCTTGCTTATAACTGGCAGATATTTAGAATTATATACTTTATATGTAATAGAAATTGCGTGCCCAAAAGAATTCTCAATCTTAGTTACAACTCTCGCAGCCTTATAAGTTCCATCGCCAAAATATACCGTCGTGCTCAACCCAAATGTCCAAACAACACCATTTTTGAAATATAACTTATAGCTTGTTTTATCGTATTTCAAAAAGTCGCGGCTTATGTGTTTATTAGTTCCATAATTATCAAGATAAAGTGGTTCTCTTCGACCATCTGGAAATTCGATAATCGGATTCGCTGCATCAGGGTAATATATGCGGCCCATATGCATCGTCCATCCTATACCCACCCATGAATTATGTTCTGCCTGAACGCTGGCGGAATGCCCATCTTTTCTGTCCTTAAATATTTTTGAATTATATACTCTCCATACTTCAACGTTTAACCCATTTGGCCCTGGCAGAAAAACATCAAGATAGCGGAGCGTTAGGTTGCCAGTGAAAAGATCCACATTTTCTATTGGAAGTGAAGAATAAGAAGCATGTCCAGGAATAATACCAACTCGATCATATATGCCACTTTGAGCAAAAAGCTTTGAACCAATCAGAGAGAGAAAGAGAAAGAAAGAAAGAAAGAAAGAAAGAAAGAAAGAAAGAAAATTAGCCCATTTTTTCATATTTCCCCCCCCTTAAATATAAAAAAGTAGGCTTCTCACACTGACCATTACCTGCCCTTCAAGATTGAAAATAAATAATTTTTTTATGATTGTCAAGAAATTTTTTCTTTCAGGCTAGGACATGGTATCCAGGATAAGAGGACAATTTGGAAGCGACGAGGTGGAAGCCCGGCGGTTGGTATTGGGGCTGTGGAAGCAGGGGGTTTTATCAGATTAGTACTTGAAAAAGCAGGGCTTCCTCCGTTAAAAATTTTGTTGAAAATTTTAACTGAAAGGAGGAGGAAGCCCGAATGACAGAAAATATATACCCTACTTACTATGAGCTTTGCAAGAGCGCACCCATTCTGGCCAGAAAAGCTCTGATCAGGGCCTATGAGGAGACGGGGAATATCTCAGAGGTAGCCAGGTTGTTTC
>JACIYJ010000001.1 GCA_014360015.1 Candidatus Aminicenantota bacterium | reverse complement strand
GAAACAACCTGGCTACCTCTGAGATATTCCCCGTCTCCTCATAGGCCCTGATCAGAGCTTTTCTGGCCAGAATGGGTGCACTCTTGCAAAGCTCATAGTAAGTAGGGTATATATTTTCTGTCATTGGGGCTTCCTCCTCCTTTCGTTTAGAAGTTTCAACAAAATTTTTAACGGAGGAAGCCCTGCTTTTTCAAGTGCCAAGTTTATAAATTTCCCTGCCTCTTCTGCCGAAATTCCTATGGCCGGACTGCCACCCCGCTTCTGCCAAATACTCCCTCTAACCTGGATACTATCTCTTAACCTGAAAGAAAAATTGTCTTGACTTGCTCAGGACTTTTTTAATATACATAAAGAAAAAACTTAGAATGGAAAGGAGAGGTGGATGGATTACAAACCTTTTGTTCCAGAAAAAACCGAAATGAAGGAATTTACCCTAAAAGCTGTACTTCTCGGACTCATCATGACCATTATCCTCGGAGCAGCTAATGCCTACCTGGGACTGAGAGCTGGAATGACCATTGCTGCTACTTATCCAGCAGCGGTCATCGGCATGGCTCTGCTCAAAATAATGAAGGGCTCGATCCTCGAAGAAAATATTGCTCGAACCGTTGGTTCTATCGGCGAATCTGTAGCTGCCGGAGCCATTTTTACCATACCGGCTTTTCTTATCACCGGAGCCTGGACCAAATTCAACACCGTAGATGCTTATCTGAAATCAACGGCTCTGATGTTTGTGGGCGGACTTTTGGGAATTCTGTTTGTCACTTTCCTCAGACGCATCATGGTGACCGACCCGGAATTACCCTTCCCCGAATCAGTGGCTGCGGCTGAGATTCACAAAGCCGGTCAGAAAGGCAGTGCCGGAGCCAAGTTCTTGTTCCAGGCAATGGGTGTTGGCGCCCTGTTATATTCACTCGGAGTTATTCAGCTTTTCGCCGCTTCCAAAGAATTCATCATCAAGCTGGGAAAAATAGGCTCAAGTTTTGTCAGACTCGGAGCTTCCAAAGAAGCCAACGCCATAGGAACCGGAGGTATAGTCAGTGTTTCTGGGCCTGGAATTTTCCCGGCTTACATCGGTGTTGGCTACATCATCGGTCCGCGTCTGGCTTCTCTCAACTTCGCTGGTGGTGTTTTAGCCTGGGGACTTTTTGTTCCACTGTTGATGTATTTCCTTGGCCCCCAGCTGGTAGAAAAATTCTATGGCCCGACCGTTGCTATGTCCGATGTTCCCTGGCCTGACCTGGTAACTAACGTCTGGAAGTTCATTGTCAGACCGATCGCCGTCGGCGGCATGCTGGTCGGGGCCGGGTATACCCTTTACCGGATGAGAAAAAATCTGTCAGCCGGAATCAAGAGGTCATTCGGTGATGTCAAAAAAGCCGCGGAGAAGACCGAGGTCACTTCAAGAATCGAAAAAGACTTGAACACTAAGTTAGTCCTGTTCTTGATGGCCATCACCGTTGTCCTGATGGTCTTCGTTTACCGAATTTTTGCTGGAAGCTATGGCCCGGCCATTCTGGCCGCAGTGGTCATGGCTTTAGCCGGATTCTTCTTTGCTGCAGTTTCAGGAAATCTGGTTGGAACCATCGGTTCATCCAACAATCCCATTTCCGGACTGACCCTGTCCACCCTGATTATTGCCGGGCTGTTGATGGTTCTGATCGGAGCCAGAGGAACAAGCGGAGTAGCAGCCGTGCTGGGTGTAGCTTCTGTCGTCTGTGTATCTTCTGCAGTGGCCGGAGAAATGCTCCAGGACCTGAAAGTCGGACACATTCTCGGTGGCACACCGTGGAAAATGCAGGTGGGAGATATTTTCGGAGTTCTGTTAGCTTCCCTTCTTCTCTATTTCCCGTTGATGATTCTCCACGGCGCTTTTACTTTCGGCAGCAAAGACCTGCCAGCACCGCAGGCTGGATTGATGGCCGCCATCTCCCAGGGCATAGTCGGTGGTGAAATGGCCTGGCCGCTGGTTATTGTCGGCATGCTCATGGGCTTCGCTCTGATTCTGGTTCAGGTTCGCTCCCCGATGCTGGTAGCTGTTGGAATGTACCTGCCCCTCGAGACCACTTTCGCCATTTTTGTGGGCGGAATGATTAAGGGTATTCTGGACAGAACAGTGGCCAAACGCCAGCTCAATGCTGCCCAGAAAGCCAGAGTTGAAAATGTCGGAATTCTGCTGGCAGCTGGTCTGATTGCCGGAGAAGCGCTGACCGGACTGATCAGAGCGGCCTGGAAATTTTTCTTCCTGCAGAATGTCATCAGCCAAGACATACCCATCATCTTCACCCATCCCAGCTATCTTGGCGGTCTGGTAGTTCTGGTCCTGATAGGTGTGTATCTGATAGCTGTGCCACTGAAGAATGCCGGGGCTGCCGATGAACCTCCACCACCATCGGCTGTGATTTAAGCGGTAATTTCAACTGATTTCAGGTCGCGATTTTATTGTCGTGGCGTGGTTTCTGGTCTAAAATAGAAGTACTATGGCTGTACTCGAAATTATAAAAATCGGACACCCTACTCTGTCCTTGAAAGCTAAACCTATTGAAAACATCAATCAGGAGATAGTCGAACTGGCCCGCAATATGGTCGAAACCATGCATCAAGCCCCGGGCATCGGTCTGGCTGCTCCTCAAGTCAATGTCAGCCTGAGGCTGATCACCATTGACCTGTCAGTTGGAGAAAACAAGGATGAGCTGATAGTCATGGTCAACCCGGAAATTGTTGAAGAGGAAGGAGAACAGGTTTCGGAAGAAGGCTGCCTATCAGTACCGGGAATCTATGAAAAAGTGCTCCGGCCGGCGCGGATTACTGTCAGAGGATATAACCTGGACGGTCAGGAACTTCTGGTTGAGGCTGAGGATTTGCTGGCTCGAGTCTTCTGTCATGAAATCGACCATCTGGAAGGTAAGCTGTTTATTGACCGCTTATCTCCATTGAAACGGCGCCTGTTGAAGAGTCGTCTTAAAAAAGAAATGGAAAAAGAGATGGAGAAAGGTTCAGTCGGATGAAGATTGTTTTTTTCGGAAGCCCTGCCATTGCTCTGCCAGCTTTAAACAGTCTGTTGACTGCCAGCCATGAAATAAAATTGGTGGTTACCCAACCGGACAAACCAGCTGGTCGGGGCAAAAAGTTAACGCCACCGCCAGTAAAAGTCTTTGCTGAAAATCACGGTCTTCCCTGTATTCAGCCGGAAAAAATCCGGAAAGACGAAAAAGCTCTGGAGTTGATTAAAGCTGCCAGTCCTGACATCAACATCGTGGTGGCCTATGGACAGATTATTCCGGCTTCCATCATTTATCTTCCACCTTATAAATCACTGAACATCCATTTTTCTCTTTTACCCAAATACCGCGGGGCTGCCCCTGTCCAGTGGGCTATTCTTAACGGTGAAAAAGTTACCGGTGTAACTATCTTTCAGCTGAACGAAAAAATGGACGAGGGCCCGATTCTAACCCAGCAAGAGACTCCAATTTTGCCCAGAGAAAATGCACTTGAGCTGGAGACCAGGTTGGCTCATCTGGGAGCGAGACTTCTGATTGAGACTTTGAACCACCTTCAGACCATCGAGCTTAAGGAGCAGGACCACTCTCAGGCTACCTATGCTCCGAAATTGACCAAGGAACAGGGACAGATAAACTGGGAAGAACCGGCTGAAATTATAGACCGCAAGGTTCGGGCCTTCTTCCCCTGGCCGAGTACTTACACTTTCCTCAATGATCAGCGGATCGAAATTTTAACTGGCCAGGTTGTTCCTGGCCTGATGCCCGCAGCCAGACCTGGAGAAATTGTTCAGATAGATAAATCAGGCATTTATGTTTGCTGCGGCCAGAAAAGCCTCTATCTGGTGGAAAAAGTCAAACCCGAGGGAAAAAAGGAAATGTCAGCGTACTCTTTCAGTCTTGGTGGGAAAGTTAGACCGGGATCAAGTTTTTCGTAATAAGGTAAATTCTGAAAATCAGATTGTTATAAGATGGGTTAACCTGGAAAACATAAAAAAGTAAAGTGATTATTCTTCGATTATATAATCGATAGGATTAATAGGCTTTCCGTTAAGATGAACTTCATAATGCAGGTGCGGACCCAAGGCTTTACCGGTTTTGCCCACATAGCCTATCACCTGTCCTCTTTCTACCTTCTGTCCGGCTTTAACCACATATTTCTGCAGGTGCCAGTATTCAGTGGAAAAACCGTTGCCGTGGCTGATTGACACATAATAGCCTTTGTACTTATCAAAACCAACCTGAACGACAACTCCGTTAGCTGTGGCTACCACCGGGTTATTAAGGTTGGTAGCAATGTCTAGACCAGTATGAAAGGCATTTCTGCCAGTAAATGGGTCAATTCTCGGACCGAAAGACGAAGAAACCCAGCCCACCGTTGGCCAGATAGTGGGAGTGGTAGCCAGAGTGGTCATCTGACTTTCAAAGAAGTGGAGCATGTAGCTTAAATTTTTTTCAACTGATTCAGCTCTTTGTTTTATAGCCTGAATGGCCCCGGGCGAGATTTCTTTGCTCGTCTTCGAATTAAGATTCAGGTCAAATTTTTCTCCGCCACCAAGACCAGGTTCTCCTTTGATATTTTCAGGAGACTGGATACCAGCCAGAACATTTATTTTGCGAGCATAATTCTCAAAATTGCTGATTGTTTCCTTCATCTGGGCAATAGTGCTTTCATAATTGGCAATTAACTCTTTCTGGGCTGCAGTTTCCTTGACCAACTCTCTGTATTTGGCCTTGGTTATCGTCATTGAGAAATAATCAAGAAGGAAAAAGACGAAGAAAACGGCAAAAGCCACACCCGCCCCGATAATCAATCTAATTGCTTTCTGGGGAATGGTTATCGTCCGAAAATTTGTCTTCCAGTTTGGAACTATGACAATTGAAATAAACTTTTTAGCCATTTTTCTCTCTAAATAACATATTCATCTTTCTTCTGTCAATCTCTAAATTCAATTAATTCCAGCCGAGTCAATTCCGTTTCATTCTATGACTTTGAAAACTACATCATGCTCTCTTACCGGCATATCCACCTTAAAAGCTACCTCTTCGCCTGGTTTAGCTTCTTCCACCGGCTTGTGTTCAATCTGCATCGACTCTATTTTCTGATAAAAATCTGTGCTGTGGCCTTTAATATGGACAACATCTCCTACCTTTATCCCCCTCCCTGAAATCTTAGCCACTCCTACCTGAATTTTAGAAAAGTAATGAGTTATTCTACCTACTTCAACCTCCTCCATTTTTTCCCTCCTATAAATTTTGTCTAAAAAATACCAGAAAAATTGAATTTTGGCAAATTTTTTTTTAGCCGCCACACAGGACCGACCCGCCGTTGACATTCAAGATTTCCCCTGTTATATGAACAGCCAGGTCAGAAACCAGAAAGAGAATCGGCCCGGCAATATCCTCGGGTGGCGGGATTCTTTTCAGAGGAATGGACTGTCTAACTCGCTCCTTAAACTCCGGGTCGCTAAAAACTTCGGTACACATGTCAGTCTCAACCCAGCCCGGAGCCACGCAGTTTACCCTGATGTTATCCGGAGCCAGTTCGACAGCTAAGGATTTGGTCAGGGAAACCAGAGCTCCCTTGCTGGCAGCATAGTGAGAATGAAAAGCCTCTCCCCGAACGGCTGCGGTTGAAGCCACGTTAACAATCCAGCCTTGTTTTTGTTTTTTCATCCAGGGGACGACAGCATTGGTAACATAATAAACACCGTCGAGGTTGACGGCCATGGTTTCTCGCCAAACTTTTTCCGGCATATTGCCCATTTCCCCATAAGTCCAGATCCCAGCGTTGTTGACCAGGATATCGATCCTTTCCCAACGTTCCAGGCAGCTTCTGACCATTCGCTCGACTTCATCTTTCCTGGAAATCTCGGCTTTGAGCACAAGACATTCCCTACCCTTTTCTTCGACTATTTTTTTAACCTCAAAAGCAGCCTGGTCATTATTACGATAATGGATGGCCACATCAGCTCCAGCTTCAGCCAGAAGAATAGCCGTGGCTCTTCCTATCCCTCTTGACCCGCCGGTGATTAAAGCTCTTTTCCCTGTCAAATCAATTATTCTTGGCATCCTTAAAACTATTCTCCTTCAAACATAACTTAAACTGAAATCGCCCATCTTATGAAATTCCAGATAACGATATATCTGGTCAGCATAAGGCAGAACCTTCTCTTTCATCACTTCGAAGTATTTATCCACTGTAGGTAACTGGCCCTCGATGGCTGCAATGGCTGCCAGCTCGGCTGAACTTAGATAAACTCTGGCGTTATCTCCCATTCGGTTATCAAAATTCCTGGTGGAAGTGGAGACCACTGTGGCTCCGGGTTTGACTCTGGCTTGATTGCCCATGCACAGAGAGCAGCCAGGAATTTCCACCCTGGCTCCAACAGCTGCAAAAGCAGCAAACAGACCTTCTTTCATCAACTGGGCATGGTCCATCTTGGTTGGTGGGGTAAGCCAGATACGAGTGGAAGGATAACAGGCTTTTTCGAAGATTTTAGCCGCAGCTCTGAAATGACCGATGTTGGTCATACAGGAACCGATAAAAACTTCATCAATCTTATCTCCAGCCACTTCTGACAGAAGCTTAACATCGTCCGGGTCGTTGGGGCAGGCCAGAATCGGCTCTTTGATTTCAGAAAGGTCAATTTCTATCACGGCCGCATACTCAGCGTTAGCGTCCCGTTTGAGCAAGACTGGATTCTTAATCCATTCTTCGCAGGCCCTGATTCTTCTTTCCAGGGTCCGGGCATCCTGATATCCCTCTTCGATCATTTTTTTCATCAGGGCGATGTTGCTCTTGAGGTACTCAACTACTTTTTCTTCTTTTAAAGAGATGACGCTCGCTGCAGCTGACCTTTCAGCTGAAGCATCGGTCAGTTCATAGGCCTGCTCCACTGTTAGGTCTTCCAGACCTTCGATTTCTAAGATACGGCCATTGAAGACATTCTTTTTGCCTTTTTTAGCCACAGTCAGCAGCCCCTGTTTGATGGCAAAATAAGGAATGGCATTGACCACGTCTCGCAAGGTGAGACCTGGATTGAGTTTGCCCGAGAATTTGACCAGCACTGATTCGGGCATATCCAGAGGCATGAAACCAAGAGCACCAGCAAAAGCCACCAGACCAGAACCGGCCGGAAAGCTGATGCCAATGGGAAAACGGGTGTGAGAATCACCACCGGTGCCAACTGTGTCAGGTAAAATCAGCCGGTTAAGCCAGGAATGGATGACACCATCGCCAGGCTTGAGCGCCACTCCTTTTCTTTCTATGATAAAGGCTGCCAAGCTGCGGTGCATTTTAACATCGGTTGGCTTGGGATAGGCAGCTGTATGGCAGAAAGATTGCATAAAAAGTTCGGTCTGAAATTCAAGGCAGGCTAGTTCTTTTAGCTCATCTGCAGTCATCGGACCGGTTGTATCCTGAGAGCCAACCGTGGTCATTTTGGGCTCGCAGGCAGTGCCGGGCAGAACACCGGGTAATCCGCAGGCTTTACCCACGATTTTTTGAGCTAAGGTAAAGCCCTGTCCTGGCTTGGGTACGGGGTTCTCGACCCGAGTGAAGAAGTCAGCCTCAGGCCATCCAAGTTCTTTCCGGGCTTTAGCCGTGAGCTGACGCCCGATAATGAGATTTAGCCTACCACCCGCTCTGAATTCGTCCTTGATGGTCACTGGTTTCCACTCAAATTTAGCCAGCACTTCGCCGGCTTCATTCTTGATCAGACCTTCTTTAGTCTCGATGATGATGACCTCTCCTGTCTTTAGCTTGCTGACATCAGCCTGAATGGGCAACCCACCAGAATCTTCGGTGGTGTTGAAGAAAATCGGAGCGATCAAGCCTCCGATGACCACTCCCCCGCGTCTTTTATTGGGGACATAAGGAATATCTTCGCCAATATGCCACATCAGCGAATTGCAGGCCGATTTTCGGGAAGAGCCTGTACCAACCACATCGCCAACAAAAGCTACTTTATAACCTTCTTCTCTGAATTTCTTGATGATTTCTAAACCTCCTGGAAAACGGGTTTCGCCCATCGAGAGAGCATGTAAAGGAATGTCGGGTCGGCTCCAAGCATATTTGGCTGGTGAGAAATCATCAGTATTTATTTCGCCATCGACTTTAAATACCTTAAGCACTATTTTTTCCGGAAATTCCGGGCGGGATAAAAACCACTCACCTTTTGCCCAGGATTCAAGCACCGCTTTAGCATAAGGATTATTCCTGGAAAGGGAAACGACTTTATCATAAGCGCCATAGACCAGGATGATTTTTTTCAGAGCTTTAGCTGCTTTGTCGGCCAGAGTTGGATGCTCCAGCAGAGCTACCAGAGGTTCAACATTGTAACCACCTATCATCGTTCCCAAGAAAAAAACAGCTTTTTCCGGTGAGACTAAGGGGGATTTTTTCCGCCCGAAAGCAATTTCAGTCAACCAGCTGGCTTTGACCTTGGCCGCCGGGTCAACCCCCGGAGAGATGCGCTGCTCGAGTAAATAAATTAATTCCTGTTCTTTTCCAGCAGGAGGATTTTCCAGAAGCTGGCACAATTCTTCAGTCTCTTCCGGAGTCAGCGGCAAAGGTGGAATCCCCAGTTTTTCTCTTTCTGACGCTTTCTGATAATAGCTTTCTAACATCGGAAATTCTCCTTTTATGTTTTTCGGAATTAAAATGTTCAGTGATAGATTTATATCTTATGGATTTAGCTGAATTTTGTCAAAAAGTTGTTATCCGTCCTGTCTAAAAATTCTGGTTGATTTTAAGGAGATAAAATAATAGAATTCTATCTTAACATTTCTTTTCTAATCTAATCTAAAAACAGGAGGTAAAATGATCAACAGGACTGCTATCGAAAAAGCCAAAGAACAACTGGGTAAGCTTCTGGAAGCCCAGATGGAAAGGGTGGAAAAACTCAAAGCCGCGCCCGACTGGATTGATTATTCCAAGATATCCCCCATCAAAATTGGCATTCTCCCCGGGGATGGAATCGGGCCGTACATCGCCGCAGAAGCCGAAAGAGTTCTGCGCTACATGCTCGATGAAGAAATCAAGAGTGGTAAAATTTACATTAACACTATAGAAGGATTGACCATCGAAAATCGGGCCGCTCATAACAAAGCTATCCCTGATGATGTGCTGGAAGAAATCAAAAAGTATCATGTAACCCTCAAAGGACCTACCACTACCCCCAGAAAAGGCGACCCCTGGCCCAATATCGAAAGCTGCAACGTGGCTATGAGAAAAGAGCTTGACCTGTTCGCCAACGTCAGGCCGGTCAGGGTTCCAAAACAGGGTATTGATTGGGTGTTTTTCAGAGAAAACACAGAAGACCTTTATGCCCTCGGTCCTTACGGGATAGATGTTGGCGAAGACATAGCCATTGACTTCCGTCTTTGCACTTCTCCGGGAGCTGAAAGAATCATCCGCATGGCTTTTGATTATGCTAAGAGAAACGGCCGGACCAAAGTAACCTGTGTCACCAAAGCTAACGTGGTTAAGACTACTGACGGAAAATTCCTGGAAATCTTCTACAAAATCGCTAAGGAATATCCGGACATTCAGGCTGACGACTGGTACATTGACATCATGACAGCCAAGCTGGTCGATGAAAAGCGGCGCCGCGAATTCCAGGTTCTGGTTATGCCCAACATGTGGGGCGATATCCTGACTGACGAAGCGGCTGAATTCCAGGGTGGCGTGGGTACTGCCGGCGCGGCCAACATCGGTAAACAGTATGCTATGTTCGAAGCCATCCACGGCTCAGCCCCCAGAATGGTCCAGGAAGGCAGAGCTCAGTACGCCGACCCGGCCAGTATGATCAGAGCGGCGGCCATGCTCATCAACCATATCGGATATGTAGAAAAGGCCAAAAAATTGGAAATGGCTCTGGACATCTGCGGCCAGTACGAGAAAAAGCTGGTGATTACCGGACGTCCGACCGGAGCCACAGGAAAAGAATTCACCGATTACCTGATCGATTGGTTGAACAATCCCAAGCTTCAGGAAACCTGGGAAGGTTATGTAAAAGGCTGAGTTTGAATAAAAAATTTCCATAAATAGAGGAGTTAACCATGAGAAAAAAGATAGCTTTGATTGGCGGCGGTCAGATTGGTCAGATTCTGGCCATGCTGGCAGCCCAGAAAGAACTCGGCGACATCGTCATTCTGGATGTCCCGGAGTATGTCAACGTGGTCAAAGGTAAAGCCCTTGACCTGATGGAAATGGCTCCCCATGGCAATTATGACTCCAACATTACCGCCACCACCGATTACAAAGACATCGAAGGCGCGGATGTGGTTATCGTAACCGCCGGCAAACCCAGAGAAGCCGGAATGACTCGGGAAGACCTACTTAACGTCAATATCAAGATTATCACCCAGGTGGCCAATGGGGTTAAACAGTATGCCCCCAAGGCTTTCTGCATTATCCTGACCAACCCGCTCGACGCCATGGTCTATGTTTTCCACAAAGTCACGGGTTTCCCGAAAAATCAGGTGGTGGGGATGGCTGGTACTCTGGACACAGCCCGCTGGAGAGCCTTCATTGCCATGGAACTGGGTGTGTCAGTAGCTGATGTCGCCGGAACAGTTCTTGGCGGTCATGGACCGGATATGGTGCCTCTACCTCGTTTGACCACCGTTGGTGGCGTGCCACTGACTGAAATTGCCACTCCGGAGCAGATTGAACGCTTGGTGAACAGGACTCGAGAAGCTGGAACTGAAATTGTTAAACTTTTCGGCAAGGGTTCTGCCTTTTTCAGCCCGGCCTGGAGTGCCATCGTCATCGCTGAGTCATATCTTAAAGATAAGCGCCGGATTCTCCCCTGCGCTGCTCTGTGCGAAGGCGAATATGGAGTTAACGGTCTGTTTATCGGCGTTCCCTGTCTCATCAGTGCCAAAGGTATGGAAAAAATCTTTGAAATCAAGCTGACCGAAGAAGAAAAGGCCCAGTTCGCTAAGACCGTAGCTTCAGTAGCCAAAACCGTTTCTGAGTGCAAAATCTGAAGTAAGACCACTCAGAAGCCAAGAAAAAACTTAGGAAGATTTAAGAAGAAGAGGGTGGGGAAATTAGTATGCTGAAATAAGAGAGAAAAACAGAGAGGCAGAAGCCTTAAGGCGGAGTCGAGGTTATCGGCTCCGCTTTTTTTTTATTTTTTTCATATCTTTTTCCTTAATTCCCCTAAATTAACTAACCTTAACTACTAATATCAAAAGGGCTTAATTTTTTGTGGCCAAGCTCGGAGAATTTTCATTCTCAGAAATGAATTATTTGATTTTTTCACCAAAAATATTTTGAAAAAATATATTTAACTAAATGTCTGATGAACCAATATTGTAAGTCCGAAAGTTTTAAATCCACTTTTACTAAGAGAACGTTAACTATTAATAGCTGGTGCTAATAACTCACCATATTATAGGCTTATTATTTTATATCTCTGCCACTCTGCGAATTTTATAGCCTAATTCTTTTCTCCGCAAAAATTGCGTTAATTGATTTAACTCTGCTTTATTCGTTAATAAATTATAGGACTTGTCTCAGAGAACCTGTCAAAAAAATATTGCTGAGTTAAAAAGGTTCTGGCATAACACGCCCAAAATAGTTAAAATATTGTTTCGCTGATAGAAGAATTCAAGAAATTTATATATTTAGAGAAAAACAATGCTGATTCATGAATATCAGGCCAAAGAATTCTTAAAGCATCTGGGGATAAAAATTCCAGAAGGCGGAGTAGCAGAAACTCCGGAAAAAGTTAGAGAAATTGCTGAAGAATTATTAGTTCCGGTCATTCTTAAATCTCAGGTCCTATCTGGCGGACGGGGTAAAGCAGGTGGAATTATTATCGCCAGAAATCCTGAGGAGGCAGAAGCTTCTGCTCGAAATTTATTTGGGAAAAAACTCATAACCGGACAGAGCGGAAATCGTGGGCTAACGGTCAGAAAAATCCTGGTGGAAAAAACCCTTAAAATTAAAAGGGAAATCTATCTTGGCCTGACCGTCGACAGAAGGAATGAAGGCGTAGCTGCTATTGTCAGCAGTGAGGGCGGGATGGAAATAGAAGAACTTGCCCGAAGCAATCCGGAACTGATAAAGAAAGAATATTTATCTCCCGAAACCGGACTTCTCCCCTTTCAAGGTCGAAATCTGGCTTATTTTCTGGAACTTCAGAATGGTGCCTTTAACACTTTTATTGAATATTTAAGAAAACTCACTGGCTTTTTCCTCAGCCACGACCTTAAACTTTTGGAAATTAATCCCCTAATTCTAACCGAAGAAGATGAGCTGGTGGCAGCCGACGCTAAAATGGATTTTGATGATTGCAGCCTTTTCCGCCATCCGGAAATTGCCGCTCTTGAAGACCTCTCTGAAGCTTCTCCTCAGGAAATAGAAGCTCGCCACTTCCACTTGAACTATATCAAAATGGACGGTCATATTGGTTGCTTAGTCAACGGGGCCGGCCTGGCCATGGCTACAATGGACATCATTAAGTATTTCGGAGGTGAGCCAGCCAATTTTCTGGATATTGGCGGTGGAGTAACAGAAGAAGCAGTCAGCAAGGCCTTTGAGATTTTGATAGAAGATCCGCAGGTTACCTCGGCTCTGATAAATATTTTCGGCGGAATTGTCCGCTGCGACCTGGTAGCAAAGGGAATTGTAGCTTCGGCCCGAAAAGTTTCCCTTAAAAAACCGGTCGTGGTCAGAATGGAAGGAACCAACGTAGCCGAGGGCAAGAAGATTCTGGAAGAGTCGGGTCTCCCCTTCCATTTTGTTAATAATTTCGAAGAAGCAGCCAGGCTGGCCGTGGCTTTAAGTAGAACTTAGAGATCAGGTTTCAGAGGTAGGAAAATGAGCATCCTTTTAGATGAAAGCTCAAGAGTTTTAGTGCAGGGGATTACAGGCAAACAGGCTTCTTTTCATACTCAGCGCATGCTGGAATACGGAACAAAAGTCGTGGCCGGGGTTACCCCGGGAAAAGGCGGACAACGACATTTAGGACTTCCTGTTTTTGACACTGTTGAGCAGGCGGTCAAGGCTGAAGCTCCGGATGTTTCGGTGATTTTTGTCCCGCCATTGGCCGCGGCAGAAGCGATAATGGAAGCAGCTTCCGCCGGAATAAAATTAATCGTCTGCATTACTGAAGGCATTCCTGTTCTGGATATGCTCAGAGCTAAAAAATTCCTAAAGGAAAAAGGCTCATTGCTTGTTGGTCCCAACACTCCGGGGGTAATTTCTCCCGGGAAAAGCAAAGTCGGTATTATGCCAGCTCATATCCATCAACCTGGCTCAGTGGGAATAATCTCTCGCTCCGGAACTTTAACCTATGAAGCAGTGTATCAACTGACCAGCCTGGGCCTGGGTCAATCTACAGCCGTGGGTATAGGCGGTGACCCCATCGTCGGTCTTAAATTCGTTGACCTGCTGGAACTGTTTAAAAACGACCTCCAGACAGAAGCCGTGGTCCTCATCGGAGAAATCGGGGGAACAGCAGAAGAAGAAGCTGCTAAGTATATTAAACAATCAAATTATCCGAAGCCGGTCGCAGCTTATGTAGCCGGACTAACCGCTCCACCCGGAAAAAGGCTCGGTCATGCCGGAGCTATCATCGAAGGCGGCCAGGGTTCGGCTGGGGAAAAACTCCAGAAATTAAAAGAAGCCGGGGTGAAAATCATTGATAATCCAGCCCGCATCGGTCAAACAGTAAAAGATTTAATATCCTGAAACCAGGTAATTGATTTTGTTCCTACATTACCCATTAGTTTAACTTTACTACATTAATGCATCCATCAGTTTGAAAAGTATATAGATAGCCCAAAATCTTAAAATTTTATTTTTAAAAATGCAGAAAATATCACTGCGATGGCTCTCGATGGTAATCCTGACTCACACTGACGGAGACCATGTCAATGGATTGAGGGGGCTGTCGGAAGGAGTCAAAATCTTTTCCCACAAAAAAGCCTATGCCGGCCATGCCGACCCGGTTGGTCGAAAAGAAATAGAAAGTTTGCTGAGCAGCATTAAAGAAAAATATTGAAATTAAAATCATATCTGTGGAAATATATTGAAGATGAATTTTTTATTAAGGCCAAAAACAAAAAAAATTCTCTGGAGTAAAAATGAAAAAGGCATCGGCCAAGCAAATTAAGTTGATATTTTCGGTGCTCATAATCTTAGTCATGTTCATAACCAGCGCCTGTTCCAGGACTGAAGAGGCTTCTCTCTCTGTGAATAAAGAAACCATCACCACTTACCCTTTCTCTGACCCTGACCCAATTCCTGTCTTTGCCCGCTCTTCGATGTGGGGAGCCGGTTCAAAAATCTATCCTTATTTTGTTTTTAACGGCTTCAGCTCTGAGTCCAGACCGCAGGAATGGACGGTGGTTCGCCTTAAGAATAAATACCTGGAAGTCTCTGTGCTGCCTGAAGTTGGTGGCAAGGTCTGGGGAGCTAAGGATTTAATAACTGGCAAAGATTTTCTTTACACCAATCATGTCCTGAAATTCCGGGAAATCGCTCTGTGCGGTCCCTGGACATCAGGTGGAATAGAATTCAATTTTGGAGTTATCGGCCACGCTCCATCAACAGCCACACCGGTTGATTATTACCTCGAAAAAAAGCCTGACGGCAGTGTAGCCTGCACTGTGGGCAATTATGACTGGCCATCGCGCACCCGCTGGGAGGTAACCATCACTGTTTATCCGGACAGGGCTTACTTTGAAACCAAAGCCCGCTGGACCAATCTCAGTCCGTTTCATCAATCCTATTATGCCTGGATGAATGCCGCTGTGCCCGTGGCCGATGACCTAAGATACATTTTCCCTGGAAAATACCAGATAGGACATGACTATTCAGTGCCGCTCGAACCCTGGCCGGTTGACCGGCAAGGCCGAGACCTATCATTTTACCTAAATAACGCTTTCGGCAGCTCCAAAAGTTATTTTGTATTTGGCACTTATGAGAATTTTTACGGGGGCTATTATCAAAAATCTGACTTTGGCTTCGGCCACTGGGCTCTTTATTCCGATATGCCCGGGAAGAAAATCTGGATCTGGGATTTAAGCCGGGCCGGGGAAATCTGGGTTGACCTCCTGACTGACAGCGACGGGCAGTACAGCGAACCTCAGGCCGGCCGGCTTCTCAATCAATCTGATCACGGAACTTTTGCCCCGGCCAGGTCCGATAGCTGGCGAGAAATCTGGTTTCCTTACAGCGGAATCGGCGAAATGACTGGAGCCACTCCCCAGGTAGTTTTAGGCCTAAATATGAAATCTAATTCATATGAGCTTGGCCTCTATGCCCTGGAAAGGCTTAATGAGAAGCTAACGGTCAAAGAAGGCCAGAAAGAAATTTTAAGCCAGCAGCTTAGTCTTAATCCAGCCGAGAGAAAACTGATTAAGCTGGAAAAACTTTCTGAACCCAAGAATCTTATCATCTGTTTGGGGAAGAAAATTATTTATCAAGCCAATCCGCAGGAAAAAGACCTTAATCGGCCTTTTAATTTCCACCGGCCCGCTGGCCAGACAGCGGAAGAACTTTTCCTCACCGGCCAAACCCTGGAGAATGAACGGGATTATTCTGCGGCTCTGGAAAAATACCTGAAGGCCTTAGAAAAAGAACCAGACCATCTGCGGGCTCTATGCCGGGTGGCTGAACTTTACGGCCGCCGTGGTGAATACCACAGAGCAATTGACTATGCCCGGAAAGCTCTAGAAATCTCTATGTATGACCCGGAAGCCAACTATGTTTACGGGCTTATTGCCAGAAGGTTGAATCAATTGGCTGAGGCCAAGGAAACCCTAAGCTGGGTCGCCCGTTCGGCCGCCTATGCACTTCCAGCCTATGTTCAGCTTTCTGAAATTGCTCTGACTGAAAAAGATTATTCCTTAGCTGAAGAATATGCCCGGAGAGCAGCAAATTTTGACCAGGAGAATCCCTTGCCCTACGAACTTCTGGCCGCTGCCTTTCGACTTCAAGGCAAAAAAGAAGAAGCCAGGAAAATCTGCCAGAAAATTTTGACTCTGGACCCTCTCGACCATACAGCCCGCTATGAAATTTATCTGCTTGAGCCGACTGACAAAAACCTTGAGAATTTTAAGTCTCTTATCCGCAACGAATTCCAGGCAGAAACTTACTTAGAGATAGCCCTTCATTACCTGAACATCGGAGAAGCTAAAAATGCCTTGGAACTGCTTAGCTCAGCCCCGGAAAACCCAGAAATACTGGTCTGGCTAGCCTACCTCAATCAGTATTACGATTCCAATAAAAGTAACACTTTTCTGGAAAAAGCAGCCGCCGCTTCTCCTTATCTGGTCTTTCCCTTTCGTGAAGAATCAATACCGGTCTTTCAATGGGCCACCAGCCAGAAACCGGACTGCTGGCAATTCCGTTATTACCTTGGACTGATTTTCTGGCATAAAGGTCGGATTGAAGAAGCCAGGGAGTTATTCAAGAACTTAGACAGCGCCGATTATTATCCGGTCTTCATTGCCCGGGCTTATCTCAATCCTGGCGACCAAAATGCTGCCTATGAGGATCTGAAAAAAGCTCTGAATATAGCTCCGGAAGCTTGGAGAACCTGGCATCATCTTATTACTCATGAACTGAATAACGGATTTAATAAGCAGGCCCTGGAGAGGAGTCTTAAGGCTTTAGAAAAGTTTCCTGAAAATATGTATTTGCAGTCAGATACAGTTAAAGCCTTGCTGGCTAATGCCGAATATCAGCAAGCTGCCGAACTTCTCGACCGGATGAAGGTCCTGCCTTATGAAGGAGCTAGCGAAGTCCACAGTCTGTTTGTTAGAACTCATCTTATTTTAGCTCTTGATTTAATGCGGCAAAAAAACTGGGAAAAAGCTCTGGTGGAGATTGCCCGCTCCAGAGAATATCCCGAAGAGCTGGGCACCGGTCGTCCCTATGACCCGGACCAGAGAATTCAGGATTATTTAGAAGCCATCTGCTGGAGAAAACTCGGCCAGGAGAATAAAGCCTGGAACAAGCTCCAGGACATCATAAAATACACCGAACATTTCCCTGAAGGGCCATATGCTTTTTTTGGCGTCTTGGCTCTTGAGGAATTGGGACAAAAAACTAAGGCCAAGGAACTCAAGGCCAAAACCCACGTCCCAGAAGAATATCTGGAATTGATTAAAAGAATAAAGATTTAGCCGGAGTGATGAATTATGGGTCTCTAAAAGGCGCAACCTTAAGGTCAAGTCCGCCCTATCTGTAGATTACAAACACACCTGCTTGAATTGATGCTGCCTGAATTAAGATTACCAGTTCAACTTAGCGGTGTTTTTTACTCGCCTTCATTTTAACACCTGAATAATGGACGAAACTTTTTCTTTAATTCCAGCCAGTCTTATAATCTACCAGGGGCAAGGAAACCGGATTTTCTATTCGATAAATTTCAAAGCGATTACCAGCTTCGGGTACCAGCCTGAATTTAAAATAACGAATCAGGCCATACTCAGACTGAGGTTCTAAAAGACAGGGAATTAAATTGGCTGCAAGCTGCAGGCAGGGCACATAAAAATCTCCTTTTTTAACCGGCAGCTGAAGCTTTTCAGGTTGAACCTCAATTTTTTCTGGAGCTAAATAATCAGCTCGAGCCGGAATGATTTCAGTAACCCGGTAGGCAGTGGCTTCAATCGTCATATCTTTCTCCACCATCTGGACTCTTATTCCATGCAGCACCAAAACTTCGGCTATCTCTGACCTGTTAGCGGGAATTATATAACCAGCAGGTCTTTTGATCGCCAGCCTGGATTCAACCAGCGGAAACCAGTTCTTTTCTGTCCTAATAACCACCTTCCGATTGGCCGGTCCAGTATACGGAATAAGATCTTCAACCATAAGATAATCTCCGGCTTTCTTATCAACTTTAAGGATACCTCTGATGGGCGAACTTACCGGTTCAAAGGCTTTAATCACTAACTCTGGTTCTTTTGGATCTCGAACGTATTCCATTCTTAGATGGACAGGATCATTTTCCGCTCTGGCTTCAGCTCTTTTTAGCAGATTAGAACGAAGTCCCCTGACCAGATTGAGGACTTCGGCCGAATGGTCAGAAACCACCTCAGCCAGAGCTCTCAATCCTTCATACTGCCAGTTAGTTCTGGCTTCCAGGGTCTCCAGGTCATGACGGGAAGCGCCTTCCTGGATAAACGACAGAGATTCATAAATACCCAAACTATTCCGACCGTCGTTTATGTCCGTGGTGCTGTAACGGTAGATCATTTCTTGACTGGCTCTATCTTCCGGAATTCTGGCTCCTGAAGAGGTGTTTACCCCAAGGGGTTCACTGACCAGATATTCATGGAAGGTAATTTTTTTCTTTTCCAGTTTCTGGCTGATTTCAGCCAGAATGGTTTTACGGGAATAATCCTGAAGTGATTGATGGATGTTGAGATTAGAAACGCAGCCCACTGAAACCCGATAATAATCGTCGCCCTTTTCGTGAATATCCATAGTCACTTCAGGCTGATAAAGAGAAAAAACTCGGTGGATAGCCTTGGTGCTCTCTCCTTCCAGTTTGACATGGTCACGATTGAGATCCAGACCGATTTCATTCTGCCGGATATCATAAAAATTCCCGTAAGGATTGGCCTGAGGAATGACCAGGACATTAATTTTCTTAAGAAGTGGCTTCAGATCACCCACCGCCAGGTCCCTGATTAACCTTAGAGCTGCTTCCTTGGCTGACTGCTCGTTGCCGTGCTGGGAGGCGATATAAAGAACGGTCGGTTTCTGCCGATTTAAATCTCCTGGATTCCTGACCCCTTCTTCCGTCAGGACACAGAGATAAAGGTCTTTAGCCGGGTAATTTTCCACTTCCTTGGTCCGACCGATAACTGAAACCTTAAGGACACCAGATTTGCTTTGAAGAACCGAAAGGAATCTGGCTATATCTTCATTCTGGGTATAGCGTGTGTATCTGATTTCTTCACCCGGAGTTTTAATCAGAGAAGCAGCTGAAGCCAGAACAAAACCAAGAAGGCCTACCCCAAGAAAAATAATAGCCTTTTTCTTAAAAACCATTTTAACCTCCCCATATCCAAAATTTTTATCCATTATTTTTTAATTTCCCTGTTTCTTCTCTGGCTTGATAACCAGCTCCGGTTCAAGCTTGAGAGTCAGATTGATTACCTCGCCATTTCTTAAAACTTTAAATTTGACTTCACTTCCCCAGTTATATTTAGCCAGGAACATTCGCCATTCATTCAGGTCATCAAAACTCTTATCTTCAACTGAAAGAATCACATCGCCTTTTTGAAAACCGGCTGATTTGGCCAGAGGTTCGGTTGGATTGGCTTGAACCACCAGATTGCTCAGCCCTTCTACTTTTTTCAGGTCTTTGATCATCTGGTCAAAACTTATCGGTTGACCTTTTCTGGCTGAAAACAGCTGACCAGGTCTTGTTTCCAAAAATTTTCCCCGATACTGAGCCGGTCCCAGAGGCAGCGTCAGAGATTTATCTTCAGTGGGCCCTGAATAAAGCAGGCCAGAAATAAAAACGATGGACAGAATCAAAGCCAGTATAATTCGCTTTAGCTTAATTTTTTCCTCATAATCCTTTTGCTTCATAATCTTTACTCCTTCTGATTCAATATTCTCAGATTTTAATTTACTTCCTTTGCTTTCTCTTTTTTGTTTCTTTTTCTTGCTTAATTGCTGCCTTACCACAGCCTGCCCTTATTATTTCTGATGAGCCAGCGAAAACTTGCAGTGATTTCCGACCTGCTTTATAAAGCACTATGACTTTTTTAAACAAAAACCTTATCTTATATCTGGAAATTCAGTTAGTAAACTCTTCAGGACAAAATCAGCCATTTCTTCCTGAAATTCAGCTACTCTTTCAGGTGATTCTTTCTTCTTTTCCCATAAACTTAATTGAGCTGCTGTTTTTTCCAGAACCTGATTTTCTATTCTCAGGATTTTGGGCAATACTCCTTCCCCGCCATAAGTTCTGAGACGGTTCACATTGAGATATTGCCACATCCTGCCTCTCTGGTCAGGATAAAGGAAAGCCACTAACTTCCGGGAAAAAGCATTCAGCGGGCAGGTTTCTTTATCCGGAGCTGTGGCTACTTTCGGAATCTTCCCCGAATATGGCCAGACCGGAAGAGCCACGCAGCTTACTGGCTGGCCTAAAATCACCCACATCGTAGCCAGGTCAGCCCGGTCTTCCGATGGCGCCCCTTCAAAAACTATTGCTGAAGCTGTGCTGTTGCGGTTAATGGTATCGTTGGTATTGATATAAAGCGGCCTGGCCGGGTCATCGGGCAAGGTCATGCTTAATGGATAAGAATGCAGCTTTTCATGATTAAGATCTCTGGCTGCCTGCTGCAGGATAAATTTCACATTTAGTTGATTGGTGGCTCTGGCCATCTCGGCCAGGTGTGACATCCTTTCAAATCGGATGAAACCGCCACCTTCAAGATAGTCGGGAGAAGTGTAGGAAAAATTAGTCCTGACAATATAGCCAAAGGGGGCAACTTTTTTATCATTGGCATCAAAACGGGTGTAATATTCACTTGAAGTTTCAAAAAAGGCAGCACCGCCCCGGGCATCAATCACTCCAAAGTTAGCTGAAAGGTCCCACTTGCCCTTTTCTCTTTGAAGAAGCTTTTCAAAATCATCAACTGTGGCACATTCACCCAGAGCCATCTTCATAAAAGCACCATTTCCGGCGCCTTCATATTTTTTTTCCTTAACAGCCAGGTCATCGGCCTGGGAGTTCATAATAGCCAGCCCCTTTTCGTTTAGACCCGCCCAGATTTCCTTGCCCGAAGCATCGTCCGAATCAATCAAGCCTATGAAGTTATATTTTTTTCCCTTAAAATACATTAATTTATTTAAAAGCTGTGAAGTGTCGCGGTTTTTCCACATCAACGGACGGCCATTAGTGGTGGCTTTACCAGAAGCCACGATCAGCGTGCAGGCTTTGGAATTTTGCGGATAAACAAACAGAACGACAAATAAAAAACAAAAAGATATAATCAGGCTCAATTTAAGGTTTTTTTTAATACACCTGTTCATTCCCTGCCTCCAGCCAATAGTTTATCGATAACAGAAAAAATTATACCAATAGAATCAGAAGATAAAAAGAATTTTCAAACGAATGCCGGTTCAGACAGACTTCAGCACTGTCAAAAAATATGATAATTTAGGAACCCAGACACCATTCAGGTTAAACCTTTGAATTTTTATTTTGCCTTCAGAAACTTTTTAAACAGCTCCTTACCACGCGGAACACACATCACATAGCCATTACCGTTGGTTTTCTGGATAAGCTCCAGTTCATCCACTATTATAATCCACTCTCTCCTTGACCCGGGAATCGCTGGTAGAAGCAAACATCAACGCCCAGTTACTGAGATAATGTCCCAGAGAATGACCGGCTATTCCTTCCGCCTCCCAGCCCCCATAAGGTTCAGCTTTTGGCTTGAGCCCGGCTTCCATTCTGAATTGTGCCAGGCAGTCTACAGACAATGAATAGAGGTATAATCCTCTGAGCACTTTATTTCTGATTTCTGATTGAACCGATTATCCTCAGGCTGCCGGTCTTTTCCTTTACTCCTCTTCAGGCTTGACCCGGCCTTCTTTGATAGCTTCGGCAATGATTTTCTGCTGGAGTTGCGCCGGAACTTCTTCGTAATGAGAAAATTCCATTATGAAGGAACCGCGACCACCGGTGATTGAAGTCAGGATTGGCTCAAAATCAAGCATCTCGGCCATGGGCACCAAAGCTTTGAGTATTCTCATATTCCCTTTCTGCTCCATCCCCTGAACCTTACCCCGCCTGCCGTTCAGAGCACCCATGATATCCCCCATATAGGCTTCCGGAGTGTAGATTTCTACACTCATAATCGGCTCAAGCAGAGTCGGCTTGGCTTCCTTCATTCCTTTTTTGAAGGCCATGGAAGCTGCGATCTTAAAAGCGATGTCTGATGAGTCAACCTCGTGATAAGAACCATCGTACAGGATGACCTTGAAATCGACCACCGGATATCCGGCCAGAACTCCTTTCTTTCGAGCTTCTTGAATTCCTTTTTCGATTGAAGGGATAAAGTTCTTGGGAATAGCTCCTCCAAAAATCTTATCTTCAAACTCAAAATCTTTACCACGGGGCAGGGGTTCCATCTTAATCTTGACATCGCCGTATTGACCGCGACCACCAGTCTGCTTCTTGTATTTGCCCTGGACATCAGATCTGCCTTTGATCGTCTCCCGGTACGGAATCTTGGGTGGTTTCAATTCCACATCCACGTTATAACGCTTCTTAAGCTTTTCAGTGGTGATTCGCACATGGAGCTCACCATTTCCGGAAATCAGAAGCTGGTTGGTTTCCGGATCTCTTTCTATTCTTACTGTCGGATCTTCTTCTGTTATTCGGTGGGTTGCCTGAGAAATCTTATCTTCATCGGCTCTGGTCTTGGGTTCAATAGCAAAGGAGATTGATGGTTCGGGAAATTTTATCGGCTCAAACATAATCTCGGCCCCTTTGGCACAAAGCGTGTCTCCAGTCAGAGTGGCTTTCAGCTTGGCTGTAGCTACGATGTCGCCAGCTTTGGCTTGGCCGGCTGGCACCTGCTCTTTTCCCTGAAGAAAAAAAAGGCCGCCCAGTTTTTCATCGGTATCCTTGGTAACGTTGCTGACTGTGGCCTCAGGATTTATTTTCCCGGAGAAAACTCTCATCAAAGAGATGCGACCAGTGTATGGGTCAGAAATGGTCTTAAAAACCAGCGCGGCAAACGGGCCATCGGGTGACAGAACCAACTCTTCATCCTGTCCTTTAACCTTGGCCTTAACCTTGCCTCTCTCAACTGGAGATGGCATAAAATCAACGATGCCATCAAGAATCATCTGGGCTCCGATGTTCAACAGAGCCGAGGCAGCAAAGATGGGAAAAACCTGATGATTAGAAACACTCTTTTTCAAACCCTGGAGAAGCTCTTCAGTGGTGAGCTCGCCCTGTTCAAAATATTTTTCCATCAGCTTTTCATCACTCTCAGCCACTATTTCCACCAGCTGGGTGTACCTTTTATTCACCTCGTCCTGGAGATTGGCCGGAATTTCGGTTTCCTGATATTTGCCGCTTTCATCTTTTTCAAAAACATAAGCTTTTTTCTTGAGCAGGTCGACCACTCCGGAAAAATTCTTTTCTTCACCTAACGGAATTTGTACCGGAATGGCCTGACGTCCGAAGAATTGCTGAATTTCATCAACTGTCCGATTAAAACTCGAATTTTCCCGGTCAAGCTTGTTGATCACAATCATCCTGGGAAGTTTGAGCTCTTCCAGCATTTCCCAGACTTTTTCTGTGCCCACTTCCACCCCAGAAACTCCACAAACCACCACTAAGGCCGAATCCACAGCTCTGAGGCTGGCCCGGGTGTCCCAGAGAAAGCTACTGTAACCAGGCGTGTCTATTATATTTATCTTGTTGTCTTTCCATTCGACAAAGCAAGGAGCGGAGTTGATAGAAATCTTTCTTTCAATTTCTTCAGGGTCATAGTCAGTGACTGTATTTCCTTTATCCACTTTGGTCAACCTGCTGGTAACTCCGGCATCAAATAGAATGGCTGAAGTTAAAGAAGTCTTGCCGGATGAACCATGTCCAATAAAGGCGATGTTCCTAAGCTTATCCGGGCTATAATCCTTCATTCTTGCTCCTCCAGTACAAAGGTTTTTATCAGGCCAAGAAAGAAATTCTTGGATTTAAGCATATATAATAATAAAAAAAACTGATTTACTCAAGGTAAAACGGGTATTTTTATTTTTGTTGACGTTCTCTTTGAAGGACAGCTTCTAGCTCTGTGGGAAGAGGACATTCAAATTCCAGCCTTTCTCCTGTGGCCGGATGCTCAAAGGATAATTTCCAGGCATGGAGAAAAAGTCTGGCATATTTTTTCCGCTGTTTTTGCCCGGAACCACCATACCTGCTATCTCCGGCTAAAGGATGTCCGGTAGCTGAAAGATGAACTCTGAGCTGATGGGTTCGGCCGGTAACGGGTTTTAAAGCCAAAAATGTTGTTTCTTTGAATTCTTCCAGAACTTCGTAGTGAGTTATGGCTATTTTCGGTTTTCTGGTTCTGACCGAAATTTTTTCCCGATGATGAACGTGCCGGCCGATGGGCAAATCTATGGTTCCTTTCTTTTCTTTAAACCTTCCCAGCGCTAAAGCCAGATAAGTCTTTTTAACCGTGCGGTCTTCAAATTGCTGTCTCAAAGATTGGTAGGCAGCCTGAGTCCGGGCTACCACCATCAAGCCCGATGTTTCTTTGTCCAGACGATGAACGATACCCGGTCTGGCCGGAGAACCAACTCCACTGATTTCTGGATAACAAGCGAGAAGACCATTCACTAAGGTTCCACTTCTGATTCCAGCTCCTGGATGGACCACCAGCCCGGATGGCTTGTTGATGACCAGAATCTGGTCGTCTTCATAAATTACTCCAAAATCTATCTTTTCTGGCCTCAGGCCTATTTCAGCGGGATGCTCTTCGTAGGAAAATTCCACCAGGTCACCCAGCTTTAATTTATGGCTGGCCTTAACTGGCTGGCCGTTGACCAGGACCTTACCTTCTTTGATGACTTTTTGAATCTGGGCCCGACTGAGATTTTTTATTTTTTCTCTTAAAAAAAGGTCGAGTCTCGGACTCTCCGAAGTTTCGACCAGAAATTTTTGTTCAATCACTTTGTCTTCGTTTAAGGATCTGGTATAAAATCAGGCCTGCGGCCAGGCCTAACAAACAGTAAAATTGAGGTAGCGACAGGCTGCTCCAGGCACTCTCCCCTTTTATCAAATAAGTATTTTCAGCATGATCGCCCCTGAAATATTCAGTGAAAAACCGAATTACCGAATAGTTCATCACATAGAAGCTAAAAACCTGACCGGAAAACTTTTTCTTTTTGAAAATCATGAAAAGAACGAAAAAGTTTAGAAAGTTGAGGGCTGATTCATAGAGCTGAACCGGATGTAAAGGAATATTTAACGGAATACCTGTCAGTTGGTGAGCATATTCACTCTTAAAAACTACAGCCCAGGGCAGGGAGCATTCGCGACCATAGCAACAGCTGGCAGAAAAACAACCTAAGCGGCCAAAACCATGTCCTAAGGCAATGGCCGGCGCCACCAGGTCGGCAGTTGGCCAGAGGGGAATTTTCTTTTTTCTAAAATAAATGATGGCAAAAATCACCCCGAAAGTTAAACCGCCCTGAAAGACCCCACCGGAACGAGCCAGACTTAAGAGTTCGGCTGGATTTTCCAGATAATAAGAAAAGCGACCGAATAAGAGAATCAGTTTGGCCCCAAGAAGCGAAACTAAGATTATCCAGAAAGCGGCATCTATCAGCCTGTTGGTATCATAGCCCAGCTTTTTAGCCTGAACATAAATAAACCACAGAGCTGCTGCTACGCCGATGGCCATGAAAAACCCATAAGTGTGAACGGTCAGAGGCCCAATTTTTATGAGGATGGGGAACATTTTTCCTGACTCCTGAATAGATTATATATCAACAGAATGGCTCCCACTGTAATACAGCTATCGGCCAGGTTGAAGAATGGCCAGTGAAACTTTTTGACATAAAAGTCCAGAAAATCAATGACATAGCCCCTGAACATCCGGTCGATGATATTGCCTAAGGCTCCACCGATAATTAAAGCGAAAGAAATTCTGGTCCGAATCATATCCGGTGGCGTTTTTATGAAATAATAAACCACAATACCAAAAGCCAGTAGAGCTCCAAGGTTCAAAAAGACCAGGGCCAGCGGATTGCTGGTGTTACCCAGAAAACCAAAAATGGCTCCCCGGTTATGAATCCTGGTCAGGTTAAAAAATCCGGGGATGACAGTTACCACCTGATAAAGCGTCAGAGACTTAGCAATTAAGTACTTGGTCAGCTGATCCATAAAAAGCCAGAAAATAATGAATAAAAAGTAAAAGTAATTTTTCTTTATCATCTTTATTTCAACTCAGCTTTCAGTACCCGGCTACAGCGAGCACAGACTGTCGGATATTCATGGTCCTGGCCAACGCTGGTTGAAAAATTCCAGCAGCGCTCGCATTTCTGGCCTTCAGCTTTTTCCACCACTACTTGAAGCTCTTTATCCATAGTCGGTTCAACTCTGACTGCTGAGACAATGAAGATGGTTGGCAGGTCAGCCTTAAACTCTTCCAGAAGGTCAAAAGTTTCTTCTGGTGCTTTAAATACCAGCTGAGCTTCGAGCGAATTGCCAATGAGCTTTCTCTCGCGGGCTTTTTCCATCTCTTTTTGAACTTTTTCCCGGATATCAAGTAGCTTATCAACTTTTTTCATCTGCTCTTCCGGCAGCCAAGTTGCCTCATCTTCAGGGAAAGAACAGAGATGAATCGATTCTTCTTTGCCATTATAGGCGGGCATGGCTTCCCAGGCTTCATCAGTTGTAAAGGGCAGAATCGGAGCCATCAATTTCAGAGTGTTCTGGAGAATCCTGAAAATAGCCGTCTGACCGGATCGTCTTTCCAAAGATTTCGGTCCGGAGCAATACATCCGGTCTTTGATGACATCTAAGTAAAAAGCGCTCAGATCCACGGTGAAAAAGTTGTAAAGAGAATGAAACACAATATGGAATTCATATTCATCATAAGCCCGAATGACCCTCTGTTGAACTTGACGTCCTCTTTCCAAAATCCAGCGATCAAGCCATAGCAACTCTTCTAGTTTCACCGCATCGGCATCGGGATTAAAATCGTAAAGGTTGCCCAGAAGAAACCGCCAGGTGTTGCGAATCTTCCGGTAAGCTTCCACCAGTCTCTGGAGAATTTCCTGGCCGAACCTGGCATCTTCCTTGTAATTGAGCATGGCCACCCACAGTCTGAGGATTTCGGCTCCGTGCTGGGAGATGATTTCTGTCGGCTCGATGTAGTTGCCGAGTGATTTGGACATGGCTCTTCCCTGCTCATCCAAGACAAAGCCATGGGTCAAACAGGATTTATAAGGCGAACCATTCTTAGCCCCAACTCCGATGACTAAGGAACTGTTGAACCAGCCGCGGTACTGGTCATGGCCTTCGACATAAATATCAGCCGGCCAGGGAAGGTCGGGTCTTTTTCCTAAGATGCTATGGCTGGCTCCTGATTCAAACCAAACATCCAGAATGTTATTTTCTTTCTTAAATTTATCACTGCCACAGACGGGGCATTTCTGACCAGGCGGAAGAAGCTCTAAAGCGCTCTTTTCAAACCAGGCGTTGGAACCTTCTTTTTCAAAAATATCAGCCACATATCTGGTTATTTTCTCGTTAGCCAGAATGTTCCCGCAGTTTTCGCAATAAAAAGCTGGAATCGGTACTCCCCATGACCTCTGCCGGGATATACACCAGTCCGGACGGCTGACCATCATGTTGGCTATTCTTTCTTCTCCCCAGTAGGGAATCCAGCGGATTTTCTTAATTTCTTCAAGAGTCCTCTGCCGCAGCCGGTTCTTATCCATGGAGATGAACCACTGTTCTGTGGCCCTGAAGATGACCGGGTTTTTGCATCTCCAGCAATGGGGATAAGAATGGGTGACTTCGCCGGCTTTAAGCAGAGTCCCATCCTTTTTCATATCTTCAATGATTTTGGGATTGGCTTCAAAAACGTTCATTCCGCCATAACGCTCAACCTGGGGCAGGAATTTACCCTCTTCATCAACCGGAGTATAGATGTCAAGCCCGTAGGCTATTCCCGTTAGATAGTCATCATAGCCATGGCCAGGTGCAGTATGGACACAACCGGTTCCGTCTTCTAAGGTAACATAATCAGCCAGAACCAATACCGATTCGCGGTTGATGAACGGATGCTTAGCTTTAAGACCTTCCAGTTCTTTTCCTGAAAAACCCGCCATCACTTTATAGCCCTCAAAGCCGAGTTCTTCAGCCACCACTGGCAACAATCTTCTGGCCATAATGTAAACTTCATCACCAAATTCTGCTGCCACATATTCGTAATCAGGATGAAAAGCAATGGCTAAGTTGGCCGGAAGGGTCCAGGGAGTCGTGGTCCAGATGAGCACCGAAACCTTTTTGCCTTTTAGTTCCGGAAACTTTTCCGACAGGTCAGAAATCATCGGGAACTTAACATAGATGGATGGAGACTTTTTCTCTTTGTATTCAATCTCAGCTTCGGCTAAGGCTGTCTGACAGTGAAGGCACCAGTGAACGGGTCTCTTCCCCTTGTAAACATTACCGGAAGCAAAAAAAGAAGCCAGGTGCCGCAGAATATCAGCTTCATACTCCGGGTCCATAGTCAGATAAGGCTTTTCCCATTCGCCAAAAACACCTAAGCGGATGAACTCTTCTCTCTGAATATCGATAAATTTTTGGGCATATTTTTTGCATTCTTCTCTTATGTCAATCACTGACATTTGCTTTTTCTTCTCACCCAAGAGCTGGTCAACCCTGATCTCAATCGGCAAACCGTGGCAATCCCAACCCGGGACATAGGGCGAAAGATAACCACGCATGGTCCTGGATTTAACGATGAAGTCTTTAAGAATTTTGTTCAGGGCTGTGCCCAGATGGATATGGCCGTTAGCATAAGGCGGCCCGTCATGGAGAACAAAAGTGGGTTTACCCTTTTTGCTGTTTATTATTTTTTCATACAGATTTATTTTCTGCCACTTTTTAATAATCTCGGGTTCTTTTTGAGCCAGCTGAGCTTTCATGGCAAAGGAAGTTTGAGGCAGATTAAGGGTTTTTTTCAGGTCGTTCTTGTCAGACATTAGCCTTCTCCACCAGTTAGCTTAATTTTTTTTATTATAGAATACCTTATTCTAAACTGCCAGAACTAAAAGTCAAATTTTCGGCGGGGGCAATCAATCTCTACGGAAGTGAGCGCCGCGGCTTTCAGGGTTGGCCAAAGCCGCATAGGTAATCATCAAAGCCACCTGTAGGCCATGCCTAAGGTCGACAATTTCCGGGTCCATTGGTGCTTCTTTATAGAATTTATCAATCCTATGTTTAAGGTATTCTAAATCAGCCCTGGCCCGTTCCAGTCGCTTGGTGGTTCTGATTATTCCGGCATAATTCCACATAGTAGTTCGGATTGTAGCCCAGTCTTGATGGATTAAAGCCGGGTCGATTTCTTCTTCATTCTCCGGGTAATACCAGGGGTGGATCTGAGAGGGATCGCAGGGCAGGCTCGGCTCAAAGTGGTCGGCTATATGTTGAGCTGCTCTCACCCCCCAGACCAATCCTTCCAGGAGTGAAGTTGAAGCCAGACGGTTAGCTCCATGGACTCCAGTACAGGCAACTTCACCTACAGCGTACAGGCCATCCAGCGATGACCGGCCCCAGAGATCGACCAGAACACCACCGCAGCAGAAGTGGGCAGCAGGAACCACCGGAATTGGCTGTTTGGTAATATCAATTCCATACTGGAGACAGGTTCGATAGATGTGGGGAAATCTTTTTTTTATATCGACCTTGGCGTAACTGGCCAGATCCAGCAGAACAAAATTAGAATTAGTATTAATCATTTCTTGATAAATGGCTCTGGTAACCTCATCCCTTGGAGCCAGGTCTTTCTGGGGACTGTATTTTTCCATAAAAGTCCGACCGTCTCTGGTCTTCAGCCTGGCCCCTTCTCCTCTGACTGATTCGGAAATCAGAAAGCCATCGGCATCCCGATGGTAAAGAGAGGTGGGATGAAACTGAATGTATTCCATATTGACAATTCTGGCGCCAGCTCTGAGAGCCATGGCATAGCCCGAACCGATAGTAGTCCTGGGATTAGAAGTGAATTGATAAACGCCACCGCAGCCCCCAGTAGCCAGCACTGTGTAGGGAGCGATAAACTTCTTGACCATCCGGGTTTTGTTATCAAGGACATAGGCTCCAAGACAGCGTGGCTGACGATAATAAGTCAATGGATTCTTAGAGTGATGAGGAATGGTTAAAAGGTCAACTGCGGTATGGTCAAAATAAAAATGGACATTGGGAAATTGTTTGAGTCGTTCATAAAAAGCGGTGGCGATTCGCTGACCGGTGGCATCTTCTACATGTAGAATTCTCCGCCGCGAATGCCCGCCTTCCAGAGCGTAATCAAGCTTATCGGGCGAAGAACGAGTAAATGGAATCTTCAGCTCTTCAATCAATATCCGGTCAACAGTCTTTTTCCCTTCTTTGACCAGCAGGTCCACAGCTTCAGGGTTGTTAATCCAGTCACCGGCTTTAAGAATGTCTTCACGAAGAAGCTCAGGCTGGTCATCATCACCGAAAGAAACAATGCCCCCCTGAGCCCAGTAAGTATTAGAGCTCTCCAGTCCAGATGATTTTACCAGGATGTTGATCTCAAATCCCCGGCGAGCAGCTTCCAGAGCTGTGGTTGCGCCGGCAATCCCGCAGCCAATTATCAGGATATCAGAATAGATTTCTTCCTGAATGGGTTTAGTTTTCATTTATCGCTCACAAAAATTCAAGCGAAATATCAGCCGATTTAAATGAATGGGTCAGAGCGCCGACTGAAATATAATCAACTCCGGTCAGAGCCAGGTGTCTCACAGTCTGGAGGTTGACTTTGCCTGAGACTTCTAAGGGAACTCTTCCGGCCACCAATTCAACCGCAGCCCTGATCTGGTCCAGGCTCATATTATCCAGCATAATCATATCAGCACCGCCAGCCAGTGCTTCTCTTACTTCATCCAAGCTGGTAGCTTCCACTTCAATTTTGATTCCGGAAGCAACCTTTGCTTTTGCTCTTTTCAGAGCCGGAATTATCCCGCCAGCAATCCGGATATGGTTATCTTTAATCAGCATCATCTCAGAAAGATTCTGTCGGTGATTCTGACCGCCACCCATTCTGACCGCATATTTTTCAAGATGTCGCCAGCCTGGAGTGGTTTTTCGGGTATCCAGAATCACGACTTTCGTACCGCTTACTTCCTGAACAAAGGCTCTGGTCAGAGTGGCAATTCCGGAAAGACGCTGCAGGAAATTGAGAGCCGTTCTTTCGGCTTTAAGCAGGGAAGCTGCTCTTCCTTTGACTTCAGCCAGAATTTCACCTTTTTTAAATTCCTGGCCATCGTCTTTAATTTTCTTAAAACTGATAGCGGAGTCAACTTTTTGGAAAACCTTAGCCGCCACCTCTATTCCAGCCAGTACCCCATCTTCTTTAGCCAAAAAAACAGCGTTGGCTGATAAATCAGGCGGAACGATAGCTTCGGTAGTAATATCACCGGCCGGCAGGTCTTCTTCTAAGGCTAAATTAATCAGATGGTCAACTCTTTCCCAGTTCATGAGAAATGATTATAAGGGTTTGCCTCAAGCGCGTCAACTTTAAAGCCATCAACAAAACCGACAAAAAATAAGTTAACCTATTGCTAATCAATAAATTTTGTGTCAAAATTCATCCTAATTTTTATCCCACCGGGCACAGGATAAGAAAAATGGTAGAAAAAACAAAAACGGTTTTTCCCTGTGACAACCATTTCCAGCTCAGAACTTCAGACCTGAAGAAGGCGCTGGAACTGGCTCTCTCTCGGGGCGGTGACTTTGCTGACATTTTTCTTGAGTACAGAATTTCCCGCTCGATTTTGATGGAAGAAGATATCATCAAGGAGACTTCTGAGAGTCTAACTCGGGGACTTGGTATCAGAGTGATCAAAAAAGACCGGACCGGTTATGCCTACACCAACGACCTCTCTGAAGAAAAAATAAAAATTGCAGCCGAGGCCGCTGCCTCCATTGCCAGCTCGACAAGGGCAGAGATTTCTCAGCTTCAATTAAGACAGATAAAGCCCAAAAAAGAAGTAGCTGTGGTCAAATCACTGGCCACCTCTTCAGAGCTCCAGAAAAAACTTGAGCTAGTCCAAAAGGCCTATCATTCGGCACTCAAGTTCGACCCAGCGATTAAAAAAGTCCAGGTGGCTTATGGTGAGTCCACCCAACAGGTCTGGATTGTCAATTCCGAAGGGCTATCCATCAAAGATACCCGGCCGATGGTCAAACTGGTAGTTCAGGCCATAGCCGAAAAGAATGGCCGCCGGGAATCCGGCTTTTATGGTGGTGGCGGACGGGTCGGTCTGGAATTCTTTTCCAGTCAGTTGACTCCAGAAGAAATCGGCCGGGAAGCAGCCAAGGAAGCCTATCTGCTGCTGGAAGCAGTTGAGCCACCAGCTGGCGAGTATCCGGTTATTCTGGCTCCCGGACACAGCGGCGTCCTGGTTCATGAAGCGGTCGGACATCTGTTGGAAGCTGATTTTATCAGGAAAAAGACTTCAATCTTCTGGAACAAACTGGAAAAGCAGGTCGGCTCAGAACAGATTACCATTTACGATGACCCAACCATTCCAGGATTTCGCGGTTCTTACAATGTGGATGATGAAGGCACGCTGCCAGAAAAAACGTTGTTAATAGAAAAAGGTAAAGTTAAAGGTTTCCTTCAGGACCGTCTCTCAGCCAGACTGATGAAAAAACCCGTCAACGGCCATGGCCGGCGTCAGGATTTCACCAACTGGCCTATTCCCAGAATGAGCAATACCTACATTGACCGCGGTGAATATTCGGCCGAAGAAATAATTCGTTCGGTCAGGAAAGGCTTTTATGTTAGCCGTCTTTCTGGCGGTCAGGTCGAAGACTCCGGCAAATTTACCTTCTCGGTCACCCTGGGCTTTATGATAGAAGATGGCCAGATAACCAGGCCGGTAAAACAGGCTACACTCATCGGAACCAATCTTGATATTTTGCAAAAAGTGGAAATGGTCGGTTCGGATTTAGAATTCGGCCTGCAAACCGGAACCTGCAGCAAAGAGGGACAGGACGTCCCAGTTTCAGACGGCTGTCCGACAATGAAGATTTCCAGGATGACCATCGGAGGAGTCAGATGAAATCCGAAACCAGCAACAACAACTTGAGACAGTTAGCCGAAAGGCTGGTTCAATACGGAAAAAAACAGGGCGCTGATGAAATCGAAGTCACTCTGTATGATGGTGTGGAATTCAACGTTGATGTCCGATTGGGCAGGATTGAAAACCTGGTAGAAGCCGGTTCGAAATTCTGTGCCATCAGAGTTTTTAAGGATAAAAGAGCCGCCTCAGCCAGCTCTTCTGATCTATCCATTTCAACCCTTCAGACTCTGATCAAAAACGCCATAAGACGAGCCCTGCTGACTCAACCTGATGAATATGCTGGACTGCCAGCTCCGGCCCTATTTAAAGTCGATTATAATTCTTTGAAACTTTATGATCCGGAAGTTTCCAGAATGAAACCGCAGGAAAAAATCAAGTTAGCCCTGACCACTGAAAAAATCGCTCTGCAGGATAAAAGAATAACTAATTCTTTCGGCGCCAGCTTCCTTACCAATGAGCTCAGAACAGTTCTGGCCAATTCCAACGGCTTTACCGGGGAATACCTCCAAACTTACTGCAGCCTGAGCCTCGGGCTTCAAGCGGGACAGGGTGATAACCTGGTTGAAGATTACTGGTTTTCCTCAAAAAGGCATCTTAAAGACCTGGCCAGCCCGGAAGAAGTTGCCAGAAAAGCCGTGGAAAGGACAGTCCGTCATTTAAATCCGCGGAAAATCAAAACCCAGAATGTTCCGGTCATCTTTGAACCGACCATGACTTCTTGGCTGCTGGCTTTTCTTTTTTCCTGTGTCTCAGGAATGGCTGTTTATCAGAAAACAACCTTTCTGGCTGACCGACTGGGCGAAAAAATTGGCAACGACCTAATTTCTGTGGTTGACGACGGGCTGCTGCCAGCCAGACTGGGCTCAAGGCCATTTGATTCAGAAGGGGTACCCACTCAAAGAACAGTGGTCATCGAAAAAGGCGTGTTGAAAAATTATCTCTGCAACACCTATGCTGCCCGTAAATTAAACCTGGTTTCAACCGGAAATGGTGATGGCAACAGTGTTGTGCCCAACAATTTTTATCTGGAACCCGGAACGCTCAAACCCGAAGAAATCATCAAATCGACTAAAAAAGGCCTATGGCTGACCAAGACCATTGGACATGGCTTGAATCCAGTAACCGGTGATATCTCTCGAGGAGCCTTCGGCTTATGGATTGAAGACGGAGAAATTGCCCATCCGGTCTCTGAAATCACCATCGCCGGAAATCTGGGTGAACTGCTAAAAAACGTAGAAATGGTTGGTAGCGATTTAGAGTTTGAAAGCCCTATCTGCGGCCCAACGATCAAGGTGGCTGAAATGACCGTGGCCGGAATATAAAAAACGGGTCTATTTCCTTTGCTTCTGGCCAAAACGATTGAAGTGGATCACATCTTCGAGTTTTCTCTTGGGCACGTGAAGAACACCTGCCTCATCTTTCCAGTACTTGACTGAACCGCTGAAATCTTCGACCACCGGATTTTCTGCAGGATAACCAAGGGCAATAACTGAGTCTATGCGGTATTTTTCCGGAATAGATAAAATTTCCCTCAGTCGGTCACGATTTACTGAAATCAACCAGCAGCTGGCTATGCCTTGGGTCAGAGCTCCCAGGATGATATTCTCGGCCGCTGCCCCGACATCATATTCATAGCCTTTTTCCCTGATTTCAGTGTTGACCAGAATGATGATGTAAGCAGTTGGTTCTTGACCCGGTTTGGGATCACCGGCCGGATTGATGTAAGCGGCCCAGCGAAGGCAGGGAAAAACTTCTTTTCTGGTTTCAGGGTCGGAAACGACCAGAAACTCTAAGGGCTGAAGGTTAGCCGCAGAAGGAGCCAGCCGCCCCAGATCAACCAGTTTTACCAGGATATTTTCAGGAATAGTCTGCGCCCTGAACTGGCGAATGGTCCTTCTTTTGCTGATTAGTTCCAAAAAATTCTCCATCTTACCCTCCCTGACAATTTTCTGCTATCAGCTTTCCGGTTTCGGGAGCTTTAAGGCTGAAGATCAGGTTGGCCACAAACAGCAAAATCCCAGCTACCAGATACATTTGCTTTATTCCAACCAGTTCAGAAACCCAGCCGTAAAACATCGACCCGAGTCCCATGCCGACATCAAAAAGAGAATTATAAAGGCTTATGGCTAAGCCCTTGTTCTCCCGTCCCATAAAATCAACCAGGTAAGTGCTGAGGGCCGGAAAAATCAATCCCTGGCCCAGCCCTCCGATAAATCCTGTTACCAGAAGCAGATCGAAGCTTTCTATCCTGGAAATCAACAGGAGGTTGAAGCTGATGATCAGAGCTGAGATAAAAACCACTTTTTTTCGGCCATAACAATCAGAAAGTCCTCCTAACTTAAACCTCGAGAGGATAGCGGCTGCCGAAAAGATGATGAAGAATGGCCCCACCCGGCCAAGGTTCAGAACTTTTACCAACAAGGGCATGAAATAAATTATAGCTCCCCGAACCGAACCATGGATGATGGGCATTGAACCGATGACGATGAGAAGCAACCAGGAAGTGCTCTTCCAGATTCTGATCGCGGCCTCAGCCGAAGATTTTCCTCCCCGGTCTTCTTTCGGTAACTCCCGGGTCATCATAACCAGAGTTAGAGAAAGCATCAGAAAAGCTAAGCTGAAGTTGAACAATCCGGAAAAACTAAACCTGCGGATGATTTCTTCACCAAGTGAAGGCCCGACAGCATTAGCTATGAGACCGGCTACTCCCACAATGCCTATGGACCTGGCCATACTCTGAACCGGGGCCAGGTCAGTGCACATAGTAATAGTAGCAGTCATACTAATTCCCCAGCCAATTCCGGTCAGAGCTCTGAGGAAAACCGGAAAGGCTCCCGAATCTTTGACCAGATGAAAAAGAGGAACAGATAGAATCAAAATGGCTATGCCGATAAGTGAAATCCTCTTTCCGCCTTGCCGGTCGATCAACCTTCCAAAGAACGGCCGGATCAGTATGGCCGTAATGCTGTGTATACCCATGATCAGTCCGACCTGGCTGTCTCGCGGACCAAATTGTTTCAGGAATAAGGGCAAAAGAAAAAAAAGGCTTACCGACAGAAACAAGAAAAAATAAGCTGATACTCCCAGGACAAAATCCCTGGTCCAGAGCTTGGTAAAGTTATTACTGCTGTTTTTTTCAGCCATAACCTTTTCCGGGAATCGAGCTGAAGTTAATAAATAACTTAAATTCGCGACTTTGTAAACAACGCAAATTTGTAAACAGCGCGCTGGCTGTTAGGGGTTTGGGGGAAAATCTAAAAATTAGGGGGATGATTGAAGGAGGGTTTCCTTAGACTCTGCCCAGCCAGCCAAACAGAGTCTGTTAGAATTTTATCAAATTCCAATTAAAAATCAACCACTTTTAATCCAGCTCAAAAACCCAACCACACCTGGCCCTGATAATTGACATCTCACCAAGATTATGTTAGAAAATCAGAAATTTTTAATTTTTCCTGAAGGGCAAAAAAACCATGAAAACCAACCTTTCTTTGGATAGAACAACTCTAAAAAGGGTTATCCGGAATCTGATTCTGGTTCTGGCCGGTTCAACGGTGATGGGAATGGGTTATGCCTTATTCCTCATCCCCTATCACCTGGTTCCAGGTGGAGTCTCCGGTATTTCCATCATCATCAACTACCTGTTTCATCTGCCAGTGGGTTTAGTCATAATCCTCCTGAATATTCCGATTTTTCTTTTGAGTTATAAATTCCTGGGAAAAAAATATGTCCTTACCACTCTGATTGGAATGACCCTTTCTTCATTGATGATAGACTTTTTTAATGAGATAATCAAACTCCCTAAGGGGACGGAAAACCCGATTCTGGCTTCAATCTACGGTGGTCTGCTCCTGGGCCTGGGTTTGGGTCTGGTCTTTAGAGGTGAAGCTTCCACCGGAGGTTCTGACGTTATCGGTATGATTCTGAATAAATACACCGGCGTTTCTGTCGGAATCGGAATCATGCTGACCGATTTTGTCATCATTTCTGCTTCCGGAGTTGTCTTTAAAAACCTGGAAGCCCCTCTTTACGGGTATATCGTTCTTTTTATTTCATCGAAAGTTATCGACCTGGTTCTCGAAGGCTGGAGCTTTTCCAAACTGGTCATTATTACTTCTGCCAAAACCAATGAGATTGCCGATTTTATTCTCAACAAGCTTGATCGGAGTGGCAGCGCTTTGAAATCTCGTTCCCTGTATCTTAATCGGGAAGGAGAAATCATCATCACTGTCATAAACCGCAAACAGCTGGCCGAACTCAAAGCTTTCATCAAAAAAGCTGATCCACAGGCCTTTGTTATCATCAACGATACTTATGAAGTCCTGGGTAAAGGATTCAAACCGATACATTCCAGCTGAAACAGTCTCAGAAAAAGTTCCGCCAGATTTCTCCTTGAACTTTTTACCTAATTGTGATAGTTAAGAAAGCTTCATTTTCTAAGGCAACAAGGAGGCCATAATGCTCAGCTTCGAACTGACCTTTATGGATTTCCTGCTGGAACATCAGGAAAGACATGGTCGAACTTATCATTTCTTGATTCTGATGAATTCAATCCTCAACGCCGCTAAAAGAATTCAGCATTATTATCTGACCGGAGCCCTGAGAGGCAACCTCGGACTGGCTGGCTGTGTCAACGTCCAGGGTGAAAATGCCATGAAGCTGGACCAGATCGCCAATGAAGTGGTCAAGTATTACTTGTCCCGCTCGGGCCGGGTGATTTATGCGGTCAGTGAAGAAGAAGAAGACCTGGTGTCGATGAACCCATCGGGTCGTTATTTTGTCTATTTTGACCCGATGGACGGTTCATCTAACATTCCTCATAACTTGCCAGTTGGTTTTCTCTTTGGAATTGCCAAAAGAAATTTAGAAGGTCCGGAAGATGGACATCTGAGAGCCGGGAATGAATACATCGCGGCCGGCATGTTCGTCATTCCCACTGGAACTTTTACCATCGCCCTGAAAGAGGCCGGTTGCTGGCGATTTCACATAGACGAAACTATGAACTATGTCAAGCCAACCAGACTTGAGCTGCCAGCTGACAGAAAAAGCTGGGAGCTTTCCTTTAACTCAGCTCATCGTGAATATTTCTCCAGCGGAGTCAGGGACTGGATTGAAAGAAATGAAAAAAAGTATCAGTTCCGCTATCTTGGGGCTCTGGCGGGAGATTTTCACCGAATCCTGACCAATGGTGGGCTATTCCTTTATCCAGCCATAGTTAACCATCCTGACCCCAAGAAAAATTATCCCAACGGAAAACTCAGGCTGATGTATGAAGCAGCAGTAGTCAGTTTCATGTGCCAGGAAGCCGGTGGCTCAGCTGTGGATGAAAAAGGTCAACCGATCCTCTCCATCAAACCGAGCCACCAGCATCAGAGAACAGCCCTGTACTTGGGCTCAAAAGAACTGGTTGAAGAAATCGCTGAAGTTTTGAAAAAACAGAGTTAAGACTCAATATTTTCTTGAGCGAAGTTCATCTTTTAGAGTTTTAAATCTTTAATCCTTTTCAGAAGGCTTATGGTCTTTTCAACCTCAGCCTGGCTGAAAGCCAGCTCTATGTCAGTCAGCAGACGAACCAGCTTCCAGGCCTGGTCTGATTTGAGGGCAGAAGCCACCTCTCGAGGATTCTTAAAAAGGCCAGGATATAGGTCACCATAAAATTTTCCGCTGGTGTCTTTTATCGTCTCCTGAAAAAGCCTCTGATTGGCTAAAGTCAAAAAGTGGTCCCTGAGATTGATGAAGTAAAGAAGGCAATAAATGTCCAGGAGGTAGCGCCTTTCGCTGAAAGAAGCTTTATCCATAGCTTCTTTGAGTCCAGCCGGCAGCTCAAATACATAAACATCCTTCATGGCCTGGAGAAGCTTCTCATTACGAGCCAGGGCTTCAGGTAAGATGTCGTTCAGATAAAACTCCGAAACCTGCTTTAAATCAAAAGGAATCTTTTTAGCTTTTTCCTCCTTAGCGGCCATCACCAGAACCGGTCTGGAACTGTTGGTCAGATAAATTTCCCGCCGGTCAAAAAAACCGTTGCCATCAGTGTCAAAATAACGAATCTCTCCAAGCCGAGGCAAGCCAGCAAAATTGCCAACCTGAATCCAGCCTTCCGTAGCTCCATAAAGATGAATTCTCTGGTCCAAATCGCTGTAATAAAACTCAGGTGGCGCTATTAGACCTTCAGCTACTTCCCGCCTGATGTTCCATTTCTGGATGTACAAAGAAGAGGTGGTGAGCGGTCTCCGTTCCCAGACCCAGCCTATACCCTGTCCTTCCGTTTCCCCCTGGTTAGAGTTATCGGCAATGGATAAGTCGGAGAATTCCTTCCAGGAAAAACCTGCAGTGTCAGCCTGATAACCGTTCAGAATTTCCCGGGTTTTTTCATAAGGAATGACATAGACTTCTTGGGGTGGCCTTCTCTTTGGTGAATAGGTCTTGAAATTGCTGAAGTCATAAGCCTGGCAACCTTCAAGAATCAAACCCAGATCATAGTGAAACGGATTTTCCAGGCTGTTTCCTCTATCAACATCATAACTGATTTCCAGACTGTGGATTACCACCGATTGTAATTCTTTCGACCAGAAATTAATCGGTTCAAAACTTGTAGTTGCCTTAGTAAATGATGAAGTTGGCTGAAGATTAAATCTAACCACCAGGTCACTCAACCCGTCCTGATTTAGATCAAAGCTGGCTACAGGGCAGATATCAGCCGGGGCCCAGGTGCCTGAAAGAGGGTTGAGAACATTTTTGAAATAGAATTTATTACCAGAAAGATTTTGACTGAATTTCTCTGAAATCAAATCTAAAGGATTCCTGAACTTGAAAATCTCTCCAATATTTTCGAAATCATAGCCGAACCAGGCTCTGACCAGCTGGCCTCTCTCAAAAAGTCGGATTTCCATATAATCCGCCTGACCATCATCATTTTCATCCGCATAATCAACCAGAACATCAACCAATCCGTCCCGGTTCAGGTCATAGACGTAGCAATCATCATGAAAATCGCCGCCTGATTTCAAGCTTTCATCTCCGTCGTCATCGATCACCCAGACCAGCACCTGGACTTCTTCTCCGTCTTCCCGCTCATAGCTTTCAACTTTTATCACCATTCTATCCTTAGCTTCTCCTTTTTCCTCGACCACGAGACTTTCACCCGGTTTGAGTTCTGAAGCTTTTTTCCACCATCTCTTTGATTTCAGGCTGGCCATCTGGCCATCAGAGGAAATAGCCGTCTGCTTCATCCACCAAGAACCTCTGGACTCTTCTCCGGCTCTTAGCGGCCTCAATGGTTTCTTTTCTGGACTCAAAGCTTCAGGGACTGATAATAAGAAGCCAAAAATAATGGCCATAATCAACAATAATTGAAATTGATTTATGCTGACCTTTCTCATTTTCAATCGTCCTGCCTGTTTATTGAATAATCTTGAGATAATCTAACCAAGCTAATGCTATTTTAGAAGCGGTCGGTTGTCAATCTTAAAAAGACCAGGATAACGACTATTTGAGCGGTTCCGATTTAATTTGGCTGTTAAATTTTGCCTGAAGAAAACTGTTCAATACTTTTTCTGGAGGCTACGATAATTCAGCCCTGACTAATTTATCAATTTGATTATCAATTTGCCTTTCTTCAGAAAAACCTATCGTCAGCCCGGTTGATTACTGCTATAATTTTAACCCGGGAGGTGGCCAGAATGAAAAAAGAAATAGTCGAACAATTAGCAGGAGAAATAAGACCGAATTTCCAGCCCTCCTTTGATCCAAATTTCCTGCCACTGGGGCTTTTCTTTTCCTGGTATCAGGAAAAAGCTCAGCCGGAAAGCAATGAAATAAGAATTGGCATCGAACGAGAAAACCACCTAATTTCCACCTGGAAAACAAAAATTCTGCCGCTGACTGATTTCACTCTCCCCTTGACCTTGACCTATGTTGAGCGGCTGGTCAAATTTTTACTATGGCAAAAAGGTGGCTGGAAAATCTATTTTCAGGGGCCGGAAGTTATTTATCAGCATCTTAAGAATCAATATTCTCCTCATGGTGAAAGAAAATTTGACGTCAACCTGATGAGCACAGTTTATGAAAAGCCGTTTGAGGTGGTGCTGGTAAAAGCAGATGAATTTCCTGAAGAAAAGGAAAGCCAGTTGATTCTCGGCGGCCATTTTGACGGCTGCCGGCTGGGTTTCGATCTGGGAGCCAGCGATTTTAAGGTGGCCGCCTTAAAAGATGGTGAAGTGGTCTTCAGCGAAGAAATTCCCTGGAATCCCCAGGAACAATCTGACCCTAACTATCATTATGAGCATATCCAAGCCGGTCTGAAGAAAGCCGCTTCTTTCTTGCCAAAAGTTGAAGCCATTGGTGGGAGTGCAGCCGGAATTTACATTAATAACCAGGTCAGGATTGCCTCTCTTTTCCGGGCCGTTCCAAGAGAGGTTTTTGAGAAGAAGGTAAAAAATCTTTTCTTGGAAATGCAGAAAGAATGGGGAGTGCCTTTTGAAGTAATAAACGACGGCGAAGTCACCGCTTTAGCCGGTTACCTCAGTCTTAACCAAACCGCAGTGCTGGGAATAGCCATGGGTTCGAGCGAAGCTGGAGGCTATCTCAATCCTTCTGGACATTTACCCGGCTGGCTGGATGAACTGGCTTTCGCTCCGGTTGACCTCAATCCGGAAGCTGCAGTTGATGAATGGTCGGGAGACCGGGGTGTTGGAGCCATGTATTTTTCCCAGCAAGCTGTGAACAAGCTCGCTCTTTCGGCCGGGTTTCAATTTTCCGAAGAAAAAAGGCTTCCTGAGAGGCTTAAAGAAATTCAGGCTCTGGCTGAAAAAGGCGATGACCAGGCCATTCAAATTTTTAAAGACATTGGCGTGTATCTTGGCTATACTGCTCACCTCTATTCAATCTTCTACGATTACCGCAATTTGATGATACTTGGCCGGGTAACTTCGGGTCAGGGTGGTGAGCTGATCAAACAGGAAGCAGAAAAAGTTATCGCTAAGGAATTTCCTGAGTTGAGCCAAAAAATCAAAATCCATCTATCGGACGAAAAGAGCCGCCGGGTTGGCCAGGCTGTGGCTGCCGCCACCCTTCCTGAGATTAAAAAATAGATTGAAAAAGTTTTGAAAAATAAAAAAAAATAAAAAATAAAAGAACAAGAGGGTTAAACATGGAAATCATCATCCAGCCTGATAGTGAAAAAGCCAGTTGGCTAGCTGCCCGACTCATAAAAAAAATCATCCAGGAAAAACCGCAGCCGGTAATTGGTTTTGCTACCGGCAACACTCCCCTGCTTCTCTATAAAATTCTAATCAAAATGCACAAAGAGGAAGGTCTGGATTTCAGCCGGGTGATAGCCTTTAATCTGGATGAATACGTCGGCCTTTCTCCAGACCATCCGGCTTCCTTTCATCAATACATGTGGAAAAATCTGTTCAGTCAGATCAACATTAAGCCTGAGAATGTTCATATTCCCGACGGTCTGGCTCAAGATATCCCAGCCTATTGTGAAAAGTATGAACAAGAAATAAAAGCGGCCGGTGGAATAGATGTTCAGATTCTGGGAGTGGGCACGGATGGACATATTGGCTTCAACGAGCCTTCCTCGTCGCTTGCTTCCAGAACCAGAATCAAGACTCTGACCGACCAGACAAGGAAAGATAATGCTGTCTTTTTCGGCGGCGAAGAAAACGTCCCTTATCATGCCATTACTATGGGCATCGGTACCATTCTCGAGGCTCGTATCTGTCTGCTGATGGCTTTTGGCAAGAAAAAAGCTAAAGCCATCGCCATGGCCGTGGAAGGGCCGGTAACTTCGATGGTCCCCGCTTCGGCTCTTCAGCTTCATCCCAGAGCCATAATTCTCCTGGACCGCGATGCCGCTTCCGAGCTCAAGCATGTTGACTATTATCAGTGGGTTTATGAGCACAAACCCGAATGGCAGAAATTCTGAGCCGGCGAGCAAATTCTTTCTATCTATTTTTTGACTTGATTTTCCAGCCTGTGATATAAGAATTCAACTGAAAAAGTTTAAAGAGAAGGATTGAAAAATGCATCTAACCTTACTCGACTGGATAATAGTCATTGCTTCTATCAGCATCTGCTTTTTACCACCTCTGATTCTCAGCCGCCGGGCTGGAAAAAATACGGCCGAGTTTTTCACTTCTGGCCGGGCTGCACCCTGGTGGCTGATTGGTGTCTCCATGGTGGCCACCACCTTCAGCACCGACACCCCCAATCTGGTGACCAACATCGTCAGGAACAACGGTGTGGCTGGCAACTGGGTCTGGTGGGCTTTTTTACTAACCGGAATGATGACCGTCTTTTTTTATGCTCGCCTGTGGAGAAGGTCTCAGGTACTGACCGACCTGGAATTCTATGAACTGCGTTATTCTGGCAAACCAGCTTCTTTTGTCCGCGGTTTCCGAGCCATCTATCTCGGGTTGTTTTTTAACTGCGTCATTATGGCTTCAGTCAACCTGGCAGCCGCTAAAATTGCCAATGTCCTCTTAGGCTGGCCGATGACCAGGACTCTGATTATCTGCAGCATTATCAATATCATTTTTGCCGCTACCGCCGGTCTCTGGGGAGTGCTGGTGGTAGATTTAATTCAATTCGGCATTGCTATGACCGGCGCATTTTCAGCCGCTATTTTTGCTCTTAAGCAACCTGAAATTGGTGGTTTGTCTGGACTTTTTCAAAAACTTGACCCCAAAACCATCGGCCTGTTACCTGATTTTGGCAATTGGACGGTGGCCCTGTCAATTTTTATCATCCCGGTCGCTATCCAGTGGTGGTCAGTCTGGTATCCGGGAGCTGAACCGGGTGGTGGTAGCTACATCGCTCAGAGAATGCTGGCAGCTAAAAGTGAAAAAGATGCTCTCTATGGAACGCTGTTTTTCAACGCCGCCCATTATGCTCTCAGGCCCTGGCCCTGGATTCTGGTAGCCCTGTGCTCTTTTATAATTTACCCTAACCTTTCTGACATCCAGAAAGCTTTTCCCAACGTTGACCCAAGGCTCATTGGCAATGATATGGCCTATCCGGCCATGCTCAAGTTTCTGCCACATGGTTTTCTGGGTATAATGGTTGCCGGGCTGTTGGCCGCTTATGTGTCCACTCTGGTCACCCATCTTAATTGGGGAAGCTCTTATGTGGTCCATGATTTTTACCGTCGTTTTATTCATCCTGGCGCTGATGAAAAGCATTATGTGGCCGCGGGAAGAGTTATGACTGTCATCCTGATGATTTTGGCCAGTCTACTAACCTTTGTTTTAGAATCAGCCAAAGCCAGTTTTGACCTGATGCTGTCCATAGGCGCCGGAACAGGATTGATTTATTTACTGCGTTGGTTCTGGTGGCGCATCAATGCCTGGACAGAAATAGCAGCCATGGCCAGTTCGTTCAGTGTGGCTGTTTACTTCTTTATTCGCGGCAAAACCGGTCATCCTGTTCCCCAGCATATTTCGCTCGTGGTGACCATCGCCTTTACCACTGTAGTCTGGCTGATAGTCACCTATCTGACCAAACCGGTGGATAAAGAGAAATTGATATCTTTCTACAAGCTGGTAAAGCCAGCCGGACCTGGCTGGAAAAAAATCAGACAAGAAGCCGGACTGGAGCCATCTGCCGACAGCCTGACTCTGTCTTTTGTTGGCTGGGTTACTGGCTGCCTGTTTGTCTATTCAGCACTTTTCGGAGCTGGAGCTTATATTTACGGAAGAATTCCTCTGGGAATTTTCTGGAGTGTTCTTTTCGCGGTCAGCACCTTTGTTCTAATTAAAATCATGGGAAAAATCTGGGCTGGAGCTAAGAGCCAGGCTGACTGATTTTACAGGAGGACTACATGTACTCTTTGGGAATTGACTCCGGCACTCAGGGAACCAAAGCTTTAGTAGTTGAGCTGGAATCAGGCCAGGTTCTTGGCCGGGGCTATGGCCGTCATCAAATGGTGACCGGTCTTAAACCCGGTGAATCCGAACAGCACCCGGAGACCTGGATTAAAGCCATGGAAGAAGCCGTTACGGAAGCTTTGAAATCAGCTGGAATCAAACTTTCTGAAATAGTCTGCTTAGGTATTTCTGGTCAGCAGCACGGGTTTGTTCCCTTGGATGAAAATTTCCGGCCAATCAGACCGGCCAAGCTCTGGAATGACACCTCAACAGTTGAAGAAACAGAAGAAATCATCCAGGCTTTGGGCGGGAAAAAAGCTTTTATCGATAAACTGGGAATCAGCCTGGCTGTGGGCTATACTGCCTCCAAAATTCTCTGGTTGAAAAAGCATGAGCCACAAAATTACCGACAACTTCATCTGATTCTTTTGCCCCACAACTATCTTAATTTTTACCTGACCGGTCAGCCTCATATGGAATACGGAGATGCTTCTGGCACCGGTCTGATGGACATCAGAAACCTCTGCTGGCACCAGGAAGCTCTTACGGTCATAGACCCTGACCTGAAGAAAAAATTACCTCCGCTTTCTCACCCTAAGGAACCTGTCGGCTATGTTAAAAAGGAAGTGGCAGAAAAATTTGGCTTTAAAAAAGTCCTGGTTTCAGGTGGTGGCGGTGACAATATGATGGCTGCTATCGGCACTGGAAACGTTTCAGAAGGCCTCTGCACTCTAAGCTTAGGAACTTCTGGAACTATTTTTTCCTATTCTGGACAACCTTTTATCGATCCTGATGGTGAAATCGCGGCTTTCTGCGACAGTACCGGGGGCTGGCTTCCTCTGCTCTGCACCATGAATGTCACCAATACCACTGAGTTGTTCAAAGAGCTTTTTGACCTCGATAACGAAGGTTTGGAAAATCTGGTCAAAGCGGCTGAACCAGGGGCAGCCGGACTGATCTTTTTACCTTTTGTGGACGGAGAAAGAGTTCCAGTCTTGCCCCAGGCTTCGGCTGTGTTTTTTGGCCTGAATCGCCAGAATTTTAACCAGCCCAATTTGGCCCGGGCCATAATTGAAGGTACGATTCTCAATCTCGGCTATGGCCTGGCCAGGATGAAATCTCTCGGACTTAAGCCTGAAGAAATTAGAGCAACCGGCGGTGGAGCCAGAAGCCAGACCTGGCTGCAGGTGGTGGCCGATATTTTCCAAATACCTGTGGTTACTCTCCAGGAACCAGAATCAGCAGCTTATGGAGCAGCCCTTCAGGCTATCTGGTGTTATAAGCAGGAAAAAGGCGAAAAAATTAATCTGGCTGAGTTGGTCAGAGAACTGATAAAAAAGGATACTCTGGCCGCTGTTCCTGACAAAAACCTGGCAGCTTTCTATCAAGAACTCCAGCAGCGTTTCAACTCCCTCTGGCAGACTCTTTCCGCTGAATTCATTGACCACCGACGATTCGTCAACCTTAGGATGTTTCAAAACAGAAAATAAAAGAAACAGAAGTTATATCACTCAAGAAGTTTTTTGGTCGAAATACTTGAACCCAATCGGCTTAATATTTATTATCGCTATTCTTTCAAAGTGGCAATCTTTAATCGAGTTCCTCTTTTCCAGCCGTCGGTTTGAAACGACCTGAATAGGTTTTTTAAAATCAGAACTAAATCTCCAAGTGATTATCTCGATTAGTTCTGGCGCCAATTAGCTTTAAAAGCATATAGATTGATTCCTCCTGGTGCTAACCGGCTCGGTTTAAATTCCGGTTTAATGCTTTTTAATGCTTGTGGAGGTCTTTGTGCATGATTCTTCTGGTCTCATGGAGTCGGTCATCAGCTGGCAGGTCAGCCAATTTTTTATTCATGAATTCATCATTTTCCTCTTCCAGCATTTTTGCCACATAATCAATAATACTGGGAGGAAAGACGCCATCACGCTCATATAGTTCTCTTTTCTCTCTAAGAATTCTGGCTGATTCCACGCAGCTTCCCGGAAGCCTGGGCAAAGTTTCCAGAAGAGTTTTATCTTTGAAGATATTGCCCTGAACATAGAGTTTCTGAGCCAGCTCCAGAGGCTGTCGGCCCTGAAAAATCGACAGGTCCTTTCTGAAAGCCCAATCAGCGGCCATGGTAATCCCGGCTAAAAGCAGATGAATAAGAGCGCTACCATCTGGAGAACGAAGTTCAACCGTCTGTCGCCCTTCCTGTCTTATCAGCTCATCTTCTTCTCCGGGATTGACCAGCCTGGCCAGGTTTCTGATGTTGGTCCAGCCGAGAGGAACCCGAATCATGGCGCTGCGATTGAGATCACTCCAGCAGATTCTGGTAGGTGCTTCTAAATTGGGAACCAGTCTTAAATAGGCCGAAGAAACCGTGTTGCCGAAAGCGGTCAGAGAATCGGCATATTCACAGAGACCGCCGATCAGCCTCAAAGCTTCTTCGCTCAACCGGCCATCAGCCCCGGTCATGACATTCTGACCATTTTTCACCAGCTCCAGATGAATATGAAGGCCATTACCAGCCACCCCTTCTTCAATTTTTGGGGTGAAGGTGGCGATCATTCCATGTTTATAAGCTACATTGCGTATCAGCCAGCGAGCCAGGACCAAATAGTCAGCCATCTGTTCAACCGGTCGGGGAAGAAATTCAATTTCCAGCTGCTCGGCTCGTTTCCCGCTGATTTCTTCGAGGTCACTATGAACACTTTCCACATAACCGACTTCACTGTGAGCGTATTTAACCGCCCCGGTGATCTGGGTGATGTAGTGAACCATCTCATCCAGCACCTGGCCGCTTTTGAGAAAAGGAGATGATGAATGATAACCACACTGTTTCTGAGCCGGATAAATCTTCTGATTGTTCTCACTGAGCAGGAAAAACTCCAGCTCGCCCAGAGCCCTCAATTCCAGTCCTGAATGCTGTTTGAACAGTTGATGAGCTCTGGCCAGAATGTTATCCAAAGCAAAGTGGACCGGCTGTCCGTTTTTATCCAGGTAACGGCAGATAAAATCCAGGCTCTTGTCGTCAAAAGGATTGAGAAAAGCTGTCCGGTAAACTGGCACGACATAGAGGTCAGAAAGACCCATATCCACCAGGCCTTTATACAGCGACGACCCATCTACCCTCTCACCTTCAGCCAGGATGGTTTCAGCCTGGCCGGCGTTGGCCACCGGAATTTTCAGTTCTTTGAGCTTACCGTCGAGAGCGATGTAATGAAAGGTTATTTTTTCCAGTTGTTTTAATTCGATTAATTTTAATAAATCTTTTCTTCTAAAATCTTCAGGTTCCTTATTCAGAAGCACTGAGATTGGGTTGCTCAGGGCATAGTATTTTTTTTCTTCCATAAGCCTAATCCTCCCTCACGGTTTCTATAGGATATCTAACTTTAAATGAGTTGTTATTTTATTTAAAATCAATCTATTTTGACAAGCCTGAAATATAATTTCCGAAGACTTGAGCTTAGGCCAGCTTAAAATTCAATACAGCAGATAATTTTTCCTGATCTGCTCAAACTGCTGAAGATCTGGCTCCAGCCCTTTGATAATTTCTGAGGGCAGCCGGCCGCTCTGAAGAGCCAGTCTAACTTCAGAATTGCCCATAATCTTATCGAAATAATCAGGATAAAAGTTGAATTTCCCTGGATACATATCCATGACGGTCCTAATTATCCAGAGAGAGGTCAGAAAGGGCCGGAACGAATTGCGGTCAACGACATGAATCTGGGAGCCGCCGCAGAGCTGGCCCTGATACTTGGAAAAACTCGGGGTAAACCAGGCTTCGCGGAAGATAACACCAGGTAGCTTCAATTGATTGAGTTTTCTGGTCAGTTCATAACCATCAATCCAAGGAGCTCCGAAAAGCTCAAACGGTCTGGTTGTCCCCCTTCCTTCAGAGATGTTGGTTCCTTCAAGATAAACTTGTCCGGGATAGACTGTAGCTGTCTCCAGGGTCGGCATATTGGGAGAAGGCATGACCCAGGGCAGCCCGGTCTGATCAAACCACATTTCCCGCTTCCAGCCTTCAGCCGGGATCACCGTCAGCTTAGCCTTTTTCTTCAAGAATTTATCGTTGAATAATCTGGCCAGCTCGCCCACAGTCATTCCATGACGCAACGGAATCGGATAAAGGCCAACGAACGAACTATATTCAGGATATTTGAGCACGGCCCCTTCCAGGGTAATTCCATTAATCGGGTTCGGCCGGTCAAGAACGATAAAATCTATTCCCAGCTCGGCACAAACTTCCATGGCATAAGCCATAGTGGCTACATAAGTGTAGACTCGGGTGCCCACATCCTGGATGTCAAAAACCAGGACATCTATTTCTTTAATCATATCCTTTTCAGGAATCTTCCCGGTGTGCTGGGTATCGAAGGTCCGCATGAATTCGTCTATGTTGTTAAGCATCCCCGGGTCTGGCCGGAAAGACTGCCCATAAAGACTGAAGACAGGAAGGTTGAATTTATCGTCAAAATAAAAGGGTACATACTCGCCCGCCTGGGCATTTCCTCTGACACCATGCTCGGGACCATAAAGGGCTACCAGATTAATTTCTGGATTTTCCTTAAACAGCCAGGCAGTACTTCTAAGCCGACTGTCCACACCGGATGGATTGGTAATGAGGCCAACTTTTTTTCCTTTTACCAAAGGCAAATGTTTTTCCAGAAAAACTTCAACTCCGGGTTTTACCGACGGGACCATAGCTTCCTGGTTTTCAGAAACAGTTCGTTTTTTGCAAGAAACTGCTCCCGAAAAAATTATCAACAGAATCAAAAAGGAAATGATAAAATTTTGCCAGTTTTTCTTATTATCTATTCGGTTTTTCTGACTGATTTCTTTCAGCATAATTTCCTCCGGCCAAAAGATAGGCTCCTGTTCCAATTTTAATAGCAAATAAATTATAGATTATTTCAGCAGAATCGAGAAAACTTTTTTCTAACGTCAATAAGCTCTTGATATAACCTCACCACCAAAGTTTCGGCCTCACTCTACAGCCCGGACAACTTAGAAACATCGGAATAGACTATTTTGACTATTTTGAGGGTAAAGAGAAAATTTGGAATAAGATGAAAAAAAAGAAAAAAAATTAGAGACAAAAATGTCACAGATGTAGAGAACCTGGATAACAACTTGATATTGCTTGAAGCTGATAATAAAATCAGACAGAATTAATTTTAAATGAGGTAACTTAGATGGTCAGAAAAAATGACATATTGAGAGGGGCAAAAATTCTGATCTTAACAGTCATTATCACTTTCCTGTTTCAATCCTGTGGCCGACAGGAGCATTTTATAACAGACCCAGCTTACCGGGAATTAGTCCACAAGCAGTATCTGAAACGGATGGAACTGGCTAAAGGCCGCAGCCAGGAACTTTTTGAGGTGATGAAACAACCCCTGACCCTGGAAGAAAAAGAAGCCCTGGAATTTCTTTATGCTTTTATGCCCTTAAGCGACCTGGCTAATCTCGACGGTCAGTATTTTCTGGGTCAGGTCAGGACTGCCCTCGAAGCCCGACGCTTTTTCAGCTGGGGTAAGAATATTCCCGAAGATATCTTCAGGCACTTTGTCCTTCCCTACCGAGTTAACAACGAAAACCCGGACAATGCCCGTCAGGTCTTTTTCAATGAGCTTAAAGATCGAATCAAAAATCTGAATATGTACCAGGCCGCCCTCGAAGTTAACCACTGGTGTCATGAAAAAGTTACCTACCGAGCTACTGACGAACGCACCTCAGCCCCGCTGGCCACAGTTAAAACTGCTTTCGGTCGTTGCGGTGAAGAATCCACTTTCACTGTGGCTGCTTTACGGGCTGTCAGCATCCCGGCTCGCCAGATCTATACCCCGCGCTGGGCCCATACTGATGATAACCATGCCTGGGTGGAGGTCTGGGTAGATGGTCAATGGTATTATCTTGGAGCCTGTGAGCCTGAACCTGAGTTGAACATGGCTTGGTTTACCGGACCGGCTAAAAGAGCAATGATGGTCCATACCACGGTTTTTGGCCAGTATAGAGGACCTGAAGAAGTCCTTCTCAAAACCGACCTTTACACCAAAATCAACCAGCTTCCCATTTATGCCCCTACCACCAAATTGACAGTGGTGGTTAAAGATGCTGAGGGAAAGCCTGTTCCGGGAGCCAAGGTTGATTTTTGCCTTTACAATTATGCTGAGTTTTATCCTGTTGCCACTAAGACCACTGATGAAAATGGTGAAACTTCGGTGATTACCGGTCTGGGTGATCTGGTCGTTTGGGCCAGTAAAGATGGTCGTTATGCATATATTAAGGTCTCGGTGGGTAGTACTGATAAACTAAACCTGATTCTCAAAGATCCGGATTTTTCAGAACAGGAAATAGACCTTGATATTGTGCCACCTGTGGCCAGAAACGTTGAGCCAGCTGACCCGGCCAAAGTGGAAGAGAATAACCGCCGCTTGCGGCAGGAAGACGCCATCCGTGAAGCTTATATAGCCACCTTCATCAATCAGGAAAAAGCTGAAGCCTTTGCTATGGAAAAAGGTTTGCCCCCTGAGCAGACCTGGAAATTCCTTCAGACGAGCCGGGGCAACTGGAAAGAGATTATGGCTTTCTTATCAGCTTTAAAGCCAGAAGAAGTGAAATACGGACTCGGCCTGCTCGGAGCCATTACTGAAAAAGACCTACGTGACACTCCAGCCGAAGTTCTTCTCCACCACCTGCGTCAGGCACCGCCAAAACCAGCAGATCTGGACGATGAAATTTACATCCGATTTATACTTTCTCCGAGAATCGGCCGGGAGCTCATCACAGCCTGGCGTGGCTTCATTCAGCAAAAGTTCACTGAAAACGAGAAAGATATATTCAAACAGGATCCATCCCGAATTGCCGACTGGATTAAGGCTAACATTAAGCTGGATGACAGCAATTATTATAACGTCCCGCTTTTTCCGAAGGGAGTACTCCAGCTTGGTCTGGCTGATACTTACTCGATGAAAGTCTTATTTGTAGCCATCGCCCGGACCTTAGGAATACCGGCCAGGATGAATCAAGCCAATGGTCGTCCCTGCTATTTTAAAGATGGAAAATGGATTGAGATATTTTTTGAGAAAGAAGAAGCCATCACCGCTTCCAGGGAAAAGTCAGCTCTCCGGCTGTTTTATGAGCCAGCAGAAGGCATAGTCAAACCAATCTATTACACTCACTTTACCTTAGCCAGGCTGGAAAATGGTTGCTTTAAAACTCTGGATTACGAAAACGACCCGGCCCTGGCTGCTTTCCCCTGCGAGCTCCGGGTTGACCCAGGTTATTATATGCTGGTCAGTGGCAACAGACAGCCAGACGGAAGTGTCCTCTGCCGGCTGAAATTTTTTGTAGTTCCGCAAGACACCAGAAAGGATATCCATTTCACCCTGAGGAAGCAACTGAAAGAGCCTGAAGTCCTGGGAAAACTCTCAGCTGAAGTCATCGTCACTGATTTTAAAAGCGGAGCCAGCCTTAATCTTTCTTCACTGGCCAAAGACAAAAGCTTAATCCTGGTCCTCATAGAACCTGACAAAGAACCAACCAAGCATCTAATGGAAGAAATCCAGGCTCTTCAAGAACAATTTTCCGCCTGGCCCGGAAGTCTGGTGGTGGCAGTAGCCAGGGACAGAGTCCCGGCCGGGTTCTACCCTGAAACTTATAAAAAACTACCTTCGAATTCAGCCGTGGTCTACGACGCCCAGTCTGAATTAGTCAGAGCTATAAGTCAGGCCATAAAAATTACTCCAACAAACTTGCCCGTGGTTGTGGCCTGCCGTCGGAACGGTGACGTAATCCTTTACTCGGAAGGTTACAGAATCGGTACCGGGGAACAGCTGGTTAAAACCTTGCCTCTTCTAAGATAAACTTGTTAAGAATCTGCCTGGCTGCCTTATTCAGCCCAAATCTCTGGGGCGGCTTTTTCAGGTAATTAGCAAAATCTTTGTAAGATTTCTAAGGCAGCAGGTAATGGACTTTCAGTTCACAATACTTTCCCATCAACCCTTAAGCCAGATCTTAATTCCTGCCAAGCCTTCTTTTCTTCTTTGAGCTGTTTATTTTGATTCTACAAGAATTCTTTTGGGTAAAGATGAGATGCCTTCAAGAAAATAAAGGGAAAACCCTTTTTTCTTTTTGAGCCTGTGTCATGGAATCTTGACGGCAGCCGTTCAGAAGAATAAAGTAAAAAAAGATGTCAGAAGATACCAGGAATAGATTCAAATCAATCAGCGAGCTCAGCCGATATCTGAAAAAGCACTTAAAAGATAAAAAGCCGGGGCTTAAGTCTCAGCTCAAGCTGAGCCCGCAGCCACCACCTTCTACTTTGACCATTGATGAGGTCGGAGACCACTGTTTGAAGGCTGGAGTGCTGGTTTTGTTTTATCCTAAGAATGGAAGAACTCATCTGGTCTTCATCCAGCGAACGGCCACGGTCAGCCATCATCAGAATCAGATTTCTTTTCCGGGCGGGCAAAAAGATGAGAATGAGAACATTGTAGAAGCAGCGTTAAGAGAAGCCCAGGAAGAACTTGGCATTCGACCGGATGATTTAAGAATAATCGGCCAGCTTACTTCCCTTTATGTTCAGCCGAGTAATTATTGCATCTATCCTGTGGTCGCGGTAACTGAGAACCGACCCAATTTTGAACCCTGCCCCCAAGAGGTGGCAGAAATAATTGAAGTTCCCCTGGACCATCTGCTGGATTCAAGAAATCTGAAGCAGGAAATTTGGAACCTTCGCGGAAGAGAAGCTCTGGTTCCTTTTTATCATTATCAAGGCTATAAAATCTGGGGGGCCACAGCTATGATTCTGGCCGAACTTTTGGATATTCTGAGTTCTGGCTGAAAACTAAATCAATGAAAAATAAATCTCCTTCTTTTCTCAGACTGATGTATTTTATCAAACTATAACCGGGAATTAGAATGAATTTAACGGCAACCAGTTTAAATCAAAAATTAATCTGATTAAGTTTTTAATAGACTACTTCGTCATTTAAGGAGGAGAAAATGCCATTGATCGAAATTCATTTACTCGAAGGCCGAACTAAAGAACAGAAAAAGGCTCTCCTGGAAGCAGTCACCAAAGCTGTCCATGAATCCATCAACGCACCGCTCGAAACGATCAGAGTCTGGATCCAGGAATTTCCGCTTGATGAATACATGGTAGCTGGAGTTCTGGCTTCTGAAAAAAATAAAGGAAAAAAGCAATAAAGAAAGGAGGGCACTTTCGGTGCCCTCCTTTCTTTCACCTTCAGTTTAAAGATTCTCAGCGATTTTTTTTAATAATTTAGATAGAAAGTCAGAGCAAAGGTCCTCGGCGGTGCATAAGAAGTCGGCATCATGTAAGTCGGCTGGTTTCCACGGACATCTATCCTCAAAGCAGTCTGGGTGTTGAAAACATTCATCATCCTGGCTTCCACCACTCCCTTGACCCGGCCTTTTAGAGGGATTTCGTAGCTAATCTGCATATCGCAGTTAACCCAGGTTTTTAAGCGATGAGAACCTGCTGGTTCCAGATAACGATAATAGTTCCCGAAATAATCCAATCCGCGCTTTTCCCAGGGCGCTCCACTCTGGACTCTCAGATAACCGCCAAAAGTGGTCCTCTTTAGGAATTCCCAGGTGCCAAACAGCTTGAAGATATGAGTTCTGTCGCCCAGCAAGATGCCTTCCCGATTCGGGTCGCTGAGGTAAAGTCCGGGGCCATCCTCGATGTAGGAAGAGGAATAGAACAGGGCTGTACCGGGAGCATAGTCCAGGTCCCAATTACCACTCATCCGGCTGAGTGTGTACATTGCTGACAGAGACCATTTGTCGGCATACTGTCTCTTGAGTTCAAAAGTCAGAGCCTTATAAATCCTTTTGGCCTTTCCAGTGTTAAAATCCACAAATCCTGTCTGGGGAATAAGAGCCTGAATTTCTGGTGGTAAATTCTGCCAGGAAATCAGCTGGCCGTCGAGGTTGCCATACACATAACTGGCAGGTGAGGTTTCGCGATTCCTGGTAGGAAAATCTTCGATGACATGCTTGACATAACGATACTGACCCCAGACCTCAAAGCTCCAGTGATGATTCAGCGGTCGGCTGTAACCGGCAACGATTTCGTCGGTATAAGTAGGTTTTAAGTCTGGCAGAATGATTTTGCCAGTTTCTGCTGGCTGAGGTGCACTATAAAGAATGTTTCCATTTAGATCAAAATAGGTATCCGTCCGGTAGATCCTAACCGGAGCTGCCGCCCTGGCTAAAGAGCGGTTATCCATGTTGTTGTAGCGACCGAAGCTGGCGAAAATCTTATCGCCAACCTTCAGGCTGGGAGTAAAGGTAACTCCAAGGCGGGGCTGGATCTCTTGATCAAAGTCAAACACCAGAAAACGGATTTTTTCGGTAGTTTTTACACTGAACTCATCGCGGTTAAGAAGAACTCCCAGAGTCAGAGTCAGCCGCTCTCCGATGGTGATGTTGTCCTGAACGAAGATTCCATAAGTCCGGCCACGAGAATCTTGAGGTGGTTGTTGGGTGTAATACCGGGCCCGGAAGGCTGGCTGGCCGCTGTAGGTGGTGACTATGATGCTTCCCCAACCATTGGCCAGACGTTCAAGATATTCGCCGCCATCATCATAGCTGAATCCAGCTTTGATGACGTGAGAATGACCGGTAAAATCCAGGTATTTGGTCAGGACCAGCTTGAATTCATCGCGGAAGAAGTTTTGGGTATTGTATTCAGAAGCTCCGCCGACATATTGACCGGAAGCAGTGGCTCCACCTACCAGGTAGGTCGAAGTGGTTCTGAAATAGCCCATTCTTTCCAGATGATTCGGGTCAAAGGGGGGCAGATAGCCCAGCTCGGTGATAGGCACGCTCTTGTAATTTTCGTTGACGTGGTCATACTTGGCTTCCAGAAGTGTGGATTGGGTGATGGTCCAGACCCAGGAAGCGTAAATGATTCTGGACAAGCCATTGCCATTGACCGCCACACTCGGATGGTCATTGACGCCTATTCCGGCATTTTTATCAGTATAGTCATTGTTTCTAAAACTGACTGAAAAAAGATGAGCTCTCCAGGGATTGGCGGTTATCTTGGCAAAGAATTCATTGGAAGTGCTCTTGGCATCCGGCACCGGACCAAGATTGTTTATGCGACCAGTGGTTCTGGAGTAAGGCAGATTACCAGACACATACCACCAGAGTTTGTCTTTAATTATGGGACCACCAAGGCCAATAGATGGCACGTAGCGGTCATACTTAGTAACCAGGTTGGGATCATGGCTCTTCCAGGTGAATTCTGACGGCTCAAAAACAAATCTGAAAGAACCAGAAATAGTATTGGAACCGGATTTGGTGATAGCATTAGTGACCATACCGGCAGACCGCCCGAACTCAGCACTGATACCGCCCCTTTTGATGTTAACTTCCTGAATATCCATTTCGGAAAAGTTAGCACCCAAGAAGCCATAGAAAGGGTTGGTGATGTTAGAACCATCATAGAGATAAACGTTATCCTGCTTGTTTCCGCCGGCGTTAGGAGCAAAATCGCGGTTATCGGCAACACCTGGAGCTAATTGAAAAAGTGAAGCATATGAACGTCCAAGGGGCAGTTTTTGAACTGTCTCCGCTAACCAGTTAGAAGAAACTTCTGTGGACTTCAGATCAACCATGGGTGTGGCCGCTACTACGGTCACTTCTTCGGCTATTTTACCCATAGGCTGCATCACCGCGTTGACATAAGTCTGGCGGTCAACAGCCACAACCACTTCAGCCGTGAAATCAATCATTTCAGGATGGGTCACTACCAGGGTATATTTTCCTGGTGGCAATGCTTGGAACAGAAAGCCGCCATCTTTCCCAGTGACAAACTCCCGACCAAGGGGTAGAGGCTTTCCGGAGATAACTACCGTGGCATTCTCCAGTATCCGACCATCAGTACTTTTAACTATGCCTCTGACTGAACCTCTTTCCTGAGCCAGACTCAGTGTGGCGATAAAAATTAACAGGAAAACCAAAGAAAGAAATTTAAAATTTTTAGGCATTTTAGCCCTCCTTTCCTGCCTGAATTTATACTCTCAACCTCATTTTTTTAACAAAAAAATTCTAATTCTTTATCGCCTGCAGTGTCAACACAAAAAATTCTATAATTTTTTGGCGAGATTAATTTTTCCCTTAATCAAAATTCTTTCCTATTACCTCATCATACCTCATCGGCCCAGACTTCTAATTTTTGTTGCAAATAGATATTCATCTCATAAACGCGGTATAAATGAAATGAAATGTGGTATAAATCAAGAAAAACGCATAACAAAATCGCTGTTTTTTCCTCTAACTGTATTCTTGCTCCTCTTCTTCAGCCACAGAAAAGCCCGTTCCCTTTTCGAGAACGGGCTTTTCTGCAGCCAGAATTAAATCAGAAAGAGAACTTAAAGCCCAGACGAGCTGACCAGCTGCCAAAACGAGTTGACCACCAACCAAAAGCCGGATGCGGATCACCATCACTCTGGACCCAAGCTCGATAGTTTTGAGCTAAGGTACCATTCAGAATTTCTTCATCGTCCGCCCAGATTGAAGTTCTATTAAGGTCGGTAATCTTACTCTGAACAGTCTTGGTGTTGGTGACATTATTAATCTGCAGGTTAATAGCTGCCGAATACTTGCCGCCAAACTTCAGGGCATATTCGAGGTAAATGTCAGCCCAAGCTGTAAAAGGCAAACGGCCAAGGTCCCCTCTGTTTTCAGGATAAATATAACGATTGTTCAGCAACAATCTGGTAGTTAGCGGCAAGCCGCTGCGGCCGTAGGCTATCACTCCAACCGTCAGACCAAAGGGGAAAACATAAGAGCCATAAGCTTTGATATAGTGGGTACGATCATGCGGCAATGGTCCTTTAAGCACATTACCATGAACATCATAAGCCATAAACCAATCATCATAATAAAGGGTAACATTAGGAGCGTTGCGCCCATCTTCATCGGCACTGCTCAGACCTGAATAATTACCCTCAACCCGGCTCCAAGTATAGTTAATACCACCCTGCCAGTTATTGCTGAACCGTTTCTCCAGAGAAATATTTACACCATAGTATTCTCTTTTAGCTTTCGGGCAGGGCCAGTATTCATCAGCAAACTTTCCTCCCTGAGAAACTGGTCGGGAATAACCAAAACCAGGATTGGTGATGTAGAAAATTTCCTGAAGAGTATACTGTCCGGTCTGCTCATCATAAACCCATTCCAGAGCTCCTACGTCTTCAATGGTTCGGATAAGATGTTTCTGAACAAAACGCGCAGAAAGAGAAACATTTTCCATTAGCTTCTTTTCCACCCCGAAAGAAATCTCTCTCTGAGCCATTGGCTTAAGATCGGGGTCCACCCGGTCAAAAGAAGGAGGAAGATAGTCAAGAGTCCCAGCATAGGTATTACCATTTTCCTGGCTGGCCCGATCATCCAGTAAACCTGAAGAGGCAATTTTAGTCCAGTCCGGATCTTTTAAAGCATAAAAGTCTCTCTTGTGCTTCCAGCCACCAAAGCTCAGCACCGCAATATACAATTTCATAACATCATAGTAAATTCCGTATGAGCCAAAAATTTTCAGGCTGGAATCGCCAAAGACATCATAAACCACACCAATTCTGGGAGCCAGCTTATCTTTAAAGCTAAAGCTGACCGGTTTTTTGACATCAGCATAAGCCGGATCATCGGTAAAAGAGGGAATATATTCGCTTTCAGCCCGCAGACCAAAATTAACAGTTAACCGGTTTTTAATTGTCCAGGAATCCTGCAGATAAAAAGCCCAGTTGTTGCTGGCCGCATTCCAGACACCGCCGTAGGGACTTGTCCAGCCGCTGCGAATATAATAATAACCATACTTGCCATAATACTTACTGTCCTGAGGAGCACCTACTCCGACTGGAAAGCCCAGAGCATATGAGGTTCGGTTCCAGTAAATATAAACTCGTGGATAAGGCGAATAGTCCAGCACATCTTCATGCAACCGTATATACTGGATTCCTGTCTTGATAGCATGCTCGCCGTTCCAGCTCAAATAATAGGTCAGGTCAAAATTGCTGCTGAGCTTTTCATACATTCTTCTCTTTGTTTCCATGTAGATATTAGAGCTGGTCCAGTAGGCATAATGGAGCAATTCTGGATGGGTCTGGAAGAAAGGATCATTCTGGAAAACATAGTTGGAAGTATAGAAATAATAAGTGGTGCCAGCAGGCGGCTTGATTTGTTGATTGGTAGTATTCTGTCTGTGCCAGCCACCCCTCAAACTGAGCAACAGATTATTGCCAACTGAATAATCGGCAGTAAAAGCAGCTGACCAGTTAGGATAATCATATCCTTCTTTATACCATTCATAATTGGCATTCGAAGTCCCACCTATGGAGGGAATAGCACCACGGTATTTATAGAAATTGTTAACGAAACTGGCCGAAAGTCGCAACCCAGTGATAGGAGCAGTGGTAAGTTTAATGGAACCATTGTAATAGATATCCTTGCTGATGAACTTATAAAAAGGACCTTGTCTCGAGTTGAAGTCCCTGAGAGCTTCAGTAGCCGCATAAATCGGATTTAAAGCGCCGAAAAACCAGATTTTATCTTTAATAACATAACCACCTAAGCTGAAAGCTCCTTCTAAACGGTAATAGAAATCTCTTTTCTTGCCTCCGTCAAAATAAAGGTCATCATTATTAACATATTCATAAAGATCCACATCATAAGGATTCTGCCGCAGATAATCGCGGGATTTCCCCTGCATCCAGAGTTTGTTGTTTTCATAATAGCCGATGACATCCCCATGAAAGGTATTGCCGCCGGACCGAGTAATAACATTGACCACACCACCCAGAGATCCCCCAAATTCAGCATTATAACCTGAAGCCGTAACTTTAACTTCATCCACCAGCTCCAGAACAACATTCTGAGCTTTAGTACCAACATGAATGCTGGTCACATCAGCACCATCCACATGCCACATATTTTCAGCCCCGGAAGCTCCATCCATAGAGTAACCGCCTACTTTGCTTTCATACTGAACACCCGGCACCACACTGATTAGTGACTCAAAATTGCGGCCGCGAGGCAGAGTTAGAAAAGTTTCCTTGGTCATTACTTGGCCTTTGACCGTACTTTTGACGTCGATCAGAGGGCTCTGTCCGACCACCGTCACCTGCTCTTCAATGGTTGCAGGTTCCAAGGTGACGTTCAATACCAGAGTTTGTGAAAGTTCGAGATAGATATCTTTTCTTACAACTTTCTTAAATCCGGGAAGATAATAGCTTATCTCGTATGTACCGGAGGGTAAGGCCATTAATCTATAATTACCGTTAGCATCAGTTACAGTAGAAGCCTTGCCAACCAGTTTGGAGCCAGTAGCTTCCACCGCCACCCCCGGGAGGGGATTGCCCTGATCATCAACTACTCTTCCTATAATCTTTCCTTCTGGCATTATTTGGGCGAAAGTCATGGTGGCAGGAATAAATAAAGTTACGAGAGCAATCAAAATTGCTCTTTTGATTTTCATTTTTACCTCTCCTCTTTTTTGTGCCTATTTTTATACCCTTTCCCCAGGATGGAAATAAACCCATCCCTACCCATTACCTCAATATCCATTTACTTCCTTTCATTCGCCCTCCTGAAATGAGTTTAAAAAAATCTGATGATTTTTAGCCCAGGCCGTTCCCTCTTCTTTTTATATTTCTTAAAAATCTTTTTACGATAAATAGATAAATCCAATGCGCCTGTTTGTCAAGAAAACTGTTCTTTCCGGCCAAGACAAAATACTAAGGATGAAATGGATAATAGTAAGTAGTAGTAAAATGTGGTACAGATTAACCAGTTTGAAGAAAACCAAATTCTTATTTAGAATATACAGTCCAATGGATACTATGGAGTAGAGCTCATCACAGACAGCAAGACACTAAAGCCAGCCACAAGAGAAGCCAAGACGATTATCGAAAAGATGAAAGATAAAGGCATTCTGGTCAGTACAGATGGCCCGTTTCGCAATGTCTTAAAAATAAAACCCGCTCTTGTCTTCACCAGAGAAAATGTCGATAGGTTTGTAGAAACTCTGGATTTAATATTAAAAAATTATGATTGAAAATAACACGGTTAGATTTAGAAACGGAATACCGCGCTCTTAAGACTACCAGAAAAAGAAATGGTGCCGGAGGAGGGAGTCGAACCCACACCCGAAGTGATTCGGACTGGATTTTGAGTCCAGCGCGTCTGCCAATTCCGCCACTCCGGCAGTCGAGCGGCTTATAAACTATAAAAAAATAAAGAAATTTTTTCAAGATTTGAGGATAAGAAAAATCAATTTCATTTTTCCCATCTGAAAATCATTTCTTTCTTTACTGGTTGCCAAGCCTATCAGGCTCTGCTATAAATTCTGTGTGCCGACTGAAAAGCGAAAAGAAAAAATAATCAATGTTCTTTCTAAGCGTCAGCCCGACCTGCGAGTCGTCTTGGAAGATGTAGCTATAGCTCATAATGCCAGCGCTGTAGCTCGTACCTGTGAAGCTGTTGGAGTTTTGAACCTTCATATTATCTCTAAGGAGCCAGAGAAGGTCATCTTCAACGAAGCCATTTCAACCCGGGCTGAGAAGTGGCTTAATATACACTTCCATCGGACGACCGAAGAATGCCTATCAATTTTAAAAAACCAGGGGTTTAAGATTGCCGTTACCACCTTAGCAGAAAAAACTATACCTTATACCGAAGTAAACTACTGTCAGCCCGTGGCCATCGTTTTTGGAAATGAGTCAAAAGGAGTCTCATCCGATGCGTTGAATTTTGCCGATTACTTTATCCGAATTCCCATGGTCGGTATGGTCCAGAGCCTTAACCTGTCGGTGTCAGTCGGTATCATCCTTTATGAGGCCTTCCGTCAGCGCCAGGCCAAAGGGCTTTATTCATCTTCCAGACTGCAACCTGAGGAATTCGACGAGATGTTGAAATACTGGCTGAGCAACCCAAAACCCCGCCAGCCCTTTAGTCATAAGAAATAATAAGAGCCTGATTATAACCAGGCTCCGACATCGCAGCAGTTATATATTGATGGTCATCAGTTAGAAAAAAAGGGCGGGTTTTTCCCCGCCCGGAATCGAGAATGGAGCAGGTTCCTCAGATTCGTCTGAACGAATCTCCTGAAAATATTTCCAGCTTCTTGCCCAGCTCTTTTTCTATCAACTTTTTATTATAATTTTCAATCATCGGTTGGATTTTTTTCATTTCCTCTTGGAGTTTTTTCATATGTTCTTCACTTTTCTTCTTTAACTCTTCCTGCCACGTCTTCATCTCTTTCCAGTAATCTTTTTTTGCTTCCATCATCTCCTCAGAGAATTTCTCGAACCTCGGCCAGGTTCGCCTTTCTTCTTCTGCTACTTCCACTTCAACTTTCATTTTCTTTTTATCTCTAATGATTTCTAAGGTGATTTTATCACCCTTTTTCCTGTCCTGAATTAGGTCAGTTAAAGCTTCCAGAGTCTCAACTCTTTTTCCATCGGCACTGACAATGACATCACCTACTTTCAATCCTGCTTTCTCTGCCGGGCTGCCCGGGGTGATCCTGGATATTAACAGACCACGCCCGTCCTGAACACCGAAATACTTGGATAGCTCCGGATTGAGTTGTTCCAGATAAACACCGATGAACCGATAATTTTCCACACCAAACTCGAACTTCTCTCCTTCAGGAAATCGTGGCATCTCGGGAAATTTTGGTATTTTGGGCACCCTCCGGAATATATCCGGAAACCGCAGTTCCAGTTCTTTAAAGGCTTCCTCTTCAGGTAATGTTCCCAGCTTGACCCTTAATTCCCGAGTCTTACCATTTCTCTCAATTGTCAGACTAATTTCCTGACCTGGCTGACGGCTTCTAATCTCCGAAACCAGCTGATCCGAGCTTTTAACTTCTTTTCCATCAATCTTAACGATTCGGTCACCTTCCTGGAGCTTGACCAGCTCAGCCGGACTTTTTTCTTCGACATAGGTAATCACCACGCGGCCTTCGCTGTCCTCAGCTATCGACACCCCGAGCCAGCCCCGTTCCACTTTCCCCTTGCTCTTAATTTCTTTGAAGATGCGATTAACCAGCTCAACCGGAACAGCCAGGGCCATACCAGAAGCTGGAGCTTCAGCCTTACTGAAAACATAGCCGGTGCCAGTAGCTTCTCTATCTCTGAACCTGAAAACGATGGGACTTTCTTCAGAATAGACACCGCGGAGCAGGCCAACCAGCTGACCTTTTTCATCCAGCACCGGTCCACCACTCATTCCGGGAGTAATCCAGATGTTGAGGCGCAATCTATCTTCAGTGATCGAGCTGACGATTCCCTGAGTTACCGAAACACCGGATTCTGGAGAAATGCCCAGAGCACAAACCCAGGCGCCTGGCAAAAGATTTTTAGCTGAGCCAAGATTAACTGACGGTAATTTTTTCTCCTTCACCTGGAGAAAAGCTATCCTGGTTTCAGGGTCAAATCCCAAAAAATCCGCCTCATAGCGCGTCCCGTTCTGGTCAATTACGTTAACCTTCTCATTTTTTGGTGAAATCAGAGCGGTTGTGGCAATATAGCCATCCTTATCGATGACCACTCCTGTAGCCACTCTTCTAAGCCCGTCTCTGACTTCAACTCTGACCACTGAAGGCGAAACTTTCCTGACGATTTCTTCAGCATCGTGGTCAGCCACAGCCGGGTCAACCGGCCTGGTAAAGCCGGACATGAATAGACAGACCATCAAAATGATTGTCAGCGCCAATCGTAACATTCTTTTCTTTGTTTTCATTTTTAACCTCCTCAATACCTGACCTGTTGAATCAGGCCATCAGAAACCTGCTCCAGAATAAACACTGTCTGAGGCTCATCCGTTGCTTTCATCATCTCTTTTCTTAAATCTATAGGCTCCACCACGGGAATAACCTTTTCCTGTCCATAGTTTTTTTCGATTCCGGCCACTGAATATTCAGGTTTTTTAAGACCAGAAGTAAGAACCAGTATGGCTATCAGGAACAAAGCTACAGCGCCAGCCAGGCTCCACTCCAGCCTTTTCAGTCTGACTCGTCGTGATTTTTCCTCCCTTAGTCTGGCCAGAACCATCTGTTCAAAGCCAGGAGGAGCACTCACCCGTGGCAGTTGGCTCACATATTTTTGTTCTTCCATTTTATTTTCTCCGTGTATTTTTCTCCTGATATATTCAAATCTTCTGTCTCATTGGCTTCCAGTTCATTTTCATCTTCTTGGCCATCTTTCCTGTTCCTGATTTCCCGGCCTTCTTCCAGCCATCTCCTGAGATATTCCCGGCCGCGGCTTATTCTGGCCTTGACTGTACCTACCGGCAGTTTCAGCATGCTGGCTATTTCTTCCTGGGAAAAACCTTCCACATCCTTCAGAATCACCGGAATCCTGTACCTGGGATGGAGACGCTTCAAAGCCATTTTTACATTCCTCAGCAGTCCCGGGTCGTTGTGGTCAAGAGAATAGCTGCCTGAAGAATAGTCATTGGTTATTTCGTCCAGAGAGATGGCTGACCGCCGGATTATTCGCTTTTTCTCGGTCCGGGCTAAGTTGGCCGCTATCGAAAAAATCCAGGACGAAAGTGGGGCAATCGGCCGATACTTTCTGGCTTTGAAATAAACCCTCAAAAAAGTCTCCTGTGAGAGGTCAACCGCCACCTGGTAATCTCCTGTTACCTGATAGAGAAAATTGACCACCCGGTCTTTGTACATGGTCATAAGCTGAGAAAAGGCCTCTTCATCGCCTTTTTTCACTCTCTCCATGAGTTCCTGCTCATCCATCCTCGTATTCATAAACCACTCTCTATGAAAAAAGTTGCATCTTTAAGGAACTTCTTTATAATATAGCTAACCCCGAGAATTTCAAAGCCAGCTCAGGTCAACCGGTTGATTCCGCCTTATTTAACTTTCCGGGGCTCAAAGGAACTTTTTCGGAGCAATTTTCGTCTATCAGGATGACGTGCGTGGAAGTGAAAGAGATAATTCAAAATTGCCTCAAAGGAGACACAGGAGCCTGGAAAATGCTGGTTGACCTTTATTCGAAGAAAATCTTCAACCTGGCTTATCAGTTCGCCGGAAGCTATCAGGAAGCTGAAGACCTTACCCAGGATATTTTCCTCAAACTGTACCATTCCCTGCCCAAATACGATTTTAACCTCGACTTCACCGCCTGGTTCTTAACCTTAGCTCGAAACCACTTGATTGACGAATTCAGGAGGACGAAGCTGGAGAAATCTCAAAGGTCAGATTTTGAAGACTTGACCATTTCGGCTGCGGAAGCTGATAGCCCTGAAAACCGATACCTGAACCGAGAAAAGGCCGAACTGGTCAGAGCAGCCCTGCAACAGCTCTCGCCTGAATTGCGAACTGTTCTGGTGCTCAGGGAGATTGAAGGCTTTAGTTACGATGAAATTGCGGCCAAGCTAAAGCTGCCTCTGGGCACAGTCAAAAGCCGGGTTAACCGGGGTAGATTGCAGGTGGCACAGGCTATCCTGGAAAAAACAGGAGGTAAATTATGAACTGCAATAAAGCTCGCCAGCTTTTCTCAGCTTTTCTGGAGGCTGAACTAAAGCCTGAAGAAGCCACGAGGGTTCAGGCTCATTTAGCTCAGTGCCCGGACTGTGGTTCCTTGTTTGAAGTAATAAAAAACCTGGATCGATCTTTGAAGAACCTGCCCGAAGTTGAACCAGCGCCCGAGCTGATCAACAGTCTTTATCTCATCCCGGAAAAAGTTGGAGCTAAGACAAAAGCCCGAGGCAGAAAGAGATTTTTCAGCTGGAAATTCTGGCTGAGCCCGGCTTTTCAGCCTGTTTTGACTTCAGTCACCGTCATCCTGATGGCTCTTTCAATCATTTTCTTTACTTCTATGGGCAAGAGCTTAAGAAAATCGGCTTCCCTGGAAATTCACCGTGGTTACAGCCAGGCTCAAAAGCTTCTGGTCAAAGCTGGAATTCTGACGGACAAAGTCAATGGTTACAGGGAAAATTTCATCGCCTCTCTGGAGGCTAAAAATATCTATAGATCTGAGTGAATTCAATATGGAGGTTTAACGTGGAAGAAAAGATTAACATTGAAAGAAAACCGTCTAAGTCGCCGGTTCTGGCTGGGATATTCTCGGCCATCTTTCCTGGAACCGGAGCTCTTTACAACGGTAATTATCTTAAAGGAATCCTGCTGATCATCATCTTCGCCGGTCTGGTTTCCATCCAGGGTCATGGTGGACAGCCTTTTGTGGGCATACTTCTGGCCGGTTTTTACTTTTTCCAGATTTTCGATGCAGTTCACGAGGCTAAAAGACTCTCAGCCCAGGCAGAAACAGGTTCAGAAACCAAGCTCTCGCTGGAAGCCGAAGTGGAAATATCAAAGCCATCAGGTTCGATTTCCTGGGGAATCATTCTTATCCTTCTTGGTGGTTTGTTCCTGCTGGCCAACTTCGACGTCATAAACTATGACTCCTTCATCCGCTTCTGGCCGTTAGCTCTGATCGGACTTGGCCTGAAGCTGATCATCGATCATTATTCAGGCAAAAAATCTTAAGGAGGAACCAATGTCTAAAAAACACAGAGATAACCTGATCTGGGGAATAATCCTTATAGTTCTGGGTGGAATTTTTCTTTTGGAAAATGCTGGTATCGACGCCTGGGAAATTCTTTTCAAGCTCTGGCCGCTGATTCTGATTTTCTGGGGAGCTTCCAAGCTTTATTACGGAATTAAGGCCAAAACCCAGACCGAAAAACCTATGGACATAGCTCCAGGGGATAAAAAAGATGAAACCTAAGGAAGTTGTTCTCCTGATTTTAATCGTCCTGGTGGGAGTGGGCTTCCACTATCTCCAGGATTTCCGGGTGTTGATTGACGACTTCGACAGTGACTTTCTGTTCAGAGGAAATTCGTACACTTTTGAGGAAAACCTGACCTTAGAGCCGGCAGCCATCATCGAAATCATCAACAGCCATGGACAGGTGGAAATAGAGGGTAGCAACCGCCAGGATATAACCCTGACTTTGGTGAAAAAAGTCTGGCGAAAAAATGAAGAAACAGCCAAGAAAGTGGCCGATGAAATCAAACTGCTGACTACCAGAGATGACAACCGAATAGTTCTCTCAACCAACCGCGACTCTTTCAAGAAAAAGAATTTTACCACAAGTTTCAGACTCTCCGTTCCACTGAATGTGGCGGTCAAGGTAACTAATTCTTTCGGGTTAGTGAGAATTTCCAAGTTAAAAGAAGCTGAAGTCAACAACCAGCACGGCCGGGTTGATGTTTTTGAAATCCAAGACAGAGTCAGAGCGATCAATTCGTTCGAGAATCTGTCGTTGATGGATATTGGCGGCGAATGCTATGTGGAAACCAAGCATTCTTCTCTGCTACTGAGCCGCATTGGTGGACCGGTCAGGCTCGACTGTTCCCACGAGGATGTTGAACTTTTTGACCTGCGAAGTTCCTTGAACCTGACCTCAAGACATACCAGAATTAAAGCAGTCAAATTAGCCGGACCATCTGAGATCTCCGGAACTTACAAGCTCATTTCTCTAACTGAATCCGGGCCTGCCACCATCAAAGGACATCATTCTCCTATCGAAATCGACACCCTGCACGGTGATCTGAACATCGAGACGAGCTATGAACAGGTCAGACTGGCCAGAATCGAAGGCAATATCACTATCAGGGGGAAAAGTACAGAAGTAAGCCTGGATTCAGTCAAAGCTCAAAAAATCAACATCGAGACTTCATACGAAAACGTCAGGCTCGATAACTTCACCGGCGAGCTCCAGCTGATCCTCACTCATGGTGATGCTTCTCTCAATCCAGTTAATCTGAACTATCCGATGACTATTAAAGATGAGTATGGCGACCTGAAATTCTACTGGCCAGAAAACGAAACCGCTCGCTTTGAAGCTAAAACCAAAGGCGGAAGTATTTCCTGGCAGCTTGACTTCTCACCCGAAGAAAACCTGAACAACGGTACAGCTATAGTCAGAGCCTTCACTAAAGCTCTAGACCGGCCTGAAATAAAGCTGACTACTACTTACGGCGACATCCGAATTCTAAAAAAAGGATAGGCTTTTCCTTATCTAAAGCCATCAGGAATGTTTGAATTTATAGTTGGTAATCCGGTAGCCAAGTACTCCGTTAATTTTGATGTTGAGATAGGAAATCAGGTTGGTCAGGTCCTTCTTGAACTTGGTCACATAGCGGACAAAATCGGCTTCTTTTTTGTACCTTAAAAGATTCTCAAACTCATCCACCTCATCCCTGAGCTCAACTAAAAAGTGAGTAATTTCCCGGAACTGGCTGTTGATTTCGATCAATTCCTTGCCGGACATTTTATCCAGTTCTGGATAAGGTGGCAGTGACTGGAGAATCAGCAGGCTCTCTGTGTATGTTTCATTGATAGATTCCTTGATTTCCTGGAAGAACGATTTATACTCCATCGGATTCTTAATTCGGGCTTCAGCCTTGTCCAGCAAGCGGTCGTACTGTTCTTTGATGGAGATGATAAAGTCCTTTACACCCCAGTATTTGCGTTTGAAGTTGTAGAGGTCGATGAAATCCCGGCCGATGTAGATTTTATCGTTGTAATTGGAAAGAAGCTCCTTAGGTTCGTGAGTGTAAAACTTAATCTCAAACTTCCGGCCATCGCTGCCCTTTTCCCTGAACCTGGCCAGAACCAGGTAATTGTTCTGCTCGATGAAATAGCTGCTCATCTCTAAGATGACGGTGTAAATGGCCAGGTTCTGGATAACATATTCTTTTAAATAGTTCAGTAGGTTCTCTTTTTTGTTCAGAAACTCAATCACTGCCTCGCTGGGCAGAGTGTTCAACACTGAAAAGGATGGTGAAATCATGTAGAGAACCGGTCCGCTGCCCAGCTCTAAATGCAGGTTCTTGAGGACATTCTGATGAAGATCATCATAGAGCATCGGCTGAAGAGGGGGCAGACTTTTAACTTCAATTTTCATCAATTCTTCTACCTCGTTCATAGCCGGCTCCTTCCTTCCAATTTCAATTCCGGTTGGTTTTATGTTAACACCCTGACGTCAAAAAATCAAACTTCTGCCGGCTCGAGCTTTTCCAAGGTCCAGCGGGGGCTGGCATATTTGCTGGTTTCTATTCTTTTAATCAGCTCCAGTTCTTCAGGCTTTAGCTCGAGCGGCCTAAGCTCAAGACCAAAGTATTGCTCAAAACCTTGCCGGAAATACTCTGCTGCCTCCTCGTAACCGATTTCCCAGCCAAGCTCATCGGATAAAGAAGTCATGCTTCCCTGCCTGGAGGGATCCAAGCCAAAGGAAATGGCTGAAAGAAGCTCAATTTCTTTAACCAGAGGAATCGAGCCGTGCTGGATGAAGGCACTCCCGGTTCTCTTCTGAGCGCTACCGATTATTTTTTTACCGTTGATTTCCACTTCATTCCTGGCCGGATAAGCAAAACAGGGCAGATTGCTGCGGGCATAGGCTGAAACCGTAGTCGAAGCTAAGGTGGGTTTTAACCCCATTAACTCCAGACCCTTAACTAAGGCTTGGGAAATCAGACGATACGAGCCTTCGAGGGTAGCGGTAAAAATATCAGTCCGGGAAGAAGCCACAGAATAAGTTACTTCCAGATGGTGGAGCACCATTTTGCCGCCGGTCATTCGTCTGACCACATCCACTCCCCTTTTCTGGCATTCTTCCAGATTAACCACCCGGCTGACATCCTGACTGCAGCCAAGAGAAGCCGTTGGTCTGAGCCAGGTGTAGAATCGAAAGTAGGTATTCGAGCTGTTCTGAGCCAGCCGGAAAAGATATTCATCCACAGCCATATTCCAAGAGCCCGGCAGCGGGTCCCTGTTGAACAAAATGAACCATTCACCCATTTTCTCCACCTTCAGCACGCCTGTAAATAAAAAAGAGCGGGCAACGGGATTCGAACCCGCAACTCCGAGCTTGGGAAGCTCGCACTCTACCGTTGAGTTATGCCCGCTCGCTCGTAGAGAGCTTCAAACTCTTTCTGTAGATTGATGAACCACCAATCGCTAAAATTTTATCAAATCACTAAACCTTGTCAACACAAGAATCCTTGGCAAAAATTGGAAACCCATTACTATTTTGCAATTTTTTTGAATAGATTTTTTGCAATGAATTTCTGTTGACTGGACGCAAGAATAAAATATAATTGAATGGACTGGAGAGTAGAAAGAAATGAGCCCGGAAGAAAAGAAATTAACACCAGAAACCACAACCCCCAGGACTTCGAGCCGCCTTGGCCAACATCTAACCTTAGATGGCACCATCACTGGACATGAAGACCTGGAACTCCAAGGAAACTTCACAGGCAAAATAAACTTAGCCCTTCATGATCTGGTCATTCAAAAAACAGCCAGGGTCAAGGCTGAAATCAAAGCAAAAAACCTGTTTCTGCACGGAGAACTGGACGGCCAGATAAAGGCCGAGAGAGTGGTCATCGGCGAAACCGGCCGGTTCACTGGCGACCTTGTGGCCTGCAAGATTTCGGTCCAGAGCGGAGCTAAATTCAAGGGCACGATAAAAATTTCCAAGGATTATCAACCTTAATAATTCTAATCACTGGACTTCTCCCGCGGCCAGAATTAAACCCTTTCTGCTATAATAATTTATTAGACGGAAAAAATAAAGCAATAATTGACGGCGGGATGCTCTAAGTTCACAATCGTCTCAATCACCACATTAAGGCGGAAGATATTCAGCAGAATTTAGAGTTAGTCAAAATGAATAAATTCACTTTATACTCGGAATTTTCTCCCAAGGGCGACCAGGTTCAGGCTATTGAAAAGCTGACCGAAGGCGTGCTGGCTGGAAAGCGTCATCAAGTTCTGTTAGGTGTGACCGGCTCTGGCAAGACCTTCACCATGGCCAATCTCATCGCCCGGGTCAACCGACCTGTCCTGGTAATCAGCCCGAACAAAACCTTAGCTGCCCAACTTTATCAGGAGTTCCGGCGCTTTTTTCCAGAGAACGCTGTCGAATATTTTGTCAGTTATTACGATTATTACCAGCCTGAAGCCTACATACCAGCCACCAACACCTACATCGCTAAGGAAGCCACTATCAACGAAGAGATAGACCGCCTGCGCTTAGCGGCCACCAACGCCCTTTTCTCCCGCCGGGATGTGATCATCGTGGCTTCGGTTTCTTGTATATATGGAATCGGCGCACCCGATACCTATTACTCTCAGAGCTTTTCGCTTGAAATCGGCCAGCCCCTCACCAGAAAGCAGCTTCTGGATAACCTGGTGGCCATCCAGTACCAGAGAGCTGATGACGACCTCAAAAGAGGCACCTTCCGGGTCCGGGGCGACATTGTCGATGTTTTTCCGTCTTATGAAGATTTCTGCTACCGCCTCGAAATCGAAGACGGCCGGCTCAGAGAAATAGCTATCTTCGACCCGCTGCTTGGCCAGAAACATCAGCAGCTGGAACGAGTGGTTATTTATCCAAGGACCTTTTTCTCCACACCCAGAAGTATCCTGGAAGAAGCCATTGCCGGAATCGAACAGGAACTCAAACAGCAGGTCGAATTTTTTTTGAAGCAGGGCAAATACATCGAAGCCCAACGAATCGAAGAAAGAACCCTCTATGACCTTGAGCTTCTTCGTGAGTTCGGCTATTGCCCGGGTATCGAGAATTATTCGTTATACCTGAGCCAGAGAAAACCCGGCCAGCCGCCTTATACCCTTCTGGACTATTTTCCTGACGATTTTTTGACCATCATCGACGAATCGCATGTGGCTGTGCCCCAGATAGGCGGAATGTATCACGGTGACCGGTCACGTAAACTCACCCTGATCGAACATGGCTTTCGTTTGCCCTCAGCCTTAGACAACCGGCCACTTAATTTCCGGGAATTCGAAGAGCGAGTGGGCCAGGTGCTCTATGTTTCAGCCACACCGGGACCATACGAACTGAAAAAGGCTGAAGGCAATGTAGTGGAGCAGATTATCAGGCCCACCGGCCTGATAGACCCGGAGGTAGAAGTCAGGCCGGTGAAGGGTCAGATAGATGACCTGATGAAAGAAATCTTAGAGCGGGCTAAAAAGAATGAGCGCACCCTCATCACCACCCTGACCAAAAAAATGGCAGAAGACCTCACCCGCTACTACCACGAGCTCGGGATTAAAGTTCGCTATCTGCATTCCGACATAGAAACCTTAGAGAGAGTCAAAATCCTGCGTGACCTGAGAAAGGGCAAATTCGACGCCCTCATCGGTATCAACCTGCTGAGAGAAGGCCTGGATTTGCCCGAGGTTTCCTTAGTGGCCATTCTGGATGCGGACAAAGAGGGTTTCCTACGCTCCACTTCCAGCTTGATTCAAACTTTTGGCCGGGCCGCCCGCAATGTTTCAGGCAAGGTTATTCTCTACGCCGACACCATGACCGATTCGATGAAAAAAGCCATCGAAGAAACCAACCGTCGTCGTCAGCTCCAACAGCGATATAATGAAGAGCATGGTATCACCCCGCAATCCATCAGGAAAAACATTGACGAGGTCCTGGCCAGCGTTTATGAACGCGATTATGTGGATTACACCCGCCTGGCTGAAGAAAAAGAGATTTATCTGTCGCCTGAAAAACGGAAAAAACGGATGGAAGAGCTGGAGCGGTTGATGAAAGAAGCAGCCAGGAACTTAGAGTTTGAAAAAGCCGCTCAATTCCGCGATGAACTAAATCGTTTGAAAAAGTGGGAGCTGGAACTTATGGGCTGAGACCCGGTTCAGCTAAAATTAGTGTTAAAATATTAGTGTTAATATGATTAGAGGTAACCTTAGCCTGAATTAGATGAGACCGGATTAGATGAAAATAGATCAGCTCAAGGAGAAAATTAAAAAATTTCCTGCCAGGCCGGGTATTTATTTTTTCAAGAATGCTCGAGGCGAGGTTATTTATATCGGCAAAGCCCGGTCGCTCAAAAACCGGATCAAAAGCTATTTCCTACCCTCTCCTGATGTCAAAGTCCAAAACATCCTCAGCGAAACTGACGATATTGACTATCTGCTGGTAAGTTCGGAGAAAGAAGCCAGCTTTATCGAGAACAATTACATTCAATTTTACCAGCCCAAATTCAACCTGCGGCTAAAAGATGACAAGAGCTTTCCTTTCTTGAAAATCACCGTCAAGGAGACTTATCCCGGTATCTACCTTTGCCGAAGGCTGGAAGATGATGGAGCTAAGTATTTTGGTCCATTCAGCCCGGCTGATGAAGCCAGAAAATTGATGACCTTCATCGCTAAGGCTTTTAGAATCAGGACCTGTGAGAACACGGTTTTTAAGCACAGAAAAAGACCCTGTCTTGAATACGATCTGAAAATGTGTAGCGCGCCCTGCGTCGGCCTAATCGATGAGATCAACTACCGGGAAGATCTGGGGAAAGCTCTGATGCTTTTGGAAGGTAAGAAAACCGAACTCCTTCATCAACTTCAAGAAAAGATGAATCAGGCAGCTGAAGAACTTCGCTTTGAGGAGGCTGCCCGACTCCGCGACACTATTAGAGCCCTGGAAAACCTGAAGGAAACTCAGCGGGTCATCTCGGTGGAAAAAGAAAACATGGATATAATTGGCTATGTCCGGCAGGCAGAGAGAGCTGGTATTTTTATCTTTCACATGAGAGATGGCCGGATCCGGGCTTCATCGGGTCGGCTGGTGAAAAAAGCGGCCGCTGACGACGACCAGAAACTTCTGGTCAAAATTCTTAGAGAAAAATACTCACAAGACAAACCGCCAGAAAAAATATTACTGCCCTTCAGGTTGAAAAAAGAACAGGAAGAAGAATTATATTACGATTTTAAATATCGTAACATCAGCAGCCAGCTGCTTTATCCCGACAACAAAAAGGGAAAAGTCCTGCTGGAACTGGCCAACCAGAATGCCGCCTTGCTTCTGGAAAAAGAAGAAGCTACTAACCCCGTGGCTGAGCTGGGCCAGCTGCTCAACCTGCCTCATCCGCCCCACCGGATTGAGGGTGTGGATATTTCTAACACCGGCGGAGAGGAATCAGTCGGCTCCTTAGTGGTTTTTGTTGACGGTCAGCCCCTCAAATCAGACTACCGGAAATACCGGATAAAAACGGTTCAGGGACCTGATGATTTTGCCTCAATTAAAGAAGTCTTGAGCCGCAGGTTGAAGCGCCTGCTGGAAGAAAACCAGCCGCTTCCAGATCTGATTTTTGTTGACGGGGGCAAAGGCCAGCTGAATGCTGCCCAAGAAGTAGTTGATTCCTTTAACCTCAAAAAGATTCCGGTCTGTTCCTTAGCCAAGAAAGAAGAAATAATTTTTTCAGCCAATCATCCCGATGGCTTGAGATTAGATCCAACCTCTGGAGCCTTAAAACTGCTGCAGCATATCCGCGATGAGGCCCACCGTTTCGCTTTAAGTTTTCACCGGCAGCGACGGTTGAAAAAAAGCTTGGCCTCAGTGCTCGACGGAATTCCCGGTCTCGGTCCAGTGAAAAAGAAGAAATTGCTGCTGGCTTTGGGGAGTGTAGAAGCAATTAAAGAGGCACCGGAAGAAAAGTTGGTTGAAATAGTCGGGGAAAAAGTTGCCCGAACCCTTAAAGAAAAACTGGCTCAAAGCTGATACCAGACCTCTATTCAAATCAAAACTGATTAACTCTATAAGCACTTTTTCCCAAACAAGTTCTGTTTGGTTTCTTCTTCTCTGAAAATCTCAAGTTCAGAACACCAAAAAAATCAGCCTAATTAGCCAGCTAAGCACCACCGCCACGCTCAGGTTGAGAGCTATAGAAAGAAAGGCAATCTTCCTGCCCAGCTCTTTCCAGATGATGGCTAAGGTTGAAAGACAGGGAATGAAAAAGTTGACAAAGACCACAAAAGTCAGAAGCTGGGTTCTGGTGATAACCGATAACAGTTGCTGGTAGCCAACTCCCAGGGCCTGGAACATCATCAGTAAAGATAACTCTTTTCGCAAAAAACCAAAAATCAGGGTAACTCCCAGAGTCTGGGGCAGTCCCAGCAGGCCACTGACAAAGGGCGAAAGAGCAGCGTTAATCAGCCGGTCGAACTTGATATAGGTCAACAAACTTAAAAACACGCTGCCGGCGATTAATATGGGCCAAGCAAAACGGACAAACTCTTTCAGGTTGAAGTAAGTCTTCTGCCAGATGTTTTTTAGTGAAGGTATTTTTAGCGAAGGTATTTCCAGAATTAAGCCAGGAGAAGAATATTTGAAAAATTTCCTTAAAATTAGGGCCAGGAGAGCGATAACCAGAAGGTTAAAAAAATAAAAACCCAGAGCCCACCACGGACCCAGCAGAAAAGCTACCAGGGCTAAGATGATAGTGGTCCTGGCCGCGCAGGGAATGAAGGGAATGAGTAAAGCCGTCACAATCCGGTCGCGCTTTGATTCCAGAATTCGGGTGGCCATAATGGCTGGAACATTGCAGCCAAAGCCAAGAATAAAAAGTGGAACAGATTTACCATGAAGGCCAAGTCGATGCATAAAAGCATCGAGCAGAAAACCGGCTCTGGCTAAATAGCCAACATCTTCCAGAAATCCCATCAGCAGAAGGAGTGGAATGAAATACGGAAAAACTATGGCTATACCCCCACCAATACCTTGAATCAGCCCGACTAATAACTCCGCCAGCAGACTCTGGCCAAACTGGCTTTCGATACTCGATCTTAACGCTTCCCAGGGTTTGAGCAACCAGGTTTCTAAGGGGCTGCCGACTTTAAAAATCAAATAGAACATCCCAGCAAAAATCAGCAGCAGAAACAAATAGCCAAGAACCGGATGCATGATAAAATTATCGAGCTTCTCCACCCAGCTGACCTTAGCATGACGAACCCGACAGCAATCCTCAAAGATCTTTAGAGCCAGATGATGGCGTTCGGCTGAAATGACTTCATAAGCTGGAGCTTCACGCAGGTTGGAGATCTCTTTTCGAATGCGGTCGAGTTCTTGCTTAAAAGCCCTGTTGTTTTCAAGAAAAAACTTATCAACGGCCAGAGTCTCTGCTTCTATGGCTTTAATGGCCGTAAATCTTTTGTTAGCCACTATAGGGAAATCCTCAGGAAAAATTTCCATCAGCTGTTGAACTCTTTTTTCAACTTCTCTTGAATATTTGATAGCCTGCGGGGCTTTTCCTGAACTCACAGCTCTCTCTATGTTGATCATCAATTCTTTTGTCCCCAGTCCATGGATGGCTACGGTTTTAATCACCGGAACACCGAGCTTTTTCTCCAGCTCTTCAACATCAATTTTCATTCCCTTTTTCTCAGCCAAGTCCATCATATTCAGGACAACCACCATCGGGTACTCCAGTTCCAGCAATTCCAGAGTGAGCTCCAGACTGCGACAGAGCAAAGAAGCATCGATGACATTAACGATTAGGTCTGGCTTTTCTTTAAAAATATGAGTCAGGACTACCTTTTCCTGTGGCTCATGCGGGGTCAGTGAATAAGTACCAGGAAGGTCGACGATTGAATAGACTTTTCCTCTCCACAAAACTTCACTGTGAGCATGGGTGACAGTGGTGCCAGGGAAGTTTGAAGTCTGGGCTTTAAACCCGGCTATGGAATTAAAAAGGGTGCTTTTGCCGCAGTTGGGCTGTCCGATAAAAACGATTACCGGCACTTTATCCTTCATCTGACTTGACCGGCTCCACTAAGATTTTCTGGGCAATGCCCCGGCCGAGGGCCACTCTGGTATCTGTAGTCAGGTTCCTGACCAGCACAGGACCTCTCATGATAGCTTCGCCGTCAAGCGATACTAAGTCCCCGCGGTGGAAGCCAAGGGCCAGTAGCCGCCGGTGCAATCCTGGCCCCCCTTTAATCTCTACAATCCTGAAAGTCTGGCCTATGGGGACTTCAAGCAAAGTGCAAATGCCCTCTGGATGTTGAGTATTTATATGATGATTCTCTTTCCGTCCAAACATGGTTTTCTTTCACCAAAGAATTTACATTACATTATATGCTTTTCCCCTGACATTTTTTAGACTTTTGTAAAAATTTTTAAAGGGCTCTAGGTTTTTCAACTGGTAAGCCCAGGTAATTAACCATTTTAATTTGTTTATATTAGCTCTCTTCTTTTTCAATTTTTATTTTTTACCTATTTCTCTTAACTAAGGCCTTACTCTGAAAAATGTCCGAAGATTTAAGGCTCCAGTATTTGCCCCAGAATATATTAGAAACTCCATTTCAACGCCTTTAATTTTCCCGGGATTTTTGAGATAATTCTGAAGTCAGGAGGTCATTATGAACAGATTACGTAATACCTGCTTAAAAATTTCTCTCGGGCTTCTGGTGCTCTTCCTCTGGCTGCTTCTACCTCTGGCAGCCGATGAAGGGATGTGGCCTTACAATTTAGTGCCCAAAGATTATCTGGCTAAAAAATATAATTTTAAAGTAACTGATGAATGGTTGAACCATCTTCGCCTGGCTTCGATTCGCTTTGGTGGAGCCTCAGCTTCCTTTGTCTCTCCGGACGGCCTGGTGCTGACCAACCATCATGTTGGCCGCGGAGCCATTCAGAACCTATCCACAGCTGAGAGAAATCTGATCAAAACTGGTTTTTATGCCCGAACCAGAGATGAAGAACTCAAGTGCCCGGGTGTGGAACTCTGGGTGCTGCAGGAAATCGAAGATGTCACCGATAAAGTGCTTTCGGCTGAAAAACCAGGTATGAGCCCTCAGGAAGTGGCTGCAGCCAGACAGAAGGTCATAGCTGAAATTGAAAAAGAAGCCTCAGAAAAAACCGGTCTCAGATGCACTGTGGTAACACTCTATTCAGGCGGAATGTACAATCTTTACAAATATAAAACTTATAACGATGTCCGCCTGGTCTTTGCTCCGGAAGAAGAAATTGCCTTTTTTGGCGGCGATCCTGACAATTTCACCTATCCTCGCTATGACCTGGACATTGCTCTGTTTCGAGTTTATGAAAACGGTCAGCCTTTAAAGACTCAACATTACCTCAAGTGGGCAACCACCGGAGTGAAAGAAGGTGATCTGGTTTTCTGTTCTGGAAATCCAGGATCCACCGGTCGAATGCTGACTTATGACCAGCTTCTTTTCCTTAGGGATGTCAGCTATCCATTCACCATTGCCAACTACAAAAGAAGACAGGCTTTACTCCACGAATACGCCAAAAAGAGTCCGGAACATGAACGCATTGCTTTGAATACCATATTCGGAATTGAAAACAGCCTGAAAGCCACTGTGGGCTATCAATCCGGTCTTCTGGACAAAGATTTGATGGCCAAGAAACTGGCAGAAGAACAGAAAATCCGGCGGGCCATTGAAGCTAATCCTGCACTGGCTAAGGAATATGGCCAGGCCTGGGAAGAAATTGCTCAGGCTCAGAAGGAATATGCTTCATTCTTCAAGCCATATATGTTCTTCGAAAGAGCTCAGGCTTTTAATACCGTTTATTTCAATATAGCCAGGACGCTGGTCCGGCTGGCTACGGAAAAGGATAAACCAAATGACCAGCGGCTGCGGGAATTCAGAGAAGCTAACCTGGCGGCGGTCAGAAGGTCGCTACTTTCCCCTGCTCCCATCTATGATGATTTTGAAATCTACAAGCTCGCCGATTCCTTGAAACAGCTCAGGGAAGAATTACCTGACCTTATGGAAACGAGATGGATTCTCGGCGGTAAATCCTGTGAAGAAGTGGCCAAGGAGCTCGTCACTGGCACTAAGCTGAAAGACTTGGAAATCCGCAAAAAATATATTGAAGGTGGACTGGAAGCTATCTATCAGTCCGATGACCCGATGATTAAACTGGCTCTGCTGGTTGATCCGATTTCCCGCGGTCTGCGCCAGCGTTATGAAAAAAATGTGGAAGCGGTTGAAGTCAAGAATGGAACTCTGATTGCCCGGGCACTGTTCAAGCTCAAAGGAACTTCAATTCCACCAGATGCTACCGGAACCCTGAGACTGAGCTTCGGTGTGGTCAAAGGTTATGTGGAGAACGGCAGGAAGATCCCTTATAAGACTGATTTTGCTGGCCTTTACGAAAGAGCCAAAAAGTTTAATTTCCAGCCGCCTTACAGTCTTCCCGAACGGTACCTCCAGAGAAAATCAGCTCTGAATCTAAAGACCCCACTCAATTTTGTAGCCACTGTAGATTCAATTGGCGGAAACTCCGGTTCGCCGGTAGTCAATAGAAAAGGAGAATTTGTCGGAGTACTTTTCGATGGCAACATTCAGTCTCTGCCAACCAGATTTGTCTATGAAGATAAAATTTCTCGCTCGGTCATGGTTGACGCCCAGGGCATTATTGAAGCCTTAATTAAGATATACGACGCCAAATCCTTAGCTGATGAACTTCTTGGACGAAAATGAAATCCTGGACAGAATATCTCTGGTTTCAAACCGAGAAAAGGCAGGAACTGATTAACATCACCGACCAGGTTCAGGAAGCCGTCAGAAAAAGCGGCATTAGAGAAGGATTGTGCTTGGTCAACGCCATGCATATCACAGCCAGCGTCTTTATCAACGATGATGAAAGCGGTCTGCATCAGGACTTTTTCCAGTGGCTGGAAAAACTGGCACCTCACTCACCCGGTTCTTACCGCCATAACTTGACCGGAGAGACCAACGCTGATGCCCATCTTAAAAGGACGGTCATGGGAAGAGAAGTGGTGATAGCGATAACCAATGGCAAGCTGGACCTCGGACCTTGGGAGCAAATTTTCTACGGCGAGTTTGATGGCCAAAGAAGAAAACGAGTGCTGATTAAGATAATCGGCGAATAAACAATAAGAAAAGACTAGCCCGCTCCGCCTTTCCCAAAGCGGAGCGGGCGTTTTTAATTTTGTACTCTGAAAGCCAAAGCTACGAAAAACTTTTGCTACAAATATGCCCTTAACAATATATCGTTTCAATTTCTTTATCCTTCGCTTATGAGCTGAGAGACACTTTTATGTACTTGGTAGGCGATTGAAAATCCAGCATTTACCTATGTCATATTAAATACACTCCGCTGGTGATTAAGAAAATAAATTCAGAAAGATTAAAAAGCTCGTGGAGGAAAATCTAACTAAATCCTTCATAATAAAATAGTTCTTGAACCAGAAAAACTGAAAATTTAAAATATGAAAGAGGGGTCAGCCATGCTGGCTGAGTATGTGCACAGGAAGGGGTTCTTAATAGCGGACATTCTGACCTTTCTTAGAGGATTGTTCACTCTTTACCTTTGGTACATCCTCTGGCAAGGAAGAGCTGTTTTTGATACTTTTATGATTCTCATTTTTGCCGCCTGGTTGACTGATTGCCTTGATGGCTATTTTGCCAGGAAAAGTTACAGGCTTGGACATCTGGCTGACCTGGACGGCTGGGTAGACTGGGCTATATACATTTGCAGCCTGGCTTATGGAACGATCCTCGGTTATTACTCGTGGACTTTCTTTGCCATCTTTGTCGGAGTTAATATTCTGGCTTTCTGGCTGAGCAAATCCATTTACGTCAACCAAGCTTTTCATTTCTTCTACATCCTGCTTGGCTTCAGGACGGTCTGGTTAGAATCAGTTTACTGGAGACGGTTTTTTATTTTGTGGGTTGCCGGAGTCATCTTTTTCAAGCGGAAAAGATTGGCTGTCCAGATTCGAGAATTTCTGGCCGGCTGGCATCATCTTTTAAATAAACAGATGCGTTGATTCGCTCTTAGTGTCAAAGCATTCATATTTTATAGAAAAGCTATCACCAGGTTTAAGTTTCCCGGCCTCCCGATAAAAAATCCTCAAGCTCCATTCTTTTCTCTCACCATTGTAATTAAGACCGGAAAATTGAACCAGATTAATTCCTGGCCTCAATTCTGTTCGGCAACTGAGCAGGTGAACTCCCTCAAAAATTTCCAGATTTTCCAGTTTCTGTTCAATTCCATTGATCAGCACCCGCCAGTCTTTGAAAAACCAGCTAAAAAACTTAAACGGTTCAGGACCGGTGATTAATTCCTTATCAGCCTTCTCTAAGGGAACAAAGCCACCGTTTGAATTGAAATTGACCTTTACTGTGCTTTGGGCTTTCTTCTTATCTGAGGCAAAAATAACATCAATAGATTTGGAGCCAGGCTCTCCGGAATAAACAAAAAAATCCTGTTCGTAAAATCCACTCCCAAAACCGCCGCCCCCTTTTTTAAACAGAGCCGGTCGGCCATTTACCAAAAACTGAAAATTTCTCTCGTCCCAATCCATTGGCCAGCTGACCTCGAGCCAGAATCCAATTGGCCCCAGCTCATCAACTACCGAAACCAAAGCCGATTTCTCAATTTCCGGCCAGGCTTTTATTGTTTTTACAATAAGCTGTTCCTTTTCACTTCCAGCTTTAACTTTTGAATAGTTTTTTTCAGGCAGGCAAATAATCAACGAACCAATAATTAAAAAGAAAAAAAGAAATAAATTGAAACTTAACCTGAATGATTTTTCTATTTTCATTCTGGTTCTCCTTCGTTTGCATTATCTCTTTCTTTTACGGCTTCTCTCGCCAGGATATACGACTATCATATAACCACTTCTCTAATTATTTATCTTACCAGTAGAGAAAACGGATAAACATAAGCCTCAAGAATTACCAGCAACCCGACCAAAGCGGCCAGAAGCAGGCTATGGATAAAGTTAGCCGCCGCCATGAGCACCGGGCTCAATCCCAGCTGCTCGGCTGTAATTTTCTCCAGACTGCCAAATAGAACATTTTTGTATCATATCTATGTCAACAAATTAAAGGAGATTTTCATCTTCGCTTCCAAGCTATCGAATTTTTTAGAATTTTTCGGATAAAAATTACTTTTAAACTATAATAAATACTTAAATCAAGGTCATCTTTAGGGTAACCTCTGAATTGACTTTAGGGCGGGTTTCTGATAATAAATAATAAATGAGGAAATGGCTTTTAACTAAAATCTTCGGGACCAAGAACGAACGAGACCTGAAAAAACTCCAGCCTCTTGTTGCGGCCATAAACTCACTTGAGCCCAAAATCAGCAAGCTCTCAGACGTCGAACTCCAAGCCAAAACCGCTGAATTCAAGGAAAAACTCCGGCAGGGTGCAACTCTGGATGATATCCTGGTCGAAGCCTTCGCTGTAGTTAGAGAAGTCGCCCGCCGCACCGTCAGGATGCGTCATTTCGACGTCCAGTTGATGGGCGGTATTGTCCTTCACCAGGGCAAAATAGCTGAAATGAAGACTGGTGAAGGAAAGACCTTGGTAGCTACGCTTCCAGCCTACCTCAATGCCCTTGAAGGCAAAGGCGTCCATATCGTCACAGTCAACGATTATCTGGCTAAAAGAGACGCTGAATGGATGGGCCCAATCTACAAATTCCTGGGCTTATCAGTCGGAGTAATTCAGCATGATATGGATGACGCTCAGCGGAAAAAAGCTTATCACTCTGATATAACCTATGGCACCAACAACGAATTCGGGTTTGACTATCTCCGCGACAACATGAAGTTCAGACTGGAAGACCTGGTTCAGCGTGAGTTCAATTATGCCATCGTGGACGAAGTTGATAGCATTTTAATCGACGAAGCCAGGACCCCCCTCATCATTTCTGGTCCAACCCAGGAATCAACTGCCCTTTATTATAAAGTAGACAATTTCGTCCGCCGCTTGCAAAAAGACAAGCACTTCATTTTAGATGAAAAGACCAGAACTGTTGCCCTTAACGAAAACGGAGTGGCTGAAGCTGAAAAATATTTCGGTGTCTCCAACCTCTACGACCTAAATCACATGGACTTAGTCCATGCCATTAATCAATCTCTCAAGGCTCATTTCCTGTTCAGGAAAGATGTTGATTACGTGGTCAAAGACGGCCAGGTCATAATCGTGGATGAATTCACCGGCCGTCTGATGCCCGGCCGCCGCTATAGTGATGGTCTCCATCAGGCTTTAGAAGCCAAGGAGCGGGTCAGAGTCGAAGAGGAATACCAGACCTTGGCTTCCATCACCTTCCAGAATTATTTCCGCATGTACAAAAAGCTGGCCGGTATGACCGGTACTGCAGCTACGGAAGCCGCCGAATTCATGCAAATCTACAACCTGGATGTGGTGGAAATTCCCACCAATAAACCACTCATCCGGATCGAATATCCTGATGTTATCTACCGCACAGCCCGAGAAAAATGGAATGCAGTGGTCGAAGAAATTATTGAATTGAACAAAATCGGTCGACCCGTCCTGGTGGGCACCATTTCCATAGAGAAATCAGAACATCTGAGCAATCTGCTCAAAAAGCGTGGCATCAAACACGTCGTTTTGAATGCCAAATACCATGAGCTTGAAGCTCAGATCATCGCCCAGGCTGGCCGCATCGGAGCTGTAACCATTGCCACCAACATGGCTGGCCGAGGCGTGGACATTTTGCTCGGTGGTAACCCTGACTTTTTAGCCAAAGAAGCCCTGAAAAAAGCTGGAATCGACCCGGCTCAGGCTACACCAGAGCAGTACAATAAAGCCTATGAAGAAGCCCTCAAAATTACCAGCGAAGAACACAAAAAAGTCGTGGCTTTAGGTGGTCTTCACATTATCGGCACCGAACGCCACGAATCCAGGCGAATCGATAACCAGTTGCGCGGACGTGCCGGCCGTCAGGGCGACCCGGGGTCGTCGCGATTTTATCTGTCGCTTGAAGATGACCTGATGCGCATCTTTGGTTCAGACCGTCTGGCAGGCTTGATGGCCAGAATCGGCATGTCTGAAGGCGTGCCCATCCAGCATCCACTGGTTTCCCGGGCCATAGAAAGAGCCCAGAAGCAGGTTGAAGCTCAAAACTTCTCCATCCGAAAACACCTACTGGAATATGACGACGTAATGAACAAACAGCGAGAAACCATTTACCGCCAGCGCCGGGAAATCCTCGAAGGTAAAGACCTGCGTGAATATTATCTCAACCTGATAGACAGCCTGGTCGAGTGGTACCTGGACCAGCATGCCAATAAAGACAAACACCCGGATGAGTGGGACCGGGAAGCTTTGCATCAGGCGATTTTCTCTCAATTCGGCTATGACCTGAATCAGCTTAACCTCGACTGGGAATCAGTTACTTACGAGGAAATCAAAGAAAAATTGACTGCAGCTCTAAAAGATCTTTACGAACAGAAAGAGAAGCTCCTGGGTCCGGAAAGGATGCGAGAATTTGAGCGGCTGATTATGCTTCAGGTGATTGACTCCCGCTGGAAAGACCATCTGCTGGAAATGGACTATCTCAAAGAAGGAATTGGCTTGCGTGGTTACGGACAGCGCGATCCCTTGATTGAGTATAAAAAAGAGAGCTTCGAGATGTTCCAGCAGATGCTTGACCGCATCGAGGAAGACGCGGTGCGGTATTTGTTCTTGATTCAGCCGGTGGTTGAGACCGAGATGCCTCTGAGAAAAGAACAACCGCTGTATTATCAGAGACCGCAGCCAACAACGGGTGGAGTCCGGGTCAAACAGGCTCGACCACTTATTCCCGGCAAAAAGAAAAGACATTGAGGAGGACAAAAACATGCTTGATGAGAAATTAAAAGAAGGTTTAACCTTTGATGATGTTTTAATCCTCCCGGCTAAATCTGATGTCTTACCGACTGAAGCCGATGTTTCCACCTGGCTTACCAGGAACATTCCGATAAAAATCCCGATTCTTAGTTCAGCCATGGACACAGTAACTACTTCGAGGATGGCCATCTGCTTAGCTCAACAGGGTGGGATTGGCATTATCCACCGCAATATGTCCATCGAAGCTCAGGCGGAAGAAGTGGACAAAGTCAAAAGACATGAAAGTGGAATGATCGTTGAGCCAATCACCCTGCGGCCGCAGGATAAAATTTATAAAGCCTTAGAGTTGATGAAAAAATACAAAATCTCTGGCCTGCCTGTCACCGATGAAAACAACAAGCTGGTTGGTATCTTGACCAATCGCGATATCAGGTTTGAGAGCCGACTGGACATCCCGGTCTCTGAAGTTATGACTAAGGAACTGGTGACGGTTCCGGTGGGAACACCGCTTGAAGAAGCCGAAAAACTTTTCCATAAACACAAAGTGGAAAAAATTCTAATTGTGGATGAAAACTATCACTTAAAAGGTCTGATTACTTACAAAGATATTCTCAAGCGAATCCAGTATCCCTTAGCTTCCAAGGATAAACTCGGCCGCCTGAGGGTAGGAGCCGCGGTTGGAGTCGGGGCTGAGGTTATGGACAGGGTGGCCGCCTTAGTTAAGGCTGGCTGTGATGTGATCGTGGTAGACACCGCTCACGGCCACTCGCAACGAGTCCTGGATACCGTCAAGTTGATCAGAAAAGAATATCCTGAGATTGACCTTATTGCCGGAAATATCGCCACGGCCGAAGCGGCTGAAGACCTGATCAAACTGGGTGTGGATGCGGTTAAGGTTGGCATTGGTCCTGGTTCTATCTGCACCACGCGGGTGGTGGCTGGCGTTGGTGTTCCCCAGATTACAGCTATTGCTGATGTTTATAAAGTCACCAGCAAAAATAACATACCACTTATCGCCGATGGCGGCATCAAGTATTCTGGAGATATAACCAAAGCCATCGCGGCTGGAGCTTCCTCAGTGATGCTGGGCAATCTACTGGCCGGCACTGATGAGGCGCCAGGAGAAGTGGTCATCTACCAGGGCCGGGCTTACAAAACCTATCGGGGCATGGGCTCGCTCGAAGCCATGAAAGAAGGCAGCCGCGACCGCTACTTCCAGGATACGGTCTCTGAGACTAAACTGGTGCCAGAAGGCATCGAAGGTCGGGTGCCTTACAAAGGCAGCGCTGTATCCATAATCCAGATGCTGGTCGGCGGGTTAAAAGCCGGTATGGGTTATGCTGGTTGCCGAACGATTGAAGAGTTACAGAAGAAAGCTAAATTTATAAAGATTACTCAGGCCGCTTTGCGTGAAAGCCACGTCCACGATGTGATCATCACCAAGGAAGCACCGAATTACCACGTGGAATAAGACAGCGCTGTTCTGTGTCTGAACAACTGGAACCAATTCCTGTCGGGCTAAAAATAGGCCCAACAAATAAATCCGCAAATAGCAGGCAAAAGTACATAATATGTGAAGAAGGCTTAAGATTTTTCGGAAGGCTGTTTGCTATTTCCTTAAAAGCCTCAATAAAGCCTGAAGCTATTAGGCTTTTAATTCTTTGATTCGGTTGTTTTCATCCAGAAGCACAATTTTCGGCATATGAAAATCAACTTCGTCTTCTTCAAGATAGCAATAGGAAGTAATGATAATGATATCTCCCTCCTTAGCTTTGTGAGCAGCTGCGCCATAAACCCCGATTCGACCTGAGCCAGCTTCTTCTTTTACCAGATAAGTGGCAAATCTTTCGCCGTTGGTGACGTTATAGACTTCCACCCTTTCGTACTCTTTCACCCCGGCAGCTTTCATCAAATTTTCGTCAACTCCCAGACTGCCTTCATAATGAATATCGCTGTGGGTGACTCTGGCTCGATGAATTTTGGATTTAAGATAAAGTACTTTCATCTTTGAATTCCTCCAGCCATAAATCTGAAATTATCTATAAGACGGGTTTTCCCAACAAACACGGCTAAGGCAACGAGAGCCTCCCGGTCAAGTTTGTTTATACTTTCTAAGGTTTTCAGATCAACGATTTCCACATAATCAATCCTGGCCAAGGGCTCGGCTGAAATTAACTCCACCATTTTCTGTTTAATTTTGACCGCATCCCTCTCCCCTTCTCTGATGAGCTTTTCAGCTAAGTCCAGGCTCTTTTTCAGGACTAAAGCAGCCTGACGTTCTTCTGGACTGAGATAGGTGTTTCTTGAACTCAGGGCCAGACCATCGTGGTCGCGGACCAGAGGTAGCGGTACAATCTTTACCGGTACGTTTAAATCCTCAACCATTTTCTGAAGGATTATCACCTGCTGAGCATCTTTCCAGCCGAAGTAAGCCTCATCAGGCTGGACCTGGTTAAAAAGCTTTAAGACCACAGTACAGACACCCCGAAAATGTCCGGGCCGGGAGCGGCCACAGAGTTTATCCTGAAGATCGGTCACCTCAACATAAGTTTTGTAGCCATCTGGATACATCTCTTCGACTGACGGATAGAAAAGTAAATCCACTCCTTCTTTTTCCAGCAACTGTCTGTCTCGATCCAGGTCGCGGGGATAGACGTTATAATCTTCTTTTGGCCCGAATTGCTTGGGGTTAACAAAAATAGAGACAACCGTAACATCCGAGCGCTTTTTAGATTCTCTGACTAAGCTCAAATGACCTTCATGAAGGTAACCCATGGTGGGCACAAAGCCAATCTTTTTTCCCTGTCTTTTCCATTCAAAAATTTTTTCCCTGAGATTTTTAACCGTGCTGACAATTTCCATCTTAGTTTTCCTTTGCTCTTTTGGCTCTCTTATTTATCCTCTAATTCTTATTCATTCTTTCTTTTTATCCTTCTAATAAAAAAACTATTGCTTTTTTAGCTCTTACCCTGCCCGAATTTTTTCCGAAGTCTCTGAAGAAAGGGGCCGGCTTTTTCTTTTTTCAGGTGATAGGAATGCTGGTCTTCTGGATAACGGTTCTGCTTGACATCATTGATGTAGTCATTAACTGCCTGCGAGATGATTCCGGCCAGGTCAGCATATCTTTTGACAAATTTAGGCATATAGCCGGTGGTAAAACCCAGCAGGTCATGGATGACCAGAATCTGGCCGTCGCAATCAGGACCGGCTCCAATACCAATAGTCGGAATCTTCAAACTCCTGGTGATCTCCCGAGCCAATTCCTGGGGCACTGACTCCAGAACCACAGCAAAAGCTCCGGCTTTTTCCAGCTCTAAGGCGCCGCGGTAAATGGCCTCAGCTTTTTCTTCTTCTGTTCCCTGAACCTTAAAACCGCCGATTTTTCTAATCGATTGCGGAGTAAGCCCGACATGCCCCATCACCGGGATTTCAGCTTCAACCAAGGCTTCAACCAGGATCAACCGCTGGGGACTGGCACCTTCAAGCTTCACTCCGTCAGCTCCGGCTTCTTTAATGAAACGAGCCGCATTCATCACCGAATCTTTGAGCGAAAGATGAAAGGAAAGATAGGGCATATCGCCGATGACCATGGCCCTTTTTCTGGCCCTGGTCACCGCTTTGGTGTGATGAATCATCTCGTCCATGGTCACGGGCAGAGTGGTCTCATAACCGAGCATGACCATTCCTAAGGAATCACCAACTAAGATGATATCCACCCCGCAGTCATCAAGGATTTTAGCAGTGGGATAATCGTAGGCGGTAAGAGCAGTTATTTTTTCTTTTTTCTTCTTAAGCTCATGCAAATATGGAATACTAACCCTTTCAACTGAAGGCTGAACCATTTTATCTCCTTTCTTTATCCCCTGCCCGATTTCGGGCTCGGGGTAAAGTCCTGAGCCTGGTAAAAGGCGCGGAAGCGAGTCTCAGTGTCCTTCCAGGACCTCTGAGCTCCAGACCTTTATTTTATCACTTTTTTGTGTTTTTTGCTCGGTAACTCTGAGGAACGTAATACAGAGTGCCTTTGCTGATCTGTTTTATCTGGTCGATGATGTCCCAGACTTCTTCTTCCTGGCTGAGATCAAGGTCATCGGCTTTGACTACCAGAAGTGGCGTAGCCTTGTAATTGAAGAAAAAATAATCGTAGGCTTCGACAATATCTTCCAGGTACTTTTCGGAGATATTTTTTTCCACCGGATCCCCTTCTTTCTCAATGCGTTTTATCAGTGTTTTGAGAGAGATTTGAAGATAAATAACCAGGTCCGGTCTGGGAACCCGCTCAGCCAGGATACTGTAGATTCGCTCATAGACCAGAAGCTCGTCGTCAGTCAGAGTCTGGTAGGCATAGATTTTATCTTTTTCAAAAAGATAATCGCAGATCACTCTGTCTATAAACAGGTCTCTTTGCAGCAGGCGCGACTGCTGATGGTATCTGTTGGCTAAGAATATTAGCTGGGCTAAGAAAGCAGCCCCTTCTTTTTCGTTATAAAAATCTTTCAAGTAAGGATTGCCGGGCGGGTCAAGAACCAGCTGGCCGCCGATTTTTTGAGCCAGCAGATGAGCCAGGAGAGTTTTTCGGGACTTAAAGACACCTTCAATCGCTATGTGGTTGAAACCAATCTCTCCGTCGAGCTTCATCGCCTCTTACGTTCTGAGATAAAATTCAACTTATTCCAGCCGAAATTATTGCCTGGATGTTGCCGGAATCACCAGCCAGGCGATCAGGTAAAACAGGACCATGGGCAGGATAGCAGTCAAAAGAGCCACACCCACAAAAATCAATCTTACCAGAGAGACATCCAGGTCAAAGTATTCGGCCAGTCCACCACAGACTCCGCCGAGCATTTTTTGCTGGGTTGACCTGACCAATTTCTTAGCCATTTTCGCCCTCTCCAGATATGAAACCCACAATTATTTTACCTGAATTACCATATTTTACAACTTTTTAATTTCCAGCCAGCTTTTTTATTGACTAAAAATCGGGATTATGTTATCCGTTTAGTCTCATAAAAATTTCAGGAGGTCTATATTATGTATGGCTGGACAGGAAACATACTCCGAATCAATCTAACCAATCGGACTCATAAAAAAGAAACTTTTGATGAGCAATTTGCCCTGAAATGGGTTGGCGGCCGGGGTTTTGCTCTGAAAATCCTCTGGGATGAGTTGAAACCCGGCATCGATCCCTTAGGACCGGAAAATAAGCTGATAATTTCTGTTGGACCGATAGCTGGCATTCCTGCTCCCAACACTGGGAAAACTGTGGTCGCAGCTAAATCTCCCCTCACTGGCGGCTATGGCGACGGCAACTTGGGTACCAGAGTCACCGAACAAATGAGAAAAGCTGGCTATGATATTATCATCATTGAAGGCCAATCAGACAAACCAATTTATCTTTACATAGAAGATGACAAAATCGAATACCTGCCAGCTGATGAAATTTGGGGAAAAGGCACTTACGATACTCACGCCTATCTTTACAAAAAATATGGCAAGGGTGCTGGTGTCCTGTCCATCGGTCAGGGTGGTGAAAACCTCAATTTATACGCCATGATCAGGAGCCTGGAGGGCCGGGCCGGCGGTCGCCCTGGAATCGGTGCAGTCATGGGCTCTAAGAAGCTAAAAGCCATCGTCATCAAAGGTTCCAAACCGATACCGGTAGCTGACCCTGATGGAATGAGGAAGCTCGGTCTGGATGACCTGCGGAAAGTTGGCGAAATCGACAAGCAGACTGGCTGGTCGATTCAGGGAACAACCGGAGTACTGGCCTGGTGTAATGAAGTAGCTGCCCTTCCGGTTCGCAACATGAGAAAAACCCATCATCCTGATGCCTGGAAGATAGATGGCGAAAGGTTGAACAATGCCCGTGTGGCCACCTACGGTTGCCCCAATTGCACCATGAGATGCGGCATCACCATCCTTGACCACGAAGGCCATGAATCAGAGCTGGATTACGAAAATATCGGCATGTTGGGCAGCAACCTGGAAATTTTTGAGCTCGACCAGGTGGCCTCTCTTAACTACCTCTGCGACGATTTTGGACTCGATACTATTTCCGCCGGAGCGGTGCTCGCTTTCTATGCCGACGCCATAGATCACGGAGCCATCAAAGGTGATTTCCGGTTTGGTGATGCTGAAAAAGCCAAAGAATTGCTGAGGAAGGCGGCTCTGAGAGAAGGCGAAGTCGGAAATCTTTTGGCTGACGGCACAATGAGAATGGCTCAGCGCATCGGCCAGGGCTCTGAAGCTTATGCCATGCATGTCAAGGGACTGGAAATTTCAGCCTACAACTGTAAGTTCATACCCGGAATGGCCTTAGCCTTTGGCACCAGCCCCATCGGTGCTCATCACAAGGAAAGCTGGGTCATTACCTATGAGCTGAAACAATCTCAGCGCGATTCTTACGGTCCGGAAAAAGCGGCCAAGGTCATCGAACTTCAAAGAATAAGAGGTGGTCTATTTGAGTTCATTGTTGCCTGCCGCTTCCCCTGGATTGAACTGGGCTGGGATATCAATCATTACACCACCTACTTCAACAAAGTCACCGGACTCAACTGGACTCTGGATGACTTCTGGAAGGTAGCGGACCGCATCTATGCTCTGATGAAATTCTTCTGGGTCAGAGAATTTCCTGACTGGAACAGAACCAAGGACTATCCGCCGATGATCTGGTTCGACCCGGCCAACGCCGATACCGAAGGACCCATTGCGGGAAAAGTCCTGGAGCTCGACAAGTATGAAAAACTGCTGGATTTTTATTACGAGCAGAGAGGCTGGGATAGGCGCGGTATCCCCACTAAAAAGACAGCTGAAGCCTTAGACCTGAAAGAAGAAGCGGCTGAAGTAGAAAAATTCACTAAGCTGGAATAAAATATATTTTGAGCTGAAAAGCTAAATATTTAGATTTACTCAACTGGAGTTTATAAATGAAAGTCACGGTCAAGCTGATCGGTCCGTTCATCAATACCCTGGGCTTTTCAGAAAAACAGATAGAACTACCGGCTGAAGCCACGGTAGAGATGGTTTTGTCTTCTTTGCCGCTTGACCCAGCTCGTCCGAAAATTGTGACCAGAAATGGCCAGGCTGTGGCTCTGAACGAAAAACTCAAAGACGGAGACCGGGTGGTTATCTCCCCCATTTATTCCGGTGGATGATTATTAAAAAGCTTAGGAACTAATAGTCACTTCTGGATTTAGTCTGAGGACCTTAGTAAGATACAACAGACAGTACAGTAATATTAAAGGAGGGGAAATTTCAAAATGGATGAAAGGGAAAGGTTTCAAACCGAGAAGGTCCAGCCAGTGCTTCTTGCTGGTCATTTCCGCCAGGCAACCTTCAGTGAGACTTTTCAGGCCTACAACCCGACTACCGGTGAAAAACTGCCAGAGGTTTATCCGGTTTCCTGTTGGTCAGACTTAGAGCTGGCTCTTGAAGAAAGTCAGCGGGCGGTGCCTGAACTGGCCAGAACTTCACCTGAAAAGATTGCTGCTTTTATCAATCTTTTCGCTGATCTGCTTGAAAATAATCAGGAAAGAATCATCGCTCGGGCGCATCTCGAAACAGCTCTGCCCGTTGAACCACGTCTTAAATCTACCGAGTTCCCCAGAATGATCAATCAGCTCAGACAAGCAGCCGCCGCCTGCAAAGAAAGAAGTTGGTGTCAGGCTACTATTGATACCAAACTTAACATCAGGTCAAAATATGGGCCGCTGGGTGGGGCAGTAGTAATCTTCAGTCCCAATAATTTCCCCTTGGCTTTCAACTCGGTAGCCGGAAGTGATTTTGTCAGTGCTATAGCCACAGGAAATCCAGTTATCTGTAAGGCCCACCCGGGACATCCTGGAACGACCAGACTGATGGCCGAACTTTTGCTGGAAGCTTTATCAGAATCAGGTCTGCCTCTTTCCTCTGTGCAAATGCTTTATCACTTCAACAACGAAGATGGATTTCGTCTGGTCAGCGACCATAGGGTGGCCGCTGTGGCTTTTACCGGAAGCCGAAAGGCTGGCTTAAAATTAAAGGAAGCGGCTGAAAAAGCGGGGAAACTCTTCTATGCCGAGCTCAGCAGCGTTAATCCGGTGTTCTTTTTGCCTGGTCTGCTAAAAGAAAAATCAGAGAATCTGGCTGGAGAGCTTTTTTCTTCCTGTTCTCTGGGCAGCGGACAATTCTGTACCAAGCCGGGTCTGGTAGTTTTTATCAATGACGAGGCTGGAAGAAACTTTCTCAGAAATTTGCAACAGGTTTTCAGTCAGCCGCCTTCTGGCTTCCTGCTCTCTTTAGTGGTCCTGGAAAATTTAAAAGCAGCGGTCGAAAGCCTAAAGACGGCTGGAGCCGAACTTCTGGCCGGAGGGCATGTGCTTCCTGGACCAGGTTTCAGGTTTGAGCCAACGCTTTTTGCCCTGACCGGAGCGAAATTTCTGGAAAACCCTGAAACATTCCAGACAGAGGCTTTTGGTACACTAACTGTGGCTGTGGTGGTGGAAGATGCGGCGGAGATGGTCAAGGTGGCTAAGTCACTTGAAGGCAATCTTACCGGTTCCATATATTGCAGCCATTCAGAAGAAGATGAAGAAATTTATAAAAAGCTGGAGCCGGTTCTGAGACTTAAAGTGGGACGTCTCTTAAATAATAAGATGCCTACCGGTGTGGCGGTCTCACCAGCCATGCATCATGGAGGACCGTACCCGGCCACTGGGCACCCAGGTTTTACTTCTGTTGGCATCCCGGCCGCTTTTTTGCGGTTTGCTGCCCGCCACTGTTATGACAACGTGCCAGAAGAGCGGCTACCGGAAGAGCTTCGTTCTAAAAACCCCAACGGTCGGATGTGGCGCCTGGTTGATGGCCACTGGACCCAGGCCGATTTTTAACGATAAAGGCATAAATAAGAGGTATCGCTGGGAATTTTAAGCTGGAATTTCTGGTGGGGCGCCACTTCAAAGGTTTCGCCGGCTTTGAACTCTTTCCATTCGCTGTGGCCTGGAAGTTTCACCACCATCCGGCCGGTGATGACAGTCATTATCTCTTTGGTTGAAGTGCCAAATTCATACTCACCCGCAGCCATAACCCCGATGGTAGCTGGCCCGCTTTCGGTGTTGAAGGCAATGGATTTAACCTTTCCATCAAAATATTCATTCACTTTGAACATCCAAAACCTCCTGATAGCATCATTTATACCTGTTTTCCTCCTTGAAACTCAAGATAGAACTTGGGGACGTGTATTCCCGTCCCTCTACAAAGCAAAGGACAGGTATTCCTGTCACCTTTTCGTATAATACTTATTATCAATTAGTTAGAAAATCAGAAAAGGGAAACGAGGTACACGTCCCCACTGGTAAAAAGAAGACAGGAGTTAACGTCGCCTTTTATAAAGGAGTTCGATGACTAAGTTGGCCTGCATATTAGCCACAATTCCCACCCGGGGAGCCATCGGGCTTACAGTTTCGGTTGGTTCACTTTCTTCATCTCCGCAGAGATAAAGCTGGCCCATTCTTCTGGTTTTTATTTTGTTATTTTTGCCAAAACCTGACAGCCCGGAAGCGGCCACAATTGGCCTGTCCGGAAACAGACTCAGCCAGGTGTTTATCAGCATGCTTTTCTCGGAAGCCAGATCAAAAGCTTCCACCATAACCTCAGCCTCAGAGAAAATTTCCCCGATGTTATCCGCCGTTAATTTAGTATGATGTACTTCATACCTGGAAAAGGGATTTATCCTTTTCAGATTATCGCGCAGAGCATATACTTTAACCTGACCAATCTGGTCGATGAAATAATACTGGCGGTTCAAGTTGGAGGGGCAAACCCGGTCCATATCGGCAATGATTAATTTACCCACTCCAGCCCGTGCCAGAGAGACCGCCACATTTGAACCCAACCCACCAGCTCCGGCAATTCCAACAACCGACTTTCTCAACACAGCCAGAAGTTCCGGGTCATGTCGGGAGAAGTACTCTTTCTCCAGCTTTTTAAGGTCAATCTTTTTCAGGTTCGCCTTTTTCCTTTCTTTCACTCTGCTCATTTTTTTCCCCTTTCCTGAGCTGGATGATAATTTCTTCAGGGCTTTCCGGCACACCTTTCAAAGCCCTCAGCATGCCTTTTATCGTTTCTCTGAACATTTCCTGGACAAACGGGTTAAGCGGCACCACCCGGCCATTCACTCTTATCTTAACCAGCGGCTCTATCGGCTCCAGAACCGTCAGAAGAAAATCAGCCAGCTTCCTAATTTCATCAGCCAGAAAAAATGGATACGGTGAGGCAAAAGGTTCATCAGAAACGATGGCTATCAATTCTTCAGGCGGGTTGATCAGGTTATGGTCATCAGCATTCTGGACTCTCAGGATTTTCTTGAAGGCGCTCTCTCTTTTCCCTCCCTCAACCAGAAGCAGGTCAACGTCTGAAAACTTATCGAGGGCGGTCTCCAGCAAGCTATCCTTAGCTTCCCTCTTTTTTATCAGAAACAATTTATCATCAGTCATAACTGCGGCCGCCCTGGCTCCAGTTTCCATAAACCGCCAGGAATCCTTGCCTTCGGGATCAAGCTCAATTTCGTGCCTGGCTTTTTTTAACACTCCGCATTTCAGGCCGCGCTGGTTAAACTCCTGAATCAAAGCTGTAATCAAATTGGTCTTTCCGCTATCAGAGGCTCCAATAATGGCCACCGCTTTCATCACTTCCTCCTTCAAGCTTTATCTGGCTGCTGGTGAGGTAGAATCTGCTGGCAGTCAGAAATTTTCTGCCTGAGAATTTCAATGGCATGTGGCAGCGCTGGCACCACCACCTGAAAATTTTCTAAGGCTCCTCTGACACTACCAGGAAGGTTTATAATGAGCGTTTTACTCCTTATTCCGCAAACGGCCCGACTCAGCATGGCCATAGGCGTTTTTTTAAGGCTTTCAGCCCGCATAGCTTCAGCCAGGCCGGGAACTTCTTTCTCAATTATCTCTTTAGTGGCTTCAGGAGTCACATCCCGGGGTGAAAGGCCGGTGCCACCAGTGGTCAGGATAATTTCTGGCGCTCCCTGGCCATCACAGAGCTCCATCAATTTTCGCTTGATCCTTTCTTTTTCATCCGGGACAACTGACGTTTTGACCACCTGTCCGCCAAGTTTTTCGATAAGAGCTTTAAGCTCTGGTCCGCTCAAATCTTCTCTCTCTCCCCGGGAAGAGCGGTCAGAAACTGTTATCACCGCAAAGGTTAAACCTTCAAGCTCAAGCTTTCTCTCTGACATAAATTTTATCTCCTGCCTTAATTTTACCGCCTTTTATCACTCGGGCAAAGATTCCTTCTTCGGGCATGACACACTGACCAACTTGCCGGAAGATGGCACATTTAGTATGACAGGTCTTACCGATCTGGCTGACTTCAAGCACTACTTCATCGCCGATTTCCAGAATAGTACCTACAGGAAGCTTCGGCAGATCCAGGCCTGAAGTGGTGATATTTTCGGCAAAATCTCCAGGCCCGACCTTCAAGCCCAATTTCTTCATCTTTTCGATGCTCTCCAGAGCCAGCAAACTCACCTGCCTCACTCCCGGCCCGGCATGAGCATCACCTTTAAGGCCTGAATCTTTAATCAGCACACCTTCCCGGCCAGGTTTTTTCCTGATACTCTTGGTGCGGCTGAGGTTGATGGAAATCACAATCCCTGAATCTTTCCTATTATTTACCTCGAAATTTTCCTTGGCCGCTTTTTCTATCTTCCCATTGCTTTCTAATTCCATCTTCATCTCCTTATTTTTGACTGACCTTCGTCCGACCGGCTATAGCCCCCAATATTTTTATTTCTTACCAATGGAAATCGCCGCTCTTTCCCCCGGATTTTGAGACTAAGTGAATATTTCCGATAACCATTCTTTTGTCAAAAGCTTTGCACATATCATAGACAGTCAAACAGGCGGCAGCAACCGCAGTCAAAGCTTCCATCTCCACACCTGTCCGATCCACTGCCCTGACCCGGCTTCTAACTTCAACCAGATTTTTCCCTTCATCAGGCGTAACTTCCACTTCAACCGAAGTAATCCGCAAGGGATGACAAAGGGGAATAAGTTCTGAAGTTTTCTTGGCTGCCTGAATTCCCGCCAGCCTGGCCGCTCCCAGAACGTCTCCTTTGGGCAGACGATTTTCCAGAATCATTTTTAAGACTTCAGCCGAAATACTAACTTCTCCCCGGGCTTCGGCTGTCCGCAGGGTTTCCGACTTTTCAGCCACATCCACCATCCTGACTTTTTCCGACCTGACCATTCTCAGAAGTTTCTCAGCTTTATCTTTTTTTGGGATAACTTTTGCCGATCTAGATTTCTTCTTGCCTTTTCTCTCTTCTTTCTTTATTTCATTCTCTTTTGGCTTTCCTTTTTTCATTCTATCCATTTCCTTCTCCTGAAAAATTCAAACAGAAAATTTTCAATAAATTGCTCTCTCCCTGTCAGATTATCAGTAATTATAAAAAATATCGCCAATGGGTAGGCATATATTTTTTATTATCAAATTTCCATATAAGCAATTTACCAGTGATCATTATTTTCCTACCCTCCAATACTTCTTAAACCATTTTTACGGCCTTTAGCTTCCAGTTCCTGCCAGCTTCCGGGCTTTTCAGTCAGGGCTCTTTTCAGAAAATTTAAAATTTCAGAATCAGTCGCACTTCCCCGAAGAAGCTTTTTCAGGTCATAGGTTTTTTCAGAGAAAAGGCAGGTTCTGAGCTGCCCATCAGCTGAAACCCGCAACCGATTGCAGGTGCCACAGAAATGGTTGCTCAAAGGTGTGATGAAGCCAAGGCTGCCCTTCATTCCGGCTATTTGATAATTTCTGGCTGGACCTGAGCCAAGAACAGACAGCGGCTGGAGCTCGCCAATTTTCTTGATTTTTTCCATAATTTCCAAGGCTGAAAGAAAGTAGCCTTCGACCGGCGAAAAATTCATCAGCTCAATAAACCTGACATGAACCGGAAGTTCAAAAGTTAGGCGGACAAAATCTTCCACCTCATCTTCGTTAACGCCTTTCAGCAAAACGACATTCAATTTAACCGGAGAAAAACCCATCTCTAAAGCCCGCTGGATGTTAGCCAGAATCAGAGAAAGTCCATCAAATCCGCCGGTTATTTTACGATATTTTTCCGGATTCAGGGTATCTAAGGAAATGTTCAATCTTTTCAACCCGGCGGCCCGGAGCTTTTCCAGATAACCATTCAGCAGTACACCATTAGTGGTCAAAGAAAGATCCGTTACGCCGGGTAAGCTATTTATCTCAGCAATCAATCCTTCCACACCCTTTCTGACCAGTGGCTCCCCGCCTGTAATTCTGAACCTATCGATTCCTAACTTTAATGCCAGCCGCACTAATCGAAGAATTTCTTCGTAGCTCAGGATTTCTTGATGCGGGATAAAAGCAAAATCCTGGACACCGCGGCAGTAAAAACACCGCAGATTACACCTGTCGGTAACCGAAATCCTCATATAATTTATCTGGCGGTTATACCTGTCCTGCATCTAACTCTCTTTCTCCAAATCATATGAAAAATCATTCATATAATGCCCTGCCGCTCTTTTAGGCTTAATTAAACTTCATCCAATCTTACCATTTTTAGAGCTTCCATATCTCAGGGCCCTTTGTCCGTACCACTTCTTGTTTTAAAAAGCCTGCATCAATTCCAGAGCCCAGGCTAATTAAATCAGCAGCTTTTATCCTCAAAAATCCACTGATCTCGGGCCTCAAAAATCTATCCGTCGGAAATCTCATTCTCTCACCACTCTACCAGATGTACTTTAACCGGGCTGCCAGCCTCCAGAAAATCAGCCTCAGCTGGAATCAGGGCAAGACCCTCGGTTTTAGTCAAGCTGGAAATTATGCCTGACTCCTGTGGCCCGCAGGGCGTAGCCAGCCAACCCTGGTCTGATTTGTTTAGTTTGACCCTCAGAAAATTCAGCCGACCTCTTTTTTTCTTTACCGGCTGAGTCAGCCTGGCTTCGATTTCTTCAGGCAGGAAATCACTTCGTCCTGAAATTTTCTTGATAAACGGTCGCACATACTCTTCAAAGGAAATCATTACCGCGCCGGGATTTCCGGGCAGGCCAAAAATCCAGACAGTTCTTCTGCCTTTTTTCAGAGCATAAAAGGCTAAGGGTTTGGCCGGCTTCTGAGCTACCTTCCAGAAAATCTGCTTAGCTCCAAGTTTTTGAGCCGCCTCCTTAACCAGGTCATAATCGCCGACAGAAACCCCACCTGAGGTGATGATGAGATCAGACTTTTCAGAAGCTTTTTTCATCGCTGCCATCAGGGTTTTCAGATTATCTTTTACCAGTCTCAGACTGACAATCTCGACACCACTTGATCTCAGAAGCGCCTTGAGAGTGGTAGAGTTGGAATCATAAATTTTCCCAGGCTTAAGCGGTTGGCCCGGCTGACATAGCTCATTGCCAGTGATGAGCACCGCCACCCGTGGCTTCCGATAAACTGTCACCTGATGGCAGCCGCAGGCCGCTAAAAGTCCAAGATGGGGAGTTCGAAGCAAGGTTCCTGGAGCAATGATTTTCTGACCCTTCTGAACATCTTCACCGGCTTCCCTGACATTCTCCCCTTTTTTGATTTCTCTTCTTATAACAATCCAGCCATCCCGCTCCTCAACTTCTTCTCGCGGGACGACAGCATCGGCTCCAGCCGGCACCGGTGCACCAGTCATTACTTTCAAGGTCTGCCCCTTTCCCAGCTTTTTTCTAAAATATTCCCCGGCTGGCTGTTCAGCCAGGAGTTTGAGCCTGACTATCCCCTGGCTTTCTGCCGTATCCTGGCTTCTTACTGCATAACCATCAACCGCTGAATTTCTGAATGGAGGGACAGCTATTTTTGACTTCACCGGCAAAGCAGCTACTCTGCCCCAAGCTTTATCCAGGCTGATTTTTTCTTTACCCAGAATAACCACGTTTTCCAGCACCAATTTTTTAGCTTCTTCATAAGAAATCATGACTTTACTCCTGGCTATCTAATTCTTGTTGCCCGAAATTCCAAGAGGCATTCAGAGCCGAAGCCTTTATTCCAGCCCAGATTTTTCTGCCCTCAACCAGCTTAAGCTCTTCCAGGGCTGCCTTGGACACATAAGCCTTCAATCTGAACCCGCAATCAATAACCACTAACATCACTCTGTCAAGTGGTCTTATTTCGCTCACAGTTCCAAAAATCCAATTTCTGACGCTGGTGGCTGGCTTTTCTTCAGCCAGTATAACTTCCTCCGGTCTGAATTGCAGCACCACCCGCTGGCCTTTTTTCTGAGAGCCAAAAGCATAAATCGTTTGGCCATGAGCCGAGATTCTCAGAACCCCGTTATCAACTTCTTCCACCACACCTTCTACCAGAGTTTCCTGGCCGACGAGCTTAGAAACTTCAGGTGTGGTTGGGGCAGAAAAAACCTCTTCCACTTTTCCGGTCTGAATAATCTCGCCAGCTACCATCACCGCAATTCTGTCAGCCATAAAGGCCGCTTCATCGCGGTGATGAGTTACCAGGATGGTTGTTTGGCCAGTTTTTTTTCTGATGTCAAAAAAGTCACTGATAAGCCGTTCTCTCAACTCGGCATCAAGGCCATTAAACGGCTCATCTAAAAAAAGGAATTCTGGCTCAAGGATAAAAGCCCGGGCTAAATGGACTCGCTGCTTTTCACCACCGGATAGCTCTCCTGGCTGGCGATTCAGAAATGAATTCAGGTTGAAAAGTTCCACTACTTTATTTAATCTTTTCCGCTGTTCAGCCTCATTCAGCCCCCGGAATTTTAATCCCATCAGCAGGTTGTCTTTGACTGTTCCCCGGAAAAAGACGGGTTTCTGCAGAAGATAGGCCGCCTTGCGGCTCAACTCCAGCCTGTTTTTCTTATCGACCTTTATTCCCTGATAATATATTTCGCCGGAATCAGCCTGTTCCAGAAGAGAGGCCACCCTTAGGAGAGTACTTTTCCCGGCTCCGTTCGGCCCGAAGAGAACTAAGCATTCATTTTTTCCAAGTTCGAGTCGAGAAACGTCCAGAATTTTTCTTCCGTCTCGCCAGAGCTTCAGTTCCCTTATTTCCAGTTCGGGCCTTTCCACCTTTTTTCTCCTTTTTGCTGAAGAGAAGTTAAAAACCAGTTGACCGCAAAACTCAGGCTCAACAGAATGAGAGCCAGGATAAGGGCTGAACGGAAATTGCCCATTCTGGTTTCCTGAACAATGGAAGTGGTCAGCACTCTGGTATAACCTTTGATGTTTCCACCAACCATCATCACCGCCCCGACTTCAGAAATTACCCCGCCAAAGGCAGCAATGATGGCCGCTATTTGTCCCATTTTTGATTCACGAAAAAGAACCCAAATCGTCTGAATTTTTGAAGCCCCGAGGGCCTTAGCCTGAAGCAGCAACTCTGGATCAACCTGCTCGAAAGCAGCCAGGGACAGGCCAGCAATTACCGGAAAGGCGATGATGAACTGAGCGATGATCATGGCCGCCGGAGTGTACATCAGATGGAGAAAACCGAGTGGCCCAGTTCGCCAGAAAAGAATAGCCACAAAAAGGCCTACCACTACCGGCGGCAGTCCCATTCCGGTATTAACCAGAGATATCACCAACCTTTTCCCGGGGAAATCCTTGAGGTAAAGAAAAACTGCTGTGGGCAGGCCTGTCAGAAAGGCAAGCAGCGCGGCCAAACCGGAAACCAACAGACTGAGCAGGGTAATTTGAAGAATTTCTGAACCGGTCATCAAAACTACCTATTTTAAACCTATTCTCAGAGGATGAAAAAGTCTTAAATCTTTACCCGGTTGGGCACCAAATTCATAAATCAGCTTCTGAGCCTTTTCTGAAACTAAAAAATCAGCCAGCGCTCTGGCCCCAGCTACATTAACTTGGCCATCCCTGTTTTTGACTATAATAGCCGAATAAATGTTTTTATAAGCAGGGTCCTGGGTAAGGACTTCAAGTTGGAGCTTTGACCTGAGCTGATGAAAGGTCGGATAATCACTTAAGATATAGGCTTGTTTGTCAGAAGCTATTCTCAGACTTTCAGCCATTCCCTGACCCACCTGAAAGTACCATTTACCCGAAGGGTTAATTCCAGCCTCAGTCCAGATTTTTTTCTCTAAAAAATGAGTCCCGGAGTTATCTCCCCGGCTGATAAAAGACATCTGGAGGCGGGCAATGACTGAGAAAGCTTCAGAAAAAGATTTACCTCTAATCCGAGCTGGGTCAGAAACCGGGCCGACAATGACAAACTCACTGGTCATAATTTCTTCCCGGCGTTGGCCAAAGCCAGCCTCCATGAATTTCTTTTCCAACTCCGGAGCATGGACTAAAAGCAGGTCAGCCGCCTGACGTCTGCCCATTTCCAGGGCTTCTCCTGTGCCAACAGCAATGACTTTTACTTTATAGCCAGAGTCTTTCTCAAAAGCCGGTATTATCATGTTAAGCAGGCCGCTGTCATAAAGGCTGGTAGTGGTGGCAACAATAATGTCTCTTGAAATATCGCCCGATATTTTGCCAGTTGGTTCAGCAACTTTCTGGCCAACCTTATCTATGGAACTCTTCCTGTCCGCAGCTTTCCAGACAATCAGAAAAATAATAAGAATTAGAAAAACGTAATAAATTTTCCTTTTCCTGCTTCCGCTGTCTTTTTGGGCATCACTTTTGGTTTTTGCGGCAATGGTCTTCTTTTTTAACAGGCTCATTTTCCTCTCCAATTCTGAGGCATTCTTTTCGCTTTCTCTTTTAATTATTCTGATTACCACCAGCTTTCCTTCTTCTTTCTTCTTTTTTTCTTCAACTCTTTTTATATCTGCCTATCTATCCTTTTGGCCCGCGTCAATCTTTACCTATAATAAAAAGGGCATGCCTTCCGTCAGGAAAGCATGCCCACAAATCTCATTCTTCACTCCTTTCCTTAACGGGAGGCAGTGGCCGTTTCCAGCCATACCCTGTCGGCCAGCCGCCATACCTTCCAGGCTTCAGGCGTGCCGGCTCGGAGTCACTTTATCAAAGAGCTAAAATCAGGATTAAATATACTAAAATTCCTTATAGATGGTCAAGGTGACAAATTGGAAATTTAAAACCTATACGAAATCTTTATTGTTAATTTCATGGAGAAAATATATTCTAATTTTCCCTTTTTCTTTCCGGCTCCAGCAAAAATCGCCACTTTTTCTTTGACCAGTATGGGCCGGCGTAGTCAATCCCTATCCTGGGAGTTCTCTTGATGTGTGATGGCTTTATTATTTCCCCCCTGTCTTCTACCCAGATTCTTCTGGACCTGGTTAAGTCTTCGCCGTAAAAGGATTTGTCCAGTTTTAAGTAACGACAGAGCTTACCAGGCCCGGAAGCTACATTCTTATCTTCCCCGGGAACCTCCAAAGCTCTAATTAACACGCACTCGGGCTTTCCTTCTTCGCTGGTGGTGATATTCAACTGCCAGTACATTCCGTAAATTAAATAAATATAAATATGGCCGCCAACCAGATATTCTGCCTTGTTGCGAGGAGTAACCTTGCCTCCATAGGCATGAGAGGCCCTATCTTTCGGCCCGATATAAGCCTCAGTCTCAATTATCTTGCCGACCAACTTCCTGGAGCCTATTTTTCTGACAATATACTTGCCCAGAAGCTGCTGAGCTACTTTTAAAGTCGGCTGTGTATAAAAGCTCCTGGTTAACCTTTTAGCTCTCATAGTAGACTTCATAAATTTTAGCCTATTTTTATACTTATTTTGAGAGTATCAACCTGAAAAAAAGGCAAAATGAATATGACAATCTGGTTTACAAGCCCAGCTCCTGGTCAATCTCCTGCATGGCCTGAAGACAGATGCTTAGAAATTCATCCAAGCTTAGGCCCAGATTGACACACTTTTCAATCTCTTCTCTTTTGGCTCCGCGGGCAAAGCTTTTTTCTTTGTAGCGACGCTTGAGAAATTCCAGGTCCACAGCCTTAAGTTTTTTTTCAGGATGCATCAGCGCAGCCGCAATAATCAAACCTGTGGTCGGGTCAACTGAATAGATGGCCCAGTCCATAGCGGTCTGGCAGGGCACCTGTCCGGCATGAGCCTGAATTGCCTGAAGGACTTCAGCTGGCAGCTCGTAATTCTGGAGTATTTTGATAGTTTCCTTGGTATGCCTCTCAGGACTCTTTTCAGTCAGTTCATAGTCCAGATCATGGAGCAGTCCAGCCAGCCCCCAGGTTTCTTCATTTCCACCGAGCTTTTTAGCCATAGCCTTCATACACTGCTCAACTGCCAGGCAATGTTTGATTAGATTTTTGTTATGAAGATGTTGTTTTAATAATTCCAGGGCTACTTCTCTGGTCATCATTCACTCCTTTCTGTCTCCATTTTTTTTATAAATTGAGTGATATTATATCTCAACTCAGTTTTCCTGGTTAGTCTTTTATCGAAAGCTCTGACGACAATTGTATAATCGCCTTCTTTCACAGGGAACCAAGTCCAGGTGTTACTGGCCGAAGCCTTCCGCATAAGCTTTTCCTGACCATCACCGGTTCGAAGATAAAACTCATATTTAGGCCGGTTGAAACCAACTGCCTGAGCGGTAAAAACTATTTGCGTCCCTGCAGGCTGGGGTGGAGACTTAGAAGCCTCAATTATCAGTTGCGGTTCTTTCTTCAGCCCGTAAAGGTAGCTTTTATTTTCTCGAAAATTATAGGTGCCAACGATTATCCTCTCACCCGCTGCCAGAACGTTTGAGTTGATTTCGTCAGACAGATTGATTTCTGAAGTTATTTTGCCAGTCTTAAGATCGAATCCAGTAAGCGTCTGGCTGCCGCACGGGATAAACATTTCTTGCTGAAAAAATACTGGCCTGAAGGAGATTCTTCCAGAAATACTCTCCCACCAGATCAAGTCCCCACTTGAAGCCTTTAATGCCTCCACTATTCCGCCAGAGGTTAAAACATAGAGCAATTTGCCTTGAGTGGCAATCCAGGCAATCTTCTGACTGCCGAGACTCACCTGCCAGCTAAGCTTTTGCTTTTTCAGATCAAAGCTGAGAACTTTCCCGGACTTCAAGGCCAGGAAAAGATATTTGTCATCTGCCTGCCAAACTGAACAGACTGGCTCTTTAAATTGATATTCAGCAATTTTCTCGCCAGTACTTTTCTTGAGTCTCAGAATCAGGTTGGAAGCTAAATTCACAAAAACTGAAGAATCAGAAAGAGCTGGCGCTGAGATGAGCCCTGCCGGTAGATTATATTTCCAGAGAGTCTGACCAGAGCGGGCTTCGATAGCTTCTAATTTATTGTCGGCGAAAAACAGAAAAAGCAGACCTTGGCTGGCCAGCGGCGGGTAGACTAACTTTTCAGGAAGATTCAGCTCCAGCCTGACCTTCCCGTTCTCCTCTAAGCAATAAAGCTTATCCGGCCCCGCCAGCCAGGCTTCATTTGAAGTGGCAACAGGCTGATAAAGCAGCGATGCCTCCAGATTTATGACTTTAATAATTAGCCCGTTTTGAGAATCAGCTAAGTAAACCTGTCCATCTTCAGTTGCCCAAACAATGGTGTTCCCGATGGTGGTAATTCCGAGAATTTTCCCCTGACTTTCCAGCCGCCAGGCTTCTATCAGCGGAAACCTGGCTAAATCCCTCCCTGTAAGCATCTGGTCTTTACCAGAATTCTGGCTTTCATCACCCGAGATGTAAGCCTTCTCTTGAAAATTTCCCAGAAAAGAAAGATTTGCCCTGAACAATAATATTCCGCAAAAAAGCCAAATAGAGAACAATACGGCTGCGGGGCAAAAGGCTGGAGAAGATTTATTGATTATCATTGTCCTTAAAATTCTAAAATTCATACTTGATTTTAGACAAATCAAGAGTGCAGAGCAAATTAAGGCAAAGCTTTTAGCTGCACCGAAGGAAAATAAAGCTGGCTTTACTTATTCGAATATAGCTGCTATCATTTTTTTAATGGTTAATTATATATTGCTCTACAAAATCAGAAAGGTGGTTAAGCAAATCCTCAAGGAAAAGATTGAGGATGGAGAAATTGCTACCACCCCCCGCTCCTGCCTTGGCTGCTTAGCTGATGAAATCAGCTGGGAAATCTATTATCTTTTCAAAGAAAGGGAAGAAAAGAAAAAAAGCTCAAACGAAGGTTCCCTCGACAGCTCCGGTGGGATGAAAGATATTTGAAAACCCCAGCTAATCCACCTTCAGGATTAGTCATCAATTGCAGGGAAAAGTTTTTTGATCCCAGGCCCTGATTTAAATCTTTGACGATATCTCATCACTGACCCAATTTAAAGTTTAAATCGAATAATAAAAAATCAGGTATTTAAAAAACTTAGTCCTTCTTATCCGAGCTATCAGCGCCAAATTTTTCTCTTCTGATCTTTTCTTTAAGAGCTTCCCACCACTCAATTCTCTTCTTTATTTCTTTTTCAAAACCCAAGTTTCCTGGCTGATAATATTTCCGACCCCTCAGCTTTTCTGGAAAAGTTTCCATATCAGTGGTCGAAAGTGGATGGTCATGGGCATACTGATAATCCTGGCCATAGCCCAGTTCTTTCATTAGCGGGGTTACCGGGTTACGGATATGAAGGGGCACCGGCTCATAGGGACTTCCTTCCACATCCTTCATTGCCCGGCCGAAAGCTACATAAATCCGGTTGCTCTTGGGAGCTGAAGCCAGATAGACCACGGCTTCAGCCAGAGCCAGCTCGCCTTCCGGTGAGCCCAGAAAATCATAGGCTTCCTTGGCCTGAAGAGCTATGACTAAAGCCTGCGGGTCAGCCAGTCCGATGTCTTCTGAGGCAAATCGCACCAGTCGCCGGGCAATGTAAAGCGGATCTTCGCCTGAATAAAGCATCCTGGCCAACCAGTAGAGTGAGGCATCGACGTCAGAATTGCGCAGGCTTTTATGAAGAGCTGAAATTAAATTAAAATGCTCCTCCCCGCTTTTATCATAAAGCAGGATTCTTTTCTGAAGTGCTTCTTCCACCTCTTTGACGGTAATTTCTTTACCCCGGGTCAGACTGGCTGCTATTTCCAGAGCATTAAGCACCCGGCGGGCATCACCGTTGGATTGGTCCAGCAGGAGTTTTAAAGCCTCATCACTGATGGTCAGATGAAGCTGGCCCAGGCCATTGACTTCATCAGTCAGAGCATCGTAGATGATTTTTTTGAGAGCAACTTCATCTAAGGGCTTGAGCACCAGCACCTTGGTCCTGGAAAGAAGCGGGGCAATAACCTCAAACGAAGGATTCTCGGTGGTTGATCCGAAAAGAATCACATCACCCCTTTCCACATAGGGCAGAAAGGCTGCCTGCTGAGCTTTGTTGAAGCGGTGGATTTCGTCGATGAAGACGACCAAAGGTTTGCCATAAAGTTTTTTCTGCTGCTCGGTTTGAGCCATTACCTCTTTTATCTCTTTGATGCTGGAAAGAACCGCACTGAAAAAGACATAGGGCAGGTCAAAATGTTTGGCCAGCATCATGCCCAGAGTAGTTTTGCCAGAGCCAGGCGGGCCCCAAAAAATAATAGAAACCAGATGACCAGATTCAATAAGTTCAGTTAGAATCTTGCCTGCTCCGAGCAGATGCTCCTGACCATAAAAGCGGTCGAACGATTGCGGCCGCATCCGCTCGGCTAAGGGGATGTGCTGGCTATCGGTCTTCTGAGTTTTTTTCATGGCCAGGTCTTTAAATCCCAATCGGATGATTATCCCTCACTATTTTCATTAACATATTATCAAAAAAAGAAATATATAGCCAATGAGCTTAAAGTGGACCATCCCAAAAATTCTTCTTGTCTTGAAATATCAGATTTGTAAAATGGTCAGAGGAGACAAAAATGACCAGGAGAAGTAAACTTTCGAGATTAAAATGTCCATTACTGTTCCTTTTATTTCTAATCATTATCCTGCAAGGTCTGAATCTTCAGGCTTCTAAAATCAGGCCCACAGGCCACTTGTTCATCATCGGCGGTGGCGACCGGCCCGAAGCGATGATGAGGCGGTTTGTTGAGCTGGCCAGCCAGTCCGGCTCAGGCAAAATTATTGTCCTGCCCATAGCCAGCGCCACTCCGGATGAAACCGGTCAGGGGCTGGTAGAAGAATTCAGGAGGCTCGGGGCAAAAGACGTCAGCTATTATAATTTCACCCGGCAGCAGGCGGAAAAAACCGAGTCTGCTGCACTCTTAAATAGAGCCGGCGGCATCTTTTTTTCCGGGGGAGTTCAGACCAGAATCACCGAATCTATCCTGGATACACCCGTTCATCGGAAAATTCTGGAACTCTATAGCCAGGGAGCAATTATTGGCGGCACCAGTGCCGGAGCAGCTGTAATGAGCGAGTTGATGATCACCGGCGATGAAGTTAGAAAAGTTGAAGAAGGTCATGAGTTTGAAACCATAGAAGCCAGGAACATAGTTTTAGCACGTGGTCTGGGCCTGGTAAAAAGAGCCATAATTGACCAGCATTTTGCCACCCGTAAAAGGCACAACCGATTAATCAGTGTGATCGCCGAGCATCCCGACCTTCTCGGAGTGGGCATTGATGAATCGACAGCTATTATCGTTTATCCTGATGAAACTTTTGAAGTCATCGGTAACAAAAACGTCATTGTTTATGATGCCAGCCGGGCCAAAATAATCATCAGCCAGAGTAAAGCCATTGGTATCAGAGGAATGATAACTCACATTCTCCTGCCAGGAGAGAGATTCAGCCTGATCAAGAAACAGCTTATCTGATTAACTCATATTAATTATTTCAGATAAAAGATAAATTCTTCCAGTTCATTACCACAATTTTCAAAGCTTGAAAGCTACTTTTGTTACGGGTATCAAGACAACTGGCCAATTCTTGACGATTTTCTGGTTAAATGTTAATGTTTTTATGAAATTTGCTAATGATCCAAGACCAGAAAACAGCCAATATCAGAGAAGCCATCAACAAGAAGCTAATCTTTTCTTCCGAAGAGGTCTGCCGCCTGTTAAAAATCACGCCCCAGACTCTTAAAACCTGGGAGAACGAATTTGCTCTGTTTTTTGCCGGACAGACTGCCAACGGCAAGCAAATCTATAGGCAGAAAGATGTCTTGATTATGCTCCGAATTAAGGAGCTGCTGGAAGAAAACACTCTGACCAATGCCGGCATTAAAAGAAAAATCGAAGAAGAATTCGGCTTCAAAACAGATAAAATTCCTCCGGAAAAACTGGCTTCCGCTCTGAGTGAGATCAAAGAAGAACTGGTGGCCATTCTCCGGGCCCTTGAAAAAAATCGAGAAAAAGGTTAAATTTATTATCCGATTTTAAGAAATCGGGACGTGGCGCAGCCTGGTAGCGCACATGCTTGGGGTGCATGGGGTCAGCGGTTCAAATCCGCTCGTCCCGATTTTTTATAAATTCACCTTCTGCGGCCCCTGATTTCAATTAAGCTAAACTCTCCCCTCTTCCCAGATAACAGCAGCAAACTTTAAAGATCAGGTCAAAACTAAAAAGTATTAAAGGATGTTAAATCTTTTCGACTTACGGACGTGAGCACCAGAATCAGGACAATGATAACTAAAATCAATAAACCTAAATTATGGAATCACCAGCTGTAGATAATTCCTGAAAAGTCTTTTATAATGACTTTTACTCAAAAAGATGAAGAACCAGAGGTCAAAGTCTCAAATGAGAACTGATAAAAATAAAAAAGAATTTCTCTTTCTTCTGACTAACGATGACGGTTATTTTTCCCCCGGAATCACTGTTCTGTCAGAAGAGCTGAGTCAGCTCGGGCAAGTTTACATAGTGGCTCCGGACCGGGAGAAAAGCTCCATTTCCTTAGCTCTGACCCTGCGCCGACCGCTTCGAGCGGAAAAAGTTGGCAAAAATGTCTATGCTGTTGACGGCACTCCAGCCGACTGCGTTTACATTGCTATGAGATATGTTTTGCCGCGGAAACCTGATTTCTTGATTTCCGGAATGAACCTTGGGGCTAACCTCGGCTGCCAGGACGTCTCCTACTCTGGCACCGTGGCCGCAGCCCTTCAGGGAACTTTTATGGGGATTCCGTCGATAGCCGTTTCTTTGATCAGTCGTAACGGAAAGCAGTATGATTTTGAAAAAGCTGCCCGCCTGGTCAGATTACTGCTTGAAATCCTTCTGAAAAAAAAGCTTCCGCCAAAAACTTACCTGAATGTCAACATTCCGCCATTTCCTATAAAAGGAATAACAATTACCCGCCTCGGCGAGAAAAGATACAGCCCAGAGCTCATCAAAAAGAAAGATCCGAGAGGCAAAACCTATTTCTGGATTGGTGTGGGCAACCCCAAAGCTATCGGTCCGAAAAATTCCGATGTCCAGGTGGTGGACCGCGGCTGGGTATCCATCACCCCCCTTCAAATAGATAGGACTGCACACCAGCTGGCCAGTAGCCAATTGCTTTCCGGACTGGCAAAGTATTTCAATAAGGCAAGCCAGCTCGCTGAGCTCAATCAGGACTCGGAGAGCAAAAAGCACTGAGTATCTGATCTTTTTTAGATTAAAAAGCAAGAAAAAAATTTAAATTAAAACTCGCGGCGAAGATAAGAATAAATTAGAAACGATAAATCAAAAAAGAATAATCATGAGCAATAAGGCAAGCTGATGGTTAAACGCTCAAAACTCCAACTCCAGATTAATTTGAAAACTCAGGACCTCTGATAAAACCTTAGAGCCAGTTTCTGTTAGATAAGCCAATTATTTCTGGTTTATTTTCATTCTCTGGTTTCTGCTTCTTATAAACCCAATCATCGCCGGCAGAAGGGAAACAAAGATAATGGCTACAATTACCAGAGAAAAATTTCTCTTGACCACTGGCAGATTGCCAAAATAATAGCCACCAAAGAGAAATAACCCCACCCATAACACGCTGCCGATCAAACTGTAAATCGTAAATTTCAAATAGGTCATCCGACCAATCCCAGCCACAAAAGGAGCAAACGTCCGGATGATGGGCAGAAAACGGGCGATGATGATGGTTTTCCCGCCATGTTTTTCGTAAAAATTGTGAGTCTTGTCCAGATACTCTTTCTTAAAAAACCGACTGTTTTCTTTTTTAAAAACGCTAGGTCCAACTTTATATCCAATCCAGTAATTGGTGGTATTACCAAGGAAAGCGGCCAGGCTGAGAAGCAAAAACAGCCAGAAAACATTGAGTCCACCGAGTGCAGCTACTGCCCCAGCAGCAAACAGCAGCGAATCACCAGGGAAAAACGGCGTAACCACAAATCCAGTTTCGGAAAAAATCACGGCAAAAAGAATCAGATAGGTCCAGATTCCAAACTGGTTGATGATATCGCCGAGATAACGGTCAAGGTGAACTGCGATGTCAAAAAGTTTTATCAGAAATCTCATTTAATGCTTCTATCCCAGCCTGAGGGAAATCGCCAATCGTTGAAGCCTAACTATACACTTTTTTGACCCTTTCTGGCAAGCCTTTGTTTCAAGACATAGCCTTAAAATCTCTGCTATAATTGTTTCTGATGAATCAGGAATTTGTCACCAGAAGAAAACTGGAGGCGATTGACCGGGCTCTGGCCTATCTTTCTCCCTTTGAAGCCAGCTGCACACTCTGTCCGCGCAACTGCCGGGTTGACCGGACAAAAGGCCAGACTGGCGTCTGTCAGACGAGCAGCCAGGCCCGGGTTTCAACCGGGCTCCTCCATTTCGGTGAAGAGCCGGTCCTCAGCGGCCGGGGAGGTCCAGGACGAGCCCCGGGTTCAGGAACGATTTTCTTTTCCGGCTGCAATCTCAAATGCCTCTTCTGCCAGAATTATCAGATAAGCTGGCTGAACGAAGGTGAGCTGGTAACGGATGAAGAGTTGGCTAAGATGATGCTTGACCTTCAGAGGCGTGGTGCTCTGAACATCAACTTCGTTTCCCCAACTCACGTCATTCTGCCTATTCTTCGAGCCTTGAAAATCGCCTATCAGAAAGGCCTGCATATTCCCCTTGTCTACAACTCCAACGGCTATGATTCGCTCGAAGTGATCGAACAGCTCCGGGGAATAATCGACATCTATCTGCCTGACTTAAAATATTTCTCTTCAGAGCTGTCCAGGAAATATTCAGCAGCACCTGACTATTTTGAACACGCTCGCTTGGCCATCCAGGAAATGTACTGCCAGCAGCCAGACCTGGTCCTGGATGAAAATGAAATAGCCCATAAGGGTTTAATCATCCGGCACCTGGTTCTTCCTGGCTCCCCAGAAGACTCAATCAAAGTCCTGGAATGGATTGCTGAGAATCTTTCCACTTCAGTCGGCCTCAGCCTGATGAGCCAGTATCACCCGTGCTTCAAAGCTCCTGTCGAGCTCCAGCGGGAAATAACCCGGGAAGAATACCGAAAAGTCATGAATCGGGCCTTAGAACTGGGTTTTGAAAATCTTTTCCTCCAGCCAGAACCGTTTTTGACTGAAGAGCATCTTATCCCCGATTTTCGCCGGAAAAATCCCTTTCGCTGGAAATGAGTTTTTAAGTGTTATTTCAAACTTTCTGGATGATGTTTAACCACTTCTGCCTTGACCATATAAATAACGTCCTCAGAGATGTTGGTGGCGTGGTCGCAGATTCTTTCCAGATGCCGGGCCACCAGCAACAGAGCCACGGCTCTGGGGGCTGACTCAGGGTCCTTGCGCATATAATCATTAATCAACTCAGATTGAACCAGATTCCTCAGCTCATCCGCTTCGCTGTCTCTCAAGATGACTGACCTGGCCAGCTCCGGATCTTTGTTGACAAAAGAATTGATAGCATCCTTGACCATCCCCTGAGCCAGAGTAGCCAGCTTGGGGATGTCAATCAGCGGCTTCAACAACGGCTGGTCGGCTATCTCCAGCACCCGTTGGCTGATATCAACCGCTAAATCAGCAATTCTTTCCAGGTCAGTAGTAATTTTCATCGACATGACGATAAATCGTAAATCAGCTGCTGCCGGCTGATATAGAGCAATCAAATTCAGACATTTTTCTTCTATTTCCAGTTCCATCCGATCAATCCGGTCATCTTCTTTAATCACAGCTTCAGCTTTTTCCCGACTTAATTCTCTAAGTGCTTTGATTGAATTGCCGATAGCAGCTTCCACCTTCGCACTCATTTCCAGAATTTTTTTGTTAAGCTCCAGCAATTCTTCATCAAAATATCTGGTCATAACAGCCTCCTTTTCCAGCGGCCCTGGTCAGCTTAGCTTAACCGAAGCGGCCGGTGATATAATCTTCAGTCCTTGGGTCTTTCGGACTGGTAAAAATCTGGTTGGTCTCTCCAAATTCCACCAGCTCACCCAGCAAAAAATAGCCAGTAAAATCTGAGACGCGGGCAGCCTGCTGCATATTATGGGTAACGATGATTATAGTATAATTTTTTTTAAGCTCATACATCAAATCTTCAATTCTGGCTGTGGCCACCGGGTCAAGAGCCGAACAAGGTTCATCCATCAGCACCACTTCCGGTTCAACGGCCAGCAGCCGGGCAATGCACAGCCTTTGTTGTTGCTCTCCGGTCAGGCTCAAAGCGTTGTCGGTCAGTCTGTCTTTTAGCTCATCCCAGAGATTTACCGCCTGCAGACTTTTATAAAGCTTTTCTTCCAGGAAAAGTTTGTTTTTATGGCCGTGTACCCGCAAGCCATAGGTGATATTCTCGGCAATACTTAGCGGGAATGGGTTTGGTCGCTGAAAAACCATCCCTACTCTCCTCCTTAACTCAAGAAGGTCAGTATCAGGACTAAAGATATTCTGGCCGTCGAACAAAACCTGGCCTACTGTCCTGGTCCCTTCGATTAAATCATTCATCCGGTTGAGTGTCCGCAGAAAAGTCGATTTGCCACAGCCGGAAGGTCCGATGAGAGCGGTGATTCTGTTGGCTTGAATATTGATATTGATATCTTTTAAAGCCTGAAAACTTCCATAAAAAACTGATAGATTTTTAACTTCGATAATATTTCTGGTGGTCATAATTTCCTCGATTTAATCTCCAATATCCTTATCAACTTAGCTATTTTAACATCCATATTCTTTAGCAATATTAATTTCCTTAGCGATCGCCTCATGCTCTGGTTAAATTTTTACTTCTTGAGGCTGACATTATGTCCGCCTGGCTCATCCAAACTTTCCCTCAAGATATCCCTCTGTCCGCTTATCAGAGGGTCTGGTGAAGATCACCCGAGTGTCATCAATCTCCACCAGTTCGCCCATCAGGAAAAAGGCAGTGCGGTCAGCCACCCGGGCGGCCTGCTTGGTGTTGTTGGTAACCAGAATGATGGTGTAATCTTTTTTCAGCATCCGCAGCGAATCTTCAATCTTCATAGTAGAAATCGGGTCCAGACCAGAAGTTGGTTCATCTAAGAGAATATACTCGGGTTTAAGAGCCAGGATTCTGGCAATACACAGGCGTTGTTGCTGACCGCCCGATAACTTCAGGGCGCTGGTCTGAAGCCGATCTTTAACTTCATTCCACAATCCAGCCTTTTCTAAGGAATCTTCGACTATCTGATCAAGCTCTTTCCGATTATTTTTCCCCAGAAGCCTCACTCCATAGACCACATTCTCGTAGATGGACATCGGCAGGGGCACTGGTGTGGCAAAGACCATCCCGATTTTTCTCCTCAAGGCCACCACATCCACCTCAGGTCCATAGATGTCCTGACCATCCACCAGAATCTGGCCTTCAACTCTTGAACCCGGAAGGAGATCATTAAGACGGTTCAAACAAGCCAGAAAAGTTGATTTGCCACTCTTAGCCGGTCCGATTATTCCCAGAATCTCATGGCGGTAGACATCAAAATTCAGATTTTTCAGGCTTTGATGAGAGCCGTAGTAATGACTGAAATTTCTAACCTGGATAGCTATCTCTTTCATGATTTTCGCTTGATGTACTTTTCCATAAGATAATAGGTCATGATATTAATGATTAAAATAGCTATCACCAGAACTGCCGCTGTGCCATAAGCCTTGGGCATGGAAACGCCTTCCTTAGCCAGGATGTAAAAATGCACAGCCATGGTTCTGGAAGAAGAAAAAAGCGACGATGGCATCCTCAGGGCGCTTCCGGCTGTAAATATTACAGCCGCAGTTTCGCCGATGCTCCGGCCGATACTCAGGATTATGCCGGTGACAATTCCGGGAACAGCTGAAGGCAGGACCACCCTGGTAATGGCCTGCCAGCGGGTACTACCCAAGGAAAAACTAACCAGGCGGTAGGCCTGCGGTACACTCTTAATGGCTTCCTCACTTGTTCTGATAATTGTCGGCAGAACCATAAAAGCTAAGGTTAACCCGCCGCTCAGAATTGACCAGCCGAATTTAAGTTTATTGACGAAGAGGATAAAACCAAAAAGTCCGAAGATGATGGATGGGATGCCGGCCAAACACTCGGCTCCAAATCTGATAATTCTGGTGAGGCGGCTCTCGATCGTGTATTCGGTGAGATAAATAGCCGTGCCCACACCCAGCGGTGTAGCGACCAATAAAGCAATAAAAGTCAGAAAGATGGTGGCTACAATGGTCGAAAGGATTCCACCTTCTCGCCCCATATCAGCTGGATTTTTGGTCAAAAATTCCAGGCTGAGCTGAGGAAGGCCGTTTTTCAAAATCACCACCAGAATAAAAAGCAAAACCAGAACAGCTATAGAAGTGAAAAAATAAAGGAAGGCCTGAACAATTTTCTGCTCGGTCTTCGGACTTAAAAGCACTTTCTCACCTCTTCTTCTGTCTGGCTGAAGTCAGATTGGCTATAGTATTTAAAATCATGATGATGATAAAAAGGATCACCCCGGTAGCAAACAGAGCTTCTCGATGCTCACCGCTGGCATAACCCATTTCCAGGGCGATGTTGGAAGTTAGAGTTCTGACTGGCTGTAAAATAGAGCCGGGAATATCAGCAGCATTACCAGCAACCATGATAACCGCCATTGTTTCGCCAATGGCCCTGCCCATTCCCAGGATGATGCCGGCAACTATGCCTGACCTGGCTGCTGGCAAAACCACCATCCTGACCGTCTGCCACTTAGTAGCTCCAAGTGCTATCGAGCCTTCTCGATAAGAATCGGGCACTGCCCGGATGGAATCTATGGCGATGCTGATGACCGTGGGCAAAATCATTATCCCTAAGATGATGGAAGCTGCCAACACCGAAAGTCCGGGCCCGCCAAAATTTTCCCTGATGAAAGGCACTAAAAACATCAAACCTATGAAGCCATAGACCACAGAAGGAATTCCAGCTAAAAGCTCAATCACTGGCTTGAGAAATCTGGTCAGCCGACGGTGAGAAAACTCAGTCAGGAAAATGGCACTGGCCAGCCCTAAGGGAACCCCGATGATTAGCGCCCCAAAAGTCACCATCAGGGAGCCAACAATCATTGGCAGAAGACCAAAGCTTTTCTCCGAAGGATACCAGTCCTGGCCAAACAAAAAGCTCTTTAGGCCATATTTAAACATAATCGGTGTCCCTTGCTCGAAGATAAAAATGGTAATAACCGCCAGGACTGAAACCGCGGAGAAAGCCACCACCAGAAGGCTTATCCTGATTAAGCGGTCGTTTTTGTCGAGTTTAGTCATTAGTTTCTCCTGAGCCTTTCCTGATGGGAATCAAGCCTTCGTTATGCACCAGTGTCTGGATTTCCTCTGACAAGACAAAATCGATGAACTCCTTGGCCAGCCCCTTGGGTTCTTCTTTGGTCAAAAAAAGAAACGGCCTGACTAAGCGGTATTCTTTTTTTAAAATGGCTCCTTCTGTGGGAAAAACCCCATTAAGAGCAATAGCTTTGACTTTCTCATTGACCAGACCGAGAGAAATAAAGCCGATGGCATTAGGGTCGCGGCTAACTATTTCTCTGACCGTACCATTAGAATCTTCCACAATGGCCCTTTTGGCAATGCGGGTTTTGCCCATGACCATTTCCTGAAAAGCGCCTCTTGTACCAGAACCCTCTTCCCGGACAACTACAGTAATCTCTTTATCCCGGCCATTCAGGGTTTTCCAGCTGGTAATCTCCCCAGAAAAAATACTCCTGACCTGGTCAATGGTCAGATTATCAAGAGGATTGCTCGGGTGAACAATAATTGCCAGTCCGTCTTTGGCCACTTCAATCTCATAAAGGTCTTTTTCGTCTTCCTTTAACTCCCTTGAGGACATGCCAATGTGAGCGGCTCCAGTTTTGACTGCCTGAATGCCAGCACTTGAGCCGCCACCCTGAACATTGACTACAATCCCTGGTCTTTTTTCCATAAACAGCTCAGCCCATTTATCAGCAAAGGGCTGAACGCTGGTTGAGCCAGCCACCACAATTTCAGTCCCGCGGTGATTCGGTCGGCAGGAAAAAAAGCCAAAAACTACAAGCAAGCACACTCCAACACTTGTTATCTTTAATCTGTTCATGGGGAATCTACTTTTAGTTTTTTATTATACTTAACTTTGAGAAAAATTAAAGTCAGGACGTAATCTTCTCTATTTCCTGAAGTCGTCTTTCGAAGGTTTCTCTTTTCTCTTCATATTCCTGATAAACCTGGGTGTATTCTTCATAGAGGGAATCCAAGTTTTTTCTTGTAGCATCAAGTTCCCGGGATAACCTGACCACATCCTGCCCGCGGCCATCAACAGAAGCTTCAATTATCTCCTGCGTCAGCAAGTTGACCTTCTGTTCAAGTTCTTCAATGGTGCTTTCCAGTTCCAGGACTCGCTCCTCGAGCGGTTTTAGGATTCGGGATTTTTCAATGATGACTTCCGAGCGGAGTTTGCGGAGCTCGCGGGGTGATAGTTTGAACTTAAAAGGTTCTTTAGGAGGGGAGGATCTTGTTCCGTTCTTATCCTTATTGCCTTTTTCAATTTCTTTGCTATCATCACCCTGTTTGTTTTCTACCTCTCTTTTCTCTTTTTCGGTCTTCTCAGTCTTTTCTTCATTCCAGCCTACTTTCTTCAGAAAGCTTTCGTAGTCTCCTTCAAAAACAGTGATTTCATCATCCTGAAAGACTATAAGCCTTTCGGCTAAAGCCTGAAGAAACATCTCATTGTGAGTGACCATAACCACCGCGCCATCGAAGTTATCAAGGGCCGCCAGCAGGGCATCGCAGGATTCCAGGTCCAGATGGTTGGTCGGTTCATCAAGGAGCAGTAGATTTACCGGAGTGGCCAGGATTTTTCCCAGCAAAACCCGGCTTTTTTCGCCGCCCGATAGAACCTTGATAGGCTTCAGAGCGTCATCTCCCTCAAACATCAGCGTGCCAGCAATCTGGCGGACACAAGCCGGCTCTAACCCGGGGTTAGCTGCCGCAATTTCTTCCAGGACCGTGTTTTCGTTGTTCATTTCTTCGGCATAGCTTTGCTCATAGTAGCCAATGGAAACAGATTTAGGATAAGTTATTTCGCCTTCTTGCGGTTTGAGGACACCGGCCATAAGCTTGAGCAGTGTGGTTTTCCCCCGGCCATTTGGTCCGATGACCATTACCCGATCACGGGCTCCGATGTGAATACTGAAGTCCTGGATAAGTGGTTTGTTTGGTGTGTAGGCAAAGCTGACACCATCCAGGCTCAAGGCGTATTTATGATGAAATGGCTTTTCCAGAAAAGAAAATTCCATATTTTTGATTTTTTCCAGTTTTTCCCGCTTTTCCATCTTCTCTAAGTATTTGAGGCGGGATTGAACTAAACCGGCCAAGCGGGCTTTGGCCCGGAAACGGTTGATAAAGACCTCCATCTCCTTTCGCTTTCGTTCGTCGTTGATCCGCGTTTTCTCGTAAACTTCTTCTTCCAAAGCTAACTGGTTGTAGTACTTTTCAGTGTCACCTTCAATTTTCCGGACTTTTCGACGGTGAATACCGAGGATATGGGTAGCTACCTTATCCATAAAGCTGCGGTCATGAGTGATGAGCATAAGTTCCCCGCGCCAGCTGAGCAAGAACTTTTCCAGCCAGCGGATGGAGGTGATATCAAGGTAATTGTTGGGCTCGTCGAGAAGGAGCATATCATAGTCAGTAAGAAGGAGGCGGGCTAAATTCAGCCTGACCTGATAACCACCGGAGAGCTGATAGGGATTTTTGTCAAAATCTTCAGGCGAAAAACCGAGACCAGCCAGAACTTTTTCCACCCGCCAGAGCTGGTCTTTTTCGTGGTCATGAAGGTCGCTGCTGGCTTCCTCCAGGACAGTGGGCATCTTGAAATTCGGCTCTTGTTCTAAATAGCCAATGCGGTAATTTTTGGGGATGATAACCCGACCTTCGTCCGGCTCTTCCAGGCCAGCGATGATGCGAAAAAGCGTGGATTTGCCATGTCCATTTTTACCAACCAGTCCCACCCTTTCGCCCTGATTTATCTTAAAGCTGATCTTTTCAAACAAGACCTGCTTGGCAAAGCTCTTGGATAATTCTTCAACCGCAATCATTTCTCTTATTTCTTCTCCTGGGAACTAATCAATGAACCGGATGACATTTCACCTGTGTTAATAAAAGATTTTATCTTATTGAAATAACAAAGCTCATCTAATTAACAAGGCCTACCTGAAGCGATTATTTAGTTTGATATGATATCACGTTTGTCCGCATTTTTTTAGTTTCTCAGACGGAAATTATTTTATCAGTTGGAAACAAGGTTATTTTATTCCATTTCCCTATAATTTGTGTTGACAGGAAATAGGCAAATTAATTTAATAATAAAAAGTTAAATACCGGAGTATGGCTATGGCTCAGGACATAGTGGTAATAGATGACGATAGAGTCACCTCCTCGATGCTTAAAAAAGTGCTCAGCGACAACGGCTACAACGTTCATACCGCCTTCGACGGTGAATCTGGATTACAGCTGGTGATGAAGATAAAACCGGCCCTGGTTATCCTTGATATGCTGCTTCCAAAAATCCACGGGGCTGATTTATGTCAGAAATTAAAGGCAGAACCAGAATTAAAGAAAACCAAAATAATCCTCATCACCGCCATATACAAGGAGATCCTGGTCCGGGCTGAGTCCAGAAAATGGGGTGCCGACCTTTTCTTAGAAAAGCCCATCAACACCAAGGAACTGCTGCGCTGGATAAAAGAAAACCTTGATGAGGGAAAAATCAGGGATTCATCACTTCCCAGGATAAAAATTGAAGCCGTGGATATAGATGACGTGATCTCCAGCCTAAAAGATCTCATCAAAGATGAGTAAAAACTACTGAGAAAAAAACTTTTGGCGCTTTCAAAAAACGGGGGACGTCTTACACGTTTCCTGATTTTCTCGGTAAATGTCGCAAAAATGCCTGGCGCCCTACTCGGTCATTCATTGATAGCTCCACAAGCTGATGCCATCCGTGGCAAAGATAACTATCACAATTTCTACTGAAACAGGTTTAAAAACAAAAAGCCTGAGGCCCGGCGTTTGCTGGCCGAACCTCAGGCTTTGCTTATTTTTTGCTCAGCCCAACTTTATGAGATGACTTTCTCCTGACCTACCATATCTATCTGCTACTGTATTCATCTAACCTAAAATACTTGCTTTACCATGGTCCTTCATGAATTTCTTATTTATGCTCCTTCTCACACTGCCCGCTGCACAGGCCCATTTCTTCCATCAGGTGGTGAGCGCCAGAGAATTTTTCAGTGATAAACAAGACGTAGCGAATATCAACGCTGATGGACCGCTGCCATTCCGGAATGATGTAGTAATCGCCGATAACACTTTCATAGGTCATGTCAAAGATGATACCCACCTGTTCGCCTTTGGCATTGAGAGTGGGCGAGCCGGAATTACCGCCGGTGACGTTGGTGGTATTCAAGAAGCAGGTCGGAACATCTTTCAGGATTGGGTCTTCAAAGCGACCAAAATCGCACTTCTTGTAGAGTTCCTTGAGTTTATCAGGCACGTGGAATGGAAATTCGCCGGTTTCCTTCTCCATCGCACCCTTAAGGGTGGTTATGGGCTTGTAGATGACGGCGTCGCGCGGGCTGTAGCCTTCTACCAGACCATAAGTGAAGCGAATGGTCCCGTTAGCATCGGGAGCTAACTTTCCGCCTTTCATCTCAAGCAGAGCCGCTTCGTAAGCTTTTTTGATGTCGGCTCTTTCTTGAGCCCAAGCTTTACTCTCTTCACGGACAACTTTGAGCTCTTTCTCCAGCTCTGCTGCTAACAGGATGAACGGGTCATTGGTTTTGAGAAGTTCGGCTGGCTTGAGCTTGAGAAGTTCCAGGCGCTTTTCCGGTGAACCGAGTATCGTATTATTATATAGATTGTCAACATATTCTTCGATGGCTTTTTCTGATTTCTTGGCCATCAAAGCTTTGAACGGTGCCGGTATTTTTTCGGCCGGCAGGTTCATCATTTTTTTGAGCTGGTGCTTGAAGAATTCGCGATCAGTGTTAAAAACATAGCCGCGCTCGGCTAATTGAATTCTCTGCTTGATGTAAGGCAGGTTGCGGTTCTGATAGGAAGCCTCGCGTTCTTTATCAGGCTTCTGCAATTCTTCCACGGTGCGATAGATGGTATATGCCTGAGAAAGGACCGTCGAACCAAAATACGGGCTGATGATGTTGCTTAGAAGTTCATTCTTCGAAGCAAAAACATCATAGCGCTTCATATAATCAGCCATCTGGTCCAGGACCTTTCCGTATTTCTTCTGACGCTCTGGACTGGCATTGACCCAGGCTAAAAATTCTTTTTCCTGCTCTTTTTTCCTGGCAATCAGGTCAACTTTTTTCATCCCTTCAATCTTGCCCTGCATATTTTTGAGCGAATTGTAAAGGCCCTTGAGCATGGAGGCGTAGCGGATTTCAGTTTCTTTATCGCCTTTGCTGGCGTTTTCTATGAAATTGATTATGTCCTGGAACTCTGCCATCCGCTTGACCATGGAGTTGAAATCGTACTCAATCTCAGAAGCCGTGTAGTTGCGGTAGGTACGGCCAGGATAACCCATGACAAAGGTGAAATCGCCTTCTTTGACGCCGTCGAGCGAAATCTTCAGCCAGACTTTGGGTTTATAGGGGACATTCTCAGGGCTGTAATCAACACCCACTCCATCTTTGGACACATAAGCCCGCAGGAAAGAAAAATCGCAGGTGTGACGAGGCCACATCCAGTTGTCTACTTCACCGCCGTAGTTTCCGAGGTCCTGGGGAGGAGCATAGACCAGACGCACATCTTTAATCCTCTTAAACCGATATAAATAATATTGATTGCCGCTGTACATAGCCACCACGTTAGCCCGGATGTCGGGGCCGGCTTTCTCGGCTTCAGCCACGATTTCCTTGATGGCTGCTTCAATGGCGTCGTACTTCTGGCGGGGAGTCATCCTGGGTTTGACCTTGGACAGGACGCGGGAGGTGACCTCTTCGTAGCCTAACAGAATGTCGGCCGTATAGCCCTGAGCCGGGATTTCTTCAGCGCGGGTACGAGCTAAAAAGCCGTCGGTGATGTAGTCATTTTCCTTGCTGGAAGCTCTCTGGATGGCGCCAAAGGCCACATGGTGATTGGTGAGTATAAGCCCGTCAGGGCTTACAAACTCGCCGGTGCCGCCACCGAGATTGACCACAGCGCTCATCAAGCCGGTACCGTCTTTTTTGTAAAGGTCATCCGGGTTCATCTTGAGGCCGAGCTGTTGCAGGTTGAGCATCCGCATCTGATGCGGCATCCACATACCTTCATCGGCGAAGGTAAAAAACGGAAGCAAAAGAAGACCAGCTAACAAAACACCAATGATTGTTTTTGCCTTAAACCTCATTATTACCTCCTGAGATTGATTATTTCTGTTTTCCTTATTTTTGCATGCAGACCCAGGCTTTTCTCACTTATCCCCAATAAGGTTAATCATATAATCTGCTCATCATTCTGAGATATGATAATATTTTAAAAACAGAATTAGTTCAACTCGTTGCGCCATTTTTCTTTCATATTTATGAACTAAAGGCTACAGCCATTGTTACTATTAGTTCATAATTTCAAATTTCTCAAGTCAAGTTTCAAATTCTTTCAGGTCAAGAGACAGTAGTCAGGTTGTTCCTTTCAGTAGATACTGCCGGTTGAAGAGGAGAGAGTGCCGGTGGCCACGGAAAGGTAATAGGCAGTGCCACCGCTTCACTGCCAGCTGAGCAGATTGAACGAGCCGCCTGACTGGATTTTATAGACCGGCACGAGGCTGTAGGTAAGCGGTGTTGAAGGCGGGCAGACTTCAGGCATATGGTCAGCCAGAAGAAAATAAGCGGCTCCACGTCCGACAATTGGAAAAGATTTGTTTTTGCTGCAATTTCTTATTGTTTTTAATTTCCTTCAATCGCAACCAATAGAGAAGAATTTTAGTTTGACAAGTAGAATGTGGTAGCTTAATGGAAACATTACTTGTAGTAGCTTAAGAGCATGGAAAGCTTACTGCCGGTAAAAAAATATGGTAAAAAAAGACAGATCCACTTGTTAAGCAGCTCAAAAGCTCAATGAAAAGGAGGGCTCATGATTGAAAATAGCCAACAAAATTATAAGTCAAACTTTTTCCTAATCCAGAATAGGCGAAAGGTAAATTATAGTATTCAGAAAGGAAAAGTGCTCTGCATAATAAGCATGATTTTTCTCGTAGCTGTATTTCTGCTCATCAATACCCAATTAAGCTTATCAGCCTATTCTTCTGAGCTGCACAACAGAGAAGAAGGGCCGCCGGTAGAAAGCAAATCAGCTCAGAATGAGGCTAATACAGTCTTCCCCGGTTCGGAGGTGGGAAAGCGGGCTGAAGCTTTCTGGAAGGCCTTTGAAAAGGCTGACCGGGCACGGCTTACGGAATTTTTCAGGATTAGCCTGCCAGCAGAAAAGCTCAGGGAAGTTTCAGCTGAGGAGCGAGCGGGGCGGCTTCTTGGCTTAAGGCAGCGACTGGGTGAGATAAAAGCGGTTAAGATTCTTAATCCCGGTCCCCAGGCAATTGAAATATTCGCCATCAGCAGCCAGCAGGAAATGTTCAAAATCAGCCTGGCCTTTGAGGTAAGAAATGAAGGCCAAGGCAAAAATTATTTTCTAAAGGGTCTGCAGGTGGATGAAGCCAGCCCGCAGGACCTGGCCCCTCCCCTGCCGCCGATGAGTCTTTCTCAGGCACTTCAGGAAATTGAGAAAGAGATAGGACGGGTGGGGTAGCTGAAGATAAATTTTCAGGGGTGGTACTCATCGCCAGTGATTTTAAGCCGGTCTTTTTTAAAGCCTACGGGTATGCGAGTAAGGAGTTTGCTTCCCCCAACCAGCTCAACACCAGGTTCAACCTTGGCTCCATCAACAAAATTTTCACCAAAATTGCCGTCGTCCAGTTAGTGAAGAAAGGCCAGCTGAGCCTGGATGACAAGTTGGGTAAGTTTTTGCCGGATTATCCCAATGCCGAAGCCCGGGAAAAAGTCACGGTACGGCATTTAGTGAACATGACCTCGGGTATAGGAGATTTTTTTGGACCGGAATTTAGAGCTACACCAAAGGATTTCATCAGACATAACCGCGATTTTCTGCGCTTTTTCGCGGCCAAGCCGCTGGCCTTTGAGCCAGGATCGAAGGAAATGTATTCAAACGGAGGTTATGTGGTGCTCGGAGAAATTATCAGCGTCGTCTCGGGTATGGACTACTACGAATATGTCAGGAAAAACATTTTTGAGCCGGCGGGCATGAAAGATTCAGACTGGTTTGAGGCTGATGCGGTAGTAGAAAATGTGGCTGAAGGATACACGAGACAGGTAGATAATCAGGAAAAAAGAGAAAATGAGGAGAAAAAGCTAAACCCGGCCATGATTCCCTGGCGTAAAAACATCTACAGCCGGCCGGCCCGGGGCAGTGCAGCCGGTGGCGGTTATGCTACGGCTGAAGACCTGCTGCGGTTTGCCCGGGCTCTATACGAAGGCCGACTGCTGAGTGGGGCCTGGACTGACTGGGTTTTTACTGGCGTTGAGCCGCACAAACTCAAGGCTGCCGGCGTTGAAACTAATCAGAATCGCCTGAATATTGGCCTTGCCGGTGGCGCTCCTGGAATAAATGCTGTGCTTGAGCTTGACGGCCAGAACCGTTATACCATCATTGTCCTGGCTAACTATGACCCGCCGGCTGCAGGCGATGTGGCCAGAATGGTCAGAAGATACTTAAAGGCGGTTAAAAATCAGGAAAATTAAAAAATCAGTAAATACTCCTCTCTTTTCTTTTAGTCATTTTTTATTTTTCTATTCATTCCGCCCTTCATTCTCTTGAAATTCCTCCTTTTGCCCTCTACCTTTTAATGCTAATATAACCTGAGGAAAGGAGCTTTTCCCAATGAATGAGAGGAAAAGAGTGCTGGTGCTATTCTGCGGCGGGACAATCGTCATGGAGGAAAAGCCTGACGGTTCCCTGGCCGTGCCAGAAGACAAGGATTCAGCCATAGAAATACTGCGCAACTGCGAGCCGAAGCTCACTACCATTGCCGATTACGACATTGAGTTTATCGCCAACATTGACAGCACCAACATCACTCCGGCCGATTGGGACAGAATCATCATGAAAATAAAAGAAAAATACCGGGAATATGACGGTTTCGTCATCACTCATGGGACCGATACCATGGCTTACACCGCCGCCGCTTTAAGCGTGGCCATCAACGGATTGGGAAAGCCGGTGGTTTTGACCGGAAGTCAGATTCCTGGAGGTCGCATTGAAAGCGACGCCCGCCGAAACCTGGTCAATGCCTTCAGGCTGGCCATCATGGATATAGCCGGTGTGTTCATTGTCTTTGACGAGCGCATTATCCTTGGGAGTCGAGCCACCAAAGCTTCAGAATCCAGGCTGGATGCTTTTCAGAGTGTCAACAGCGAAGACGCCGGAGAGATCAGCATTGATATTAAGATGAAAGATTGGGTTAAGAAAAGGATCCGGGAGACACATGATATTGAGGTAAGTCCAGGATTTGAGTCAGATATTTTTGTCTACACCCTGAGCCCGGGCTGCGACCCGAATGACCTTGAATTTCTGCTTAATAACGAAGAGATAAAAGGCATTATCATCCGGGCCTATGGCACTGGCAACATTCCTTATGGGTTTGAGAGCTTCTTTAAAAAAGCCAGGGCCAGAAATTTGCCGGTCATCGTGACTTCTCAATGCTTGCACGGCAAGACTCTGATGCATCTTTATGATGTCGGGAGAAAGGCCCTGGAGCTTGGAGCCATCGAAGGGCACGAGCAGAGCCTGGAAATTCTTTGCGCCAAGCTGATGTGGGGCCTGAGGCATTGTCCGGACCGCATCGAAGAGCTCATAAACGCCGAAAATTATTGAGCCTTCAACCTGGCAAAATAATTTAAAAAGCCTTTGAGGCCAAATAATCTCAAACTGGAAATCTAAATCCAGGAAAACAACAAAATTATGTAATTTCGGCTGGTAAAAAAATTCGGCTGACCAGAGGACCTCTCTCGCCTTTCCCAATATTTTGTGGTCAGACTATCAAAAATAAGGGAATATAGAATATGTCCCTAATTTTTTGGGAGCTCCAAAAATCAGGAGAATAGTAAATTTAGATTGTCTCCCGATTTTTAGATGAATGAGTATAGTGTCCCCCATTTAAAATGGGCCCCATCTGGTCAGCACCGGCGGGATGAGGGCCAGCAGGCTGAAGACCATGAGAATCAGCATCAGCGGCAAAAACCATTTCGCCCATCTTTCCCACGGAATTTTGGCCACGCCCAGCACGCCCATGGTCACGGCCGAGGTCGGAAGAATCGGGTTGATGACCTCACACAGCTGAAAAGCCAGGACCGAGGTCTGTCGCGTGATTCCAACAAGATCGCTGAGGGGAGCGATAATCGGCATGGTCAGGGCTGCCTGGGCTGTTCCCGAATGCACGAAGAAATTTATCACCGCCTGGACAAGGAAAATTATCTGGGCGGTGAGAATTGATGGCACGGCTGAAATCACCCCGGCCGCTCCCTGGAGCATGGTGTCCAGCACCGCCGCCTCTTTCAGGATAATGAGCACTGCCCGGCCGCCGGATATTATCAGCGACACATTCATCATATCCTTGGCCCCGTCAACAAAATTTTTAGCCATGTCCGACGGCTTCATCCTGGCCACAAACCCTGAAATCAACCCAATGCCCAGAAAAAGAGCCGCAATTTCTTCCATATACCAGCCCTTTTTCAGAATGCCATAAATGAGAAGCAGAATGCCGGCAAAAAGCGTGGCAATTATCAGCTTCTGCGATATCCCCCACTCCATGTTTTTAGCCGAACTCTCCTGATGAAAAATGCGCTCGTGGTCCAGGTCATAAACCGGGCTGAGCTGCGGGTTTTTCCTGACCTTCTCGGCATAAATCATAACAAAAGCAATGGCGATGACAGTGGCAATTACCCACAAAATCAGCCTGTACCCCAACCCCAAATATAAGGGCAACTCAGCAAACCCCTGAGCAATGCCCACCGTGAAAGGATTAAAAAAAGCTGCAGCAAACCCAACCGCCGACCCAACAAACGGAATAGCCACTCCAACTACCGAGTCATAGCCCATAGAAATGGCAAACGGAATGAAAATCAAAACAAAAGGTATCGATTCCTCAGCCATGCCATAGACGCTTCCGGCCAGCGAGAAAATTATCATCAGGACCGGTATGACCAGAATCCTTAATTTCGGATTTCGCCCAAAAAAAGCCGCCAGACGGTGAATTCCGGCATCGATAGCCCCAGATTTGGTCAGGATGCCAAATGTCCCGCCGAAAATAAAAATCAGAAAAATTATGAGCGAAGCATCTTGAAAGCCACGTATTGGCGCAATCAGCAGCCACTGCGGTCCGAGCCACTTTTTTTCTATCTGATGATAAGTGCCAGGTACCGTTACCAGCCGGGTTTTGCCCTGAACCGTCTTCTCTGCCCTATCAAACTCTCCAGACGGCAAGGCCAGGGCCAGCGCATAAACCAGAATTACCAACAGATAAATCAAAACCAGCGTATGCGGCAGCTTAAAACTCTTTTTCGCCATCCTCGCCTCTATAAATTTTTTTAGCCAATTTTAACTTAAAAATCTCAAAATAAGCAAAAATCTACAGCCAAAACCAACAAGGTAACTTTTGCCCTCAGTTCAAAGCCTCTAACTTAAACCATCACTAAGCCGAAGGTGTGTAAGGCGCTACTTAGGCAGCAGGTCAACTCCTGTCCTAAACTCTCATTTCCGATAATCATCAACTTTTAACCATCAAAGAGTTCCTGTTACCTCTGCACATTTTTTTCGCCTTTTGACCGAAGAGCCAAAAGAATTAATGAAACTAAGGTTCTTTTTAATTTTGTAAGAAGCTTAGTTATAATAAATTCTGACTTAAATTATTGCCTGATGAAATCTATCAGAAAAGAAAAGATGAGGGCGGAAGGCAACAGAACTAAAAAACCGAAGAAATATTGAAATCGAAAAATCCGCCTTCTTTCTTATAACCCCGCTACTCACATTAATGGCTCTATTTATCAGCCAGATTCAGGCAGCTGATTATCCGCCATACCGCAGCTTCCTCGGTGTCCATTTTCAGGAAGCTCCATGTCCAAAGCTTATTATCGATCAGATAAGTGCCAACTCTCCCGCAGCTCAAGCTGGCCTGAGGCCGTCAGATGTGGTTATAGCTATTGACGGACGGCCTGTCTCCTCCGCCAACCAGGCTGCTGAGCTCATTACCTTCCATCCTCCTTACGATAAAATTGAGCTTGAAATTGAACGACAGATACAGCGTCTGAAATCAACAGCCTTTCCCACAGGACGGCTTCGCCTTGAAGCTATCACTCCGCCTAAAATGTTTTTTATCCCCAGGGTAGATACCGCCGAGCCACCAGCTGCCACCAGTCCTGTTGAGAGCGTTGATTCCAGCCTTCTACAGTCGGACAGCCTTTTTGGAGTGGAAAGCGAAGCCAGAGGGAAAAAATATCTGCCCCATCGATAACCTGGCAATTCCTCAGAACTCTTTCGGCAGAATGTGCTTCACTGCTATTCTGAACAATCGTTCCTTCTACTTTGAAGATTTCATTCTGATTGATGGCCAAGTAGTGAAACTTGCTGGCACTATCAAAAACTACCGGGCTTAGAATTTCATCATATTCTTTGCTTTCAACACCATCCACTACCACCACATTTTTTCCTTCTTTTACCGCCACATAGGCCAGGTGCTGTCCATCAGAGCTGAAGACCGGTTCGTACTTAGCTTGATAGAGATAATCAGGCAGGTCATAAGCCTGATCTTCTTTCCCATTAATCACGATAAAATTCTTTCCGTTTCGCCTCGCCCAGTAAACCATTCTTTTTCCGTCTGGACTAAAAACCCAGCTGCTTATTTCATCATAGTTTTTGGCTTTTTCTCCATTGATAAACAGATCAACTTTGTCCATATCATCCCGACCGGTATAAACAATTTTCTGGCTGTCGGGGCTGAAATTCAGACTGACTACAAACCGATGCTTGCTTTTCTCTGCACCATCCACTACCACGACTTCTTTCTGCTCAGCCAGGGCTGAAAAAGCTAAATGTTTCGAATCCGGACAGAAAACGAAATGGTTGATCATATCATATTGTTTGCTCTCCTTGCCATCCACCACCAGCACTTGTTTCTGACCGATATCAGCAACGTAGGCCAGATGTTTGCCATCCGGGCTGAACGTCACCCTGTCGACCATCTGATATTCAGGTCCTTCATTTCCATTCACCACCACTAACTGATTATCGTTGTGGAAGGCAATATAAGCTATTTTCTGACCATCGGGACTGAACATCAAATTCTCAATCCGCTCGTATTTCTTGCCTTCAATCCCATCAACCACCACCAACCATTGGCCGCCTTTTCGGGCAAGGTATGCAACTTTCTTGCTATCCGGACTGAAAATCGGAAAAGAAGCAATCTCATCGTATCTGGCCCATTCTTTGCCATCAACTACTACCAGCTCCTGATTACCGCTCAGAGCCACATAAGCCAAGCGACTGCTGTTCGGACTGAAAACTGGCACATATTTTTTTACGCTGTGCCCAATTGGTCCAGGAGTACTTTCACCAATCCAGTCAAAAGTAGGGCCTTCTTTTCCATCAATGACCACCATCCCTTTTAAATTATCTTCTTTTCCGCCTGTAGCTGCCCAATAAGCAATTTTTTTACCATCAGGGCTATAAGTTATCAGACTTATCCTTGCGTATGGCTTGCCTTCCTGGCCGTTAACTACAATGAAAATTTTTTTGTCTCGCCAGGCCCCATAAATTGCGGTTTTTTCATCCGAACTGAAAATGGACTTTGGCATATGAAGGCCATCATATTCCTTGCCAGCAACTCCATCTATAATCATTAAATACTTTTCTCCGCTTTTGGCCGCATAGGCCACCCGGTTAGCCTTCAGACTGATCTGCAGACTTTCCCTGACTATTCCTGGATGAATTTTCCCTAAGGAAATTTCTTTTACTACAACCCTGGCCCCTGTAGCTCGAGCCTGAGAGCAGCCGGGCTCTGCCCAGGAAAAAAATGCCAGCAAAATTAGGAAAGAAATTCCCCATAACCCTTTTTTCTTCATAATTTTCATATTTACCTCGCTGACTATATTGTAGCCTTTTGATTCATTCCAGTAAATCAATTATTTGACATTTCCATTGGAAATCGATAGTTGGCGTTCAAAAGCTTCGGCCTTTTCTGGACATCATCAGAGAATTAAATTATAATTGCTAAGCTGCGGGGAGTAGCGCAGCCTGGCCAGCGCACAGCGTTCGGGACGCTGGGGTCGTGGGTTCAAATCCCACCTCCCCGATTTTTCTTTTTATCCCGCAATTATTTCTCCTAAAAAACTAAGAATATTGATTTTTGTAAGCAAGAGACTGACCACTGAATAAAATAAGCCTGGTTTCCATTAGGCCGCGAAGACAAGAAAAATATGTAAAGTTGCCTTACAATCTAATTATTCTGAGAAAATGCGGCCATAATAAACCATAATAATTTACTGAATAATTTCCTGTTGTCTTTTTCTTAAAATTAAGTATATTCAAAGTGTAACTCATAAGGAGGGCAACTTGTTGGACATTTCAGGAGGCAAACACCATGCAAAAGGAAATCTCTGGAATAATAATTGAGTGCGTGAAGGGTAATATTGTTGACCAGCCAGATATGACCGCCATCGTCAATGCTGCCAATGCTCAGCTGAGGCCGGGTGGTGGAGTGGCTGGAGCGATTCACCGGGCCGCAGGTCCCGGCCTGGAAGAAGAATGCCGGCCATTAGCACCTATTGAACCCGGGCAGGCAGTGATTACCGGAGGCCATAACCTTCCCAACAAATATGTTATTCACTGCCTGGGACCGGTTTATGGAGTCGATAAGCCGGAAGCTGAACTTCTGGCTAGCTGTTATCGCCAGGCCCTGATGTTGGCTGAAAAACATGGTATAGATTCAATTGCCTTTCCCTCTATTTCCACCGGTTTTTTCCGTTACCCTGTTCAGGAAGCCGCAGAAATTGCCATCAAAACTGTCCTGTCGGTTATTCCTGAGTTGAAACAGGTTAAAAAAATAAGGTTTGTGCTCTTCAGCGACTCTGATTTAATGATATATGAAACTGCCTTGTCCCATCTGGCCGGTTCAGCTGGTCCAGGTTAATTACCCCAACCTGAGGTAATCCTTTTTGGCTTCATCCTATTTTCATTGATTTACAATCTCTTTTGCCGTATAATTTCCTTCAATTTTTAAGTTGGTTCCTGAATTAAAGTTTTCCAGATGGAGTTGAATTCACCCAGAAACTCGAAATAATCGCAGAAAAACACATCCATGAAGCTTAAGACGGCTTTTCTCCCCGGATTGAAATCTTTTTAAATAGAATTGTTATTGAAAATTCTCAAAGATAAAAATAGATATGGACCAGGAATACAACGGAACATCAACTCAGTTTTTGGCCAGACTTCTATCTTTATCCAGGAAGTTCTCCTGGAAGCAGACTTTTTATGCCCTGAAATATCCAAATTATCGCCTCTGGTTCTGGGGTCAGCTAATTTCCGTTTTTGGTTCCTGGATGCAGATGACGGCTCAAGCTTTCTTAGTCTATGAAATCACGCAATCGCCAGCCTATTTAGGCTATGTCGGTTTTGCGGCCGGATTGCCCACCTGGCTGTTCATGCTCTATGGCGGTGTGGTAGCTGATCGTATCCCCCGTCGCCGCATTCTCATCATTACCCAATCAACTTTGATGATTCTGGCCTTTATTCTGGCCGCTCTTGTCTTTCTCCATTTGGTTAAACCCTGGCACATCATCATCCTGGCTTTTGCCGGTGGCATAGTTAACGCTTTCGATGCTCCAGCGCGGCAGGCCTTTGTCATGGAAATGATTGAACCCGATGCTCTGACCAACGCCATTGCTCTCAACTCAGCTATGTTTAACACTGCTCAGGCCCTTGGTCCTGCTGCTGGAGGAATTATCTATGCAGCGATGGGACCAGCCTGGTGTTTCACCATAAACGGGATAAGTTTTATCGCCGTAATTGTGGCTTTAGCCCTTATGAAGCTAAAACCTTTCAAACCACGAGAAACTGATAATTCCCTGGTTCAAGATTTAAAAGAGGGCATCAGTTATGTGCTGAACCATCCGACTATTCGGATTTTGGTTTTGACTGTAGCCATCACCACTCTTTTTGGCCGGGCTTTCATCACCCTGCTTCCTGCCTGGGCAGTTCAAATTCTTCATGGTGACGCTCGCACCAATGGCTTTCTTCAGACCGCCTCAGGGCTGGGAGCTCTGGTCGGGGCTTTGTTCATTGCCTCATTCAGTCAGCACCTCTCCCGCGGCAAGCTTCTGACTATCGGCACCTTTCTGTTCCCGGTATCTATCATCCTGTTTGCTCTTTCCAGGTTTCTACCCCTTTCACTCCTGCTGCTGTTTTTCTCAGGCATAGCCATAATAATGATTTTTAATCTATGCAATGCCCTGGTTCAGATTCATACTCCAGAAGCGATTCGGGGTCGGGTGATGAGTATTTATAGTTTCGTGTTTTTTGGCTTTATGCCCTTTGCTGCCCTCTGGATTGGAGGTGCAGCTCATCTGCTCGGCGAAAAAATTCCGGTTTTCGCTGCGGCCAGCATTTCTCTGATTTATGCCGCAGCCATCTTTCTATTTGACCGCAGAATAATAAAACTCCGCTAATTTAAAACTCTTTAAGCTCTACCAGTTCATACTTTTGAGTACCTAATCCGATTTTTTCACCGTAATCCAGTTGAACCGACCAGTCTATGTCGTAGCCCTCCCTGAAGGGATCTTTACCTGCAGTCTTATTGACCAGGTCAACCGAAGCCCGGTCTACAGCTACCGGGTCGAGCGACCCAACTATACCAACATCTTCAACGATCGCCGGCTGATTTTTGGCCAGACAATCGCAATCTTTGGTCACCTGAAGGATAAAATTCAGAAAACAAATTTTATCTTTGAAATGACTCTTCACCGACAGCGCATATTCAGCCATCTTTTCCTGAAGCCGCCGAGAGTCTTCATCCCACTTCATTTTGATGGCCCCGAATTTGCAGACCACTAAGCATTCGCCGCAGCCAATGCATTTTTCATCGTCAATCATAACATGACCCTGAGCTTGAACGATAGCTCCAGTCGGACAGTAATCCAGACAGATGCTGCAATTCCGGCATTGTTTGGCATTAACCCGGGGATGGACGACTGAATGCTGATCCAGCTTGCCAGCTCTGGAAGCACAGCCCATGCCCAGGTTTTTGATGGCCGCCCCTACCCCGCTCTGAACATGGCCGGTCACGTGAGTCAGGCAGACCATAGCGTCGGAATTAAGAAAGGCACTGGCAATTCGTGATGATTTTATTCTGCTCCCTTCCATTTTGACTTCAACTTTTTCCCGGCCTACCAGGCCATCAGCAATGATGATAGGCACCTTAACCACATCAGGCGTGAAACCATGGCTCCAGGCTAAGCGGATATGCTCAACCGAGTTGGAGCGATTGCCTATATAAAGAGTGTTGCTGTCTGAAAGAAAAGCTCTCTGACTTTTTTTGAGCACCTCGTCAATAATTCCTGTAATCCACTGAGGCTTGATATGCCCGGTATTTCCTTTTTCTCCAAAATGAATCTTTAAAGCCACAAAATCTTCGGGCTCAATTTTTTCATTTAGACCAAGGGCTAAATAAATAGCCCGGGCTTTTCTGGAAATTAGCTGGGGAGCTTCATCTCTTCTGGCTTTGATAAAAAATACTTTACTCTTCATCCTTTAACCTCGCTTGCTTGAAAATCAGACTTAAAATTCAAAAATTTATTTTATCAGATTATTGTTCCGGATAAACTCATCTTATTAAAAGCGACCTAACAGTTTCTACTCCATCGCCTAAGGAAAATTCATAGCCCAGGCTGATCAGGGTTTTTTCAATGGCATCAAAGGCAAAAATAATTTGCTCTCGAGTGAGGTTGCCCATATGCCCAAATCGGAAGACCTGACCGGTAGTTGGCCCCAGTCCGCCAGCCACCACCACGCCGTTGTCAGACAGCTTTTTCCTGAAAGTCTGGTCATCAAGACCTTCAGGGTATCGAATGACCGAGAGGGTAGCCGCCAAGCAGGTTTCATCAGTGTAGGTGGAAAAGCCCAGCGACCTTAGTCCACTGCGGATAGCTGAAGCAAAACGCTCATGTCTTTCGAAGCGTTTTTCCAGCCCTTCTTCCAAGACAAGGCGAGTGGCTTCATAGAAGGCTCGAATCTCATTGACGCTCGGCGTTGAGAAATAGCGGTTGGGATTTTCCATAACCGGGAGCCAGCGGAGAATATCAGCATAATAAGCTTTGACCCGGGCTAACTTCTTTCTTTTCTCCATAGCTCTTTTCGAGAAGATGTCAATGGCCAAACCCGGGGGCGCCCCGAAACATTTTTGAGCTGCAGTTAGAATGACGTCTATCCCCCAATCATCCAGTCTTTCTTCAATACCACCAGTGGCGCAGACACCATCCACCACAAACAGAGCCTCTGGTGCCTGCTGATGAATCACTTCAGCATACTCTCTAACTGGAGCGCAGGCACCGGTAGCGGTGTCGACATGAGTGCAGACAATTACCTCGTATTTATGCTTCTTGAGCTCGGCTTTTAGCTCATCAGGAGTAACCACTTTCCCCCACTGACTCTGGAGGACACCATGCTTGATTTCGAAAGCTTCACAGATTTCAGCCATCCGGTTGCCAAAATATCCTTGGGAGACAACCAAAACCCGGTCGGACTCGGCTGTAATATTGAGCAGGGCTATCTCCATGGCTAAGGTACCGGCTCCGGCGATGATAAACGGCTGGCCGCTTGAGGTAAAAACTATCTTTTTCAGATTCTCTAAAGCTCCGCTTAGCTCTTTTTCCATCTCGGGACTGATGTGAGAAACCGTGGGCTGAGCCAGAGCTTCCAGAACCCGGTCCACTACCGGGCTCGGTCCTGGTATTAAGAGAAGTTTGCTTTCTTTCATCTGGGCCATCCTTTAACCTAATTTTCTTAATTTTCTTGCCTTGATCTTATACTATTTTTCTCCACCCGCCTTCTAAAATCAAGAGAAAAACTAAAACTATCATTATCGGTCTAATTTATACCTCTTCTCTCGTGGGCTTTTAGATTTTGTTACAAAAATTTGTTTTCATTCTGGAGAATGATTTTGCTATCATAATCTAATAATTAAATAAGGACGGAGATAAGAGATGAAAAACAAAACTTTATTCAGGCTGTTCCTTCTTGTTTTTTTGAGTACAGCACTTCTTTTAGGCTCATTGCTGCTTAGCTGCCAGAAAGCACCGGTCCAGAAGGCAGACCTGGTTATTGTCGGGAAAATTTTCACCGGAGTTGACCATCAGCCTTTTGTTGAAGCTTTAGCTGCCGCTGAGGGGAAAATTCTGGCAACGGGTAAGAGAAATGAAATCAAGAAATACATAGGTCCGCAAACGCGTCTGATTGAGCTCAAAGAGGGAGTGGCCATCCCCGGTCTGATCGATGCCCACACCCACTTCTCTTCTGGAGGCCAGTCGCTCATCACCCTGAGTTTTCGGGGCGTTAATTCAGTGGAAAAAGTTCAGCAGATGGTGGCTGAAAAAATCAAAGAGCTTCCGCCCGGCACTCCAATTTTTGGCCGTGAATATGATCATACTCTTTTTCCGGGTCAGAAATGGCCAACAAAAGAAGACCTGGACAAAGTCTCGCCCAACAATCCTGTAGTCATCCGTAGAGTTGATGGCCATTCAGCCTGGCTGAACAGCTTGGCTCTGAAAATTTCTGGAATCGACAAAAAAACAAAAGACCCGTTCGGGGGTGAAATTGTCCGTGACCCGAAGACCGGAGAACCAACCGGGATTCTTAAAGAAGCCGCCATGGACCTGATAAAAGTCAAACCAACCATCCAATCCACACCCGAAGAAGACATCTTGAGGGCTATGGATCATGCTCGAAAGCTTGGTCTGACCGGAGTTCATGCTTCCACCAACCTGAGGGAACTGGAAATTTATAAAAAACTTAGAGCTGAAGGTAAGCTCACTCTCAGGGTGTATGCCTGGTTGCCGATAGAAGAAATGGATGAATGCCTTAGGCAAGGCCTTCGCCAGGGACAGGGAGATGAATTTCTGAAGATCGGCTTCCTTAAAGCCTTCATTGACGGAACGCTCGGCTCCGGTACCGCTCTGATGTTTGAGCCCTTTTCAGATGATCCGAGCAAATCCGGATTGCCTCAGTATCCAGAAGAAATTTTTTATCAGTTGATAGAAAAAGCTTATGCCAATGGTTTTCAGGTTGGCGTTCACGCTATCGGCGATAAAGGAGTTAACTGGGTGTTGAATGCAGTAGAACGAGCCCAGCAGAAATACGGCAAAAAAGACCTGCGATTCCGGATTGAACATGCCCAGATAATCAAGCCTGAAGATTTTAAGAGATTCCAGAAGCTTGGCGTCATCGCCTCGATGCAGCCAACTCACTGCACCACTGACCTGCGCTTTTGTGAAATTCGGGTTGGTAAAGAACGTTCAAAATATGCCTACGCCTGGAGGACTCTGCTGGACAACGGCGCCATCATTGCCTTTGGCTCGGACTGGCCCGTTGAACCACTTGACCCGCGACGGGGACTCTATTCTGCAGTAACCAGAAAAAATATTGAGTTTGATTTTCCTGAAGACGGCTGGTTTACGGAGCAGAAATTAACTCTGGCTGAAGCCATTAAACTTTTCACCTGGGGTTCTGCCTATGCCTCCTTCGAAGAAAATCTTAAAGGCACTCTGGAACCTGGGAAGCTGGCTGACATCACAGTTTATGCTAAGGATCTTTTTACCATTGAGCCAAAAGAGATTTTGACCGCACCCGTAGCTTACACCATTCTTGGCGGCCGAGTCGTTTACGAAAATAGGCAAATCAATGATTAAAAACTTCAGAAAAATTGCCAGCAGAGAATTGATAGAAAAATAATCGATAGAAAAAATTCTAAAATACTTGGCTTAAAATAATTACTGCCTTTTTTGTTTTTATCGCAGCTGACTGTCAGCCGAGTAGTCGTCCAATGATTCTGGTCAGCTCAGGCACAGAACTGACTATTTCAGCACCGTCCATATTCTTGGGAGTCATCTGACTTTTAAGAATAAAAACTCTGTTTATTCCTGCCTCCTTAGCCGCCAAAAGGTCATAATTGGTATCGCCGACGACTATGGTTTCTTCGGGGCTAACCTTAAAATTTCTCATCACCGATAAAAAAGGCGCACCGGTTGGTTTATGCAGGCCGCTTTCTCTGGTCAGGACCAGGTCAAACTCCAGCTGAAATTTTTTGAGCAGATAATCAACATTTTCTGAAGTATTATTAGTTACCAGAGCCCTTTTTATTCCCCTCTTCTTCAGAAAATCGAGCAATTCTCTGACGCCTTCTTTCAGCACTGCTTTCTCCGTCTGACGCTTTTCATGAGCTTCAAGCAGAGCATACTTTTCAGTGCGGACCGGTTCAGGCAAGCTTTCCAGGTAGGCCAGAATAGACCCACCTTCTACACCCAGCTCTTTCCTGATGGCTGGCCAGTTGTAGTCATTATCAACCACTGTGCCGTCCAGGTCAAAGATTACCAGCCTGATTTTCATTTCAGGAATAATCTTATTTTCCCTGGCTTAAAAATTCAACACCAGTCTGAAATTTAATCTAAAAAATAGCCTTAGAAAAGATATAATTCTGATGAAATTTTTTTAGATTTTCCTTTTTTTCTTTCTTCTCTTACCTGAAACTGTCATCAGATCCCCAGCAGGCTTAATTCAGGTCAACTGTCAGATCGAATTTCAAAAAAAACTTAAAATTGCCTGAAAGGTGATTATTTGTTAAAATTTGTTTAAAAAAATAAAATAAAATGATAAAAAGGAAAGGGAGGTTTTAAATGGGCAAATATTTAGCCATCTTCTTGGGAATTGTGGCTATGGTAGCCGGGCTTTACTTAGTCATTTTTGTCTGGTGGCGTGAGTTTTACGAGCTGGTTTTTGGCTTCATTCCGCCGATACTTTTCTTCGGTGGTCTGATTGCCATAATCGCCGGAATTTCCAGCATCAAAGACTCTATCCGTCAGAAGAAGCTTGAAGCCGAGGCTTCGGCTCTTCAGGAAGAACAAAAAACCGAAGAAAAAAAGGATTGAATCACAACCCTGAGAATATTTTCTTTAATTTCGGAGTTAAAAATATATTAACTGAAGAATCTCTAAAGTGAATGTTTTCATAAGAACTTGTCTGGCTTTTCTGTTCACCGTAATTTCTCAGTTTAATTCTTCTCTTGAGAAAAGTTTCCTCCAAAATGATCCATCGCTCCTACAAGACCTGATGCCTCTGACTTCACCCATGCTCATAACTCTGCCTGAACCACTCAAGGTTTCAGATTGTTTTTCCCGGGATCAGAGTTTTCTCATTATGAAAAAAATCTTCCAGCAAACTACTACCATGGAATTTTTTATTGACCAGGAAAGCCAGGTGGTATTTGGCCAGAAAGGAGCCATTGTCCAGGCACGCTGGTCTTTTATCCACAGAACCGATGGCCGAAAACATTTTTTCCGACTCTATTTTTACCTCTATCCCGAAAAGCCTCCTTTCAAAAGCCAGAGAGCCAGCCTAAAAATCAGAGAAATTCGAGCTGAAAGGCGATAGATGAAAAACTTGAAGGAAGTTTCTGGCTATTTTAAACGCAGCTCTGAAAACCTGCTGGCCGCAGCTGGATTGCTAATTCTGCTGGCTGCAATTCTGACCATTCTTTCTTCTTTTCTGTTTAAGAGCTCTGCCACTATTTCTGAAACTAAGACTCTGACCAATCTGAGAGAAACGGCCCGAAATATCCGTCAGGAGTTTATTCAACTCCTTAATCAACTGGAAAAAAGAAAATCTTTTTTCCAGCAGATCAAATTCCCCGAAGATGAGCGCGAAGTTTTTAGCCTGTTTCAAAATGCTGGTCTCGAACCGGCAGTTGAAGGCCTGGCCTGGCTCGATCAAACCCTGACTCCACTGGTCTGGTATGGAAATGTAGTCAATTTAAAAAGCCTCCTGAGGCCCTGGCCGCAGAATTACGAAAAAATCTTAAACAACAGTTTTGTCGTCCAGGATAAAGCTTCTTTCTTTCTGGTCTTCCTTCAGCCTATAACCCAGAATCGATTTCTGGCCTTATTTGAACTTCTGGCCTTTCAACCCCAGTTTCAATCAACTTACCTCAAGGAATTCCAGCGACTTCGCTCGGTGGTCAGAGCTGGTGCTGACATCGACTTCTGGGAATACACTCACGATACTGAAGCCCTGGACCGGCTTTTTTCCCGGAGCCAGGACGAATATCTGAGTCAGCAACGGGAAGAACGAGAAAGCCGAACGCTCTATTTCCCCCTGAGGAACGAACATGGTAAGATTCTGGCCACGGTTACTCTGAATTCACTCCAGATTCAACAGAAAAAAACAGGACCAGATAAGGTCTTAAGAATTCTGGCTTTCATCCTGGCGATTGCCGCTTTGACTTTTTTTCTCCTCTGGCTGGTTAAAAAACTAAACCAACCCCGGCTTTCCAAATTTTTAGCCTGGCTGTTGCTCTCAACCAGCCTGCTTTTTATAAGATTTCTTTTGATCGGACTTTCCCGCACCCAACCGATTAGTTCCTGGGAAATATTCTCGCCAAGAATCCTGGCTTTTATCAGTCCAGCCGGGCTAACAGGCTCACCAGCTGATGTTTTTCTTTCTTTTCTTTTATTTTGCCTTCTCGTTTTTTTTTCTATAAAAATTTTTTCGGCCGAAAACCAATGGTTCCAAACTAATCCTGAACAAAAGGGCTCAACCCCGACCTTTAGTCCAATCAAAATAATCCTAATTGCTCTTGTCTCAGGACTATCAATCCTGGCGTTAACCGGGACCACTAAAAAAATTACCCTTAACTCTAATCTGAACTTATTAAGCTTTAGCTTCAGCCCTTCTGCCCTGCTTATCTACCTGAGCCTTTTTCTGGCCGCTCTGAGTTTTATTTTGCCAGCAATCTTTCTATTCAGGCGGGTTTTACTGCCTTCTGCCAGAAAAGCTTCAACCTGGATTCTTCTCCTGTTGACTGGATTAATCTTTCACTCAGTCCTCTGGTTGCTGGTACGCTTACCCCTAATGGAAACAGCCATCCAACTCGGGCTCTGGTCATTACTGGCGATTTTTTCAGCTTTTGTCTCCAAACCTTCAAGATTTCTCGGACTATCCTTTGTCCTGGTCTGTTTGTTCCAGCTGGTGCTGATCAAGAACTATACTGAGACCAAAACTCATGACCTTACCGAACATGTCCTGGCTCATTTGGTCTCGTCTCAGAAAACCTGGGCCGAAATGGCTCTCAAACAATCATTCTCAGAGCTCCAAAAAAGATTCAAAGAAATCACCAACTATTTCAGGCAACCGGCTGATCGTGATTTTGCCAGATCTCTCTGGAACAAGACCCTCTTAGCCAGGTTTAATTGGAATTCCTGTCTCTATCTTCAATCTCAGGACCAGAAATTACTGTCATCTTTTTCGCTGAATATGCCCGTTTTCCCGGAGCAGACCAATGACCTGCCTTTTTCCATCAACCCTGCCTATCAGGAGCAATTTTTGGAAATTCTCGGCCAGGAAAAACATTTTCTCATCGGCTACCAGGATTTCAGAACATCAGACGGAAAGGGTGGCCGGCTCGTGATCTGGATAAGTCTTGACCCCGAGCTTCTGCCATTCTTTTATTCAGCCAACCCATATTTCGAGCTTCTTCGGTTGAATACGCTGCCCTCACTTCAGCACTTTCCTGTTTTTCTGGCCCTGTTCGACAGTCGAGGTCAGCCAGTTTTTAATCAGAGACGGCCTGGTTTTGCTCTTGGTCCTGAAGTCAGACAACAGCTGGAGGCCAAGCCTGAAGGGATTTGGTTAAAATTTCGAGCTAATGGTCAAAAATATCGAGCCTTTTTGCTAAATCTGGAAGATGGCAATATCTATGTGTTTTATCAGCCGATTGAATCTTTTCGCCAGATAGCTACCGAGTTCTTAAAGCTGTTCTTTCTTTTTGCCGCTTTCCTCGGGATTATATTGATACCTCTGGCTATCAGAAAAAAAGAATGGCAGGTTTTCTCCCGGTCATTCTCGGCAAGAGTTTATTTGGCTTTCCTGGCGGTGGCTCTGATTCCCCTTTTCTTTTTCATCTTTTTCACTCAAGCCATGGTCGAAAGAATTTTCTCAGACCGGTTTGTGGCTGAAGCCACCCACCGGGCTTATTTTGCCCGAAGCATTCTTCAGGACTTTATCAGCCTCCAGGAACAGAATGAAACCCGGGCTGGGGAACTTCCGGAAGATCTGGTTTTCTGGATCAGTAACACTCTGAACAACGACGTCAATTTATTCAAGAATGGGGTTTTTCTCTCCTCCAGCCGTCGCGAATTCTTTGAAACCGGAATTCTTTCAGAATTGATTGACGGAGAGGTTTATTTCAGGATTGTCCACCAGAATCAACCACTGGTGGTCAGCCGTAAAGTTTTCGGTAAGTATTCATATCAGACTCTGACTGTTCCTTACCGCTACCATCAGGATATCTATTTCTTACATCTTCCCTTCCCTTTTGAAAAACAGGAGGTTTCTCAAGCCACCAGAGAACTTTTTGAATTTTTCATTTTCACTTCAATTTTCTTCATCCTGCTCATAGCTTTCTTTGCCCGAACCATAAAAAGGATGATTATCGTCCCGATAAAAAAACTCATCCGGGCAACTCAGGAGGTCAGTCTGGGTAATCTGGACGTTCAGGTTGACCATCAGGCTCAGGATGAGCTGAAAAGTTTGATTGATGGCTTCAACACCATGGTCGAAAGTTTGAAAGCTCACGAAAAAGAACTTGCCGAGCTAAGTCAGAAGGTAGCCTGGACAGAGATGGCTCGAAAAGTGGCTCATGAGATAAAAAATCCACTGACTCCGATTCAGCTTTCAGCCGAACATATCCTCAAAGTTTATGAGGATAAACATCCGGAATTTGACCGGATGCTCAAAGAGTCCATATCTTATATAATTTCCGAAGTGGACAACCTGAGGCGGATCGCTCAGGAGTTTATGACTATAGCCCGGGAATCTGGAACGGTCAAGGATAGATTTAACCTTAAGCTGGTCATTCAAGAATTGGTTCAGCCTTACCAGAGCACTCTGGCCGACCGGATTGACCTCAGCTTCAAAGAAGAAGGCCAGGTTTTCGACATAGCTGGCGATCGAGAAAAAATCAAAGTAGTCATCCGCAACCTTCTGATCAACGCTATCGAAGCTATCAAAGATCGTGGCTACATCGAAATCATTTTGCGGGAAAAAGAAAAGGAAATCGAAATTGAAATTAAAGACACAGGTTGTGGCATCCCCAAAGAGGTTTTACCCCATATTTTCGAGCCATATTTTTCCACCAAAGAAAAAGGGACAGGTCTGGGGCTGGCCATCTGCAAAAGAATTATCGAAGAGCATGGCGGCACTATCTACCTGGAAAGTCAGCCTGGACGAGGAACAAAAGTCACCATAATTCTTCCCAGCAGCAAAGAATCATGAACCGGCCAATCAGAACTTAGGATGAAAAACTTAGGCTTGTTTAGTATCATTTCAGTTGATCTTTCAGTATTTGAAAAACCTTATAGATAGAAACCGATTTTTATGGCAAAATTTAGTTTAATGTTCCTTGATTGAGAGGTAAAAATGCGAACCCTGGTTACCTATTACAGTCTGACCGGTAATACCCGGATGGTGGCTGAAGCCATCTTTGAAGCTTTACCAAAGCCCAAGGAACTAAAACCACTGACTGAAGTTGAATCTGTAGAAGGCTATGGCCTGGTTTTCATCGGTTTTCCCGTTCACTCTCACAGCGTCCCTTACCGGGTCGAGCACTTTCTTAAGAATTTGCCCCCAGGCCAGAAAACCGCTCTTTTTCTGACACACGGCTCAATTCCCGGAACCAGGCTGTCGCGAGAAGCATTAGAACAAGCCTTGATTTTAGCCGGTAAAACCAGAATCCTGGGGACCTTTGCTTGCCGGGGGAAGGTTTCAAATCAGGCCATGGAAGTCTTGGGCAAATCACCGGAACATGAACTCTGGACCGAAATGGCTGTCACAGCCAGTACCCACCCTGATAAAAACGATTTAGAAGATGCCAGAACCTTTGCCCGCTGGATTATCTCACTGGCTAGCCAGTAATTCTGTCTGTCCGCAAGAAGTTAAAACTGAACGCCTGTTAAATTAAATTAGCCTGGTCAAATTATCCTGATGAGCTTAAGATAAAACCCTGGAAATTGACCCCGCTATAAAAATCATCTGTCCCTGACTTTAATTCCTACTATTTTAGTAGTATTTAGCCGTACCCGATTATGTTCCAATTAACTTTACAGGTGCCTGATTCTCTCAAAGCCGGAAACACCGATGACCTCCAGTCTCTCACCGGTTTCTTTTTCCAACTGATCTAAGAGCAGATTTAACCCTAAGGTGTCGCTGGCAATGTGCCCGGCCACTATGACATTTAGATTGGCTTTTTTAGCTTTTTCCAAGGCTTCTTCACTAAAATGCATGCCAACTATGGTGCTGATTCCAGCCGCAGCCTGCTTCTCAAATATTTCTTTTGAGCCTTCGGTTCCACCAGTCATATCCACATAAATCTTTCCTACCCGGCTGTTCTCTGAACCGGAAAGAATTTTGGGCGGGGAAGAATTAGCCGCCGATTTTCGGTACTCGGGGATTTCTTCCAGAATCTTCAACACCTCTTTCAGTCTGGTCGGTGCTTTTTCCCGGAAGAGATCGGACAGGTACTTGGTGACACAATTATCTGCTGGAGTATGCAGACACATCAGAGGCAGGTTGAGCAATTTGGCCACATCTACAGCTCTGTTGTGATTGATTGGTAGAAGTTTTCTTTCCACTTCGCTGATGCGCTTTTCCAGCAATTGTTCGGCCACACTTGCCGCAATGCCAAATGAGGTCAGCAGGTCAATCTGAAGACCCATGACCTGATGTAACTGGGCCAGAGCCCGGCCCTCGGGATGATGGGAAATTATTAAATCGATTTTTTCGTTTCGATCGCGGTTCAAAATATAGGCCAGCAGGATTTCCGCCACTTCCATATCAATCCCAGCAATTACCCGATGGATTTCAATCTCAGGGTCACCGACCAGGAGCCGGCTATCAGGATAAGGGTTGAACAATCGGTCAGGATCAAAGGTTTCTTTTTCTTTATCTGTCAGCTGAGCATACTTTTCTTTTTCTTCCTGAAGAAGGCGGTCGATTTCTTCCCGAGGCCGCAGGTCATTTTTAATGCCAATCTCAATAGCTCTGGAATACAAATCCTTAAGTTTCATCTTTCCTCCTGCATACAGATTTAAATATATGTTCAATAATCCGATTGAATTTCCAGGCCCTGGAAGCTAAGGTTAAGCCTTTTTGGCTGAGCTTTTCAACCTCTGTCAAGAAATCAATCAAACCTATTTTGCTGGAAATGATTGATAGACGATAAAGATAAAATCTCAATTTTTCCAGCTCGGTAACCAGGACAGACAGTTCGGACTCCAGTTTAACCATACCAGGTGAAAATGGTTTGTGGACAGCAAAGTTTAGCCAGCAGGCTCGAGTCCAGCCAGAAAAACAGGCTGTAAGAGCCAGGGAAAAATCAGCCAGAATTTTTTGAAATACAGGCTGTTCTAAAGTTAGAAAAGCTGATCCCTGAATCAAAGTGGCCGGTTTTTTGATCGTCAGCCTAATCGGTCTCAATGGAAACAGGCCTTCTTTTGGCCAGAGGTCAATCGGCTGTAAGTCTTCTTTTTTGATCAGAAAATAATCTATCCTGTCTTCGTTCTGGCAATTATTCCTGTTGATAGCCGGGACCATAAGATATTCTGCTTCTGGAAAAGGGAAGCTAAGAACCTGGGTAGTAAACAGTTTCCAATTAGAATCCTTAATGGTCAAAGACTTGGTTAAACAAGACGAGAGTTGGTGACGGATCAATGGAGAGAGAAAAACATGGTTACCGGGAAAGGCTGCTTTGGCCAGCTCAGGTGGTTTAGCTCCGGATGTTTGAGGGAAATTTTTATCTTGTTTTTTAGCTAAACCCGAAATTCTAACAAACAGATAATTGTGGACCACTATTTTTAAAGCCAGCGAAGGAAAATGACAGGCCAGCTGCTCAACTGCCCACAGAGCCCGGGATGAATCTTTCCCATTGCTAAAATCTTTGGTCAAACAGAAAGGATTGAGCCCGAGTCTTTTGAGCTCAGCTAAAAGTTTCTTTTCATCTTTAACTGAAGGCGAAAAACTCAAAGCAGAATGCTCAGAAATATCGCTTAGCTGATTTCTCAACTCATCAGACACCTGCTTAATCCGGGCTCTGATTTCTCTTATTTCAGGTGACAGAAAGTAATCCATGGGCTTTATACACAAAAATATAACGGCTATGAACAGACAAAGCAAGTCTGAGAAACGAATTTAAAACATTTTTGCCTAATTATTATGATTTTGATTGCATATTATGGGATGCTACGTTTATTGACAGCTGGCCCCTTATTGGATAAATTTTAAGTGTGTTAAGCCGAATTATTTTTTTAGCCCTTTTTTTCTATTTGATCTATCTTGTTGTCCGTTTTTTTCAGTCACTGGGAGAGGATAATCGGAGAAAAAACCAGCAAACTAATTCCAACCCCCGGAAATTAATGGTCAAAGATGAAATCTGCAATACCTATATTCCCGAAGACGAAGCTCTGAAAGAAGTTCGAAATGGTCAGGCGCACTATTTTTGCTCTGAAGAGTGCCGGAAAAAGTTTCTGTCTTCTAAAAATAAGGCCGGCTGATTCTCCCCGCCTCATTAGCCGGAAAATTTGATGGAAAAATCTAAAAATTCATCCTGGAAATCTTCCCAGGCGACCTCAACTTCTTCCACCCTGGCCAAACGTGGACCTTTTTTCAACTCTGCCAGAAATTGTTCCAGTACTTCTTTCTCCCCCTCTGCTACCACTTCTACCCGGCCATCGTAAAGGTTGCGCACCCAGCCTGTAACTCCAAGCATATTGGCCACATGCTGGGCGAAAAAACGGAAAGCCACACCCTGAACCCGTCCAGAAATGAAAGCATGAATCCTGGCTTTCATGTAAAGAATTTTAGCACAAATAGTTAAACCGAAAAACTTTAAAAATTGTCTTTAGAAAAGCTCAGATTTCAAGAAAAACCTAACGCCAAAAAGCCAGGTTTTACTAAACACCCAAACCATCTTATGTCGATTTCTAACTTGAAGACAGATAAATCAAGTTTTTCCTGAAAACTTTTCCCAGCTCTTCTAAAAATTATTATCATTTTAATATAAAATAGCTATATGAAAAATGTTTTGCTGACGGTAGCTGGCTTTGATCCGAGTTCCGGAGCTGGAGCCACCCTTGACCTTAGAGTTTTCAACCATTTTGGCTTTTACGGCCTGGCCGTGCTTACCGCCATAACCATCCAGAATTCTTTTCAGGTTTATGGTTTTAAACCACTTTCAGCCGAATTAATTCTCGAGCAATACAGAAAGTTAAAAGCTGATTTTAAGCTGGCAGGAATAAAAGTCGGAATGCTCGGCAGCAGAAAGGCTATTTCAGCTGTCGAAGAAATTGTGTCCGATAACAATAATTTGCCTGTGGTCATCGATCCAGTCTTCCGTTCATCCTCGGGCCAATGGCTGCTCGAAAAAAAATATATCCAGAAATATCTCCAGTCCATCAGGGGAAAGATAACTCTCCTCACACCCAATCTAAACGAAGCCTCTCTGATCCTTGGAGAAAAGATTGATACCGTTGAAGATATGGAGCAGGCTGCCCGCAGGATTAGTCAGCTAACCCGGTCAGCCTGTCTGTTAAAGGGCGGGCATCTGATGGATAAGGTAGTTGACGTGTTCTACGATGGCCACCAGATTCACTTATTCAAAAAGAAAAAATTGCCGGCTGAAGTTCATGGAACAGGCTGCTTTCTTTCATCGACCATTCTCTGCTTTCTGGCTGAAGGCCTGCCTCTTACTGAAGCCTGTAAGAAGGCTTCAATGACCATCCACAGATTCCTCCACTCACCCCTTCTCCTCGGCCATCGACCACTGTTTGACCTCTGATTTCTGAAGGTCCGTCTATTTCTCAGGTACCAGTTTCATCACTTTATCCCGAACTTTCCAGACAGCTCCATCCGAAAAAGACAACGGATGATATAGGCTGTTCAGGTAAAGAGAAATCTGGTCACGATAGTGCGGACTCAGGAAATGACCACTCTGGCCTGAGGTGATCACAGCCAGCGAGTTATCCAGGTCCGATAGGTCAAATATCAGTCGGCAGGAAGCACCGCCAGTAGTTTTCCAACCATTGGTGCTGAAACTGGCCCTGACCGTGGTGGCATCTCCAATCATCGGATACTCACCACAATTGAAAAAGTTTAGAAACCAATTTTGCCCCAGCACATGCTGATATTTGAGACTGTGCATCTTTGCCCAGTCCCATTTTTGGCGATTCCTACTGACCTTCTTTCCCAGTTCCTGGATAGCCGCCAACAAAGCCTGTTTTATAATCTCATTTCGGTCTTCTTTCTCCCTGGTATCAAGTCGGTCGAACCAGGGTGAGTCTGGTTTATCCAGAATTCTTTCCAGCCCGGTTTCTTTTACCCGGAAATAACGGGAAATCTCCTGAAAGTCTATTTCCAGGTCGTCACTGAAAGTCAACTCTTGCAGCTTTTCCCAGAAAACCTCATACAGGGCTGGGGCTAAGCCATTTCTGATTTCTCCTGACCACTGCACCAGGATTTTCCTGGCTTCTTCCGCCTTAGGGTCAGTCAACTGCACCTGGCGAAGAACCTGCAAAACACGTTCTGCCCTTCTGGAAAACACATCATTCTGAATATTAATGAACGACTCAACAGAATGTTCATTCTGAGCTTTAATTAATTCTTCAATCCGGATTTTCCTGTCGGGCATCAGCCAGTCAAAGCTGATATAATGCCCATAATTTTCCGGCACAATGCTGCTGTTGGCGGTCACAATATAGCCAGAGGCAGGATTAAAAAGATTTGGCTTGTCTTCTTCCTTCAGATACCCCTGCCACAGGCTGTCTTCTTTCCAGCCAGGATAAGGATAAACTCCAATTTCTTTTTTTCTGAGTGGAATCTTGCCCGAAAGATAATAACCGATATTGCCATCCACATCAGCATAGACAAAATTCTGGGAAGGGTTCTCAAAAAGCCTGACTCCTTGGCAGAACTCCTGCCAGTTTTTAGCTTTATTAATCAGATACAGGCCCTCAAAGGATTGATCACCTTCATAAATTGTCCAGCGCAAGGACACAGGAAGTTCACAGGTTAGAATAAAAGGAGTCAGAATCGGCCCTTCTTCAGTCCAGGGAATTTCCAGGATCTCTGGGTTTTTTTGTCCCCTGACTTTGATGACTTCTGTCCTGAATGTGAGCCGCTTCCAGATTCCGTTGCGGAAATAAGTATTATTATTCCATTCAATTTTTTCGATAAATAAATCCTGGACATCCGCATAGGAATTGGTCACCCCCCAGGCAATCCTGTCATTATGCCCGATTACTACCAGCGGAACACCAGGAATGGTCACGCCGATCGTCTTGAATCCTGGACATTCCAGACCCATTTCCATCCAGATGGGTGGAACTGAAATCATTAGATGCGGGTCATTGGCCAGCAATGGTTTTCCCGTCTGAGTAAGTTTTCCTGACACCACCCAATTATTACTGCCCTGAAGTACATCTTCTCGCCACCAGCCCAAATGCAGAAAATCCAACTTGACCTCAGAGGCTGGCAAGAAATCTATCCCTGGTTCCATCAGTTCCAGAGCTTTTGGTCCGACTCTTTTTATTAATTTCATCCGGGAGATTTCCGTAGTGAAGTCTGCAGCCAGGCTCAAGGCTAAAACTTGCTTAATCGACAGGCTGTCTTCTATTCGCCAGGGTTCAGGCCGTGTCCTCAACACCATAAATTCAGGTGGCCAGTTCCATTTTTTCTGTCCAAGCCAGGCATTGACTCCGCGAGCATAGGCTCCAGCCAGCTGCTTCATCTCCTCAGACATTTTCTCATAATCCCTTTCTATGGCCACAGGTAAACCAAGCACTCTGGCTTTCATATCCTGATTGAGAGCAACCTCGCCCAAAATTTCAGCCAGACGACCATGAGCCATTCTTCTGAGCAGCTCCATCTGCCACATTCTTTGCTGAGCTTGCACATAGCCAACCGCAAAAAACAAGTCCTGTTCATTTTTAGCTTTAAGGTGAGGCACCCCCCATCTATCCCAATTAATGGTAACTTCTGCCTGAAGTCCGGCTACTTTAATCGAACCTTCTGTCGGTGGCAATGACTGGTGGAAAGTGATATAGCTAAAAATAACTGCACCTAAAATAAGAAAAACCAGGGCCAGTAAAACGTACTTTAAAATCCTTAAAATTTTCATCCTTCACTCCTGACAGTCGCCTGGGAAATATTCTCAACCTGATCGGAAAATTTCACCAGTCGATCCGCCTTTTTGATGATAGTTTCCGGAAATTTTATCCCTTGCTTCTTGGCTGCTTCTTCATTCACCTTAAACCTGACCCGGTCTATGTACTGAAATGGAATTCGGGACGGACTTTCCCCCTTTTTTATTCTAATGATTATCTCGGCTGTCTTTATTCCAATGTCTCCAAAGTCAAAGCCCATTGAAGCGCAAGCGCCGAATTCAGCCCCCAGGGCAAAAGCGGCAAACAGCGGCAGGCTGTTTTCTTCTGCCAGTCGGCCAAGCAGGTTAAAATTAGCATTGATGGTATTATCCGAAACAGGGAAAAGGACTTCAATTCCATCCCGGACCAGAGTCTGAACAGCCTGAACTATGTCCTGGGCACCGGAAATTGGTTGACTGCTAATTTCCAGATCAAGATTTAAAGCCGCTTCCTTAAGCAATTCGTAATAATATTCAGAGTTGATTTCAGAGGGAGTCCAGATGGTACCAACTTTTTTTACCGTCGGGCGGACCTGTTTTATCAACTCCAGAACCTGTCGGATCGGAGCAGTCGAACAAACTCCGGTAACCCTTGGGTTGTGATCCACAGCTGTTCGGCCGGCTCGAACGATGTAAGGATTGGCCACTGAAGAAAAGACTATGGGGATGTTTTCGGTAGCTATCATCGCTGATTGTAAGGCGGGAGTAGAAATGGCCACCAGCAATTGCGATTCTCTGCTCAGCTGTTTAGCCTGTTCTGGAAGCAAGGCTAACTGCCCATGTGCTTTCTGAACAACCAGCTCCAACTTTTCTCCAGACATTTTCTGATATTCTTCCAACTTTACCTGGATGGCTTTTAAGACTTCAGTCGAAGTTGGGGAGTCATAAGCTAAGAGAACACCGATGACATATTTTCCTGAGGACTTCTCGGCCTCAGTCATCTTCTTCTTACAACCAGGCATAATTAGACTAACACAGACTCCGATTAAGACTAACCACAATAAAAGACGCTGTTTTCTTTCAAACTTTCTCATTTTCTTACTATTTCATGAATAAATTATTTTTTTCCACAAGGCTTCTTCGATGTTACCACCACTGGTGACCGCCACCACTTTTTTACCTGAGAAAATCTCTGGATAGGAAATCAGGCCAGCCATAGCCAAAGCTCCAGCCCCTTCGACTTTCTCTTGATGGTATTTGAACACGAGTCTTATAGCCTGATAGATGGCATCTTCCTCAACTGTTATTACCCGGTCAACATATTTCTTGACCAGGTCAAAGGTAATGGCTCCCTCTTCCAGCCCGCCAGCCACAGCCTCGGCTAAGGTTGGCTTTTCCGGAAAGTCATTGGTCAGGTGGTTATGTTCGAGTGAATTCTTGATAAAAGCTGAATTCTCCGGTTCAATACCAGTGATTTTAATGGCAGGCTTTAAAGTTTTCAGGTAAACAGCAACACCGCCAATGAGTCCACCGCCGCCTATCGGAACCATCACTTCCTCTATCTCGGGTAAATCTTCCAGGATTTCCAGACCGCAGGTTCCCTGTCCGGCAATCACTTCCTCATCATTATAGGGGGAGACAAAGACCTGGCCATTTTCCCTGGCTTCTTTTCTGGCCAGAGTCTCGGCTCGCTCGCAGGGTCCATCAACAAAAATCAATCTGGCACCGGTGGCCTCCAGTCTCTGTCGCTTGAGGCTTGAAATAGAAGCAGGAACATAAAGGGTCAGAGCAAGCTTCTCTTGCTGGCAGACAAAAGCCACAGCCAGGCCATGATTCCCGGTGGAGGCAGAAATCACTCCCCTTTTTTGACAATCAAGCAGATTGACCAAAATCTTATTACAGGCACCACGAATTTTGAATGATCCGGTTGGCTGATGATTTTCCCACTTGAAATAAATATGTGCACCCAGCTTGGCTGACAAATCCGGAGAAAAACTGACTTCTGTTTTCCTGGCGTATGGTCTGATTCTTAACCTGGCTGCTTCAATCTGGCTGACGAGCCTATTTTCCATCAACCTTTCCATTTAAAATCGGGATATTTGGATAGTTAATTTATAACACACCCTTAAAATTTGACTCAAGCTTAATCTTACCTTATAGTTTAAACTCTGGAAAAAAAATAAGAAAATCGAGGTTGAAACGAACGTCATGAAACCTTCAGGATTCAAAGGCTACATTCAGGTTTATACCGGAGACGGCAAGGGCAAGACTACCGCGGCTCTGGGATTAGCCCTCAGAGCAGCTGGCCATGGCTTTAGAACCTATTTTGGTCAATTCCTTAAGGGTCAGCCCAGCGGAGAGATCATAGTCGCAGAGAAGCTTTCTCCTTTGATCACCCTTGAACAATTCGGTCGAAAAAAATTCATCATGGTGACGGAGGATTTCGAAGAAGAAGATTATCGCTTGGCTGCTGATGGACTGAAGAAATGTCTGGAAGCCATGCTCAGCGATGAATACCAGATTGTGGTTCTGGATGAAATCAATGTGGCGATGAACCTCGGCCTAATCAAAGAAGAAGAAGTCCACCAATTTCTGGATAAGAAACCAGAGAAGGTCGAAGTTATCCTGACCGGAAGATACGCTCCAGAGTCAATCATCGAAAGAGCTGATCTGGTAACGGAGATGGTCTGCCGCAAACATTATTATGAAAAAGGAGTCAGGGCCAGAAAAGGAATTGAAAAGTAAGGACAGGTTTTCAGTTACTATAGAAAAAAAGCTTATTTTTGAATGATGGTCTAAAATGCGCTTAGATAAAGAAAGATTCCAGCAGTTAGTAGAAGAGGTGATGAAAAATATTCCCAGAAAATACATCAGGCAGATAAAGAATGTGGCCATTCTGGTGGAGGATTTTCCACCGCCGGGACAGAATCTGCTCGGGCTCTATCATGGCGTTCCTTTGAAGAATCGCGGTTCTTACTACGGCATTGTGCCGCCGGATGTCATTGTGCTTTATAAAGAGCCAATTGAAAACCTCTGCCGGAGTGAAGAAGAAATAAGAGAAAGAATTGAAGATGTGCTTCTTCATGAAATCGGGCATTATTTTGGGATGGATGAAAAAACCCTGCGAGAAATTGAAGCATACAGGATAAAGAAAATTCAAAAAAAGGAAAAAATCAGGCAAGCAACTTGATTTATGATGGGAGAAAACAAATATCATCTTTGGGAGAAAAAAACCATGGATAAAAAATTCAGAGGGATTTTCGCAGCTTTAACCACGCCTTTTGTCAACAGCCAGATTGCAGTAGAGAAATTCAGGGAGAATATCGAAAAGTTCAACCAGACCGGCCTGGCCGGCTATGTGGTCATGGGTTCGACGGGTGAAGCGCCGTTTGTTGATGACGAAGAATCAGAAATACTGGTGAAAGAAGCCAGAAAATCAGCATCTAAGGATAAGGCCATAATTGCTGGAACAGCCCGGGAATCAGCTGAATGGACGATAAAATTCACCAACCGTCTGGCCGAGGCCGGAGCTCAGGCGGCTTTAGTGAGGCCGCCTTCTTACTATAAGGGCCGGATGAATTATGAAGCTTTGCGGGCTTATTATTTAGAAGTAGCTGATCGGGCAAAAATACCTGTAATTCTTTACAACATTCCTCAGAATACCCAGATCTGGCTGCCTCTCGAACTTGTAGTCGAACTGGCCAAGCATGAAAATATCATTGGCTTGAAAGAGAGCGGCGGCAGCATCGCTTTTCTGGGCGAACTCATAAAAAAGGTGCCGGCCGACTTTCTTTATTTCACAGGTTCCGGCAGCATTTTGTATTCAGCTTTAGAACTTGGAGCTTCTGGAGCTATCCTGGCGCTGGCTAATGTAGCCCCTGAGCTCAGCGTTAAGCTGTATGAACTGTTTATGGCCGGGAAGAAGGAAGAAGCCAAGGAACTTCAGTATAAATTAATTCCTTTAAACCGAGCCCTGACTGAAACCTACGGTATTGCGGCTGTTAAGTATGCCCTTGACCTGAGGGGCTATTACGGCGGCCCCTGCCGCTCTCCCCTGCTTCCTCTTGAAGCCGGGGCTCGGGCCGAAATAGATAATTATTTGCAGGCATTAGAGCTGTTGAATTAAAATATAAGTTGACCGAATTTAAGAATTTTTTCTCGAGGAGGGGCCATAAAAATATTTGTTCAGCTTGGTCCGGGGAAAAGATTTTTTTCCCGGGCTTTTAATTTTCTGCCTGCTGTCTTTATTATTTCAAAGCTGTTTGTTTACCAAAAAACAGATTCAGACCATTCCTGTAACCAGTAGACCAGAAGGAGCAAAAATCACAGTGGACGGAAAAGAGGTCGGGCCAACTCCTCTGAACCTCAAACTTGAAAGCTCCCGAGAACACACTATTCTGATTGAAAAAGCTGGCTACCAGAGCGTCAGGATCCAGGTCGAAACTAATAAAAAGAAATATGCTGGTCATTCGAGAATTAAGGCTCTTACCATCGGACCGATGATTCTGGCCGCCGGAATGTGCCTTGGAGGGGTTATAGGAAATGCCATAGGTCCCAGAGATTTCCCAGATCATTTGAGTGAATGGACATTCTGGGGAGCCTTAGTCGGGGCCATACCCGGACTCAACTTCATTATAGTTAATTTATCACCATCATCCTGGGCAGGCCTTGAACCCGAATCAATTTATGTAATCTTAAAACCGCTGGAGGCTGGAGACAGCCGTCTGCCTGAAGAAAAGGCTCAAACCATCGTTTTAACTACTGAGCAACTCAAAAACCTGCGCTGGATAAGAATAGTTGAAGCTGAAAGAGATTCAACTGCCGATAACCAGACAAGACTACAGTAAGCGACGGCCTAAATTTTTATCAAGTTATCCACAAGAATTTCGCAAGAATTTCGGATTAATCGGCTTTTCTTATAATAGAAACCAAAAATTCTTGTCCAACCGAGAAGTAGGTATCAACCATAACCTTCAGAGCAGAACAAGAATGTGGATTATATAGATTAGAATTTTAAAAGCGGAATAAAGCGCAGCCGTGCACCCTGCTTCGACTGCTCGTCCCCTGCGGGCTTCGTTTCCCGAAAGCTCAGGCCGGGCTGACTGCCACACAAGAGCCAAACCGTTACCGTTGCTACCTTCCGGTCCTGGCGGGGTTGGCGGCCGGCTCTTTGCGCAGGGCCCGAACCGTCATCGCCCCGGAAAACGAACCTGGCCAGAAGACTGACAGCCTCGGCCGGGAATTCAGCCCCACTGGAGCGGGTTGTGGGTACAGGGCACCGCTAGCTCCCCGCTTAGCACGGCTGCTTTTAGATTATAACATAAGCCATTTTATATAACATAGATTTCAGCAGAACAATATAAATCCTTATAAATCAAAAGACCTTAGATATTAGTATATCCAAAAAACATAATAATACTTTCAAATTTCAACGGCATAAACGTTTAGAATAATCGAAAAAAATATGCCTTATAGCTATTTCAAGTTTTTCAATTTTTTTCAATCAAAAATTTTCTGTCTTTGAGATGAGCTTTACTCAAATCATCAGATCTCACTCGACGAGCTTGTTCATTCAGAATCCCTTTGCTTTTTTCCCGATTTCAAAAACACAAAAAAACATGGCCAGCCGGAATTTTTCCCGACTGGCCATTAAAATATCTCCGAAAAATTAACCTTTTCTTTAAGGTTATTCGCCGTTTAAAAACTCCCTCTACTTCAGCATTTTTGGATATCTTCTCTCTTTTAATATCCTTTAAATTTCATCTCTTTTTTGACCTTTTACTTTTTTAAAATCACATTCCCTCTGGATACAGGAGAGCGTTCAGCAGGAATTTATAAGTGCCATGGCTCTGAGCTCTATTCTGAGCCCTAATGCCGATAAGCGCAATGTGACCTTTTCCGTGCTTGACATCAACCACTGCAGCTTTCCTGGCAATATAATCCCCACCAAGCAGCCAGCCACTAAGCAGAATATCATCTTCCGGATAATAGGCGACAACTTTCCTGTCCCAATCAACTGGAGGCGTCCATGTATCAAAAGCCAGACTCTGAGCAAATACAGCCGCTGCTTCTTCTCCAAATCCATAACCGAGTGGAGTGGTATTATCTACCTTTATTCTGAGAATCGAGGTCGGACAGAAAAACTTTGTCCGGTCAACACCACTTAAAGCGTTCCGGACCGGGGCCCCCAGATCATTCATCGCCAGCTCACTGGCCTGATTCAGAGTAACCAGAATTCCGCCTTCTTCCACAAAAGCTTTCAGGGCATCGACTCCTTCTTTCTCAATACCTCCCTCATATTCGGGCGGCATTGGAGTCATAAATCTGGCAAATTCATTCGGACGGGAAAAACGGCCGGTTTTAATTACTTCAGGATTTTCGCTGGCAAAGATGATGACGTCAAAATTGGCTTTCAGGTTGACTTTTTTCTCCTTGGTCCCCTTGAAATCCTTGTTGTGTAATATTGTATAGCTAAAGCCCAAATCATCCAGCACATAACGAGTCCAGCCCTCATCCATATTCCCGCGCCAGGATTGATAGATGGCAATCCTCGGGAATTTCAAAGAAGCTTTATCAATAGCCGAAATGTCAGCCAGACCTTTTACCGGAACAGGCCATTTTTCCAGAAGGGAAGCTAAGGTTTTCTTGCTTTCCGCCGTATTTTTGATCAGGAAAGCACCGGCTGGAAGCTGAAGTCCATCAACCTTAATTTCAGCTTTGGCTCGCCAGAGTTCGGCTTTGTTTTTAAGAAGACCAAAGGCTATCCCATAAGAAGCATTATAACGGGGGTCAAGGACAAAATAGGCAAAGTCAGGGATTTCGGCTTTGGGATAGACAACCTTTTCCACTTTTTCTAAGGGCACTGAGAACTCATTCTCTATTTGGTCGCATTTAACGCCCATCTGAAGCGGCAGCGTCCAGCCAGCATTATCATACGGTGGAACCGGAGGACCGCCAGGATATTGTCTTAAATCCGGGTATTTCTGCTTTTCCAGAAGCGCCCAGGCATAGGCTTTATATGGCTGGGCCAAAAGCACCACAAAAGAGCCAGCCGGGTAAAACTTGCCATCAGCAATAAAATCCTGTTTAGCCTGATGGACTTCAACTCCGCCAAACTGAAGAATCTCAATCATTTTGAGCGTGGTTAGATAGTCAGGCTGATCCTTTGGAATGATAAAAGCATAGGGTTGATTCTTTTCTCTTACTTCTATACTCTGCCTGGACATCAGGTAAGAATTGAAAAGGAAATCTTCTTTGTTGAGCCAGGCAGTTTTTACCAAACTCTTGGAAAGGATCAACTCATAATCAACTATATCGCGCAGCCGCCACCAGCCTCCAGGCCAGGGATCTAGAAAATCCATGCGTTTTTCGTAATAATCTTTTGGGACTTCAGTTGGTTCGATGTAGATGGGAGAAGCTACCCTGACTGAAGCCGCTTCGCTCAGGAGGCCGACAACATTGTGCAACCAAGAAGTGTCATCGCAGGCGCCGATCCACCAGCCAGTATAACTGCGGCCATTAACCACACCTTTGTAGCCATGCTTCTGCAGGTCAAAAGCCATATTCACCCCGCAGAGATTAACGCTTCTCCAGAGTAATGGATGAATATTGGGCAGTGGCGGGTCCATAAAGGGCGGAACAAACAATCTGGCTCCGTTAGAGCCCATCTGATGCTCATCGATGTGAATCTGCGGAAACCAATCGTGATAAAGCACTTTCGTCACAGCCCTGGTCTCAGCTAAGTTAAACATGAAGAAATCGCGGTTGTTATCATGCCCGGCATAGGGATGATACAGCCATGGCATGTTACTGCCTTCATATTTGGTTCCGACATATTTTCGATACCAGTCAACCACCATCTGCTGACCATCGGGATTGATGGACGGGCAGAGAAGGACGATGACATTCTTCAGGGCCTGGTTTACATCGAAAAAGGCTTTGCCTGTGATGAGGTCATAAGCCAGCTCCATAGCCATCTGAGAAGAAGCGATTTCTGTGGAATGAATATTACAGGTAATAAGTAAAATTGCTTTGCCTTCCTTGGCCAGCTTTCTGGCTTCCTCCTCACTTAGTCCACGAGCTTCTTTTAGCCGCCTGGCAATTTCCCGGTAGCGGTCAAGATTCTTCATATTTTCTTCATCGGTGATGACCGCCATAATCATATCTTTGCCGAGAGTAGTTTTCCCGATGTTGAGCACAGCCAGCTTGGGAGATTCTTTATCCAGCAATTCAAAGTAGGCTTTAATTTGATTGTAATCAGCCAGTTTACGATCCTCACCCACCCTGTGCCCGAGGAATTTATCAGGCGGAGTCTGGGCTAAAAGGCCCGAATAAATGGCAAAAAACAATAAAATCAGAAAAGCTAATTTTTTTGTTCTGTTCACGAAAACACCTCCTTCTTTTCAATATAGAATTTCATCAAAAAATCCTTGTACCACTCTGATATTTTTAAGTCAATATATTACAAAATATTTTTTATTTTATGGAACTAACTATGGGGAAAATAAAAAAGAAAATTTAAAAGATGTTGTCAAATTAAGACTTTTAGAAGAATTAGTTCATAGATTTTCTGCTGGGTATTTTGAATCTAAACTGAAAAAAACAGAGAAACTGATTGAATTCGTTACTATAGAGACTGGCTTTGATCTATAATTCGAAAGATAAACCCGTCCGATATTTGTTGTTATCTAATCTCTGGATTGTCGGATTAAAATCATCCGCAAAAGCTGGATAGCCGCCATAGCCGTGGCCGCCACATAGGTTAAAGCGGCTGCCTGCAGAACCTTTCTGGCTCCTTCGAGCTCTTTGGCATTCAGGAAGCCTCTTTCTCTCAGGATGGCCAGGGCCCGTCTGGAAGCATCAAATTCCACCGGCAGGGTAATGACAGTAAAAGCTACAGCTCCAGTAAACAGCAGAATTCCTATATCCATCAGGATGTTAGCACCGCTGCGGCTAAAAATCAGGCCAAAGAAAAACAGTGGAAAGGCCAAGTTTGATCCCAGGCTGGCAATCGGGTAAATAGCATTGCGCAGGACCAGGAAAGCATATCCCTGGGCGTGCTGAATGGCATGCCCGGCTTCATGAGCAGCCACACCCAAAGCCGCAATAGATGGGCTATCATAGACACTTTCAGAAAGTCTCAGAACTCTTGTTCTCGGGTCATAGTGGTCGGTCAGATGTCCGGGAACTCTTTCCACCCGAACATTGCTGGCCGGACTATATTTCAGAATCTCTTCAACCGCTTCGGCCGCCGTCATTCGGGAAGAAGAAGCAAGGCGGCTGAAGTGAGCATAGGTCGATTTAACTTTGCTCTGAGCATAAAGAGCAAAAATAAGGGCTGGTATCAGCAGCCAGAAGGTATAATCGAAATAGAACATCTTCTCTCCTCCTGTCCATTAAATTTTAGCTGAAAGATTAAGTCTGGTAAATAGCCCGGAAGGACTTGAGTAATAATTCTTTCAAGATTGCAACACCTTGATGGCCCGCTCGATGTTAGAAACATCCAGGATGACTGAAACCATATCCCCTTTCCGGCTCAGTGTTCCATAGCAATATTCAATGTTAATTCCCTCATCCCCTATTTTAGTAGTGACTTCAGCCAGGGCACCGGGCCTGTTCTCCAGATGAACCAGAAGCACATCCCGGAGTTCAGTGGTGTAGTTGAGTTTGTTAAGAACTTTCACTGCCTTATTAAGGTTATGAACATAAAGTTTGGCTGTGTCCTGAAAAACTCCAATGGCTTCAACGTTGATCTCGTTTTCTGCCAGCTGATTTAACAACTCTCCCAGGACCGAAGGCTTATTTTCCAGGATGACAAAGATTTCGGTGATTCTTTCAAATTCCATGCATACCTCTCCCTAAAATTATATTCTTCCCCTTAAAATTATTTACAGATTTTATTTAACCTAAACCGGGCTCTTTTGCAATTGAAATTTTTCGAGAAAATCTCATGAGGACAGCTAAGCAACTGTTCTTTTGTTGATAGATTTACGAAAAATTTATAGCTGCAATCCTTCTTTAAAATTGCCCCTGAATTATCTCGACCAATGCGGTTTTTATTCATTTCTGAAACTTTATGCCTTTTTTGACAGTTTTTATGCTCTATGACAAACAGAGCAATATTCAATTTTAAAAGATATTTAAGAAGGCCTTCTTTTTTCAGGCTCCAGATATTCTTTTTGCCAGATTTCATCTGTGATTAATTTAACTTTTTTCCCATATTGAACTAACCCTTCATAGTATCCCCTATCCTGTAAGGCTTGGGCAGCTGCCTCATCTGCCGGTTGGGCTTGGGTCCTTCTGATAAGCTCGTACATTACATCAAAATGATCTTTTATAGCGCAGGGTACGATTATATTACCCATAGCTTCAGCCGGCCCCTTCAGCGCATACTCTTCTATCCACTCCCTAATTCCATTAAAAAAAGATGAAAAGATTACTGTATTCAAGTTGCCACCCTGCTTATAAACCTCAATAATATTATGAACCTTATAGGGATTAAATACACACGGCATAACGTTACCATTCCAGTCGATATAAATATAACCGCCCTGCCTGCCTCCTGAGATACAACCATTGCTCACTGCCCCACAATTCCAGAAATCAGCCAGAAACAAATTTTTTTCCCTGATGAGCTCCCAGGTCTTCAGATACATTTGAAGTCGCTGTTCGGGCGTCACCATCAGCTCGAGGCTAAAATCACGGCCGATGGGCATATACTGGAAAATCCAGCCATAAAGAGCTCCCTGCTGGTTAAAATAATAGTCAATAAACTCATCACTCATAATAACCTCGGCATTATACCTGGTGGCAGTTATGGAAACACCAAAAGGAACACCATATTTTCTCAAATACTCAAAGGCTTTTAGTATTTTTTGATGAACGCCCTGGCCTCGCCTTTTATCTGTTTCTTCTTCGAACCCTTCAATAGAAATGGCTGGAGTGATATTGCCAACCTCAGCCAGTTTCCTGGCCATTTCTTCATTAATAAGGGTGCCGTTGGTAAACATCAGGAAAAAAGTATCCTGATGTTCTCTTGCCAGATCAAGTAAGGTTTTTCCATTACTTTTATAGACTAATGGCTCTCCGCCGGAAATTACAGTAAAATGAGAGTCCCATAATTCCTTTTGTTCCTTGACGATGCGGGTAACTATTTCATAATCCAGCCTTTCGCTGGCCGTGGAGAAACTGTTAGCATAACAGCCCTCACAGTGGAGGTTGCAGAGCCTGGTTGGACTCAGGGTTATGAAACCGGGGGGCTTGAAGCCATATTGTTCCTGAAATTTTTTTACGTTTTTACTCTCTTTGATATAAATACTGCCGAAGGATTGCAGAAATCGAGAAAAGACTTCTTTTGAAATCAGACCCGTCTTTAATCCCCTATCAATTGACCGCAACATGCTCCTGACCATGCAGAACTTATCTTCCTGGACCTTCCTCGGATATCTATGTTTATCTCTTTTCAAGAATTTTCGGTGAACCTCTTTTTCAACAATATTTAAAACAGCTTTGCGGGTAAGATTATTAAGAAGAATTACCTTGGTTGCCTCTTTAAGAGGACTCTTCAAGATCATTGATTTTTGAAACATCCCTGGCCTCCCCCAATAAATTTTTTATCTTTGGTGCCAATCTCAAGGCTGCAGCTTCTCCAGCCTGGATGGCTTCTTTTCCTTTATAGAACTCCATCATGGTTACTTTGGTAGTATCAGGTTCAAGGAGGAAATCAGGTCTGTCTTTTTCTAATCTGAGCTTAATTACCTGCCTTTCAAAAATGTTCAGGGTATATACAGTCATGTTGAAAAAATTTGGAATAAAAAGTTTTTCCTCCCCCTCTTTTTTAAAGAGTTGATTATTTTTGGAGAAAGCGAAAAAGCTTTCTACTTTATCCACTAAATTGTTAGGAAACGATATTTTTATCCTGTCATAGACCAAATAGCTTTTTTTCTTTTTCCCGCCCGACAAGGAAGAATTCAAGGGCACCACATTTACAGCAATGACAATATCCGCTCCCATTCTTCTGGCTAAATCCACTGGAACCGGATTTACAATCCCACCGTCGACTAAAATTCTATTTTCCAGGACAACAGGCGTAAAAATAGTTGGGATAGAAATACTGGCTCTTATAGCTTCAACAACCGAGCCCCGGTCGATGACTATTTCCTCTCCGGTAAGAATATCAGTAGCCACACAGGCATATTTTCTCTCGAAGCTTTCAATATTCTTATTGCCGATGTTTTTTTCTAAGAAATTTCTTATTTTTTCTCCATCTACCAAGCCCGAGGAAGAGATCGTCGGGAAAAACAACTTGGCCACTAATTTGCGGTCAGCTTTTAAGGCAATTTCTTCCATAGCTCTGGCGTCTATCCCTGAAGCAAAAGCACCTCCAATCAGAGCGCCCATGCTGGTGCCCGTTACTATATCCACTGGAATCTGATATTTTTCGAAAGCTTTTAAAACTCCAATATGGGCCAGGCCCCGGGCCCCACCTGCACCCAAAGCTAATCCTATTTTAGGTCGTCTATCCTTCATATTTCTTACCTTTCGAGAAATTTATCTTTCTCTTGAATAATTCGACTATTATAGTTTTTTGTTCCAATTTTGACCAAAAAATATATTTCATATTTTCTTATTTTCTTCTTTTCTTATTTCTTTAAAATTCCACTAAAAAGTATTTCGATGAGATTATCGAGGTTCTGCTTAAGATCAGGGAAAGGTCCTTCCACTGGCAATGCATATTCCAAACCTTTTAGGGCAGAGACAATGGCATAAGAAGTCACCTTCAAGTCTTTTATGGCGAAAATGCCCTGATTTATACCTTCTTTTAGGATATTACTTACAGTCTCGATTTCCCAATTTAAATATTTTTGTCTGGTTTTTTCGATAAAATTATAATGAGCCAGCGCTTCATCCTTTAAGATAGCATACATGTTCGATAGTTCATTCAAACACTCTAACCTTTTTTGAAAAAAGGCTCTTAATTTTTGGGGAGGAGTTTCTTCTTTTTCAATTACCTCTTTAATTTTTTCTGTAATGATTCTCCTTTCTTCCTCTACTACTTCCTTAAAAACATCTTCCTTCCCATTGAAATAATAATAGATAGTCGCCTTGCCTATTCGAGCCGCCCTGGCAATTTCATCAACAGTCGTTTTAAAAAAACCAAACCTGGCAAATAACCCTCGAGCTGCATTGATTATGATTGTTCTTTTCTTTTTATCCATATTCAGACAACCTTATTACGTATTTCGACCAAATTAGTTTTTTATTCTAAATCTAAATCTAATACTAATCCAGAAATGGAGCCCTGTCAAGGATTTTTTTTCTTTTTATTTTTTCTTTTCATTATGCAACAATAGAGACTATCCCTCAGGTAAATATTAAAGATGGGCGCTACCTTAAGAAAATGAATGACTTTAGATTATTGTATAACGAGAGTGGCTATCTATCCGGATATCGTTCATAAAGATTCAGTCGAAGATTTTTCCGGGATTGAGGATGCCAAGCGGATCGAAGGACTGTTTTATTTTTTTCATCAGCTCTATTTGGGTAGCTTCCACAGAAAGTGGCAAGTATTTTTTCTTATAAAGGCCGACACCGTGCTCTCCGGAGATTACTCCGCCCCGCGAAGCCGCATCTCTTATTAATTCCTCTCTTGCTGCTTCCAGCTTATCCTTGATTTCTTCAAGATTCACCGGAACAAGCTGGCTGTTTTCATACTTAGCCTTCATCAGATGGGTATGGATATTGCCATCCCCGGCGTGGCCAAAAGCCGGTAGCCACAGCCCATATTTCCGGGCCACTTCCTGAATTTTTCTGACATGCCCGGGTATCTCTGACCTGGGCACGCAGATATCCAGAATATCCACCGTTTCTTTCTTGATGGCTTCATAAATATTAGAGCGAATTTTAAGCACCTCGTCCTGCTTGGTGGGGGTGTCAGCCACAAAAACGTCTATGGCTCCGTTTTCAAGTACCACATCAGCTATCTGGTCAGTCATCCGGCTCAAGTCATCTTCAGATGGCGAATCCACGATGATCATAAGATGAACTTCTCCCTGATGAGTAGGCCAGCTCAAATTTAAATGATGTTCGGTCAGAGTAATGACGTCCAAGCCAACAAACTCTACGGCCATCGGTACTATCCCCTTCTCAAAAATCAGAGGGACATTATCTATCGCCTGCTCAATGCTGTTAAGCGGAATGACCATGGTCCGGAGAAAAGTCGGCCGGCTCATTACCTGGACAATGGCTTTGGTAATGATCCCGAGTGTGCCTTCAGAACCGATAAAAAGATTTAGCAAATTGTAGCCGGTAGAGTTTTTTATCAGCTTGCCGCCAGGATGGATGACCTGACCGTCAACCAAAACCACTTCCAGACCGCGGATGTAATTGCGAATGACACCGTATTTAACTGCCCGGCTGCCGCCGGCATTTGTAGCAATCATCCCGCCAAACATAGCGCCTTCATCACCAGGATGGGGCGGAAAATAAAATCCTTCTTTTTCTACCGAATGAATGAACTCGCCCAGAGTTAGGCCAGCTTCAACCACGGCTAACTGATTTTTTCTGTCGAGCTCCAGAAACCTGTTCATTCTCTGCATGGAAAGAACAATGCCGCCATGAACCGGGACACAGCCGCCAGCCAGCCCTGTCCCCCCGCCGCGAGGAGTGACCGCGACTCTGTTTTCACTGGCCAGCTTCAGAATAGCTGAAACTTCTTCAGTGCTTCCAGGCCTGACTACAACCTCAGGAAAACAACCAGGCAGCTGAGAGACATATTCGTCATAGGCATAGCCACAGACTTCTTCCTGACAGGTCAAAACATTATTTTCACCAGCTATGACAATTAATTTTTTGATTATTTCTTCATTAATTTTACCGAACATCCTTCCCTCTACTAACTTCTGAATGTTATCATTTTCCCAGCCGGCTTTAAAATGCCACAAAAATCACAGCAGAGATTTAACAGCCCGGATGATGGCCGCAGCATCTATCTCATACTTAGCCAGCAGTTCCTCAGGCTTGCCCGAACGCGGCAGCTCCCTGACACAGAGATGCTTCCAGAACTTTTTCTCCGGCAGCACCAGAGCCACTGCCGTTCCCAACCCGCCCTGCTCGAAGTGGTCTTCAGCCACAACCACCCGGCCACTAGTCTCGGCAACCGACTTTATAATAGTTTCAGCATCAATGGGTTTTACTGAGTAAGCGTCAATAATTCTAATGTTGATCCCTTCTTTCTTCAGAAGCTCATAAGCTTTGAGGGCTTCATGAACAGTGATGCCGGCAGCCACCACTGTCACAGCATCATTGTCGCTTCGCCGCAGTACTTTGGAACCCCCAACAGGAAATTCTTCTTCAGGTGGATAAAGAATCGGAGTGGCCGGTCTGGTGGTCCTGATATAAACCATTCCCTGGTATTTAGCCGCTTCCTTAACGCACTTTTCGGCACAGACAGCATCTGACGGATAAAGCACCACACAACCCGGAATCGGCAGGAACATGGCTAAATCTTCAAGTCCCATCTGCGATGGCCCGTCTTCGCCGATGCTAACACCTACATGCGAACCGCACAGTTTGAGGTTGGAAAAAGAGTAGGCAGCCATCCGGATCTGGTCATGGGCTCTGGTCAAAAAAGCGGCAAAGGTAGCCACAAAAGGTAAAAAGCCTTTGGCTGCCAGTCCCATAGCCATACCAACTATGTTCTGCTCGGCAATGAAAGACTGGAAAGAGCGCTCGGGAAAAGCGGCAAAGAATCTATCAGCATAGGTAGAGTTCTTAACATCGCCGTCAATCACCACCACCCGCTCATTGGCTTTGCCCAGCTTAGCTAAGGCAATTCCATAAGCCAGCCGGGTCGCTGTTTTTTCTTGATAAGCCGGTGGTTCCATATCCACGCTGTCCTTCCACTCCGGAGCTTTAACCGCAAGCCTCGTCCGTACATACCTTCTGGAATCAATCTCGGGCATCGGCCCGAGTTCGGCTAAGGCTTTTTCCAGCTCTTCCGGCTTCAGCGGCTTGCCGTGCCAGCCATTTTTATCTTCGATAAAAGATACACCTTTGCCTTTGATGGTTCGGGCCAGAATGACTTTTGGATTTGGTCCCTTTCGGGCTTTGGCCAAGGCTTCGAGAATTTTTTCGATTTTATGTCCATCGACCTGGTACACATCCCAACCAAAGGCTTGGAATTTTTTTGCATAAGCTTTAAGGTCATGCTGGTGCATGGTCGGATCTGATTGGCCGAGTCGGTTGACATCGACGATAGCTACCAGATTTCCCAGCTTCAGCTCTCTGGCGGCATTGGCTGCTTCCCAGACTGCACCTTCAGCACACTCACCATCACCCATCAAAACAAAAGTTCGGGCTTTGACTCCGGTCAGCTTCTGAGCCAGAGCCAGGCCCACACCTACTGACAATCCCTGTCCGAGAGAGCCGGTAGCAGCCTTGACCCAGGGCATTCTCGGTGTGGGATGCCCTTCAAGATCGCTATGGATTTTCCTCAAATCAAGAAGTGATTCTTGAGGAATAATCCCAGCTTCAGCATAAGCAGCCCAGAGAATCGGTGCAGCATGCCCCTTGGACAGAACAAATTCATCGTTTGACCAGGCAAAGGGGTCCTTCGGGTCATAGCGCATTTCATGGAAAAAAAGGCAGGCCATAATTTCGGCTGATGATAAACAGGTAGTGGGATGACCGGAACCTGCCGCCGTAGTCATCCGCAAAGAATGAATTCTCAGGCGTTTAGCAATTTTTTCTAAGGTAGAGACTGAAGCCATTTTTTACTCCCGCAATATAAATTGATTGTTAATTATATTATCATCGGCGGTCTTGCTCAAGGGCCAAAGTTCTCTTTTGCTATTTAAAAAGCTTTGCCTGAAATCTATGAGAAGAATAATCTTTGTTTTTTGAGTACAGTCAATTATTAACAAAGCTTCATTCTAGCCAGAGAATTTGGCATTAATAAAACTTAAGAAATCGAAAGCTTAATAAAAACACTCCCTATTTAGATAATAGACGTCGACCTAAGCTTAGCTAAGGAAGCGGCTAAGCTTAATGCCAAATTCAGCCTTTCATATCCTGACTGCTTCGCTACGGCCTTAGCTAAAATGAAAAGAGCTGAACTTCGGACTGGAGATAAAGAATTTCGGAAACTTGGCGGCGAAATAAAGATTAAATGGCTGTGAATCACTCGCCCATCTTGGCCAAAAGGCCCTTGGCTCTCACCTGGCGGAACATCCGGAAAAAGAAAAACAGAGCAAGACCTAAATAAAGCACATTCAAACCAAAAGCTCTCAGTAGGAGATCAAAGGAAAAGCGCTGGCCAAAAATAATTGCTCTCATACCTTCAAATACATATGAGGCCGGGATAAACGTAGCCAGCTTCTGCAAGAATTTTGGCAATACAGAAACCGGATAAAAAACAGCTGAGATTGGCTGAAAGAGAAAAGCCACTCCCCAGGCTAAAACTTCAGCCTGCTGGCCGAACCTGAGAATCAAACCGGTGGTTAAAATCCCAAGAGCCCAGCCCAGAATGATTAAGTTGAGCATAAATGGCAGAAGGGAAAGGCCGATTATGAAAAGATTAAAAGAATAGAGCACCCAGGCCAGGAGAGCGCTGATCAGAAAGACCACCACCACTTTGAATACCGCCACTAACATCAGAGAAACCAGATATTCACCGATGGTCAACGGGCTGACAAACAAATTCAAAAAGTTCCTGGCCCAGACTTCTTCCAGAAAGGAAACTGAAATCCCTTGCTGCGAGCGGAAAAGAATATCCCAGAGAATCAGAGCTCCAAGAAAAATTCCGAGGAAGTTGGGAGTGGATTTACCTTCTGCTGACAGTCGGGAAATGTAGAGACTGACAAACCCCCAGACCAGAAGGTCAAGCAGTGGCCAGTAGAAAATCTCAACTAATCTGGTTATGCTGTGGCGATAAAGGTAAATATGACGCAGGAACATGGCTGAGATGCGATGGAGTTTCATGGCCGCACCTCCCGGGCAATTTTCAGGAAGACATCTTCCAGGTCTTCGCCCCTGTACTTAGCGATCAGGTCCTTAGGAGTACCCCGAGCAATAATTTCGCCCTGATGGAGAAAAATTAAGCGGTCAGAAATCTCTTCCATTTCCTGCATGTTGTGAGAAGTATACAGGATAGCTATTTTTTTAGAACGCTTGACTTCTTTAAGATAAGTTCGGGTCCGGTCAGCGATATCCGGATCAAGGCTGGCGGTTGGTTCATCAAGCAGGAGAACCTCCGGGTCGTTGATAAAAGCCTTGGCTAAGTTAAGTCTGGTCATCTGACCGGATGAAAGAGTTCTAACGGGCTGGTCAGCCACATCCTTGAGATCAAATTGCTCTATCAACGAGTCAATTTTAGCTTTAGCTTTTTTCACCCCATATAGCAGAGCAAAAACCATCAGTGACTCCCTCAAGGTCAAGGAATACGGCAGAGCCACATAGGTGGAAGAAAAGTTCATCCGGCCCAATATTTTTTCCCGCTGTCTGGGTTTTTCCGGGTTCAATCCAAATATTCTGATTTCCCCGAAAGTTGGAGAAGTCAGGCCCAGAAGCATATGGATAATGGTGGTTTTACCAGCACCATTTGGGCCAAGAAGTCCGAGAATTTCTCCTGGATATAATTCAAAGGAAACATCCTTTACTGCTTGAAAAGAATTATAAGATTTTGATAAATTCTTTACTTCGAGTATAGGAAGACCTTCGGCGCTCATCTTCATCCTCCTTTGAATGATTGGTAATAACCGGAAGGAAAAACTGGTCTAAAGTATAGCAAAATAATAGGATTCTGTCCATTAAAACCGGTCTGTTTTAACTTCAATCAGCTTGAAGATATTCTGGACAAAACAAGAACAAAATCTGGCCAAAATTCAGAACAATATCAGAATTTTGCTCTCGGAAATTTACTTATAATTTTTATTTTTCTAAAACCTTACCCGTGGCAGGAAAATTTTTTCATACATGGCTAAGGCGTAGCTATCGGTCATGCCGGCTATAAAATCGCCTACCCGTCTTTCGAGTGAGTCCCCTTTCGGATATTCTTTTACCATATCGCCAGGATTTTTAAGCAGGTATTCATAAAGTTCTCTGATCACCTTCTTCGTCTTGTTCAAATCTTCCCTGGCCGCTGAATTAAAGTATACTTTTTCATACAGAAAATCCCTGAGATCGATCAGAGCCTGATAAATTTTCTGGCTCATGGCAATTCTTTCCAGACCATTTTTCAGGCTGGTCTCCACCACATCCAGCACCAAGCGATCAATGCGGGTGGCGTGATGCTTGCCGAGGATATCAGTAATTTTTGCCGGAATTTCTTCTTCTTTGATCAGTCCGGCTCTTAAAGCATCATCGATATCGTGGTTAACATAAGCGATGACATCCGAGACCCGGACAATCTGGCCTTCTAAGGTGGCTGGCATTTCTTCCGGATCATCGTCAAAAATTTCTCCCCTTCCCTTAGAATGTTTGAGGATGCCGTCCCTGACTTCAAAAGTTAAGTTCAGACCTTTGCCTTCATACTCAAGTTTATCCACAACTCGCAGACTCTGCTCGGAATGATGGAAACCGCCGGGAAGAAGCTCATTTAGGGTTTCTTCACCAGAATGACCAAAAGGTGTATGGCCGAGGTCATGGCCTAGGGCAATGGCTTCAGTCAGGTCTTCGTTGAGGCGAAGAGCTCGGGCAATGGTTCGGGCAATTTGCGAAACTTCCAAGGTGTGAGTCAGCCGGGTGCGATAATGGTCACCAAAAGGTGAAAGAAAGACCTGGGTTTTGTGCTTCAGCCGGCGGAAGGATTTGGAATGAATGATCCGGTCGCGGTCGCGCTGAAAAGCTGTCCTGATAGGATGTGGTTGTTCGGGTCGCTGCCGACCGCGGCTTTTAGCACTCAAACAGGCTCGGGGCGATAAATTTTTTCTCTCTGCCTCTTCTATCTGCTGACGGATGTTCACCAACCTTCTTCCTCCAAATTCACTGAATTTAATTTAGATTATGGCCGTGATTTTAGCAAGTATTTTGGGTGTCTATTTAAGATTTTTACAAAATGTCTATTTTTGCTTCTTACAGAGCAAAAAATAACTTTTGTTGAGTCTTCGATTTACCTTAAGTATAATTTTTAGTGCTATGATGAGCGGTGAACTGGACTATATTAGAGAAAATGTCAGGAAACTGCTGCAGGAACTTCCGCCCGGCGTGGAACTGGTGGCTGCGGCCAAACAGCAAACAACGGAAAAAATTCTGGCAGCCATCGAAGCCGGAATAAAAATCATTGGTGAAAACTACGTTCAGGAAGCAGTGGCCGCCTTTCAGGTAATCGGACGCCGGGTCAGTTGGTCATTCATCGGCCATCTTCAGAAAAACAAAGTCAAAAAAGCCGTGGAAATTTTTGATATGATTGAAACCGTGGATTCGGTGGACCTGGCAGAAGAAATCAATAAAAGAGCTGCGGCTCAGGGTAAAATTATGCCAGTATTGATTGAAGTTAATTCCGGTCGTGAGCCTCAGAAATTCGGCGTTTTCCCAGAAAAAGTTGAAGAACTGGCTCGAGCTATCATCCAGTTTCCCAACTTGAAGCTTTCAGGGCTGATGACCATGGGACCCTTTGAAGACAATCCGGAAGAAGCCCGCTCCTATTTTCGAGAGACTAAACAACTTTTTGACTATCTGCAAAACTTGAACCTACCCGGAGCTGACCTCCGCATTCTGTCTATGGGAATGACCAATTCCTACAGGGTGGCTATAGAAGAAGGAGCCACCAGAGTGCGGATCGGGACCAAAATCTTCGGTCCCCGGGTTTGAATAAAATTTTTCCAAAGATGGTGCTTATTATGAAGAACAGGTGGTTTGTTGTTTTGGGCGCGCTCATCATTCAGGTAAGTCTGGGAGCTGTTTATATTTGGAGCGTTTTCCAGACCCCGCTTCTGACTCATTTCCCGGCCTGGAAAGAAACCCACGTTACCCTGCCGGCCCAGATTATTTTAGCAAGCTTTGCCTTGGCAGTGATTTTGGCTGGCCGTATCCAGGACAGGGTAGGGCCGCGGCCGGTAGCCACTGCCGGCGGCCTGATGCTCGGGCTGGGTTTGATTCTGGCTAAATTCACAGCCAGTTTCCCGTCGTCCACCGCACTCATCTGGCTTATACTCACCTATTCAGTGCTCGGCGGGCTGGGAATCGGCGCAGCTTATGTCTGTCCGATTGCCACCTGTGTTAAGTGGTTTCCGGATAAAAGGGGCTTGATCACCGGTCTGGCTGTAGCTGGCTTTGGCGCCGGAGCTTTCTTTTTTGCTCCCTTAGCCAGAGGGCTTATTAGTGGTGGCTTTTATCAGCTTTTCGGAAAAAATCTTTTTCGCCTGCCAGAAGTCGGGCTGTTCAACACCTTTCTGGTTTTGGGTGTTATCTTCCTCGCCACCATCACGCTCGGGGCCATTTTCCTGAAAAATCCGGAACCAGGATATAAGCCTGCAGGCTGGAATCCGCCGGCTCAATCCGTTTCCGCAGCCAGTCTGAAAGTGGATTTTTCACCTTCAGAAATGTTTCGCACCTGGCAGTTCTGGTTGCTCTGGGGAGTTTATCTCACGGGTTGTGCCGCGGGGCTTATGATCATCATGAAAGCCTCACCCATCTGGCAATCATTTGCTCTATCAAATCTAACTTCGGGCCTTGACCCGGCTCAATTCAACCAGATTGCTTCAGCCGGAGCTCTGGCTGTTTCCATCCTGGCCATTTTCAACTCTCTGGGTCGAATTGTCTGGGGAAAAATTTCTGACCTCGCTGGCAGGAAGGCCACTTTGCTGGCCATGTTCACCCTCTGCGGTCTGACCATGCTTTTTTTTAACAGCTTTAAAAACTATTCTCTCTTTCTCATCGGCATCTCGCTTATCGGGCTATGCTTCGGGGGATTCCTGGCTGTTTTTCCAGCAGTGACCGCTGACTTTTTCGGGACAAAACACTATGGAACCAATTACGGCTGGATGTTCAGCGCCTATGGTATGGGCGGCATTTTGGGACCTTATTTAGCAGCCGGGTTGATGAAAACTGCGGCCATTATCAGTTTTCAGGAATTTGACAGCACCGGTCAGGGTTTGAAGAAATCCATAGTCGTCGGCAATTACAGTCAGGCCTTTCTTGTAGCTGGAGTTCTTTGTCTGGCCGCAGCGGCAGCCCTGACCTTTCTGAAAAAACCCTCAACTGGAAAATTTAATTTTCATTAATAACACCGGCCATAATTTTTCAGGTTGTCATTTTAAAAGTAAACCCTTATTTCTATCCCTCACCTGAAAACAGGAAACTTACTTTTTGTCTGCCAGTCCCGGCAATTCTTGTTCTACCTCTTCTACCTCAGCTTCTCCCTCTATTATTTCAGCTTCTGCTGGGATGGTACCGGGTTTAAGCATCTCCGGCTGACACTGTTTTTTTATGGTCTCAATCTGGCGCAGCGGCTTTTCCAGCTGGTTTTTTCGGGTTGAATTAAGAATCTGGAACTCATTCTGAGCTTCTTCGATTTTCTTACCAACTTTTTCCAGCGACTTAACAAACGCCTGCCATTGCTTGTAGAAAGAATCCAATAGATTAAGAATCTGACCGGCTGTGTTCTGCAGGTTGAAGTTTTCCATCGCCTGCCGGATGATGGCCAGAACCGCATAAAGAGTGATAGGAGAACAAAGAATAACTTTTTTCTTCAGAGCTTCGTCCAGCAGAGTCCGGTCATTTTCATTGATGAAAGCATAGACCTGTTCATTGGGGATAAAAATTAACACATAATCAAGGGTATTTTCTTCGGGATTGATGTAATCCCGGGTGGTAACTTCTTTGATTCTGGCCCGAACATCCTTTAAAAACTGCTGCTTGTAATTTTCTCTTTCAGTATCGTTGCTGGCCTCGAGATAATGGAGGTAATTATCCAGAGGAAACTTGACATCCATATTGATTTTTCGGCCCTGAGGAAGGAAAAAAGTGTAATCAGGTCTGGTCAGCCCAGTCTCTCCAGATTTCTGTTTTTCATAATTAAAGCCTTCGACAAAGCCCATCAGTCTTAGAATATCTTCAGCCATACGTTCACCCCACTGGCCGCGGACCCGGGTGCTAGCCAAGGCCTGGCGTAACTGGTTGGTGGTTTCCTGAAGTTTGCTGGTTTGCTCCAGAGCTAACCGCAGCTGATTCTCCAGCTGCCCGAATTTATTGGCCCGGTCCTTTTCAAACTCAGTGATGAGTGTTTGAATCTTGTTCAAGTCAGTTTTCATTCCTTCGAGCGTCTGGTCGATGAGTCTTTTCTTTGACTCCAGGTCTTTTTCGCCCATCTGGGTTTGTCGGCTCAATACTTCATTGGCCAGCTTCAAAAATTCGTCGGTATTTTTCTTGAGCGCTTCAAATGATAAAGAACCGAAAGAGTCCCGCATCCGGTCGAGGAGAATTTCCAGTTCCTGGGTTTTCTGAACTTGGGCCTGGGCCACCAACTCCTGAGCCAGTTCACGGGCTTTTTTCTGCTGGAAATGATATATGACCAAAACCAAAATTGCTCCAAACGCAGCGCCGATAACAAAAGAAATAAATGGATTCATCTCATTTCTCCTTCAATCAATACCTTATTTGACCGACCAATCTCCTCACCAATCACCAGGCAAATTAATCAATGTCCGGATTTTCATCAGCGCTGGCCGCATAACTTGAACCGTACGAAAAATCTTCGCCTGAATCAGCTGAATTGCTCTCTTCCTCACCTTCACTTTTGCCCGATTCAGCCTTCTCCGCTTCTTCAATCGCCCGGTCAACTTCTTCGTTAAATTCAGGACCAAGCTCCTCACCCATCTCCCGACCGAACTTTTTCATCCAGCGAGCAATGCTTTTCGGGTCATTTTCATCCAGGTCGCCGAGTTTGGCCGGGTCGGCTAAGCTTTCCAGCCGGCTCTCTTCTGACCTGATCACCGCCACCCTGGAAACCAACTTTTCCAGGTCAGGACTGCCACAGGCCTTACAGCGAGGCTCAAAGGCAGAATTGATGGAAAGAATCAGAAAGGAAGATTTTTTCCCGCAATCCTTACAGCGATATTCATAGATGGGCATCGTCCACTCCCCTCTGATTCCAATTTCCTTTATTCCAGTATAATCTATATAAAAAAACCGTCTTTATCAACATCTTCACTGCCACACCAAAGAACTAATAGAAAAACGTGTGTGTTGTTTTTGACGCTTCTTTGAAACAGCCAAAGTTTTCCTTAAATTTCTAATTCCCTTGCTTTATCTTAACTATTTTGAAATCTTTATACTTTCAAGCTTTGTCTTCTACTTTTTTAATCGAGCTCGATTCCATCAGCTCGTATCGGTCTTTTTCTAAAACCTTGCCTCGCAGCTGAATTCAGCCAGAATTTAACTAAGTTAATCGCTTCAAGGTAAAATTTTATTCACCTTCTTGATAGATTTTCTCATGAAACAAAAAATTAAATCAGAATTCCGTCCTGCCAGCCAAGTTTGATCAGCTCGATACGCTCTGAAGAGCTGACGCCAAGATGATGGCGAGTATCAGCATAAAAAATATGATGAGGGGCAGGCTGAAGAGGTCTTTCTTTTCCAAAATATTCCTTCCTTCTGGCCAGAAGAATCCGCAAACCGGTGGCATCAGCCGCCACCGGGTCCTGGCTCAGAATCAGCCCACAATATGGCCAGATGTATTCTTTACTGAAGTGATGAGGTCCTATGCCATGGAAAAGCGGAGTGAGCATCACCAAGATGTTCAGCCGCGTTTTACCCTTTACCTCAGGTAAAAACCAGATTTTGCCCAGGTCAGCACAGGCATCAGCATGCCACTCGTAAGGTCTGGGAACAAACTGGATATAATTTTTAATACAGGTACCCATTCCTGACCAGTGATGGGTTCTGGCCGGACGGGCATTGATCAGGGCCGTGGCTCTCTGAAACACCGGATGATTGAGAACACCGCGGTCGGCAATGGCAATTTTTTCTTCAGGGACACCGCATTCCATTACCCGTTTTTTTAGATAATCTTCAAGCTCTTTCGGCGTTGGCAAATAATTCCAGACATTGGTTTTAATCCCGACCACATCATCGGCCTTTATCATCTGACGCCAGGCCTCCCGGGCATTTGAAGTTCCAAAAAGAGCGCAGACCCCCTCATCCATTATCCTTTCTATTACTTCATAGCGGGGCTTACCCTTTTCGTCCAGAACATCTTTCTCCCTTACCAGAACTACCCTGACTTTCGTCGGCACTTGCTCTTTTCTTTTTCCTTTTCTTTCCAGAATCGCCGGAATGAAGGTACCCGCCAGAGGCAAAGTGGCTGCTTTCTTCAGAAAATCCCGTCGGGTAATCGCCCTTTTTTTCATTTTTCCCCTCCTTCTTTTTTTACTTTTTTATTTTTCTAAAAGTACGTTATCTATAAGAGACCGGGCTTCCAGGTCAGTTGATGCCTGAAAAACTGCCACCAGCAGTCGGCCTCGGGTTTTGGCCACAGTCCAGGTGCCGTCTTCAACTTTTATTTCGCCGGGAATTCTGGCGTCGGGCATGTAATTCTTACAGAAGACATTCCAGGCATAAAGGGCTTGGTTTTCATCAGCATAGCGAACTACCAGCAGAAAAACAGGCAGTCGGCCTGAATCCTTATATTGTGCCAGGACGGCTTCAGTCTCTGGCCCGAGCTGTAAAATGTTCTCATCAGAAATAAAAAAATGGTAATTGAGGATATGGTGAGTATGAAAATAGCAAACAGTTTCTCTATCAAGTCTGGCTTCTGGCAAAAAATGCAGAAGGTCTGGTAATCTTCCTTCCGTCTCTATCCTCAAAGCAATCTGCCGTCCGAGCTCCAGCACTGCTTCCTTCGTTTCCTGTGTTTCATCTTCAGCATAGACAGAAACAAAAAAGCGGTTCTTCCAGAAAGACAGAAGCCCACCCTTATAAACGCCCATCTGGCCTATTTCCACATTCTCCCCTTCACGATCATGAGTGAAGACACCAAAGGCCTCGTAGCTTGTCCCCATGTCGAACAGGTCAACCACCAGGTCGGGCTTTTCTGGCTTCTGGAAACGGCGCGCTATAAGCAGCCGGAAATTATAGGAACGATAGACTTCGCCAGCACCGTTGATGTAATTGAAAATGGTTTCCGGATCGAAGACCTGGTCTTCTGAGACAGCCTTCCAGCCAGAGATATTTTCAGGAACGAGCTTTTTAAGGTCAGCTGCAGTCAATGGTTTTATTTTAGATTTCTCAGAAAGATAATCCCGGCTTTCAGTCATCATCCCTCCCAAAAAGACAAAAGCCAAGTTCAGAATAAAAATCAGGGAAAAAAGCTTCCTCCTTAAATTAAAGAGCATCAATTTTTCCTTTTGCCACCTTTAAAATATCCAGCAAATAAAATCAAGTCACTGGTAATTAACAAAGTACTCGGGCCCGCCCCATTAAATAATCACTTCTCAATAGCCGCTGGCTGCTGATTCACCTTGAAGAAAAAGCTCGGATCGAATTTGGGTTTGCGATCAAAGGTATAAATTCCGTTGACTTCCTGTTCAATATCATACAGCTGGGTATAACAGAAACCGGCCACTTTTGTGTTGAACAGAAGGGCCTCGGTCAAGTCTTTATAGCGCTGCAGGAATTCTTCTGCTGTTTTCGGTCTTTCGCCGTAGCCCCAGGCTTTTTCATCCTGCTGACCTGGATTCCACCAGATTCCGCCGTATTCGCTGACAAAATAGGGCTGACCTTTGTAAGGAGTATTGCGCCTCGGGTCTCCGTTGACAAAAACCTTTGGCGGCGTCAGCAGCAGACCATCGTAAGCTTCCTTGAATTTAGCCACGTCCTGCTCGTAATTATGCGAATCATATACATCAGGCACCACCAGATGATAGCCTCCGGAAGAATCGATCACCAGCCGGGTCGGGTCAAAAGCCTTGGTCAGATTGAAGATGCTTTCGATGACTCCTGGATAATTCTGTCCCCAGCGCTCGTTGAATGGACACCAGCCGATTATGGATGGATGGTTAAAATCGCGGGCCAGAACTTCAGACCATTCCCGCTGGAAGGTAATGAGAGACTGTGGCTGGCTCAAATCAAGGCCCCAGTCAGCGAATTCACCCCAGACTATATAACCCAACCGGTCAGCCCAGTAGAGAAAACGACGTTCAAAAACCCGCTGGTGGAGCCTGGCTCCGTCAAATCCAGCAGCCTGAGAGATTTCAATGTCATGACGTAAAGCCTCATCCGATGGTGCGGTGTATATTCCATCGGGATAAAAACCCTGGTCCAGCACTAAGCGCATAAAGAGCGGACGGTTATTGAAATAAATTTTTTCGCCACAGGCCTCAATTTTCCGCAGACCGAAATAGCCCTTAACCCGATCAACAGGTTGAACGACCGGATTAAATTTCAGCTCAAGGTTGAAATCATATAGATAGGGTTTCCGGATTTCCCAAAGTCTGGGTTTCTTCAATTTTACCTCAAAGGCGACCATCCTGCTTGCTTTTCTGGAGTCTTTAAAGATGACTTTCCCTTTATCGGTTACCGAAAGTATGAGTTGACCTTCAGTTGGGCTATCGTTCAAAAAAACTTTGATCAGCACCTGGTTGTTATCTATGTCAGGATAAACCCGGTAGGCTTCGATTCTGATAGGAGCTACCGGTTCCAGCCAGACAGTCTGCCAGATGCCGGTCGTCCGGCGATACATACAGCCGTAGGAATGGTATTGCTCACTTTGTTTTCCTGCCGGCTGCTTTCTGCTACGCACCTCATCACGACACCTGACAACCAGGATGTTCTCCTGGCGGTCCAGATAATCAGTGATATCAAAAGAGAAAGGAGTATAGCCGCCAAAATGATCTCCTACCTTTTTTCCGTTTATCCAGACCGTGGTCTGATAATCAGCTGCTTCAAAATTCAGGATGACCCGGCGTCCCTTCCAGCTTTCGGGAACGGTCAGGGTGCGTTTATACCAGGCAGCGGCAATAAAATCCTTAAAACCAATTCCTGAGAGCGGACTTTCAGGGGCAAACGGCACCATAATCTTCCGGTCAAAGCCTTCTCCTTGCGGCAGGCCACGTTCTTCACCTGAATCTGACAGGTCTAAAGCAAAATCCCACTCACCATTAAGGTTCAGCCATTCAGAGCGATAAAAATCTGGCCTGGGATATTCGGGCCGGGGTATGGAAGAATCTGCCTCAGCCTGGCTGGATATTATCCTGGCAGTGGCTACAGATATATCTATGAATTTTCCCGCAGGGCTGGTGCTTTTTTCTGCAGTTTTGAAAAACAAAGCTGATGATAATCCAGTAAGAAATGCCAGAGAAAAAATCAAGAAAATAAGAACTTTTATTTTAAAAATTAAACCGCCTGTTAAATATTTGCTGGTGTACTCATCAGATTTTCTCATTCTGTTCTCCAAATATTTTATTAATTTCATTCTGATTTTATCTGATTTTTTCCATTAAATCATCAAGATTTAAGCCGCAGCACAGCTAATCTCAACTCTTAACGGCCACTAAGGTGATTTGATATTTTGTTCTGGAGCGATGAATCTTAAAACCAGCCTTCCTTAAAAATTCTTCAATTTCGACTATCCCTACTGGCGATTCTTCGTGAGTATCCCCTTCTATTCGGTGAACTTCCGCCATCATGGCCATCCCTTCCGGGCTGAAATCGCTGATGATCAGTTTGCCGGAGGGAGAAAGAACCCTCAGCAGTTCAGAAATAACCCGGTAGGGATTTTTCAGGTGATGCACCATATTCACAGAAAAAATCGTGTCGAACGAGCCGTCCGGAAAAGATAGCTTCTCGCCGTCTTCCTGTCTTAATTCAACCAGATGGCTCACTCCGTTCTTTTCCAAGTTTTCTCGGGCAAATTTTAGCTGGTCTTCAGAAAGATCAAAGCTGACGAGTTTATAACCCAATCTGGCCAGAGCTAAAGCAAAATGGCCTTTACCCGTTCCGGCATCGAGAATTCGACCGCCAAAGGGTTTAGCCGCTTCAATCACTGCCTGGCGTTCCCGCTCAATATCATAACCAAAGGTAGCATATAGAGCTCGCCTTCTCTCCAGATGGTTTTCTACTTCTTGCGACTCAGACTTTTTGTCCTGGCCATTTTTCTGATTGTCTGAATTTAACCTTGAATCAGATAAATCATTATTCTTGCGGAAGCGATTGAAGTTTGAGCTATCCATGGATTAAAATCTGTCCTTCCTAACCTGAATTCTTCTTTCTAAATTAGACTTAAAAACTTAGTCTGTCAATTCTTCTTAAATCAGTTCTTAAAAATACCGATTTTGCTTCTTTCACAGTAACTTTCCAGGTTTATTCATCAATCGGCAAGAGGTTCTTCTTCTTTTCTTAATTAAATAGAAATAGTGTATTTTTCTCCAGCTTTGGTTTTGAACTCATAAATATCCTGGCTTATTTTTTTGTAATGAACAGCGCCCTGAGAGTTATTAATTTTGAGCTTGCCGTTTATTTTCAATTTTATCCGACAAACTTCGCCTTTTTTAGAGACAAGCTCAGCCCTGGTTAATTTTCCCTTATCCCACTGGAGATTTACTTCAAAACCGCCCCGGGCTACCAAACCATTAACCCGGCCACTCGACCAGGTCACCGGCAAGGCAGGCAGAAAGTCAATAAATCCTTCATGAGACTGGAGTAACATTTCAGCTATGGCCGCGGTAACGCCAAAACTTCCATCAACCTGAAGAGCATTGGAGCAGATAGCAAAAAGGTTGTTAAAAGTATAGTGCTGGAGATAATAAAGGAAATTTTCCATGGCTTTTTCTGGTTCATAAAGGCGGGCCCAGCAGGCCATTTTCCAGGCTGAGGACCAGCCATTTCCGGTCAAGCCTCTCTGTTCCAATACCGCCCGAGCAGCCGCAGCCAGTTCAGGCGTCTTGGTTGCAGAAATTTGGTTTCCAGGGTAAAGACCATAAAGCGGAGAAATGTGGCGGTGGCTTTTTTCTTTCTGCCCCCAGTCTTCTAACCATTCCTGAAGTTCACCTTTTCTATTTATCTGCATAGGAGCCAGCTTGGCCCTGGTCTCCAGAACTTTTTTTCTAAACTCCTCATCAACTCCCAGTATCTTCGAAGCCTCGGCCACATAGCCAAAGAGGTCGTTTAAAATTTGAAGATCAATAGTTGAACCGGCACACAGTGTGGTTCCCGGGCTCATCCAGCCTGTTACCTCATCGAAAAAGGTAATGTTTCCTGGCCTGTCTGGAAAATTCTCGGGCGAAGTCGAGGGATTGGTAACCAACCACCCATATCGAGGATGAGGCACCAGAAAATCAAGGAAAAACTCAACACTGCCTTTCATAATCGGATAATACTCGGTCAGAAACTCTTTATCTCTGGTAAAAAGGTAATGCTCCCAGAGATGGGTGCAGAGCCAGGCTCCGCCTGTAGTGAAGGCACCCCAGTCGGGACCATCCATGGGAGCGGCTACGCGCCAGATATCGGTGTTCTGATGCAAAACCCAGCCCCGGCACCCATAGTGTTCCCTGGCCACATCAGTTCCCTGGTCAGTAAGCTCTTTTATCATCTGGAAAAGAGGTGAAGCACATTCTGAAAGATTGGTTACTTCCGCCGGCCAATAATTCATTTCCAGATTAATGTTGGTTGTATATTTTGAATCCCAGGCCGGATTCATGCTTTCGTTCCATATTCCTTGAAGATTAGCTGGTTGCGTTCCGGGCCTGGAGGAAGAAATAAGAAGATATCGACCAAACTGAAAGCAGAGTGCGGCCAGATTTGGATCATTCTTTCCATCGAAATTCTTAATTCTGACATCAGTGGGGAGAAAAGAGTTATCTGTTGAACCGAGGTCAATTGAAACTCTTCGGAAAAGTTGCCGGTGAGCAGCCAGATGATCTTCTTTTATTTTCTGGTAGTCTTTCTTCAATGCGGCCTGAATTGCCTCCTGTGCCTTTTTTAACGGGTCCGCACTCAGGTCTTTGTAGGAAACAAAATTGGTCGCGGCTGAAATGTAAATAGTGACGGTTGTGGCTTTCTTGACTGTCAAGTCACGGTAGCCAACTTGAATTTCTCCGCCTTCGGTAACTGCTTTAAGCAAGCAAACATAGCGAACTCTTCCGGGAACTCCAAGATAATCAGCCGATTTGCCAGTCAGAATAAGTCCATCGTCGCCGTAACTATCCATCTGGAAATAATCGGTGGCGTAGTTGGAGTGAGCCTGGTTGCGGCAGCCACGCAGCTCGGCCCGAAAGGAAATGGTCCCCGGCCGACTGGCTTCCATCCTGACGACTATCACCTGATCAACAGGTGAAGAAAAAACTTCTCTTTTGTAGCTAATTCCGTTTTGCTCATAAGAAGTGGTAACGATAGCTGAATCGAGGTCAAGCTGGTGAATATAATTTTTTACTTCGCCCTGAGACTCAAAAGTAAGTACCAGATTGGCCAGTGACTGATATTTTTGCTGCTCAACCGGATAGCCCATCAGATACCGCCCGAAAAGATGGTGAGCTTTTAAGTAATCGCCATCAAAGATGAGCTTTCTGATCTCAGCCAGATGCTCCCTTCCTCCTTTTCTTGTCTGGTTGTATGGTCCCCCTGTCCAGTAAGTTTCCTCATTGAGCTGAATTCTCTCTTCATCAGTGCGGCCAAATACCATAGCTCCCAGGCGCCCATTACCTACAGGAAAGGCATTCTCCCATTTATCGGCCGGATGCTCATACCAGATAACAGTCGTGGGATCGAGTTTTTTAGAATTGGCCATAATCTGGCCGCTTAACATTTTGGTTGATAGCATAATTGATAAAATGGTTATGATTGTGATGACTAACTTGATTTTTATTTTCATGATATCTCCCTCGTAAGATTAATGATTTACTTTCATCAAGTGATATCTTGTTCGCTTTAATCTCTTGGTTCTAAAAACATCAGGCATCAATTAAATCCATAATTTATTCCCGAGGAAAGATTATGATGTCTTAGCCTTTCAAATCAAATCTCAAAACAATTGAGCTTTGATTTTTTATTTTTTTTCTTAACCCCAGATGTTATCTCCTAGCCTGAAAGAAAAAATTTATTGACTTAAACAAAACTCGTTAATATAAAGAAAAGAGGTTAGACCAAAAATTTAAATAAAGTTGGAGAAAAGCCGATGAAAATAAAAAAGAGCCAGATTGCTATAGTGTTTCTAACATTTTTAATGTTTTTTACTCTGTCCAAAGTTAATCTCTGCGCTCAAGAGAAGGTCTCCGAAGGGATATTAACCTTAGAGAGGATCTTTGCTTCGCGGGAATTTGCTCCTGAACCCTTTGGACCGGCCCACTGGCTGAAGGATGGGTCCTCGTACACAGTACTCGAAAATTCGACTACCGTGCCAGGAAGCAAAGACATCGTCCTCTATTCAGCCGTCACTGGCGCCCGAAAAGTAATGGTACCAGCTTCGCTTCTTATTCCCAAAGGTGAAGCTTCTCCCCTGCCCATAGATGATTATTCATTTTCCGACGATATGAAACGAGTTCTTATTTACACCAACAGCCAGCGAATCTGGCGCCAAAAAACCCGCGGGGATTATTGGGTGCTGGACCTTGTCAGCCAGCAGCTCAAAAAACTTGGACAGGGGTTTGAACCCGCCTACCTGCAGTTTGCTAAATTTTCCCCGGACGGAAATTTGGTCGCTTACGTTTACAAAAATAACCTCTATCTTGAGCACCTGGACTCAGGTACAATCACTAGGCTGACCGAAGATGGCTCTGATACCATCATCAATGGTACCTTCGATTGGGTTTATGAAGAGGAATTCTCGCTGCGCGACGGCTTTCGCTGGAGTCCTGACGGGACAAAAATATCTTTCTGGCAGCTCGATACTTCTGGCGTTAAAGATTTCTATCTTATCAACAACACTGACCAGCTTTACCCAAAAATTATCTCCTTCAAATATCCCAAAGCTGGTGAAACCAACTCCTCCTGCCGCATAGGAGTGCTGGACATCGAAACCAAAAGGGTTGTCTGGCTGAAAGTTCCGGGAGACCCCAGAAATAATTATATTCCCTGGATGGCCTGGGCAGGCAAAGATAGGATCATACTTCAGCATCTCAACCGCCTCCAAAACCGGAATGAAGTTTTGCTGGCCGAGGCTTCAACCGGAGATGTCCGCACCATTTTTGTTGATGAAGATAAAGCCTGGGTAGAAGTAGACACCGACCTCACCCTCTACGATAAAGGAAATCGTTTTCTCTTCACCAGTGAGAGGGATGGCTGGAAACATGTTTATAGTGTAAACTTATCTGGAAACATCAAACTGCTGACCCCTGGCAATTATGATGTTATCCGCCTTAGCGGACTTGATGAAAAAAGAGGCTGGCTTTATTTCATCGCTTCTCCAGAAAATCCCACCCAGGAATACCTTTACCGAGTTCAAATAAATAAACCTGGAAAACCGGAAAGAGTTACTCCGCCCGACCTTGCCGGAACTAATTCCTATCAACTATCTCCTTCCTGTCAGTTTGCTTTCCATACTTATTCCCGTTTCGGCCAGCCTCCCATTATTGACCTCATCCAGCTTCCCCAGCATCGACGGCTAAAAACTTTGGTTGAAAACAAAGAACTTGCCGCCCGAGTTAATTCACTCCAAAAATCCCCGGTTGAATTCTTTAGAGTGGATATCGGTGATGGAGTCCTGTTAGATAGCTGGATGATGAAACCACCGGATTTTGACCCGGCAAAAAAATACCCACTTTTTATCTATGTTTACGGTGAACCTGCCGGCACGACTGTCCGGGACGCCTGGGGCGGGAACACTTATCTCTGGCATCTTCTGCTGACTCAGCAGGGGTATGTGGTGGTCAGCATTGACAATCGAGGGACGCCTGCACCTCGGGGGCGTGATTGGCGAAAAATTATTTACCGTCAGGTCGGCATTCTGGCTTCAGCCGATCAGGCTGCGGCTGTAAAAGCCCTGATTAAAAAGTACAGCTTCATTGACCCCGAACGCATCGGCATCTGGGGCTGGAGTGGTGGTGGCCAGATGACCCTCAATGCCCTTTTCCGCTACCCCGATCTCTATAAAATGGGCATAGCTGTGGCCTTCGTCAGCGACCAGCGCCTCTATGATACCATCTACCAGGAGCGCTATATGGGGCTTCCCCAGGACAACCCCGAGGGCTACAAAAATGGCTCGCCCATTAATTTTGCTCACCAGTTAAAAGGGAAACTGCTCATTATCCACGGCACGGGCGATGATAACGTCCATTTTCAAAGCTTTGAAAAATTAGTTAATGAGCTAATTGCCAACGATAAACTCTTCTCCATGATGATTTATCCCAATCGCTCCCATGGAATTTACGAAGGCAAAAATACTACTCTCCATCTTTACCGCACGATGCTGAATTTCATCAAGCAGAATCTATAAGATTAGTGATTTTTTGATTGGAAAAAGAAAAAATTTATAATTCCAAGCGAGTAGCTCACTATCCTTCATAAAAATCAAATAAATAGCCCAGGCCCTTTTCTATAGCTTTTTGCAGCACAATCGAGGCCAGAACAATATCCTGAGCGGCTATTCCAACTGTCTTAAAGAAAGTAATTTCTTCAGCACTTAACCTGCCAGACTTTTTGCGTGACGCCACTTCGCCAATTTCGGCCTCGATATGTTCAGGTCCGAAAAGCCCTTCTTTCATCGGGATGATCAGGTCGCCGGCCTCTTCCAGAGCCATATCACGACTATCCACAAACACCCTGGCCCGGGCGACAGTCAGAGAAGGAACTTCTCGTTCTTCAGGTTTGTAGGAACCAATGGCGTTGATATGGACACCTGGTTTGATATCCTTATCATCAAAAACCGGGGTTTTAGAAGTTGTGGCCGTGGAGACAATATCGGCATTTTCAAGAGCTTCCTGAGCTGAGCCGGCTACTTTTAACCGAATAGATAAGCGCTCGGACATTTTCCGGGCAAAAACCTCAGCCCGCTCTTTATCCTGATCAAAAACTCTGACCTCTTCTATTTTCCGGACAGCAACTACTGCCTCCAGTTGAAACCGGGCTTGGAACCCGGCCCCAAAAAGAGCCAGCCGCTGGCTTTCGGGACGACTCAGAAGCTCAGTCGCCAGGCCGCAGGCCGCACCAGTCCTCAGAGCGGTCAAAGTACCTGCTTCTAAGATTCCTGATGGTCGGCCATCCGAAGCCTCAAACACCAGCATCAAGGCCTGGCTGAAAGGTAATCCTTTTGCGGGATTATCCTCATAAAGGTTGATTATTTTCACTCCGAGTTTCCCAGCTTCAGGAAGATATGAGGGCATTATTAATGACGTACCCCTGGCCTCAGGCACATCGAGGCGGGTTCGGGTGGGAACCTCAACTTTACCTTCAGAAGCGAGAATGAAGGCCCTCCTCACCGCCTCAATGGCCTCCTTCATCGAACACACCTGAAGGATATCAGCCGAGGAAAGCAACCTGACTTTTCTTTCCACCATTTCAGTCACCTTTTATTGAATTATCAAATCATCAAAAATCTTTTCTTTCTTTTTTCTTCAGAGCCAGGGCTGAGGGGCAAACAGCCAGTCCGCCAAGAGAAGTGACTCGGAGTTCGGCCGGCATAGTTTTTCCCACAGCCAGAACCGCATCTATGGTTTCATCGAGCGGTATGGGATTCCGGTAACCGCCAAGAACGAGGTCAGCACAGATAAAAGCATTGGCCGCAGCCACTGCATTTCGCGTATGGCAGGGTATCTCGCAGATGCCCTGAACCAGGTCGCAAACCAGACCCATGGTATTCTGGAAAGAAATGGCCGCAGCGTCACAAGCTTGTCTGGCACTTCCACCACAGGCTTCAACCACGGCAGCCGCGGCCATAGCCCCGGCTGCCCCGATTTCCACCTGACAACCGGCAATCTCGGCTGCAAAGGTAGCCCGGTTGGCCACTACCACACCCACTGCTCCTGCGGCCAGAAGAGCCAAGGAAGCCTTCTCTCGGCTTATGTTCATATCTTCGAGGAGCGTGCTGATGACTCCAGGGATGGTTCCGGCTGAGCCACCAGTAGGGGCGGCGCAGACCACTCCACCCGAAGCAGCCACATGCTCAGCTGCCAAGGCCCGGATAGCAGCCCGGGAGAGACGGCCCCCGGTCAACCGACCTTCTTTTTCAGCCTGGAAAATCAAACCAGCTGTTGGCTCAAGAAGCTGCATGTTCAAGGACTCAGCTTTAAGTCCTTCCTGAACAGAAGTCAGCATGATATCCAGCCGTCGATTTATCTCTGAAAGAACATCTGCTTCGCTCAGTCCTAAAAGCTGAGATTCATAAGCAAGAGCAACTTTTCCCAGCGAAACTCCGCCAGTAGAAGCTATGGTGACTATTTTTTCAGCTGAAGTAAACAAGGACTTACCCGAAACCGCAAAAGACACCGGCCCGCACTCCCAGAAACTTATATCTTCAATTTCTTTTAGCTTCTTTCGGTCATCTGCTGAAAGAGGCCTCAAGCAAGCAGCCCGCACTAAGATTTTACCTGCCTTTTTCTCCGACTTTATCACTTCAAACTTAGCTCTTAAATTATAATCTCGATCAAGAATATTCCTGAGAGTGAGTTCAGCATCAGCCGGGGCTTCAACTAGCATCTCATAAAAATCACCGGAAAGCAGAACCGGCCAGCCGTTCAATTCTACGATTTCAATGGCCCCACCCCCAACTGATTTGGCCTTCATTAGAAGCTTTTGGCCAGAAGCTGAAGCTAATTCCAGCTGGACAAAATTCGGATGATTTGAACCCTCAATCGGCTCGACAACAAACTCGAACTTATATCCATGGGAAGCAGCGAAGTGGAGCGCCTGAAAAAAACGAGGGTCCGTTATTTCCCAGCCCAGAAGTCCCGCGGCAAAAGCCAGGTCAGCATTCTGCTCCCGGAATACCCGGGCGTATGAACCATTCGGGTCAAAAACTATACGGGCTGAGACTGGTTCTTCACCGAGCAGCAATCTGGATATATAACCGAGACGATAGGAGGCTGCGGTATGAGAGGAAGAAGGTCCCCGCATTATTGGTCCGATAACATCATTGAGAATCGATATCGGTTTCATGATAAGCTATCTTAAAAACCAATTCATGAAATGTCAAATCATCAATCCTGCGTAAAAAAGTGTTGATTATAGCCTGGACTTTTTCATAAAATCTTTTATCCTGATATTTAAAATTGGTTATTATAAATATAAGGAGAGATCCCTAATGAAGTCCAGAAGCCTGATTTTGTCGCTTCTATTTTGCTTAATTTTCTTTTCCTTCCTTCGGGCAGAAATTATTGTTAAAGGAAAGATAATAAGCCTCATGGGCCAACCTGTCAGTCAAGCTCAAATCATCTGCGAGCCGGGAAATCAGACTGTCTTGACTGATGAGCAGGGCTATTTTAGTCTGAGCCTTCCAGATTTTGAAAATTATAAAATCAGAATAAGACACAGGGACTATTTTGAGCAGGAATTCATCGTCAGCAAACCCAAGAGCGGTAAAGTTCTGACTTTTACTCTGGTTCCCTATATCCCCCAGAAAGAAGAAATCGTAGTCACGGCCACCAGGTTTCCTGAACCGATAACTTCTGTCCCGGCTGCCAGCTCAGTAGTGTCTGCGGCCAGCATCGAAGAAAAAATGCCCTCACACATCACCGAGCTGGTTCAGATGGTTCCCGGAATTTCCAGCCTGGGCACCGGTGGTTTCTCTATTGTTCCTTCAATCCGGGGTCTGGCCAGGCGCCGCATTCTGCTATTAATCGACAATGCCAGGCTTTCCAGCGACCGCCGAACCGGACCGAACGCTTCCTTTTTGAATCCCGAAGACCTGGAGAAAATTGAGGTTCTGCGCAGCCCCTCATCAGTCTATTACGGCTCAGATGCTATTGGTGGAGTCCTAAATTTCCTGACTTACAATCCCCCAACCGAAGACCATTTTAAGTTAAAAGGCAACCTTAAATATGGCACAGTGAATAATGAAAGAGAAGTCAGTCTGGCTGTTTCCGGCGCTAAGTCCGGCCTTGGTTATTATTTCTCGGTCAGAACAGACAAAGCCGAAAACTATCGCTCTCCTTCCGCTGAAGTTCCGCAATCTCAATTCACTCAGACCAGTATTTTCGGGAAGATAATAAAATGGTCGGAAAAAAGAGAAATCAGCACCAGCTTTCTTCTGGCTCGAGGCAGCGATATCGGAAAACCCAGTATCACCAGCGAAACCAAGCCAACCTGGTATCCGGCTGAAAACCAGAACCTTTTCCAGTTTAACTGGAAAGAAAAATCACTCGGCCCCAGAGCCCAGCTCAATTTCCATTTTTATCTTAACCCGAATTTCCTGGAAACCAGGTCCGATAAAATCGAGATTGTCAAAACTCAGGAATCTTTTGCCCGCACTGAAAGCATCGACTATGGTCTCCAGCTTTCTTTGGAATATCTCCTGGCAAAAAAGCTGCGGTTAACCGGCGGGGCTGACCTTTATGGCCGTAGCCGAAGTAAAGCCTATAACCAATACATAAATTTTGATAGTTCAGGGAATGTTACTGAGACCATCGACGAATATCCGTACACTGGTGGTAAAAGAACAGACTCCGGCCTATTCCTGAGTCTGGACTATGAAGGAATTAAGAATCTTGATATCACAGGAGGGCTTCGCTTAGATTTTCTCAGTTCCCGAGCCAACCCTGGGGGAGAAGAACCAGCGCTTACCAGCCAGGATCAAGCCCTGACCGGATTTTTAGCTGCTTCCTACCGGCTATATAACCAGGTTTCTATTTTTGCTAACTATTCCCGAGCCTATCGCGCTCCTGATCTTAACGAGAGATTTTATACTGGAATCACCGGCCGCGGTTTTATTATCGCTAATCCTGACCTTAAAAACGAATCCAGCCAGAATTTTGATGCCGGCATCAAAATTACCAGCAGCCGGCTCTTTCTTGGTATCTATGGCTTCATCTACAGCATTGATAACCTGGTTGAAAGATACAAGATTGGCAATCAGCTTTACACTTATGGGAACGTCGAACAGGGAAAAATTAAAGGGCTGGAGTTTGAGTGGGAATATTTCCCGTTTTCCCGGTTTTCTGTATTCGGGAATTATTATCTGTATGATGGCCAGAGCCAGATTTCTGGAAATCCCTTGAATGATATTCCACCCCAGAGACTTATCATAGGCGGAAAAGTCTGGTTTAACCGGTTCAACTTTGAGCTCAACGGCCTCATCCAGGCAAAAAAGGATAATCCCGGGCCAGCTGAAATCGCCATACCCGGATACGGGGTGGTAAATTTTAAAGCCTCCTATATCCTGAACCAGTCTCTTAGACTATATGCCCGGATAAATAATCTTTTTAACAAATTTTATCTAGCCAGACCTGACCCTGACTCGCGCGAAGAACCTGGAAGAAATTTTGTTATTGGCTTGAGTTTTTCTTATTGAAGTTAGAAAATTGCCTCCGGCTTAGGGTATCAAACCCCAGACAGGCCTGCTGTCTCACCATCTTGCAACGATAAAAGTTCAGATATATAATGTTTCGAAAATTAAATCAGATAAAATCAACGCACTCTTACCAAGATGAACGACGATTCTAAACCACTGAAGCAAAAGCTGAGTGAGGTTCTGATCGGCAAACCTCGCAGCCTTAAGGATCCATCCCTTTTTCACAAACTTTCTCTTATTCCCCTTCTGGCCTGGATTGGTCTGGGAGCAGATGGCCTGTCTTCTGCTTCTTATGGCCCCGAAGAAGCTTTCAGGATGTTAGGAAAACATACCTATTTAGCTGTTTTTTTAGCCTTGGCCACCGCCTTGACAGTCTTCATTATTTCTTATGCCTATTCCAGAATTATTGAATATTTCCCTTCCGGTGGCGGCGGTTACATTGTCGCTACTCAAACCCTTGGAGAAAAAGCTGGAGTCTTATCGGGCTGCGCCCTGCTGGTTGATTATATGCTGACCGTAGCCGTTTCTATCGTTTCCTGCGGTGATGCTATCTTCAGTTTTCTACCTCTATCTTATAAGAACTTTAAGATTCCCTTTGAGATTACAGCCATAATTTTTCTGGTTATCCTCAACCTTCGGGGAATTAAAGAATCAGTAACAACGCTATCTCCGATTTTTCTGCTTTTTGTTCTGACTCATCTTCTTCTTATCGGCTCAGGCATTATCCGTCATGTCCCAGAAATACATACCGTGTATTCCAGCGTTCATTCCGGTTTTCAGAGCGGATTAGCCACCCTGGGCCGGACAGGATTGTTTTTGCTGTTTCTCAAAGCCTTTTCTATGGGAGGCGGCACTTTTACTGGAATAGAAGCAGTTTCCAATGGTCTTCAGATTCTTCGCGAACCTCGGGTAGAAAATGGCAAAAAAACGATGATGTATATGGCCACTTCCCTTGCCATAACAGCCGCGGGAATATTTATCTGTTATCTGCTTCTTAACGTCACCCCGGGAGAGGGTAAAACACTTAATGCCATTCTGGCGGAAAAAGTTTTTGGTAGCTTTGGTTTTGGTAAGATTCTGGCCGTTTTAACTATTTTTTCAGAAGGTGCTCTGCTGTTGGTGGCAGCCCAGACCGGTTTTGCCGACGGTCCCAGAGTAATGGCCAATATGGCTCTTGATTACTGGTTGCCCCGTAGATTTGCCTCTCTGTCCAACCGTTTCACCATTCAGAATGGCGTTTTGATAATGGGGGCTGCAGCTATTCTGCTTATAATTTATTCTCATGGTCACATCTCAACTCTGGTGGTAATGTATTCCATAAACGTTTTCCTGACTTTTTCACTGTCCGAGCTGGGTATGTCAAAATTTTTTATCACCCACCGCAAAACTGACAAAAACTGGAAAAAACACCTGCCCGTTCATCTGATCGGCCTGGTGCTGTGTGTCACTATTCTGGTCGTCACTATTTCTGAAAAGTTTGCCTTAGGAGGTTGGTTAACTCTGGTTATCACTTCTGTGGTCGTGGCACTCTGTTTCCTGATCAGAGCTCATTATTCCAGAGTAAGGAAGGGAGTTAAATCACTTGATGAATTGTTAAATATTCCTATTTCCGGAACCCCTAATATGAATCCTCCTGACCCGAAAGAAATGACCGCTATATTGCTGGTCGATGGCTATAACGGGTTTGGAATACACTCTCTTCTCTCTATCATCCGCAATTTCCCCGGCCTTTACAAAAACTTCATCTTCATAACCATAGCCGAAGTAGATGTGTCGGCTTTCAGAGACTCTAATCCCGTAGTGCATATTGAAACTGAAACCAAACGCTGGTTACAGCAGTATGTTGACCTGGCCAGGAAATTGGGGTTCCCGGCCACCTATCGTTATGAACTCAGCACCGAAGTCGTCCCGGCCGCTACCAGCCTGGTAGAAAAAACAGTGCAAGAATTTCCCCGCTCCACAGTTTTCTTGGGGCAACTGGTCTTCCGCCAAACGGGCCTGGTCAGACGATTGCTTCACAATGAAACTGCCTTCACCATCCAAGAACAGTTACACTGGAAAGGAATAACCACTATCATCCTGCCAATCAGAATTTACATTTAAGGTTCTTAGAAAAAACATAAAAAATGGATAGAAAATTCGGTCATAATTTTTTCTGCAGATGAAGTTTGTGGCTGGAGGACAAGATTTAACTGTCTGTAGTTTTGCAAGTCAGATAAACACTCCGAATTTATTTTTTTACTGAATTGACATATTTTCTCAGAAATCGAACTGCCAGGTCACAGCGACGGAAGACTGGTATCCCGGAGTTTTCCAACTGCTCGACCAAGGGATCATACAATCTGCCAGCATCAATGTTGACTACCAGAGGCTTATCCGTTTTCTGGAAAAGGTCAATCATCTGGCCAGCAAAGCTTTCCGGATTATAAATATTCTCCCGATGCTCTTCGCCTGGGGGAAGCGTCTGTAGAGCTGCAGTCATAGGCACGCAGGAAATTACGGCACAATCGACATTCTCATCTTCCAGAAGAGCTCGGGCACAGCCGCAGAAAGTGGCATCATCAGCCATCGGGGTGACATCGAGCGGGTTATGAACGTCCTGCAGCCGGTCAATTCCCAGAGGCTGGAGAACCTGCAAAATTCTGGCGACCGTTTGTTCAGAAAATTCACTCAGCACTAACTCCCCATCTTCACCCTTCAAGTTGTCAGCCATGATCACTGATTCAAAACCGGCATTGGACATCAGACCAACATGATTACCGATAATCTTCTTGCTTGAAAGATAAATCAGCCCTTTTATGAAATTTTCAAATTCATCTATGGTCTCAGCCACAATCACTCCTGCCTGCGAGAATAGGCTGCGACAGACAGCATAATCACCGGCCACAGAAGCCGTGTGACTGGAAGTGGCTCGCTGTCCTTCCGGACTTCTTCCTGATTTATAAGCCACAATTTTCTTCCCGGCTTTGATAGCCTTTCTGGCTGCTTCTAAGAATCGCTGACCATCACCCGGTTTAAAGCCTTCGATGTAAACCGCAATCAGCTCAACTTCCGGTCTGTCCTGAAGGTAGGTCAGATAATCGCCAATAGTCAAATCAAGCTGATTTCCTATGGAGACAGCATAGACCGGCTCAAAACGATCCTGGTTGCTCATCCTCGACAGCATGTAGGCTCCGCTCTGGCTGATGATGGCCAGTCCAGCTTTCACCCCGACCGGCCTCTGGAACTTATATTCTGGAATAAAAGTGCTGTCGTATTTTCCCGGAGCTGAGATTATTCCAAGACAGTTACCTCCATTTACCACCGGAGCCGATCTCCCCTGCTCTCTTTTAGCTTGCAACAGATTCCTGAGGTCATCTTCAATGCTTTGAGTTCCCGATTTTTCTCCAAGACCGCCGGCAATGATGATGACCGAGCGGGCTTTTTCCAGCTCAACCAAATCTTTCATCACCGGATAAACCTGGTCAGCGCCCAGAGTCAAGATGAATAGGTCAACCGGTTCTGGCAGCTCAGCCACCGTAGGAACACAGCGGCAGCCTTCAATGCTGTCTAAACCCGGTTTGACCACATAAATCCTTTCCCGCGGAAATCCGTTTTTGATGACATTATTGAGAATGATATGACCAACGTTCATCTTTTCGGAAACACCGATGATGCCGATGCTGTGTGGCTCAAGAATTTTTTGAATCTGCTCCACCGGTCGGCCTTTTTCTTCAATCTTCTGCCGTGAAAAACGGCAGAGTCCATCCAGTGGAACAACTTTCCCCTGTTTTATCACCAGCGGATTAATTTCCAGCTCTTCAACTGTATAAGCAGCCTTCTGATTAAAAGGTGAAAACTCCTGACCGATTTTCTGGAAAATCTGGATGGCCTCAACCAGCTTTTCAGGTTTTATCAGGGCCTCCCGACCCCGGAATTCCTTAGCGATCTTGCCATAAACGGCTATGGGCTCCAGAGCCGCTTCAATAGCCTTTAAACTCAGGTTGATTGAAGGCAGAATGGCCAGGCTGTGTCCGTCTTTAAGATGAGCATTAAGATATTCCACATCCAGTCCACCACCTCCGAAAGTTACCACCGGCCCGAAATCCTTAGACACCCGAAGCCCCAGGAGCAACTCTGAGCCAAAGCCGGTCTGCTCAAAATTCACGAGTTCGGCTATTAGAACTCCTTTGATTGACCTTTCAACCTCAAAGGCAGAAATTTTCGCCTGACCGAAAAGCCGGCTAAATCTCCGGGGGATTTCAGCGTACATTTTCTCAACAACAGCCCTGACCTCTTTAACTGAAGCTTTAACTATGACTACCCCACCCACATCAGATTTATGCTGAATCAGGGGCGAGACTATTTTAACCACAACCTTGTCGGTTCCCAGCTTTTTTAACTGGCTTAACTCCAGCTTTTTACCTTTTGGCAAAAAAATATGCCTGGGAACGGCCAGACCAAAGCTACGAAGAAGAGCATAAACCTCTGGCTCAAGAAGAAAATTTCGACCATCCTTTTCTGCTTTTTGAAAGATTAACCGGGCTTTCATCAATTGAACTTTCATCACCTTTCCCCTCATTTTAAATTTCCAAAGTTTTGATGAGCTTCCAATTTTATCAATGTTTCTGGAAAGCCGACTGCCGGCCCAGATCAAAAGCCTTTAAATTGGTCTGGACAATCTGTTCACCGCGGCTTTGGAAAAGGACTCCGATATATTTTCTTAGATGTTCTTCTTTTAGCGGCAGAAAAACCGAGGCGGCTCCCAGCATCACCATATTCTGAGCCCGGAGGCTACCGGCTTCCTTGGCCAATTTTTCGGCATCAATTAAAACATGGACAGGAGCTTTTTTTATCTCCCGGTAAATGTCTTCAACGGGCGGATAATCAGGAATGTTGACATAAGGGGTGCAGCTGGAAACTACCGCGCCCTGCGGTTTTAAGTAATCAAAATAGCGCAGGGTCTCTAAGGGCTCAACACTTAGAATCATATCGGCTTCGCCAAGAGGAATAAGGTCGGAAAAAATCTCAGCGCTCGAAAGGCGAAGGTGTGATTGCACCGCCCCGCCCCGCTGGGACATACCATGCACTTCTGCCTGCTTGAAAAATAAACCATCTTCTAAGGCGGCATTATCAATGACAAAAGCAATGGACAGAATACCCTGTCCACCGACACCGGCCAGAATTATGTCATATTTCATTTTTAGCTCCTTTTTTTCTCGCCCAGAATTTGGATGCATTCTCTTCTGGCCACAATCACCGAAAGACCGTGATAAGCCAGTTCATCCCGGATAATACTGACATTCTGCTGGTGATTTTTGGGCAGAGGAATGATTATTTTCAGATGATTCTTATCAACACCCAGGCCTTCAAGCAACCTAACCAGAGGCTCTCCCGTACCATAACTGGGCTGCCCGCCGGTCATGGCTACCGTGCCGTTGTCAAGGATTATCACCGTCATATCGGTGTTGGAATAAACAGCATCGAGAAGGGGCGTAATGCCCGAGTGAGCAAAGGTGGAATCGCCGATGACCGCTACTGAGGGATAAATCCCGGCTTCTGCTCCGCCTTTGGCCATGGAGACACTGGCTCCCATACAGACACAGGTTTTAATTGCATTGTATGGCGGTAAAGCGCCAAGAGTATAGCAACCGATGTCAGAAAAAACGTTGGAGCCAGGAAAATCTTTCAGGGCTTCGTTCAAGGCTTTAAAAGTATCAGCATGGGGACAGCCCACACACAATTGGGGCGGGCGTCCAGCCAGCCTGAACTCACCGATTTTCAAGCCAGTTTTTTTTGGTAATCCGAGGGCTTTAGCCACCGCATCCGGAGTCAGCTCGCCGGTCAGTGGAAGGCTACCATCCAGTTTGCCCCTGATTTTCTTTCCCGGGATCCCCATCACTCCCCTGATGAACCTTTCAATGAAGGGATACCCTTCTTCAATCACCAGAATTTCATCAGCCTGTCCTATGAGCTGGCGCAACTTATTCTCAGGGAACGGATAGGTCGAAATTTTGAGATAAGATGGTTCAGAAGACAGCCCTTTTGCCACTTCCCTAAAATAATTATAAGCAATGCCCGAAACCACCACCCCCAGCCGGTGGTCGGCCTGGTTTAGAGAAAGGTGGTTGTAAGGACAGCTTTCGGCATAGTCTTTAAGTTCTTTCTGGCGGTCGAGAAGAATCCGGAAGCGACGCCGGGCATTGACCGGAAGAAGAGTCCAGTCTTCCCATCTCCCGTATTCCAGCTTATGATTTTGCTCCCTGGGCTCGCGCACTGCCACCGAAGACCGGCTGTGGGCTAACCGGGTGACCAGTCTGATCATCACTGGAATGCCGAAGCGCTCTGACAGGTCAAAAGCTTCTCTAGTCATATCGTAGGCTTCCTGATGGTTGCTCGGTTCAAAGCACAGGATTCGGGCAAAATCAGCATAATAACGGCTGTCCTGTTCATCCTGAGAGGAGTGCATGCCAGGGTCATCAGCCACAACCACCACCAGACCGCCATTGGCACCAGTGATGGCTGAATTGATAAAGGGGTCAGCCGCCACATTGAGACCAACATGCTTGAAGGAGACCATGGCCCGCTTTCCGGCAAAAGAAACGCCCAGAGCTTCTTCGCAGGCCACCTTTTCATTGACACACCATTTAGCAATAAATTTTTTCCCGCCCTCAGAAATTCTGATCAGATATTCCATGATCTCTGAAGCCGGTGTACCTGGATAAGAATAGCCGGCGGTTAAACCAGCGTGAACCGCGGCCAGGGCTACCGCTTCATCACCGAGAAGGACGACTTTTTTCATGCTTGCTTTCCTTTGCTTGATTTAAAGATTAAAGGCCAAAAATTAGTTTTTAGCATACAATTTAACCCCGACCGCTGTCAAGAAAATAAGATTTGCCAAATCTTTATTATTCCTATAAAATTATGTTGGATTTGATGTCTATAACTGGCAGTCATTGACGGCAGTGATAATGCCTTAAAAAGGAGGCTGTGATGTTCAGAATCTCAACCAAAGGTCGCTACGGAACCAGGCTGATGCTTAACCTGGCCCTGCATTATCAGAAAGGCCTTACCGCCAGATCATTGAAAGATGTGGCCGAAGAAGAAGGAATTTCTATCAGATACTTAGAGCAAATAATCATCCCCCTTCGTGTTCATCATCTGGTAAAAAGTGTTCGGGGAGCTGGGGGCGGTTACACTCTGACCAGACCACCTGCTTCGATTAAGCTGAGTGAAGTCCTGCAGGCAGTTGAAGGAAACTGCTGCCTGGTGGAATGTTTGGAAGATAAGAATTTCTGCGAGAGAATACCCTATTGTGCCACCTATGAAGTCTGGAAAGAAGGCACCAGAATCATGAAAGAATACTTTGACTCCATTACCCTGCAGGACCTGGTCAGGATTGCCGAAAAAAAGAGTAAACGCAAACCCAGGGCTCAGAAAAACCAGTAAGACCTTAAAACCAGATGTCCGGAGTATTCAGGTTTTTATCATCAGTCAGATTGGCTGTAGTCCTGTTGATTCTGATCATCCTTCTGTCCATTATCGGAACTTTGATTCCCCAGGGTCAGGAGCTCTCTTTTTATCAGAACTATCTGCCCCGGGTGGCGAATCTTATAGCTTTTTTGGGATTTAACCACCTCTATCGCTCGCCCCTTTTTCTCAGCCTGGTTTTTCTATTTTTGCTTAATTTGCTTTTCTGCTCGGTCAAACAATTGGGCGCTAAATCAAAAAGGCTAAAGAGTAAGTATGGATTGGCCTTTGATTCATCTTGTGAACTGGAAAGCGAAAAGATTCGACTCAAACTACCTAAGCATCTCAAGGCTGACCCCAACCTTCTTATTTTTACCCTACAAAAAAAGAAGTATCAGATTAAGACTGCGACTGAAAATGACCGAAAAATCATTCTGGCCAGAAGAGGAATCCCAGGACTCTTCGGACCAGAAATTGTCCACCTCGGTCTCATGATTATCATCATTGGTGGCCTGGTATCCGCTCTTCTTAGTTACCGGACCTCGATTACCATTATTGAAGGCGAAACAGCCAAAATTCCCGGGAAAAACTTTAGCCTGCGACTGGATAAATTCACCACCGAATATTATCCAAATGGTTCAGTTAAGGACTGGAAAAGCTCAGTCTCAGTGATAGAAGATAATCAGGTTCGGGCCAGTGCCCTGATTGAAGTCAACCATCCTTTCAAATATGGCAGCCTCAGCTTTTATCAAATGAGTTACGGCCAGGACTGGGAAAAGGCTGCGGTCGAGCTCGAAGTCAAAACCAAAGAAACACCAGGCAGAAGAATAACTCTGAAAGCTGGGGAAATGACAAAAATCGACCAGGGGCTGACCATCAGGGTACTAAGCTTTGTGCCAGATTTTCAGATAGATTCTGCTGGGCAGGTTTTCAGTCGGTCACCTGATCCTAACAACCCGGCAGCTTTAGTCGAAATACAGTCAGAAGGCCAGCCGGTATTCTCCGGCTGGGTTTTTTATCTTTATCCAGATTTTACCCGTTTCCATCGAAAAACCAGACCTGACCTGGAAGTAACTTTGAAAAAATTTGAAGCCCCCGTTTTTTCCGTTCTGGAAGCTTCTTCTGATCCCGGCTCTAAGCTGGTCTGGATTGGCTCGGCTCTCCTGATGCTCGGGCTTCTGTTCTCTTTCTATCTTCCATATAAAGAACTGCGAATTCTGGTCGATTCCAGCGGCCAGGTCAAAATTTTGCCCTACGCTCGAAAAAATCGTGACGGCTTTCTTCGAGAAATCGAACAACTTCTGGAAGATTTAATTGAAAAATAAACTTAAAAAGGAAATATAGATGAATGAGTTTGCTTTTCTGCTGATGGCTTTTTTAATTTACGTTCTGGTCATGCTTCTCGGCTTTATTTCTTTTTTTAATCAGCAGACCGGTTTAAGAAAAACTTTTTATTACCTGGCCATTCTGGGTCTTGCTTTTCACTCCATCTCTCTGATAATCAGAACCATCGCCAGCGGCCATGCTCCTTTTACCAGTATGTATGAATCAATAAGCTTTTTAGCCTGGTCCTGTGTTCTGGCCGTGATTATCTTTGAAAGGAAATTTAATCTGGAAAAAACTGGCCCTTATCTCTGGCTGATCATAGTGGCTCTGATGGCTCTGGCTTCATCGCCGGCTCTACCAAAAAATATTACTCCGCTGGTTCCGGCACTTCAGAGCTACTGGCTTTGGCTCCATGTCTCGGTCACTCTGATAGGCGAAGCTTTCTTAGCCGTTGCTTTTGTCGCCAGCTTGCTTTATCTGACTATCCAGCCAGGCTCTGGCGATAAGACTGAAGCCGAAAAAAAGAAAGAAAAGTATGACCTAATTGCCTACAGAGCTGTGGCCATCGGCTTCCCGCTGTTCACCCTCGGAGCTTTAGTCTTTGGCATGATCTGGGCAAGCAAGGCTTGGGGGCGTTACTGGGGCTGGGATCCAAAAGAAGTCTGGTCTCTCATCACCTGGCTCTTCTATGCTCTATATCTCCACACCCGGCTAATCATGGGCTGGAAAGGCAAAAAATCAGCCATTATAGCTATTATCGGCTTCTTATCAGCTCTGTTTACATTCTTTGGTGTTAATTATCTGCTGCGGGGTCTTCACAGCTACGTTTGAGATTGAATTTTCAAATTTAGCTGGGTTCTCTAATCAGACAATTTGATGGGGTTATAAATCTTCATTTATCAGATGTAATCAAGCGACCGAAGAGAGAGGACATTTTTATTCCGGGCTTAAAGAGCAGATATCTCTCTTTAAAATAAGGATACACAGGAAAAAAGAGGCCAGACTGCAGTAAACGAAAAGTTCATCCTTGAAGTGTTCTTTCTGCAGCTTCTATGGTGTTCATCAGGAGCATGGTCACAGTCATCGGACCAACGCCGCCAGGAACTGGAGTAATAGCCTCAGCTTTTTCCTTGATAGCTTCAAAATCGCAGTCACCGACCAGCCTGAAGCCTTTGGGTGAGTTTGGGTCAGGCACCCGGTTCACTCCAACATCTATCACCACGCAACCTTCTCTGACCATATCAGCAGTAATGGCTTTGGGTGCTCCCATGGCCGCTACCAAAATATCAGCTTGGAGGGTATGCCTTTTAAGATCTCGAGTTCCGGTATGGCAGATGGTCACTGTGGCATTAGCTCCTGGCTTTTTCTGAATAAGCAGCGCAGCTAAGGGTTTTCCAACGATGTTGCTTCGGCCGCAAATGACCACATGTTTGCCTTCAGGACTGTAACCGCTTCGAACCAGCATCTGCTGGACTCCATAAGGAGTGCAGGGCAGCGGACAGGGTTCACCGCGCAGTAGCTTGCCCACATTTATGGGATGGAAGCCATCAACATCTTTTTCAGGCGAGATAAAATTTATAACCTTATCAGGGTTGACCCACTTGGGTAGCGGCAGCTGTACCAGAACCCCATGAAATCGCGGGTCTTGATTGAGTCGGTCAACGGTCTTGATGATTTCTTCTTCTGAAGAATCTGCGGGCAGATGGACTGTTTCTTCAAAGATACCGACTTCTTCAGCTCCTTTGGCTTTGGCCGTAACATAAGAAACCGAAGCCGGATCTTCCCCAACCAGAATGACACCGAGCCCCGGGACTATTCCCTTTTCCTTGAGCCTGGCTGCCCTCTCTTTTAATTCTTCTCTAATAGAAGCCGCCACTTCTTTTCCAGAGATTATCTTTGCCGGCATTTCCTCCTCCTGATGTTTATTTGCCACAATAAGTTAAACTAAAAATCAAACCTGGTCAATAGATTTAATAAATATAAAGCTTAATCTGAGTTCAGAAATATAGCCGGACAAATCCAGTGAGGTTTACCGGCAGCAAAATTTTAATCTAAGCATTTTTCCACAAAACGATTCCTTTAAGATTTTGTTTTCAAGTATATACAGAGTTTTGAGACCAGCGGACAGGTTTTCTTGATTTCCCCTGTCTTTTTTGTTAGCTTTAATCAAAGATTCCAGGAGACAAAATTTAACTGGAAACAGGACAAAAGCTTATGAAAAGGATTGCCATCGTTCTTTTCGGATTTATCCATTTCATCCTTCTGGTCTCCACTTTGACCAGGGCAGCGACAGAAGCTCGCGGTTATAAGCCGAAGGTCTATTCTGGCTCATCTCCGGTTCAGGAAGAAAATAAGTTTTTGGTGGATGAGCTCCATGATGAAATCTCGAAAGTTATCAGCGGGCTGCCTTCAGAACTACCCATCCTTCTTCCCCTTCAGGAGAATTCAGCCTGGAAAAATTTTAAGAGTTTTTTCAATTCAAACTGGGAAAAAACCAGAACCCGCCGCCTGGAACCGATGCAGACCTGGGCTGCCTCAGAACTATCCGAAGTCCGGAACCAGACCAGAACCGTGTTCTATCCATTTGCTGGGCCTGACCTGCTTACTGCCTATCTGCTTTTCCCTGATGCTGAAACTTACATCTTAGTGGGATTAGAGCCACCGGGTAATCTACCTGAACCCGAAACCTTCCAGCATAAATCAATTGAAGCTTATCTTGCGGATATTCAGGATATCATGTTTGATTATTTCAAAAAGAGCTATTTCATTACCCGCAAAATGAATGAAGAATTAGATGAAAGAAAAATCAACGGAGTTCTTCCTCTCGTCTGTATTTTTTTAAAAAGAACTGACAATATGATTTCTGAAATAAAACGGGTAGAATTTGACGATTCAGGAAATCCGATTGAATCTGACTATACTGTTATTAAAGGCAGAATTAAGAGGCCGGTTGGTTTTAAAATTACCTTTTTTAAAAAAGGTTCTGCTCGGCTACAAACAGTTTATTATATTTCCTGTGATTTATCTGATGAACGCTTTTCGCCGCACGCTAAGTTTTTCTTATACCTAAATCGGTTTGACAACTGGACCTGTTTTATTAAGTCGGCTTCTTACCTGCTTCATTTTAAAAATTTTGTTAATCTTCGCCAGCTATTACTTAATAAAAGCGATTTTATTCTTCAGGATGATACTGGAATTCCTTTTAGATATCTCCATAATGATGCCTGGGAAATCCAGCTTTACGGGCGCTATGCCAAGCCAGTTAAAGATTTTTCTGGAGTGGAACAACCAGATCTCAAAGCCGCTTTTAAAGATAAGGCTAAGGTCAAACCTCTCCCCTTCCATCTTGGCTATCACTGGGGCACCAATCTTGACTGCCTGATTCTTTTTAAGCGTAAAACAAAATCCGCTGAAAATTCCAACTTAGCTCATGAAATCTAAATATACGCTTTATACGGCCGTGGCTCTGGTTGTGGCCAATATGGTTGGTACCGGCGTTTTTACCAGCCTGGGCTTTCAGGTTAAAAGCCTCAGCTCCGGTCTGGCAATAATTTTACTCTGGGTGCTAGGTGGTCTGGTGGCTTTAGCTGGAGCCCTGACTTATTCTGAAGCCGTGGTCCTGATGCCCCGCTGTGGCGGCGAATATCATTTTCTCTCCCGGATGTACAATCCGGCAGTGGGCTTTTTGGCCGGCTGGATTTCATTTCTGGTGGGATTTGCCGCGCCAGTGGCCGCTTCCGCTGTAGCCTTTGCCAGCTATTTTAAAAGTCTCTTGAGCCCGGAACTTATTAACCGCGGAGATCATCTGATTGCTGGCCTGACTTCTACCAAAATCCTGGCCTTGCTGGTGGTGGTGGTTTTTACCACCATTCACGCGGTCAACAAAATAGCCGGCGCTAAGGTCCAGAATCTTTTTACCACCATCAATGTCTCAATTATTTTTTTCCTGATTGCTGCCGGCTTAAAATATGGCGGCCAGAGTTCAGTCAGCCTTGCCCTTGACTCCACTGCTTTAAATAATATTCTCAGCCCGGCTTTTGCCATCGCCATGTTTTTTGTCTCTTATTCATATTCTGGGTGGAACGCTGCAGCCTACATCGCCGACGAGGTGACCAATCTCAAACGTAATGTCCCCCTGAGCCTCATCACCGGCACAGCTCTGGTCATGGTAATGTATGTCCTGCTTAACTTTGTTTTTCTTTATTCCATCCCTATAAGCGAAATGGCTGGCAGGGTTGAGGTGGGACACATTTTTGCTGCCAGGATTTTTGGCCAACAGGGCGGGATGATTATGTCCGGCCTCATTTCCCTTCTTCTTCTGGCTTCGGTCTCTTCTATGATTATTGCCGGTCCCAGGGTCTCGATGGTTATGGGTGAAGATCATCACCTGTTTCGCTGGCTTTCGCGGAAGAGTTCAAAGGATATTCCGTTTTTAGCCATTATCATTCAGGGGCTTTTTTCAGTTATTTATATTCTGACTTCAGGTTTTGAGCGGATGATTATTTTTACCGGCTTTACTCTGAATCTTTCGACTTTCCTGACAGTGCTGGGGGTCATAATGAGGCACAAACACTCCGAAAGAGAATATAAAACCTGGGGCTATCCTCTGACTCCTCTATTTTTTCTGGTCTTTCAATCATGGATAATAATTTACGGCCTTTTGTATCGACCCAAGGAATCGCTGGCCGGAATCCTGATTACTCTTTCCGGCCTGATTTTCTATTATCTGAGCTCCAGAATGAAAGGTAATTCTGCCAGAACTGCAGCTACAGAAAATAAAATTTAAAACCTTTAGTCTGACTCTATCAGAAATCAGACCGAACTGCCTCAAATTACTACGATTGGCTCATCGTCTTACTGCTTCTTCTGTTCGGCGGTTGTGTGCAATAAGCAAAACTTCAACCGTTCTCCTCTGAAACCTGCCTCTTTTTAGCTCAATGAGTGTCTTATTTTAAAGCCTTTTTAGAAATAAGGCCTCTTTAATTAAGAAAATGGGCTAATCGTTTGCTTGATGAATTTAAATATGCTAAAATTTTTCTGCACTCAAGAAAAGGAGAAAACTATGTCTGGGCATTCAAAATGGCATTCTATTAAACATAAGAAAGCAGTTGTTGATGCCAAGCGAGGCAAGTTGTTCACCAAACTGATCAGAGAAATCAGTGTAGCTGCACGCCAGGGCGGCGGGGATCCTGATAAGAACCCACGGCTGAGGAAGGCTATCGCCGACGCCAAAGCCGTAAATATGCCGGCTGAAAACATAAAACGAGCTATAATGAAGGGCACAGGCCAGATAGAAGGCGCTGCTTATGAAGAAGTGGTTTATGAAGGCTACGGACCGGGCGGGGTGGCCATCTACATCACAGCCTTAACCGACAATAAAAACCGGACGGTGGCTGAATTGCGACATATCTTCTCCAAGTTCGGCGGCCGGATGGGTGAATCCGGCTGCGTGGCCTGGATGTTCAAAAGACAGGGCTATATTGATGTCGAAAAATCTAAGGTCGATGAAGAAAAGCTCCTGGAGATCGCCCTGAACGCCGGCGCCGAAGATGTTAAGGACGATGGCAGCAACTTTGAAATCATCACCACCCCGGAAAATTATGAAGCCGTGCTTGAAGCCCTCAAGCAGAACAACATAGAAATCTCAGCTTCCAACGTCGGCTATCTCCCCCAGAATTACGTTAAACTCGAAGGCAAACAGGCAGAACAATGTCTGAAGCTGATCGAAGAGCTGGAAGACCACGACGATGTTCAGACCGTCTCGGCTAACTTCGACATCAGCGAAGAAGAAATTTCCAGATACTCAGCTGCCAGTTAAATTAAGAGAATGGCCTAATAAATGAGGGTTCTTGGGATAGACCCCAGCCTCCAGTCCACGGGATTTGGTATCATCGAAAGTAAGGGAGATACCCTTCAGGCTTTGGTTTATGGAATCATCAAGCCCGAACGCCAATCTGCTTTTCACCAACGCCTGAATGAAATCCGGACTGAACTGGAAAATATCATCGACCGCTTTTCGCCCGAAGAAGTGGCCATTGAAAATCCTTTTTACGCTCGAAACGTCCGGACAGCCATTTCTCTGGGTCAGGTCAGGGGTGCTGTGCTGGTAGCAGTAGCTTCTAAGAACCGTCAGCTTTTTGAATATTCAGCTTTGGAAATAAAAAAGGCAGTGACCGGCTTCGGTCAGGCTGAAAAAGACCAGGTCCAGCGAATGGTTAAAATTCTTCTCAACTTAGACGACGACCGGATGCCGCTCGACGCTTCTGACGCTTTAGCCGCGGCCATCTGTCACCTCAATCATCGACTGTTTTTGACGAAGATTGAAGAAAACTCAAAAAAAGAGACCATATGATTGCTTACGTCAGAGGAAAGCTTCTGCAAAAGAAACCGGGTGAAGTGGTGGTGGAGACCAATGGAGTGGGGTATTCCCTGCTCATCCCTCTCTCCACTTATTTCAAGCTGGGTGAAGTCGGCTCCACAGTTGAACTTCAGGCTTACACTCACCTGACTGAAAATTCTCTCACGCTTTTTGGCTTCTTCAGCCAGGAAGAAAAAAATCTTTTCCTGAAGTTGATAAACATCTCAGGCATTGGTCCGAAGCTGGCTCTGAATATTCTTTCGGGAATTGAGCCGTCTGAACTGGAAGAAGCCGTTAAGTGCACCAATGTTTCTCGCATCTCCATGATTCCAGGAATTGGCAAGAAAACCGCTCTCCGGGTGGTTATGGAGCTGTCGGATAAGATTGAAAAGAAAGAAAAAGTCCTGTCCAAAAAAGAGTCTAAGGAAAGAGAAGACCTGATTTCGGCTCTGGTTAACCTTGGTTTCAGGAGAAAAGAATCAGAGCAGGTGGTTGACCTGACTCTGTCGTCACTCGGACCGCAGTCAGGTTTTGACCTGCTTTTAAGAGAATGCCTTAAGAGAATGTCCAGAATATGATTGAGTTAAATTGAATAGAAGGCAGGAGTAAAAATGCCGGCCATCCTGACTCCGGTTAAAACTAAGGAAGACCTTCTCTTTGAAGACAGTCTCCGACCGCAAAAATTTGAGGACTTTATCGGCCAGGAAAATGTCAAGACTAACCTAAAAATTTTTATCCAGGCCGCCAAAAAGCGTAACGAAAACCTTGACCACGTGCTTCTCTATGGACCGCCCGGACTGGGTAAAACCAGCCTAGCTTATCTCATTGCCAAAGAACTGGGGGTCGGCATCAAACCGACTTCTGGCCCGGTAATCGAAAAAGCCGGAGATTTATCTGCCATCCTGACCAGCCTGCAGGATAAAGAGATTTTATTCATCGATGAAATTCACCGGCTTCATCCTTCGCTTGAAGAAATCCTTTACTCAGCCATGGAAGATTTCAGCCTGGATGTCATCATCGGCCAGGGTCCTGGAGCCAGAAGCCACAAGTTGAAAATCAAGAGATTCACCTTAGTCGGAGCCACCACCCGGGCCGGTAAAATCACGGCTCCACTGCGTAGCCGTTTTGGTATTGTCCACAGGCTGGATTATTATCAGGAAGAGGATCTGAAGAAGATAATTCTCAGGTCGGCCAGAATTCTTGGGGTAAAAATTGAAGATAACGGGGCAGAAGAGATTGCGAGAAGGGCCCGCGGTACCCCCAGAATCGCCAACCGCCTGCTGCGTCGGGTTCGCGATTTTGCCGAAGTTAAGGGGGACGGCCGGATAGATGCTAAAATTGCTCGACAGGCACTGGACCAGATGGAAGTTGATGCCTTAGGTCTGGATGATGTGGACAGAAAAATCCTGCTTACCATAATGGAAAATTTTGGCGGTGGACCGGTCGGCATCAATACCATTGCCGCAGCCATTGATGAAGAAAAAGAGACCATAGAATGCATTTACGAGCCTTACCTGATGCGTCTGGGTTTTCTGGAAAGGACTCTACGCGGACGCAGGGTTACGCCTAAGGCCTATAAGCATCTTGGATTCAAGCCTCCAGCCGATCAGAAAAAGCTTTTTTAAGAATCACCATGACCCAAAGAATCCTGATTTCTGACTACGATTTTGAACTGCCGGCTGAGCTCATTGCCCAGCAGCCATTGCCCAACCGGGACGATTCCCGGATGATGGTTGTCTGGCGGAATGGGCAAAAGATTGAGCATCGCCACTTCAAGGATATTTTGGAATATTTCACTCAGGGAGACGTTCTGGTTCTCAACGACTCCCGGGTCATCCCGGCCAGAGCCTGGGCCTATATAAAAGGTAGCCAGGGAAAGGCTATCGAATTTCTGTTTGTCAAAGAATTGAAGCCTGGTGTCTGGGAAGTTCTCTGCCGACCGGCCAGAAAAGTTAAAGAAGGAGAGGTTCTGATTTTTGACAGCCAGTTCGTAGCCCGGGTAGCGGCCCGCAGTCAACTCGGACATCGGGTACTGGAATTCAACACCACCGAAGTCAGAGAAAAGCTCAAAGAGATTGGCACTCCTCCCCTGCCCCCATACATCAAAAGAAAGAAAGATGACCCGAGATTGAAGACGATTGACCTTGAACGCTATCAAACGGTCTATGCTTCAAAAGACGGTTCCATTGCTGCTCCCACCGCCGGCCTTCATTTCACTGAAAATACTCTGGCTGAGCTAAAGAAAAAAGGGGTGGAAATCCTGACCGTTACTCTCGATGTCGGACTGGCCACCTTTCAGCCGGTGAGAGTGGAAAAAGTCACTGAACATCGGATGCTGGAAGAATCGTTTTACATCTCAGAAAAGACAGCGGCTGCCATCAATCGGGCTAAAAAAGAAGGTCGCCGAATTACTGCCGTAGGCACCACCGTGGTCCGAACCTTAGAAAGTGCCTGGACCGAAAACGGTCTTGTTCCAGGGCAGAATAGTACTTCTCTTTTTATTTACCCAGGATATCAATTCAAGGTGGTAGACAGACTGCTAACCAATTTCCATCTACCCCGCTCCACCCTGCTAATGTTAGTCAGCGCTTTTGGCGGTTATGACCTTATCAGACAAGCATATCGTGAGGCCGTTCGCCAGCGGTACCGGTTTTTTTCTTATGGAGATTGCATGTTGATTCTCTGAAATAAAATCTTCGCCAGAAATCAGAAAGCCGATTTTATTTCGCAGATTAAAATTCGATTGTAGATCATTTTCTGGTAATAGAGGTTATCCAAATTCAAACCAGTTGACTAACTATCCTTTCTATTCAGTCAAGGCGGCGGAATCTGAGAACGCTGAAAAGGTTGATGGCTACCGCCAGAACCACCAAGACCAGCGTCTCATCATAAAGAGCCTCGAAACCAACGCCCTTTAAGAAAATCCCCCGAAGGATAACCAGGTAATAGCGCAAGGGAATGACCGCGGTCAACCACTGGAAAAAGCGGGGCATGTTCTCGATCGGAAAAACGAAGCCAGAAAGGAGCAGCATCGGAATCATGAAGAAAAACGAAGTCAACATGGCCTGCTGGGGAGTTTTAGTTAAAGTAGAAACAAAAAGTCCGATTCCAAGGGTGCTGAGCATATAAAGCATACTCAAAGCTAACAGAAGCAGAAAACTTCCTCTGAGCGGAAGTCTGAACCAGAAATTAGTTACCGCAAAAATCAGAAAAACATCCACTGTCCCGATGATAAAAAACGGCAGCAGTTTTCCGATGATGATTTCGAGGGGCTTTAAGGGTGTGACTATGAGCTGTTCCATGGTTCCCTGGTCTCTTTCTTTGACAATGGCCATTGAAGTGAGAATCACAGTCATCACCATGAGCAGTAGACCGAAAATTCCAGGCAGAAGGAAATTCCGGCTAAGGAGAGCTGGATTGAAGAAAACCCTGACCTCTGGCTGAACCACCACCGGTTTAAAGCCTTTCTGTCTATTCTCCAGAACCTGAAAGATTATCTTTTGGCTGAATCGCCGGGAAATCATCTCCAGATAATTGACTCCGACCGTAGCCGTTTGTGTTTCAGTGCCGTCCACGATTGCCTGAAATAAAGCCGGTTTCCCGCTAATCAGATTTCGCTCAAAGTCCGGTGGAATGACCACTGCTACCGCCGCTTTGCCTTGATCAATGGATTCATCCACCTCTTTCAGGGAATGGATCCGGCCTATATCCTGGAAATAGCCAGTGTTAAAAATTTCGGACAGAAACTCACGGCTGCTCCGGGTATGGTCCTGGTCAAGAACAACTGTCGGAATATTTCTAATGTCCAGACTGACCGCATAACCCAGAATAAGAAGCTGAATGACCGGAGCAACAAGCACTATGGGCAGCATCCGTCGGTCGCGTCTGACCTGAATGAGTTCCTTTTTAACCAGACTCAGGATTTTCTTCATTTTTCAAAACTCTTACCAAGTCTTCTTAAACTGACCAGGGTGATGATCAGAGCATAAAGAACCATAAAGATTCCCTCTCGATAGAAGGCCGCCAGTCCGACACCTTTTAAGATAATCGCCCGAAGGCAAACCAGAAAATAACGGGCTGGAATAAGGTAAGTGATGGCCTGAACCGGTAGTGGCATGTTTCTTATAGGAAAAACAAACCCTGAAAGGACAAAGGTCGGCAGGAGCGTGGAGATACCGGCCAGCAAAAAGGCCACCTGCTGAGAAGTAGCTACAGCCGAAATCAGAATACCCTGGCTCAGGCCGCAGAAAAGAAAGATAATGAGAATCAGAAGAAGCAATGGATAGTTTCCTCTGATGGCAATGCCAAAAAGCCCCCAGCCAGCCAGAAGAACCAGGTGGGCTCCAATTAAAGATAACAGAAGATACGGGATAATCTTACCGATGATCATCTCAGCCGGGCTTAAAGGTGAAAGGAGCAATTGCTCGATGGTTCCTTTTTCTTTCTCTCTGACGATCGAGAGTGAAGTGGCCAGGACGATGATAATCATCAGAATAAAAGCCATCAGACCCGGGACTAAAAATTTTGAACTCTTGAGCTCCGGGTTGTACCAAACTCTGATCCGACCATCGACCGGAAAACCGAGTTTCCCTGCCCCGACTTTTTCCAGCAGCTCCAGATTGAGTTTCAATGAATATTGCTGAAAGATGGCGTTGAGATAGCCGAGCCCGGTCGAAGCACTGGAGGAGTTGGTCCCGTCAACAATAACCTGGACCTGTGGTTTTTTACCAGAAAGAAGGTCCCGAGCAAATCCCTGCGGAATGACCAGAGCTAATTTTATTTTTTCGTGGTCCAGAAGCGAGTCGATTTCGGCCATGGAATTTAACCGGTATTTTAGGTCAAAATATTCACCTGAAGTGATTTTTTCTATGAGCTCCCGGCTGAAACGGCTGTTGTCTTCATCGGCCAGGGCTATGGGCAGATGTTTAACGTCAAAATTTAAAACATAACCATAGAGAATCAGGATAAAAACAGGAAAAATCAGAAGAAGCGTCAGATAAATCGGATCTCGCCTGATTTGAGTAAATTCTTTTCTGATAAGCGGTCTGATTCTTCGGAGGGCCATGCTATTTTCCTTTTTCTCCGGCGACTTCTTCCAGTCTTCTGATGAAGACATCTTCGATCGTCGGAATAACAGGCCTGAGTTCAAAATCACCCCACCCGCTGCCCTTCAATTGAACTTTTACCTTTTCTATCTCACCTGACTTAACCAACAGATGCAACTTTTTCCCGAAAAGAGAAATCTGTTCGACTTCAGGCAGTCTTTTTAAACTATCATAAGCTTCAAGCGGCTCAGGGCAAACCAGCTCATAAAGGTTTTCAGGAAAATAATTTTTCTTGATTTCTTGAGGGCTTCCTTCGGCGATAATTTTTCCGTTATGGATTATCCTCAATTCATGGCAGTATTCAGCTTCGTCGAGATAATGGGTGGTAACAAAGACGGTTTTACCGTTTTCGGCCAGCTCATAGATCAGGTCCCAGAAATTCCTCCTGGAAAGTGGATCAACTCCGCCTGTTGGTTCGTCTAAGAAAATGATTTCAGGGTCATGGAGAAGAGCACAGCTTAAAGCTAAACGCTGCCTCCAGCCTACAGGCAAGTCTCCGGTCAAAGAATTTTCCAGACCTACTAAGCCAGTAATTTTTTTTAGTCGCTCGATACGGGCTTCCAGTTCTTTGTTTTTAAGACCATAAACCCGACCAAAAAACTCCAGATTTTCTTTGACTGTCAGGTCCTGATAAAGAGAAAACTTCTGCGACATATAGCCGATAACCTGCTTTATCTTGTCTGACTCTTTATAGACATCAAAACCAGCTACTAAGGCCATTCCTGAAGTCGGAGTTAACAGGCCACAGAGCATCCGGATGGTGGTGGATTTGCCGGCTCCGTTGGCTCCAAGAAAGCCGAAGACTGTTCCCGGCCAGACTTCAAAAGAAATACGGTCCACAGCCACAAACTGGCCAAATTTCTTGGTTAGTTCCCGGACTTCTACCGCTGGTTTCATCGACTTTCTCCAGTCTGTTTCTTCATCAAATAAATGAAGACATTTTCCATTGAAGGAGATATTTCTGCCAGATTCTGAAGCTGAATTTTCTCTTGAGACAAAAGATTTTGAAGCTGCCAATCCTCATAGTTCTCGGGAACCACCAAATTGACTCTGTCTCCAAAAAGTTGGACATCAAGAAAAGCCCCATCCTGCTTTAACCTATGGTAAAGACGGCGGCTTTCTGGTGAGACAATTTCCAGTATCCGGCCCTTAATTTCAGTCTTAAGAGCTTCAGGTGTGTCAAAAGCCAGAATCTTTCCCTGATAGATAAAGGCAACCCTGGAAGCTCGCTCAGCTTCATCAAGGTAAGGTGTGGTCATCAAGATGGATTTTCCTTCCTGCTGCAGTCGGAAAAGAATCTGCCAGAAATCGCGGCGCGAGACCGGGTCAACTCCAGTAGTCGGCTCATCCAGAAGAAGAAGCTCTGGTTTATGAATCAGTGTGCAGGCTAAAGCCAGTTTTTGCTTCATCCCGCCAGAAAGCTGATCGGCTAAACGATTTCTGAAAGGCTTCATTCTGGTAAATTCCAGAAGCAATTCAATCAACTTCAGGTAATCAGAAACACCATAAAGACCGGCAAAAAATTCCAGGTTCTCCTGAACAGTTAAATCCCCATACAGGCTGAAATTCTGCGGTAGGTAACCTATTCTGGCTCTGAACTTCGAGCTGAATTCAACTACCTTTTCCCCGAATAATTCAATCTCCCCTGAGTCGGCTTTTTCCAGGCCACAGAGCAGTCTCAAGGTTATGGTTTTTCCAGCACCGTCAGGTCCAACCAGACAGACAAATTCCCCGTAATCAACGGAAAAACTGAGAGAATCGACGGCTTTTATACTCCCGTAGGACTTGTTCAGATTGCGAGCAACCAGTACCGACGCAGACATTTTTTCCGCTCAATGAGTCCTGATATAAGCATCTGCCGGCAGGCCAGGTTTCAGCTGACCGTTCGGATTTTTAAGTTCAATCTTAACTCCAAAGACCAGCTTAACTCTGTCTTCTCTGGTCTGAATGTTCTTGGGGGTAAATTCAGCTTCGGGCGAAATATAGATTATCTTCCCTTCAAATGTTTTGTCCGGAAAACTATCTATCCTGACCTCAGCCATCTGGCCAAGCTTTATCCAGCCAAGTTCTTTTTCTGTGACATAAACCCACAAATAAACGGGATCAAGGCAGGAAATGGTGACTAAGGTTGTTCCAGGATTGACCAGCTCGCCCGGTTCAACAGCTCTCTCCGTTACCACACCCTCAATCGGGCAGATGACGGTTGAATCTTCAATATTCTTTTTCAACAACTCAACCGAAGCTTCAGCCTGGGCCAGCTTAGCTTCAGCGGCCTTAATTTCCTCGGGTCGAACCAGATTTCTAAGTTTTTCCAGATTGTCTTTAGCCTGGACATACTGGGCCTCAGCTATGGCTAATCTGTTTTCCGCATCTTCTTTCTGTTTTAGGGTGATACTGCCTTTCTGAAACAAACTAATAAAGCGCTCGGCATCCCTTCGGGCCTGAGCCAGGTTTATTTCAGCCTGTTTTAGCTGCTGCTCAGCCTGGGAGACGTCTTCGCTTCTGGCCCCGATTCTGAGAAGTTCCAGTTGAGCTTTAGCTTGAGCAACCGCGGCTTCTGCCTGACGGAGTTGAAGATCAAGATAGTCGTGGTCGAGTTCCACCAGAACATCCCCAGGCTTGACCTGTTGACCTTCTTCTACCAGAACCCTTAAGACCCGGCCGCTGACCTTAGGGCTTATTCTGGCTACCCGACTCTCAATCGTTCCTGTTGCCTGGATGAAATCATCCGGTTTTTTAGATCTGCAGGACAGCAGAAAAACCATCAGTATAGCCAGACCAAAAACGGCAAAGGTCGACACCTGAAGGGCTTTTTTAAGTTTTTTTAATTCTGCGTTTTTTCTGATCATTTTTCTTTTCCTTCACCTGATTTTTACTCTTTAATGTTTCTCTCTGGCTGTCATCAAGGAAAATGCCAAAGAAGACAATTCTGATGATCGACTCGAGCAATTTTGAAGGTGCGTAATCGTTTTTGATCAGCCAGTCAGGGTTCATGAATTCTTGAGCCAGATAGAAAAACATTTCCAGAAAAAGCCGGCCATCAAGGTCGGACCTGATTTCGTTTTTTCTGACACCTTCCGCCACGATTTCAGAAAATACCGGAAAAACTTTCTCCCGTCTGAAGACTTCTAACTCCTTCCAGATTTCTGGCAGCTTGAATTTCAAATCTTGAACGAACTCTCGAGTTAACCCGGACATAAACTGGCTCAGAAAAGTCAAAAAGGCAGATAGTTTTTCTCTGACTGAACTCTTTTCATCGTCGGAGATTGCCTTAAGGGTTGACAGAATCTGTTCCTGGGTTTTTCCAATCACTGCTCGCAACAGGGCTTCTTTATCGGGAAAATAGCGATAGAGGGTTGCTTTACTCACCCCAAGGTCCTCAGCAATTTCGTCCATACTCAATCGGCTATAGCCATACCGGAAAAAAAGCTCCCGACTTCTCTCCAGAATTCTCTGATAGGGTTGATTGTTCGGATACGATACTTTTGATACGATTTTAGTTTTCATAGTTTTATTATACACTCAGCCTGATTTAAGTCAAGAGATTTATGTCAAGAAAAGTTTTATTTCCAGGCCGGGTGTGGTAAAAATTGTAGGTTAGACCTGTCAATTTTGGTCATCTATAAAACAGGTCTGAAACAGAACCTTGGCGATTTTAAGGCCATCAGCCTGACTAATTTTATATCTCGTGGCTTTGCGCTTCCTCTACTGGGTTTCCCGGACCTACAACTGGAAAATGATCCTGGACAGCAAAAGAAAAAAGACCAAACTGCCGCTCAGCCTTCAATGATTCCTAAGGGCGGGGTGGTCTTCCAGCGGCCGCGAGTAAAATCAGGGAATTTTACCGGCTCAGAATTTTTAGCCACTGATTTTTCACTCAGAGCTGAGACCACACTCCAGGCGGCGGCATCGTAGACGTTTATGTCCATAGGTGAACCGGTACGCAGACACTGCACCAAACGATAGTCTTCGATAAAGTCCATGCCGCCATGACCGCGACCTTCTCCCTTCTGGCTCAATTTCTTCCACAGTGGATGTTCAAATTCTTCAGCATATTTCTCGATATCTTCCCACTGGTGCTGTGGACTGCGGCCCTCAATGTATATCCGGTCCGGCCATTTCTGAAGGATGCCTCTGGTGCCCTGGATCAGATGAATTCTGCTGTAAGGTCGGGGTAGGTTAGTATCGTGAATGAGAATTATGGTTTTCCCAAGTTTGGTCTTAATCAGGGAAGTGTTGACATCGCCTAAGGCAAATTTTTCCTTAGCCTGGGGAGAATCAGGGCCGAATTTTTCACGGGCATAGAGCTGCAGTCCACGAGACGGCGAGCTCATTGACACTAAATAATCAAAGGCATCTCCCCGGTTGATGTTCATACACTGAGCCACCGGACCCAGTCCGTGAGTCGGATAAAGGTTGCCATTTCTCTTCCAGGAATGCTGTCGCCGCCAGAGTCCTTCACCTTGGCTGGAAAATTTAACTTCTCGTAAATCGTGAAGGTAACCAGCTTCAGCATGGAGTATCTCACCCAGAAGACCACGACGGACCATGTTCAAGCTCATCAGTTCTATCCGGTCATAGCAGCAGTTTTCCATCATGACACAGTGTTTTTTGTATTTTTCTGCAGTTTCTACCAGCTCCCAGCACTCTTCAAGAGTAACGGCAGCCGGAACTTCAGTGGCCGCGTGTTTGCCATTTTTCATGGCCGCCACACATACCGGCACGTGCCATTCCCAAGGGGTGGCGGTAAACACCAGGTCCAGGTCCTCTTCCTCACACATCCGCTTAAAATCCCAGGGACCGCGGGAGTATCCCTTCGGACGGGGAAAACCTGCTTCTTCCACCCATTTTTGGGCCCTGGCTACTTTTTCCTCGACTATGTCGCAGATGGCTTTTATCTCCACACCCTCAATGTTTAAAAAATTCTGAACATGGACAGAACCCATGCCGCCCACACCAACAAAACCTACCTTAACCACTTCAATCGGTTTGCTGGCAAACAGGGGCCCGTAATCATCAGCTGGAGCTGGCCCAGGTGTTAAATTTTTCCCCTGCCCGCTCAGAAGCAGACCAGCTGTTCCAGCCAGGCCAAGCTTTAAGAATTCCCGACGGCTGGGATTTTCAATTTCAAGATTATCTTTTTTTGGGGTCATATGGCATCCTCCTTTTAAGCGCAAATAATTTCTCCTCGTTTATTTTATTATAGACCGATTTTATTACCAATTCGCGCCAGAAAACTCAAACCGGCCAGGTTAGCCTGAGCTCCATTTAATAATGGCAAGCTGAATTCGGTTGGAAACGATTCTCCAACCAGAATGGCCCGCAAAAAATTTTTCCAGTCAGATTATAATCAGGAGTCAGTTAATAGCGAAGGTAAAAAGAATGATTCAGTTTGAAAGGTAAATATTCTTCCCTATTTAAGAATAAAAATTTTGATTTTTTTACAAATTTTTAAAAAAAATCTTGACAGACAAAACTAAGCTGATTAGAATTCCAAATGATGTTTAGAATATCTGAAGGTTATGTTAATTTAACCCTCCAGAATTTCTCCCTCAATTTTTCCCTTCTTTACTGGTTCTGGTGGGCGGCTTAGTCCGCCCGGCGAACTATCTTTTTGTACCATTTTACTGAAGTCCTTTTGATTTCTATCTTTTAAAAAAACAAAAAATCCAAGGAGGATAAGATGTTGAGGTATGCTTCAAGAAATCCAAACCATTTACCAAGTCATTTTTATAATCTTAAAGCTGATTTGCCCGAGCTTCCCCCTCCACCACTCAATCCGACTACCAAACAGCCCTTAAACCCGACCGACTTGGAAGCAATCTTTCCCCGAAGTTTCATTGCTCAGGAAATTTCCATGGAGAAATTTATTCCCATTCCGCCAGAAGTGCTCGAAGCTTATTCGATCTACAGACCCACGCCACTTATTTATGCTTCCAAACTTAAAGACTACCTGGACACCCCAGCCAGAATTTTCTACAAATACGAAGGCGTCAGCCCCACTGGCAGCCACAAAACCAACACTGCCTTGATGCAGGCCTATTTAGCCAACCGGGACGGGATAACGACTTTATCTACAGAGACAGGAGCCGGACAGTGGGGTTCAGCCTTAGCTTATGCCTGCTCAAGATTCGGAATTAAAACCAGAGTTTTTATGGTCAGAGCCAGTTACCGGCAGAAGCCAGGCCGGAGAATCCTGATGCAACTCTTCGGCGGTGAAGTTCTGGAAAGTCCCAGTCCGACCACAGATTCGGGCAAAAAATATTATCAGGAAAATCCCGGACATCCTGGCAGCTTAGGAATTGCTATCTCGGAAGCAGTCGAAGTGGCTGTTAGGAACCCGGATGTCAAATACTCTCTGGGTTCGGTGCTGGACGCGGTGTTGATGCACCAGACAATCATTGGCCTCGAAGCTGAGCGCCAGTGTCAGGAACTCGGAGTGAATCCAGATGTGGTCATCGGCTGTGTCGGCGGCGGTTCAAACTTTGCGGGCTTAAGTTTTCCTTTTGTCCGGAAAAACCTGAACGAAAAGACAAGAATCAGGTTTATTGCCGTTGAACCCGAAGCCTGCCCTTCTATAACCAGAGGAAAATTAAACTATGACCATGGAGATAGCGTGGGGCTTACCCCCCTTCTCTTCATGCACACTCTCGGCAAAGATTTTGTTCCTCCTCCAATTCACGCCGGCGGTCTTCGCTATCATGGGATGGCTCCTCTGGTCAGCCATCTGGTCAAGCTGGGAATCGTCGAAGCCCGGGCTTATTCGCAGGAAAAGATTTTTAAGGCAGCCGAAGTTTTTCTTAAAACAGAAGGCATTCTCCCGGCACCTGAATCAGCTCACGCTATTGCTGCAGTGATTGATGAGGCTCTGGAAGCAAAAAGATTGAACAAAGAGGTCAATATTTTGTTCAATCTCTCAGGCCACGGCTTTCTGGATATCAATGCCTACGAACGTCTGCGCTGAAATAGCAGAACAATGACTTACTGGCTTAATTTTTGAGTTTTCTCTTTTGGCAGAAAGAATCAGACCTCTTCCATTCTGACAGTGAAATGCCTCAGATGGGGTGATTCCCGGACTATCCTCAATCCCCTGATTTTATCTCTGTTTTTATATAGGTCGATGATGGCCTCAGCCACATATTCAAGATGGGCGCTGGTATAAACTCGTCGGGGAATAGCCAATCGGACCAGTTCCAGCTTAGGGAAGATTTCTTTTCCGGTTTTTTTATCCTTGCGAGCAAACATCACTCCGCCAACTTCCACGGCCCTGATTCCTGCTTCCCGATAGAGAGCCACCGTCAGAGCCCAGCCTGGGTACTGGTGTCGCGGAATATGGGGCAGAAACCTGTCGGCTAAAAGATAAACGGCATGGCCGCCCACTGGCTTGAAGATAGGAATTCCAGCCTGATCAAGCAGCTTACCCAGATAGGCCACCTGACTCACCCTGTATTCCAGATAATCCTCCTCCAAGACTTCTTCCAGCCCCCTGGCAATGGCTTCCAAATCGCGTCCGGCCAGTCCGCCATAGGTGGGAAAACCTTCGCTCAGAATCAGCAGGTTTTTCAATTTCTCAGCCAGCAGGTCATCATCAAGAGTGACAAACCCGCCGATGTTGACCAGGGCATCCTTCTTGGCGCTCATAATTGCCCCCTGACCATAAGAAAAGATTTCCTGGGCAATTTCCAAAATGGACTTTTTCTCATAACCCTTTTCTCTTTTCTTGATAAAATAAGCATTTTCAGCGAAACGACAGGCATCGAAAAACAGTGGGATTCCATGCTGTTTGCAAACCTGACTGACTTCTTTAATGTTTTTAATCGAAACAGGTTGACCCCCACCGCTGTTGTTGGTGATGGTCAGCATGACCAGAGGTATTTTTTGGGTACCCTTTTTTTCGATAAATTTTTTTAATTTATCAACATCCATATTACCTTTGAATGGATGTTCGGAATCAGGATCATAAGCCTCATCAATGACCAGATCTACTGCTTTCGCCCCGCGAACTTCAACGTTAGCTCTGGTGGTGTCAAAATGGATGTTGTTGGGTACATAATCCCCTTTTTTGACCAAAGTTTCGAATAGAATTCTTTCTGCCGCTCTTCCCTGATGGGTGGGGATGACATGTTTGAAACAAAAAATGTTCTTGACGGCTGATTCAAAATGGAAAAAGTTTCGCGCCCCGGCATAAGACTCATCACCAATCATCATCCCCGACCATTGATTGTCGCTCATAGCCGAAGTGCCTGAATCGGTCAGCAGGTCAATAAAGACTTTTTCCGCTGGAATGTTAAAGACATTAAAACCGGCCTCTTGGAGGATAGCTTCCCTTTCTCGGCGGCTGGTCAGTTTGATTCTTTCGATGGATTTTATTCTAAAAGGTTCAACCGGTGATTTTATATCTTTCATTATCTAACCCCTTCATAAAATCATTTCTATAGCTAATTTTACTTCATCCGAGTTTTAAAAAGAAACTATTTTCTTAAATTCACTGTATCTTTTAATTATGTCCAGCTCAGTAACTTCGAGAAGTCTGGTTATTCCGAAATCTTCTATCACCAGAGAGGCCACCAGATTTCCATATACCGCAGCTTTTCTGATTTCTTTCTGATTAAATTTAGTCGAGCTATCAAGATAGCCTAAAAACGCTCCGGCAAAAGAATCGCCGGCTCCGGTCGGGTCTACGACTTTTTCACAGGGATGAGCCACCACTCCAAAGACAAAGTTTTTTCCAAAAACCATGGCTCCGTGTTCACCCTTTTTGACGATGATAATCTTCGGTCCGGAAGACTGAAGTTTTCGTCCGGCTTTTATCAAGTTGATTTCATCGGCGAGCAGCCGGCATTCTTCATCATTAGCAAATAGAATATCCACCTTCTGAATCGCTTTCAGTATAGCTTCAGGTTTGGTCTCAATCCAGAAACGGATGGTATCCATGGCCACCAGCCTGACTCCGGTCATCTGAGACAGAATAAAATCGTGGTTCTCCGGATCAAGATTGGACAGAAAGACGATCTCAGCCCGACGATAGCTTTCAGGCAAAATTGGCTTAAAATCCTGAAGGACATTCATTTCGGTTTTGAGAGTGGTTCGTTTATTCGGATCTATATCGTAAACACCCTGCCAGTGGAAAGTTTTCCCGGCTTTAATCTTCAGGCCTCCCAGGTCGATTCCCCGGGAGCGAAGAAGATTTAAGATTTTTCTGGGAAAATCCCGACCGACCGCCGAGACCAGACGTGGTCTGGTAAAAAAACTGGCAGCCAGAGCGGCATAGGTGGCCGAGCCACCAACAATTTTTTCACGCCGGCCATAAGGCGTTTCGATGGTATCAAAAGCCACTGAGCCGATTATTACCAGACTCAATTTTGCCTGCCTTATTTTATATACTTCCCGATTAACAGTGATAATTTTTCTCTGGTTTCAGGATTCTGAGCCTCGGGGCTGGTGACAATGGCATTTCTCAAAGCTTCCTGGCAGCCGCAAGGTTGTCCCTCAATCTTGTTTATAGAAGAAACGGCTCTTTTAATGATCTCTTTGGCGTGGATAATATTAAGCTTGAGATTTTCCAGAACCAATTCCACACTAACTGATTCTTCTTCGCTTTTCCAGACATCATAGTCAGTAACCAGGTTCATGGTGACATAACAGATTTCAGCTTCTCGAGCCAGTTTAGCTTCTGTGGCGGCAGTCATTCCGATAACGTCAGCTCCCAGCTGGCGATAGATGTTGGATTCAGCCCTGGTGGAAAAAGCCGGGCCTTCGATACAGACATAAGTTCCACCAAGATGAACCGATAAACCCAGCTCCTTGGCCACCTGGTAAACATGTTGCGACAGGACCGGACAGACCGGCTGGGCAAAGCTGATGTGAGCCACAACACCCTGGCCAAAAAAAGTATTCTGGCGGCGAGTCCGGTCAAAGAACTGGTCAGCCAGCACGATATCCCTGGGTTTAATTTCTTCCTTCAGAGAGCCAACCGAATTGACTGAAATCAGTTTTTCCACACCCAGCAGCTTAAAGCCGTAAATGTTGGCTCGGTAATTGACCTCAGCCGGCAACAGACGGTGGCCGCGACCGTGGCGGCTTAAAAAAGCCACTTTAGTCCCTTCGAGTTCTCCAACAAAATAGGTGTCAGAAGGCTGGCCGAATGGAGTCTCGAGGTCAATCGGAGTCAGATGCTGAAGGCCCTCGATCTGATAAAGGCCGGTGCCTCCTAAGATACCAATTTTGACTTTTGGAAGTTTCTGATTTTTCATCTTTTTTCACCTCTTGAAGCTATTCATATATAATTTATTCGCCAGATTAGTCAAGTTTTAGCCACAAAATTTTCGGTTGACCTGGATAATTTTAAGAGAATTAACAAAGAGTTCGGTTATGAAGCCGGCAAACAGGTGCTGAAAGAAGTTATCAGAATGAAACCAGAATCCATCTTTGATTTTTTTCGGCGAAACGATTATGCTTTTAATAAAAATTGCCCAGGGCAGGTGAAAATGAAATACGTTTACTTCGACTGTTCAGCCGGAGCCAGCGGCGATATGATTCTTGCTGCCCTGCTTTCTCTTGGAGTTCCGGTTGAAGATTTTAAAAAGGCCATCAATAGTTTGAAACTAAACGTTGATATTCAGGTTAAAAAGGCCAAATCTAAAGGCTTTTCTGGACTGAAGGTTAAGGTATTAACATCGGCTGTATCTATTGAGCGAAATTTTCTGGACGTCGAACAAATTATCACCAGGTCAAAATTCAGTCCAGAAGTAAAAGAAAAAGCTTTAGCCATATTCAGGCGGCTTTTCCAGGCTGAAAGTCGTGTTCACGGCACCAATCTTAAGCAGATTCATCTCCATGAAGCTGCAGCTGACGATGCCCTGGTGGACATTGTTGGCAGTTGCTGGCTTCTGGAAAAACTCGAGATCAATTCAATCTATTTCTCACCGGTAAACCTGGGAAGTGGTTACGTCCAAACCCAGCATGGATTGCTGCCGGTTCCACCGCCGGCGGTGGCTGAACTGATGACAGGCATCCCGGTTTACAACACAGAAGAGCCAACAGAATTGCTAACCCCAACCGGTGCAGCCATCCTGACTACTCTGGGCAAATGTCTGCCTAAACGCCCACAGCTCGTTTACGAAAAGGTCGGCAGCGGACTGGGACAAAAAGAACTCAAATTCCACCCGAACATCTTGCGGGCTTTTTACGGTGAGGAAAAATTGTTTGAACCAGCCAGACAGATTCAGGTGGTCGAAGCCACCATTGACGACTCTTCTCCCCAGCTCCTCGGAAATTTTATCAACCAGGCTCTCAGCCTGGGGGCCCTGGAAGCTTATCTGACTCCGGTAGTTATGAAGAAGAATCGTCTGGGGACTAAATTGACCCTCATTGCTGAGACTGATAAAATAGACAAGTTAATCGAAGCTGTTTTTCGGGAGACTACCACTATTGGCGTGAGGTATTTCCCTGTAGAAAGACGGGTGCTCAGACGCGAAGTCAAAGAAATCCAGATTCAGGGCCAGAAAGTCAGAGTCAAGGTTTCGTACCTCGGAGAGGAACCAGTCAACATTCAGCCAGAATTCGACGATTGCCTGAAAGCTTCAGAAAAACTTCAGCTCCCGCTCAAAAAAATAATGAATTTAGCCATAAAAAAAATTTATTAACGGGGAAAAAATGTCCAGAAACAAAAATAAGAAAAAAAATTCAAAAAAAATGGATTTGAAAAAAATCGAAGACGGCATCAGGCTGGTGCTGGAAGGCATCGGTGAAGACCCTGAACGCCCCGGTCTGAAAGGGACTCCTGGCCGGGTGGCCAGGATGATGGAAGACATCCTGGGTGGAACTCATATTGACCCAGCTGAAGATTTGGAGGTTTTTCAGGATGAACGACACGATGAGATGGTGCTGATCCGAAACATCCCACTTTATTCGATCTGTGAGCATCATCTGCTGCCCTTTGCTGGTGTAGCCCATGTGGCTTACATCCCCAAGGAAGGCCGGATAATCGGGTTAAGTAAAATAGCCAGGCTGGTAGATACTTTGGCCAGAAGACTTCAGGTTCAGGAACGCTTGACCAAACAGGTGGCTGATATCCTGAACGCTACTCTTAATCCCTTAGGCGTTATGGTGGTTATTGAAGCCGAACATCTGTGTATGTCCATGCGCGGAATTAAAAAGCCAAAAGCAATTACCGTAACTTCAGCAGTCCGGGGTTCATTTAGGAACAACCCAGCCACCCGGACTGAAGCTATGATGTTAATTAGAGGAGGTTACCCAGGTGGAAGAGAAAGTTGAAAAAACTTTTTACGTAACCACACCTATCTATTATGTCAATGACATCCCTCATATTGGTCATGCTTACACCACTATCATCGCTGATGCCTTAGCCAGATACCAGCGATTAAAAGGTAAAAAGGTTTTCTTCCTGACCGGGACTGACGAGCATGGCCAGAAAATAGAGAAAACGGCCACGGAAAAAGGAATTACTCCGAAGGAGTTGGCTGACCGGGTGGTGATCAGGTTCAAAGAACTATGGCAGCGACTGAACATCACTTACGACTATTTCATTAGGACCACTGAGAAGTTTCATGAAGAAGGAGTCCAGAAAATATTCCAGAAGCTCCTGGAAAAAGGAGATATCTATAAAGGCACCTATCAGGGTTGGTACTGCGTTTCTGAAGAAAATTTTTTGTCTGAAGATGTTCCTTTACAACCAGAAGGTTATAAAATCTGTCCTGATTGCGGACGGAAGGCAGTGCTCTTAGAGGAAGAAAGTTATTTCTTCCGGCTGTCAGCTTACCAGAAGCCGCTTCTCGATTTTTATGAGGCTAACCCGCAGTTTGTTCGGCCGCAGACCAGGATGAATGAAGTGGTCAGTTTCGTTCGTCAGGGATTAAAAGACCTCAGCATCACCAGAACCACAGTCAAATGGGGCATTCCGGTACCTGGAGACCCAAAGCATACCATTTATGTCTGGTTTGATGCTCTGCACAACTACGTCACTGGCGTTGGCTATGACTGGAACACAGAACTTTTCCAGACTTTCTGGCCGGCTGATGTTCATCTCATCGGTAAAGACATTCTGAGATTTCATGCTATTTTCTGGCCAGCTTTTCTGATGGCCGCCGGCCTTCCGTTGCCCAGAACAGTCTACGGCCACGGCTGGTGGTTGAAAGATGAAGCCAAGATGTCCAAGTCTAAGGGCAATGTCCTTGACCCTTATCTCATTTTGGAAAAAGTCGGACCTGACCCGCTTCGTTATTTTCTTCTGAGGGAAATTCCCATCGGCCAGGATGGGAGCTTTTCTCATGAGGGCTTTGTTCACCGCATAAACTCAGACCTGGCCAATGACCTGGGCAATCTGGTTCAGAGAACCCTGACCATGGTCGTTAATTATTTTAATGGAAGCCTTCAGGAAATTGGACAGGAAAAAGAAGAAGACAAGAAGTTAGCCCGTCTGTTTGAAGAAACCAGAGACAGAGTTTATGCTCTTTATGATGACTATGCCATAAACCGGGCCCTGGAAGAAATTTGGACTTATCTCAATGCCGTCAACAAATATTTAGCTGAGTGCGAGCCTTGGAAATTAGCTAAGATACCCGAAACTCGACCCCGTTTAGCCAGAATTCTCTACCAGGCCGTCTGCGCTGTTCGGGCCAGCAGCTATCTGATCTATCCGGTCATGCCGGAGACAGCTGAAAAAATCTGGGCTTTTCTGGGAGAACAAAAGAAGCCCGGAGAAGTGCTGACAAGCGAGCTCAACTTCTATGATTTTCGGCCAGACCAGAAAATCAATCGACCGGAAGCCCTTTTCCCGCGAATTGACCTTAAAGAATTCATTGGTGAAATGGAAAAACCAAAAACCGAAGACTATAAAGCTTCAAAACTGGAGGCTAAGATGGAATACATCAGCTATGATGAATTCAAAAAAATGGACCTCAGGGTGGCCAAAGTTCTGACCGCTGAAAGAGTTCCAGGAACCAACAAATTGCTCAAGTTACAAATCGACCTGGGAAGCGAACAGAGGCAGATAATCGCCGGCGTGGCTGATTCTTACGCTCCCGAAGAACTGGTGGGCAAAGAGTTCATCGTCATTGCCAATCTTAAGCCGGCTGTCATCCGTGGAATTGAATCCCAGGGGATGCTCTTAGCCGCAGAAATTGAGGGTAAGGCTATCATTCCCTTTTTCGACCGGGAAATCCCGCCAGGAACAAAAGTGAAATAAAAAGTTAAGTCTATTCGTCAACCAGAACTTTCCAGATTTCTGAAAGAGGGATCTTCCCTTCCCTCAAACAGACCGGTTCAGGAGAAGTCAGGTCGATGATGGTGGAAGGCTTTTCTCCAGGAGTCTCGCCGCCATTAATGATGACGTCCACTTTGCCTTTGAAAATCTCCAGAACTTCCTGGAAAGAAGAAAGGGGAGGCTGACCGCTGAAGTTGGCACTGGTTGAAATCAGCAAGCAATCGATTTTTTTTATTATCTGCCTGAGCCAGTCCAGAGGTGGAATTCTAACCGCAATTGTCCCATTGGGACCGAGAATCGTTTCCGGTAAAGCTTTGTCTTTGGCTCTGAGAACTACGGTCAAAGATCCGGGCCAGAAATGTTCTACCAGTCGGAAAAATAGAGGCGAAGGTTCTTCCACCAGCCTCAGGACCATGTCCAGGTCAGAAGCTACAAACGGCAGGGGTTTGCCGCTTTCCCGGCCCTTAAGTTCAAAGATTTTCTGAGCCACCGTCACTGAACTGGCCACCCCACCCAGCCCGTAGAAAGTCTCTGTGGGATAAATGATTAAACAACCTTGAAGGAGTTTATCCACTATCAGGTCATATTCTTCCTGGACAAGGCCAGCTGGAGAGAGATTGAAGATTAAGGACAAGCTCAACTCCTTTATTTTACTCAGCCAGAGAATAACCGAAGTCATCGATTCTTTCAAGGCCGAAAAAAGGACAGGTGTCGCCAAAAAGAAACAGACTGGATTTTCGCTTCCCTGAATTTCTGGTATCAAAGCTGGCACATAATTTGCTATAATTGTTCGGTGAGGAGGTTATAAAGATGAAAAAGTTTTTTGCTCTGGTGATTATTGGCTTGCTGTTAATACCGGTTGCAGCTTCGGCTAACATTTTCACTTTCAGATACGGGTATTTCGTCCCAAGATTCAGCGGTGGTCCTGATTCTCTGTGGAACATCGAATTTGAAAACATGACCCTGAAAAAAGCTGATTATCAAGGTGGAATGCTGGGACTGGCTTATGAATATTTTCTTAATCGTAATCTGAGCCTGGTCTTTTCGCTCGACCTCTACAACCGCAACAAAGCTGGTTACTACAAGGACTGGGCCATGTTCAGTGTCAGCGATCAATACTTTGCTTTTCCAGCCCAGTATTATCCTGACGGTGATATGATTATTCATTCTTTTGAAGTCTCTCAGACTCCGATTCAGGTCTCGCTTAAGGTAACTCCTCTTGGCCGTCGGGTTAGATTTGTCCCTTACTTTGGTGGCGGAGCAGGAATTTATTTCTGGTCAGTTAGAATCCATGGAGATATGGTAGATTTTTCTGACCCCTGGATTTATAATGATCCTGACCTGGGCGAGGTCACCGTTTATCCCGTTAATTATGTGATCAGTGATGAATCCAACAGGATTTCTCTTGGCTACAATGCCTTTGGCGGAGTAATGGTTCCCATCGGTAACCGGATGACCTTAGACCTGGGTGTGCGCTATCAATTTTTTAAGGCTAATTTTCGTGACGCCTTTGAAGGCTTTGAAAAATTCGACCTGAGTGGATATACCCTGACCATTGGCTTAAACTACTGGTTCTAATATTCCAGGTTCTTTCTGCAAGAGGAGGCAGATACCGTTTAAATATTGACTTCAAATGGTCAATTCTAAGTGATATTAATTATGAACCCCTGGCCCTGTTTAACGGCTATAAAATTTTCTCGAGAAAATTATAAAAAGGGGCTTTAGAAAAGATTTGAAAGGCTGATTGGAGAGAAACCTTATCTAAAAAACCGCCCGGTCCTGTTAGCGCTTTTATGCCGGCTGGTATCTATCCTTTATTTTCAGATAATATTCTGCCTCTTCTGTCTTCCCTCTCTTAAGAAAACCAGAAATTAAAACTTCACATTTTTTTTGAATTTCCTGCTTGATTAATTTTTCCTGGTCTGGATTGACTTCCAATTCCAGGGCTTTTATCAAAGCCCGGATCCGCCATCTATCCATTCCCCAGTATTTTCGAGATAGCTGATCCGGATGCCCACCTCGTTTAATGATGAGGGGCGAAGGGAGAAAATGATAGGGATAGCGGAGGGCTATTCTAATACCCAGGTCATAATCCTCACAGACCGGAAGGCTTTCGTCAAATTGACCGATCTCATCGAACATCCGGCGTCTGAACATTGCGGACGACAGACTCAGAAGGCATAGGGGCAGAACTTTATCCAGAACCCAGCCTGAATATTTCTGGTGCTTTCTGGCCTGATTAACGCGGCGGCCGTGTCTTATCCAGATTTCCTCAGTCAGACAGAACATAGCTTCAGGAAAGGCTTTAAGATAACTTAACTGGACCTGAATCTTCTCCTTCAGCCAGAGGTCGTCGGAGTCAAGGAAAGCGATGAATTCACCCTGAGCCAGGTTCAGCCCGAGGTTGCGCGCCGGGCTCACTCCCCGGTGTTCAGTGTAATGATATCTGATATTCTCAGACCGTTGACAATAGCTTTCTACCAGCTCTCTGGTGCCATCGGTCGAGCCATCATCGATTACCAGAAGCTCCCAGTCACCAGGATTTTTTTGAAAATAAGTCTGGGCCAGTACCGAGTCTATGGCTTCCTTGAGAAAGGCGGCGCGATTATAAGTGACGATTATCGCCGAAACCATTTTTTAAGATTAATCAACGGCTGAATTCTTTCTTTACTGAGCCCTGCTTTTCGATGGAAAAAGTGAGTAATCCCCAGGCTGAATCAGCTTCAAACCAGGCTTTTAGAGTAAAGAGAGTTGATTCTTCTTGCAAACTTTCTCTGAGATCACGACCGAGCTCAAAAAAATCCAGCATCAAGGGGATAGAGAAATTTTTAGCCTGTCCGGCTGATAGAGTCTTATCTCCAGGAACTTCTCCCTTAAAAATAGTCCTGCCCTCCAGGTTTAATTCCAGCTGGATTCTCTGAATCAACAGGTCATACGGGTTATCATTTTTAAGCTGGAATCTAAAAGAAAAATCAGCACCACCCAGAGTTAAGTCTTTCACTGAAAGAGGCAAAAAGTCAATTTCTGGAAATTTGAAAATGGGAAAGTCCATCTGAAAATAAAAAACCACCCTCTCTGTCTTTTTCTTCTCGTCCTGAAAGAACATCTCTCCCAACACCTGACAGGAAGCCTGTTTCTGGGCCTCTGTCAGCAGCGGGTTCAGGTACTGATAATTTATCTTTACAGGAAAGTTGATCGAGGTGGCTTTATCAGGCAGAATGTCTATGGGTTGATCCAGGGAAATCTGCTGTCTGAAATATTCCTTCTGGTTAACCAGAACCTGGTATTGATAAGAGACCAGAGAATATTTTTTCTCCGAGCTGTTTTCGATCTGAGAGAAAAAAGATAGGGTTAACCCGGAAGGACTCAGAGCTGAGATTTTTTTATCCTGAAGGCTTATCTTCAAGTCCTTTCTGGCCAAAGCTTCAGGAGTCCTGGCAGCCAAACCTGAAACCAACCAGCCTGAAGATAATAAGATGAGGGAAATTAAAACTCTTGTTTTCATTTTTTTTCGATTTAATGTTGGTAACTTAAAATACCTTAAAACCACTCAGAATACAAGCCACCTGAAAATTTTTCTGGACATCTCTTCGGCATTGGATATACTCTAAAATAAATCAAAAATGAGAAATCTGGAGGAGACATGAAGAAGTTAACCTGGCCAAAATCTATGGTCTTTCTGGGATTGATTTTAGTTTTATTTTTCACTGGAATTCTTTGGTCCCAGGAGAAAAAAAGCCAGAATTCTTCTTGGACTGTAGATGATGTGATTAATCAGGAGAGGGCTTCAGATTTTCAGATCTCACCTGATGGCACTAAGGTCGTCTGGGTAAAAAACGTTCCGGATAAAGAAAAAGATGGAAGAATTTCTCACTTATTCCTAAGTTATTTCAATCGAAACGGTGAAACCGTCCAGCTGACCAGAGGCAGCTCGTCAGAAAGCCGACCGAAGTGGTCACCTTCCGGGAATTTGATTGCTTTTTTGAGCAATCGGAAAGAAGCTACTGAGGGCGGAGAGAGAGAAGCAACCAAAGGAAACCAGCTCTGGTTGCTCGACCTGCGGGGCGGCGAACCCTGGAAAATTACCGACTTAGAGTTCGGGGTGATAGACTATGACTGGATAGACGAAGACCATTTCCTAATTTTAGCCCGAGAACCGAAAACCTTGCGGGAAATAAAGGAAAAAGAAAAGAAGGACGATTCAATAGTCTATGAAGACCAGGAACATCTGATTCCGCAAAGGCTGTTTATTTACTGCCTCAAAGAGAAAGTGTGGCATCGGGTAACCGAAAACCAAGACCAGATCACTAATTTTTATCTGTCTCCGGATAAAAAGTTGGTGGTAACCAGGAACAATCAGAGTCTAAGCTATGAAGTCGATAAAAAGGTTAAACCCAAGTTTTTTCTGGTCAAACTTCAGGATAAATCCAGCCAGGAAATCTTTCCCGACCCATTTTTCAAGCCAAAGAGAATTCATTGGGATTTGAACAGTCAGGGCTTTTACTTTTCAGTAATGAAAACTTCCGACCCGGTCAATGAAACCGCCGGAGCTGATTTTCTTTATTATTACGACCTTAATTCAGGCAAATACTATGAAGTCAATCTTAGCTGGGACTGGGGTCTAATGGAGCTGGGTTTTATCGTCCGAAATGATGGCTTCATAACTTCTCTGGCTAACGGCGCTATCCCTAAGTGGAGACGTTATTACCGAAGAGGAAACGAATTCACTTTCGAAGAACTTGAAGGCCAGCACTATCCCCATGTCTTTAACCTGATTCTTCAGGAGAACGGCGATCGGCTGGTCTATAGCTACACCACAGCTTCGGTTCCAGTTCAATGGTATTATGGTCGGCTGGAGAAGAATAAGCTGATCACCGAAAAACAATTCGCCGAAATCAACACTCATCTGAAGAATAAAAAAATGGCCCGGACCGAGGTTATCAAATGGAAAGGAGCCTTAGATGAAGAAGTCGAAGGTATTCTTTATTATCCCCATGATTACCAGCCGGGCAAAAAATACCCACTTTTCCTGAACATTCATGGCGGACCGACCGGAATAGATATGGATTCTTTTGAAGAATCGTATGCCTACTATCCAAACATTTTAGCTCAAAAAGGTTGCTTTGTGCTGATGCCTAACTACCACGGTTCAATCGGTTACGGACAGAAATTTGTGGAATCGATCAAAGGACACTACTATGAATACGAAATAGAAGATATGCTGAAAGGCATTGATTATCTGGTCTCCAAGGGTCTGGTAGATCCGGAAAAACTCGGGACTATGGGCTGGTCAAACGGAGGAATTCTGAGTATTGGCTTGGCGGTCTGGACCAAGCGTTTCAAAGTAGCTGGAATCGGAGCAGCTGATGTGGACTGGATAAGTGATTATGGGACCTGTGCCTTTGGTGTCAGTTTCGATAATTACTATTTCCTGGGAGCACCTTGGGATAGACCTGATTACTATATCCAGAAATCTCCCCTTTTCCATTTCAAAGAAATGAAAGTCCCAACCATAATTTTCCATGGCACCGAAGATACCAACGTTCCTTTCGGTCAGGGAATGGAACATTATCGGGTCCTCCAGCAGTTGGGTCAGGCCCCTGTCCGATTTATCATCTTCCCAGGTGAGCCACATGGTTTGAGAAAACTTTCTCATCAGCGCCGCAAGATGGAAGAAGAGCTGGCTTGGTTTGATAAATACTTTTTCAAGACTCTTACCCCGAAAAACGAAGCCCTGAAAGAGGGCTCGCCCTTAGATCTCGCCCTCAAAGCTCAGAAATTCGCTCGCTCCGGACAGAATTATGGGCTGCTGGTCAAAGGCAAGCTAATACCGGAAACAGTCAAATGGCAGGACCTGGAAGTCGGCCGGTTTGAAGTCACCAGAGCTCAGTGGAAGGCTTTTGACCCCGGCTACCGGTTTGAACCCGGCACAGAAAATTATCCCGTCAGTGGAATTACCTTCGACCAGGCTAAAAAATATGTTCAGTGGCTGAGCCAGCTGACTGGTGAAAATTACAGGCTACCTTCAACCGAAGAAGCTCAGAAGCTGTTCAGCCTGGCTTCCGGTGATGACAACACCTTAGATTACTGGGCCGGCTATCCGGTGAACTTCGACGATGCTAAGTTGCTTATGGAAGCTATTTCCCGGCTGAAAGGCCGAGCCCCGCTCCTTCTGCCTGTTGATAGATTTTCTCCGGCCAGCGACAGCTTGATCTTCGGTCTCGGGGGCAACGTGGCTGAATGGGCAGTCGATAGCAACGGCCAGGGCAAAGTTCTCGGACTTAGTGCTCTCCACCGAGCTAAAGCTAAAGAAGCCTATGCTCCCCCGACTTCTGAATACATCGGCCTGCGGGTCTTCAAACAGCCGAAAAAATAAGTAAAATACCTTTGATGAAGAAACTGCGAGCTGATTTCAAGCACCGGGAGCTGTTTGTCCATCTTTTTGGCAACGACGTCTATGCCGTCGGCGGCTTTGTCCGGGACAATCTGCGGGGAATCCCTTCAGAAGAAGTTGACCTTCTGGTTCAGGGACATCCCCTGGAAGAGATAATCGAAAAACTGAAACCTCATGGAAAAGTTGACCTGGTCGGCAGAAGCTTCGGAGTTATCAAATTTACCATCGATGGCCGAACTTACGATATCGCCCTGCCCCGGAAAGATGAACCTAAGGAAGTAACTGAAAGCCAGCAACGTGGCCATAAAGATTTTATAATTCAGGCCGACCCTTATCTGCCTCTGGAGAAAGACCTGGAGAGACGGGATTTTCGCTGCAACAGCCTGGCCCTGAGGCTTGCGGATGGAACAGTCATCGACCCTTTTAACGGGAGCGAAGATATCGAAAAGAAAATCATCCGGATAACTAACCCCAAGGCCTTTCCTGATGACCCCCTGCGGGTACTCAGAGCTGCCAGATTCGCTTCGGTTCTGGAATTTACCATCGACCCAGAAATCTATCTCACAGCTAAAGAAATCGATCTGAGTGGTTTGAGTGTGGAAAGAGTCAACGAAGAGCTGTTCAAGATTCTTCTTCTCTCCCGCCGACCCTCTCGCGGACTTCAGGAGATGCTCAAACTGAATGTTTTGAAGCAGCTGTTTCCTGAGCTTTATCGTTGTAGCCTGTCAATTCAGGATTCTGTTTTTCATCCAGAAAAAGACGAATACGGCCATCATACGGTCTGGGCCCATACCCTTCTGTCTGTGGATCAGGCTAAGGCTATAGGTGAAATCACCGGTCTGGAGCAGACTAAAAAATTAGCCTTACTCCTGGCCGCTCTTTATCACGACACTGGCAAACCGGCTACTGCTAACTGGGAGTATAAGAAAGATAGACTGGTCATAACCAACAACGGCCACGATCTGCTCAGCGAAAAAATAGTCAAAAAGGCTTTTGCTCGACAGAAAATTTTTTCCTGGAACGGCTACAATCTGAGGACAATTGTTCCCATGCTTATTAGAAACCACCATCGAGCTTCTGAAATCTGGCTGAACCGAAAAGCTGTGACCAAGAAGGCTTTTAACCGACTGGCGGCGGACGTTAAAGGAGAAATTGAGCTTTTAATCTTTCTAGATGCTGCTGACCGGGCCGGACGGAAAAAACAGCTGATTACTCAGCTTGACCGCCAGGCCGTCTGGCTGCTTAAGAAATTTGAAGAACTGAAGATAAACAAAGAAACTATCAAACCCCTGATCATGGGCAGGGACCTCATCAAACTGGGAGTTGCGCCAGGGCCAGAGATGGGCAAAATCCTTAAAAGACTTTACCGACTTCAACTGGATAACCATTTCGAAACCAAAGCCCAGGGGCTCAAACTGGCTAAAAAATTAATAGAGGAGAAACACCGGTGAAAGTTCTGGTAACTGGGGGAGCTGGTTATATCGGCTCTCATACAGTCAAAGAGTTATTGAAAAAAGGCCATGAAATAATCATTTTCGATAATTTCAGCTCTGGACGTAAGGAGCTGGTTTGTGGTGGAGAGGTTATCCACGGAGACCTCAGGTCAAAGGAAGAGATTAAAGCTGCCTTTGAAAATCATAAGATCGAAGCTGTTCTCCATTTTGCCGCTTTGATCCAGGTAGGCGAATCATACACCAACCCCCAAAAATACTATCTCCACAACCTGATAACCAGTCTCAACCTGTTGGAAACCATGCTCAAGTTCGGGATAAAATACTTTATTTTTTCATCGAGTGCTGCTGTCTATGGAATTCCCCAGAGAATTCCACTGGAAGAAGACCATCCTCTGAACCCGATTAACCCTTATGGAACAACCAAGTTCATGGTTGAAAGAATTCTTCAAGATTATGACCGGGCCTATGGGCTGAAATATGTCTCCCTCAGATATTTTAACGCGGCTGGAGCTGACCCTGATGGACAGATAGGAGAAATGCACGACCCGGAAACTCACCTCATCCCCAGCATTCTGCTCCATCTTCTGGGAAAAAAAGATAATTTTCAGGTTTTTGGCAATGACTTCCCCACTCCGGATGGCACAGCCATCAGAGATTATATCCATGTCACCGACCTGGCCCGGGCTCATGTTCTGGCCTTAGAAAGGCTAACGGCTGAAAACCAAAGCCAGGCCATCAATCTTGGTTCCAGCCGGGGTTATTCAGTCCTAGAAGTCGTCAAAGCAGTGGAAAAAGTAACCGGGAAAAAAGTTAACCTGAAATTCGGGCCAAGGCGCCAGGGTGATGTTCCGGTTCTCTTGGCTTCGAGTCAGAAGGCCGAAAGCTGGCTCGGTTGGCAAAGAGAATTTTCCGAGCTGGAAGAGATCATTGAAACTGCCTGGAAATGGCATCAGAAGCATTGATCAATCCGGTAAAAATCAGTTCTAAGATTGATTAATAAGTTATTTGATGTTATAAACTTAGGAATGAGAGAGTGTGCTATGAGTTATCGATATTCTCTTTTAAGTCTTTTTCTTTCAGCTCTGATAATCATTCTTAATTTGAGCTGTACCTCACCCAAAAAAAATTCTCCGGTCAAACAAACACCGCCTCAGACAACAACCGAAGCTGCTGAAAAGACCGATGCCCTTAGCCATCAGGATAAAGCCAGCCATCAGGATTCAACCAGGTCTTTTGCCACTGCGTCCGAAACCAGTCAGGAGCAGGAGATCAAAGCCGCTGAATCTGAACCACAAGAGAACGGCGCACCAGCTGAAGAAGTCTATTCCCTTTATCAGGAAGCCCAGGCAGCTCTGGAAAAAGGAGAGCTGGACCAGGCCCTGGCTTTCCTCGACCAGGCCTACGCTGCCCTGTTGAAGATTGAAGCTTCTCCAGAATCTCCTCTGTATCAAGAAAAACATGATCTGAGAATCTTGCTGGCTCAAAAAATCCAGCAGGTCTATGCCTTCCGTCTGCCACCACCCAGCACCAATCATAAGACCATACCTCTTGTAGAAAACAGCTGGGTCCAGGCAGAAATTAAATCGTTTCAGACAGTAGAAAGAAAGTTCTTTGAAGAAGCTTATCAGAGATCAGGCCTCTATCGACCGATGATTGTTGAGGAATTGAAAAAAGCTGGCCTGCCAGAAGAGCTATCCTGGTTGCCCTTGATCGAAAGCGGCTTCAGACCGAGAGCTCTGTCCAGAGCCAGAGCCTTAGGGCTCTGGCAGTTCATTGCCTCAACCGGATACCGTTACGGCCTTAAACGCGACAAATTCATCGACGAACGAATGGATCCGGTTAAATCAACCCGGGCAGCCATAAAGTATCTGACCGAACTCCACGATTTCTTCGGCGACTGGACAACAGCCATCGCTTCTTACAATTGCGGGGAACTCCGAGTTCAGAATGTCATTCGGGCCCAGAAAATTGATTATCTGGATAACTTCTGGGACCTCTTTGCTAACCTGCCCTATGAAACTGCCAGGTATGTGCCGAGATTCATCGCCACCCTGCTGATCATAGAAAACCCTGAAAAATATGGTTTTAATTTGCCTCAACCAGAACAGGCCTTAACTTTTGAGACAGTTAAGCTGAACAAGCCGGTCAAATTATCCCTACTTGCTTCCCGGCTGGGCCTGAGCCCTGACAGTCTCAGTCTGCTCAACCCTGAATTGAGACATGACTCAACTCCCAATTATGAATACGAACTCCGAGTACCTGTAGGTTATGGGGAAAAAACCTTAGCCTGCTTAACCGAACTGCCAACCTGGATCCCTCCTGACGCTGTCTATGGCTGGCATACGGTTAAAAAAGGAGAAACCCTAGGATTAATCGCCCGCCGTTACCGTACCTCAGTCAAGGCTATTGTCCGGCTCAATAACCTCAAAAGCTCAACTCTGATTTATCCCGGTCAGAAGCTGAAAATCCCTGGACGGGTTCAGGGATTGGCCGTCGGTGACAATGATGGAAATCAGACTCAAGCCAATTCAACCAGTAGTTTTGGGTCCGGTAAAATTATTAACTACGTGGTCAAGCCGGGCGATACCCTCTTTCAGATTTCCAGAACCTACGGAGTGAGTGTGGAAAAAATAAGAAAAGATAATGGACTGGAGAGTGATACTCTGAGTGTCGGTCAAAAACTGACTATAAAACTCGATTAAAACGATAACTACCCAATTCAAGGAGGGCAAAATGAGAGAGCAGTCGAGTAAGCTATTATTCTGGCCTATATTTTTAATCGCCATTCTTTTTTTATTCAACCTGCCTGGCCGGGCCGACAATAAAATCAGCCTCCTGGAAAACCAGCTTACCGCCCAGTTAAGGTCAATCAGTGATTCTCTTGATGGAATATTGGGAATAGCCATTAAAGACCTGTCTACCGGCAAAACCTTTTTCCTGAATGAAAACGAAGTCTTTCCTCAGGCCAGCTCCATCAAAATTACCATTCTGCTCGAAGTCCTGAAACAGGCGGAAGAAGGAAGGCTCAAACTGGACGAATTCATAAACCTGACTCCAGAAGTTAAAGTCGGGGGTGGCCCCATCTTAGCTTTCCTGGGAAATCCTTCATTAAGAATTTCGATAAAAGACCTCTGTATCCTAATGGTAGTGCTATCTGATAACACCGCCACCAACATCCTTATCGACCGGGTCGGGATGAAAGCAGTTAATGATAGATTGATTTCTCTTGGCCTGACTCAGACTAAACTCAGAAGAAAAATGATGGACCTCAAAGCGGCTGAAGAAGGCCGGGAAAATATTTCCACACCATTGGAAATGATGACTTTGCTGGAAAAAGTTTGGAAAGGCTCAGTTCTGTTACCCGCCTCCCGCCAGGAATTTTTCAACATCTTAGCCCTTCCCAAAGATAGTCCATTGCAGCAGGCGGTGCCCGAAGGTATTGTTGTGGCTGACAAACCTGGAGAACTGGAAGCTGTCCGGTGTGATTCGGGAGTGGTTTTCCTTAAAAAACATCCTTATCTCATCTGCGTTATGACTACCTATCTCTCCCCTGAAGCTGATGGCAATGCGGTCATCAGGAAAATAGGTCGGCTGGTCTTCAACCATTTTGACCGTCTCGAGAGGTCGAGCGAATACGGCCGGATTATCTCAGAAAAATGAGTTCGGCTGTGATTCTGCTTACCAATCAGGGATAATCGGCTCAGCCCCCCAGCCAGGCTTTTCAGACAAGCATAACTTGTCGCCCTTCAGTGGTTCACCCCGGAATGGATCATTGTCAACGAGCAGGTTGCCGTCGAGGTCAGCATAATCAAAAAGTGGAGTGATGGTGGCCGCAGCCGAAATGGCCAGAGAGCTTTCGATCATGCAACCGATCATCAGTTTCAGGTCAAAAGCTCTGGCCACAGCCACCAGACGCAGAGCTTCCTGAAGGCCCCCGCATTTCATCAACTTGACATTAATTCCGTGAAAAGCCGAAGCTAAGGCCGGAACATCATGGCTTTTATGCACACTTTCATCAGCAATGATCGGGATTTTCACCCGTTCTTTAAGCCAGCGGTAATCATCCAGATTAGCCGCCGGCATCGGCTGTTCGACGAACTCTACTCCTTTGTCAGCCAGCCAGTTTATCATTTCTAAGGCTTCTTCCTTAGTTTTCCAGCCTTCGTTGGCATCAACTCTTATCGGTCGATCAGTAACTGCTCTTATCCCTTCGATGATTTTCTTATCATCCTTGGTTCCAACCTTGATTTTAAGTACTCTGAAATCTTTGGCTTCCATGGCTGTTTTCTGCATGACCGGTACTTCGTCGATACCTATAGAAAAGGTAGTGGAAAGGGTTTTATTCTTGTCCAGGCCAAAAAATTTATAGAGTGGAACTTTCAAGCTTTTGCCGATCCAGTCCAGAATGGCCATGTCCAGAGCAGCTTTGGCCGCATTCTCCCCTGGAGCTAACTCATTCAGCTCCCGCCATCTTTCCTGATATTCCCAGAGGTCCCTTTCCAGCACAGGTAAAGCTTTTTCGATAAAAGCCAGGTTGCTTTCAGCGCTCTCGTTGTAGCGAGGAATGGGTGCGGCCTCGCCATAACCAACTATTCCGTCTTTCTCCAGCCTGACCAGGACATTACGTCTTGTCGTCCAGGTTCCCCGGGACAGCGTCCAGGCCTGGCGGAGATGAAGCTCATAAATTCTGGTACTGACTTTGACCTTGCCCCGGCTGATAGATTCTTCTTTTTTCACCTTAGACTGGCAGCCGAAAAGCAAGGAAGAAGCTACCAGGGCTCCGGTGGCTTTAAAAAAATCTTTTCGCTTCATGGTCGCCTCCTGGAAATTTAAGTATATAAAATCAACCCGATTTTTTCCAACCAAAAAAAGAATATCTTTTCTATTTGTTTTGATTTTCTAATATAATTTTAAAGGGAGGTTTCAATGAAAAGGATAGCCTTTTTCTTAGGCTCAGCAATCATGATTATGTTTCTAACAGCCAGTGTTTTTTCCCAGGAAAATATACGTCTGGGAGTCGTAACCAAGTCTGTGGAAAACATGTACTCCAAACCCAGCCACCAGGTAGATGTGGTTAGTCAGGCTCTTCTGGGGACCACAGTCAAGATATTACAGACCCAGAAAGATGACCAACAAAACGACTGGTATTACATCGAAACACCGGATACCTACCAAGGCTGGATAGATGGCCGGGCAGTCCGCGTGTATAAAGAGGGCGAAAAACCCTACGCTTCAGAAGGACAGGTTATCGAAATAACCAGCCTTTTTGCTTATATCTATTCTACGCCCGATGTCACCAAGCAAAAACCTCTTCTTATGGCCCCTATCAGCACCGTTCTGGAAATCGGAAAATATGAGGAGCGCTGGGGAGAAGTGACTTTACCCTGCGGACATAAAGGTTACATCCAGGTCGGCGATGGCCAGATCAAACAGGCTCCTTTTAGAAGACCAAGATTAAATCCTGACCAGATGGTGGCTCTGGCTAAAAGGTTTCTCGGGTTGCCCTATTTCTGGGGTGGCACCAGTCCCTTAGGTCTGGATTGCTCTGGCTTTGTCCAGCTGATTTATCGGCTGAGCGGAGTGGAAATTCTGCGCGATGCCGATATCCAGTTTAGTAAATCCGGTCTGATGGAAGTACCCAAGGGCCAGGAAAAAGCCGGAGACCTGGTGTTCTTCGGTAAAAACAGTATCACTCATGTGGGAATGATGATCAGCGATAAGGAGTTCATTCACGCCACTACTCATGACCGACCGGTAGTTCAGATTTCTAATCTTTATGACGAATACTGGCAGAAATTGTATCAGGGTTGCCGGCGGCCCAAATCCTGAAGTTCGGCCAATGATTAATTCTAACGGCTCTTCCGGCTTTTAAAATGGGTAACGTGGAGGATTATAACTCTCAATGAGCAAATAGAAAACTCAACTCTTATAAGCTAAAAGCTTACTTGCTTTCTTTACCTTTTTCTTTTTTCTTAGTCTTCTTTTTATATTCGGCTCCCAGGAGTTCCAGCATGGCCATCTGAGCCCCATCGCCAGCACGGGTACCGAGTTTGACAATCCGGGTGTAGCCACCTGGACGCTCTTTGAACCTTGGACCCAGTTCATCAAACAGCTTCTGGACCACTGATTCTTTGATGATGTAGGCCAGAGCTTGCCGTCTGGCAGCCAGAGTGTTTCTTTTGCCCAAAGTGATCATTTTTTCCGCCACTGGTCTGGCCGCTTTGGCTTTGGCTAAGGTGGTTCTGATTCTTTCCTTCTCTAAAAGAGAAGTAACCAGATTCCTGAGTAAAGCCCGACGATGGGCAGTATTACGTCTTAATTGGTAGCGTTTGACCTGGTGCCTCATGCTTCAAGCTCCTTATCACTCTTGCTCTCTTTTATCACAGCTTGAATCTGTTCAAGCAGTTTCGGATGGAGTTCAAGGTTCAGACCAAGCCCGAGATTGGCTAAGGTTTCCTTGATTTCCAGCAGAGATTTGCGACCAAAATTTTTGGTTCGCAGAAGTTCTTCCTCAGTTTTCTGAACAAGTTCGTAAACATAGCTGATGCCGGCAGCTCTCAGACAGTTATTGGCTCTAACTGAAAGCTCCAGATGGTCGATGGTATTGGCCAGCACCTCAATCTTATCTATATAAGGGATCTCTTTTTTGGGAACCATGGCTTCTTTTTCCAGAGGCTCATCGACAATATTGAGAAAAATGCTCAGGTGGTCCCTCATTATCTTGGCGGCCTGGGATAAGGCATCAGTCGGTCTGATAGCCCCGTTAGTCCAGATTTCCAAAGTCAGGCTCTCATAATCAATTCTTTTCCCGACTCGAGCTGGCTCAACCGTATAGTTAACTTTAAGAATCGGCGAATGAGAGGAATCCAGCGGAATAAAGTCAACACTCAAGTCACTATCAAAATTCTGGTCAGCAGTCACATAGCCACGATTATTCTTGACCACCATTTCCATTTCCAGTTTGCCGTCGACATCAAGAGTGGCAATATGAATGTTCGGGTCAAGGATCTCGATATCAGAGTCATGAACGATATCACCCGACTTGACTTCAGCCGGACCGACTGCTTTAAGAGTCATCCGTCTGGGTTCATTAACTTTCAATTTCAAAGGGATGGTTTTCAGGTTGAGAATGATGTGAGTTACATCTTCTACCACTCCAGGAATTGTGGAAAACTCATGCAGGACTCCAGAAATCCTGACTGCAGTTATGGCCGCTCCAGTTATGGATGAGAGTAAAATCCTTCGGAGTGAATTGCCGATGGTAATACCGTAGCCTCTCTCGAAGGGCTGTGCCTGAAATCGACCGTAGGTATCGGTTAAAGTTTCATAATCGCATTCTAAGTATCTTGGCCTTTGGAAACCAAGTTCAGTCATGGTTCCTCCTTTTAAGGAAGGCAATTATCCAGCAACCTTCCTTATTATTTTGAATAAAGCTCAACCACCAGATGCTCTTCCACAGGAATGGTAATATCCTGTCTTGTTGGCAGCGAAGCCACTTTGCCCTGTAAATTATCCCAGTCAACCTGAAGCCAGCCAGGAACTGTCCTGGTTTTATTAGCCTCAATCACAGCTTTGAAATTCTCGTTCTGAGCTGACCTTTCTTTCAGGCTGATGACATCTCCTTCTTTAACCAGATAGGAAGGAATAGTGACTTTCTTGTCGTTCACCCGAATATGTCCGTGAGTAATCATCTGGCGGGCGTGAGACCTGGAGAGAGCAAAACCCAGCATATAAACCACATTGTCCAACCTTCTCTCGAGCATCACCAGCAGATTTTCGCCGGTAACGCCTTTCTGTCTTTCAGCCCGTTTGAAGAACAACCGGAACTGTCTTTCAGACATGCCATAATATCTTTTAAGTTTCTGCTTTTCTCTGAGCTGTAAGGCATATCCCAAAACTCTTTTGCGCATCCGACCGTGTTGACCCGGAGCAAAAGGACGTCTTTCTAACGGGCATTTATCGGTCAGACATTTATTGCCTTTAAGAAAAAGCTTAGTTCTTTCTGTTCGGCACAACCGACAATCTGGCTTTTGATACCTGGCCATGGTTAATCTCCTTTAATCCTCATTCTCTTAGACTCTTCTTCTTCTTCTCACCCGGCAGCCGTTATGGGGAATAGGAGTCACATCTCTGATTGATTTGATTTCCAGGCCCGCAGCCTGGAGAGCCCGGATCGAAGATTCCCGGCCGGCTCCCGGGCCCTTCACCCTGACATCAACATAACGGACACCATATTCCTTGGCTTTACTGGCTGCTTCCTTAGCTGCCAGCTGAGCAGCAAACGGAGTACCTTTTCTGGCACCCTTAAATCCGGAAGTACCTGAACTGGCCCAGCAGATGGTGTTGCCCTGCTGGTCGGTGATGGTAATGATAGTATTGTTAAAGGTTGACTGAATATGAGCTACCCCGTAGGTAACTTCCTTTTTAACCTTTTTCTTCTTAGTCTTGGCTTTGGGCATGTGCTTTCTCCCTCATTCTAAGCTTTCTTTTCTTTGAGTTTCTTGATGGTATGACCACGCGGCCCTTTTCTGGTCCGGGCATTGGTCCTGGTCCTCTGTCCACGAACCGGAAGGTTCCTCTTATGCCGCATTCCCCGATAGCAGCCAATGTCGATCAGCCGCTTGATGTTCATGGCCACTTCTTTCCGGAGCTCACCTTCAATCTTCTCTCTCTTCTCGATGATCTGACGAATCTTGTTGATCTCGTCTTCAGTCAGTTCCTTAACCTTCTTGTTCTTATCAATCTTTGCTTCTTCCAAAATCTTGTTGGCCTTAGACCTTCCGATTCCGTAGATGTAGGTTAAGCCGATCTCAATCCTTTTTTCTGGCGGTAGTGTAATACCTGCTATTCTTGCCATGGTCTCCTCTTTTATCCTTGTCTTTGTTTATGTTTGGGGTTAGAACAGATTACTCTGACTACCCCTTTTCTCCGGACTATTTTGCAATTCCGGCACATCCTCTTGACTGATGCTCTGACCTTCATTTTGCACCTCACTTAAACCTGTAAGTGATACGCCCTTTAGTCAAATCATAAGGCGATATTTCCACCAAGACCCTATCCCCAGGAAGAATGCGAATAAAATTTTTTCTCATCCTTCCCGAGATATGGGCCAGGATAATATGTTTGTTAGCCAGCTCCACTTTGAACATAGCATTAGGCAAGGTTTCCAACACAACACCTTCAATCTCGAAAACATCCTGCTTAGGCATTGACCCTTCCCCCGACAGCTGAAATCATTGATGAATCCTGGTCGAGCGTCAGAATTTCCACACCGTTATCGGTCAAAGCCACTGTATGCTCATAGTGGGCAGCTAAACTTCTATCTTGAGTAACCGCTGTCCAGCCATCATCCAGCACTTCAACTTCCCAGTGTCCAGCAGCAATCATCGGTTCTATGGCCAGAGTCAAGCCTGGTTTTATCCTGGGTCCATGTCCGGGCAATCCAAAGTTGGGCACCTGGGGTTCTTCATGTAAGCTCCGGCCGATACCATGACCGACAAAAGCCCGGATTACCGAAAAACCAGCTTTCTCCACTTCAGCTTGAATGGCCGCTGAAATATCTGATAACCTGTTTCCCTCTTTCATCTGCTCAAGACCCCGATAGAAAGACCGCTCAGCCACTTCAATCAACTTTCTGGCCAGGTCAGAAACCTGACCGACCGGCAAAGTGATGGCCGCATCTCCATAATATCCCTGATAGACCACTCCAAAATCCAGGCTGACTATATCTCCTTCTTTCAACTTCCGGCTGGATGGAATTCCATGAACGATTTCTTCGTTTATCGAAACACACAGAGAAGCCGGATAGCCACGATAGCCTTTAAAGGCTGGCACAGCTCCCAGCTCTCTGGCCCGGTTTTCGGCATAGATGTCGAGTTCTCTGGTTTCTACTCCAGGCTTCACCAGTTCTTTCAGTTCAGATAGAACTTTGGCCACAATTTGACTGCTTTTTCTCATCATCTCAATTTCTGCTTCTGATTTATAGATAATCATCCTCAGTTCGAAACTCCCTGAGCACCAGAAATTCTTCTGTCGATTATCGATTTAATGGCTTTAAAAATAACTTCAACTGAATTCTGTCCATCAACCTGAAACAGCACCTTTTTTCTGGAATAATGTTCAACCAGCGGCTTGGTAGTCTCTACATATATTCTAAATCTTTCCTTGATAACTTCAGGTTTATCGTCTTCTCTTATGACCAGCGGCGAGCCACAGATATCACAAACACCGTCAACTTTCGGTTTATTGTTATTAATATTATACACAGCTCCGCACTGAAGGCAAACTCTCCTGCCGGAAAGTCTTCGCAATATTTCTTCTTCGGTAATCAGAATCTCAAAGACTGTTTCCAGACGGTGGTTTTCTATTTTCTCGAGCAGCAGGGCCTGATTGAGATTGCGGGGAAATCCATCCAGAACATACCCTGTCCGGCAGTCAGGGGCAGAAATTCTTTCCTTGACCAGCTCCAGGACAATATCATCGGCTACCAGCTTACCCGCTTTCATCTCTTGGTGTACCTTTTTTCCCAGTTCAGTTCCTTCCTGGACAGCCTTTCTAAGTAAATCGCCAGTAGAAATTTTGGGGAACCCGTAGTTTTTCTGAATTAAATCAGCTTGAGTTCCCTTGCCGCTCCCGGCAGGCCCTAAGAGAATCACCCTCATCCCCTTCTCCCTCTGAGTCGACCATGCCTCATGAAGCCATCGTAATGGCGCATAACCAGCTGAGCTTCTATCTGCTGGAGAGTATCCATGGCCACGCCGACCACAATCAAGATGGAGGTACCTCCGAAATAAAAGTCAACGTTCAAGCCCTGGGTAAACCATTTCGGCAGGTTAGCCTCCAGAAAACCTCCAATCCAGGGCAGAGCTCCTACTTTGAAGCCGGTCATTAAGAATTCAGGCAGGATAGCGATAGCTGCCAAATAGAGTGCACCAACCAGGGTGATCCGGCTCAAAACTTCATCGATATAATCAGCAGTGTTTTTCCCTGGTCGGATTCCAGGAATAAAGCCACCATATTTTCTTAGGTTATCTGCCACATCGTTCGGGTTAAAAATGATTGATACATAAAAATAGGTGAAGAAGATGATGGAAGCGACGTACAAAAGATTATAAAGCGGCATTCCCAGCCCGAACTGTCTGGCAATAGTCTGGAAAATCGGAGCTTTGAACAGATTGGCCAGAGTAGAAGGAATAGTAATGATTGAAGCCGCAAAAATTATCGGGATAACTCCACCGGTATTGACTCGCAGCGGCAGATGAGTGCTCTGTCCACCGTAAACTTTTCTACCGATAACTCTCTTGGCATAAGAAATCGGTATTCTTCTCTGGCCTCTCTCCACATATATGATGAAGGCGATAACTGCCAGCATTAAAATTACAAGAAAAATAATACGTAATGGGTCAAGATTTCCAGTTCTCAATCCATTGATTAGACTATTTATCCCGCTGGGCAGTCCGACTACGATTCCGGCAAAGATGATAAGAGAAATTCCGTTACCAATTCCCCTTTCTGAAATTTGTTCGCCTAACCACATGATAAAAGTGGTACCCGTGGTCAGGGTAAGCATAGTCAGCAATCGAAAACCCCAGCCAGGACTAGGCACAATCTTGGCACCGGTCGGGCTGGTCAAATTCTCTAAGAAGATGGAAATCCCGAAAGACTGGATTAAGCAGATGACCAAAGTACCATACCGGGTATATTGGGTGATTTTCCTCCTTCCGAGCTCGCCTTCCTTGGACAGCCGTTCCAGATACGGCCAGACCACGGTTAACAGCTGCAAGATGATTGAAGCGCTGATGTAAGGCATGATGCCCAGAGCGAAGATGGTCATCCTGGACATAGCCCTTCCGGAGAACAGGTCGTAAAATCCCAGAATCGAACCACGCTGGGTCTGCCAGAACTCGGCCAGAGCGGTAGCACTAACTCCAGGATTTGGTATCTGGGCTCCGATCCGGTAAACAGCCAGAAGAAGAAGGGTAAAAATCACCCTCTTCCTCAAATCAGGGATGCTGAAGATGTTGCGGATACTTTCTAACATTATTCCTTCCCGATAATGATAGCTTTACCTCCGCTTTCCTCAATCTTCTTCAGAGCCGATTGAGAAAAAGCATGAGCCTGTATGATTTTAGGAGAAGAAATATTGCCTTTACCCAGGACTTTAACCAGTTCAGTTTCTTTGTGGATCAACCGGTATTCAACCATTTCCTTGAGTCCGATCTCGTTTACCGGTAATTTGTCCAGACGGTCCAGATTAACTTCAGTGTATTCAACTCTGAACTTGTTGTGGAAGCCCCGCTTTGGTAACCGACGGTGCAGAGGCATCTGGCCGCCTTCAAAACCCCATTTTCTCTTGTAACCGGCTCCGGCCAGCTGTCCTTTATGGCCGCGTCCGGCCGTTTTGCCCAGACCGGAACCTGGGCCTCTGCCTCTTCTCTTATCAGTCTTTTTTGCGCCTTCTGCTGGTTTCAATTTACTAAGGTTCATGGCTGTTCTATCTCCTCTACCTTGAGCAAATGAGAAATCTTTCGGACCATCCCCCGGATTTCAGGGCAATCTTTTCTGATGACTTCAGAATTCAGCTTTCTCAATCCCAGGCCATAAGCCACTAAGCGGTGTTTCTGGGGATGACCGATGAGACTGCGAACAAGTTTTATTTTCAAATATTTTTCTTTGCTCATTTTGGCCTCACTCTATTGCTTAATTTGCTCGCTGTCTTTGCCTCTGATTTTGGAAACTTCTTCAGGTCTTTTTAGTTTTTTGAGAGCATCAATGGTGGCATGGGCAACAGTGATCGGATTATTGCTTCTGATCGACTTGGTTAAAATATCCTTCACTCCAGCCAGCTGCAGGATCACTCGGACCGCGCCGCCAGCAATGACTCCAGTTCCTCGAGAAGCTGGTCTCAAAACCACGATTCCGGCATCCGATTCTCCTTTAACCCGGTGAGGAATGGTTGTCCCAGCAATAGGAACCTCGATCATATTCTTCTTGGCATCTTCCACTGCTTTGGCTATAGCCTGAGGGACTTCTCTGGCTTTTCCCAGACCGATACCAACTTTTCCTTTTTCGTTGCCAACGGCTACCAGAGCTGAAAAACTGAGGTTTTTACCGCCCTTGACCACCTTGGTAACTCTTCTGATTGAAATTACCTGGTCCTTCAATTCAAGTTCAGAGCTGACAACCTCATCCAGCCTTTCGAAATCTTCGTGTTCCACGTCAATTCCTCCTTAATCGGTTAAAAGGAAATACCTTCTGCCCTGAGGGCCTCAGCTAACACCTTTACCCGACCGTGGTAAGGATAGATTCCACGGTCAAAGACTATTTTGTTGATATTCTTTTCTTTAAGTCTCTTAGCCAGAATCGAACCCAGAAGTGCACAGGCTTCTTTATTCTTGGTATTCTTAACTTTCTCTCTGAATTCTTTTTCCAGAGTGGAGGCAGAAGTAATAACACGCCCCGCCAGGTCATCAATGACCTGGGCATAAACATACCTATTAGACTTGACCACTAAAACTCTGGGTCTTTCTGGCGTACCCTTGAGTTTTTTCCTGATTCTTTTTCTTATTCTTTGTTTTCTAACTTTTTTGATTTCAGCTTTTGACTTAAGCACCGGCCACCCCCGCTTTTCTTTCTTTCTTGATTAGAACTTCACCGACCAGGCGAATGCCTTTCTGTTTATACGGATCCGGCCGACGGAACCTCTTGATGGTGTCAGCCACCTGTCCAACTTTCTGCTTGTCAATCCCGCGCACCGTCAAGAGAGTCGGCTTTTCGGCGATGATTTCTATACCTTCTGGAATTTCATAGATGATCGGCCGGGAATAGCCAACGTTGAGCTCCAGCTTGTTCTTCTCAACCTTGGCTCTGTAACCAACACCGGTAATCTCTAACTGCTTGCTGAAGCCCTGGGTCACCCCGATGACGGCATTGTTAGCCAGAGCCCGACAGAGACCGTGGAATTGCCTGGTTTTCTGCTCTTCATTTTCTCTGGTCAGAATCAGCTGATTGCCTTCCACCGTGGCTTTAATTCCTGGGTAAAGGGGAGAAGTCAGTTTTCCGAGTTTGCCTTCAAACTCAATCCGATCGGGGTGAATGGTTATCTTCACACCCTTCGGTATTTCAATCGGTTTCTTACCAACTCTCGACATGTTCTTACCTCACCCTTCCGTTTTACCAGATTTCACACAGAACTTCGCCGCCCAGGCCCAGCTCTTCGCACTGCTTGCCGGTCAGAATCCCCCGGGAAGTGGAAATGATTACTACTCCCAGACCATCGAGCACTTTGGGTATTGAGTCCTTGGTACAATAAATCCGGCAACCCGGCTTACTCACCCGGCGAAGCCCGGTGATAGCACTTTGGTTATCATCGGTATATTTCAAGGTGATATTCAGCACACCTTGCTTGTTGTCCTCAATCACTTTATAGCTCTTAATGTATCCTTCTTCTTTAAGAATACGGGCAATCTCGATTTTCAATTTTGAAGAAGGAATGTTAACTTCCTTCTTTTTTGCCCTGACGGCATTCCTGATTCTTGTTAACATATCAGCAATCGGATCTGTCAGACTCATGACTCCATCCTTTCGAAGAAATTTACCAGGAAGCTTTGATTATTCCCGGGATTTCTCCCTTCAACGCTAATTCTCTCAAGCAAAGACGACACAGGTCAAATTTACGGTAATAACCCCTGGGTCTTCCGCAAATCCGGCATCTGTTCCGGTGCCGGACGGAAAACTTGGGTTTTTTCTGATCTTTAACTATTTTAGCTATAGTCGCCACTTTGACCTTCCTTTCTTCAAGATTCACGGAATGGCATGCCCAGCTTTTTCAACAGGGCATACGCTTCCTTATCGTTTCTGGCCGTAGTTACGATGGTGATGTTCATACCTCTCGGCCTTTCTACTTTGGTGTAATCTATTTCTGGAAACACCAGCTGGTCTTTCAGCCCGAGAGTATAATTGCCCCGGCCATCAAAGGAATGAGGTGAAACTCCACGGAAATCTCTGACTCGAGGCAGAACGATGTTGACCAGCCGGTCGAAGAATTCGTACATTCTTTTTTTTCTCAGAGTAACATAGCAGGCAATCGGCTGTCCTTTTCTCAGCTTAAAAGCTGAAATGGATTTTTTAGCCCGACCGACTGCCGGGTACTGACCGGTGATCAGGCTCAGCTCAACCTTGGCCGTATCCAGCAACTTGATGTTCTGAATGGCGTCACCAACGCCCATATTGATGACTATCTTCTCCAGTCGGGGAACAGCCATTGGATTATCAATCCCCAGTTCTTCCTGAAGCTCCTTGATTATTTCCTTTTTATAACGTTCTAACAGCCTACTCATCTTTCAACCTCTCAGGACTTTTCTAAATTAGTCTGACACCTGGCACAGACTCTGATTTTGGTCCCGTCCTCAAGAACCTTATGTTTAACCCGGACACCGCGTCCGCAATCTTCACAATAAAGCATGACCTTGGAGACATGAATGGGGGCTTCTTTTTCCATAATCCCACCCTGGACATTTTGGCTGCGGTCAGGTCTGACAAAGACCTTAACAAAATTTACCTTTTCCACTACCACTCTGTTCTTTTCCGGAATAACCTTCAACACCTTGCCGATCTTGCCCCGGTCTTTACCGCTGCGAACAATAACCACATCATTCTTCTTTAACGGAAAATTAGCCATCACAGCACCTCCGGAGCCAGCGAGATGATCTTCATGAATTTTTTCTCCCTGAGCTCTCTTCCCACGGGTCCGAAAACACGGGTACCAACCGGCTCTCCAGATTTGTCGATGATAACTGCAGCGTTATCATCGAAGCGGATGTAAGAACCATCTTTTCGCCGGACTTCTTTTCTAGTCCGAACGATGACGGCTCTGACCACTTTTCCCTTCTGAATCTTGCTGTCCGGGTCAGCTTCTTTGACCGAGGCGGAAATAACATCGCCAATAGAAGCTACCCGGCCTACACCTCCACCCAGAGGAGTTATAGCCATAATCCTCCGAGCACCGGAGTTGTCCGCCACTTTGAGCATAGTTCTCATCTGGATCATGTTAGTTCACCCTCATTTTCAGTTTCTATCTCTCTGGAAGCCAAACCGAGGATTTCAGCCACCCGCCATCTTTTGAGCTTGCTGATGGGTCTGGTTTCAACGATCCGAACCACATCACCGACCTTGCATTTTTCGTGTTCATCATGAACCATGAAGACTCTTTTCCGCTTAATGGTCTTCTTGTAGAGCGGGTGCCGCTCCAGGCGTTCGACCAGAACCTTGACGGTCTTGCTGGAATTCTTAGCAATGACCGTACTCACTTTGGTTGTTAATCTTTTTTCCAGTTTAGCTTCCATATTTTATTCCGTCCCTTTTTTCTGAAATTCTTTTAAAAGAGTTTTTATTCTGGCTATATCTCTTCTGATGTTTCTGATCTTCATCGGGTTATCCAGCTGGCCCAGAGATTTCTGAAAGCGCAGCTTGAATAACTGGTCTTTGAGCTCAAGTTCTTTTTGCTTTAATTCCTCAACCGATAACTCTCTCAATTCTCTGATCTTCATCTTAGTTCCCTATGCTCCCTGGATATAAATCTTGTTTTGATCGGCAGTTTATGAGCTGCCAGACGCATAGCTTCCTGAGCTACTTCAAGATCAACACCTTCGATTTCAAAAATTATCCTACCGGGTTTGATCACATCTACCCAGAACTCTGGATCACCTTTGCCGCGGCCCATTCTGGTTTCAGTCGGCTTCTTGGTAACCGGCTTCCAGGGGAACACTCTTACCCACATTTTGCCACGCTTCTTCAGAAACCTGGTTATGGTCACACGGCCGGCTTCAATCTGTCTGGCGGTCAGCCAGCAGGGCTCGAGGGCCTGGAGGCCATATTCACCAAAAGCCAACTCTGCACCCCGAAGGGCTTTGCCCTTCATCCGACCACGCTGCTGTTTGCGATATTTTACTTTCTTGGGCATCAACATGGTCAAATCTCCTCAGCCTCAATGATTTGAGAAGAGACTTTTGGTTTATCCACATCACCCCGATAGATCCAGACCTTAATTCCGATCTGACCGTAGGTGGTAAAAGCTTCAGTGAAGGCATAGTCGATATCAGCTCTGAGAGTTTGCAGTGGTAGCTGACCTTTGAGGTACCACTCGGTTCTAGCAATTTCCACTCCGCCCAGACGCCCTGAACACATGACCTTGATACCTTTTGCTCCCATTTTCAGAGCCATTTCTACCGCTCTTCTCATCGCTCGACGGTAAGCAATTCTCTTTTCCAGCTGGGTGGCAATGCTTTCCGCCACCAGAGTAGCATTTAGTTCCGGCTTATCTACTTCTCTGATGTCCACATAGACTTCCCGCTTAGCAATACCTTCCAGCAAATTCTTCAGGTTCTCAATCTCTTTACCGCCACGACCGATGATGATGCCCGGTCTGGCCGTGTGGATGATAACCCTGACCTTCGGTCCCACTCTTTCCACATCGACGCTGGCAATACCGGCGTGAGAGTATTTCTCCTTGACAGCTTTCTTCATCTGCAAATCTTCATGAATTAGTCGAGCATAGTCTTTCCCTTTGGCAAACCAACGAGAAGTCCATTGTTTGTTAAAGCCTAAACGAAAGCCTATTGGATGTGTCTTCTGTCCCACCGTCTATCTCCCTTTCTTTTCGTCTAAGTAAATTTTCACATGGCTCATTCTTTTTAAAACTCGGTAGGCTCTGCCCATCGGTGCCGGCCTGATTCTCTTCATGGCCGGCCCCTGGTCTATCTGAATCTTAGCAATGTACAGGTTGTCCACATCAATGTTCGGAGCTTTCTGCTGAGCATTAGCGATGGCTGAGCGCAGAACCTTTTCCAGAATAGCACTAATTTTTTTCTTTTCGTTAAACTTCAGAATAGTCAGAGCTTCTCCGACCAGTCTGTTCCGAATCAGGTCAGCAACCAGACGTCCCTTCTGCGGGCTCATCCGGACATAACGAGCAATGGCTTTTGAAAGATACTTTTCTTTTTCCATGGTCACTTACCCACTTTAAGTTGTCGGGCAGTCTTGGAAGTGTGTCCTTTAAAGGTCCTGGTCGGAGCAAACTCGCCCAGCTTATGACCTACCATCTGTTCGGTAACGAAAACCGGAATGAACTTCCGACCATTATGAACTCCAAAGGTCAGGCCGACCATTTCCGGAATGATGGTAGACCGCCTCGACCAGGTCTTGATAACCTGGCGCTTCTCTTTCATCGACTGTGCGGCCCGAACCTTTTCCAATAACTTTGGATCAACATAAGGACCTTTACGTAAAGACCTGCCCATAGTTATTTACTCCTTCTTCTGATTATAAAAGCCTGAGTTCTTTTGTTTCTTCTGGTCTTGTAGCCCTTGGTCGGGATACCTTCAGGACTGACCGGATGACGACCACCCTTGGTCCGGCCCTCACCGCCGCCATGGGGATGGTCGATCGGATTCATAGCCGTACCGCGGACATGCGGTCTTATGCCCAACCAACGGGTCCTTCCAGCTTTACCAATGCTGATGTTCTGATGGTCAAGATTAGCCACCTGTCCCACAGTGGCCCGACAATCAAGATGCACTTTACGAATTTCAGAGGAAGGCAATCTCAGCTGAGCATAATCACCTTCTTTACCAAGAATCTGGGCACCAGCTCCCGCAGCTCGCGCTAATTGTCCGCCCTTGCCTATTCTCAGCTCAACATTATGAACAATGGTACCAACCGGGATATATCTTAAAGGCATAGCGTTGCCAGGAAGGATATCCACCTGGCTATTAGAAGAAATAATGGTATCGCCAACCTTAAGGTTCAGAGGTGTAAGAATGTATCGTCGTTCTCCATCCGCATACTTAACCAGAGAGATAAAAGCTGAACGGTTGGGATCATACTCAATAGTTTCCACCACACCCGGGATATCAATTTTATCCCGCTTAAAGTCAATGATGCGGTACATTCTTTTATGACCGCCACCACGATGTCTGACTGACAGGTGTCCTTTGTTATTTCGACCTCCACTCTTGGGCAGAGGCACCAGCAATGGTTTGTAGGGCTGGTCAGTAGTCAATTCTTCAAAAGTCAGACCTGTTCGGTGACGTAAGCCTGGAGTTACTGGTTTGTAAACTTTGATACCCATGGTTATACTGCCTCAAAATATTCGATCATTTTTTCGCCTTCTTTAAGCTTGACATAAGCTTTTTTTCTATCCTTGGTCCGGCCGATACTCCGGCCAAGTCTCTTAACTTTTCCTTTGAGCTTGACGATAGTTACTCTTTCGACTTTGGTCTTGAACAGTTCTTCCACCGCTTTTTTGATTTCAATTTTGTTGGCATCAGGAGCAACTTCAAAACACACTTCCCTGTTGGAATCTTTCAGCCTGGTACTCTTTTCAGTTATCAATGGCCTGAGAATTATATCTCTCGGATCTTTCATCATCTCAATCTCTCCACCAATGAATTAAAGGCTCGCTGGCTAAAGACTATCCATTTATATTTCAGCACATCGTAAATGTTCAACTGCTCATCATCTACGGCTTTAACGTTGGGTATGTTCCTGACTGAACGGAAAAGATTTTCATTTTCCCTGTCATCCACAATCAAAGCCGAGTCTATCTTTAGGTTTTTCAACCAGATAGCAGCCTCTTTGGTCTTAGGTTGAGAAATGTTTATCTGGTCAATAACCAACACTTGATTTTCAGCTAACTTAGCTGTCAGAGCTGATTTCAAGGCATTCTTTCTGGCTTTTTTCGGGATGGCATAGCTGTAATCTCTTGGCTTGGGGCCGAAAACTGTACCACCGTGTCTCCAGAGCGGTGACCTGATGCTACCAGCCCTGGCTCTGCCAGTGCCTTTCTGCCGCCATGGCTTCCGACCACCGCCACTAACTTCACCTCTGGTCTTGGTGCAGGCTGTACCCTGTCTCTGATTAGCCAGATAGTTAACCACAGCTTCATAAATTAAATGTTCTTTGACCGGATAAGAAAATATTTCTTCCGGTACACTTAATTCCTTAACCGGCTTTCCGCTTTGGTCTAAAACTTGTACTTTCATGGCACACTCTTTACTCAAGAAGCTTTGGCTTTAAAAGAACCTTTTTTTATCAGGACGATGCCGCCATTGGCTCCTGGAACCGCACCTTTGACGATCAGGAGATTATTCTCTTTATCGACCTGAACCACTTTCAGGTTTCTGACAGTCACTCTATCTCCACCCATCCGGCCACCCATTCTCATGCCTTTAATGACCCGGGACGGGAATGAAGATGCACCGATCGAACCAGGAGCCCGATGGAACATCGAACCGTGAGCCGCACCACCGCCGGCAAATCCGTGTCTTTTAACTACACCCTGAAAACCTTTTCCTTTGCTTACACCAACTACATGCACTTTCTCGCCGACTTCAAAGATATCAACCAGAATCTGGTCTCCTTCTTTTATCTCTACCGGTCCTTTGTATTTTACTTCTCTTAAAACTTTGAGAACCGGACTACCAGATTTCTTGAAATGACCGATTTCCGGTTTTTTCGGATGTTTTTTGGGTTTTTCTTCTACCAGGCCAAGCTGCAAAGCTTCATAGCCGTCTCTCTCCTTAGTCTTCTTTTGAATTACTGTACAGGGACCGGCTTTGATGATAGTCACAGGGATAACATTCCCTTCCTCATCAAAAATTTGGGTCATCCCGATTTTCCTACCAATGATACCTTCAACCATGATCATTCTCCTGCACCAAAGGCTTTAATTTCCACATCGATACCCGCAGGCAAATCAAGCTTCTGCAGTTCTTCTATCGTTTCGTTGCTGTATTCGCTGATGTCTATCAGCCTTTTATGAATTCTCATTTCAAAATGTTCTCTTGACCTTTTATCGACATGTGGGGAACGAAGAACGCAAAACCGTTGAATCTTGGTCGGCAGAGGAATAGGTCCGGAAACCTTGGCTCCAGTCCGTTTAGCCTTAATGACAATCTCTTTAACAGATTCGTCTAAAAGTCTGTGATCGAATGATTGGAGTTTAATTCTTATCTTTTCCATTTTCGTTCCTCGTTCTCCATATTTTTAACCATTTTCCTATTTCCTACTCTAAGATTTCGGTGACTGTGCCGGCTCCGACTGTCCGTCCCCCTTCACGGATAGCAAACCGTAAGCCTTTCTCCATAGCCACCGTGGTAATTAGCTCCACCTCAACATTAACATTATCTCCTGGCATCACCATCTCTACCCCAGCCGGTAACTTCACCGTCCCGGTCACGTCAGTCGTCCGAAAATAAAACTGCGGCCGATACCCACTAAAAAACGGCGTATGCCGACCACCCTCTTCCTTGGTCAACGCATATATCTGCGCCCGAAACCTCTTGTGCGGTGTTATCGTCCCAGGCTTGGCCAACACCTGCCCACGCTCCACCTCATCCTTACCAATTCCTCTCAACAAACACCCAATGTTGTCCCCAGCCTGACCCTGGTCCAGTATCTTCCGAAACATCTCTACCCCAGTCACCACCGTCTTCTTCGTCTCCCCAAACCCAACTATCTCTACCTCATCTCCTACCTTAACCACTCCTCTCTCTACCCTACCTGTTACAACCGTCCCTCGCCCAGTTATCGAAAATACGTCCTCTATCGACATCAAAAACGGCTTGTCTATCTCCCTCACCGGCTCCGGTATAAACTCATCCAAAGCCTTCATCAATTCCCATATCGGCTTCCCACCTTCTCCCTCAGGATCAGCTAAAGCCTTTGTCGCACTCCCACGAATTACCGGCGTCTTGTCCCCAGGAAATTCATACTTGCTCAATAACTCCCGTACCTCTAACTCCACTAAATCCAATATCTCAGGATCATCCACTAAGTCCACCTTGTTGATAAATACCACTATCGCCGGAACATCTACCTGACGAGCTAACAATATGTGCTCCCGAGTCTGCGGCATCGGCCCATCATCCGCCGCTACCACCAATATCGCCCCATCCATCTGAGCCGCACCACTGATCATGTTCTTAATGTAATCCACATGCCCAGGACAATCTATGTGCGCATAATGACGCTTCTCCGACTCATACTCCACATGCGACAAGGCCACCGTCAAGATCTTCGTCGCATCCCGCCGAAACATCTTGGCATCCGCCTTCGCCACTTCATCGTAACTCTTGTACTGCGCCAGTCCCTTCGTCGATAAAACCTTCGTTATCGCCGCAGTCAACGTCGTCTTACCATGGTCTATGTGCCCTATCGTCCCTATGTTAACGTGCGGCTTCTTCCTCTCAAATTTTTCCTTAGCCATGTCTTTTTACCTCCTCGCTTCGCTGAAGGGAATTCTCCCCTCAATTCTGGCTTTTATTTCTTCCTGGACGTCAGGTGGGGTCTGGTCGTATCTGGAAAACTCCAGGGAAAATGAGCCCCGGCCTTGAGTGATTGTTCTCAGCACCGTGGCATACCCGAACATCTCAGCCAGGGGGACAAAAGCTCTGATAACTCTGGAACTACCTTTGAGCTCCATAGCTTCAATCCGACCTCTTCTGGCATTGATGTCTCCAACCAGTCCACCAACGTACTCATCAGGAGTAACAATTTCCAGTTTCATGATCGGCTCAAGAATCACCGGGTCAGCCTTAGTCCCGGCTTCCTTGAAAGCTAAGGAACCAGCAATCTTATAAGCAATGGCTACAGAATCAACTTCATGGTAGCTGGCCTCAAGCAAGATTACTCTGACATCGGTCACCGGAAAACCAGCCACCAGGCCAGCCTCCATTGCCTCTCGGATTCCTTTTTCAATCTCGGGTATAAATTCAACTGGAAGGATCCCTGATTTAAGCCGGTTGACAAATTCAAAACCTTTTCCTCTTTCCAGCGGTTCTACTCTGACCAGACAGTGCCCATACTGACCTCTACCACCAATCTGACGGATAAATTTCCCTTCGGCTTCAGCCGCTTTGGTAATCGTTTCTTTATAGGCAACCTGTGGTCGTCCAAGCCTGGCCTGTACTCCAAACTCTCTCACCAGTCTATCCATAATTATTTCTAAATGGAGCTCGCCCATACCCTGAACCAAAGTCTGACCGGTCATCGGGTCCTGAACGACCTTAAAAGTCGGATCTTCGGCCATGAACTTTTCCAGAGCACTGAACAACCTCTGATGGTCAGCCTTGGTTCTCGGCTCAATGGTGGCTGAAACTACCGGCTCCGGGAAAGTTGGCGGCTCAAGCAAAATCGGTCGGCTTTTCAGACACAGAGTATCTCCGGTTGATAAAGTCTTCATCCCCCCAAAAGCAGCAATATCCCCGGCGTAAACTTCACTTATCTCTTTGCGTTTATTGGCATGCATTTCCAGTAGCCGGGTAACTCTTTCTTCCTGGTCTTTGGAGGCGTTATAAACTGATGAACCAACTTTCAGTTTCCCAGAATAAACCCGAAAATAAGCCAGGCTGCCTAAGAAAGGATCATTCATAATCTTAAAGACCAGAGCACAGAAATGTTCACTGTCCGAAGCTTTTCTGATCTCTTCTTGATGGGTCCTCGGATGATAACCCTTTACCGGCGGAATATCTACTGGAGATGGCAGATAATCAACAATGGCGTCAAGTAAGGGATGAACACCTTTATTCCGGAAAGAAGCTCCAAACAGCACTGGGAAAAACTTGAGCTCGATCGTCCCTTTCCTGATAGCCTTTTTGACTTCCTCTGGGGTAATTTCTTCATCCTCCAGATACTTTCTCATCAGCTCATCATCAACTTCACTCAGAACTTCGAGCATTTCTCTTCTTTTAAGCTCGACTTCTTCTCTGTATTCTTCAGAAACAGGTCTTTTTTCAAAATCAGTTCCGAGCAGGTCACTTTTCCAGACGATTTCTTTCTTCTCCACCAGGTCTATAACTCCCCGGAATCTGTCTTCAGTTCCAAGCGGGATCTGAATGGGTAAAGGTCGAGCGCCCAGACGGGTACGGATCTCTTCAACGGCTCTTTGTGGGTCAGCACCTAACCTATCCATTTTGTTCACATATACAATCCGGGGAACCCGGTACTTATCAGCCTGTCTCCAGACTGTTTCCGACTGTGATTCCACACCCCCGACGGCACATAAGATAATGATAGCTCCGTCCAAGACTCGTAAGGACCGCTCGACTTCAGCGGTAAAATCGACATGCCCGGGGGTGTCGATTATGTTTATTCGGTGGTCCTTCCAGTAACAGGTAGTAGCGGCAGCGGTTATGGTAATGCCGCGTTCCTGCTCCTGAACCATCCAGTCCATAACGGCAGTGCCCTCATCAACTTCTCCCATTTTATAAGTGATTCCTGTGAAGTAGAGAATCCGTTCTGTGGTTGTAGTCTTCCCCGCATCGATATGAGCCATGAAGCCAATGTTCCTGACTCTTTCGATCGGGCACGACCGCATGAACTTTTTTCTCCATTTATAAATAAGAATTCTAAATTTATTAGCTGCGTAATCAGTTTAAAAATTACCATTTATAGTGAGCAAAAGCGCGGTTGGATTCAGCCATTTTATGGGTATCTTCTTTTTTCTTGACCGCTCCACCCTTGTTGGCCAAAGCATCAAGAATCTCAGCCGCCAGTTTTTCTTCCATGCTTTTTCCACTTCTTTCTTTGGCAAATTTAACCAACCAGCGCATACCGAGAGAAATTGACCTCTGTTCTGGAACTTCCACCGGAACCTGATAAGTGGCTCCACCGACTCTTCTGGACTTTGTTTCGAGTAATGGTCTGGCATTATCGATAGCTTTTTCCAGAATCTTTAATGGGTCTTCTTTAGTCTTTTGCTTTATAATCTCAAGCGTATTGTAAACAATTCTTTCAGCTATACTTTTTTTACCTTTTCTTAGAACCAAGTTAATTAATTTGCCAACCAGAGTCGAATTATAAATTGGGTCCGGTTGCGGCTTCCGCTTTCTGACTATTCCACGTCTCGGCATGTTTATACTCCTCGGTCAGCTTACTTTCCCGAAGCTTTTTTCTCCTTGGGCTTCTTAGCACCGTATTTGGAACGGCCCTGGAATCTATTCTGAACACCCTCGGCATCAAGAGTACCACGGATGATGTGATATCTGACTCCAGGTAAGTCCTTAACTCTTCCACCCCTGATTAAAACTATTGAGTGTTCCTGCAGGTTATGTCCTATACCGGGAATATAAGCAGTGACTTCCACATTATTGGTCAACCTGACCCTGGCCACCTTTCTTAACGCGGAGTTAGGCTTTTTGGGTGTAGTAGTAAAAACCCTGACACATACTCCTCTCTTCTGAGGACAGGCATCAAGAGCCGGAGCCTTGCTCTTATACTTCTTGGGCGTTCTACCCTTTCGTACCAGTTGGTTGACAGTTGGCACTTAAAATTCTCCTCTCTAAATTAAAGAATTTATATACTTTTCTCTTCCCAGGATGAAATTCCCGGAAAATATGTCTGAAGAATAGCAAAAACAGCCTTATTTGTCAAGAAAATTACAGGCTATTTTGCTTTTTTTTACACTAATTTTGAGCTTGAATTTCTGCTTCTTTTTCTTCTTTTTCTGCCAGCTCTTCTTTCAGGATAACGTTACGGTAATATCTGAAGCCAGTACCTGCTGGAATCAACCGCCCCATGATCACATTTTCTTTTATCTTTCGCAGATAATCCACTTTCCCGTAGAGTGCAGCTTCAGTCAAAACTCTGGTAGTTTCCTGGAAGGAAGCAGCAGCAATAAAGCTATCAGTACTCAAAGCACTCTTGGTGATGCCAAGGAGTAACGGTCTGGCTTTAGCCGGTTTACCGCCTTTTTTCATCACCTTTTCGTTCTCTTCCTGGAATTTGAATTTATCCACCTGTTCATCCACTAAGAATTCAGTGTCTCCGACCTCTTCAATCTTAACCCACCTGAGCATCTGTCTGATGATTATCTCAATGTGTTTATCGTTGATCGTAACACCCTGCAACCGGTAAACTTCCTGAATTTCTCTGAGCAGGTATTCAGCCAGCTCTTTTTCGCCTAAGACTCTGAGGATATCATGAGGATTAATTGGTCCATCCATGAGTGGAGTCCCGGCTTTGATCTTTTCTCCGTCTGAAACCAGCAAATGAGCACTCTTGGGAACCAGATATTCTTTGGCTCCGCCTCTTTCGTTTTTGACAATCACCCGCCGATAACCACGGACCAGGTCTCCAATCTGGACTACACCATCAATTTCAGAAATGACCGCTGGATTCTTTGGTCTTCGGGCTTCAAAAAGCTCTTCAGCTCTGGGTAAACCACCGGTGATATCTTTGGTTCTGGCCACTTCTCTCGGGATTTTGGCCAGAATATCGCCAGCATAGACTTCTTCACCATCCTTCACTTCCAGATGGGCTCCCTTGGGCAAAAAGTATCTCTTCTTGACGATCGGCTCGCCTTTTTCATCATTATTATTGGGATCAATAATCTCAATCATAGGCTGGAGCTTTTCATCTTTGGGATCAGTGATAACCTGGGTAATCAATCCAGTAAAATCATCTCTTATTTCATCCATGCTGACTCCGAGAACCACATCTTTAAACCTGACTTTTCCAGATTCTTCAGTCAGAATGAAGGTGCTGAAAGGATCCCACTCGGCAAATTCCTGTCTGGCTTTAACTGTCTCTCCATCCTTTAATAGAACCTTGGCTCCGTAAGGAACCTGATAATGCTCGATTTCCCGTCCACGATGGTCCAGGATGGCGATGCTGGCGTTCCGGTTAACCACCACCAAGGTGCCTTCTCTGTTGATGACCCAGCTTAGATTATTGAACTTGATTATTCCATCGTTTTTGGCTTCGAGTTTTGATTTTTCAGCACCACGCATGGCGATACCGCCGACGTGGAAGGTTCTCATGGTCAGCTGAGTTCCTGGTTCCCCGATCGATTGAGCAGCGATGATTCCTACCGCTTCACCCAAGTCAACCAGGCGACCGGTAGCCATGTCGCGGCCATAGCACAACTGACAGACACCTCGCTTGGATTCGCAGGTCAGAACCGAGCGAATCTTAACCCTTTCGATGCCCAGGTTCTGGATTTTTTCAGCAATCTCTTCAGTGATTTCCTGATTCATATCGACGATTATTTCACCAGTATCCGGATGAACAATTCTTTCGAGTGAAATTCGACCGACGATTCGGTCGATAAAAGGTTCGATGATTTCACCGTTTTCAACGATAGCGCTGACGTTGATGCCTTTAAGGGTGCCGCAGTCGTGCTGGTCAACAATGACTTCCTGAGCCACATCCACCAGCTTTCTGGTGAGATATCCTGAATTGGCTGTCTTCAAGGCAGTATCAGCCAGACCTTTTCTGGCGCCGTGAGTGGAGATAAAGTACTGTAACACATTCAGACCTTCACGAAGGTTGGAAGTAATCGGAGTTTCGATGATTTCACCGGAAGGTTTACTCATCAAGCCTCTCATTGCAGCCAGCTGTCGAATCTGCTGTTTATTACCTCTTGAACCGGAATCTGCCATGACATAAAGCGGGTTGAGTTTCTTTTCTTCGAAACTCACCTTTCTCATCGTTTCCATCATAGCATTGGTGACCTTATCAGTAACAGAAGTCCAGATTTCGACCACCCGGTTAAACCTCTCACCAGAAGAGATGGTTCCTTCGCGATATAGCTTTTCAATCTCCTGAACTTCTTTTTCAGCTTTTTTGATTATCTCTTCTTTTTCTTTGGGAATCATAAAGTCTTCGATACCCAGAGAGAAGCCGGCATAAGTAGCATAGTTGAACCCGAGCTCTTTCATCTTATCCAGCATTTCGGTAGTTTTTTCCAGGCCGGCTTTAAGGTAAACATAATAGACCAGATTTTCCAGCCCTTTCTTCTTGAGCATTCCGTTGATGAAAGGCAGGCCTTTGGGCAGAACACTGTTGAAGATGATTCTACCGGGAGTAGTCTCAATCAACTCATTTTTCAGGTTAGACACCGGACAGCTGACCACCGCCTGGTCATCATAGAAAGTCTTCAGGTTCATAAACGGACCAGAATACCGAACTTTAATCCGGCTGTGGAGGCTGATTTCCTTAGCTTCGTAAGCCAGAAGGGCTTCCTCGAATGAAGCAAAGATACGCCCCTCACCTTTTTCGTTTTTCTGTTCTAAGGTGAGGTAATAGCAGCCAAGAACCATATCCTGGCTGGGAATAGCCAAGGGCCGACCATGAGCCGGAGACAGGATGTTATTGGACGAGAGCATCAGAGTATTAGCTTCAATCTGAGCTTCGACTGACAGCGGTACATGAACGGCCATCTGGTCGCCATCAAAGTCAGCGTTGAAGGCAGCGCAAACCAGAGGATGAATCTGGATAGCTTTTCCTTCGATCAGCACCGGTTCAAAAGCCTGAATGCCCAGACGGTGAAGAGTTGGAGCACGGTTCAGGAGAACAGGATGTTCACGCACCACCTGTTCCAGGCAGTCCCAGACTTCAGGTCTTTCCTGCTCATGCCATTCGCGAGCGACTTTAACTGAGGGCACCAGACCTTCTTTTTCCAGCTTGTGGAAAATGAAAGGCTTGAAAAGTTCCAGAGCCATTTTCTTAGGTAGACCGCACTGGTGCAGCTTTAACTCAGGCCCAACCACGATGACGGAACGACCTGAGTAATCAACTCTCTTACCAAGCAAATTCTGACGGAATCTTCCTTGTTTGCCTCTAAGAGCTTCGCTTAATGATTTAAGGGGACGACGGTTGGCTCCAAGATGGACTCGACCCCGCCGACCATTATCAAACAGAGCATCAACCGCCTCTTGAAGCATCCTTTTTTCATTTCTGATGATCAGCTCAGGCGCTTTAAGTTCAATCAGTTTCTTTAGACGATTATTGCGGTTAATCACCCGGCGATAGAGATCGTTTAAGTCCGATGTAGCAAAACGCCCGCCATCAAGTCTGACCAGCGGTCTCAAATCTGGAGGGATAACCGGAATTACGTCCAGAATCATCCACTCAGGTCTGTTCCCGGATTTTTTCAATCCTTTAAAAACTCTAAGCCTCTTAGCATAGCGGAGTTTTTTCTGCTGGGAAGTTTCCTTTTTCATCGCCCGGCGCAGCTTTTCGGTTTCCTTGTCTATGTCGATCTTTTCCAGCAGCTTTTTGATGGCTTCAGCACCCATCCCAGCTTCAAAGCGGTTGCCGTACTTTTCTCTGGCTTCCCGGTATTCTTCTTCGCTCAGCAACTGCTTTTCTTTGAGGTTGGTGTCTCCTGGGTTAATGACAATATATGACTCAAAATAAAGGACCTTTTCCAGTTCTTTAATGGTCATATCCAAAATCAAGCCAATCCGGCTGGGCGGACTCTTGAAAAACCAGATGTGAGCTACAGGCGAAGCTAATTGGATGTGGCCCATCCTCTCGCGACGCACCTTGGACTTGGTTACCTCAACTCCACATCGCTCGCAGATGATCCCTTTATATTTCATCCGCTTGTACTTGCCACAAAGGCATTCGTAATCGTTGATCGGGCCAAAAATCTTGGCGCAGAATAGACCATCTTTTTCCGGTTTAAAAGTCCTGTAATTGATGGTTTCGGGCTTGGTAACTTCACCCCAGGACCAGCTCTTTATTTTCTCAGGAGAGGCAATACTGATTCTGACCCGGTCAAAGTCAATTTTAGATCTGGTGGTCAATTGCCTGATCTCCATCATGATTCTCCTTTAATTGCCTGAGGAATTGAAATACCCCAGGGCAACGCTTCTTCTTTTTCGCCCTTAAGTAATTCTATGTTAAGACACAAGCCCTGAAGCTCTCTGATCAGAACGTTAACCGACTCAGGCAGGCCAGGCTGAAAATCAAGGTCACCTTTAACAATGGCTTCATAGATTTTGGCTCTTCCCTCGACATCATCCGACTTAACAGTCAGAATCTCCTGCAGGGTATAAGCCGCACCGTAGGCTTCCAGAGCCCAGACTTCCATCTCACCAAACCTCTGTCCGCCAAACTGGGCTTTGCCCCCGAGCGGTTGCTGGGTGATGAGTGAATATGGACCTGTGGATCTGGCATGAATCTTATCGTCAACTAAGTGATAAAGTTTCATCATGTAGATATAGCCAACAGTAACTTCCTGGTCGAAGGGTTCACCGGTCATTCCATCATAAAGCCGGATTTTACCTGATTCCGGAAGCCCGGCTTTTCTGAGCAGTTCTTTAATTTCTTCTTCCGTAGCTCCGTCAAAAACTGGGGTTGATAGCCAGAGATTGAGTTTCTTAGCTGCCCAGCCCGCATGTGTTTCCAGAATCTGACCAAGATTCATACGAGAAGGCACACCAAGTGGGTTAAGGACAATGTCTACCGGGGTGCCATCGGGCAATCTGGGCATGTCTTCTTCTGGAACGATCTTGGCAATAACTCCCTTATTACCGTGACGTCCAGACATCTTATCGCCGACGGATAATCTTCTTTTCATAGCGATAAAGACTTTAACCACCTGGATAACGCCCGGAGCCAGTTCATCGCCTTTCTTTAAAGCCTCAACCTTCTCCTTAAATTCGGCTTTCAAAGCTTCGATCTGGCGCTTGACTTTGCGGTCAAGGTCTTTTATCTTTTCCTCTCTTTCAGCATCAGCAGGGAGTTTCAGCTCTTCCAGGTCTTTCAGGTCTTTGAACTCGATAATCTCCAGCAATTTTTCCGTAAGCTTAGTACCCTTTTCTATCGTCCGGCCATTGATCTTGGCATTCTTCCCAACTACTTCACCCTTGATGAGATTTTTAATCCGACGCCATTTTTCTTTCTCCAGAATGGCAATCTCATCTTCCAGATTTCTTTTCATCTTGGCGATTTCTTCTTTTTCGATGGCCTTAGCTCTTTCGTTCTTCTCCTGGCCACGACGGGTAAAGATGCGAACATCGATCACTGTTCCTTCCACACCCGGTGGACAGTAAAGCGAAGCATCTTTAACATCTAAGGCTTTCTCACCGAAAATTGCTTTGAGCAGTTTTTCTTCAGGAGATAACTGGGTCTCGCCCTTGGGGGCAACCTTTCCTACCAGAATATCTCCCGGTTTGACATAAGCCCCAATCCTGACTATACCGTTTTCATCGAGATTGCGCAGCAGGTTTTCGGAGACATTTGGAATATCCCTGGTTATTTCTTCCGGTCCGAGCTTGGTATCCCGGGCCTCAATCATTTCTTCAACAATATGGATAGAGGTAAAAATATCTTCTTTGATCAGTCTTTCACTAACAACGATGGCGTCTTCGAAATTGTAGCCACGCCAGGGCATAAAAGCACAGAGGATGTTTCGGCCGAGGGCCAGCTCGCCTTTGTCGGTACAGGAACCATCTGCCAGTATCTGACCTTTGACCACCCGGTCACCTTTCTTGACGATCGGCCTCTGGTTGATGCAGGTATTCTGGTTGGTCCTCAAGAATTTGGTTAGAAGATAAAGGTCTGTTCCGAGTTCATAGAGGCTGTTTTCTTTTTCGTCAACTCTAACGATGATTCTTTCAGCGTCAACAAATTCCACCACTCCAGACCGACGGCAGACAACCACATCACCGGAACCCTTAGCTATGATGTGCTCCATGCCGGTTCCGATGAGCGGGGCTTCAGGCTTAAGAAGAGGAACAGCTTGGCGCTGCATGTTCGAGCCCATCAAAGCTCGGTTAGCATCGTCATGCTCCAAGAAAGGAATCAGGGACGCTGATAAAGACACCAGCTGCTTAGGTGAAACATCCATAAAATCGATTTCATCACGATGCAGGATTTTAAAATTGCCTCGGTCACGAGCACTGACATATTCCTGTTTGATGTATCCCCGACTGTCTACTTCGACATTGGCCTGGGCGATCTTATAGTTTTCTTCTTCCCAGGCAGTAAGATAGAAAATGTATGGCTCGTAAATCGGCAGGCTCTTGCCTTTCTGGTCTTTAAGACTCTCGACTACCTTTTCAACCTCGTCTTTTCTGACCAGCTGGCCAATCCGATAGTCTGTACTTCCAGGATGGATGATTTTTACGTAATCAACTACCCGACCTTTTTCGACCTTTCGGTATGGTGTTTCGATAAACCCGTATTCGTTAACCCGGGCATAGCAACTTAAAGACGAAATCAAGCCGATGTTCGGACCTTCTGGTGTCTCAATTGGACAGATTCTTCCGTAATGAGAAGCCTGAATGTCTCTGACCTCAAACCCGGCTCTTTCTCGGCTCAAGCCACCAGGGCCCAAAGCGCTGAGCCTTCTTTTATGGGTCAACTCAGCCAGCGTATTGATCTGGTCCATGAACTGAGAAAGCTGAGAACTGCCGAAGAATTCTTTCAGAGCAGCAATGACCGGTTTGGAGTTAATCAGGTCCTGAGGCATAGCTGTAGACAGGTCTGAGCTGACGGTCATCTTCTCCTTGATGGTCCGTTCCATCCTGGTGAGACCTATGCGAAAAGCATTCTCCATCAGCTCGCCAACCGGTCTGACCCGGCGATTACCAAGATGATCTATGTCATCGACCGAACCCTCGCCGTTTTTCAGATTAATGAGGTATCTGACCACTCTGACATAGTCTTCTTTGGACAGAATCCGGTCGCTTAGATCTTCTGGACCTGATTTCCTCTCGGATTCAGCGATCAAATCTTTTTTCCCGCTGTCCAACCCGAGTTTGATGTTGAATTTCAGGCGACCGATGCGGGAGAAATTGAACTTCTGGGGATTGAAGAACATATTATTAAAGAGAGCTTTAGCACTTTCTTCGGTATGAGGCTCTCCCGGTCTGAGTTTTTTGTAAATCTCGCTCAGAGCTTGCTGCTGATCCTTTTTCAGGTCTTTTCTCAGAGTATTCAGGATCATCTGAGCCCCTTCATTCTCTGCCGGGAAAAAGACCTCAAAGGGCTCTCCCCTTGTAATCAAATACTCCAGCTGTTCGGCAGTCAACTCCTCATTCACTCTGACCTTGCCTTTAACATTGACCAGAGAATAAGCGCCTTCTAAATCCTGGCGGGAAGCTTTAATTTTTTCTATATTCTTTTCCTTTAATTTGTTCAGGACTTCCTGATCGATTTTGGTTCCGGCCTTGACCAGCGGTGACCTGGAGCTTTCCGGGCTGTAGACATCCTCTCTGACCACTTTCCCGATTAGATTTTCAGAAACTTTCCAATAGAGCTCACCATCGACTGGAATCAACTCATAGGACTTATAGAACTGTTTGATAATCTCTTCGTCAGAGCTGAAACCCAGAGCGCGGAGGAAAACTGTGGCCAGAAACTTCTTTTTCCGGTCAAGACGAACCCAGAGGATGTTTTTGGTGTCGTTCTCAAATTCTACCCAGGCTCCACGATAAGGAATAATTTTGGCAACAAATTGCCCTTTCATCTCTCCAGGTCTGAAGAAAACTCCGGGAGACCTCTGCAACTGACTGACGACAACTCTCTCCACACCGTTAAAAATGAAAGTTCCCTTTTCGGTCATCAGGGGAATGTTGCCAAAATAGACTTCCTGCTGTTTGATGTGCTTTAATCGCTTGGTCTTGGTTGTCGGGTCTTTTTCCCAGGAAACCAGCTGGACTTTGAGCTTCAGCGGAGCTTCGTAGGTATAACCTTTCTGGATACATTCAAGCGGGCTGTACTTGATCTTGAGACTGACCTTATCACCGCAATAATCGCATAGGGGCAACTCTATCTTTTTGCTTTCACCGCAGTAAGGACAAACCTGTTTCTCGTTAAGAGCTACCTTAGATGGAAGTAATGCCCCGCAGGACAGGCAACGGGGTCGGGCGTTCTCCACACCTTTAAGTCGGCCACACTTGCACTGCCAATCTCCGATGGTGTAGCTCAAAAACTGAAGCTCGGTGGTCTCTTTGAAATCGGTGATGGGGAAAACATCTTTAAAGGCTGCCTGGAGACCAACGTCTTTTCTCTCTTCAGGCAGGAGATCGATCTGCAAAAATTCTTCGTAAGATTTCTTTTGAATTTCGAGAAGGTCGGGTAGGGGAAAAGTTGTCTTGATTTTAGAATAATCGACCCTCTCGCGATAAATGTTTTTTTGTTGTTCAAGCATGGTAGCTCTCTACAGAAAGAGTTTGACGCTCAAAATTTTTTTTATCATTAAAAAATAATTTTTTTGGCAAGGTTATTGAATTTCGACAGTGGCTCCCACCTCGGCAAATTTAGCTTTAATGGATTCGGCTTCTTCCTTGCTGACGTTTTCTTTCAAAACCTTGGGCACGCTGTCAACGAAATCTTTGGCTTCTTTCAGACCAAGATTGGTGACTTCGCGGACGACCTTGATAACCTGAATCTTCTGACTGCCAACATCCTTGAGAACCACATTGAAAGAAGTCTTTTCTTCAGCGGGTTTGGCTTCAGCCTGGGGAGCAGCCCCACCAGCCATCACCACCGGAGCAGCCATAGCCGCGCTGATACCATAACGGGTTTCAAACTCTTTGATGTAATCAACGAGTTCCAAAACTGTCAGGTTGTCAAGATGAGCGAAAAACTGTTCTTTGGTAAGTTTTTCTTGTTTTTCCATTTGTCTCCTCTCCTTTACTTGGGCTTAGTTCAAGGGATATTCCCTCAACTCTCTTTTTTTTGCTTGAGTAGACTCAACAACCTACCCATATTAACCAGGGGAGTTTGCCAAGTCCTCAAGAATTGAGTTAACGGGTATGACATCAAATACCCGACTTTGGCTATTAAGTCCATCTTGGAATTAAGTTTAATGACTTCATCGAACATTTCCGGCGGAAGATAATAACCCTCGACCACACCGGCTTTGATTTCCAGAACTTTTCCCTGTTCGGAAAATTCCTTCAGTAACTTGGCCAGGGCGATGGGGTCTTTATCGGTAAAAGCTACGGCTGTGTTCTTCTGGAAATATGGTCTGAGCTCAGGAAATCTGTCGCCAACTGCTCTCAGGGCCAGCCTGTTTTTAACCACTTTGAGCTTAAAATTGTTCCGTTTGAGAGTCTTTCTCAGTTCGACCATTTTCCAGACCGGCATCTGCTTGTAATCAATTAGATAACAGGTGTTGTTCTGATTAAAAGCTTCTTCCAGTTCTTTAACAATCTTGATTTTGGTCTCTTTTTTCACTGTCGGACTCCTATTTCTCTAAAACTTCTTCAGAAAGCTTAAACGATGGTCCCATGGTCGATGAGATGAACATCGACTTGATGTATTTACCTTTGGCTGCGGGCGGTTTAGCCTGGATTACTGCCTGGATGAAAGCTTTGATATTATCGACCAGTTTTTCTTCCGGGAAAGACACTTTACCAACAGAAGCATGGACGATTCCGGTTTTATCCACCCGGAATTCAACCTTACCGGCCTTGGTTTCTTCGATCGCCTTTTTGACATCAAAGGTAACAGTTCCGGCTTTCGGATTGGGCATCAAACCCTTAGTTCCGAGGATTCGGCCGAGCTTACCCACACTCCTCATCATATCAGGGGTAGCGATGACCACATCAAAGTCAATCCACCCGGAGGCTATCTTTTCGATGATGTCTTCTCCACCAACATAATCAGCGCCAGCTTCTTCCGCTTCTTTAATCTTTTCGCCCGAAGCAATTACGCAAATTTTCTTGGTCTTTCCTGTTCCATGAGGCAGGACCACCGTACCCCTGACCATTTGGTCAGAATACTTTGGATTTACCCCGAGACGAAGAGCAATATCCACCGATTCGTCGAATTTAGCATAGCTGGCCTTTTTCAGCAGGCTGACAGCTTCCTCGATGGAATATTCTTTCGTCTCTTCTTTTAAACTTCTGGCCTTGAGATAATTTTTACCACGTTTACTCACTGACGATCTCCAATCCCATATTTTTAGCAGTTCCTTCTATGCAACGAATAGCTGCTTCCAGGTCGTCGGTGTTCAGGTCTGGAAGCTTGATTTTAGCAATTTCTTCAATCTGTTTTCTGGTAACCTTACCAACCTTTTCCTTGTTAGGAGCGCTTGAGCCTTTGGCAATACCGGCAGCTTTCTTCAACAAGAAGGAAGTTGGAGGGGTTTTGATGACAAAAGTGAAACTGCGGTCTTTATAAACAGTGACCACCACCGGCACAATTGTGCCCTCTTCCATATTCTTGGTCCGGTCATTGAACTGACGGACAAAATCCATCAGGTTAACTCCATGCGGAGCCAGAGAAGGTCCTACTGGGGGAGCAGGACTGGCCTGTCCAGCCACTATCTGTAATTTAACTTTGGCCACAACTTCCTTAGACATTGCTTCCTCCTAGATTTTTTCCACCTGCAGGAATTCGAGTTCCACCGGAGTGGAGCGTCCGAAGATAGTCACCATTACCTTAAGCGTGTTGCGCTCATGGTTAACCTCTTCGACAATACCGTTGAAATTATAGAAAGGTCCATCAATGATTCTGACTGCCTCGCCCTTTTCAAAGGTATGTTTGGGCTTCGGCTTTTCCGAAGTAACTTCCATATGATGAATGATTTTGCTGACCTCTTCAGGACTCAATGGCGTTGGTTTCCTCCCTGAACCGACAAAACCGGTAACCTTCGGAATCTGTCTGATCATCAACCAGGTCTCGTCGTTCATTTCCATCTCGACCAGAATATAGCCGGGATAAGGTTTCTTGGTCGTTACCACCTTTTTGCCCCCACGAATTTCCACCACATCTTCTGTCGGGATGACAATCTGGCCAATCTTGTCTTCGAGTTTCATTTCAGCCGCTTTGAGACGAATAGACTCGGCCACAAAATTCTCAAAGCCTGAATAAGTGTGAATTACGTACCAGTTCTTGGCCATTTAAATCCCTGTTCTATCCGAAAAATGATTTAATCTGGGCTATAAGCCAGGAAAAAATTACATCCACAAAAAACAGATAAAAACCGAAGAAAAAGATAGCTATGATGACGATGATAGTCGTGCCGTAGACTTCCTGTTTTGTCGGCCAGGTGACTTTTTTCAGCTCCGACCGGACATCCTTCAAAAAATTAATGAATCGCTTGTACCAGGGTAACTTTTCACTCATTTTACCTATCGCCTTTTATCATCCCTATACTGGCGGGTGAGGCAGGACTCGAACCCGCAGCCTGCGGTTTTGGAGACCGCTGCTCTAGCCAATTGAGCTACTCACCCTCAGTTTGTCTACCATTACTTCACTTCTTTATGTAAAGTATGCTTCCGGCAGAACGGACAAAACTTTTTTAGTTCAAGTCGTTCAGTCTGTTTCTTCTTGTTCCTGGTAGTTGTGTAATTCCGGCGTTTACAATCCGAACACTGAAGAGTAACTATTTCTCGCATCTTATGAATTCCTTAATTCTGAAATTCCAAAACGCTTTTATCTTAAACCTACTCTAAGATTTCGGTGACTGTGCCGGCTCCGACTGTCCGTCCACCTTCACGGATAGCAAACCGTAAGCCTTTCTCCATAGCCACCGTGGTAATTAGCTCCACCTCAACATTAACATTATCTCCTGGCATCACCATCTCTACCCCAGCCGGTAACTTCACCGTCCCGGTCACGTCAGTCGTCCGAAAATAAAACTGCGGCCGATACCCACTAAAAAACGGCGTATGCCGACCACCCTCTTCCTTGGTCAACGCATATATCTGCGCCCGAAACCTCTTGTGCGGTGTTATCGTCCCAGGCTTGGCCAACACCTGCCCACGCTCCACCTCATCCTTACCAATTCCTCTCAACAAACACCCAATGTTGTCCCCAGCCTGACCCTGGTCCAGTATCTTCCGAAACATCTCTACCCCAGTCACCACCGTCTTCTTCGTCTCCCCAAACCCAACTATCTCTACCTCATCTCCTACCTTAACCACCCCTCTCTCTACCCTACCTGTTACAACCGTCCCTCGCCCAGTTATCGAAAATACGTCCTCTATCGACATCAAAAACGGCTTGTCTATCTCCCTCACCGGCTCCGGTATAAACTCATCCAAAGCCTTCATCAATTCCCATATCGGCTTCCCACCTTCTCCCTCAGGATCAGCTAAAGCCTTTGTCGCACTCCCACGAATTACCGGCGTCTTGTCCCCAGGAAATTCATACTTGCTCAATAACTCCCGTACCTCTAACTCCACTAAATCCAATATCTCAGGATCATCCACTAAGTCCACCTTGTTGATAAATACCACTATCGCCGGAACATCTACCTGACGAGCTAACAATATGTGCTCCCGAGTCTGCGGCATCGGCCCATCATCCGCCGCTACCACCAATATCGCCCCATCCATCTGAGCCGCACCACTGATCATGTTCTTAATGTAATCCACATGCCCAGGACAATCTATGTGCGCATAATGACGCTTCTCCGACTCATACTCCACATGCGACAAGGCCACCGTCAAAATCTTCGTCGCATCCCGCCGAAACATCTTGGCATCCGCCTTCGCCACTTCATCGTAACTCTTGTACTGCGCCAGTCCCTTCGTCGATAAGACCTTCGTTATCGCCGCAGTCAACGTCGTCTTACCATGGTCTATGTGCCCTATCGTCCCTATGTTAACGTGCGGCTTCTTCCTCTCAAATTTTTCCTTAGCCATGTCTTTTTACCTCCTCGGAGCCAGGCAAAATTTTTATAAAAGCCCAAGACCAGATTTGAACTGGTGACCCCGTCCTTACCAAGGACGTGCTCTGCCAACTGAGCTACTTGGGCTTAACTTCTTTTCTTAAAGAGCGGGAAACGGGATTCGAACCCGCGACATTCAGCTTGGAAGGCTGACGCTCTACCAACTGAGCTATTCCCGCTTTAAAAATGGGCAGGGAAGGATTCGAACCTCCGAAGCGTTTCCGCAGCGGGTTTACAGCCCGCCCCATTTGGCCACTTTGGTACCTGCCCATAATAGTCATTCCTATCAGGCCAAGCCTGCAGTCTATTCCTGAGCCAGCGAAGGGATTCGAACCCCCGACCCGCTGATTACAAATCAGCTGCTCTACCGACTGAGCTACGCTGGCAATCATATTCAATAATTTCAAGTCTAAAATTTTAAAAACTTTATAATTTTTCTTTTTTATTGAGAAAAAGTTAAATTAAGATAAAAAATTACAACGGGAATACTAACCTAATTTTATCTTTTTGTCAAGATATGGACAGATTTTATTTATTTTTTTGACCGCGCAATCCAGCCCGGTGCATCCTCTCCATAAGTCCACGGTTAAAATCGATGTTGAATATAATATACTTCGCTCTCTGGACTGGTGTCAACTGATTAAAAAGAAATTCTTCAAAAGCCTCTTCCCTTAGCGCTATTTTCTTCCTCAGTTCTTTGATCCGGTTAACCCGAGCTTCAAATTCGTCAGCCTTAGCCTTATTCTCCCTGATAAGTAGCCTTAATTCCCTGATTTCTCCGGCCAGCTGCTGTTGAAGTTCGGCTTTTTCCTTTTCGGATTTGTTCAGTTCAGGAAAGATAATAGCAGTCTGTTCTTGGGTCAGGTCAAGGGCCTGAGTCATCCGTAAGGCTCTCAGGGTGAAGATATTTTCTCTGATATTTCGCTGCATACCCGACTGAGGCTGGTCTTGAGGAAAGGACCAGATAACTCCCCACAGACTAAATATAAGAAAAAACATTACAATTTTTTTCTTCATCATAACCCCTCCAAAAATGAAATATTTTCTGTCAGCAAATTATTTTGCTCGTTTTCTTCAATATTTTGCATTTGGTAATTTTGAATTTCAGGACTGACCATTTCTTCGTCTCCAACCATGATTTCCTGGATAATGCTATTGACCAATTCATCGTTGAAATTTTTAGCCAAGGTTTCATCTTCAGCCATAACCTGACTCAGATTAAGGTAAGATTCTTCATAAGAAAGCATCATCGCCAGCTGCAGGTCTTGATTCTGGCCGTTTTTTAAGAAAAAAATAGCGAAAAAAATGGCAACTCCCAGCAGAATACCAGCCAGAGCCCAGGTCGGCACTGGAAGTGAGAACCAGATGCTCTTCTTGCCCCCCTGCTCCGTCCCTGCTATCTGCTCGAGTTTCCTTTTGAGGTTTTCCTCAAAACTTGCCCAATATTCTGGTAAGTATTCCGGTTCAGGCAGATTTTTTGCCTGGTTGTTGATTATCTTTAACTCTTCATGATAGGTCCGGCACAACTTACAAGTCTTCAGGTGTTTAGCTAATTTTTCTTTTTCCCGCTGGTTAATGTTTCCATCGAGCCAGTCAGAAATCAATTTCTGATATTTTTCACAGCTCATTTCAGACCTCTTGCTTCAGGTTTAAAAAAGGTTTCAACCTTTCTTTAAGCATTTTTCTGGCTTCATGCATCCTCCAGGAGACGGTGTTTTCTGAACAACCGAGAATTCTGGCTGCCTCCTGATGACTCATCCCCTGAAAAACGATCAGAGAAAAGGTAGTCCTGTAAGCTAAGGGCAGTTCTTCTATAGCTTTTTCCAGGTTAATCCTGAATTCTTCAGAAATCGAAACTTCTTCAGGTGAAGAAAAGACCGGAACCTCCTGCTCTTCGTTTTTCAGATTATCAAGATATTCCATCTGACTTTTTTGATTCTGATGTTTTTTAATGAAATTCAGAGCCAGGTTTACAGCTATCCGATGCAACCAGGTATTAAAGCTGGATTTCAATTTAAATTCTTTTATTGCTCTGAAGGCTTTTAGCATGGTCTCTTGTGTCAGGTCAGCTGCATCTTCTCTGTTTTTGGTCAGACGGTAGAGCAGACGGAAAACCGGCTGTTCGTACTTTTTTGCCAGAATCATAAATGCCTCAACATTGCCTTCCTGAGCTTTCAGGACTAACTGGCTCTCATCATCCATCTCCATCTTCTCTCCAGCTTTCAGTTTACTCAGAGACGGTCGTCTAATTCAAGTTCAAGCTGCTGGCAGCTACTGTTCTATAAGTTTAGACATAATTTCTCACTTTTTCTTTGAGATTCCTTACATTTAACGAGATTTTAAATTGACTAAATTCTACATAATTGATAATATGAAAACCCAAATTAAATATAAGGAATCCCGCCATGATCGAAAGATATACTCTACCAGAAATGGGAGCAGTCTGGTCTGAAGAAAATAAGTACAGAAAATGGCTCGAGGTGGAGCTGGCTGTCTGCGAAGCCTGGGCCCGCCTGGGTCAAATACCTAAGGCTTCTCTGGAAAATATCAAGAAGAAAGCTAATTTTTCGGTGAAGAGAATTGAAGAAATTGAAAAGGTGGTCAAACATGACGTGATTGCCTTTTTAACTTCAGTCGCCGAATTTGTTGGAGAAGACTCTCGCTTTATCCACATGGGCCTGACTTCTTATGACATCGTTGACACGGCTCTTTCCCTGCTGATGGTTGAATCCTTAGACAAAATCGAAAAAAGATTGCTCGAACTGAAAAAGGTCTTAAAAAAGCAAGCTTTAAAATACAAAAAAACACCCTGCATCGGTCGGACACACGGCGTTCATGCTGAACCTGTTACCTTTGGCTTTAAGATTCTGGTCTGGTATGAAGAAGTTAATCGGCACCTGGAAAGATTGCAGAAAGCGCGGCAAGTGATCAGCGTTGGCCGCATTGCCGGCTCGGTGGGCACTTACATTCATCTTGATCCGAGGGTGGAAAAGTATGCTTTAAAATCACTCGGTTTGAAACCGGCCAAAGTTTCTACTCAAGTACTTCAGCGCGACCGTCACGCCGAAGTTATGAGCTGTCTGGCCCTTATTGCCACTTCTCTCGAAAAATTCGCCTTAGAAATCAGACACCTGCAAAAAACCGAAGTTCTCGAAGTTGAAGAACCTTTCACCAAAGGTCAGAAAGGTTCATCTTCCATGCCCCACAAAAGAAACCCGGTCCGCTGTGAACGAATCGCGGGTCTGGCCAGAATTGTCAGGGGTAACCTTCAGGTGGCTCTGGAAAACATCCCGCTCTGGCATGAACGCGACATTTCTCATTCCTCAGCTGAAAGAGTCATTTTCCCGGACTCCTTCATCCTCACCGATTTCCTTCTGGCTGAGATGATTGATATCATTAACAACTGGCATGTCTATCCGAAAAGGATGCTCCAGAACATCAACGCCACTCGCGGACTTATTTTCTCCCAAGCCATTCTCCTTGCCCTGACTCGCAAAGGTCTGACCAGAGAAGAGGCTTATAAACTTGTCCAGAATTGCAGCCTTAAAGCCTGGCAGGAAAACCTGGATTTTAAGCAACTGGTGTCTTCCGACCCGGAAATCACCCGACATCTATCCCCGAAAGAAATCGAGGGCTGCTTTTCTCTGGAACCTTATCTCCAGAAAATAGATTTTATTTTTGAAAGGGTTTTCCATGAAAGTTAGAATTCTGGTCTCTTTAAAACCGAGCGTCCTTGACCCCCAGGGTCAGACGGTCCGAAATGCCCTGCACACTCTTGGTTACAAATCAGTCAAAGATGTCCGACAGGGCAAAGTCTTTGAGGTTGAGCTGGAGGATGTCGACCGCTCTGAAGCTGAAAAAATCATCCCGGAAATAGCCGACAAAGTTTTAGCCAACCCGATCATAGAAAAGTTTACCTGGGAAATAATTGAGTCCTGAAACCCAGGACAGGAAAGGATGTAACCATGAAATTCGGAGTTGTCGTTTTCCCCGGGTCAAATTGCGATTACGATACTTTCCATGTGCTGCAAAACGTGATGGGCCAGGAAACCGTTTTTCTCTGGCATAAAGAGCCTGATCTGAAAAATGTTGACTGCGTGGTTTTGCCAGGTGGTTTTTCTTATGGTGATTATTTGCGCTCCGGGGCTATTGCCCGGTTCTCCCCCATCATGGCTGAAGTGAAAAAGTTTGCTCAGGCTGGCGGCCTGGTTTTAGGAATCTGCAACGGCTTTCAGATCCTGCTGGAAGCCGGACTTTTACCCGGAGCCATGCTCAGGAACAAAAATCTCAAGTTTCTGTGCCAGCCTGTTTACATCAGAATTGAAAATAACAAGACAGCTTTCAGTAATGCCGGGAAGAAAGGGCAAGTCTTGAAGATTCCCATTGCTCATTTTGATGGAAACTATTATGCCCCGCCTGACCTCCTGGCTGAACTGGAGAAAAATAATCAGATTGTTTTTCGCTACTGTGATGCTGAAGGTCAGCTAACAGAAGAAGCCAATGTCAATGGCTCGCTCCACAGCATTGCTGGCCTGATGAACCGCGAAGGCAATGTCTTAGGTATGATGCCCCATCCCGAAAGAGCTGCGGAGAAAATCTTAGGCAGCGAAGACGGAAAAGTTATCTTCCAGTCGATGATAAACTATCTTGAGAAAAAAGCCGGCACCAGGAAAAAGAAAAAGGTCGTCACGACCAGACCGGCAATTTCTCCACTTCCGCCATTAATCGGAACTTGTTAAGGAAAACAAAAATGATTGACGACAAAATTCTGGCTGACCATAACTTAACCAGGGAAGAATATGACTACATCGTCAAACTCATCGGTCGAGAACCTAACTTGACCGAGTTGGGAATTTTCTCGGTGATGTGGTCCGAACACTGCGGTTATAAAAGCTCCAAGGTCTATTTGAAAAAATTCCCAACCAAGGGTAAATATCTTATTCAGGGCCCAGGAGAAAATGCCGGAGTGTTGGACATCGGCGACGGACTGGCCGTGGTCTTTAAAATAGAATCTCACAACCATCCTTCTTATATCGAACCTTACCAGGGAGCAGCCACGGGTGTGGGTGGAATTCTCCGCGATATTTTCACCATGGGGGCCAGACCGGTGGCCGTGCTCGACTCTCTGCGTTTTGGGCCGCTCGATAACCCCAAAAACCGCGCCATCATGGAAGGTGTGGTCAGCGGTATTTCCGGCTACGGAAACTCCTTTGGCGTCCCGACCGTCGGCGGCGAAGTCTATTTCCATGAATGTTATGCGCAGAATCCGCTGGTAAATGTCTGCTGCGTCGGGTTGGCTGAAAAAGACCGGCTGTTTTTTGCCCGGGCCCAGGGTGTGGGCAACGCCGTGATTTATGTCGGAGCCAAGACGGGCCGCGACGGCATTCACGGAGCCACCATGGCTTCAGCCGAGTTCGGGAAAGACACCGAGCAGAAACGCCCCAATGTTCAGGTTGGCGACCCCTTCAAAGAAAAACTGCTGCTCGAAGCCTGTCTGGAGGCCATGGCCAAAAATCTAATCGTCGGCATCCAGGACATGGGCGCGGCCGGCCTGACCTGCTCCACCACGGAAATGGCGGCCAAGGCTGGAACCGGGATGGAAATCAACCTCGACCTGGTGCCTCAGCGGGAAGAAGGCATGAATCCTTACGAGATAATGCTTTCAGAATCTCAGGAAAGAATGCTCATCGTGGCCGAGCCAGATAAAGTACAGGAGTTGCAGAAAATCTTCAACAAATGGGACCTTGATGCCGTGGTCATCGGTAAGGTGACTGATGATGGTCAGCTAAAGGCCTATTTCCACGGAGAGCTGGTAATCAATATACCCGTTAAGGCGGTGGTTGACCTGTGCCCCGCCTATCGCCGCCCGGCCAAAACCCCGGCATTTATCAAAAAAATCAGCCGGTTTAAGATGCCGGACATGCCCTCTGATTTAAACCAGGTCTTTCTTCAGATGGTCGCTTCGCCCAACCTGGCGGATAAAGAATGGGTCTTCCGTCAGTATGACCACATGGTTCAGGTCAATACTATGGTTCTGCCGGGAGCTGATGCCGCCGTGCTCAGGCTGAAAGGGCTGAAAAAAGGCCTGGCCATGACCCTTGACGGAAACTCCCGCTATGCATTTCTCAACCCGCGGCGCGGCGGACAGATTGCCGTGGCTGAAGCCTGCCGAAATCTGGCCTGTGCCGGCGCCATGCCCATGGGAGTGACCAATTGCCTTAATTTTGGCAACCCGGAAAAACCGGAAATCATGTGGCAGTTCAGAGAAGCGGTGGAAGGGATTGCCGAAGCCTGCCGCCAGTTTGATATACCGGTGACGGGCGGCAACGTCAGCTTCTACAACGAGACCGAAGGTAAAGCAATCTACCCCACTCCGGTGTTGGGAATCGTTGGCCTGGTGGAAGATGTTTCAACTGTCCCGGCCGCAGGTTTTCTGGGTAACAACGAGGTAATCATTCTGCTGGGTGAAAACAGAGAAGAACTTGGCGGGTCTGAATACCTCAAACTGGTCTTCGATGAAGAAAAGGGGCAACCTCCTTCACTCAACTTTGAGACCGAGAAAAGAGTGCAGGAATGCTGCCGTCAGGCTATCAGGCAGAGACTGGTCAGGACGGCCCATGATGTCTCAGATGGCGGTCTGGCTGTGGCTCTGGCCGAGTGCTCATTCAAAAGCCCGAAAAGAATTGGTTTTGAAGTCAGGCTCAATGACCGAATCAGGACCGATGCCCTGCTCTTCGGTGAAAGCCAGTCAAGAATTATACTCGCGGCTAAGGAAAAGAACGCAAGAAAAATCCTGACTCTCGCGCGGAAGCTTAAAGTAAAAGCTAAGGTTATCGGAAAAACTGGCGGTAAGAAAATGGTCATCTGGCACAGAAATAAAAAAGTCGTTGAGCAAACGGTGGAAATGGCTTACAACGCCTGGAAAAACACCATACCGGGCTATTTTAAAATTTCTAAGGGGGAATGATGAACGAACAGGCCGTTTTCCGCAGTCCCAAAAAGCACGGTCGGGTGGCAGTGTTGCTGTCCGGTCGCGGTTCTAATTTTAAAGCCCTCCATGAGGCCATGCTGGCCGGGAAAATAGATGCAGAGATTGTCCTGGTTTTCAGCAACAAGGCCGAGGCACCGGGCTTGCAGATAGCCCGGGAGCGCGGACTGGATACCATGCATCTCGACCCAAAAAGTTTTCCGAGCAAAGAAGCCTACGACGCGGCCATTGTGGAAGAGCTGAAAAAGCGAGAGGTTGACCTGGTCTGTCTGGCCGGTTATATGAAAATCATCACTCCTCTGTTCTGTCAGGCCTTCAGAAATAGGATTATGAATATTCATCCCGCTCTTCTGCCTTCTTTCCCGGGGCTTCATGCCCAGAAGCAGGCGGTTGACTATGGCGTCCGTTATTCAGGCGCGACGGTTCACTTTGTCTGGGAAGAAGTGGATGCCGGACCGATAATCCTGCAGGCCGTTGTCCCGGTTTACCAGGATGACACAGAAGAAACCCTGGCCGACCGCATCCTCGAATGGGAACACAAGATTTACCCGGAAGCCGTGCGACTTTATTTTGAAGGCAAGCTGGAGGTCCGCGGCCGGAAGGTATACATCATTGATTGACCTTGAATTTTCCGTCGGCCTTTTATGATTTTTTTCCCACTCCTGTAATCAAAAATAAAAATAATAAAAAAACTTCAAAACTATTCTGCACGCCCAAAGAAATTTTCGAAAAGTAGCAGACCCTTTAGAGTTGATTTTTTTCGATATGAGCTTTTGATTTTTACACAAGGCCAATTTGAGTTTCGCAGAACATTATGTCAAAATTCGCTTGAAATTTAGAGAGCATTAGGTCATATTTATAGTTCAAAAATCTTCAGAGGAAAATCTGCCATGTTCAAACCGGTTGAAGAACAGATGAAGCTTCTCAGAAAAGGAGCGGTCGAAATTATTCAGGAAGAAGACCTTATCCGAAAGCTGGAAAGGTCCAGAAAAGAGAATAAACCCCTGGTGGTAAAAGCCGGATTTGACCCGACCGCACCTGACATTCACCTCGGGCACACCGTTCTCCTGAGGAAGATGAAGCATTTCCAGGAGCTTGGTCACACGGTGGTTTTTCTCATCGGTGATTTTACCGGCTTAATCGGCGACCCAACCGGCCGTTCAGCCACCAGGCCGGCCATGACCAGAGAAGAGATAAACAAAAACGCTGAAACTTACAAGCAGCAAGTTTTCAAAATACTCGATCCGCAAAAAACTGTCATAGATTTTAATTCGCGCTGGCTGGGGGCCCTTACCAGCTTTGAGATTATCAAACTGGCTTCTAAATACACCGTGGCCAGGCTGCTGGAGCGTGATGATTTCACCAAGAGGTTTAAAGCCGGGCTGCCCATTTCTGTGCATGAGCTTCTGTACCCTCTGATGCAGGCCTACGACTCGGTGGCTCTTAAAGCCGATGTGGAGCTTGGCGGAACCGACCAGAAGTTCAACCTTCTGGTAGGGCGAGAAATCCAGCGTGAATATGGCCAGGAACCGCAGGTGATATTGACCATGCCGCTGCTGGAAGGCCTTGACGGCGTGGAAAAAATGTCCAAGTCTCTTGGCAACTATGTCGGTATCAACGAGCCGCCGCAGGAAATGTTTGGTAAGCTGATGTCCATTTCCGATGAGCTGATGTATCGCTATTATGAACTTCTGACCGATGTGCCGACCGACCAGATAGAAAGCTGGAAGAAACAGGCTCAGGAAGGAAAAGTTAACCCTCGCGACCTTAAAGCCCAGCTGGCCAGGATGATTGTGGCCGACTTCTGGGGTGAAGAAGAAGCTCGCCGGGCTTCAGAAGAATTTGACCGCATCTTCAAACACAAAGAAATCCCGGAAGATATTGAAGAGAAAGTAATCGAACTAAGCCGGGAAACGCCTCAGGTAGAACTGGTTGAGGCCATGTTCAACCTTGGCCTTGTCCCCTCGCGCGGGGAAGCCAAAAGGCTTATTCGTCAGGGCGGTGTCTACCTCGACGGTCAGCGCATCGAAAGTATCGACCACAAACTCGACGGTCAAAAACCCGAGCAAATCTTGAAAATCGGCAAGCGCAAATTCTACCGGTTGAAATTTCTGGTTAAATAGCTCATTTCTTCACCACTTCTCGGGCAAAGGCAAAAAAATTTCTGCCCTCTCAACCTGGGAAGAACTCTTTTTTGCTTCCCGGCCGGACCGAAATGCTCACCAAAGGCCGCCGTGAAGAAGCAGCCTCTTTAAACTTAAAATTTAAAACTTAATACTTGAGCTATATTATTGTCTTAACCCCAACCAATAACCACCTCCCCGGTGCCGGCAGAAAACCTGCATCGTAGTAAAATTTATTGAGCAGGTTGGTACCCTCACATGAGATTTCCAGATTATTAAGCTTCCAGGATATCCTGGCATCGACCACTGTGGCCGGCCGGCCGTTAAGCCGTCGGAAATGTCGGACAAACAGATTGCACCGGCTGCCAAATATTTTTTTAAAGCCCAGATTAAGCATCAGCTGTTCTTTCAATCCGGAAAGGGCATATTTTGATATGTATTCGGGCGGTAAAAATTTATTTGTCTGATAATAAACAAAATTCACCCTGAAATCCTCAAAGACGCGGGTGCGCCTGAGCAGTTCTTGATGACCGGCAAGGCTAATTTCTGTGCCAGAAATTATCACTTCAGAAATATTCCTGGCCTGCCAAGGTTCAAGGTCGGAAGACCTCACCCAATCTATCAGGTTAAATGCCTTTCGCCTGAACACGCTCAGTTCTGCCGTCAGTAGCTTTTGCGCATACCGAAAACCAGATTCTATTTCTTTGTTTTCTTCCGGTTTCAGCTGGGAATGACCAAGGTTAACCGGGTCGTGGTAATAGAGCTCGGTAAATGTCGGTAACCGAAACGATTGATTATAGGACAAGAACCAGACCATTCTCCCGGCCAGATGATAATTAATCTCCACACCCGGCCAGGCTTTCCAGGGCAGCCCGGAATATTTATAGGCGACCATCCCGGCTAATAAAGCGAAATTTGACCATTTATACTTATGTTCAAGATATATACCAAACGTTTCCCTTCTTCTCTCCCCGAGGTTGGTGCTGTTTACCTGTTCGGCCCGAAACTCCAGACCGGCTGAAGTCTGGCCAAAGCGAGAGAAGTAACTTGAATTAATCTGGCTCCCCAAAACCCGGTTGTGATGAATATTTTCAAATAAAGAAGGATTGTTTCTGTCGAGCAAGAACTGGTCAAAGCCGTGACGCAGGTATATTTTGGGATTGATGATAAAGTGCCGGCTGTATAAATTTGTTTCCAGACCGGTCAACAGAACTCTCACCTTCTCCCACTGGTTTGGAAAAGATGAAGCATAAAAGCCGTTTGCTCCGAATGATTTTTCTGAGAAGCCACAGTGAAGGCTGGCCGAGCCTGATCTAAAATCAACCTGCCACCGGTCATACAGATTGACCTGGTCAAAATCAGTATTGTCCAGGTAACCGGCCGAAGCCCGGTAAGAAAAACTGGTGCTGTTCTGTAACCGTCCCGTGACGGAAGAAGCCCTGGCCGCTACCTCCCGGTAAGAATGTTGCCCGTATTTAATACCCAGAGCGAACCCTTTTTCACCCCTTCGCCGGGTGACAATATTTACCACTCCGCTAAAGGCATTTGGACCAAAAAGCCGGCTGCCCGGGCCACGAAGCACTTCAATTCTTTCCACGTCCTCTATGCTTAACGGAATATTAAGGCTGTTATGTCCGGTCTGGGGGTCATTTATCTTAAAGCCGTCAATCAAGATTAAAGTCTGCTCAAAAGTTCCTCCCCGAAGGGAAGCGTCCACCTGCATTCCACCCGCCCCTCTCTGCTGGAAATCAAAACCAATGACATATTTTAGAAGCTCTGCCACGGAAGTCACCGGCAGTTTGCTGATTTCTTCACTGGTTAAAATCAGAACGCTCCGGGCCGTTTCCGATTTTATCGACGGCGATGGGCTGGCGGTCACCACCACATATTCTTTTAATTTCGGCGTTGTTTTTTCTTCCGATGTCTCCTGCTGAGCCCAGCCGATAAACAAAACAGAAGATAGTATGATCAGTAAACTACAGGCCTTTTTCATCTTCATCTTTTCCTTCTTTTTTGACTCAAAATTCTAACCATCAAAGAACGGCTGTCAAGATGTCCGGGTGATTAGATGATTAAAAGATTATTTTTTAAGAAGGAATTTGGACAGGCAGGAAATGGGTTTATTATCTGCAGGAAAGGGCCAATTATTTTTACCGTTAAAAATCAGATTGATTCGAAAATAAAAGAATTAGAAATAAACTAAGATATAAATTAGGAAATAAATTCATAATAACTTTGTGCCTCAGAGAAAAGGTTTCTGCCCGGGGTTTAATGGCTGTTTGATTGCCTTATCATTAAATAACTTTAAATGACTGCCGTTCACCAAGCATGGTTTATTTTAAAACGCTTCCCGCTTCAATCTAATAAAGCTCCCCCCCGCCAAATATGAACAAAACCCATTCTAAATACTTAAAATTTTTTAAATATAAGCCCAACAATTTTTTCTAGGTAGCGGGCATCAGTTTCATCAAAGCTGGCCAGCCGATCTGAATCCACGTCAATCACACCATAAACCTGGCCCTCGGGCGTAAACACCGGCACAACAATTTCTGACTGGGAGCGCTCATCGCAGGCGATGTGGTCCGGAAACTGATGGACATCGGGAACGATAATCGGTTTCTTCTCCCGCACCCCCGCCCAGCAAACCCCCTTGTTGTGGGCCAACTTCAGGCAGGCTAAAGGTCCCTGGTAGGGGCCAACAATTAATTCATTATCTTTTAAGAGATAAAATCCACACCAGAAATAATAATCAATCTTGTGGTACAGCAGAGCATTTATGGTGGCCATCCTGGCAATCGGGTCGTCTGCCTTTTGAAACAGCTCCCTCAGTTGCTCAATTATTCTTTCATAGAGCTTAGACTTTTCCATTCTTTTCTCCGCGATTGAGTTTTATTTTAAATAAGCTTAATTAAATTTATCATCCACGCTAATTTAGTATAAAAAATAAATCAAAAAAAGCAATCATCAATGCAGATAGCCGGAAATTTTTGTTGTAAGATTGGTTGAGCAAATTATTTCAGCAAAATTCTTTGGGCGGCAAATGCCCAGGCTATCATTAAAAAAACTCTCATGAGCTTCTGGTGGAAAGGACATAAAAAATAATGACCTGAAGGAAAAGAGTTTGGCTTGCTAACTTATGTTAGGGAGAGCGGGATGAAGTGTGTCTTCGGAATTACCTTCAAATTCCTGAATCTGAGCATTCTACTGATTTACTATTTGGCAACAGCTTTACCCTTCTCTTTTTATTATCGGCCCAAACATAAAACATCAAATGAGCCATAAAACCGGAGCGAATTAATTTTAATTTTTTTCTTCTTAAGATTTCAGGGTCCTACTTAATCCCACACCCGTGAATACTTGGCTCCATTGCCAGTGTTGAAAAGAACCACTGATTCGTTTTCTTTGACCCAACCATCTTTCTTGAGTCTGATGAAGGCGGCCAGGGTGGCGCCACCCTCCGGTGCCGGCCAGATTCCGGTGGTTCTCCCCAGAAGGTAGGTGGCTTGAAGAATTTCGCTGTCGGGAACAGCAACCGCTGTCCCGCCACTTTCGCGCAGTGCTCTGAGGATCAAGAAATCCCCGATAGCCGCCGGCACTCGCAGGCCGTCAGCGATGGTCCTGGCATTTGGCCAGGATTCGGCAAATTCCTTCCCCTCGCGAAAAGCCCGGACCAACGGAGCACAGCCTTCCGACTGGACGGTGACCATACGGGGACGCTTTGAACCGATCCAACCCAGTTTTTCCAGCTCGTCAAAGGCTTTCCACATGCCAACCAGGCCGGTGCCGCCACCCGTCGGGTAGATGATTACATCGGGAAGAGTACATCCCAGTTGCTCGGCCAGTTCGTAGCCCATGGTTTTCTTGCCCTCAATCCGGTACGGTTCCTTGAGTGTGGAAACATCAAAGCGACCGTATTTTTCGAGGTCGGCCCGGGCTGCCTTACCGCAATCGGTGATAAGACCATCAATCAGGTGAACCTGAGCTCCGAGCACCCGGCATTCGTTTATAAAAGGCTTTGGCACATCAGCCGGCATGTATACATGGGCTTCCAGGCCGGCCAGGGCGGCATAGGCACTCAGCGCGCAGGCGGCATTTCCGGCTGAAGGAATGGACAGGGCTTTAACCCCGAGCTCGTAAGCCCGGGAAACAGCCAGGCTCAGACCGCGGGCTTTGAAAGAACCGGTTGGGTTGAGCCCCTCTTCCTTGATAAAGAGGGGGCTGTGCCCGACTTCCTTTTCCAGGCGGGAAGCCCGAATTAACGGGGTGTAGCCCTCACCCAGGGAAAGCTTGAAAATCTCATTACGCACCGGCAGCAACTCGCGGTAGCGCCACAGGGTGGGTTCGCGGTTACTCAGCTCTTCAGGCGTTATGGCCTTTCTGGCCTTTTCTAGGTCATATCGGGCCAGTAACGGTTTGCCACATTCAGGGCAGAGATTCCAGAGTTTATCCGGGTCATATTTCCGACCACACCACCCGCATTCCAGATGGGTAAAAAAGCTTGTCTCAGGCATGGCTAATAAATAACATTTTTATGTTTATCTGGCAATTTGTATATTCTGATTCCTTAAAGCCTGGTGGCCTTTTTATTTTTAATCAAAGTGCCTATTTATTTTGGCTTTCAAGCCGGGATATTTAATATTTAATTATCTTGATAGAGTCCAATACCTTGAAAAACAAATATTTTATAACCGGTCAGGACTATATTTCTGTAATTTCCTAACCGATTTCGGATTTTTTTAATAATCATTTCATTCAAATATGCAAATATGGCCAATATTCTGTGTTATCTCAGCAGGTCAGGTGGAAGGCACCGGCTTTTTTGCGGCCGCTGATACCGTTAAAAATCTCCACCGCTTCGGCTGTGGGTTTCCAGATGACCTCTATCCCCTTTTCCTCTAAGTACTTTTCCGTCTCATAAGGAACATCCATCGCTCCGTAAGCCCCCGTGCCGATGACCAGGACATCAGGCTTTCTTTCTACTACCAGCCGCAGGTCATCAGGGCAGAGCGAATGCCCTTCCCGGCGCCACCAGTTGGGGAAAATCTCTTCGCCGATAATAATTAAATCAGCATTATAGACCTTTCCTCCGATAACTATCCGGCCAAAAGAATAGCTTTCTATCACCATGGCTGACCCGCGCCAATTTTAAGTGCATCCTAATTTTATAATAAAATTCAAAAATAATTCATCTGCTATTGCCTCAATATTATTGCTCCTCGAATATGTTAAAAAATGGGCCAGCGGCTGGCGATGACTTAATGTTCTTAACGAGATAATATCCAAACGCGATAATCTCTGACTACACCTTCGCTTTTTGGAGAAACAAATTCATTATTCCCCTGATTTTTTAAGCTGAATAATTGAGCTTGTAACCAGCCTCCTGCCCGCATTTATTATATTTCGGTAAATTCTGATAACCGGCCCGAGCTGAAAGAACTTTTTCTTTGACTGATGGTGGCTCTTTGCCAGATAATAATAGCATTCAGGCGACCAAGTATTGGCCTGTTAAAACTAATTGATCAAGGAGGTAAGATGAAAAGAAAATCTTATTTGCTGATTCTCACCACCGGCTTGTTACTGATAATTTTTCTGACCACTGGCTGTTCCCAGGCTACCAAGAAACGCCTGGTGACCGTGGAAGACGAGCTATCAAAAGTTCAGGCCCGAATGGCAACTCTCGAGAATGAAAAAGCCCAACTGGAACAATCGCTATCTGAAACCCAGAAAGCCCTGGAAGCAACCAAGGCTGAAAACAACAAACTCAAAAGCGAACTGGATTCCCTCAAGGCCAGGATTTCCGACTTGGAAAAAGAGAAGAACGACCTGATCGCGGCCAGCGAGCAAGAAAAAGCTGACACGTCCAAGAAAGTCCGGGCTTTAAACAATCTGATCGCCCGGCTGCGCGGTGAAGTTAAAGAAAAAGAGGCTACAATTGAAGGTCAAAGTTCAGAAATAGAAACCCTGAAGGCTAACGAGGCAGCTCTTAAAAAAGCCGATGAAGAAAACAAGGCAAAAATTGCCTCGCTGAACAAAGATCTGGCTGACCTGACTGAAAAGATGAATAAAGAGATTGCCAAGAAGAAACAAACCATCATTATCCTGGCCATACTGCTGGCGGCTGCGGTCATTCTGGCTATAATCGGCATTGCCAGAAAGCGAAAGGTGGTAGCCTCCTGATAGCTTGCCTATAACTGCTGAATTAGAAAAGAGTTTTTGGAGCTTCGCTCTCTTGCGGTTTAAGGACCAAAAAGAGTTTTAGTGAGTGCTGTGGGTGCTAATATGGCAAGTTATCTTATAAATATGTTGAGCACCATCAAGCATAATTAACTTAACATCAGTTCTTACAGAAGATTAGACCTTGAACGATATTCAGGGTGCCGGTATAAATCTATTGTAGTTTTGTTACAGGAAATCTGAGCTCAGCGGATTCCAGGTGACAAGGCTGGAGATTTATTGTCAGGCTCCAACCCTACTGGCCTAAAAAAGCTGGAACAGAATCAATCATCTGGCCTTAAATTTTGATAAATCTTCAAGTACCGCCAGAGCTTTAGGCGCCTGGTGAGAAGGCACAAAAAGATGATCGTGGTAATAAGCAGAAACCACATTGACGCTTATGCCTCTTTCGGCCAGGGCTGTAGATATTTTTGCCAGGAAACCGACAGCTTCAAGGTCGGAATGGATGTTAAGGGTAATTTTGGCCCAGCTGCCTGAATAGGAAAGATTGTTTGCCTCCGCTTGTTTTTTCTCGAGAATGACGGTAAGGCCTTCTTCCTCTTTAAAGGTCATCAAAGGCACAATCCGCAGAGGGTCAAAAGCGCTTTCTTCAAGGGAACAGAATACATACTCTTCAGAGCTTAAGCTGGGGGTCATTTCCTTTAAGAGTTTATCTAAGACTTTGATTCCCGACATATTGTTATCCTTATTAATCTATTATCTTTAATAAATTAAGCTATTTTACCTTTTATTCCATTAAATCCGGCCAGCTCTATTTTAAAAAAATTAGATATTTCTTGCTATTTGTATGCATTATTTGTGATTTTGCGATGATAAAAAGAAAGCTTTTTAATTTCCCCCAATTATTTCTCCGAGTATCATCATTTAAGGTTGAGAGGCTAATCTCGTAAGGGACGCGGCAGCTTGGCCCCCACTTCTTTTAGCCAGCTCGTTAACATTTCATCCAGCTCTTTTACTTTTTCCGGATGAGTCTCCGCCAGGTCGGTGGTTTCCGACAAATCTTCCTTAAGGTTAAAAAGTTCGAAAGTTTTCCCTTCATAACGCTTGATTAGCTTCCAATTGCCAGGCCTGACGATACTGTAAGGCACCACATCTTGGCCTCGATAATGGGGAAAATGCCAGAAAAGAGCTTCCCTTTTCAATGGTTTCCCTTTGGTTAAGAGAGACAGGAGGCTTACCACATCTATCACCCGATCAGGCGGAAGGTCAACTCCCACCGCCTCGCAACTTGTAGGAAAATAGTCAATACTTGAAATGGGTTCGTCCAGTTCAACTCCGGGTGGAATTTTCGCCGGCCAGCGGATAACCACTGGCTCGCGAATACCACCCTCACAAGGATAACCTTTGCCCGCCCGCAAGGGCTGGTTGGAAGTTAGCGGGATGAGGCCGCCGTTATCCGAAGTGAAAATAACGATTGTGTTATCCCTCAATCCTAAATCATCCAAGTTTTCCAGCACCCGCCCCACGGCCTGATCTGCAGCTTCCACCACAGCTGCGTATTCTGGATTTTTTTGATGAGTGGGAGTCTTGCTCTGGTATTTGACCACTAAATCTGGCCGCCCCTCGATGGAGGTATGGACGGCATAATGGGCCAGATAGAGGTAAAAGGGTTTATCCTTATGCTGGTGGGTGAAATTCATTGTTTCATCGGCCAAGCGATCACGATCAGTTAAATATTCCTCCTCCTGGCGAGGTTTCAGAGTGGGAATACACCCCTGGTTTTCTCGGCAATAAGGGTCAAAATAGCTGGGCGGTTGGCCAAAATTACTCCCACCGATATTATAATCAAAGCCCTGTTTTTCGTGATACCATTCATCGGCCCCCAGGTGCCACTTGCCGACATGGCAAGTGGTATAACCAGATTGCTTTAGAACTTCGGCCAGGTGAATTAGAGGTTGGACCACGCTATCTATTTGAATATTCAAAAGTTAAATCGTTTTTAGCAGGCTAAATATGGCCTTAAAACGGATTTTAAGGTGGCAAAATCTCAGCTAAAAATCTCAACTAAATAAGAAAAGCATAATTTTCCGTCAGTAATCAGTCTCTTAATTAGTGTTTTAAAAACGGCAAAAGCCATTTTTGATACCCTGAAATAGCTTTAAGACTTATTTTAAGGTTAAATTATGAGCTAAGCTAATTTTGAGAAATTAAATTAATTACCATGGCCCGCCCCCGCTTCATACCATGGTCCGCCCCCTTCACCAACATGACCCCTGGCATTTCCTTTTACCCTTTCCGCCCCTTTCCTAGCCCACCTGCCCACGAACTTATTTTTTCAAGCAATAGCAAATTATTCGGGGATTGGATTGCTCTCCTGTCTTTTCTTGTTCCCAGAGTTCGACATACATATCTCTGCTCCGGGAATAACGAATTTTTCCGGGTAAGGCGAGGCTTCCGGCCAGATAATGCCCTTCCCTATCATACAGATCAATCAAGCCGTTACGCTGGACAATGACAAAATCATCACCCAAACAAAATGGCCCATTCAAAATGACATAATCATCTCCGCTTTTTCTGATCCCTTTAAGAAGCTTAGGAACATCGAAGGCCTTAATAAATTTTCCTTCCGAGCTCCATTTTCTGACCTGGTAATATAAAGGGTTCATTTCATAAATGTTATCATCATCGCCGATGTCCATCCCGTCGCCCATAAAACTGAAGCGCGTGGCCAATATTTCTCCCATTAATGGGGCAAATGAGAAAATTACCTGGCCATCTGGTCCGATCTTCTTGATGGTCTCAAAAACACTTTTGCTCATAGGCCGAAGCATACCTTCATAGAGATAGATTTCACCCCGGCTGTTCACATGAATAAAATGCCCCCTGACGTTTTTAATTTCATTTTTATATTTATAATCTTTGTCAAAATAGATTATCTTTGACTGAAGATAATCATTTATCAAAATATTCCCTTCTCTGTCTACCGCTGCGCTCAAAGGGGCATAGTATTCACCGGGTCCCTGCCCCTGCTGGCTCAAGTTTCTAAGGAACTTTCCTTGCGGGGAGAAAATCCAGACCTGGTTAAGTTGCGTGCCGTCACAGATGAGGTAATTTCCTTTGGTATCAACGACCAGGTCAGTTACATTGGCCAAAGCACTATCCGGTGATAATTCAAGCTGAATATTGCTCTTTATTTCAAAAATTTCATTAATAGATTTTAGGTGGCGGGCATGCTTCTGGTATAAACTATTTTTAAGCTGATTGTCAGCACCACCAGCTTTATGCAGGGCATAGCCATTCAAAGCATAAAAAACCAAAATAAAACAAATGAATTCCCTCATCCTCTTTCTCATAGGAATCTACCTCACCCTTTTTATTATTTTACAAATTTTCCCTTATTTCTATTATTTTATGATAAAATTTCTCGCTCCTCAGCCTGTCTCTATAATAATCTAAAATTGTGGCCATAATAACGTTCCCTTTTTTCCCGACAAAAAAGGTGAGGAAATAAAATAAAGAAAAATAATGTACTGCCTAAGCAACGTCATTATTCAGCAAAAAGCGCTGGGGGCAGCATTTTTGGGGCACGGCCAAAGAGTTTCTGGTAAAGCGCGGGATAAGCATCTTTGCCGCCGAGAAGAGCAGCCGTTATCGGAAAAACCTTGCGCGCTATAGCCGACATCTCTCCGCTCACCTGCCTTATCTCCCACTGAGCCGTAGCATCTTCCCTGAGCCGCGACAGATGATACAACTCTCTCACATTGGCCTTGACCACCACCCGGCGGCGATGAGCATTGGTCAGTATGTAATCTGCTGCCGGACCGACTTTTTTCTGGAGCTGGCGCCAGGTCTTTTCCGTCTGCCTGATAATTTCCATAAATTTTTTCTGCTCTTTGATTTCCTTAATCGAAGGTGGAACAGTCACGCCCAGAGATGGGTCGTATGGCTGAACCAGAAGGGTCATCATCCGGTGCCGCTTTAGCTGGGCAAAGCAGGAAGCCGAGACAATCAGCTCATAGGTCAGATAAGCCAACTCAAACTCCCGCGGCGGCGAATCATAAAATTCCATGTGCTCGAAAACCCTTTTTACCAGCTCGAGCTTTTTCTTCTGCGACCAGCGTTTTACTTCTTTTAGCGCCTCCTTAAAAGGCATCCCCGCGGTGGAGAAAAGCAAGCCGGCAATTATGAATTCATCTCCGTCTTCTGTATGCTCAATCAGCCTGATTTCCTCCGGCTTTGCCTTAGTTTTTTCCTTTTTCTTCGACCGGCTAATAAAGTTCAGTGCCTGTTTCCCAACTTTATCCATCATCTCTGCCTCATATGGCGACGGGTCGGTGAACAGGATGATTGAGGGCGCCACCTTTTTAGCCAGTTCATAAAGATGTCGCACAAGTTCCTGGATTTCCGCATTTTTCTTGGCGGCAAAACGCCTGATCATCAGCTCGAGGTTGCGGGCATTGACCGTCATCCCGAGCTGCCCTTTGGTGGCTAAGCTTACCACGTAGCGGGCGTCTTCCTTGGCCCAGCCGTCCAGGATGGCATGGTTTTTGGGATTGGCCGCCTGCTTCTCATACTTCTTGAAAATATATTCCCTTAGCCGCTCATAAAAATAGCGGTAAGCCCGGTTCTGGGCTTCTATGGTTTCAGCAAAAATTCTTTCCAGCCCGGCCTGTTTGATTTCTTCTGGCAGAACATAGTCGCCGTCCAGCGTGATGTAACGCTGCGATTTTTCCGTATAAGAGCACAGCCGGAAATGCTCCACTTCTTCAATGGCCAAGCGGCTCAACCCGATTAGATCAAAATTGAAGACGGCGTGTTCGGCCACCGAGTGGTGCCCCATCTTGAAGATGATGTTCTGGTTCGAGCGGCGGGCCCGTTCGACTTCAGCCCGGGCTGTTGCCCGGAGCTCATTAACCGGCCGCGGGTCGCGGGAAATTCGAGCATAAGCAGCCGAAAGCGTTTCCGGCGTGATGTCCTGCCTGTCCGGCTCATTCTTCTTAAGCGAGTCTATAACTTCAGAATCAAGATTGTATCCAGCCAGTATGATTTTCATGCCTTTAAGATAAAAGGAGCCGCCTGAATTGTCAATTTTTTGCTTTATTTTTGTGCCCGGTCCGCTCTGGTCTTTCCAGAGCCAAAAGCCTCCCGGTAATCTACCAGCGGCTGTTCATCACCCTGAAATACTCGTCCAGCTCAGCTCGCGAAGCCTGGATGTGCAGGTGTCGGACCACGCTATCTATTTGAATATTCAAAAGTTAAATCGTTTTTTGCGGGCTAATTATGGCCTTAATACGGATTTTGAGGTGGCAAAATTTCAGCTAAAAATCTAAACTAAATAAGAAAAGAATAATGGCCGTTTTACCATACCTCCTTCAAAGTTATGGCAGGCCATTTTGCACCTTATCCCACTGTCCAGTTTTTGGGGAGCATTTCAGATATCGACTGAATACCTCGTCTCCGGCGGCGCATTGCTGAACTTTTTTGCACTTGAACAATGAATAGTCTTTGGCCCTTCGGCACTAACGAATTCTCCCCCTAAAATACTTGTTCTTCAATAGCCAAAATTTCTTAAGAAAAGTTATATTCTATGCCAATAGTGACTTTAATCGGGTAGCAAGTTTATTAGCAAGTTCATCTTCTCGCTATAAATCATCATCGTTACCCAACCCTTCATATGCTCCCACCTTAATAAAACAGTATAAGTAGAACGAGGATTTAATCCTCCAAACTTCCATTTCTTTATACAGGAAATAACCTCTTCAGAATCTAAAACGCCCTTAATTATATTAGCAATGCCCTCATCAAAAGTAAGCAAATACACAGAACGAGGACGGAAATCCTTATCCAAGAAAATAAGATATCCTAAAGTAAAGCTGGCATTAGCTTGCACTAATGTCTCTGGAAGTTTAATGCAGCTCAATGAAAATTCAAAATTAAAACTATATCCCGTTATTGCAGGTTGTCTTTCTATTGTATACAGGTTCCCAGATCCACTTTCTTCAGATTCTACTGTATTGCTCTTGCTGCAATTTGTTGAATCTGCCCAGAGCTCTTTACCGTTTCCTTGATTCGAATAACCACATACTACTACGATTATCATCATTGATATCGTTAGGAGTATTGTAATAATTCCTCTCATTATCTTAATACCTCCTTTCTTCAATACGCATTATATATCTATTAACATATCCCTGAGGATCAAAACCGCCAGTTTTCCCGAGCTCATGTTGAAAAGGTCGATTTCGAACATAAAGAAAGGCATGCCCATATAATTCATGAGCTAAAGTCATCCCCATGGCTGATTTATCTAAAAATGGAGAAATCGCACACAAAATATAATCTCTGTAATGAACATTAACTGCTTCCGGCCGGCCATCTGATGGAAAAACAGTCAATCCTTGTATGCCTGTTTCTTGCAAAGGAGTAATTATAGAAGCTTTAATTTCATTTCTTCTATCAATATAAGACACTCTATCAGTCACAGAAACCACAATTTCCTGCGGCGAAGATACCAAATACCACAACCTCAAGTAATTTAAATTATCTGTCTCAAACTCTCTGTTTATATCGATCAACCCGGTTGTCTTATCCCAATAGATATTCTGGGCAAGAGCAGCGTCTCCTATCGATTTTTGAATTGCCTCATATCCTGCTTTAGTGAATGTTCTGACTATAAACCATCCGGGTCCCAGTAAGTCACGGGATTGTTGCGGCAGAAGGAATATAGGTTCCACAGCTGGGGGTTGCGCAGAGTTTCCTCACGGTTTATCATCGGGTCCGGGCTCAGCCAGCGGTAGTGGAAGATCCGATAATAGCAATCGGATTGGTAATTCATAAAACCTCATCAATTTTAAGAATATTCTTCGTTCTCTAATTTTTATTTTAAATAGGCAACGAAGCCTTATCATTCCAAAAGATATTTTATTTAATAAAATGATCTCCAAAAAATTAAGCCTCGTTCTTTTTGAATTAATTTTCGAGTTTTATAATCAAAGATTAATTCAATATCTTCACTTAATAAGTAAAATTTCCCTTCATAAATGAGCCGAATAGCACGATCTCCATTAAGCTCTGAATGATACATATCATCATACAATGTCGGTTTACCCATTAGTAATAAAACCTCATCTATTGAATCGCCGATTTGAATTCTTTTGTTATATATCTCTACCTTTTTTTGAAACATAAAGCAACAATATAAATAATATATAAGCCCGATAATAATTAAAAATATTACAAACAGCTTAAATGATTTTTTTAGGCTCTTTTTCATCTTCCTTTTAATGCTTTCGATCTATATTTAGTAATTTTGTTAAAATATTTTAATCTTAAAAAAGTCATATCCGATTTGGCTCACTATTCTTGGTCCGTACATGGTGATATTAGCATTTCCCAGAAAGCAATACCCTGCAGTTTGAGCCAGAAATTTTAAAGGAAAATCTATGCTTTCTATCAACAATGCTTCTGAATAAAGTTTTGATATATAAAAAAGATCAATGACAACATGCCCAAGCTCATGCCGAAGGGATTCTTCCACAGAGCCTGGCAACCCTGTCTTACCACCCATTTTATAAATTATGTCTCCTTCCTTAGGAACATAAACATCGAAGCCTATCCTCATCTTAACATTTATTCCCCAGCCCTTTTCCCTCTTCTCAACAACAGGATCAATATGAATGTCTGCAAGCACAAACCCACCGCTAGTCATTGCCAGTCCTTCGGAATATTTATTAGATAATTCTCTTATCGTTTGCGAATTTTCAAAATAGATATTAAATTTGGTAAATAAAACTTCCACGTTTCCTGTCGGGTCCCAGTAAGTCACGGGATTGTTGCGGCAGAAGGAATATAGGTTCCACAGCTGGGGGGTGCGCAGTGCATCCTCACGGTTTATCATCGGGTCCGGGCTCAGCCAGCGGTAGTGGAAGTTGGCATAATAGCGGGCACCAAAGTAATCCAGCCCCGACTCTTCATCCCGCTCCTTTCCCGAGAATTTCAACGCCGGACTGTAGGAATTTTCCCAGATTTTCTGTATCCCTCCATACGGGTCATATGCCGCAGCATAGACCCCGTTGCCGTTCTGGTCCGTTACCACCCGCACGGAATTTATATGATCTGTCGTGTAATAATAAAGTTTATTGCTCTGTGGCTGGTACTCCGCCAGCAATCTGTCACCCATATAAATCTAATCCCTCAGACACTCCCCAGGCCCATTATATTCAGTCAGTAACTTCCCGTCAAAAGAATATTTCTTTCAGGTTAGGATATGGTATCCAGCGTAAAGGCAGTATTTGGAGGAGGCGCGGCGGGAACCCGGCCATGAGAACCTCATCTGAAAAAACCAGGGTTTTTCTAAAGCTGGTGCTCGAAAAAGCGGGGCTTCCTCCCTTAAAACTTTTGTTTGAATTAGAGGTTTTGAATTAGATTGAATTAGGACTGAAATAGAGGGCGGAGCACACTATCTATTTGAATATTCGAAAGTTAAATCATTTTTGGCAGGCTAATTATGGCCTTAAAGCGGATTTTGAGGTGGCAAAATCTCAGCTAAAAATCTCAACTAAATAAGAAAAGCGTAATCCTTTGTCAGTAATCAGTCTCTTAATTAGCGCTTTAACAACGGCAAAAGCCATTTTTAATACCCTAAAATAGCTTTAAGGCTTATTTTTTAGGTTAAATTATGAGCTGATTTGAAGAAACTAAAATAGTCCCCGCCCCCGCTTCATACCGTGGTCCGCACCAACCCTCCCAGATCCCATCCCCACTAGTTACCATAACCACTGATCCCCACTTAAAGCACTGGGAAGAAGCGGTCAGAGCGGGAGAAAATCGGATAAATCCTCTGCCAAAAGACATTTATCTCAATTTAATTCTTTGCCTCCATTGCCGGCACACGGTGATAAAGGACGGGACGTTTAACTTGCGGGAAAAGATGTATAAGTTAAGGCATCTTGCAGACAATAAAATTACGGTGGCGGCCATTCCAAAGCAGAAGCTTTATGTCCTGAAAAACAATCGGAAAGTAGCGGATTTCCCGCTTTAGACTTCCCCCTGACGTCAACTTTTAATTTTTACAAAATGTCTGCTTTTGATGGAGCATTTTATGTGCTTTTATTTGTTAATCACATTGCTCTGGTATAAAATTTATAAAAGAGGCAAAGATGGAAAACCGCAACAAAGAAATCGCCAAAATTTTTTACCGCATTGCCGATGCTCTGGAAATAAAGGGAGAGAGCGGTTTCAAAGTGGTCGCCTACCAGAAAGCGGCCCGTGTGCTGGAAGATTTAACGCAGGATGTGGCTGAGCTGGTAGCTTCAGGCCAGCTGGCTGAAATCCCGGGCATCGGTAAAGGTATGGCTGAAAAAATAGAAGAATACCTCAAAACGGGGAAAATTAAGCGCTACGAAGAGGTAATGAAAGATGTGCCGGAAGGATTGCTTCAGCTCCTGGAAATTCCCGGGCTCGGCGGCCGCACCATTTACCTGATGCACAAAGAACTCAAGGTCAACAACCTCAATGACCTGAAGCGAGTGATAGAAGACGGCAGCCTGGAAAAACTCTACGGCATGGGCAAGAAAAAAGTTGAAAACATCAAAAAAGGCATTGAGTTATTCGAACACGCCCAGGAAAGAATGCCCATCTATGAAGCGATGACTATTGCCGAAGAGGTTATCGAGTACTTAAAAGGTGCGCCCGGTATAAGCCATATTTCGACGGCCGGTTCGCTTCGCCGGATGAAAGAAACCGTTGGCGATATAGACATCCTGGCTACCGGCAAAGATGGCCAGAAAATCATCCAGTATTTCGTCAAGCACCCGAAAACCATCCAGGTGCTGGCCGAAGGCGAAACCAAGGGCTCAATTTTGATAGAGACTGAAGTTGGAGAACGCCAGGTGGATTTACGCATTGTCGAGGAAGACTGCTTTGGTGCTGCCCTGCAGTATTTTACCGGCTCTAAAGCCCACAACATTAAGCTGCGCGGCCTGGCCAAAGACAAAGGGCTGAAAATCTCGGAATACGGCGTGTTTAAAGGTGAGAAGAAAATTGCCGGCAAAACTGAAGAGGAAGTTTACGGCGTGTTCGGTTTGCCGGTCTTCCCGCCGGAAATGCGCGAGGACCGCGGTGAAATCGAGCTCGCCCTGGAAGGAAAGCTTCCTGAAATAATTGAAGCCAGAGATATCAAGGGCGACCTGCACGTCCATTCCAATTGGAGCGACGGTGTACTCACGCTGGAAGAAATTGTTGAGCACGGTAAAAAGCTCGGCTACAGCTACATCGCCATCTGCGACCATTCGCAATCCGCCAAATACGCCCACGGCCTGAGCCCGGAACGCCTGGCGGAGCAGCTCAAAGAAATTGATAAAATCAACGCCCGGCTTAAAGGTTTTCGTCTGCTCAAAGGAGCAGAAGTCGACATTCTGGCTGATGGTTCGATTGATTTTCCTGACGAACTGCTTAAAAAACTCGATATCGTGGTGGCCTCCATCCACTCTGGCTTCAAGAAAAACGTGACCGAGCGAATCATCTCCGCCCTCAAGCATCCCCTGGTTAACATCATCGGTCATCCGACCGGCCGGTTAATTTCAGGGCGCGAGGGCTATGATGTCGATATTGATAAAGTTATCGAAGCTGCGGCTGAATACGGGAAAATCCTCGAGCTCAATGCTTACTACGACCGGCTCGACCTCGATGAATTTAACCTGAAAAAGGCCAGGGAAAAAGGCGTGCTGATTTCCATCGGAACCGACACTCATTATGCTCACGGTTTTCAGATGATGCGTTTTGGGCTGGGGGTCGCTCGCCGGGCCTGGCTGAATAAAAATGATATAATTAACACCCTGAGCACCGAGAAGCTTCTAAAATTATTGAAAACAAACCGAGCAAAAAAATAACCCAAACTAACCCGCTATGGAAGAATACATCCAGAAAGCAGCTGAGATTATCCGGTCAGCCAAATATGCCATCGCTTTCACCGGAGCCGGGATTTCGGTGGAAAGCGGTATTCCCCCATTTCGCGGTCCAGGCGGACTCTACGAGCGGGTTTCTCCTTCTATTTTTGACATTAACTACTTTCTCGACGAGCCGGAAGCCTGCTGGAAAATGCTCCTCAAACATGTGCTGTGGCCTCTTCTTTCAGCCGAGCCCAACCCGGCTCATTCCGTCCTGGCCCGTCTGGAAAAAGCCGGAAGGCTAAAAGCGGTCATCACCCAGAACATTGACGCTCTGCACAAAAAGGCCGGCTCACGGAAGGTCATTGAGTTTCATGGAACGGCTGACCTGATGGAATGCCTCAAATGCCATTCTTTGTTTGAGCCGGAAAAAATTTTCCCCGAATCTTTCTTTGTTCTAACAGAGAAAATTCGCCAGAAAAAGCTGGCCGACCTGGACGGTGAAATGAACGCCTTTCTCGAAAATTTCCAGATTCCGCGCTGCCCAAAATGCCGCGGTCTGATTAAACCGGCCATTGTTTTCTTCGGTGAGCGCATTCCAGAAGCTGCCCTGAGTGAAAGCTTTAAGCTGGCCAACCAGGCTGATTGCCTGATAATCGTGGGCACTTCGGGCGTGGTCTATCCGGCCGCCATGATTCCCCAGATTGCCCGGGCCAACCAAGCCCGGATAATTGAAATTAACCCCGAGCCTTCGGAATACACCGACTCCGTGTCAACTGTTTACCTCCGGCTGCCGGCTTCCACCGCCCTCCTCAAGATAGAAGAAACACTTTCGAAAAATCTGACTTAGATAAACAGACCAACCTATATTTGCTCTCCTTGAACAAATTAATTCGGAATTCAGAAGAGACTTCATCTAGAAAAAAATCGCCTTCATATGAACTGAGGCAACCGATCAACAGTTGATATCGAACTCGAAAAAGAAAGAAGCCCGAGCTTGACAATCATAATCAATTCTTGTATAAGAAAATCACTATGCGTTATGCAACCGCATATTACATCAAATACTGTCTGATTAAGACCTGCCTGCATTGAACCTAACCTCCACATAATCTTCCCCAAACCTGAAAGGCGTTAGTCCTTTTTAGGTCTAAGGGCCAATGTTGTTTTCTTCCATTATCATTTTTCCATTAAAGTCATGGAGGTTAGGAGATGAGAAAAAAACAGAAAGTTTTAAAGATATTAATACCCAAGGGCAGACTTTTCCCGGCCATTTCCCGATTGCTCAAAGAAATAGGCCTGTTTCAGGAAATCAGCGAACAGAGCTACTTGCCACCTTGCTCTGACTCACAAATTGCTGCCAAGCTGATGAAACCCCAGAATATTCCAGAGCTGGTTGACATCGGTTCTTATGATGCCGGTTTTACCGGTCTTGACTGGATCATTGAAAAGAAAGCAAAGGTAGAAGAAATTTTGGACCTCGGATTTAATCCTGTCAGAATTGTCGCGGCAACCCCAAAGAAAAATAGTTTAAGCAGCCTCCAGTCTCGGAAAATCATGGTGGCTTCAGAGTACGAGAATATTGCTAGATCATATCTCAAAAATCGAGGCTTTAATTACTATTTTATAAAAACATTTGGGGCCACTGAAGCTTTTCCGCCTGATGACGCGGACCTTATCGTTGATAATACAGCGACCGGAAAAACTCTTAAAGAACATGGTCTCAAAATTCTAGATATAATCATGCACTCATCCACTCGGCTAATAATAAACCCGACCGTCAAAAATGACAGCTGGAAAAAAGAAAAATTAGATGAACTCGTGATGCTGATCAAATCTGTGCTAAATGCTCGAGAGAGAGTCATTTTAGAAATGAATGTCGAAACCCCTCGGCTGGAGGAATTGGTACGAATTCTGCCCTGCATGAGAGCCCCTACGGTCGCTCCCCTGTTTAACGGAACTGGCTATGCGGTAAAAGTGGCAGTAAAAAAAGAGGAAGCATCGCGCTTGATTCCTCTTCTAAAAAAAATGGGTGCCACCGATATTCTGGAATATGAGTTAAGGAAGGTGATAATCTAAATGATAGGGAAAATAAATAGCATAAATTTTAAACTAAAAGTAGGGTCCAAAAAAGGCCAAAACAGACTTCTCAGGCTACACCTGAACGAATCCAGCGTGGATTTGCCGCCTTACTTGAAACATGAAATATTAGCCCGCCTGAAAGATTTGGATTGGCATCGATACCAGGAAGAAAACCCCGAGTTACTGGCAAAATTAGCCAAAGATTATCGTTTGAAGCCTGGAAATGTTTTAATCGGAAATGGCTCAAATGACCTTATTTTTAATCTGATCAATACGTTTGGTCAATCAGGTTTGATAGTTTTATTCAGACCATCATTTTCTGTCTATTCAAAAATGGCTCAAACCCTTGGCAAAAGATTTATCGAAATTCCCATTAACCTGGAAAAAGGCTACGAAATTGACTTAAATCCTCGAATACTGGCTGAAGCCAGCTTAATTTTCATTGATTCTCCAAATAATCCAGGAGGTTTTACGGTTCATCCCCAGAAGCTGAGAGAGATCCTCGACCAAAGCCAGGGTTTAGTGGTAGTCGATGAAGCCTATGCTGAGTTTTCCGAAGCCAGTTTTGCCAACTGGGTGCCCAGATACGGTAATTTGACCATCATACGCACTTTTTCTAAAGCCTTCCGGTTAGCTGGCGTCAGGTTTGGCTATTTAATTGGCCAGAAAAAAGTAATTGAAAAACTCCGGTCCTCTCGTCCACCATTTGCTGTAGGGATCTTCCCTCAAATCGTGGCTAATGTGGTTCTTGATAACAAACAGGTAATTATGAAGCAGATAGAGGAAATAAAATCTGAAAGAACCCGAGTGTTTAACCAGTTGAAAAAGTCTAATTTATTCTCCCCTCTCCCCTCTCTGGCCAATTTCCTATTAATTAAATCTCACAGACTGAGTAATCGGCACATTTTCCGAGAACTCCGAGAGCGAGGAATTTTAGTCCGTATTTTTGATCTTCCTGAATTGAGACCATTTTTCCGGGTCACGGTTGGAACCCGTGAGGAAAATGACTTTTTTTTAAAAGCACTTTCCGAGATTGAAAAGGAGAAAGGATATGGTTCGTCAGGCTAAAATCCACAGAATTACCCGCGAAACTGAAATATCAGCCAAGCTGATAATTGAAGGTACGGGACATACGGCTGTTGAAACTCCCATCGGATTTTTGAATCATCTGCTTGAAACCTTAACTTTTCATGGACGCTTTAATCTAGAATTTTTCGCTAAAGGCGATTTACAGGTGGATCAGCATCATCTGGTGGAGGACTGCGGGTTGGTATTAGGACAAGTTATGAGAAAAGCCGCTGGCCAGGGCCATGGTCTTAACCGAGTCGGATTTTTTATCATGCCCATGGACGATTCGCTGGCCATCACTGCTGTTGACCTCTCGGGACGACCTTATCTTCAATTTGAATTGAGAACCAGGAGAAGGTTTTGCGGAGAACTGGATACTGATCTTCTTGAAGAATTTTTCCAGGCGCTGGCTCGAGGGTTGATGGCCAATATAGTGATTAAGGTGGCCGGGGGGAAAAATGACCATCATAAACTGGAGGCTGTGTTCAAAAGCCTTGGACGTTCTCTCCGTTATGCTCTGGCCATGGATCCAAGAGAATCAGAAAACATCAGTGAGCTTTTGCCAACTTTGAAAGGAGTGATCGACCTATGATCGGCTTGCTCGATTACGGCGCCGGCAATTTGCGCTCAATTAGTCAGGCTTTTACTTATCTTGGGTTTAAGACCCGTTTAATTAGCTCGCCAGACGAAATAAAGCGAATAAGCAGATTAGTCATCCCTGGTGTTGGGTCTTTTGGTCCGGCCATAATTCAGCTCAGAAAGAGGAATCTCAAACCATTGATTGATGAATGGATCAGTTCATCCCACCCGCTTCTCGGCATATGTCTGGGGCTGCAACTCTTGACCGAGGGCAGCGAAGAATCTCCTGAAGAAAAAGGGCTGGCCGTTTTTGAAGGAAAATGCAAGAAACTGACAGCAAAGAAAGTTCCTCAAATAGGTTGGAACAGGGTTCAACTGATTAAAGAAGACCAAATTTTCCAAGGGTTGCCAGAGCCCGTTTTTTTCTATTTTGTACACAGCTACTCTCTGATGAATATTTCTTCATCAACGATTGCCATCACAGAATACGGCCAAGCCTTTAGCTCAGTTTTGCGTCAGGCTAACATTTATGCCTGCCAGTTTCATCCAGAAAAAAGCGGCGAGGCAGGTCTTTTATTTTTAAAAAATTGGGTTGAAAAATGTTAACGGCAAGAATAATTCCATGTCTTGATATTGACGAAGGTCAAGTAGTTAAAGGGGTCAGATTCAGAAACCTCATACCAGTTGGTGATCCGGTTAGCCTGGCCAGATATTATTATCTATCAGGTGCCGACGAAATCATTTTCCTTGACATCGGTGCTTCGGTTAAGAGCCGGAAGGTCATGTTGGAAATTGTGGAAAAAATATCTTCCCAGATTTTTATTCCATTGACGGTGGGCGGCGGGATAAGGGACCTTGAAGACATAAGAAATTTACTTCTGGCGGGGGCAGATAAAGTTTCTCTTTGCACAGCTGCTCTGCAACACCCCGGCCTGATAAAGGAAGCGGCCGACCGCTTTGGTTCCCAATGCATCGTTCTTTCGATTGACGCTGCCCGGGTTGGTTCAGGTTGGGAAGCCTTTAGTTATGGCGGAAGCACCCCCACTGGGGTTGACGCAGTGAAATGGGCCAAAGAAGCTGAAAAACTCGGTGCCGGAGAAATCCTTCTTAACTCCATTGACCGTGATGGGACTCAAACCGGTTATGATCTCGAGCTTTTAAGAGCTGTTTCTGAAGCAGTCAACATCCCGGTGATTGCTTCCGGTGGCGGAGGAACACTTGAACATATCTATCAGGCCTTAATGGAAGGCCAAGCAGACGCGGTCTTGTTGGCCTCAGGTCTGCATTTCGGACGGCTGACTATCCAGCAGGTTAAAGATTTTCTGAGACAGAAAGGAGTATCGATCAGATGATAATACCATCTATTGATTTAATGAATGGTCAGGCAGTTCAGTTGCGCCAGGGGCGAAAATTGGTTCTGAAAAATGAGCAACCGCTGATTCTGGCCGAGGAATTCAGTCGTTTTGGTCCAATTGCCTTGATTGACCTTGATGCCGCCCTGGAAAAGGGCAGCAACTTAAATCTAATCAGAGAAGTCTGTCACCGCTATGAGACTCGTGTCGGAGGCGGAATTAGAACTGTGGAAAAAGCGTTGGATATAATTGAGGCCGGAGCAGAAAAGATCATCATAGGTTCAGCTGCCTGGTCAGGAAAGAGATTAAATATTGATTTCCTTGAACATTTAAAAAACATAATCGGACAAGAGCGCATAATCCTAGCCCTGGATTGCCTACGAGAAAAAATCTTAATAAAAGGCTGGCGGGAAACAACCGATGTCAATGTTATTGAAGTCATACCCCAGGCCAGCAAATTTGCCTCCGAATTTCTGATTACTTGTGTGGAAAGAGAAGGTTGTCTTGAAGGAACTGATTTGGATTTTTATAAAAAAATAAGAAAATTATGTGACCTGCCCATCACGGCCGCAGGAGGAGTGTCCACTCTGGAAGAAATTTCCGCTTTGAGTAAGCTGGATATAGATGTCCAACTCGGGATGTGCCTGTACACAGGTTCGATAAAATTACCGGATGCTTTTTGTGCTTCCTTAAATTGGGCCAAGGCAGGTGACAGATTATTGCCAACCGTTTCTGTTGATGAAAGCGGAAATGTTCTAATGCTGGCCTGGAGTTCGCCGGAATCTCTCAGGCTCTCCCTTGAAAAAGGCCAGGCTGGCTACTATTCCCGTAGCAGAAAAAAAATATGGTTTAAAGGCGAGCAATCCGGTCGCTCTCAAGAATTAGTCCGAGTCAGAACCGATTGCGATGGGGATACTATTCTCTTTGTGGTCAGACAAAAAGGCAAAATCACCTGCCATAAGAACCGCCCCTCATGTTTCGGTCATAAGAATTTTGATCTAAATGAGCTTTACGCGATAATACAAGAAAGATTAAAGTCGCCTGATTCCTCTTCTTATACTGCCTCTTTAAAAGATGGACAAGTTAGAGAAAAGCTCATGGAAGAAGCTCGAGAATTAGTTGAGGCCAAATACACTCCCGATATTATTTGGGAAGCTGCAGATCTTTTTTACTTCACTCTGGTTCTCTTGGCCAGAGAAAATATTGCTCCGGCAGATATTTTTAAAGAACTCGACCGGAGAAACCGGAGAAAAGTTCTTAAGAGAAGATATGCTGCGACCATGGCCAATATCAGCACGAAAGGAGAAAATCGTGAAGATAATCCAGTATGAAAATCTCAGGTCTTCGGATCTAAGAAAATATCAAGAAATTGATGGAGAGGTTCTGAACCGCGTCAGTATGATTATTGACGAGGTTAGAAAAAAGGGCGATGCCGCTTTGCTTAAATATTCCAGAATCTATGACCGCTGTCGCCTGTCAACTTTAAAAATAAATTTAGACCAGGAAATGTCTTCCCTTAAGACAATCTCAAAAGATTTTCAGAAGGCTTTAACCATGGTCATAAGTAATATTAAGCAGGTTGCCGAAAAACAATTTCAAGCCCTGCAGTCAGCTGAAAATTTAAAGATTAAAATAGAACCGGGCATTTACATCAAACAAAAAGTGACACCCATTAAAAGATTGGGGATCTACGTACCGGCCGGTCGTTATCCATTATTTTCTACGCTCTACATGGCCGCTATTCCGGCGCAGGCGGCAGGTGTGAAAGACATTATAGTCTGCACACCCCCAGACGCTAACGGAAGAGTAAGGGCAGAAATAATTTATGTGGCCAGCAAGCTGGGAATTAAAGAACTGTATGCTGTGGGCGGAGCACAGGCCGTGGCCGCCATGGCTTACGGAACAGAAACCATAAAACCCGTAGACAAAATTGTCGGACCCGGCAACATCTATGTCACAGCTGCCAAAAAATTAGTATTTGGTCGGACGGGCATTGATTTTATCGCCGGTCCAACCGAGCTTCTAATCATGGCTGATGATTCAGTTCAACCAGAAAAAGTGGCAGCCGATCTATTGGCCCAGGCCGAGCACGACATCCAGGCCAAGCCAATGCTGATTACCTTCAGTCGGAAAATGGCCGAATCTGTTAAAAACGCACTGAAACATCAACTTCGCGAAATACCCACGGCACCCGTGGCGGGTGAAGCCCTGCAGAGAAATGGTCTCATCATTATCTGTTCTCGTCTCCAGGAAGCCGCTGACCTGGCCAACGAACTTGCCCCTGAACACCTGTCTCTCTTCATAAAGAACCCGCAAAAAATTATAAACAAGCTCCACAATTTTGGCTGCCTTTTTCTTGGAGAATACTCCGGAGAAGTTTTTGGAGATTATAGCGCAGGAACAAATCATATCTTACCGACCAATGGAGCCTCACGGTATACCGGAGGGCTGAGCGTGATAGATTTTCTAAAGTTCACTTCTATTTTAAAAATTACCAGAAAAGGAGCCAATAAAATTGCCAGAGCAACTATGCTCCTGGCCGAAAGAGAAGGGCTAAAAGGCCATGCCAGGTCTGCCGCCTGGAGGTTAACGAAGTTAAATATCTAAAATCAGTGAGAATTCTAGCTGGAAGTTTTATAGGTAAAAGAAGAAATTGATTCATTGGCCATGTCAAGTTTTGTTCACAATTTGGCTATATTAATCTCTACATGCTAAGCCTCAGTTAGCTGACGGGGCCAACTATCGTTCTCACCCCCCCGGCCCCATCTCTCCGGCTTGACTTAGACATAATTATTTGCCCAGTGTTAGGTTTATGCCATAAGGCAAGACGCAATGAGTCTGAGATATGAGCTAACCGAAGGAAACATGCCCACCACCCGGCTCCGGCGTCTAATCTGCCGGCTCACCCTTTCCAGCACATTGGCAAGGAGTGACCCTATCACCTCCTCGACCTCGACCGCCTGAACTGAAAGAAAAATTTAATTTGCCTTACCCGGGTAGAGGGTTTAATCTATTGGTGACTTAAATTAATCCCAAAGGAGAGCCCATGAACAAGAAATCTGCTTTTTTTCTTTTGGCCCTGGCTGTGATTATAACTTCATCCGTGGTCATGACGGCAGACCTTTTTTCATATACCCAGCAAACGGGAAACTACATAAATTTGCTTTCCATCCAGGAAGGGACACTGCCGATCTTGGTACCTCCGAGCTACCACGGCTGGACGGCCGAATGTTTGCTTGACGACAGCCCCAGTTCTGGCTGGGCCAGCGAAAAAGGCAAGGTCAACGATAACCGGTTTGTGTTTGAATTGATAGCCAGCGCTGAGATTGAAAGTTTTGAATTTGATTCAGCAGCCATAGACAGCGAAGGCGCCGGAGCCAAGGATGTGCTGGTTGAGATTTCTGACACATCACCGGATATGGGTTATGAAACCGTTCTCAGGGCCACCCTCGCTCCGAGAGCTGATGGCCAGAAGTTTGCGGCCGTAAAAAAGGTTCGAGGCCGCTTTGTCCGCCTGACCCTGCTCAATAACCACGGTTCCGCCAAGTACACAGAGCTTTTTTCCTTCCGGGGTTACGGGGTCAAGCCTGCCGTCCCCAGCCCGCTTGAAAACGTCTCCGGCACCTATGCCACCAACTACAAAGATTTCCATGTCCTTCAGCAAGGCACAGCCCTGACCGGATGCTACGAATACAAGGAGGGTATCCTGGACGGGGTTATCGAAGGCCGGCTGATGAAGATTACCTGGTCTGAAACCGGGGAACAGAGCGGGCCGGCCGTGATGGTTTTCGCCCCTGACGGCCAGAGTTTCAAGGGCTACTGGTGGTATCGCGGCAATGAAAGAAACGTTCCCAACGGCAGCTGGACAGGCAAGAAGGCAAGCACCGAAGTTGGCGGCTGCCCGCACTGGGCAGGTTCGGTCGGTGGTGAGCTAAAAAAGAAGCTTTCCAGCGAAGGCCGGGCCCGGGTCTACGGTATTCTCTTTGACCTCGACTCGGCGGTCATCCGGCCCGAATCCAGGCCAGTCCTGGAAGAAATGGTCAGCCTGCTTCGCTCCGAACCGGGATGGAAACTGATGATTGAAGGCCATACCGATTCCACCGGAACCGCTGCCTATAATCAAAACTTGTCCGAAAAGCGGGCGGCGGCCGTAAAAGACTATCTGACGGCGGCAGGCATCCCCGCCGAAAGGCTTCAGACGGTAGGCTACGGAGCTACCCGACCGGTGGCCGACAACGCCACCGAGGCCGGACGCGCCCAGAACCGCCGCGTCGAGCTGGTCAAGCAGTGAATTTATTTAATCGCTTCAGTTCGCTTGAAATAATCTAAATTGATGACTGATGTATAAAAATTATCACATGTATGAAAGCGCCATTGACCTATTAGATAGCTTAAAAATAAAAGGCTATGAGGAAAAGTGCAATTGTTTGTCTTAAAATTTGATTCTCGAAAATTGGATGCGAAACTTCTGGGTGAACATGCTCATTCCATTAAAGCGGCATATACATTTATCTGATGAAACAGGAAAATGAACCAAGGGCAATAATAGTTTTAATTAAAAAGGAGGGACTTGAGTCAGCAATTTCATGCATGCAACAAATCTAGACAGAACCTAATCTCGCAATAGATAACCTTTCTATGTTTTGATTGTCTTCAACGTTTCAATTCCTCATAGGTAGGATAGCAATTCAGGTGAAGTGGCAACTTGCTGGATTTCTTCAGTAGTTTCAATTCCTCATAGGTAGGATAGCAATCTTTGCCCAGGCCTCTGATAAGTCATTAATCGACTGTTTCAATTCCTCATAGGTAGGATAGCAATTCAAAAGGCGACGTCTGGAATGTTCTTAATTCAAAAGTTTCAATTCCTCATAGGTAGGATAGCAATTGTGTCTATTTTTTAAGCCAGAAGAACTCCATATTCTGTTTCAATTCCTCATAGGTAGGATAGCAATCAGTCCCACTCGTCGAAAGCTTTGACTTTATAGGAGTTTCAATTCCTCATAGGTAGGATAGCAATTGAAAGAGGACGACCAGCAGTGAGCGTATATCTTCGGTTTCAATTCCTCATAGGTAGGATAGCAATTCAGACCAGACCTTCTGAAAGAGCTGGTCTTGGAAGGTTTCAATTCCTCATAGGTAGGATAGCAATGAAGTCCCCGCCGAGTTTTTTAGCGGGGACTTCTGGGGTTTCAATTCCTCATAGGTAGGATAGCAATGGGGAAGGTGTGTAACCCTTGAGCATCCTGGAAACCAAGTTTCAATTCCTCATAGGTAGGCTAGCAATTAACGGCCTACCTGCTGCTTTCTGGCGAGTGCTTCATCGTTTCAATTCCTCATAGGTAGGCTAGCAATTGCTCGATGACCAGAGCCGTTATCTCGTTCTCTGCGGGTTTCAATTCCTCATAGGTAGGCTAGCAATTCAAGCTCGGCCTGCCTTGCCTTTAATTCCTTGATTTGTTTCAATTCCTCATAGGTAGGCTAGCAATTTTTCCTTGCATGAGCTTTCTTTTCATTGTGCTAAGTTTCAATTCCTCATAGGTAGGCTAGCAATTATACCCTGCCTGAAACAAATGACCAGGCGGAGCAGCGTTTCAATTCCTCATAGGTAGGCTAGCAATCCGGATTCAGCCAGGCGAACAGGTCCGGGAAATAAGTTTCAATTCCTCATAGGTAGGCTAGCAATCCGTCGCATTCTCGAAATAGCCTGCAATTATCATCTCGGTTTCAATTCCTCATAGGTAGGCTAGCAATGCGATTTAACGCTTTCAATTAACGCTTCCTGGTTCATGTTTCAATTCCTCATAGGTAGGCTAGCAATCGCGTCAATCAGCCCCTGCTGCACATATCCGGTTTGAGTTTCAATTCCTCATAGGTAGGCTAGCAATGAGGTGGAATGGACAGAAGAATTTTATATAAGTATCAAGTTTCAATTCCTCATAGGTAGGCTAGCAATTTAAGGCGAATTGATATTGCAGAAAGCGAAATGAGCGTTTCAATTCCTCATAGGTAGGCTAGCAATTGAATGGACGGCGGCATATATTAACAGCCTGCCAGACGGTTTCAATTCCTCATAGGTAGGCTAGCAATTCAGACGATGCTGACCTTCAACCCGGATGAAAGCCGTTTCAATTCCTCATAGGTAGGCTAGCAATGTAGGCTTCCCGGACCTCTTTTATCGGATTATCGTCTAGTTTCAATTCCTCATAGGTAGGCTAGCAATCCGATGAGTTCTGGGTTGAAGAAAAGCTATATCAGACGTTTCAATTCCTCATAGGTAGGCTAGCAATTCAGGTTTTCGTTTGAAAGAATGTTAATTTTTTTCTCAGTTTCAATTCCTCATAGGTAGGCTAGCAATAGTTCTGGAAATTAACCCGATTATTTCCATTTTTGGCGTTTCAATTCCTCATAGGTAGGCTAGCAATCTGGATGAAGGCTCGATAACTCTTTTCCCGATGAACCGTTTCAATTCCTCATAGGTAGGCTAGCAATTCGCCTCTTCAAGCCAGATACCTGTAATCCCTTTGAGTTTCAATTCCTCATAGGTAGGCTAGCAATCTATTACTGTTATGCTCGTTCTATGTACCGAAGATGGTTTCAATTCCTCATAGGTAGGCTAGCAATCCGAGAGCCTTCACAAGAGCAACGAAAGTGTCAAAACGGTTTCAATTCCTCATAGGTAGGCTAGCAATCGAAACAGCTTTTGTATCAGAAAGATACAAATACGGGTTTCAATTCCTCATAGGTAGGCTAGCAATCAAGCATTTTTTTTTAATTTTTTTTCTTTACTTCCGCGTTTCAATTCCTCATAGGTAGGCTAGCAATCCTGCTCGTGTGTTGGTGTTACTGTTTTTCGGAATTGTTTCAATTCCTCATAGGTAGGCTAGCAATCAAAACTAATGGCATCGGCTATTGTGCGCCATTTTGAGTTTCAATTCCTCATAGGTAGGCTAGCAATTTAGGTCACAAAGACAACCCAGCGACGCCCCAACTATGTTTCAATTCCTCATAGGTAGGCTAGCAATTTTTCCCAAACAGGTCTTCAAGGCCATAAACACCCACGTTTCAATTCCTCATAGGTAGGCTAGCAATTAGTCATTTTCAATGCAAACCTCGAACCAAGAAAGGTTTCAATTCCTCATAGGTAGGCTAGCAATTGGTGTAATATTCAATATCACCCAAAGCCTTCTTGAGTTTCAATTCCTCATAGGTAGGCTAGCAATCTGGCATTGACAGGGCGACACTCTCCAGGTTGGAGCAGTTTCAATTCCTCATAGGTAGGCTAGCAATGGGTTGCCAAGGAGTATGACCCGGAAAAGGTAATTCGTTTCAATTCCTCATAGGTAGGCTAGCAATAAAAGACGCTCAAAGAGAAAAAAAGCTTCCCGCTAATAGTTTCAATTCCTCATAGGTAGGCTAGCAATTCGATATATAGGTCCTCGCCAAATTGCCTTACAATTGTTTCAATTCCTCATAGGTAGGCTAGCAATATGAAACAGCAAGAAAAAGAAACCCTTTCCAAACTGAGTTTCAATTCCTCATAGGTAGGCTAGCAATCTAATTCCGAGCGGGGGATTTTGCTTTTCAAGAACAGTTTCAATTCCTCATAGGTAGGCTAGCAATATGGAAAACATGGAAATAACTCAAAAAGCAATCGTGCGTTTCAATTCCTCATAGGTAGGCTAGCAATTGAACCAGGAAGAAAAAGAATTCATCGCAAAGAAGAGTTTCAATTCCTCATAGGTAGGCTAGCAATCTGGCTTGGATTATCTGATGAATGACATTCTCGGTGTTTCAATTCCTCATAGGTAGGCTAGCAATTATGTCCCTGGAGTAGAAGAATTATGCCCTATAAACACGTTTCAATTCCTCATAGGTAGGCTAGCAATGAGGAAAGGAGGGGGAAACTCATTCTAAATATCTCCGTTTCAATTCCTCATAGGTAGGCTAGCAACCATTTTATCGTAATATATTCAGCAACTTACGTGAATTATTAATAATTAGGCCGATATTAATTAAATCAAATAAAATCCAATTTATCAACATCTTAATTTTCGTCTATCTTGAGCTTCTTAAGCATTATCTATGATCGACGAAGTATAATTAAGCCCATTTTCGTATTAACTTTACTTTATTTAATTTACATTAGGTTGCTTATAATATTAATTCTTCTTTGCCTTTTTCTATGCCGAGAATTTCTCTTTTTGAATACCAGTTGACCTGAAAAGTGTAAATTATTACGGAATCTTCATTTTCATTAATATTTTTTTTGAGTTCAATTTTTAACTTTTCGAGCGTAGCCTCTGTAATCTCTCCTTCAAACACAGAGTTTTGAACTCTATTCAAATATTTTCTGCAGATTTTTAGAACTTTTTGTACCCTTTCTTCGTTGATGTCATAAACAAGTATTACGTTCATTTTACCATGAAGAAATGAATGGCCTATATTCTTGATCATTCATAAGGTGTCGCTCTAATTTATAAAGCTCTAAACGAATTAATTGCCGGTATGATACATGTCTACCAAGCCCTTTATGCTGGATAGTACTTTTCAACCTTTCTTCAAATTCTCTAATCACCAGTTCTTTGCCTTTTTCGTTCAATATAATGCCATCAGTTTTTTGTTCGAAATGGTGTGCCTTAATTATGCCTTTGTTTATTAATGTGAATATTACTCTGTCTGCTATAATTGGCTTGAAGATCTCTGCCACATCAAGGTTTAAAGAAAACCTCCTGAAATTAGTAGAATGCAAAAATCCGATTCTAGGGTCAAGGTGAGTATGGTATATCTCACTTAAACAGACCGAATAAAGAACCGAGTTAACAAAACTAATGAAGGCATTAAGGCGGTTTTTGGGTGGCCTTCTAGTCCGCCCTTCAAACTTAAACTTTTCATTATTGAGTATTCTTTCAAAAGCATAATAATATTGTTCCCTTATATTTCCTTCTATGGCCATAAGTTGATCTGTATCCTCACAGGAAGCTATCGAGCACGAGAGACGCTCAATCTTCTCAATAAATTCTTTTAAATCTTTCCCTCTGTTTTGGTAATAGATAATGACCTTTTTTATGTTTTCTGCAGCTCCTTCAACAAATTTTTTTGCTAATTGAACTCTTTTCTCCTTATTTAAATAAACCTCAGCCTGCTTTAGGATCATGTATCCTGAATTAAAATGCTCTCTTGGATAAAAAGAACCAACATAATAATCATAGTGATTGAAAAAATGAACGATGATTTCATTTTTTGAAATAAATTCAAGCAACCGTTTATTTATCGTCACTTCACCAAATATGAATATTTCTGAAGTATTTTCGACTGGAATATATTTTTTGCCCTCTTCTGTCTCGAAATAAAGAGTATTTTCTTTTCTTTTTAGTTCACCATTTGAAAATATATAAATTGACCTTCTCATGAGAAACAAAATTCATAAAAGGCACATTTTCTGCAGAAAGATGTCTTATTTACTGCAGGAGGATTCGCCTTGGTCGCTAATTCTTGCATGTTTTTTATGGCCTCTTTCAATGTCTCTTCAATATTCTGGTGTAATTCGAAGACAATCTTCTTTTTTTCTCTAGGGATTAATATTTCTCCTCTTGCATTTATTCCCATTTCTTTAAATTTTAAAAGATAATAGCCAAGCTGCATTTCCGCGGCCTTGAGACCTTTTGAAGATTTTTTGATCTCACATACAATAATATTCTCCTTTTGTTTTCTTATAAAATCTATTCTGAAGCTATCAAAAATAAGTTCTTTCCTCTGCCTATTATAGGCACTGTCTGAAATAAGCCTTCCAAGTAAAAGCAGATCATTTTTAGGATCGGGGGTGAGCTGCCTGGCAAATAGCCAAAATTTCCTTCGGCAAATAAAATAAGCATTAACCAAATTTCCTGTAATATGCATTTTTAGCAAGGCCTTAGATCAACCAGATATGCTTTTTCATCCCCCCGATTATGCCAGTTACAATTTTCAGGTTGTTTATATAGACATAATTTCGTCTGGACATGTTTATTCAAGACTAAATCATTAAATCTAATAAATAAAATCATTTTCTCCTGATCCACTTCTTAAAATTCCTTTTTCAGAATTATACTCACATTCTGCAAAATATATGCCCTGGCACCAGCGCTTTACTTTTTTTCTATCTGATTCATTAATTTCCTGTAGGCTAAGCCACTTATCTACAGGTTCAAGAAGACTTTTTCCTGACTTCCAAGGGATTTGAATAATAAACTTTGACAAAATTTCCTTTTTAAAGACGGTGTAAGTTAAGCTATTATCTGATGAATCTGAAAGGAATTTAATGATATTTTCTTTTAATTCATCTTTCTTGGCTGTGGGTATAACTGTTATTGTACAAATCTCTCTAAACAGGCGGTGTGCTTCCTCTTTCCGGTCTGACATATACCCAGCGTCCAAAATTTCTCTTGTTTTCTCAAAATTTTTTAGATACTTACTATTATCAGGCAATTCTCCATATAAGGATTTTACCAAACAATATTTATCATATTCAGAGCATAATATTTCAAAAGATTTATACTCATTAATCTTTTGTATCTTTAAACGCTTTTTTCCTTGGCTTCCCGCACCCTGAATTTCTTCAAATATTTTTAGTAAAGTTTCAGAAATCTGATCTTCATTTTTTTTACTTCTTTTTTTCATTTGCAAAAGCCATTCCTTGATCTCTCCACTATAATTATTTTTACTCAAGCTTTTATCTCTTAATAGTTTTAAGGTAATTAGGAGAAGATCTCTGTCGTAAACATAGCCCCGGCCAGATTCAACCTCTTTCTGAAAAACCCAGATAAATATGTTAGGTTCGACGGGCTCAGAAACGTTTTCTGGAGAGATTATTGGGCCGTATCTTCTCAGGACCCTTCCCATTCTCTGAACAAGATTATCCATCGGAGCAATCTCCGTAAACAAGACATCAGCGTCAATATCCAGTGAAGCCTCGACCACTTGAGTAGCAATAAGAATTCTGCCTGCATTTTCATCATCATTTCGGAAAGTTCCAAATCTTTTCATAAGCTCAGAAATCTTTTGGTCTTTATCCTGAAGCGTAAATTGGGAATGAAGCAGGAAAATTTTATCTTTCAATTTAGAATATAGTTTGACATCTTCAGCTCTTTTTTTTAGATGCTCAAAGATATAAACAGCCTGCTTTACTGTATTAGCTATAACCATTACCCGCTTTCCGTCTATCGCTGCTTGAATAATCTGATCCAATGTATCAGCAGGGAGAGAAAATCCGTTCGCTTTCTCATTGATGTCATTTTCAATTAAATCGACTCTGATTTTGTGCTTTTTAATTTTCTCAAGATCTTTTTTCTTTTCTTCATATAAATTTATTATTTCAAATTCGCTATCTTTAAGTGTTTCTTTCAATGCTCTGCACACAAATTCAGGTAATGTAGCTGTCATTAGTAAAAATTTGCCGCCCATTTTTGCCACATCTTCAATAAACTTGACAATTATAGCAGAAGCTCGAGGATCATAAGCCTGCACTTCATCAATAATCAGCCTGGAATAGGAAAGGGAGGCATATATCTTTTCATAATTTGGTGGACGCAAAGCATATGGAAAGAACTGATCGCCGGTAGAAATTATGGACGGATAAGCAAGCTGCCGGGCCAGGTCATAAGCCTTCATGTTGGTCTGGTTTTCTCCCCCGTCTCCCAACAAATAGATATCCGCATCTGAGTGAAGAATTCCAGTCTTATCTTCTCCAATCAGGTCTGAGGCTCTTTTATAAATATCATTTACTGCAGCTCGCAGAGGAAGGGTATATATGAACTTCTCACCGCTTCCCCATAAAAAAGCAAATTCCGTCTTCCCATATCCTGTAGGAGCGATTAATATAAGATTTTTATTCTTATAATCATCAATTTTTTCCAATTGCCAGATTTTTGTAGGTTCATTTTTAGCAAGCTTTCCTTTAATTTTTTTAATTACCCTTTCCTTGGCTGCACTAAAGGCAATCGGTTGGATATCAGGTTCAGACATATTAACATCTTCACCTTTTTCTTCGCAGAAAGAAGCGAAATGGTCTGCGCGTTGTAGAAATCCAGATATTAAAATCCAATCCTTCAACTTCTTTTCGCTAATCTCAACTCTTTTCGGCAAAAAATATAATTGATAAGGAGGCCGAACATACTCGTAATAAGGAACACCATTTTTTAATCCTTTTGACATCTCAAAGTTGAATTCGATAAGTTCGTGCCAGCCATGGCCAAGTTTTTTTATCTCTTCTCGAAGATTATTTTCAAGATTATCAGTTTTCTTCTGCCTTTCCAATTCTTCGCACAATTCAGTCAATTCATTGCCCGATGAACTTATAAGTTCGAAAAAATTTTCCCGCCAATGATGAAAAGCTATAGCCGATAGGATAAAATTAAAATAATCTTCGATAGAAGCATCATCTTGCGAATCACCTTGTTTTTTGACCATGTCTGACAATATGTTATGGAGCTTTTGTTCATTTATAAAAATAATAGAAACTAAAGAATGTGGTATGGCTATAAGTGGAGATGAAGGCTGATAATTTTTGTTTTTCATTGTTTTAATCTGGAAGACAGGTATGACTTTTCCCCAATCATGTGAAATAATGGCCAATCTTATCAAATCATGCAATTTAGCTGGAATGCAATGTTTAAATTTATCAAAAATCGTCAAGACATCCCTTGTATGTTCAAAAAGGGAAACTGGATTCTTCTCACCCTGACCGCTTTTGGCCACTATTTTCAATGAATTCATGGTTCCCCTCCAAAATCAGCCAGGAAAACAGGAAGATTAATTTCGGTATCAAACAAAAAATATTTTTGTCTAAACAAGCCATCACTTAGCTTGGTCGTCATATATTTAAATATCCGCCTTCCATGGCGATTAAAGGTACTATTATAATTTTCTACTGTCCAGAAAGTGGGAATTCTATACACTAAACCATCAAAATGTTCAAATGCTGTTAGCTCATCTTTTGATGCAGGCTGGTATATTTTTTCAGGAATCCAGAAGAAATATCCGAAGTTAGCATCAATTCTCATTGTGTTAAAATCTAATATCTTATAAACTTGAGAAATTTCTTGAAATACAACCCAATCTTCTGCCCTTCCTAAATGCAAGACCTCAAGTCGATGATCCGAAGTCAAAAGAGAATGGCGAATATGGTCTACAAAAGCTTTATCATTATGAGCAAGATAAATTATTAATGTGACTTCGTTCAGAATATCAATTAGAACCGGAGATTGGCCGCCAATGTGTTCAGCTCGTCCCCCTAAACTTCTGTTTTCCACTGCCCTAAACCGCTTCAAATGTGCATCTTTAGAAAGATTTCTAAACCAAACATACTCTGCTGTTTTGATTTCAAATCGGCCAGCAACAGAAATCTTGATGTTTTTCAAATATTTATGTTCGGCCGGCATGCCATCATAGCCAAGCAGATTGCAGAGAAATCCAATTACTGTAGAATATGGGGGAATAGGATAGGAGTGACGGCGTTGATAGGTGAAAGGTATTCTATAATGCGCCTGAGGCTGATAAATTTTAGTCCGTAAAACATATAATGTTTTTTCATTCATCACTTATTTCCTTCCCCGTTCCTTAAATAAAGTTTAGATTTGTTAATTCGGCTAACAGCTCATTCAATTTTCCCTTTTCCCTTTTAAAATAACTATCTTCTTTTAATTATTAAAAATTCGACACTATAAGTTAAAGTCCGAGCTTTTCCAAGAATAAAGCCCAACTTTTTATCGTCTTCTCTTTATAAATTGAGTCAACTTTTATTCTTTCACAATCCTGGAGATAAACGATCGGACCGCCATCATAATTTTCTATCCACATATTATTTATAGCATCACTAATCCCAACAATCTTCCATTGTCCATCTTCTTTATACAAATCTAAGTAAGGGTGAAAAACAGGTGATGGAACCTTCAATGCCCCGGCAATTAGAAAAAGAGGGATAATCGTGTTGGCTTCCCCGCTTGACTGAGCATAAAGACCAGATTTTATTGCGTTCAGAACAGCAGCAATTCTTCCTTTCTTTTCTTCTGAATTAAGCATAAAAATAACTTTAAATTTCTTTTCACCGATTTTTTCCCAACTGATCTCTCCGTTAGGGGTTTCCCATTTATTATCACCGATTGAATGTCCATCAATTTCTTTAACATCTTCCTGCGATATGTTCAGAACAAGTTTATTATTTTTGACCTGCGGCTCACTGGAAAGGAACCAAACATCTGTACCCAATAACTTTGAGTCAATTGAAAAGGAAACTTTATAGAAAGAAACATGCTCTTCTTTTGTGTATAAGTTTGGGTTGATATCATCAATTCCCTGTTCACGACCCCGCCAAACAAGCTCATGATTAGCGTAAAAAGCCAGATCGCCTTGATATGGACATAAGGAAATAGCTTTGGTTATTCCTAACGGTGCCTTACGAGTTAAAGAATTCTCCTTTTCTATAGTAAACATATAACCAAAAAGGTCTAACTCCGGGTAGGCTAAAATGTCGGCTTTTTTTAAATCAAATTGAATGGTTTGCTGTTCGCCTTTGCCTCTTAAAACGACTGGAGCCGGAAGCCACTTCTCATGATGATGAAGCGTTTGAAACAGATAATGCCTTATGGCCGGCTTGCCGATAAAAGAACGAATTTCGCCGTTCACATCAATTTTTTTGATAGAGAGAATGTTACCGGCAATTTTTTCATCGCGGTTAAGGGCCGCACCATCAAAAATTATCGTGACTGTTACATTCTTAGGAATATTACTGTTGATCATGTTTTCCTCCTTATTTTTTAGCCTTCTTTTTCATAACCTTCATTCCCAAGGATGCCGCTAAGAAAAGAAAAAATAAATATTTTGAAAAGGTCCTCCTTATAAGCGGGCTTAAATGCTTCAACCAGTCTTTCAGGAAATTCTTTCTTAGCGGCCATAAAAATTCGCATCATAGCATGAAATACTTCTTCCCTTTTCCCTGATCTTGCGAGTTCCATAATACGGTAGCCCTGACGGTCAAAAGCATCTTTAATGGGCTGGCTCTTTTTCAAGGCCAATCCTGTTTTCTTCAGATTCTCGATCATGTCTGAAGCATTCCAGCCTGCTACCTGATGATAAAGCCGTTGAAATTCCTTCTCCTTCTCCCTATGGTCTTCTGCTGCCCATTGAAGTAAGTCTTGAAACTCCTTATACATTTTTCTCAAGCTGTGATAGGTCTTAAGAAAATCCTCATATTTCGGCTTTCCTTCGATTAACTGATTTTTAAGTTCACTAATTTTCTGTTCCAAATTAGGTTCTTGCGGTACTGAGGTATTCATATTTTTCCCTCCTTTTTTTCTTTTCTTCAATTAATCCATAAAGATGAAATATTTTCTCGGCTACTCGGGCCGGATTTTTTCGATTATGATCAAGTTTTAAAATATTATTTACAAAATTCTTTTCTGTGGTTTTCAATGCGCTGTATGGCTTAAGACTAATCCTAAACAGGCGATATCCCACCTCTAAAAGCCAGGAAAAATCCTTATTCAGAACGTGATTCAAGACACTAAATTCACCGATCTGGCTGAGAAGCCCAGCTATTTTACGATCAGAAATAAGTTGTACTATATCATAAGGTAAACTGTAAAAATCAATTTGCTTTTCATATTTGGTGATGATTTCAATATTCATCCCTGCCCAAACGCCAAGGGTGGCCTTAATCTTCGTTGCATATTCAATTACAGATACAGCTAGAATATCTCTTTTATCTCGCATTTCTTTAGGCGATAAAACACCCAAAACCTGCTTCGCGAACTTGTTGAGATAATACGTTATCTGAAAAGAAGGCGTATTTATGAACATTTCTGAGCCATCAGAAAGTTTGGTAAATGCCAGGTGATGGTGGAGCAAAAGAAAAGAACATAAGAAACATAAACTTAGGCTTTCATTCAAATTCCAAAATCCGTTCGGAAACTCGCCAATAGATGGGCCAAGATTTTTTAAATGAGACGATTGTAGTTTGGTCAACCTTATTTGCAATTTACTTTTTGGGTTGATAACCAATATATGGTATTGGGAACATAAATTACACATATCTCCAGAACTAACACTTATGAGACTTGGTATATTTTCAACTAATTCAGCATATTCGTACGACTGCCACTCGGGAAATTGTACAAGATTTTGATATGGTCTTTCAGAACTAAAAAGAATATTGCCCGCACGAACAAATTTATATCCGAAATCTCCTAATTCTGTATGAAACTTTTTATATTTGCTGCGATTTTCTTTATTATCCAGCCATTTTTCTAAATCTTCGTCGGATACTAATGCATTTACCAGATTTATCACCGCCTTGGATATCGGCCGAGTTAAAACTTTTACCGGAGAAAAATAATCACAAGAGATTTTACACGCACCATTTGGTAATAGATCATCTTCTATTTTTTCTCCAGTTTTTTCTCTGGTTAAGAGAAGCCCAATCACACCCGCATTAAAAACCCAGTTAGACGGATATAAAATCATCGAATTATTATTCATGGATTTCCTCTCCAAATGCTTATACATCCGAATCCCTGTGAGTTTTTAGCTCCGAGGCCACAGGAAAATGCCAGAGGAAAAAGTTCTTTTGGAATTGATAATTCAAAAATACCTGACCAACCTTTAATAATCGTGTCTTTGAAATAAAGAATATTTTCACGGCTTGGTATCTTAACCGGCTTTATATAAGCCCCCTCATTCAACGAAAGCTTATTTCCTGTCAAAGTCCGATATTTACGCACCAGGTTCATAATGATCAGATTACTGAATTCAGGGTCTGATGGTGAAAAATAATGGGTATAATTTTTATTTTCTTTTTCCTCCGTCCTGTAAACACTAATAGGAGACAACGTTTCAACCAGAACCGGGCGTTTATATAAAGGAAGAGGTTCCAACCAAACGTTAAGAAGTTGCAACGTCTGTTTCTCAGGTTCATCTGAAGCATAAAAATAAATTGCCCCCTTTTTCCTCAGAGTATTATAAAGAGAAACAATAAATTCTTGAAGAGGAGAGGCAATAACCCAGGTCAAGGGGAAATAAAATTTGATAATGTTATTTTGAGGATCAATTGTTGGTTTTTTAGCAGAAATAAGTCTTGAGAAGGTAAAAAATTTAAGACCTCGGTTGCTTTCCGGGTCCCTGATACCATTTGCATGTAAACGCTCAGCAAGGTGTCCATTTAAGTAATGATAAATAATCCCCTGAAGCATTTCATTGTGGTGGCAAGGAAGAGAAATTGCCTCGCTCTTTCCTGAGAATTTTATCCGAAGACGCATATTTTATTAACCCTTTCTAAATTAAAATAACATTTCCCGTCCGCCTCTATGTTGAAGAGGCTTTTTATATATATACTTTTCTTCTTTTTGCCCAAGCTAAAATTTATCTTAAAAATTTTATTTGCTCGGTTCAAGCGATTTTTTACCTGCCATCTACAACTCAAAGCAGCTAATCTAATAACCATAACCTACTATTTTTTTTAAAAAATAATTAATCACTTGCAGATGCTTTTTATAGCCTTCATTAGCTCCTTTTTTACTTCTTTTTTTAGCCATTCGGGTTTTAAAATCTTTACTCTCCACCCGAAATGAAGAAGCCAACAGATAAAATCTGGAGAGACGCTTATAAATAATTTAAGGCGAACCCTCCCGTCGTCCTCAAAATATAATTTTTGGCTCTTATGCCATACCCCTTCAGCCACCCAACAACCAGATTCAGGCTCAAATTCCAATTCAACTTCTTCCGGCGGCCTCGAACATTGCCTATAAACACCCCAGGTATTTCCAAAAAATGAATCTAAATCAAAATCAGAGGGAATTTCATATGATGAATCTAAGATTTCAGCTTTTTCTATACGATCGATATTAAATTCTCTAATTTCTTTTCTACTATGACAGAATGCTATGAGTATCCACGTTTTTAAATAGGGAATAATACGATATGGTTCTACTATTCTGGTTGAAACCATATTTCCTCGTGATGCAGTTTTATAAACAATTTTAACCTGCTTTTTATCTGCCAGTGCCCGGTGTAAGAGGGTTAGCTTTTTTAGGCGATCTTCACTTTCAGCAAAATATTCCGGAATATCATCGATGGCCTCTCTAAGTAATGGGATAGTCTCTTTAGGAAAGAGTGATTCTAAACGGGCAATAGCTGAAGCTAATTCAGCTGAATCAATTCCTGGCAAGGTCTGGGCAACGCGAGCCGCAAGAAGCAAGGCGATAGCCTCAGAAAAAGTATAGGATAGCGTTGGTAATCTAGGAATTTTTTTGAAGAAGTATCCATCTCCTTCGTTTTCCAAATCAAGATTGAGCCTGTACCGTATTATAGTCAGGTCTTTTTGAATTTGTCTCTCACTGACCTCATATTTCGCAGCCAAGGCTTTCCTGGTCCATCTACGTGGAGCAATAGCAATATTCTGGACTATATCTAAGATCCGGGCTGTCCTCCTTATCTCTTCAAGCCTGCCGCCCCCACCATAGTTGGTCTGCTTCCCTTTTTCCATCTTCCTCATCCCTTTTCAATATTCTTTTAATTCTGCTAAGAGAACTCTGCGGTTCCCTATTAAAAATTTTTTTTGCCGGCCACTCTTATCTCTCATCAATTTTTATTTTAATAATAATCTGGATGATGACAAAAGAAAAATTGATATTTTAACATTAAGAGGCTATGTAAATGCTTGTTTACACACTCAGGGAAAATATTTCGAAAAAACCCTGGAGGGGATGAAACCTCCTTTGCTAAATTGCTTTTTTAAACCTTGAAAGTGTCAATTCATAAAATTTACTATCATTAATATCCACTTGATTATGATAAAATAAACAGCTTAAAAAATAAAAAGCAGGCCTCGTCCCTGAAAGGCATTTAAATCGGGCAGATAAGATAAAAAGAACGGGTGAGCAGGGCGCCTCCTTTCTCTAATTATCGAGCATTTTAAGAGCAAGGAGAACTCAAATGATAACATCTAAGATTAAATCAATGATATTGAACAATTGGGGAAAATATTATCTGCTTCTATTTTTTTCACTATCAATCCTAACCATTTTTTTCGCCTGCAAAAGCCAGGGGTATGACCCGCTGACTGCGCTTAAAAAATACAACGTGGTGTGGGATGCGCCGAGCAAGGATACCTGGGGCACCATGCCGTGCGGTAACGGCGATATAGGGCTGAATGTCTGGGTGGAAGAAAGCGGCGACCTGATTTTCTACATCGGCAAAACCGATTCCTGGGGAGATAACTGCCGACTGCTGAAGGTCGGACGGGTCAGGGTAAAACTCAACCCAAACCCGCTTGTTACCTCAAAAGCCTTTAAGCAGCTGCTTAACCTGAGCGAGGGGTCCATAGAAATTAGCCTCGGCGAAGGGAACAAACGGGTTGACCTGCGCGTGTGGGTTGACGCCAACCATCCGGTTATCCAGGTTGAGGCCAAAAGCAAGAGCCCGGTGGAAGCCACGGCTTCGATTGAGCTCTGGCGCACCGAGCCCTACGAACTCCCGAGTATTGAAGTGAGCGATGTTCATTTTGACCACTACGTGCCGGGCAACAAACATTTCCCTACCGTGGTAGAGCCAGACACGGTGCTCAGCGGACTAACTGACCGCATCGGATGGTACCATCATAACAAGAAATCCGTGGGCCCAGCTCTGGCCGCTCAGCTTCAAGACATGGAAGGCTTCAAGCAGGAAGACCCTATCCTACACCGAACTTTTGGCGCGGTCATCAAGGCAGAAAGAGGCAAAAAACTGGATGATTTTCACCTGCGCTCGCCGGCTTCAACTTCTCACCTGTTCAGCATCTATGTGCTGACCAAACATCCTTCTTCGCCGGAAGAATGGCTGAAGGCGGTGGACGAGAAAATCGCCGAAACTGAAAGAATCTCTTACCGGGCACGTTTCCGGGCTCATCGCAAATGGTGGCAGCAATTCTGGCAGCGGAGCTGGATTGATATTCATTCTAAAAGTCCAAACGACGACACCTATGTTTTGACCCGCGCCTATGTGCTGCAGCGCTTCATCAACGCCTGCGCCGGCCGCGGTCAGTATCCGATAAAATTTAACGGCTCAATCTTTACTGTCCCGAACCCGGGCAGCCCGGGCGACGTCGATTACCGGCGCTGGGGCCCCGGTTATTGGTGGCAGAACACTCGGCTGCCATACATCAGCATGTGCACTTCAGGAGATTTTGATTTACGGGAGCCACTCTACCGCATGTACTGCGGCGACGTGCTGGAGATGGCCAAATACAGGACGCGTCATTACTTTGGTCACGACGGAGCATATTTCAACGAGTGCGTCTATTTCTGGGGAGCAGCCTTCAATGAATCATACGGCTGGACGCCGCGCGAGAAGCGCACCGTGGTGGAAAACGAAAGCCGCTGGCACCGCTGGGAATGGCAGGGTGGGGTCGAGCTTCTTTTCATGCTGCTTGAGCATTACGAACACACGCTCGACGAAAATCTGCTCAGAGAAAGGGTGCTGCCTTTAGCGCATGAAATACTCACCTTCTACGACCAGCATTACGGGGTTGACGAGCGGGGAAAAATCATCATCGAGCCGGCCCAGGCTCTTGAGACCTGGTGGGACTGCCGCAACCCGATGCCGGAGATTGCTGGTATCCTGGCCGTGACTGAGAAGTTGATGGAACTGGCCGGGGATAAAGTTAGCGCCCAAGAAAAAGCCCTGTGGCAAAGAATGCATGACAAAATGCCGGAGCTTCCGACGCAGGAGGTTGATGGCGTCAGGATGCTGGCTCCGGCCGAAAAATTCGCCAACAAAAATAACATAGAAAATCCTGAGCTCTATGCTGTTTTTCCATATCGGCGCATTGCCGTCGGACGGCCGGGAATTGAGCTGGGTATTGAGGCCCTTAACCACCGCCAGGACCGAGGCAACTTCGGCTGGCGCCAGGACGACATTTTTATGGCCTACTTAGGCCTGACTGAACAGGCCCGGGAATACGTGGTCGGCCGGGCTCGAAAATGGCATGAAGGCTCGCGCTTTCCTGCCTTCTGGGGGCCAAACTATGACTGGATTCCGGACCAGGACCACGGCGGATTGCTGCTAAAGGCGGTCCAGGCAATGCTTATTCAGACTGATGGCCGCAAAATTTTCCTGCTCCCAGCCTGGCCAAAGGACTGGGAAGTGGATTTCAAGGTTCATGCGCCTTACCGAACAGTCCTGGAAGGCCAGGTCCGCCGCGGCAAGATTACCAAACTCAAAGTGACCCCACCCTCCCGCCAGAAAGATATTGAGATAAGGAAATCACAACCTTAAGGCAATTTCTCCTTTAAATAATAGAATCCGAGGTACTTAAGTACTACCCATTCTTTGGACAGCAGATAGGCTTATTTAAGGTGCAATTTCGACCTACCTGTTCAGCTTTCTCTCCTTCAACCTCATCCAGCGCTACCCTGGCTTTAAATGCGGCTTCATATTGTTTCATCTTCATAATGGCCATTTTGCCATAACTCCTTAAAAGCTACAGCAGGCCATTTTCCACCTTATCCCACTCTCCAGTTTTGGGGAGTATTTCACTTCTTTTCGAGGGGAGAGTGCTGGCTGCCTCACAAAATTTGATATTTGTGGCAGGAATAAAAGAAGGGGACGAAATATCACGTCCCCATTTTCGCCACAGAGGCAAACGTCCCTTTTGTATTAAAAGAACTTCTCCCAGAAAAATGATATAGAATAGAACATATCCCAAAAGGCCAGCGGTTCCTATTTATCCATTCAGGCTTAAATCGGCCAAACCTTGTGCCGTTTATCTTTTTTGATACCGGCAGCCACCCGCTGAAGCTTGACGATGATCTCGATCTTCTTCTCAAACGGTAGTTTAGCTAACTGGCGCCGGCGCTGACGCTCCTTCTCGAAAATATAATCTAGAGACTTATTTTCCATCTATATTTTCCTCAAGCTTTTTTAATTTATCCAACAGCCCATATTTTTCGAGTATCCTGACAAGCACATTCCGATCAACGGCGTCGCTCTCCAAAAGCCGGAGGGCTCGCTCCCGGTCCTTCGCCCGGCCTGTCTGCAGGGCAATCGCCGTCAGGTATTCTGCCCTAACCAGCTTGACCTCAATATTGTGATACTTTACAGTCGCCGCCTCGGCAACCGCTTCGCGCACGAGATCATTATAAGCTGGAATGAACTGGACAGGAAAACCCTCAATAATTATAGCCTCGGCCTCTTCAACATAGCCGCGCTTTCTGGCAAAATCGTAAATTGGAGCGAGTTCGTCCAGGCCTTCTTTGACCGGAATAAAGAAAATGTCCAGGTCATAGGTCAGGATAGGCTCGATGTAATATGTGGCGGCAATCCCGCCTCCGATGGCGTAAGCCTTAATTATCCCCAAACGGGTCATCTCTTCAATTACTCTGAGTGCTTTTTCCATCGGATATTGCCCTAACAGATTATATTATAATTCAAAAAAATAAAAAAAAAGACATCATAAATACTACCCTTAACAAAAAATCAGGAAACGCGTAGGGCGTCCCCCTTTTTCTTCCTAGGGCGTCCCCCTTTTTCTCCCTAAACCTTTGGTTTTCTCCGAGACCTGGGCGGCAGAGATTCCTTCTATCCCCAGGCTCTTAACCAACCTCTCTACCTTCCTCGTCGATACCCCATTGATAAATGCCTCCTGTACCAAACTCAACAGCGCCACCTCACTCCTCTTCCTCTCCGCCACAAAAATGGTATGTATCTGCCCTTCCTAACCTTGGGCACCACTAAGTAGAGTGGGGCATACATAGTTGTCCCCCGTTTAACCTTTCATGACGCCAATGGGGACGACGCGGGCAACCAGCTTTCCCAGCCTGGTTTCGTGAGAAACGCGGACTACTTCATCCACATCTTTATAAGCGGCGGAAGCCTCTTCGGCCACACCTTTCCAGCTTGAGGCCTTTAGCTCAACTCCTTTTTTCGCCAGCTCGTCTCTGATCTGTTCCCCTCGGAACCGCCGTAGCGCCTCATTGCGGCTCATCACCCGGCCGGCTCCATGAGCAGTTGAGCTAAAGCTCAGCTCTTCCGCTTCTTTCGTCCCGACCAAGATGTAAGAGGCTGTACCCATGCTGCCTGGAATCAGGACCGGCTGGCCCACCTGGCGATAGACTTCAGGAATCTCCGGCCTCCCTGGCCCAAAGCTTCTGGTCGCCCCTTTCCGGTGGACGCACAGCAGCTTTTCCTTTCCGTTGACGACATGCTTTTCCACCTTGGCCACGTTGTGGCAGACGTCGTAAATCTGCCGCATTCCCTTAGCTGATCCCATGACCTTAGCAAAAACATCCCTCACCCAGTGGGCGATCATCTGGCGATTGGCAAAAGCGTAATTCACCGCCGCGCACATTGACTTGTAATAACGCTGGCCCAGGTCTGATTTGAACGGAGCGTTAATCAATTCTCGGTCGGGGAGGTGCTTATAGCCAAATTTCTGTTCCATAAGCTCGATATAATCGGTAGCAATCTGGTGACCGAGGCCGCGGCTTCCGCAGTGAATCATCACTAACACCTGCCCCTTTTCTTCTATCCCGAATGCCCGGGCCACTTTCTCGTCATAAATTTCATCCACCTTCTGAATTTCCAGAAAATGATTGCCGGCACCCAGAGTTCCAAGCTGTGGAATCCCCCTTTCCATTGCCCTGTCGGAAATAAACTCCCAGCTGGCATCTTTCATCCGGCCGTTCTCTTCTGTCCTCTCCAGGTCTTCGGGTGTACCGTAGCCCTGCTCCACCGCCCATTCAGCGCCTTTGACCAGAATTTCTTTCAGAACATTGCGGCTGAGTTTGGTTATGCCCCCCTTCCCCACTCCTGCCGGGACTTCTTTGAAAATTTCAGCCAGAAGTTCTTTTCTCTTAGCTGTTATGTCGCTTTCCTTAAAATCAGTACGCAGCAACCTGACCCCGCAATTTATATCATAGCCAACTCCTCCGGGAGAAATTATGCCCTCATCCAGGTCAAAAGCAGCCACTCCGCCAATCGGGAAGCCATAACCCTGATGAGCATCGGGCATCACATAGGACATCCGCTGGATTCCAGGAAGACAGGCTACGTTTCTGGCCTGTTGGAGAGTCTGATCTCTTTTAGCCAGTTCTATCAGCTTCTCCGAGGCATATATCCTGGCTGGGACTTTCATCTCGCCCGACTTGGGAATTTCCCATATAAAATCACTTATTTTTACCAGTTCCATAGCTCACCTCATTTTCAAATTTTAGCTTTTCTCATAAATTTTTTTATATATTCCCTCTTTTCTTTTTCTCATCTTTTCTAATTTTTCTTTTCACTTCTTTTTTTCCTTCCTTCTTTCCCTTGTTTTTTCAGTTTTTGCTTTATTTTTTTTATTTTTTCTAATTTTTTTCTCATTTATCTTTTATCTATTATCTTTTGTCCTTCATTTTTCTTCAGTCTCTTCTTCTGTTTGCCTTGCTTCTATTTTTTTCTTTTTCTGAACTTTTTCCAATACAATCATTTTTCTTTTGCCTTTTCTTCAAATCTTTTCCTTTTTCATCTATCTTCTACTTTTACTCTTAAAAGACTTTCATTTCCTACTTAAACTTGCCTAAAAGCTCCTCCCCGATTTCTCTCCCGTCATTTGCATTTACCCCTCGCCATAATTTCCTCTCAGCGGAATTTCATTTGTGCCAGCTTCCTCCCTTAATTTTTTCAACATTCACCTCCAGGGTCAACAAATCAGCTCCACCCACTACTTCTTCTCACATATCTACCACCATCTGGAGCATCACTCCGTCTTCCCTTCGCTCCAGCTTGAAATCGTTGTAGGTAGCGGCTTTTACCTCGCTGATGATTTCGTACTTTTCAGAATAAGTATCTCCGGCCAGAGTGGCTTGAAGCCAATATTCTCCAGCCACAGCCTCCCCTGCCTTTTCCTCACTCCCCTGCCCTGAAGGAAGCTTAAGCCTGACCTCCTCCACCTTCCCGAGCAAAAACCTTTTTACTTCAAAAAGGTAAAGGACTTCGGTCAGAAACTTTACTATCAGCGATTCAAAACTGGTCGCTCTTATTTCTACTTTTTCCCTTACTTCGAGCTCAACTTGCTCAAAATCCCACATCAGAGAGGCCATAGCCAGGGCGGCGTTGGCCACGGCTTCCTCCAGCGTGCGGCCGTAAGCCCGGAATTTGGCATCGGCCGTATGCGGGAGAAATTCAAATCTCTTGTTCTGACCGAAACTCATAACCATCCTCCTCTAACTCTCACCCTCAAACATCAGCCTGCTTCCTGGTGAGAAGCAATTTTTCCCTCCCACCTGCTAATTGATTGCTTCTTCTACATCCTTATGCATCTTCAAACCTTATTCAGCCATCAAGCTACAACAATCCACTCTAAAATTAATCTTTCCGTCTCAGTTCTTAAGAGTCAGTCTCTTTGCCCGGATGGAAGCGGCATTATTATTTTAGCAAAAATTTGCACTTATTGTTATTTCGTCATAAAACCGCTTCAATCCGAACCTAAAGGTGAGTTTTTATCAATAAAAGAATTAGTCTGCTGGAAGAATTATGTCATCTCAAACCCATAAGCAGAATAGGGCATCGATGTTGCTATGAGGCAGCGGCTAAGGTTGGGGATCCTCTTTAAGCTTATGGTAAATTTGTCAGGAAAAGATGCAAGTAGAAAAAATAAAGTTAGTTAAAGCCTTATTTTCATCCAAACACACCAGCTATACTCTGGCCGCACTTCGGGCAATGACCATCCTGAAGCCGGTTTGATTTAACCCAGAAGCCTTCCCGGGCGATGATCAGCTCGCCGCAGTTTGGGCAGTAGGTATCTTCGCCTTCTCCCCAGACGTTACCGAGATAAACATAACGTAAGCCTTCAGCCTGGCCGATTTCCCGGGCTTTTTTCAGAGTTGACACCGGGGTAGGCGGCGCCTCTAAGTATTCATAATCAGGATGGAACCGGCTCAGATGCCAGGGAATGTTCTTATCAACTTCAGCCAGAAATCGGGCAATATCCCTCAGCTCTTCTTCTGAATCATTGAGCCCTGGAATGACCAGAGTCGTTACTTCCACCCAGATGCCCAGCTCCCGCATCTTGCGGATTGATTCCAGCACCGGCTGAAGCCTGGCTTTGCAGATTTTCTGATAGCTTTCCTCGCGGAAAAATTTCAGGTCAACGTTGGCTGCATCAAGGTAAGGCTGGATAGTCCTTAGGGCTTTGGCCGTCATATAACCGTTGGTCACAAAATTATTCCTGAGTCCGGATTCCTTAGCCAATCGAGCCGTTTCATAAGCATATTCAAAAAAGATGGTTGGTTCGGTGTAGGTGTAAGAAATGCTGGCGCAGTCATGCCGCAAAGCCTGACGAACAACTTCTTTTACTGGAAGATAGCTGCCTTTGACCTCTGATTTTTCCTCAGTCAATCTGGTCTGGGAAATTTCCCAGTTCTGACAGAAAGGGCAGCGGAAATTGCAGCCGATGGTGGCAATAGAAAGCGATTTAGTCCCGGGGAGAAAATGAAAGAAAGGTTTTTTTTCTATCGGGTCAATATGAGCGGCGATGGCTTCTTCAAAGACTTGGGTATAAAGAACTCCATCAATATTCTGACGGACTCCACAGAGTCCGAACTGACCATCAGCGAGAACGCAGCGATGGGCACAAAGTTCGCAGGTTACTCTTTTTTTGTCCAGAGGATTATAGAGCATTGCTTCTCGCCGGGACATTCACTTTTTCCCTTTCGTAAATTTTTCAAACGATGGGCACAAATCGTTAAGCACACATTCCAGACAGCGGGGTTTTCTGGCCTGACAGATTTTCCGGCCATGGTCAACTAAAAGGTAATTGAAATCGAGCCAGTCAGAACGGGGCACTATTTCCATCAGGTCTTTTTCGATTTTTTCTGGCTGGGTGTGACGGCTCAGCCCAAGTCTTTCAGCCAGGCGCCGGACATGGGTATCCACAGCAATTCCCTCGGCTTTTCTAAAAGCTGACGACAACACAATATTGGCGGTTTTACGGGCTACTCCTGGAAGTTTTATCAGTTCTTCCATGGAATCAGGCACTTTTCCACCATACTCCTCAACCAGCTTTCTAGCCAAGGCAATGATGTTCCGAGCTTTGTTGCGGAAAAAGCCGGTGGAGCGAATGTCATTTTCCAGCTCTTCCTGCCTGGCCCGGGCAAAGGCTTCAACCGTCGGATATTTTTGAAAAAGTCCAGGTGTAACTTTATTTACCCGTTCATCAGTGCATTGAGCGGCTAAGATAGTGGCCACCAGCAGTTCAAAAGGAGTGCGGAAATTCAAAGCGGTCTTAGCCTGCGGATACTCACGCCTTAAAATCCTGATAATTTCTTTAACCCTCTCTCTTGCTTCTTCCAGTTCCTTCTTTTTTTCAGGTGGCGCTCCAGAAGAAGCAGCTAAGCTTCTATTTTTCTGGCTTCCCTTTTTTTTCTTTTTCTCCTTATCGTCCATACCCTTCCCCCTTAAATTCATACTCCAAGCTCGGTCCTGAGCTGGAGGATCTTAAGCAGGTCATTACGGCAGATGATGCCAACCACCCGGCCCGAATCCAGCACCGGCAACTGATTGACATCTATAGAAGCCAAGCTGGAGAGAATCTGGTCGCCGGTGGCCTCAGGTGAAACCGAAACAATTTTTTCTCTTGGCGTCATGATGTCAGCCACCTTAAGTTCTGACCAGCGTTCCCGGGGAAATTTCTTTATATCTTCAAGACAGACCAGACCAGCAAATTCATCATTCTTCTTAACCAGAAACACTCTTTCTCTTTTTTTAAGCACATAATCCTGAACTAAGGTTTCTACTGACAGGTCCGGGTCGATGACAATGAAATCTTCGCTCATCAGGTCAGAAGCTTTGAGTCCCTGGAGGGATTCCCTGAGCAGGACCTGACTGTAACCCTGGACAGAGGCGTTGTGCAGAAACCAGCCGATAAGCACCAGCCACAAGCCGCCGATATTTCCCCGGAAAAACCTGAAAATGCCGATAAAGATTAGGGAAAAGGCGATAAACTGACCGACTATCGAGGCCACCCGGGTGGCTTTTTTCAGATCGCCAGTGGCTTTCCAGATGATGGCCCGCAGCACCCGGCCTCCATCCATCGGAAATCCCGGCAGCAGGTTAAAGCCACCGAGGATAGCATTGATATAAGCCAGATAGGCAAACGAGACCTGGAGTGGTCTGGCCACAGGAGCCAAGAGCAAAGATAAAAGAATAAAGACGATGGCCAGGAAAAAACTGGAAAGGGGACCAACCAGAGCCATAAAAAATTCTTTCTGCGGTTTTTCCGGTTCTTCGGTGATGCGGGCCACACCACCAAGGATGAAAAGGGTGATGTCTTCAACCTTTTCTCCCTGCCTCTTGGCGATGAGTGAATGAGCCAGCTCGTGGAAAAGAACGGAGGCAAAAACCAGAACACTGGTCAAGACTCCCAGAAGCCAGTAAAAACCGCGGTTGGAAACTTCAAACGACTGAGGGAAATAAAAAGCCGCTAAGGAAAAAGTGAATAGAAGAAAGATTATTATCCAGCTGGAGTCAATTTTAATGTCAATGTCGGCAATGCGGGCAATTCTCCAGGAATGCTTCATTGTACCTCCTTTACCCTGATAAACCTGTTTACTTTATTTCACCTTACTTTCTATCTCATGTCAATTACAAACGAGAAAATCTTTTCTATTCTATAAAATTGAGCCCACCCCAAAATTTAGGGAGGTAAATGAGGGAAATAAGGTTGATATTGGCCCACCATAAATATAAAGGAGATAATAAGCTCGAGGCCGAGCTGTACTGGCAAACAGGCCAGCTTAATAGTGAATGACTCCTTGTTTTTAAGAGAAAAATTTATTATGTTTTTATAATGAGGATGATTTTATGTTTCGCCGAATTCAGCAGGCTTGATGCTTAATAGATAATTCACCAGAATTTTGTGTTTCTCCAGTCCAGCTTTTTTCTTCTTTTGATATATAAAGAAATGATCCTCTAAAATGGCGATGTCAGGAAAGAGGTCTAAAAGCTCCCGCCGGGCAAGCTCGCGGGACACACAGTACCTGGGAACAAGGGCAACACCAATACCTTCCTTAGCTGCATTCACCATTCCACGGATATGATTAATTTCAATCAACTGAACCAGATTCGGTCGGGTTTCTTCAGGAATAGCCTGAAGGAACCTATCCCACCATCTACCATCCTTGTCCAGAGATAAAACCAAAACAGATTCCAAATCCTTTGGCTTCCTAATTTTATTCTGTCGGAGATACTTCGGGGAACCAGTTACAACGTACTTTTCCTGGAAAAGGAGATGCTTGTCCAGATCAGAATCTGAGTAATCTCGACAGTCTATGATAATATCGAGTTCATCGTTCAAAAGCAGGGGCAGCAGATCATGATGAAAGTGAAAATCAACGTGGATGTTCTTATGTTCAGTCAAAAAATTCTTCATGTTCTTCACCAGAACGCTATTACCAAACTCTACGGTGGCTCCGAGCCGAATACTACGCAGGTAATCACCTTTCAAATTGCGGATTGAATCTTCAGCTTTTTCCAGCCGATAAAATATATCCTCGCAGGCTTTATAAAGTATCTTTCCGCTTTCTGTAAGAACGAGCTGTTTTCCCCGCCTTAGGATGAGTTTTTCATTCAGACTGGACTCTAACTTTTTTAAAGCGTGGCTGACAGCTGGCTGAGTCACAAAAAGCTTTTTTGCAGCTTCTGTAAAACTCGACGTTCTGGCCAGAACAAAAAATGTTTTTAACTGATTGAGATCAAGGCTCATATTATTATTATGACGAAACACGGTATCAAAAGCAACTTAATATTACTAAATTTTATAAATAAGTTAAATTAAATTAATTTGATTTATATATTCGAGCTTCTTATTAATATAATGTTCAAAATTATAAAGGAGGGCAAGAATGAGCTTTGCCAACATTCGGGTTCCCTATCCTATTAATGAAAAGCCTAAGGACTATGCTCCAGGGTCAGAGGAACGGCAACTATTACAGAAAGAACTGGAACGTCAGCTCTCAACTTTCGTCGAGATTCCTCTGATTATCGGGGGAAAAGCTGTGTACACCGGTATCACCAAGCCTGTTATTTGTCCGCATAACCATCAACATAAGCTGGGGGTTTATCATTGCGGAAATGAGGAAACGGTTAAGCAGGCGGTTAGCTGCTGTCAGAAGGTTGCCCGGGAATGGCAGCAAACTCCATGGGAAGAGCGGGCTGCTATTTTTCTCAAAGCGGCCGAACTTTTGGCCGGCAAATATCGTTATCTACTTAATGCTGCCACCATGCTTGGTCAGAGTAAGAGCGTCATCCAGGCAGAGATTGATGCTGCCTGTGAGCTCATAGATTATTTCCGGTTCAATGTATTCTTCATGAACAAGATTTATAATGAACAGATTTATCAAAAAACCGAGACCAGCTGGACACGGATGGAATATCGACCCCTGGAAGGATTTATATTTGCCATAACGCCCTTCAACTTCACTGCTATAAGTGGAAACTTGCCGACAGCACCAGCCATGATGGGTAATACTGTCATCTGGAAACCAGCCTCAACTTCGGTACTGAGTTCTTATTACATAATGCAAATCCTCCGTGAGGCAGGTCTACCAGATGGGGTCATCAATTTCATCCCCGGAAGTGGAAATGATCTGGGCCCGATTATCCTTGATCGTCCAGAGCTGGCCGGAATTCATTTTACAGGTTCTACGGACACCTTCAAAGAAATGTGGAAACGCATCGGCTTTAATGTAGCAAATAACATTTATAAAACCTACCCCAGGATCGTAGGCGAGACAGGCGGTAAAGGATTTGTCCTTGCTTACAAGGATGCCGATGTTGAAGCCTTGAGTGTCGCCCTGTTTCGAGGCGCATTTGAGTACCAGGGCCAGAAATGTTCGGCAGCAAGCCGGGCTTATATCCCAAAGTCTCTCTGGAACGATGTTCGAAAGCTGCTCGCTCAAATGGCAGAAGAAGCTATAGTGGGAGATGTCAGCGACTTCCGGACGTTCATGGGAGCAGTAATCGACAAAACCTCTTTCTCCAAGATCGTTGGCTATATTGAAGAAGCTAAAAAATCTGATGAAATGAAAATTGAGATTGGAGGCTTTTACGACTCAACCAAAGGTTATTTTATTCATCCCACAGTAATCGTAACTTCTAATCCCAAATCAAAGACAATGGTTGAAGAGATTTTTGGACCAGTTCTCACCGTTTATGTCTACGATGACGAGCGGTTTGATGAGGTCATGGATCTTGTTGATGAAACGAGCCCATATGCTTTGACTGGTTCCATTTTTGCCAGGGATCGAGCTATCATCAGGAAGGCTTGCCAGCGGCTTTTCCAGGCAGCCGGTAATCTTTACATCAACGACAAACCAACAGGTGCCGTGGTCGGCCAACAACCGTTTGGGGGCGCCCGCCTGAGCGGGACGAACGATAAGGCTGGAAGCTTTCTTAACCTTCTCCGCTGGACTAGCCCACGAACAATCAAAGAAAACTTTGCACCACCAATTGATTTCACTTATCCCCACATGCGTACATAAGAGCCAGAGGACTCTCACCTTATAAACAAAAAAGATCCAGATCTTTTCAAGGTTGAGGTCATACCCTTCTTTCCATCTTAAATTTTGGAAAGATAAATGAAATGGAGTTTGGCCCCGCCGTAAGTAGACAGAAAACATGGATAAAGTTTGGAGAAACTACTGATTCCAGCCTGGGAGTATGTAAAATGCATGTTACCGAACCTAAAAAGGGAAGCTATAAATAGCCCTTAAAAAAGCTTATTCATCGTCCAAACAATTGGGAGTCAGCTTCAAAATTGCGACAATCTCGCTTATGGCTGGCGAGATTATTGGGGGAAATTAAAATGATTTGGGCTCCTGCTTTCAGGCAATCTTATAATCTGCTACTAATAGTTAACGGGAAAAACAGGAAATTAGAAGATAAGGTTTTGGTACGCTCACCGACCGTAAGGTCAGGCAAATTGATAGGTTATAATTCAAAAGTTTAATAAAAGACTCGTCCACTGAATTTGTGCTTTTTAAACATATCGGACCATCTGGTTGATGGCTTCTTTTGCTCGTTCGGCCACTTCCCTCTCTACCATCACTTCCGGTTTCTCTTTGAGCAGGGCTTGATAAATTTTTTCTAGGTTGGTTTTTTTCATGTTCCGGCAGACTGCTTTTTCCTGAGCAGGATAAAACTTTTTGTCTGGATTTTCTTTTCGCAGCCGGTGAAGAATGCCAACTTCCGTAGCTACAATAATCTCTCTGGCCAAAGATTTCGGCGCTTCTTTAATCATCTGGCCGGTCGAAAGAATCCGGTCAACTTTTTCCAGGATTTCAGGCCGGCACTCTGGATGGGCCCAGACTTCAGCTTCAGGATGCAACCGCTTTTGTTCCTCGATGTCCTTAACCCGGATCTTTTCATGGATAGGACAGCAGCCATCCCAGACAATCAGCTTTTTCCCCGTTTTTTTGGCCACATAATCAGCCAAGTTCCGGTCAGGAACAAAAATTATTTCTTCATCCGGAAGGCTATTAACTACTTTGACCGCATTGGCTGAGGTACAGCAAACATCCGTCTCGGCTTTGACCTCAGCTGTGGTGTTGACATAGGCTACCACCTTCCGGCCAGGATTTTGCTCCTTCATCCAACGCAGGTCTTTACCGGTTAGCATATCAGCCATCGGGCAGCGAGCCCTGAGGTCTGGCATCAAAACCTTCTTCTGGGGAGCCAGAATCTTAGCCGTTTCAGCCATGAAGTGAACCCCGCAGAAAACGATGATGTCAGCTTCGACCTCAGCTGCCTTCCGGCTCAGCTCTAAGGAATCACCGACAAAATCGGCGATTTCTTGAACTTCATCCGGCTGATAATTATGGGCCAGAATAACAGCCTTCTTCTCTTTTTTGAGCTCTTTAATCTCTTCGATCAATTTTTCTTTTTTCATCTTCTTTTCAACTTTCAATTAGAATAGACTTCAAGATGCTCTGAACTATTTTTAAAGACTTATTACTTATCAATGCAAACCTGCTCCGCAATGATGACAGGTCTCTTCACCTTCCCGGTTAAATTCACCGCAGTGTTCACACCTGATGAGTTTTACTTGACATCTGGAACAAAGCTCAGCGCTTTCTGGTAGAACTGAGTCACAGTAGGGGCAATGGAATTCAACCGTTTCTTTTTCTTCTTTTACAGTTGCCTTTGTCCTGGCTTCAACCGAGTCGCCTTTTTTCCTTAGATAATCTTCTATAGCTTTATGCAGAGCATCCGCGCCCAGGTTCGAGCAGTGCATTTTATTCTTGGGCAGGCCACCAAGTTCTTGAGCCACCAGCTCGTTGGTGATTTTCATAGCTTCTTCCAGAGTCTTGCCTTTAGCCATCTCGCTGACTATGCTGCTGACAGCAATGGCCGCCCCGCAGCCAAAGGTCTGAAATTTGACATCCTCCAACCGACCATCCCTGACTTTTATGTAAAAGGTCATCATATCACCGCAGACCGGATTGCCCACTTCGCCGACCCCGTCAGCATCAGGAATGGTCCCAACATTTCTCGGATTCATAAAATGTTCCATAACTTTATCCGTGTACATCTTTTTTCTCCTGAAGATGTTTGGTGTAGAGAGGAGACATCTGTCTCAGCCTCTGAACGATTGGCGGAAAGATCTCAAGAAAATAATCCACCTCCTCCCCTCTGGCTTCATCCAGCAGAGAAATCACCAGGCTGCCCTGGGCTGTAGCCTGGTCGATGCCCATGGCCAGCAGAACATGAGAAGCCCGGAGAGACTTGGAAGTACAGGCTGAGCCGCTGGCCACCTGAATGCCTTTCAGGTCAAGGCTCAGCAGCATGGACTCGCCTTCCACAAATTTCACGCAGAAACTAACGTGATGAGGAAGACGCTCGATCGGATGACCGGTCAGAATCACTTCATCAATTCTTGCAAGTACCCCCTGAATCAGTTTATCTCTCAGGACAACCAGCTTTCGGTTTCTTTCTTCCATTTCCCTGGCAGAAAGTTGAGCCGCCACTCCCAGACCGACAATTGCCGGCACATTCTCTGTTCCTCCTCGTCGGCCGCCTTCCTGATTACCGCCGTCTATGAGCGGAGCGAGCTTCACTCCTTTTTTCACATAAAGAGCTGCCGCTCCCTTCGGTCCACCAAACTGATCAGCGGCCAGACTCAGAGCATTAACTCCGGAAGTCTTCACGTCCACAGGAATGTTGCCCACAGCGGCCACGCCATCACTGTGAAAGAGGACACCTTTCTCTTTACAAATCCGGCTTATTTCGGCTATGGGCTGAATGGTTCCAACCTCATTGTTAGCCATCATTACCGAAACAAGCACAGTCTCAGAGGTTATGGCTTCAGCCACCTGGTCAGGATGCACCCGGCCGTATTCATCCACCGGAACAACGGTTGAGCGGAAGCCCAGTTTCTCTAAAAACTTAACCGACTTAAGGACTGAAACGTGCTCTATGGCAGAAATTACCAGATGTTTCCCTTTGGCCTGATTAGCTAAGGCCAGCCCTTTAATGGCCAGATTGTTGGCCTCAGAGCCGGAGGCCACGAAAATGATTTCCTCAGGCTGACAGTTGATAAGGGAAGCCACCTGCTCTCTGGCTTTTTCCAGAGCTTCGGACGCTTTCTGACCAATTGAGTGCAGGCTTTGGGCATTGCCAAAGTTCTCTCGAAAATAAGGCAGCATGGCCTCCAGCACTTCTGGCCTGACCGGAGTTGCTGCCTGTCTGTCGGCATAAAGGCCGGGCATCTTCCCTCCTCAAAATGAACTTACTGGAATTTCAGACAGCCACCACGCTTTTGACTTCGGGTATTTCTTTTTTCAGCAGGCGTTCGATTCCCATCTTCAAAGTCATCTGGGACATCGGACAACCGCCACAGGCACCCTTCAGTCTGACCGAGACCACACCATCGACCACATCGACCAGCTCGACATCGCCGCCATCAGCCTGAAGCGCCGGTCTTATTCGGTTAAGGACTTCTTCAACTTTTTCTTTCATCCATAAACTCCTTTAATTTCTAAGCTTTTAAATTGCTTACAAAAATAGTTTATTCTTTTTAGAAAAACTTTTCAACTATTTTTCCTATCATTTTAGTAGGATTTGTTGATTAATTTCTTTAAACTCTACCTTTCTATTTTTGTTTTTTTATCACTTTTTCCCATTAAAGTAAAACTTCCAATCTCATTTTTTAGAACGACATCAATCTAACTTGACCGTCAGGCCATCATAAGCTGCCAGCACTTCTATCCCTGTTTCTTCGGTCAGTCTGGCCGCCACCTTCCTCGGGTCAGCCTGGAGCATGGTCATCCCGAAGTGGGTAAGGTAAGCCTGCCGCGGTTTTATTTCGCTAAGGATTAAGGAGGCCTCTTCAACGGATAGATGCATTATGTAGTCACTGTCCTTAGCAGTAGCCCGGACCACATTGAGGACCAAAATCTCAACATCCCTGTAAGCTTTTATAAGCTCCGGGAAAAACTTGGTGTCCACCAGAAAACCGATGGTCGTTTCCGGCAGATAAAACTTTAGGCCATAGGTTTCAGCTTCATGCTGATGGGCAGGAGAGGTCTTTATTTTAAGCTCGCCTAAATGATATTCTTTCTCCCCTTCCAAAATCTCAATCTTCTCCAGATATCCTTTGAGATAGTTGAAGACAACGGCGTCCTGTCCTTCCAGACACTCCAGAGGTGCGAAAAGCACTCCCCTCTTTTTAAGGCCACCGGCTGTCATAGCATCTATCAAGATATTGACATCGTTGGAGTGGTCGATGTGTTTATGACTCAAGAAAATAGCTTGAATCTTTGTCGGGTCAATCGCTGGCCGGCTGTGAGTTAAACGAACCAGAGCTCCTGGTCCCGGGTCAAGAATTATCTTGTTATTCAGAAGCTCAAGATAAACTCCCCCCGAAGCTCGGAGCTGTCTGGCCACCACAAAGCGGGCTCCGGCTGTTCCCAGAAACTTAAAAAAATTGCCAGCGGTTGCTTCAGCCATGACCTTCTTCGTCGTGCTTTTCCGGTTCGACATGGATGGTTACGTCTCCGTTGAATTCCTTTTTCATTAACTCTTCTACCCGAGTGGCAATATTATGGGCTTCATCAACTGACATTTTGCCGGGAACCTTCAGGTGAGCTGTGACTTCATTGTGCTCACCATAATGATGGACGTGCAGGTGATGAATGCCTTCCAGTTCAGGAAATTCTTTCTGTATAGATTCCGCCACTCGGTTAACCTTATCCTGAGCCGGGGCTTCACCGATCAGATAGCTGGCCGAACTGCGAACAATCTCAATACTGGCTTTCAAAATCAGAAGGGAAACCCCAATGCCCATAACACCATCCAGCCACCAAGCTTTCTGACTAAAAAGAGCCCCGATGACAATAAGGACGGAAGCAATGGCATCACTGCGGTGGTGCCAGGCATCAGCCCGTAAAGAAGCTGAGGCCGCTTTCTTCCCGGCCCAGAAAGAAAACTGAGCTAAAGCTTCCTTAATCACGGCTGAAACCAGGAAAACAATCACTGCCAGCTGGCTGAAGCTCATTCCCTGGTGATGGATTAATCTGAACACCGATTCATAAAGAAAATTACCCCCGACCACAGCCAGAAGTGTCCCGATAACCACCGACGCCACTGATTCAGCCTTGCCGTGGCCAAAGGCATGTTCCCTGTCGGCTGGTTTCGAAGCCAGCCAGAAGCCAATAATGACAATGAATGAGGTCAGGGAGTCAGATAAAGTGTGCCAGGCATCAGCCACCATAGCCACCGAACCGACTCTACGGCCAACCAGAAACTTCAAGACAAACAGAGCCAGGTTGAGAAATATCGACAGATAACCTTCGAGATAAGCCAGATGCTTTCTTGATAGAGAACTCAGCTTCATCGGTCTTCCTCTTTCTTTTTCTCGGCTCCTTTTCTCTCTTCTTTAAGCCCATTAAAGATTTTTTTAAGTTGATTTCTGTTGTTCATTGGAAGTCTTATTTTACTTTCTCTGTCCGCAAATTGTCAAAAATCTCGCCATGTTCACCAGGTTGCCAGAAATTCATCAGTTGTGGTATAAGAACTTTAAAAGGAGGAATTTATGAAAAAATCATCTTTCCGGACGCCCATAATCTTGACTCTTATTCTGGCCGGGCTAATGATTTTTAGTCAGACAAATTTTTCCCAGAGCCCTCAGCAAGCCAGACTCCAGACTGGCATCGTCTTTTTCGAAGGCGGAAAAACAGCTGAAGCCAAAGCCATCTTCGACCAGCTGGTGGCTGAAGGTTATGTCAACAATGACCTTTATTATTATCTTGGTTCAGTTCTGATTAAACAGAACAAACCGGAAGAAGCTCTTAATTATTTCAACAAAATCCTTCAGAATGCTCCAAACTCACCGTACGGTTACATAGGCAAAGCTCAGTACTACATAAAGAAAGCCAATTACCCGAGCGCTGAAACTCAGCTGAACACGGCTATCCAGAAAGACCCCAACTGTGCTGAAGCCTATTACCACCGTGGGCTGATTCGCGGTTACCAGAAAAAGCTGGATTTAGCTATTGCTGATCTGGAAAAATGCCTCCAGCTTAAAGGCAATCATGCCTATGCTCATTATCAGCTCGGACTGGCCTATAATCAGAAAGGCCGCAAGGACCTGATGATTGTCCATTTCCGAAAATTCCTCTACCTGGCACCAGAAGCCCCAGAAGCCCCTCAGGTTAAAAGTCTGCTGAGCCGGGTGGGATAAGAATCAGCCAGAATTCTCCAATTAAAGAAATTTCAACCAAGCTTAAAACGCCTGACTTAAGCTGAAGAAAATAGTGCTTTTCGGCTCACCGGGTCGAGGTTTGAGGTTAAAGCCATAATCCAATCTGATTATACCAAGAGGGCTATCTATCCGCAGGCCCAGACCAGCACCGGTGCGAAGGTGGGCTGGATTAAAATCTTTCAACCTAAAATAAACATTACCAGCATCAAAGAAAGCTGCCCCGTGGACGATTTTGTAAATCGGAAATCTCAATTCCTGGTTAATCACGACCATGGCTTCACCCCCTTCAGGTAAGCCGGTCCAGATATCTATTGGGCCCACAGCATTCAACTTAAAACCACGGATACTGGTACCACCGCCAGCAAAGAATCTTTTGCTGGGAATCAGCACTTCACCGAAAGCACTGGCCAGACCAAGACGATAACAGGAAGCCCAGATCACTCTTGGAAGAAAAGACTTATACATGGCGAACTGGACGAACGAACTGACATAGTTTAGATCTGAGCCAAGGAATCTCGGCGAATAGCTCAGGTTAGCTGTAAGCAGTGATCCCCGATGTGGGTCAAATTTATCGTCACGGGTATCGCGATTGAGCAATACAGAAACTTCCGAGGTCAGAACCCTGATATCATAGGGAAATGGCCAGGACGGTACCTTCTCATAATCATGAATGCGGTTAAATTTATAAACCCAACTCAGGTTAAAGCCTCTGACTACGATAATTTTCTGCTGAAAGCTTGTTCCAATTTGCTCGGTAATATAAAGATCTTTTATGTCTTTTAAATAATAAACAGACAGCAGAGAATCAGTTTTTCGAGAAAAGATGTATGGAATTTTCAGAGAAAAACGAGCATCCTGCTGCCGTTGGTTGGCTCTCAAGTAAAACAGACTGTTCCAGCCCTGACCGAACAGGTTGTTGAAATCAAACTGGGTAAAGCCTTCAAATTTAGTCTCAGTGTTGAACTGAAGACCATAGGTCAGAGTCAACCAGGGAATTTCCTGAACACTGACCAGCACTTTTTCCTGATGACTTTCTGAAACTTCTGGAACAGAGCTCAGGTTGACTGCCTGGAAAACACCGGAATCGTAGAGATTTTTCTGGGCCTGAGCTAATCGCTCTAAGCTGACTGGTTCTCCTGATTTCAAATCTGATTCTTTCAGAATAAATGATGGTTGGGATCGGCGAGCACCAGCAATTTCCACTCCTGAAATTCGGTAAGGCTCTCCTTCATCAATAGCAAAAATGACCCGATAATCAGAGCTATTTTCAACTGGTTCGGCCAGGGCTTCAACTTTAACATCTTTAAAACCGGCGCTGCGGTAGCGATTGATTAAGGCTGTCCGATCTTCGGTCAGAGTTGGCCAGCTGAATATACCTCCTGGTTTCAGGCTCAACAGAGCCTTAAGTTCATCAGTGGCTAAAGAGTTGTTGCCCTCAAGCTCTAAGGCCTGGACATGGCTCTGAGGACCGGCTTCTATTTTCAGCCGGATGTTAAGCCGCTTCCGTCTGGAATCTTCTTCTATGATGGGTTTTTCGATCCTGGATTGGAGAAAGCCATTTTCCTGATAAAAATACTGAATAAGCTCTAAGGCCATCTTCTGGTCATAGAGGAGATTCCACAGGCCTTTAGCTTTAGCCCCGAAATAATCCGAAACCACCCGTTTTATCAGAGACTCACTAAAAACAGGCTCTCCTTCCAGCCGGAAACTGCCTATCTTCCATCGATTATTCTTTTTAACCTCTGCCTGGTAAATGATTTTATTTCCTTCTATGGCTTTCTTAACCTTAACTTCTGCCTGGTAATAGCCGCGTCGGTTGAGTTCGAGCTGCAGAAGATCTCGAAATTGGTTAAGATTGGTTTCTTCTGGAAGACGACTTACCCAGGAATTAATAGCTTTCTTCTTGACCCCGGCCGGAAGTTTATCACCTGTAAAGCGAAACTCAACTGGTTGATTGGCCTGGACAATCACCATCAGAGAAATCAGGTTGTCACCTATATCTTCTGTTTGGGTCTCAATCCGGGCATTGGCGTAACCTTTCTTCCGGTACCAGGAATAAAGGCGATTGAGACTTTTCTGCATTTCTGAATTCTTAAAATCTTTACCTGTTTTTAGCTTGAGAGCTTTTTCAATTTGCCCAACAGGAAAAATCGTTTCTCCTTTAACCTCAATCCGGGCCAGCTTTTTAGCCGCTCTGGTTTCTGAAGACAGCGTACTGGGGACAGCCTTCTTCCCCAAGGAGAATCTATGCCTGAGGTTAAGTCCGACCACCCCATCGTCCCGGCGGAAACCTCTTAAAGAAAAATTCCGTCTGAGATTATAGTCAAGAATCCAGCTCTGGTACTGGCTGTTGGTCAGATTGATCGAATAAGTCACAGCCACTTCCTTAGTCATTCTTTTTTTGACAGTCAGTCGGGCACCCGGGTCCTGGAGTGTGGCTATGTTCAATGGTTCAAGGATGACATCTTCTGCTTTAAGCCATTTTTTCAGAGTCTTAGTCACAGGCGAAGCTAAGGGGCTGGAAAAATGCTGAACTAACTGGCTGCTGATAGTGTTGAGAGCTGAGCCCTGAACATCCCGCAGGCTTTTGCCGGTAAGAAGTAGTGAAGCCAGATCTTCCTGCGACCTGGTCGGAGTGGAAGTCAGAGAAAATTTCAAATCAGAAGGAGGTCCGGACAGGTTTAGATTAATCTCAACTTCCTCTTCCTGATCAACTACAGTAGTTTTAAGAGCAATGTCCAAGTTAGGTTCCAGGCTTTCCCGGCCGAGGAAATCAATTCTCAGTCTCTCGGCTATGTACTTGCGCTCCCCTACGAAGATTTCACCAGGGTAAACATTCTCCACTCTTCCCGTGAGGATGGGTGCAGGAATGGTTCCTTTGACATTAAGATTAGCTTTAAGTTCAAGGTCAGCCAGGTTGTTTTTTATGACAATGTTTTCCACTGTGCGGACATTAACATCGAGGGCAATATCATAAATAAAGGGTGGAATTTCGGTGCCAACCGGTGAGACTCTGGTAAAGGCCATTTTCAAGCCCTGGGTGCTCGGATAAAAATCCTCACGGTAATTAGCGCTGAGCAGTGAAAAATCACCGGCAAGCAACCAGCCTTTTTTTTCTCTGCTCAGAGTCAGCTTGGCTTGAGACAGACTGGTAAAGCCCTGAGGAAAATTGAAATCAAAGTCGTGCAGCTCAAAACCAGCCCTGACTGACTGCAGGCTGAAAGTTTCGCCGAAGACCGCCTCCCCCCAACCCGAAAATCTCCCGGAATTGGCCACTCCTTGAAGCTCCTGAAGCTTTAACCTGGAATTATCAACTTTAACCAGAGCCCTGATGTCACTCACCACGATGGGCAGGTCCTGTAACCTGAAAAAAACATCCTGAATCGACCCGCTACCTTCAATCAGAGGACTCTGTAGGTTGCCTTTAAGACTGACCTTCAGTTGAACTTTTCCCCCGGCGGTCATGGCTGTGAGCCAGGGATTAAAATCAGAAAGTTCCAACTGGCCATTTAAATAAAAATCCAATTCAGGATTGTCGATGTCCTTAACCAGAGATCTTCCAGTTAACTCGAGTCTGGATCTATCGGCCAGAAGAGTAAACTTTCCTACTTCTAACACTCTGTCTCTGAAAGTTAAAGACAGTGGAAATTCATTCTTTATTTCTATCCCATTGAGCTCAAGATTAAGATGAGGAATTTCAGCCAAAAACTGAACCTTAGACAGGTCAGAAGAAAACCCGTTCAGCTTAATCCGGCCGTCAGCCCGGCCTCTAAGGTTCATTGATTTAAGACTCGGGACAAGAGTGGTTAGGCCTTCAAAATCAAAATCTTCAAACCTAAATTCAGCCTGAAGCTCTTCAGGTTTTTCTAATGGAAAAGAAAATTCCGTGGTAGCACTCAAAGCAACCTGTGAGGAAACTTCTTCCACTTCGGGCCAGAGCCCGGCCAGTGATGACAGCGGCAGTTCCTTAACTCGTATCTGGGCTTTCAGCCAGTACGGGCTTTTTAGTTCAAGCCCGGACTCAAGACTCAGATTAAAGCGTGGCACCTCAAAATGAGCCCAGGCTTTCTCCCCATCAGATGAAGCAATTAATTCAAAATACGGCAACCAGATTCTGTCTATCAGAAAGCCCTGACCGGTAAGCTTGAGGTCAAGAACCGGAGTTTTCCAGAAACCTGAAGTTTTAAGCTGGAAATCAACCTGCCCAGCCTGGATGCCTGGTAGCCAGGTATTAAAAGAAGTGGCTTTAATGGCCCTGCCCGTTAACTCAGCTTCCAACTCTCCGGTTCCTGAATTAAAAATAAAATTTCCGGTGAGCTGGCCTTCTGGCTGATTTAAATTAAATTTTTCAGCCCTGAATTTTCCCTCTCGGTAACCCCCGACGAGTTCCAACGAGTCAATTTCCAGACTGCCAACGGCAGCCTTATCCACAGCCAGGTGGAATTCAGCTTGTGGTGAAGCTGAAGTTCCGCCAATTTTTACTGAACCAGAAAAAAGCCCGTTGAGATAAGCCCGGTTTTCTTCTTGAAGCAGGCTGGCAAATTGTTTCAAATCGATTTCAGAAAATTCAAATCTGCTGTCGACTCGATAAGCCGAACCCCCCATCTTTTTAGTTTTCAAGAATTGACCAGAACCTTTAACCCAGCCGCCGCCAAAATTTGCCTGAAATCTCTGAAGGTTTATTCTTTGAAAATTTCCATCAGCTAAAACCTCTAAAAACGGAAGTTCAGTTTGCTGCAAAGAAAGATTTTTGCCTCTTAAAATCAGACTGAATTTTGGCTTGCTGAAAGAACCTGTAATTGAACTTTCCAGACTAAGACTGCCTTTAAGGTCTCCTAATTCTCCCAGTCGGGAATCCAACCCGGGAAAACTCTTTTCAAGGTCGGCAGCAAGCAGCGCCTTCCTGGTAGCGGCCAGATCGCTGACCTTTAAAGTCGCCCGGCCAGAAATTTTTTCTTTACCTTCTATCTTCCCTTTTAGATTAAATTTAGTTTGATAGAGCTCAAGTTCAAAATTCTCGATTTCTGTTTTTCCCGCTGAATAAGCAGCTTTAATCTTGGCAAAAACAGGGATGGCTGACCTTTCCTGGTTGGTGGCAGATGCTTTTGACGGCTTCAGTCTTACTTCGGCTTCAGCTTTTGCCTTTTCAGCCGATAATTCCTCGCCTTGAACTTCAATCCGTCCGGTGACCTTAGCCTCAAAAATGAAGGGAAGTTCAGGGATAAGAGAAGAAAGAAAATTTAAATCAATCTCGTTCAGATTGAGAGAAGATTTAAACTGACCCTTAAGGCCCGAAGGCAATTCAGCTTCAAGCCTCAATTCGCCCGAGGGCATCTTTACTCTGGCCTCAGCCAGATGCTTAGGGGATTTCGTCGGATTTATTTTCAGTTGAAAATCGACCGGTTTGATTCCATGAAGGCTCAAGTCTTCGCCGATTATGAATCCGGAGAGTTCCGGCCAACCGATCTCACCCGAAGCTTTAATTTCGAAAGTTAAATTTCCAGAGTTCTGCCCCGGAATTCTGACCAGTTGATTTATTTCTTCCAGATTGATTTTTCCAGCAGTCCGCAGGGCAATTTTTGGCTTTTGACCATAGTCTTCTATTTTTCCGACCAGATTAAGGTTTGATTCAGCCATGGTCAAAGATAATTTTTCGATGTTTATCTTATCCTGATTAAAGGCAGCCAATAATTCCAGTCCTTTTAAAATTGCTCTGCCTTTACCAATTTCAACTGAGCCCTGCCCGGTGTGAAGTTCGGCCAGATAAAGATTCTCGGCAGCTTGAAAATGAACAGTAACTTCAAGGCCAGAAAGGCTCGCGGAAATCGGTGTCTGAGATTCTTCAAAAGAGAGCGAGCCGTTCTTCAGGATCAGATTATCTAGCCGAAAATTTAATTTCTTCTTGCCTGTGGAACTGGCCGTTTCATCTGATTTTCTTTCTGGTTGATTCTTTTCGTCCCGCAACTTCGCAGATTTCAAAGAAATTTCCGGTTGGATGATCTCCAGGTTTTTTAAATTGATAGCTCTGCCGATCAGAGTATACCAGCTGGTTTTAACAGAAATTTTCTCACAGGAAAAGGTGCCGACTTGAAGCTGGCTTTTTTCAGAAGAGCTAACTTCAAGACCAGTTATGGTAGCCTTAAGTTTAAAAACATTGAGACTGAGGCTCTCTGCTTTCAACCTCAGACCGGTCTTCTTTTCCAGTATTTTTCCGGCCTTAGCCAGAATAAGATTACCCCCAAACCTGGTCTGAAGTAAAAAGGCAGTGGCCAACAGCAAAACAACCAGGACTCCGACTGTCCAGGCAGTAACTTTAATCAGACTCCTGAGCCCGCTTTTTTTCTTCGGCCCTTCTTTTTCCTTCATAAAAAATTATATGTTTGAACAGAGTCTTGATTCAACAGAAATGATTAAGACTCAATCCCAGTCAAGCAGGCGTTTCTGACCTTCGAGCTGTCTGATTTCGGTCACATCCTGACTGACTTCCAGACAGCCTCGGTATTTTCTCTGGTCATCGCGAACGGCAAAATACCTGATATGAATAAACCGACCCTCAAGCTGAATCCAGAATTCAGCCGTATCTTTTTCTCCGGACTTAAATGCCTGAAGAATTTTTTCCACAATATCAACACTCTTGGCTGGATGGCAGTTCTGGACTTTGCGGCCGATAACACCGGGGACTCTGGTAAAAATCCTGTCCTTTTTCTCAGAATAATAAATCACCGTATCATTCTCATCGACGAATGACACATCAACCGGAAGAGTTCGCAGGATCAGGTCCACCTGTTCTGGAGTCAATTTTCCTGTTTTCAGGTTTAATAGATTGTCCATCTTCTAAATGCCTCCTGAAAATATTTTTTAAACAATTACCCGGGGTATCAATGGATTTATTCGGGTAACAATTTCGTAACTGATGGTGCCAGCCAAACTGGCCAGCTGGTCGGCAGTAATTTTTTCTTTACCATCAGTACCGATAAGAGTCACCCGGTCTTCGAGTTTCACTCCCGGGATATCAGTAATATCAGCCATAATAAAGTTCATACAGACCCGGCCTCTGATCTGAGCTCTTTTTCCCCTTATCAGGACATAAGCTGAATTAGACAGGCTCCGGTCATAACCGTCATAGTAGCCAACTGGAATCACTGCCAATTTAGTTGGTCTGGTCGTCCGGTAAGTGCAGCCGTAGCCAATGCAAGCCCCGCGGGCAATCGATTTGACCTGGGCTACCTTAGCTCTCCAGCTCAAAACCGGCTTGAGCTTCAACGGTTCCTGACCACGCATCCGGCAGGAAACCAGAGTTTCCCGCGATGGCCAGAGACCATAGAGTCCGATACCAACTCTGACCAGGTCAAAATGAGTTTCAGGAAAAAGCATAGCCGCAGCCGTGCAGGACATATGTTTAACCGGAATTTCCACTCCCTGTCTCTTGAACCAGTTAATCGCTTCTAAGAAATTATTGAGCTGATAGCGCGGATAAACATCGTCAGTAGTGTCTTCAATGTTGGCAAAATGAGAAGACAATCCTTCCACTACAATCTCTGGCAATTTTTTTATCTCGCGAAAAATAATTCCGAGTTTTTTGATAGGAATTCCCTGCCGGTTGGTTCCAGTTTCAATTTTTAGATGGACGAAAGCCTTTTTCTTCTGCTGCCGGGCGGCTCTGGCTAAGACCTTCAGATTTTCCAGATTATAAACCACTGTTCTCAAGTCATAATGAACCACAGCTTCAGCCTGACTCAGCGGGACATATCCCAAAATCAAAATGGCCTGGTCAAAACCAGCCTGCCTTAGAGCCAGACCTTCTTCCACATTGTTAACCCCAAACCAGCGGATGCCAGCTTCCTTAGCCAGACGAGCAATTACCAACAAGCCATGGCCATAAGCATTGGCTTTGATCACAGCCATCAGCTCTGTTCGGCCCAATCTCTTTTTGAATTCCTGAACATTATGCCGAAAAGCCTGGCTATCAATTTCTACCCATTGAACCAGCGATTCATCGATTTTCATTTTTTTGCTCCGCTCTTATCCTATCCAGGAACTCTTTTTAAAACAGCCAGCTGGCTCTCTCCCCAAGGATTTTCTGCATTTCCTCTTTAAGGCAAATGATATCTTCCCGGTCAACTCCGGTTGAGATTAAAGCCACTTTAATTTCCAGAGTATCTTCCAACCAGTGGAGATAATCCAGAAAGCCCAATGGTAATTCTTCAAGGTTTCTCAACCGATGAATGGATTTTGACCAGACCGGAAAAGTCCTGTATTCTGGCTCAATCTTTTCCAGGATCCAGGGTTCTGCCGGAAATTCGGTCAGCCGTGAACCTTTATAACGATAAGCAAAGCAGGCCTTTATTTCCTTTAGCCCTTCCAGAACGTCAGGTTTGGTCAGGGCCATCAGGTCAACCCCATTAACCCGGCAGGCATAACGAACGGCTACCGCATCAAACCAGCCGCATCTCCTCGGTCGGCCGGTAGTGGCACCAAATTCATCACCTTTTCTGGCAATCAGAGCTCCGGTTTCATCTTTAAGTTCTGTTGGAAATGGACCGCTGCCGACTCTGGTAGTATAAGCTTTGGCAATCCCTAAGACAGAATGAACCTGCTTCGGACTGAGTCCAAGACCGGTACAGACTCCCCCGGCTGTGCTGTTGGAAGAAGTGACGTAAGGATAAGTTCCGTGGTCTATATCCAGCAGGGCTCCCTGAGCTCCTTCAAACAGGATTGATTTTCCGGCCTTAATCTGCTCATGCAGGAATACGGAAACATCTCTCACAAAAGGAGCCAGTTTCTCGCCCAGCTCCCGGTATTCTTCAAAGATAGGTTCAGCTTTTAAAGGTGCATAGCCAAAGGCTTCGAAGATTTTATTTTTGGCCGCCAGATTGTCTTCGATTTTTTCTTTAAGTATTTCCGGCTCTAAGAGGTCAGCCACTCTTATCCCCCAGCGAGCGGCCTTGTCTTCATAACACGGTCCTATTCCCCGACAGGTGGTACCGATCATCTTCTGGCCACGGAGAGCTTCATTAATTTTTTCCACCAGTGAATGATAAGGCATAATCACCTGAGCCGCCCGGCTGACCACCAGTCGCTTCTCATTGACCTCCACCCCCAGAGCTTTCAAATCATTAATTTCTTTGAAAAAAGCCTGAGGGCTGACCACCAGACCATTGCCAATAACGCAGATTTTATCCGGATGCAGGATGCCAGAAGGAATTAGATGAAGAACAATTTTTTTGCCAGCAAGATAAACTGTATGACCGGCATTGTGCCCGCCCTGATATCTGGCAATGATTTCAAAAGCCGGAGCCAGGAAGTCTACAATCTTGCCCTTACCTTCGTCACCCCACTGGGTCCCGATAACCAGAAGATTACTCATTTTATTCATCCTTAAGAATCATAAATTTATTGCGGACAACCTGACACAAACGGGAGTCATTTTATCAGATTTTAAGAACCACTTAAAGCCTTCAGAAAACAAATCCTAATTGAACAGAAAAAGTGTTGTCTTTTATGGCAGCTTCTTTTTCTTTATTCCAATCATATTCAAACTTGGCAAAGAAATTGTCGGCAATATCCCACTTAAAGCCCAGAGCTTTCCGTTTTTTTCTGACCATTGTCTCTATAAAGACATTAAATGGCGGGGCATTCTGGTCATCTATCACCGACTGCGGCACGGATGAGTTTTGATAGCTGAAATATGGCCTGAATCTTTTAATGATCATGCTCACTATGAGATAATACCCATCAAATTCTTTTTTCTGATTGAGAAAGGGGTGGTCATAGATAGTCTTAATGTATTCAGCCCGGATTTCCCATTCCGGATTAACCCAGATTAAATCTACTCCCTCAAATTGAAGGTCCTTTGAGCCCGCCGAATCATATTTTCCGGTATAGAATGACCCTCCCATCTCAAACCCTTCTCCGAACCTCAGCCCCAGTCTTCCGCCGAGTCCTTTATCTTTATTGATATCCCGGACGGTTGACTGCAGATAGCCATTCTGGTTAGCCGAAAGACCGTTCACTATGTACCCAGAATAATAGAAGATGGTGTAATTCCCTTCCCAGCAGACACCGAGGTCATTCCAGCGATAAGGAAAAAAATGAAAAACCAGTGGCCGTAATACGGTCAGATTCTCTGAAGGACGGGCTGACCGGTTATAGCGTCCAAAGGGAATCTCAAATAGGCCGAATTTGAAGTTGAATAGATTGCTTCCCTGAAAAGCCAGATAGGCCTGTCTTAAACTGAAGGTTTCCTGGGATTTAAGCTGGACTTCAGTTAAAAAGGTCAATTGACCAGAAACAGTTCCGGAAACAGCCAGGCCCCCATAGAGATTCTCAAAAGTCCCTCCTGGATAAACTCCTTCAGGCTGGCTTTTCAGGTACTCAAAAGAAAAATAACCATTGAATTTTATCTGCGCTGTTAAGAATGAAGCCATAACAATAATAAGAATTACCACAAGAACAACTTTTATGGCTTCTTTCATAGTCATCTCCTTTCAAAGCACTGTCCGCATTTGATGTTGGTCATTCTTCCATCAGCCGGGAAAAATCAAATTTTTCCTCCAGAATATCTTCTTTGAAACGGCTGAGGTTCTTCCTGAACTGAATAATCCGGCTTATTTCCTGAACACCTTTTTTGGTTCCAAACCAGATAGCTCCAACGCAGATATCATTCTTGAGCACTAATTTTTTGTAAATTCCTGCTTCTTGGTCCTGTCTGGTCAGAATTTCATAATTTCCATCTTCCGGGGACACTATTCCGATAGAAGTGAGATAAATTCCGGCCACCTTCAAAGTGTTCGCTGGAATTGTGCCCTCATATTTTCTTATCTGACCACAAAGGTTATAAGCTAAGGTTCGGGCCTGGTCAAAAGCTGCTGGTATCAAACCATAGACCCGGCCTCGATGTTCAGCCACATCACCGGCGGCATAAACTCTGGGATGACTGGTTCTTAGATAATCATCAACTACCACTCCCCTTGAACATTTTATACCGCTGGCTGAGGCCAGCTCAGTCCGGGGCCTTATTCCTGAAGCCACAATCACTGCCCCGGCCTGGCAAAGGCTCCCATCCTTAAAGCGAACTCCACTCACTGAATCATCTCCAAGAATTTCTACTGCTTCTTTTCCCAGCAAAAACTTGATGCCCATTTTTTCCAGCTGAGTCTGAAGAAGAGCAGCGCCGGCTTCATCCAGCTGCTTTGGTAGAAGCCGGTTGAAAAACTCTACCACGGTCACCCGTTCCAGCCCCCTCTGACACAGAGCCCTGGCCACTTCCAGGCCGAGCAACCCGCCCCCAAGGATGACTATCTCTGGCCGGGACTGAAGATATTCAATAAGCTCCAAAACATCGTCCAGACTCCGGATGGCAAAGATACCTTTTTTATCCAGCCCTGGAATCAGTGGGAAAAACGGATCAGCCCCCGTGGCCAGAATCAAATAATCAAAATCTACCCAGCCTTCTTTTTCCACTTCAACGGCGAGTTTAACTGGATCAATTTTAGTGATTTTTTTGCCAAGGTTCACCTGTAGCCTTTGTCTTTCGGCCCAGCCTTCGGGAAAAGCAAAGACTTTTTCCAGGGAAATCAACCCAGCCAGTAAATCAATCAGATTGGGCCTTGGATAATAATGATGTCTTTCCTGACTGAAGATGATAATTTCGGCTGCCGAATCGAGTTCTCTGATGGTCTTTCCGGCCATGGTACCAGCCAGACCATTGCCCACAATGACAACTCTCATGTTTTCATTTCTCTCGAAGATAAGAATGTAAATAGTTCAATCTATCTTCTGAAAGAATTCTTTGCCCACACCGCACTGCGGGCAGACCCAATCATCAGGCAGCGACTCAAACGGGGTACCGGGCGGAATGTTGTTGTCCGGGTCACCCACTCCAGGGTCATAAACATAACCACAAGCTGTGCATTCCCATTTTTCCATGAATCTTGCCTCCTTTCTAATTTGTTTTCATTATAACCGACAATTGAGTTAAAACAAACGGAAATTTGCAGGTTGGCTTTCAAGTAAAGCCTGGATTTTTTCTTTCAACCGGCAATTTCTTTTGACCGGCTTATCATTTTTGATGGCGATGTGAAGAGCCCGGTAAGAGCCGATGATCACGCTGAGTTTTCTGGCCCTGGTCAGTGCCGTATAAAAAAGGTTTCGCTGAAGCATGATGTAGTGCTCGGTGAGCAAAGGCATAACCACCGCCTGATATTCATTACCCTGGGCTTTGTGAACCGAGATGGCATAAGCCAGAACCAGGTCAGCCAGTTCATCTTTCTCATAAAAGACTAAGCGGCCATCAAAATCTACTAACACCCTGAATTTTTCCGGGTCAATCTGGACGACTGTCCCTAAGTCGCCGTTAAAAACTTCTTTTTCATAATCATTCCTGATCTGCATAACTTTATCCCGGACCCGGAATTCTTTCTGACCAACTTTCAGCCCGGTAGAAGCCGGGTTCAGAGCTTTCTGAAGTTCAAGATTAAGCCGGTCCACTCCAACCAGGCCGCGATACATAGGAGTTATAACCTGAATTTGGGTTGACAGTGGATTCAAACCCAAACGGCGGGGAATATTGACCTGACAGAGTTTTAAGATCAGCTGAAAAACCTTTTCCTCATCTTCCTGATGAATGAAATAAAAATCAGCCGTCGGGTCCTTTTTTGGCGGATAAATCAGAGACAGTCCCTGGTTGAGGCGATGAGCGTTGACCACGATCAAACTTTCCTTGGCCTGGCGAAAGATTTCATTCAATCTAATGACCTCAACCGCGCCAGAATCGATCAGGTCTCTAAGCAGATTACCCGGCCCAACCGAAGGTAACTGGTCTTTGTCACCGACCAGAATCAACCTCATCTCGGGCGGTATGGCCCGGAGCAAATGATACATGAGAGGGAGGTCAACCATGGAGAACTCATCTACAATCAAAGCTTCTGCTTTAAGCGGATAATTCGGCCCTCTTTTAAACCGACCTTCTTTGGGCTTAAACTCAAGCAGGCGATGAATGGTCTTGGCTTCCCGACCAGTTGTTTCTGAAAGCCTTTTGGCAGCTCGACCGGTTGGAGCAGCTAAAAGAATTTTTTTTTGCCAGCTTTCAAAAATTTCGACAATAGCCCGGACGATGGTGGTCTTGCCGGTACCAGGACCACCGGTTATGATTAAAATTTTTTTCTGAAAGCTGCTTTCAATAGCTTTTTTCTGTAATGGAGAGAAATTGATTCCTGAACGTTTTTCCACCTCTTCAATCTTTTTCCCCAGGTCAAATTCTGGAACAGGGCAGGGAGTTCTGGAGAGAGCTACAATGGCCCGGGCCACTTCTTCTTGTGCCTGATAGAAAAACGGGAGATACAAAAAAGCGCTCCCTTCAGAGGCTTCTTTGACGATGGCTTGATTTCTAAGCAAATCTTTCAGAGCCTCATCCACCCGGTCAGGATTAACTCCCAGATCTTGAAGACACTTTTCTTTTATGTCGTTTTCATTAGAGAATACATGGCCCTGCTCGTTATCTTTTTCCATAAGATAAAGAATATAAGCCTTGACCCTTTCGACTGAGTCCAAAGCAATGCCCAGTTTTAAAGCAATCTGGTCAGCTGTTTTGAAGCCAATTCCCCAGATATCCAGACAGAGCCGGTAGGGATTCCGACGCAGAATTTCGAAAGCAGCCTGGCCATAAGTCCGGTAGATTTTGTAAGCCAGAGTGGTCGAGATATTGTGTTCCTGGAGAAAAATTATCAGATCCCGGATATCCCTATGTTCTTCCCAAGACTTAAGAATCTCAGACAGCTTCTTTTCGCCGATTCCTTCGACCTGTTTTAATTTTTCGGGAGTCTTGTTCAGAATTTCGGTAGTTTTTTCTCCAAACTTTTTAACTATTCTCTGTGCCAGAACCGGACCTATACCTTTAATCAATCCAGAAGATAAGAACTTTTCTATACCCTTAGTCGATCTGGGAAGAGTCAGGCTGAATGATTCCATCTGGAATTGCTGACCGAATCTCTGGTTCTTTTCCCAGTGTCCGGTGAGCTTCAGACATTCACCTGGAGAGAGCGGTGGGAAATTCCCGACAACCGTGACTTCTTCGGTCTCAGTCCTGACTTTGAAAACTGAATAACCGTTCTCCGGGTTGTAAAAAATTATCTGTTCGATCGTTCCTTCAAGACATTCCATCGATGACCATCAGACTTTTATTACCATTTTTCATTTTTGACCTCTTCAATCAACCTTGAGAACCACAGAATCACCTGGACCAAGGCCGAGAACTTCGGCCGCCGATTTTTGATAAAGGGCGATTTCCAGCAGGCCCAAACTGTTAATCATAAAGAAGGGTTTATCGGCCGAGCCCTGAGCATAGGTTGAAGCCATCTCTGATATTTTTTTCTTACCGGCCCAGAGAACCGGGTTCGCCCCTGGGTTGGAGTTTAAAAACCTGACAATCAGCTGCTGACTGATGTTGGTAATCAGATTGCCGAATTTATCTTGATAGACGATATTTCCCTGAACTTCTTTATTCCTAACCTGAGGTTCGGGAAAATCGAGCTGTTCATAGAAAGAGACAGGCTGGGCCAGCACGGACAGCGAAACTCCCAGACTCAACCAGGCTGCTATCGGAGCCATTTTATCCCGGGCTTCAAAACTGGTTCTCCGGTCAGTAAGAAAATAATTCTTACCCGTGATTTCGAAGACTTCGGCTTTCTCTTTGTCCAGAACAGGAGAGAGGACTCCGTTGTCTGGTCCGATGAAGAAATACCGATTGGTCCTGGCCAAAAGAATTCGACGCTCGCTGCCCACTCCAGGATCAACCACCGTCAAAAATATTGTCCCGGCAGGGAAAAATCGGTAACAGGCCCAGAGAACGAAAGCCGCAGCTCGAAGGTTAAAGTCGGGCAAATCATGAGTCAGGTCAACGATGGTGGCGGCGGGATTGATTGATAGGATAACGCCTTTCAAAGAAGCTACAAAAAAATCTTTAGTCCCGAAATCAGTCAGAAGTGCGATCAGAGCCTTGCCCATCTTCTTTTCCGAAATGTCCGGCTGACAATAATCTTATTTCAGAAGATATTAGCGGTCAATATGTTTTTTGTGTTGGCCAGAAAAAGTTATCAAAAGATGACTTTCAACATCCTCTTCCAGCGAGTCTTGAAAATGAAACGGAAAAACTTTTTGAACTTATCACGAACACCATTTTTAAGATAAGCATCTTTCTCCGCTTCATATGAAAAATAAATTAGCCAGGGCCGACCTTTGATGTAGGACATGGGCAGAAAACTCCAGTAACGACTGTCCAAACTATTGTCGCGGTTATCTCCCATGACAAAGACATGGCCCGGGGGGACTACTACTGGCCCATAATTATCCCGGATGATATCATCATACTGATAGTAATTCCCCTTTTGAAAAATCTGGGAATCGTTATGAACTTTGTATCTTTCTTCTAAGGGTTTATCGTTGATATAAACTTCCTTATTTTTAATTTCGATTTTTTCCCCCTCCAGAGCAATCACTCTTTTAACAAAATCCTTGCTCAGATCCCGCGGATATTTGAAGACCACGATATCTTTTCTTTCTATCTTCTTGCAGGGCAGGATAACCGATTCTAAGGGGATTACCGGCCGGGCATAGATAAATTTGTTCACCAGCAGAAAATCCCCGACCAGCAGAGTCGGTTCCATCGATCCAGTCGGAATCTGAAAAGCCTGCACCACATAGGTCATAACAAAAAAGACAAAAACCGCAGTTTCTGCGATGAGCTCAAAGTATTCGCGGAAAAGACTTTTTTCTCTTTTTTCCCGCTTTTCCTTTTCTTTAACCTTTTCAATTTCTTCATTCAGCTTTTTTCCGAGCATAGCCATGGGTTCTATCCTTATTTATTTTGTTAATATACTCTAAATTCATTTGGCGTTCAATATATATAAAAAGGAATAATTACTCCAAACCATCTTGACAGATTGAACCTTTAGCGTTTTACTTAAGACATGGTCATCGCTCTTTTCGGTTACGCTGGCTCTGGCAAAACCTCTCTTTTTGAGATTCTCAGTCAGAAAAAGATAGAAGTCCATCATCAGAGCTCAGATTTCAGACACGAAATCCCAAGGACAATCTGTCAGGTTCCTGATACCCGACTGGATAAGTTATCTTCTCTTTATCCAGAAAAGAAAAAAGTTCTCGTTCATTTAGAGATTGATGATTTTCCGGGAATTTCAGGCGGTGAAATTTCCACCAGCCTTTATCTCAGTCAGCTGAGAAAAGCTGATGGTCTGGTCCATGTAGTCAGAGGCTTTAAAAATCCAGCCCTCCCTCACCCTCGGGGAAAGATTAACCCGGCCTCTGATATAAACTCAATGACAGAAGAACTCATCCTGTCGGATCTGGTGATGGTAACTGGAAGACTGGAAAAGCTGGAAAAAGACCTGAAGAAAATAAAAGACCTGGAAGCTGGGAAAGAAAAAGAACTTCTGGAAAAGCTGAAACCACTGCTGGAGCAGGGCCAATTGATTCGCAATTTTCCGTTGACCCCATCTGAAGAAAAAATGCTCAGGGGGTTCTGTTTTCTTTCGATGAAACCGATTCTTCAGATGATTAATCTGGATGAAAAGGATCTGGCTTACCTTGACCATCCTAAGGAACTCTATCCGGCCATTGATCCCGAAGTGCCGGTACTGGCCTTCTGTGGAAAAATCGAGAAAGAAATAATGGACCTTGAAGATGAAGACCGAACACTTTTTATGAGCACCTACGGTCTGGAAGAACCAACCCCGCCCAGGTTTTTCCGGAAAATCTTTGAAGTCATGGACCTGATAAATTTTTACACCATTGGTAAGGATGAGATCAGAGCCTGGGTTATCAAGAAAAACACACCTGCGGTCAAGGCTGCGGGTGAAATCCACTCAGATATAGAGAAAGGATTCATCCGGGCTGAAGTCATCCCTTTTGATGAATTTATAAAGTATGGCTCCTGGCAAAAAGCCAAAGAAGCCGGAGCTCTTCGTCTTGAGGGTAAAGATTATCTGGTCCAAGACGGAGACATAATCTATTTCAGATTTTCCTAATGAGCAACTACTTTACCGTTACCGGTCGCGATTCTTCCTGTAAAGCCAGGACAGGTATCCTCCAAACTGCCCACGGTTTAGTAGAAACTCCGGCTTTTATGCCGGTAGCTAGCCAAGGAACGGTCAAAGCTCTAACCCATGCCATCCTCCATGAACTTGGATCTCAGATTATTCTGGTTAATTCTTATCATCTATTCCTGAGGCCGGGTGTGGACCTGATCGAAAAACTCGGCGGCCTTCATAAATTCATTTCCTGGCCCAAAGCCATACTGTCCGATAGCGGCGGTTTTCAGGTTTACAGCCTGTCTCCGCTGGTTAAAGTCAGCGATGAGGGAGTAAGGTTTTCTTCTCATCTGGATGGAAAAAAAATTTTTTTAACACCCGAAGAGGCAGTCCGAATTCAGGTTAGGCTGGGTACAGATATAATGATGTGTCTGGATTATTTTCCCCCTTATCCATATTCAGAAGAACAAGTGGCAAAATCGGTTGAACTTACCACCCACTGGGCCAAACGCTGCCGGGAAGAATTTAACCACCTTCAACCGGCCACCCAGCTCTGGGGTATCACCCAGGGTGGGGTTTTTTGGCCCTATCGCCAGAGAAGTATCGAAGAAATCGTCAGCCTTGATTTCCATGGTTATGCCCTCGGCGGACTTGGAATCGGTGAGCCCAAAACCCAGCTCTATGAAATCTTAGAAAGGTCGAACGAACTTCTGCCTGAGGACCGACCGAGATATCTGATGGGAATGGGTTATATCGAAGATATTCTGGAAGCTGTGGAAAGAGGGGTGGACTTTTTTGATTGTGTGCTGCCAACCAGAAACGCCAGGAACGGTACTCTATTTACCAGCCACGGCCGAATTTCGATCAAGAATTTAAAATATGCTGATGATAGCCGGCCGCTCGATGAGAACTGCCAGTGTTATACCTGCAGAAATTTTTCCCGGGCCTATCTCAGGCATCTTTACGAACGTCAGGAAATCAGCTCGGCTATCCTTAACACCATCCACAATTTGTACTATTATCTTGACATCTTCCGAAAAATGAGGCAAGCTATTCAATCTAATTCATTTCAATCGTTCAAAAAAGCAATCATAGAAAAAAATTTAAATGAATAGGAAGATAAAATGAGCTTTTTAACCTTAATGAGCATTTCCGAACAGCAGGCTGCGCCTCAAGCCCAGGGTAATCTGTTATTCGGGCTTTTGCCGTTCATCCTGGTCTTTGTAATTTTTTACGTCCTGATAATTCTTCCTCAGAGAAAAAAGCAGAAACAGCACCAGCAGATGGTAGAAAACCTGAAGCCGGGAGACCGGATCATCACCAGCGGCGGTATTTTCGGTACAGTGATGGATGTTCATCCGGACCGGATAGAGCTTAAGATTGCTTCTAATGTCAAGGTGGATATCCTTAAGAGCGCTGTAGCTATAATTCTTTCAGAAAAAACCGAAACTAAAGAATCTAAAGAACCTAATTGATTTTTTTCCAGAAATTTAATCCAAAAGAGAGAGATTGACCAAGATGAAAAAGAACGTAAAATGGAAATTAGGTCTAACCCTGTTTGTTATTGCTTTATGCATCTTTTTGATTTACCCGCCCAAAGAAAAGATTAAGCTCGGTCTTGATCTGAAAGGTGGAACTCACTTGGTTCTTCAGGTTATGACCGATGATGCCATCAACGTTGAAACCGACCAGCAGATTTCCAGGTTCGAAGAAGTCTTTAAAAAGAATAATATCACCTACAGCGAAGCGGCTAAGGAAAAACCCGGGCGCTTTTATTTTAAAGGAATCAGTCCAGACCAGGAAGGAAAAGTCCGGGACCTGATTGACCAGTATACCAGGGACTGGGACTATTCCTTTACTGGAGATAAGGTCGTTTTCACTTTGAAACAGGTCGCGGCTCAATTTCTGAGAGACCAGGCCGTAACTCAAACCCTTGAGACTATCAGAAACAGAGTTGACCAGTTTGGCGTGGCCGAGCCAGTCATCCAGAGACAGGGAACTGAACGGATTGTGGTTGAGCTACCTGGGGTTGAAGACCCGGAAAGAGTTAAAAACCTGATCAAAGTTACAGCTGTTCTGGAATTCAAGCTGGTGAAAGCTGGCCCCGCTCCGGATGAACAGACCCTTCTGCAGGAATTCGGCGGTAAAGTTCCACAAGATGCAGAAGTGGTCAAGGGTGACCCTAAAAGAGGCCATCAGGGTTATTATCTCGTTAGCAAGGTGGCCACAATTACAGGAAAAGACCTCAGAACCGTCCGCCGGGGAGTTGATGAATGGAATAATCCCGCCGTTCATTTCACTCTCAACCCGGAAGGAGCCAGGCGCTTCGAGCAGGTGACGGGTCAAAACGTCGGCAAACAACTGGCAATTATACTTGATGGAAAACTCCAATCTGCGCCCGTAATCCACTCCAGAATTTCTGATTCTGGCATCATTCAGGGAAGGTTTACTCCAGAAGAAGCTGATGATCTGGTGGTCATCCTGAAAGCGGGTGCTCTTCCAGCTGGAATTAAATATCTGGAAGAAAGAACTGTAGGCCCATCTCTTGGGTCTGACTCAATCCGTCAGGGATTGTTCTCCGGGTTGGTAGCCATCTTCGCCGTTATGCTGTTTATGATTTTCTATTATAAATTATCCGGACTCAACGCTATTATTGCCCTGCTGTTAAATGAACTGATAATCTTCGGAGCGATGGGTTATTTTAAAGCCACCCTAACCCTGCCCGGCATCGCTGGCATTATCCTGGGCATCGGAATGGCTGTTGATGCTAATGTTCTGATCTTTGAAAGAATCAAGGAAGAAATAGCTGTTGGCAAAAATATTTCCAGTTCAATTGCCAACGGTTTTTCCCGGGCCTTCTCAGCCATTTTTGACTCCAACCTGACCACCATCATTTCCGCTATTTTCCTTTTCCAGTTCGGGACAGGCCCGATCAAAGGTTATGCCGTAACTCTGATCTGCGGTCTGGTGGCTAACCTGTTTACCGCAGTTTTTGTTTCTCATTTAATCTTTGATCTTTTTGTTCCAATTAACGCCAAGAGGTTGAGTATCTAACATGCAAATCTTCAAAAAAACACCCAACATCCCCTTTCTTAAATACAAATGGATTGCCCTGGCTTTAACTCTAATTATTGTGGTAGCCGGGATCTTAAACATAACTCTCGGCAAAGGATTAAAGCTCGGAGTGGATTTCGGAGAAGGCACTCTTATTAGAGTCAAGTTCAGAGAGCCCATTTCCGTATCTGAGGTTCGAAAGCTTCTGTCCGATGTCGGCCTTGGTAATAGCATCATTCAAGAAACCGGGAAAGATAACCGGGAATTTCAGATCCGAACCATGGAAACCAAGACCACCAGAGAGGACCAGGAGCTGGAAAGCCATCAAATTTTAGCTGACCGGGTAATTAAAGCCCTGCAGGGTCCCGAAGATCAGGCAAAGATAGCTCAAGGTTTTCTGGATTTAAATAACATTGACCGCAATACTCTGGCTTCTCTTCTCCATGAGGCTTTCCCGGAGAAGGGAGAAGATCTGGCCAATAAGATAGCCGAATATCGAACCCTCCACGGAATCATTTCTGATTGGAATGAGCTTAAAAAAGAACCGGTTTCTCTATCAGATGAAGTTGTCAATTATCTGCAGAAAAAAACCTTTCTGGGGAAGCTTACTGTATTAAGTCGCGAAACTGTTGGCCCCCAGGTAGGAAAAGACCTGAGAAAGAAAGCTACCCAGGCGATTATCTGGTCACTCATCGGTATGCTGGTTTATATAGCATTCAGATTTAAAGGAATTGAATACGGAGCCGCAGCCATCTTTACTTTGACTCAGGATGTTCTGATAACTCTGAGCATATATTCTTTCACCAACCGTGAAATCAACCTGCCAATTGTCGCCGCTCTGTTAACCATAGTCGGTTATTCAATTAACGATACCATCGTTATCTTTGACCGTATCCGCGAACTCAAGAAAACCATGAGAAAAGAGTCGTTAGAAAATATAATGAACTTGTCTCTTAATCTCAACCTTTCACGAACCTTAATCACTTCAGGTACAGTCTTCCTAACCGTCCTTTCTCTTTTCCTTTTCGGCGGCAAAGTGATTAATGATTTTGCCTTCATCATGCTCGTCGGAACTATTGAAGGTGTTTATTCGACTATCTTTCTCTCCTGTCCGGTAGTCCTTTTCTGGAATCATTATTTCAAGAAGAAAAAATTACATAAATAATTAAATTTGACTTGTAAAATAAATAAATTTAATTTATACTTTAATCTAACTTAATCTAAGAGCGTGAGGTTTAACATGCCAGAAGCAAAAAGGCCTAAACAGAGTGAAGAGTTACCACAACTCTTCAAAGATTCCTTCTTCAAGGCCGAGTCGGGGATTAAGAGAAAAGCACTTGCTCTGCCCATTGCTATTATCCTCCACGCTATCTTTGTCGTTTCCATTATTGTTATTCCTCTTCTTTCCACAGACCAGTTACCAAAAGTCGAAGTTTACAGCGCTTTCTTAGCTCCCCCACCACCGCCGCCACCACCACCGCCACCACCAGCCAAGAAAAAGTCCAGCTCTACCCGAACCATCAAAGCCGTTCAGGCAACAACTTCGGTTGAACCTGGTAGATTGGTTGCCCCTGTTGAAATACCAGATCAGATTGCCGAAGAACAGATATCTGACATCGGAATCGAAGGCGGAGTCGAAGGTGGAGTCGAAGGCGGAGTTGTCGGCGGAGTTCTGGGTGGAGTCGTGGGCGGAGTTCTGGGTGGAGTCGTGGGCGAGGTTGAAGAACCAGTTAGAGCTATCGGTGAAATTAAGCCACCCAAACTCATCCACAAAGTTGATCCAGTTTATCCTGAAATAGCCCGTCAGGCACGCGTTGAGGGTATAGTCATTCTCGAAGCTACCACCGATATTTATGGTCGTGTCCAGTCGGTTAAAGTTCTGAGGTCAGTTCCCCTGCTCGACCAGGCCGCTATCGATGCGGTCAAACAATGGGTTTACGAGCCGATGATCATCAACGGCCGTCCCAGAGGGGTTATTTTCACCGTTACGGTGACCTTTAAACTTAAGTAAGAAAAGCTAATAATGGCTTTCGATATTTAAAAGGAGGTTTTAGACATGCAATTCGGTTTGATTGAAATGTGGCAGGCCATGGGCGTCGTGGCAAAAACAGTTGCCATTATCCTGATCACTCTGTCTGTCATCACCATCTATCTGTTCATCGAGCGTCAGCTGACTTTTGCTCGTGCCAGAAAGAAATCCTTGGAAGTTGCTCCAAAGCTGGCCGAGCTGATGAAAAATGGACAGCTGAAAGAAGCGCTGGCTCTCGCTTCCAAGAAAGATTACAAAAGCAGCCATCTGGCCAGAGTTACTGCTGCTGGAATTGAAGAATATCTGTCTGGCAAAGAATCTAATCTTTCTCTGGAAGAGCAGATTGAGTCTGCCCAGAGAGGCTGCGAAAGAGCTCAGTCTCTGTTCACCCAGGAACTGAAGAGAGGCTTGAGCATTATGGCTACAATCGCCACTTCTGCACCATTCATCGGATTGTTTGGAACCATTTTCGGCATTATCAACGCTTTCCGTGGAATGGCTCTGACTGGTTCTGGTGGTATCGGTGCTGTGGCTGCTGGTATTGCCGAAGCTCTGGTAACTACCGCTTTCGGTATTGCTGTGGCCGTTATCGCCCTCTGGACCTTCAACTCTCTGAACACTAAGATCGAAGTTTACAACACTGAGATGGAGAATACAGCTTCTCAGATTGTTGACTATTTCATTCGCGTTTCCGGGGCCAAGTAATTTGACTCTGGCTAAATTTTATTAAGAGAGGAAGACAATGGGTTTCTCAGTATCGCTGAACGAAAAAGAAACTGTAAAGTCTGAGCCCAATGTCGTTCCTCTTTGTGACGTTCTGCTGGTTCTTCTGATCATCTTCATGGTTGTTACGCCGTTGGTTCAAAAGGGAGTTGATGTTCAGCTACCTTCAGCTCTCAATACCACCAATATGCCCGATAATCCTGAAGTGGTGTTGTCGATTAAAGCTGACGGTACCCTGTTCCTTAAAGCACAGAAAGAACAGAGAGTCGCCCTCGATGGGCTTAGTTCTGCTCTCGAAGAAGCTTTTCTTACTGCTTCTGAGAAGAAACTATACCTCAGGGCAGATCAGAACCTGGAATTCGGTAAGATCATCGATGTCATCGACAAGATTCGTGAAGCTGGAATTGAACTCGTCGGGATAATCACAGAGAGGAAAGCGACTGAGGGTGAATGATACCCCGGTTTTGATTTAACTTAGCCAAGGAAAGGGGAAGGCCGAAATAAGCCTTCCCCTTTTATTTTTTTCTAAAAAAGCTGCCCAAACTGCGGAAGATTCCATACAGAGGTAAAGTTTATTCTCGGCTCTAAAATCAGAAAACATCCTTCTTAATTCGCTATAAATCTTAATTCTTAATGGCCGCGGGTATCTAAATTTTCCTTCCCAGGATCTGACAAACTCATGCTCGTAGATGGTGCTTTCAGGAAAACGTCGTCTGGCAACAGTAAGCAGATCAGATGGGAAGCGTAAAGTGCCGAGGCTAACCCAGGCTATAGCTTCTACCGGTATCCTCCCGAAAAGCTTTTCTACTACTCGCTCGTACCCTTCTAACCAGCCAGGATAATGAATTATGGGATCAAAATGGAAAGCTACCCGGTATCCATGATTAACAGCTCTGGTCGCTGCGGTCAGCCTGTCCTCCAAACTGGCTGCTCCCCTTTCTTCGGAATGGACCATTTTCTCCGTGTTCAAAGACCAGGCCAGCACGATATTTGGCTCGGGTCTTATTTTGAGTAACAATTCAATTTCAGCAGTCTTGGTCTTCAATTCCAGAAAATAACTTGGCTTTTTTCGGAAAAGTTCTACCAGAAATAAGGAATTCTCTGTCAATTCATCCAGAGCTAAGGAATCACCCAGCTCTCCTGTGCCGATTCTTAAAAGCCTGGTTCTTTTCTGCTCAAAAAATAATTCAAGCTCGTTCTTCAAAGCTTCTCTATTTACTGAAACGGTCAGAGGCTGTTCTTCCAGATACCTCTGGAGTATGCAGTAACTGCAATCAAGCGGACAGTTGATATCCAGATCTATTGTCCAGTAGCCACAGCCGACACAGCCCGGGGTACAAGGACAAGGTCGAATAAAGGCTTTTTGCTCGGTCAGAAAAAGGATCTTCTTGCTCTCTCCAACCGAGTCGGAAGAAAGCCGAAGTTCCAGTTTTATTTTCTCTTCCCCATCAACTACTTCGACCGGTACCCCAATAAGTTTATCCAGAATTTTTTTGACCTGCGGAGATTTTTCTACTTTCCGGTCGAGGAAAACCTTTTTTATCCAGTTTCTGGTCATCATTCCTCTTCGCGGTAAAGAAGCTCGAACAGCCGCTTCCAGTTTTCTTTTTCCAGACTGTTCAGGATTTTATTTACAGTTTCTCTGAGCTCTTCTTGGGAGCTGACCATAACTTCCAGGGTCAAGTTGCTTTTTTCCAGAGTTCGGTCATAATCAAGCCGGACATTGTTTGGAAGCTTGAACTGTCCAATTTCCCTGTCGATCTCCTCGCAGAGTCGATGAACTAAAGGGCTAACCTCCTTCCTCAAAATTGAGAGCAATTTATCTGCAGCCTCGGGTTTATTTTTCTTGAATCTTTCCAGACAGGAGGCTATAGCTGGCTCATCAATAATAGCTTTTAGATTTCGGTTTTGCCTTTTCTTCAAAGAATAGAATAACTCAATAATCTCCCGCTGTTTATTGTGGCTGAGGTCGGAAACCAACGAAAGCATTAGTCTCCTTTCTTCTGGCGGAAACCTTAAAAAAAGTTCAGCAGTTGGGAGCTTCCAGTCCTTATTATGAATTACCGGGAGACTTTCTTCGAGGTCCGATAGCTCGAGAAGTACTTCTAAGGTGTGCCTGGTTGGTGGCAGTTCCAGAATCGGTAAGATTCTGCTGATAAGCTCTGTTTGTCCTAAACCAAAATCTGAGAATCTCCTGACAGCTAAGGATTTCTCAGCCAGCGAAAATTGGTGATGGCTATAATTCTCATAAAAAGCCAGGGCAAAAGTTTCAAGGTCAGATAAATTTTCCGGAATTTCCAGACCTGGCAACTCCTCAAGCCCGCAGCTTATAGCCCCTTCTACCCTCTTCCAACCTGAGACCAGCACCAAACTGGCTTTTCTTTTTATAATCTTGACTGGCTCGACCACACTTATTTCTTTTATCGAACGTAGAAATTTTTCATCCGGATGGCCACAGGTAAACCTGAATCTGCGGTCTTCAAGATTGATTTCATTAATCTGGATTTTTCTTAATATCATAGATTCAATTTTAAGTCAGACCAATCTCTTTGTAAACGAAAGGAGAAGACCTTAGAGATTGCCAGTCTGCCAAAAATCTGATAATTTCAAAAAGAACCATGAAAAAACAGGAATCAATAGTTAAGCCGGAATTCAGAGGCCCTGAAATTCCTGGAGCTCGGCTGGTGTTTATTCCTTTTTTGCCTTTTCCCCGGCTTATTTCAGAAATAAAAAAATTGGCTACCTTGACCAGAAGCATCCATTCCAGCCAACTCTTCTACCTGAAAAAGAAAGCTGTTCTTTACGGTCCAATTGGAGCCCCGGCCAGCATTAGTTCCCTGGAAAAAATCAGACTTCTTGGAGTTAAAGAAATAATCCTGCTCAGTTATTGTGGCTCTCTCTCTGAAGATCTTCGCATTGGTCAAGCTTTTATACCTGTCTCAGCCTTAAGCGATGAGGGAACTTCCAGGCATTATCTCGCCAGAAAGAATAAATTTTATTATCCTGACAGAGAGTCTCTCTTGAACTTAAAAAGTTACTTAGAACGGAATGATCTATCATATACTGTCGGGTCAATCGTTTCCACCGACGCTCCATACCGAGAAACCCCTTCCTGGATGAAGAAAATGCAGAAAAAAGGGATTCGGGCTGTGGACATGGAGGCTTCCGCCGTTTTTGCTTTTTCAGACTTCTATGGAATTAAAACCGCTGGGCTGTTCATCGTTACAGACGAACTGTTCAGCGGCTGCTGGCTTAATGGTTTGCGCAGTCAACCTGTACATGAGACCACTAGAAAATATTTTTTGCCCTTAATTTTTGATGATTCATTTTAACCAAAAAACTTAACTAAACAACTGAAGGAGACTTCGATGAAGCCAAAAGTTTTGCTAACCCATCCCCTATTAAAAGAAGCTATGGATTATCTCGCTGATCAGGTTGATCTGGAATTGGCTACTGAAGAACTATTTCTTCCGAAAGCAGAGTTAATTTCTAAGCTTAAAGATAAGGAAGGGCTGCTCTGCTTTCTGACCGATCAGGTGGATAAAGAGGTTATCGACGAGGCGCCAGAGCTCAAAGTAATAGCCAACTGTGCCGTCGGCGTCAATAACATCGATGTCAGTTATGCCCGGAGGCGGGGAATATTGGTGACTAACACTCCGGAGGTTCTGACTGAAGCCACCGCTGACCTGACCCTGGCCCTGATTTTAGCCACCACCCGGCGGCTGGTGGAAGCTGACCGCTTCTGCCGGCAAGGTAAATTCCAAGGCTGGAAGATTGACCTTTTTTTAGGTCAGGAACTTTCCGGCAAAACTTTGGGGATAATCGGTTTTGGCCGGATTGGCCGAGCTGTGGCCAGGCGGGCCAAAGCTTTCAACCTGAAAGTCATATATTATGATCCCCATCCTTTAAGCCGCAACCAAGAAAAGGAACTCGGAGCTGAATTTCGAGACCTTGATTCCCTTTTATCAGAATCTGATATCGTCTCGATTCACGCTTCTCTCACCCCCCAATCTTACCATCTTATTTCCAAGGAAAGGCTCGGATTGATGAAAAAAACCGCTGTATTGATAAACGTGGCCCGTGGACCGATAGTTGATGAGAAAGCTCTGGTTGAAGCTCTGGAACAGGGTAAAATCTGGGCAGCCGGGCTTGATGTGTATGAAAATGAGCCGCAAATAGAGCCAAAATTACTCCAGCTGGAAAATGTGATCCTGTTGCCCCATATTGGCAGCGCCACCTATGAGACCAGAAGGAAGATGTGTTTTATGTCCGTCAACAACCTACTTCAGGGCCTCAGAGGAGAAAGACCGAACAATCTGGTAGAAGTGGATTAAGTTATGGATTGAGGCTGCCTGTCCGGTATCCTTCCATATCAACCGTTACATACCGGTAGCCAAGCTTTTTCAACCGGTGGGCAATTTTCTGCCTGTTTTTATCCTCCATAAGAAGAGAAAATTCTTCCGGCTCAACTTCAACCCGGGCTATTTCTCCATGATGCCTGAGTCTTACCTGGGAAAAGCCCATCTGTCTTAAATATTCTTCCCCTTGTGCGATCCTGTTCAGCAAATCAGTTTCAATTGGCTGGTTGAAAGGGATTCTGGAAGCTAAGCAGGCCATCGACGGCTTATTCCAGTTGGGAAGTCCAAGGATTCGGGCCAGCTGTCTGATGTCTTGTTTCCGAAAACCGGCTTCCTTGAGTGGTGAGCGGACCCCTAACTGCTCAATGGCCTTTTTTCCCGGACGATAATCCAGGTCATCATCCAGGTTAGAACCTTCCACTACTTGAGCCAGCTTTTGCTCTCTGGCGATTTTCTGAAGTTGGGAAAACAGGGATAATTTGCAGTAATAGCAGCGAAGCGGAGTATTTTTTTTAAATTCGTCTGATTGAAACTCCTCTGATTCAATGACCATAAACTTAACCTTAAGATTTCTGGCGATTTTTTTAGCTTCCCCAATCTCTCTTCGATGATAGGTCGGTGAGCTGGCAATTACCGCCATTACTCTATCTCCGAGAACCTCAGCTGCTACCCAGAGTAGTAAACTGCTGTCCACTCCACCAGAAAAAGCTACCAGGACGCTGCCCATCGACTGCAGAATTTCCTTCAAACGGGAATATTTTCCTACTAATTTAGTAGGAATTTGGTCTGCTTTTTTCTTACCTGTAGTGGTCATGGTATTCATCTCCTTTCAGAGCGAAAAACCTTCCCTGGTCTAATTCTTTTCTTCCTTCACTTTTTCAGTCATCTGGAAAACTTCCTGAACCAGGGTTTCAACGATTTCTGATTCCGGCACTTTTTTAAAGATTTTGCCCTTCTTAAAAATCACCCCTATTCCCCGACCGCAGGCCACTCCGATATCAGCTTCTTTGGCTTCGCCCGGTCCATTGACCGGACAGCCCATCACAGCCACAGTCAGGTTGGCAGATATCCCGGCAATTCTTTTTTCCACCTTAGAGGCAAGGCTCCTGAGGTCAACTTCACTCCGGCCGCATCCAGGGCAAGAAACGAAATTAATGCCTCTCTGGCTCAGCCCTAAGCTTCTCAAGATTTCATAAGCCACTTCAACCTCTTTCTCTGGCGGAGCAGTCAGAGATACTCTGATAGTGTCAGCCAGACCTTCCTGGAGCAGCAAAGCCAGCCCGGCTGCTGACTTAATGCTGCCCCGAAGCAACGGACCAGCTTCGGTAATGCCGGCATGAAAAGGATAATCAACTTTTTCCGCCAGCAGGCGGTAGGCTTCAAGCGTTCTCCGGATATCAGAAGCTTTGATCGAGATTTTTATCTCATAAAACCCCAGGTCTTCCAGCAATTTTACCTGACGCAGAGCACTCTCGACCATGGCTTCAGCTGAAACCCGGCCATATTTCTGGAGCAAATCTTTTTCCAGCGAACCTGAATTAACTCCAACCCTAATAGGAATTTTTCTTTCCCCAGCCAGGTTGACCACTTCTCTGAGTCTGGCCTTTGACCCAAAAGTTCCAGGATTAATTCTCAAACCATCAGCCCCGGATTCGATGGAAACGATGGCCAGCCGCGGGTCAAAATGGATATCAGCAATCAAAGGTATGGCTATTTCTCTTTTAATTTTCTTTATGGCCAGAGCGTCTTCGAGCTCGGGCACTGCAACTCTCACCACCTGACAACCAGCTTTTTCCAGCCTTCTAATCTGTCTGACCGTAGCGGCTACATCCGCGGTCCGGGTTTTAGTCATGGACTGAACGACAATAGGAGCTCCCCCGCCTATGACCAAGTTGCCAAGCCGGATGGCTCTGGTCTGGCGTCTGGGAAAGATACTATCACCAGTCATTATTTTCATTTTTTCCCATTTTTCTTAGCTTAAAACGGAATCAGGCTTTTCCAACCGCTGGGTAATCTTTTAACAATGTCGTTCAGGATGACAAAGACAATGATAAAGACAAAAATGACAAAGCCAATCTGCATCCAGATCTCGCGCATCTTCGGGCTCAAGTCCCGCCGGATTATTCCTTCAATCATCAAAACAAAAATCTGTCCGCCGTCAAACACCGGAATGGGCAGAAGGTTCAGTATCCCCAGCTGAAGGCTGATGATGGCAATCCAGCTGATCATGGCCAGCAGGCCCATTTTCATAGCTGCATAGGAAAAGCTGGCTATTTCGATGGGACCGCCCAGCTGCTTAGTAGAAGCCTGTCCTGTAACCAGGTCTTTCAGAAAATTAATCACCAGGAAAGTATTTCTGGCATTTTCTCTGAAACTCTGGGCAAAAGCAGGGAAGAAGGAGTATTTCTTAGTGATCGATTTTGGTCCCTGAAGTATGCCGATTTTACCAACATTTCCTTCTTTTCTGGGAATAACCGTAACTTCCAGCTGCTGCCCTTGGCGGTCGACCGTCAGCACTAAAGGTTTTTCTGGATTTTCTTCTATTTTTTTGACAAAGTTGTAAAAGAACACCGGCTGGCCATTGACTGCCAAAATCACATCTCCTGGCTTGAGTCCAGCCTTTTCCGCAGGTGAACCCGGATTGATCATCATGATCTGAGTCAGAATTTTAGCCCGAAAACCGGCATAGCCCATTTCATACTTAGTGACCTTATCTGTCTTAAGAGGAATCTGAAGAATTTCTTCTCCCCTTTTGATTTCCACAGTAATTAATCGGTCAGGCCTGGAGCCAACAGCAATCTCTACCTCATGCCAGGTTTTAACCGGCCGGCCGTTTATCTTCAGGATTTGGTCATCAACCATCAACCCGACTTTCTCGGCCGGTGAACCAGGGTCGATCCAGCCGATGACCGGAGTTTGATTCTGATACTCCGGTACGGTTACCCCGGCCATATTGAGAATGGCTACCAACACTATGGCCAAGATGATGTTCATCACCGACCCCATGACCATGATCAGGAATCTTTCCCAGCGAGTTTTAGCCATAAAGTCATCAGGTGCGATTTCCCGGTCTTTATCGAACATCCCTTCGCCCAGCAGCTTGACATAGCCGCCCATTGGGATCAGGCTAAGGCGATAGTCGGTCCCTCCTTTTTTAAAGCCAATCAGCCTTTTCCCATAGCCAAAAGAAAAAACTTCAACTCTCACTCCAACCAGTTTAGCCACAAAGAAATGGCCAAACTCATGGATGAACACCAGAATTCCAAAGACAATCAAAAAGGCAACGATGGTTCCTAAAATGGTCATTTCTGTTTTCCCTTCAATCTGAGGTATTGACGAGCTTTGTTTCTCGTTTCCTGATCAATAACAAAAATATCTTCCAGTGAATTTATGCTGACAGCCCGATGACTTTGAAGACAGTAGTCAACTACCGAATAAATCTGGCCGAAGCTAATTTTTTCTTCCAGAAAAGCCTCCACGGCTACTTCATTGGCCGCATTCAGCACCACCGGAAAACTCAACCCGGTTTCCAAAGCTCTTCTGGCCAGGGCAAACAACGGATATCTTTCTTTTTCCACCGGATAGAACTCCAGGTTTTTCACCGCAGTCAAGTCCAGCGACGGTAATGGAGACTCCAATCTGTCAGGATAAGTCAGGGCATATAGAATCGGAATCTTCATGTCGGTCTGGCTCAACTGGGCCAGGACTGAGCCATCCTTAAACTCAACCAGGGCATGGACAATGCTCTGGGGATGGATCAGGACATCCAGCTGGTCTGGCTTCAAATCGAAAAGCCACCTGGCCTCAATAAGTTCCAGACCTTTGTTCATCAGGGTAGCCGAATCGATGGACACTTTCTTACCCATTTTCCAGCGAGGATGCTGGAGAGCTTCTCCGCAGCTTTTGTTGGGCAAATCTTTGATCGGAACCTTGAGAAACGGGCCACCGGAAGCAGTCAAATAAACTCTTCTCAGGAATTTCTTCTTCTGTCCGTTAAGGCATTGAAAAACTCCAGAATGTTCGCTGTCCACCGGGATAATTCTGGCTCCGGTTCTGGCAGCAATCTTTCTGAGAAAATCTCCGGCCACGACCATTGACTCTTTGTTGGCCAGAGCCACATCTTTGCCTTTCTCCAGAGCGGCCAGAGTAGGTCTAAGACCAGCAATTCCGGTTATGGCTGAAACCACGAGGTCAGCCCGGCTCAATGAAGCCACTTCTCTGAGGCCGGTTTCTCCAGATAAAACTTTAACTGGACTTTTTGAAAACCGCTTTCTAAGCTTCTGAGCATCAGCCTCAGTCTCCACAGCCACCAGAACTGGCTGGAATTCTTCTATTTGCTCAGCCAGAAGCCCAGTGTTCTTTCCAGCACTCAATCCGACCACCTCAAACTTATCTGGAAAAAGGCGCACAATTTCCAGAGTATTCTGACCGATAGAGCCGGTGCTACCAAGAATAACTATTCTTTTCTTTGACTTTTTCATCTTTTTGCATAGCTTGAATTTATTTCATGATAAGAAGTTTCATCAGATAATAAAAGACCGGCGAAGCTAAGGTAAAACTATCAATCCGGTCAAGAATTCCACCATGACCAGGAACCAGGTTGGAAGAGTCTTTAACCCCGGCTGCTCTCTTGAAAAGAGATTCTAAAGGGTCGGCCACTTGAGCTGCAGCATGAACCAGAGCGCTCAAAGCCATCGTTTCCAGCAAGGGAAACCGCGGTAGTAAAATCGTCCGGGCCAGCCAGCCTCCCAGAGCTGCCCAAATTATTCCGCCGACAGCTCCCTCCCAGGTCTTGTTGGGGCTGGCAATGGGGGTCATTTTTCTTTTTCCAATGGTCTTGCCAACCAGAAAAGCTCCGGTATCTCCAAGAAAAATCACGGTAAAAAGAAGGTACAACCAAAGAACTCCAAAATCGCGTCTAATCCAGTAAAGGAAGTTCATGGTTAAGCTGACATAAACAACGCCAGCCACAGTCATGCTGAAAGAACCGGGAAACAGAGCCAGCTTCTCTAAGCTGTTAGTATCTACGACATAATAAATAAACGTAATGATGGTGATCAGCGTAAAGCCTAAGAGAAAAGGAAACTGGTCAAAATAAAAAGTTGCTCCGATAATTAGGGCAAAAAGGCAACCCAGCCATTTTTGGGGATAAAATTTCCGCCGGTTGCTCAGACTGTAAAATTCCAGCAGTCCGCCGATAATTACCAGCTGAAGGACCAGGAAGAAAACCCAGACCGGAGCAAACTGGATAATGACAAACAGAACAGCAATCAAAATGAATGCGGTTTTAGTTCTTTGAAGTAGACTCATTTTGGTTTTTATTATCTTGGTTTTTATTATCTTCTCCTGTCAGATGATTAAGGCCGCCAAACCTTCTCTCTCTTTTCTGGTATTCAATTATTGCCTGGAAAAGGTCTTTTCTCCGAAAATCAGGCCAGAGAACCGGAGTAATCCACAATTCAGTATAAGCACACTGCCACAGGAGGAAGTTAGAAAGACGCATTTCTCCGCTGGTCCTGATCAGAAGGTCAGGGTCAGGTAGGTCGGCAGTATCGAGATACTTGGAGAAAGTTTCCTCGTTTAGGTCTTCAGGTCGAACCTTTCTTTTTAACAACTTCCTGACCGCCTCAATGATTTCCTGGCGACCGCCATAATTAAGAGCCAGGACAACAGTCATTCGACGGTTATTCCGGGTCAACCTTTCGACCCGGGCTAATTCCCGCCGGACAAAATACGGAATGCCCTTTCTTTCTCCGATCACCTTAAGCCTTAAATCGTTCTCCACCAGAATTTTATTCTCATCAGCCAGATAATCTTTAAGAAGATTCCAGAGGGTGTTGACTTCTTCTTTCGGTCTTTTCCAGTTTTCCCGGGAAAAAGCATATAGGGTCAAATATTTAATGCCCAGGCGAGCGCAGGCCTCAACCACTTCTTTCACCGACTCGCTGCCAGCCTTATGACCTTCAGTTCGGGGCAAATTCCTTTTCCTGGCCCAACGGCCGTTACCGTCCATGATGATAGCTATGTGCGCGGGTAGACGAGAAAAATCTATCTGCCTGACCAGAGCTTCTTCTACGCTTCCAGGCTGGATGTATCCTTCAAGAGTATCAAACATGAAAAACATTATAAGTAGCCTAAGGAAAATTGTCAAAAGACCGCAGTTTAGCTTATAGACATGAATAGCCCGTTCTGGTATTCTAAATTCTCGGAGGCAAGAATGTGTCTGGCTGTTCCTGGTAAAGTGGTCAGTCTGGAAGGCGACGGAACCGGTAAGGTCGATTACCTTGGAAGCACCATCCTGGCCAATTTTTCTCTTCTTCAGGACATCAAAGTCGGGGACTGGGTAATCGTTCATGCTGGTTTTGCCATTTCTAAGCTTGACCAGAAAGAAGCCAGAAGAACTCTGAAACTCTTCAGGGAACTGGAAAAACTCTCCCCATCCGAATAAATTATGACCAACCGAACTTCTGAAAAATCACCCTTTGCCGACTGGCGCTCAAGGACGACAGTCGAAAGACTTCTTGGAGCTATCGCTTCGGAAATTAAAAAGATAGGCTCGCCGGTTAAAATCATGGAGGTTTGCGGCACTCACACCATGACCCTCCATCGGTTCGGGCTCAAGCCGTTGCTTGAAGAAGCCGGGGTAGAGATGATTTCTGGCCCTGGCTGCCCTGTCTGTATTACCCCTGATTATTATCATGAAGCCATTATTGACCTGATAACTTCTCAAAAAAACATTCTGGTATGTACCTTTGGTGATATGACCCGAGTTCCGACCAGAAAAGGAGCCCTCCAGACAGTGGTGCCAGTAGAAGGCTCAAGGATAAAGATTGTTTACTCACCGGAAGAAGCTCTGGACCTGGCCAGAAAAAATCCAGAGAAACAGGTAATTTTTTTTGGAGCCGGATTTGAAACCACGATTCCGGCCATTGTCTACACCGTGAAAAAGGCTCATCAGGAAGGCTTGAAAAATTATTCTTTATTCTCAGCTTTATGGCTGATTCCGCCGGCTCTTGAAGCCATCATCAATTCTAAGGAAATTGCCATAGCCGGTTTCATCTATCCTGGCCATGTCAGCACCATCATCGGAGAAAGGGCTTATAGCTTTGTCGCTGAAAAATATGGACTTCCAGGAGCTATTGCCGGTTTCGAGCCAGCTGACATATTGCTGGGGATATTATCTGTGGCCAAACAAATAAGAAAGAAACAACCAGAAGTGGCTAATGAGTATAAAAGAGTGGTCCGACCTGAAGGCAATCCGCAGGCCCTGGCTCTGATGGAAGAAATGCTGGAAAAATTCGATGCCGTCTGGCGCGGACTGGGAGTCATACCAGAAAGCGGGCTAAAACTTAAGCCGGTTTATGCTAATTTCGACGCTATTCACCGATTCGGTTTAAAACTTCTGCCTGAAAGAATCACCAAATCTACCTGTCGCTGTGGAGATGTGCTCAAGGGTTTAATTAAGCCTGAAGAATGTCCGCTTTTTGGTCGAGTCTGTAATCCGGAAAATCCCAAAGGACCGTGCATGGTTTCTTATGAAGGGGCCTGTCTGATAGAATACAAGTATTCATCTGGAGTTAAGGAACGATGAAAAAAGTCAACCTGGAAATGGGCAGCGGCGGTCGGTTGATGCGAGATTTTATCGCCGAAAAATTGATCCCGACTTTCAGCAACCCCATCCTGAATGAACTGCACGATGCGGCTCATCTTCCGAACGGACTGGCTTTTACCACCGATTCTTACACCGTTGACCCGATCTTTTTTCCCGGCGGTGACATAGGAACTCTCTGTGTCAACGGAACAGTTAACGACCTGGTGGTTTCTGGGGCCAGACCTGAGTATCTCTCCCTGGCCCTGATCATAGAAGAAGGACTGGAGTTTGAACTTCTGGAAAAAATTCTTAAATCGATCAAAAAGACAGCCGTTGAAAATTCGGTACGAATCGTTACCGGTGATACTAAGGTGGTTCCTCAGGGACAGGGTGATAAGATTTTTATCAACACCGCCGGCGTCGGTCGCCTGGTTGGAAAGCCCAGACCGGACAGGATCAAGCCAGGGGATAAATTAATAGTTACCGGGTCTGTGGGTGAACACGGACTGGCTATAATGCTGGCCAGGAACGATTTCCGGATGTTTTCTGGAGTAAAAAGCGACTGTGCTCCACTGCTTTTCCTTTTACCATTCTGGAAAAAAGGAATTCTCTGGATGAGGGACATCACCCGGGGCGGACTGGCCACGGTACTTTCAGAGCTGGCTGAAAAAATCGCCTATCCCCTGCTGGTGGAAGAAGAAAAAATTCCGCTGTCGCCAAGACTTCAGGGAGCGGTAGAAATTCTGGGAATAGACCCGCTATACTTAGCCTGCGAAGGCCGGGCTTTGTTGGTGGCACCTGGAGCTGAGGCAGAAAAAATTCTAAGAATGATTAAAAAACATTCTCTGGGTAAATCAGCAGCCATCATTGGCGAAGTTCAGGATAAGATCGGCAAAAAGGGGGAAGTTTTGCTCCGAACCACCAGCGGCGGTTTGAGGTTGCTTGAACCTTTAACTTCAGAATTACTTCCGAGAATCTGTTGACCGGTAATTATCCGAGTCTGACTTTATACCAGTCAATGGTCAGCTTTAACCCCTGACGAAAGTCAATCTCCGGTTTAAAACCAAGTATTTTTTCAGCCCGGCTGACATCAGCATATGATTCTTTGATATCTCCTGGCCGGGGTTCAGCATAGATAGGCTTAATAGAAAGGTTTAAATGAGAGCTTATTTCCTGAGCCAGAGCGCTAATCGTCACCCGCTCCGATGAACCGATATTAAATACTTCACCACGAAAGCCTACCGCTTCAGCTGCCAGCAGATTGGCTCTGACCACATTTTCCACATAAATAAAATCTCTCGATTGCTGACCATCACCAAAAATTATCGGCGGTTGGCCCCGAAGCATTCTGGTAATAAAAATTGGGATGACCGCAGCATATTGAGAATGCGGGTCCTGTCTTGGACCGAAGACGTTAAAATAGCGCAGACAGACAGCATTAAAGCCATAAAGCGCGCTAAAAACCTGACAGTATTTTTCGGAAGCAAATTTTTGGGCCGCATAGGGCGAAAGCGGCTTGCCTTCGCTACCCTCTTTTTTTGGAAAAATCTGGTCATCTCCATAGACCGCTGAGGACGAGGCAAAAACAAAGCTTTTGACTCTACTCTTTCCGGCAGCCAGAAGTAGATTCAGAGTGCCGGTGACATTTATTTCATGAGCCAGCACCGGCTCAGCCACCGACCTCGGCACTGAAGCTAAAGCTGCTTGGTGAAGGATAACTTCCATCCCTTCAGCTGCTCTGAAACAGAGGTCTCTATCCCTGATATCTCCATTGATGACCTCGATCCGGTCAGCCAGGTGTTTGAGGTTTTCTTCTTTTCCTGTAGAAAAATCATCCAGAACCCTGACCCGGCACCCGAGGCTGACCAGTTTTTCTACCAGATGAGAACCGATGAATCCGGCTCCTCCGGTGACCAGATAATTCCGGTATTTAAGCATGGTCAGTCCTTAAAAATGATGGTCGAGATAGCCCAATCTTTTAAGGCAATCAATGACTTTCTGAGCACTCTCTTCCAGAGTTTCTTTATCCGTTTCCAGAACCAGTTCAGGATTGAGCGGCTCTTCATAGGGGTCAGAGATACCGGTAAATTCTTTGATTTCGCCCCTGATAGCCTTCTGGTACATTCCTTTAACATCACGAGCAATACAAACTTCAAGCGGGCATTTAACATAGACTTCGACAAACTCGCCGATTTCCCGCCGGGCTTCATCCCGGATTTCCCGATAGGGTGAAATGAAAGAAGTTAAGACCGCCACTCCGTTTCTGGTCAGAAGCTTTGCCACAAAGGTCACTCGACGGATGTTTTCGTTGCGGTCTTCCCGGGAAAAACCCAGGTCCCGGCAGAGGCTTTTGCGGACAACGTCGCCATCAAGTCGCTCAACTTTTAAACCTCGCGACCGAAGGATTTCAGCCACCCGATCGGCCACGGCAGATTTACCTGAACAGGGTAAACCGGTAAACCAGAGGGTAAACCCCTTCTGTTCCTGACACATCTATGAGCTCCTTTTATTACATTTTTTAAAAATTTATTACTGATTTCGCTCATTCTATTACTCGACCTCTCAGCCCTGAAACTTCCGGTCCTTCCAACAGATTCAGGATGGTCGGAGCAATGTCCAGGATGTTAGCCTCTTTTTTTCTGGCCCCGGGTCTTTCCGGGTCATAAAGGATAAAAATGCCGTCATAATCATGGACAGCATCATCCGGACCGGTATCATTTTCTTGAAGATACATCGTCCCATAACCAAGGGTTCCGGCTGACCGCCAGTAAAGGTCGTCAAAATAGACCATCAGGTCAGGATATTCGCCGTTAAGCTCCGGATAAAGTTCCTGAGGCTTGATAATTACCGTCTCCCACTTTTCGCCCCTCGGTCCTCTAATGGCTTTCAATCGTTCGGCCAGGTCATCGCGCACCGCTTCGTAATCTTCAGGTTTTATTATTCCTTGGGGCTCCCGGCCTTCAACATTTAGAAAGATTCGAGCATAATAACCGCCCCAGCCCCAGGCTCGGGTTTTAGACCAGTCAATTTTCAGGCTATCCAGACTCTGTCCTTTTTGCGGTGACTCAGTGATGACCAAATCTCCTTGGTCAATCAACCAGTCGTTAACACAGAAAGCCCCTTTCATCCTCTTGGCTCCATGGTCAGAGACAACCAGGACTGCCGTCCGGTCGTCTATCTTTTCCAGCAACCGGCCGATATTTTCGTCGAGGAATTTATAATAATCATAGATGGCTGTTTCAAAGGGATTACCAGGCTCGTAAAGATGATGGTCTTTATCCATGAATTTCCAGAAGGCATGGTGTATCCGGTCAACTCCGATTTCTACAAACCAGAATAGCCGCCAGTTTTTATCTTCAATCAGATAATCGATCACCTGAAAATGATTCTCGGTCATCTGATAAATCTCTTTGAGCACCTGAGAGCGATCTTCGGTCCTGAAGGTTACATCAAAAATGAAGCTGCCAAAGCGATCCTCGATTTCCTGACGTAGCTCAGCCGGATAGGTGTAGCCCTTCTCTCTGGATGGGGTAATGAAGCAGGACACCAATTTGCCTCTGACCGGTTTTGGTGGATAGCTCGGGGGAATGCTGACTAAGATGCTTTCTTTTCCTTGCTCCCCGAGATAATCCCAGACCGTTTTTTCCTTTATGGCTGTGGAATTGGCAATCCACATCTTGTTATATTCATAGCCCTGGCGGTGCCTGAAGCCATAAAGTCCGAGCTGGCCAGGGTCGCGTCCGGTAGCCATGACCATCCAGGCCGGAATGGTAATCGGCGGGTCGCAGCTTCTTAGCTTCCCGGAAATTCCCTGATCAATGAGCTTTTTCAGGTTGGGAAGCTCCTCGGCTCGGTCAAAAACCAGGGCTGGCGGAGCACAATCAAGGCCAATAACCAGAAGTTTTTTATTTTTCAATTCCTGACACCTTTCCCGGATAGATTAATATTCTAATCATTGAAAGGATTTTCAAAAGATAGAATTATCTTGGCCACTTCGGGCCGCATCAGCTCCGGTGGCGGAATTTCACCTTTTACCAGCAAGTCCCTGATTTTGGTGCCTGAAAACTGGATGTGTTCTGAAGGGTCATGGGGACAGGTTTTCTCATTCTCGATCGAATTGCATTTCTTACAGAAAAAGAACGACTTGAAAAACAGCGGCACGATTCCCAGGTCGGGAAATTCTTCAAAAATTTCCTGGGCAGCATAGGGATGATAATAATTGCCTACCCCAGCATGATCGCGGCCGATGATAATATGAGTGCAGCCAAAGTTTTTTCTGATGATGGCGTGGTGGATAGCTTCCCGCGGTCCAGCATAGCGCATTTCCATCTTCAGGACAGCCATAACTGCCTTTTCTTTGAGGTAATAATGCCGGATGAGCTCCTCGTATGATGCCAGAATGACTTCATCCTTGAAATCGCCTTTTTTCTTGCGACCGATGACCGGGTTGATGAAAAGGCCATCGGTAAAGGTCAGGGCTGTTTTCTGGACATACTCGTGGCCAAGATGTGGGGTATTCCTGGTTTGAAAACCGACCACTGTTTTCCAGCCTTTTTCTTTGAACAGAATTCGGGTCTCTCTGGGTGAAAGCCGGTACCGATCATAAGGAGTGGGCAGGAGGTCGATAAGATCAACCCTACCACCTAAGAGGACTTCTTTCATCTGCAGAACCCGAGCCACACCAGGATGTTTCGGGTCGGTGGTACCATAAACTCTTAGGGAAAATTTCTCTTTATCATAGGTATATCTATCTTCAACAGTCAGGAGAGCCACGGGTTGCCGCCCTTCGGCCATAAGAGCAACTTCCTGTCCCGGCTTTAGCCTGTCGGCGGTTTCTCGGTCAACATCAAGGACAATGGGGATAGTCCAGGGCAGGTCGCTCCGTAGCCTCATCTGGCTTAAAACGCTCTCAAAATCTGCCTGATTCAGGAAACCTTCAAGCGGTGAATAAACTCCGGTTGCAATGTTCTCCACGTCAGAAATCAGGTCGGAGTCAAGGGTTATCGAGGGCAATGAGTCTATTTTCTTCAAAACTTCCTTTTTCCTTTCAGGTTCCAGGACCCGATTAATCAGCTTGCCGCCATGCGGTGGTATCATGGGATTCTCCTTCACGCAGGGACATTGAGAAACCGAACAGCCTGTCAGTCGATATAGCCTAAAGCCTTCAATCTTTCTTTGATCTTTTCTTCTTCTTCGGCAGTGAAAACTTCCTTATTTTCCTCTTCTTTAGCCAGAGTTTCTCTCAATACTTTGGTGATATAACTCGAGACCGAGCTGAATTCAGTCCCTTTTATCTTCTCTTCGATTTTTTTATAGAGAGAGGTGGGAATCAAAACCGGAGTAAATTCTTTTTCCATCTTTCCTCCTGAGAAAATTTTATATAACAGATAGATTGATTTTTCAACAGACTTAGAGTTTTGGTGAGAGCTTCTTTATGTATGCTGCTAATTCAAGTTTTTCCGGCCAGATGACTATTTCCGGGGATAGCGGATATCTACCCGAGTAAAAAGCTCAGGCCCCCACTTCTTGCTTTTCTTGACAAACCCGGTAATCCGTGATTTAATTTTTTTGGTTAAAAATCTGAGTTATGTGCCATAAAAAGGAGAGAGGACAACTTATCCCTTAAGATGGAAAAGATTTCCCACCCTTATATTCGAAGGATTTCTTTCTTTGGTGTTCTTGATAAAAATTTGAAACGACTGGAGAACCGGCTGGGCGTGAGCCTGTCAGTCCGTGGTGACAAACTGATCATGGATGGAGAGCCAGAGAAGGTGGAGTTTGCTAAAATGTATTTTGACAAAATCCAGGAACTTGAAGATAAAGGTTACAACTTGAGAGAAGAAGATTTTCATATCGCTCTTGACTTACTGGAAGAAAACCCCGGCCGGCTTGAAAACTATGCCCCTACTGAACCCCTTTACTTACAGCGCAAATCAGTTGCCCCTAAGAGCCTCAATCAGCAGGAATATATGCGGGCCATTAAAGAGTATGACCTGGTTTTTGGTATCGGTCCCGCTGGCACGGGCAAGACCTATCTGGCCATGGCCATGGCTTTATCTTATCTCCAGAGCAAACAGGTCAACCGGATCATCCTAACCAGACCGGCGGTCGAAGCTGGAGAAAGGCTGGGCTTTCTGCCCGGCGATATGTTCCAGAAAATCAATCCTTACCTCAGGCCATTGTACGATGCCCTGTTTGACCTGACTCCCTATGAACAGGCCAACCGGCTGGTAGAACGGGGAATAATCGAAATCGCTCCCTTAGCTTACATGAGAGGCAGAACTCTCAACAGTGCCTTCATCATCCTGGATGAAGCCCAGAACACCACCCGGGAACAGATGAAAATGATTCTCACCAGGCTGGGTTTTGATTCCAAACTGGTAATTACCGCCGATATCACTCAGATAGATTTACCCCAGCCCAAGAAATCAGGAGTTCTGCAAGCAATCAAAGTGCTATCATCGATAAAAGAAATCGCTTTTATTTACTTCAACGAAAAAGACGTCGTCCGTCATCCACTGGTGGGGAAAATTATCAGGGCTTACGCCAAAGCCGAATCCAGGTCCATTTAAACACCGATGAAAATTATTCAATTCCGGAAGCTGCGTCTTTTTAAGAGCGATGAGATCTTTCCTCTGAGAAAAAAACCAGAATCAGGTCGGCCGGAAGAACGGACCTGGATAAAAAAGGTCATCTCCAATCCATTCTTTTACATAATATTTTTTTCAGCGATTATTTCCTTCTTTATCTCCTTTTTTCCGACCAGGCCACTTCCAGTAATCCGGGTTGGCGAAATAGCTTCTAAGGACATCATCTCACCCATAGAAATCACTGTCGAGGATACTCAGGCCACAGAAAAAAGAAAAGCCCAGGCTGAAGCCACCATCCCGCCTGTATATTTTTACAACCTGAAAATAGTTTCCAGCACCCAGGAAAAAATAAAGCAGCTGTTTGAATCAGGTCGAGCCTGGGTTTCTTCAACTCCAGCCACAAGCCTGAAGAACCTGCAAAAAACCATCTCAGAAACGCTGGCCCTGGACCTCGATGAAAACACTCTGAATTCACTGGCTAAATTAAAATTTTCAGCTGAACTGGAACAGCTCCTGTCTGATGTTATCGCCCCGATTCTGTCCAGAGAAATCATTCTATCCAGAAATCTGTTTACTCATGGAGAAACTGAAAAAGGTTTGCTGGTTATCAAAGGAAAAGAAGAAAAGCTGCTTAAAGCCGTCGAGGTTATGGAACTCAAAGAAGCCAGGAATCTTTTGATATCAGAAATAAGTGCCTTAGAATTACCAACCAGAACTAAAAATATCCTAAAAGTCCTGGCTCCGATGCTGATTGCTCCGACCATCAACTACGACCAGGCTGAAACTGAAGTTCGAAGACTCAGAGCCAGGAATTCGGTGGAACCGGTCTTTTATACCATCAAAAAAGGGAAAGTAATCATCAGAAAGGGAGATGAAGTCACCGCCGAGACCATCAAACAGATCATCCTGATTAACCAGAAAATCAGCAGCCAGCCTCACTGGCTGATCAATTTTTTTGGGCTTTCAGTCCTTTATTCTATCATTTTTTTCTTCATCTGGCTGTTTATCGATACCGTATTCCGAGGAGAGAATAAGCTGTCCCTTCTCTGGATGATGGGACTGACTCTCTTTCTCAGCTTTCTGGCCTATAAAGCCAGCCTGTTCATCGCTGAGGCTTTAGGCAGTTCCATCACCTTGGTTTCCTTAGAAAAAGAGGCTCTGGTCTTTGCCTTTCCTTTTCAGCTCGGAGCTTTTTTGTTTACTATGGCTACAGCCAGCGAAATATCCATCATTTACTGTATGGTCAACAGCCTGCTGGCCGGGTATCTGCTAAACGGTGATTATTTTTTGGTCGTCTTCGTCCTGCTGGGCGGAATATCGGTAATTTATGGACTTAAGTATTACTTTCCTCACAGCCGAAGCGCCATCCTGAAAACTGGCCTGATGGTTCTGGCTCCTTTTCAGGTGATCCTGGTTATTATCTTCCATCTGATCAAACAGAGCTTTGGAAATTTTCCATCGCTGGGAACAGAGATCTTCAGCAGCTTAGTCGGTGGGCTGTTGAGCGCAGCCGGCGCCTTTGTCCTTATGCCCGTCTTTGAAACCATCTTCGGATTTTTAACTCCATCCAAGCTTCACGAGCTGACCAATTCTGATTTACCTATTTTCCGACAATTGGCACTGGAAGCTCCGGGGACTTACCATCATTCTCTTATTGTCTCCACCTTAGCCGAAAAAGCCGCTGAAGAGATCAAGGCTGATTCAGTCCTGGTAAAAGCTGGTGGACTTTATCACGATATCGGAAAATTAAAAAGACCGGAGTATTTTAGCGAAAACCAGAATCCGGGCTTTAACGTTCATCAGGAGCTAACTCCGTCTTTGAGCACGCTGGTGATAATCAATCATGTCAAAGATGGAATTGAATTGGCCCGAAAGCTTAAATTGCCCCGGAAAATTATTGATATGATCGCCCAGCATCACGGGACAACAATAGTCCGGTATTTTTATCAAAAGGCAAAAGAAAAATACGACCCCGAATTACACAAGATAGAAGCTGAAGATTATCGCTATCCTGGCCCGACTCCCAAAAGTAAGGAAGCCGGACTGATTCTCCTGGCTGATTCAGTAGAGGCTGCAGCCAGGAGTTTGAAATCGGCTACCAGAGAAAACCTGAAGCGGGTGATTACTGAAATCTTCAATGCCCATCTTCAGGATGGTCAGCTCGATGATTGTGGCTTTTCCTTAAAAGACCTGCGAATCATAGCTAATTCTTTCTTAAACACTCTTTATGCCATTTATCATCCCCGACCGACCTATCCGGGTTTTGAGTTTGAAAGGAAAACCGAAAAGAAAGAGGAAAATAAAAAGAACAATGGTCGTAATTATCAACAAACTGAAGAAAAACCCGATTCCTCAGAAAAAAATTAAAAAGCTCCTGGAAAAATTGAGCCGGAGGTATAGAATGCAGAAGGCTGAGGTGGTGGTAAGCTTTGTCGGTCCCAGAACCATTCAGGCTCTAAATAAAAAATACCGGCATAAAAACAGGCCCACTGATGTGCTCAGTTTTGCCATGAAGGAAAAAGGACCTGACGGAAAATTCTATCTGGGTGATATCATCATCTGCCTGGATGTGGCCAAAAAACAGGCTAAGAAACACGGACACTCCCTCCAGCGCGAGGTGGAAATTCTGGTCATCCACGGTTTCCTTCACCTTCTGGGTTTTGAACATTTCGAAGGGATGGAAGAAGAGGAAGCGAAAGTCAGACCTCTTTTCCTGAAAAATTATCCATAACCGGCCTTCTGACTTTAGAAGGGAAAATGACTAAGTTTAACATCTTAATCGGCGGTTTGATTCTTAGCTTTTTAATCACCTTCCTAATGTCACTCTTTCAGATTATTTTCTCCTATTTTTCCCGGATCGGCTTTTCCCGGGTCCTGGGAGAGGAGAAAAAGTCTCTGAGGGAAGAAATCATCGAACACTACGATGAACTGAAAATCGCCATCGATTACGGACGGATCACCTTTTTCCTGGCTTTTCTGGTTTATGCTTTTCTGACTCTGCCCGGGTTGACCAACTGGCCGTTCTGGTTCTTCTTGATTCTGCTGCTGGCCTATGTATTGCTTTTCGATTATCTGCCGCGTCTGGTTTTTTCTTTGCTCAAAGAAGAGACCCTGAGGCTCTTCCTGCCAGCTTTAAGACTCTTAAAATTTCTGCTCTATCCTCTGTTACTCCTGCCCAGATTCTTTCTAATTAAAGAAGAAAAAAGGCAGGCTGCCTGGCGGGAACGCGAAACCTCTGAGGAGGAAATTGAAACTTTTATCGATGAAGCTACCGAAGAAGGAATAATCGAAAAAGACCAGGATGAACTGCTGCGAGGCGTGGTTGAATTCGGCGACCGGGTAGTCAGAGAAGTGATGACCCCAAGAACAAAAATTGTAGCTATTGAAAAAGATGCTACCATTAGTGAACTTAAAGACCTGTTCATTAGAGAAAAATATTCGAGAATTCCGGTTTACAAGGACCGCTTAGACAACATCGAAGGCATGGTCATGGCCAAAGATTTGCTGGAATTCAGCGAAGAAAAACAGGCTAACCAGAAAATAGATTTCCTGATCAGGCCGGTGCTGTTTGTGCCGGAAACCATGGCTGTCAAAGATCTGCTTAAAGAATTCAAAAAAGTCAAGCAAAAAATGGCCATAGTGGTGGATGAATACGGAGGTGTATCCGGACTGATAACCATGGAAGATTTACTGGAAGAGATTGTAGGCGAAATCCAGGACGAATATGACATTGAAGAACCCCAGATCATCTTGGAAAAACCCAATAGCTTCTTAGTCCGAGGAGAAACGGAAATCGAAGAACTGGAAGAGCTCCTGGATACAGAGCTATCTGAAGACGAGTTTCTCACCGTCAACGGACTCCTCAACCAGCGACTCGGACGTCTGCCGCGCAAGGGGGAAAAACTGGAAATAGCCGGGCTAACCTTTGAAGTCCTGGAAGTTGATGATAAGAGCATAAAAAAGGTCAGGCTGACCAGAACCAGGACAGACAGCCAGGACAAAAATACTGAAAAGGACAAATAAAATTATGGTTCAAAAGAAAAAAGAAAAAAACCAAAAATCTTATCATACCGGTTATGTTTCTCTGGTCGGGCGGCCCAATGTCGGCAAATCTACCCTGCTCAACGCCCTAATTGGTCAGAAGATAGCCATAGTTTCCGATAAACCCCAGACCACCAGAGTCAGTATTCTGGGAATTAAGACCACTGACCGTGGCCAGATTATCTTCGTTGATAATCCCGGGATTCATAAGCCGTTGCATCTGATGAACAGACGCATGATGACCTATGTCTATTCCTCGCTGGAAACCGCGGACCTGATTCTTCTGCTGATTGACGCCACCAAAAAATTTGGACATGGCGACCAGTATGTCCTTGATATCCTCAAAAAAGTCTCGACACCGGTGTTTCTGCTGATCAACAAAGTGGACCTGATAAAGAAAGAAAACATACTGCTGATCATCGATGCTTATAAAGACCTCTTTCCGTTTAAAGAAATTGTCCCAATTTCGGCTCTCAAAGGCGATAATCTCGACCGTCTGGAAAACCTGATCTATGACTACCTGCCCGAAGCCGAGAAGATTTATTCCGACGAGGAAATTTCAGGCCAGTCAGAAAGGTTCCTATTATCAGAAATCATCAGAGAAAAAATTCTCAACCATGTGGAAGAAGAACTGCCCTACACCACGGCTGTGGTCATTAATTCAATCGAGAGGGTTGAAATCCCGGTTGGAAAAGTCAAGAACAGGAAAAAAAGCACTTCAGAAGAAACCAAGAAAAAAACCCTGGTTCGTATTCAAGCCGAAATCCTGGTAGAAAAAGAAAATCATAAAGGGATCATCATCGGCCGCAAAGGTTCTATGATCAAGACCATCGGCAGTGAAGCCAGGAAAGAGATGGAAGAAATCCTCGAGAGCAAGGTCTTTCTGGACCTGAGCGTCAGGGTCAAGGAAAAATGGCGCGATTCAGAGGAAATCCTGGATTTGATTGAAGAACAGAAAGAATAGCTCATTTAGGGAAAATTTCCCCATTTTGTATCCTTTAGCTTGTACCGAATAAAAACGCCTAATTAAAAATAATCTTCCGGTCTCTGGCTTTCAGCCACCTTAAATTTCGCCTTAAAGCTATCATAAAACGCCTGGGCTATTATTGACAATTAATGTTTTTGATGAGAAAATTTTAAACACCTCAACGGTGAGTGTAGCTCAAGGGTTAGAGCACCGGACTGTGGATCCGGTGGTTGGGGGTTCGAATCCCCTCACTCACCCCACCCTTCCAATTGACTCCAATTAAAGAAATTATTACTAAAACCATTTTCCTATGAACAAACTCCTGAGATATTTAAATGGAAGGAATAGCTCAGCCCTAACCACGATAAATTCAAAAATGAAAACAGCAGAAGGATTTTTATCATTTTCTCCTGTAAAAATGGAGACAAAAAATAATTTCGAATTCAGAAATTATCAATGAAATCAAAGATGAAATCGAAAAATTAGAGTGTACCAAATCAAAAATATTAGATCAAATTGGTAATTTATTTTAAAAAGTTCTTGGCTATCGGGCTCAATTTTTTCATAATAGGCTTGGCGGGAGGTTTTATATGCATAGAAAAGGTATTTATTCATCAAAAAAAATCTTTACTTGCCTTTTGTTGCTTTTAGCTACTTTTTTTATAAACGTCAGCCTTTTTGCTAATTCTTCCGCTGCTCAGGAAAAAATCACCCCACCTGAAACTTTCTTTGGCTTTCAGCTCGGCTCGGACAAGAAAATTGCTCGCTGGGATAAGATTGTTCAATACTTTGAGCTACTCCAGAAAGAAAGCCCCAGAATAAAAGTTATCAACATGGGTCCAACCACCATGGGCAACCCCTTTCTCTTGGTAATCATTTCATCTCCAGAAAATCTGACCAATCTGGAAAAATATAAAGAAACTAACCAGAAAATTACTGACCCCCTCCGGGTGCCTGAAAACCAGATTCCCAGGCTCATTTCTCAGGGAAAAGTCATCATCTGTCAGTCGATGAGTCTTCATGCTGATGAAATCGGCGGCACCCAGATGGCCCCGGAGCTGGCTTTTGACCTGCTCACCAAAAATGACGAAGAAACCCAACGGATTTTAGAGAATGTCATTTTTTTGATGATCCCCTGCTTTAATCCTGATGGCCAGATCATGGTCACTGACTGGTATTACAAAACTCTGGGCACAGAATATGAAGGCTCTCCCCTTCCCTGGCTCTATCATAAATATGCCGGTCACGATAACAACCGGGACGGCGATTTTATCAACCTGCAGGAATCAGTCTATGCCGCTCGAATTCTCTATCAGGAATGGAAGCCTCAGGCCTATGTTGACCATCATCACATGGGAAGTTACGGTCCCCGCCTCTACATTCCGCCTTACTGCGATCCTATCCGCCCCGACGCGGATGCGCTCATCTGGCGCGAGCTTTCCTGGTATGGAGCTCATATGGCCTACAGGCTGGAAGAAGCCGGCAAAACCGGCATCATCAACGACGCTATATTCCCTGGTTGGGGCCATTTTGGCTGGCACTGGATAACCCCCTTTCACAACATTGCCGGAATGCTGACCGAATCAGCTTCCACTCGCTTAGCCACACCCCTTTATATCCATAGGGAGCAACTCCGCGGAGAATCGCGGCAATTTCCGGCCTATGAAGCCCAGTCCAATTTTCCTCATCCGTGGGAAGGCGGCTGGTGGCGATTACGAGATATTGTCGAGCAGCAAAAAATCGCGGCCTGGGCTGTTCTTGATTTAGCGGCCAGGCATCGGGAAACAATCCTGCAAAATGCTTATCTTAAAGCTAAACGTCAGACGGAACGAGGGGTCAAAGAAAAACCCCGGGCTTATCTCATCCCGGCCGAGCAGCACGACCGGCTCACGGCCATCAAAATGATCAACAATCTTCTTCAGAGTGGAATAGAGATTCAAAAAGCCACCACTCCTTTTGTCCTATCGGGAATCACTTATCCTGAAGGTTCGTTTGTAATTTCCTTAGCTCAACCGAAAATGGGACTTATTCATAATCTCCTCGGGCAAACTTTTTATCCTGATAATGACTGGACCCGCTCAAAGGACGGACGACCCATCCGACCTTACGACCTGGCCACTCACACTATGGCTGAGTTTATGGGAGTAAAGGTCGTCCCTGTCGATGAAAACCCGGAAGGAAATTTTGAGATGGTTTCAGAGCCGGTCAGAGTCAAAGGCCGGGTTGTGCCCGGACCGGCTGGCTTCAAACTGGACGGACGGCTAAACGATGCCTACACCGCGGTCAGCCTGCTTATCGATAATAAAATTGAAGTTTTTAGAGCTAACCGGAAAACTTCTGAGCTGAGGCCAGGAGATTTTCTTATTCCTGAAGCTCCTTGGCCTCTTCTTCAATCAATCGCTGAAAAGACCGGCGTTGACTTTCTGCCCTTAGCTTCAGTCCCCGCTGAAGGAGTCCATAAAGTACGGCGTCTCAGAATTGGCCTCTATCAGCGTTACTATGGTGGGAATATGGATGAAGGCTGGACCCGGCTCCTGTTGGAAAAATTCTCCATACCCTACGTCACCATTATGGATGCTGATATTAAGAGCGGACAGCTGGGCAGAAAAATCGACCTGCTGATTATTCCCAGTGATTCTACGGCTATGATCACCGGCGAATTTCCGGAATCATCAAGACGCTTTCTGAATTATCCGCCCGAGTATCGGAGCGGTCTGAGAAGAGATGGCCTGGAAAATCTCAAAGAATTTGTCTCGGCAGGTGGAACCTTGGTCTGTCTGGGTGAAGCCAGCAATTTTGCCGTCGAAAATTTCAATCTACCCCTAAGGAATGTTCTCGCTGGACTGGAGACTAAGGACTTTTTCTGCCCGGGTTCAACCCTCAAAGCAGATTTCGATATTACCCATCCCCTGGCTTATGGCCTGCCTGAGAAGGGACTGGTTCTTTTTTACAACAGTCCCGCTTTTGAGATTTTGCCCACAGACCATAATGACCGTTATCGAGTTATTGTCAGCTATCAGGAAAAAGACATTCTTCAGAGTGGCTGGCTTATCGGCGAAAAGTTCCTGAGCAAAAAGGCGGCCATGATTGAAGCTGACTACAATCAGGGCAAGATTATTCTTATCGGTTTCAGACCGCAACATCGGGCTCAAACTCACGGCACCTTTAAGCTCCTTTTCAACACTTTTATCCGATGAATCTGGAAAAGCTTGTTAGTTATATCATCATTAAACACCTCATTCTTCAGTCGTCATCATCCTGAACCAGAGTCACCGCCCACTCGGGATAAGGTTCTGCTGAACCTTTCACTGAATGCCAGATAATCCGGTTCAAAACTGTCTCCGGGCAGGCATCTATCCTCTTTAAATTAAGCCTGGTCGAAACCACAGCATTCTTTCGCAGAAGACGGTCTGAAATATTTTTTGACTCCGGGTTCAGCTCATCAAGAGGAATCCTATTAGCCACAGCCCTAAACGGCCGGAAATCCGGCTCATCGGTAAAGCAGTCGAACATCGGGGTGGCCGTAGCATCAAACTGATTCATCGGTGGCAGACCCAGAATCTGCTCAATTGTTCTCAGGATACTGGTACTGTTATAATGTGTATGAATCACTGCTCCCCTTTTGACATATGGTCCGGCCAGATAGGCGGTCGTCCGATAACCGCTGACATGGTCAAAACCATTCTGAGGGTCGTCTTCGATAGCGAAAATCACCATTTCTTTCCAGAAGCTGCTGTGGCTCAGGGCTTCGACGATCTGACCGAAAGCCAGGTCATTGTCAGCCACTGAAGCCCTTGGTGTAGGCATACCCGGTTTTGTCCCGCTGGTGTGATCATTTGGTAAGCAGATAAGAATTAACTGGGGCATCTCCCCTTTTTCTTCCCACTTTTTAATCTGATTTTTGATGTACCTGGCCCTCCAGACATCCGGCACATCCAGATTCCAGCCGACATAATCAGTGGGAGTGAAAGCAGCAATGGAAGGAATGCTCGGTTTACTTCCGATGACCACCTCGCCTTTTTCGTAAAGATATTCTTCCCAGAAATCCTTCCAGGTAGGAGCTCCCGGCCTCCGTTTGTCTTTCCAGCCACACTCCGGCCTGGCAAACTCACCGAAGTTCCAAATTGAGATTCCATGTTTGAGACAGTTATCCCAGATAAAACCGGTCGGAGCATAGGCTAAAGCATCAACCTCATCTTCTCCCATGCCATCGGGATAACTTCTCGGCCAGCCAGCAAAGGATTTTTCCAGATAATCCGTACCAAAAGCTGTAGTTGACCATTGATGCCCATCAGCGCTCAAAATTCCGCTGCAGTAGGTGTTATCCAGAAGAACAAATTCACGAACCAGTTTATGCTGGTTGGGAGTGATCTCTTCTCCAAAAATACAGAGCGAGGGATTGCCATTGCCTTCAGGAACATCACCCAGAACCTGGTCATAGGTCCGATTTTCCTTGATGATATAAACCACGTGTTTGATCAGACTCGGCTCACCTATCCTTTCAGGTACCGGTTTTGGTCTGACCCCAACTCTGGGCTTCCTCAGAGCTTCTTTGATTCTTTCCCGATGGAAATTAGCATAAACTTTTTCTGTCAGTCTTTTTAATTCTTTTTTCTCCGGAAGCCTGAAAACCGAAATTGACCCGTAATACTGGTGAGTATTAAAGCCGACTTGACCGGTTTTTTCATCTAAGCGGGGTCTGTCAGGCAAGCCTTTGATATTGGCCACCCAGAGCCGGTTGTGGTGTTTATCCCAGGTCAGAACTCCTGGGAACCAGCCAGTAGGAATCAGGCCTTTGAGTCGGGATTTTTTCTTTTCTGGTTTAAACTCAACCACAGCCACGGCATTCTGGGTGCCGTTAGCCACGAATAATCTTTTTCCGTCAGGAGAAAAACACAGGGCATTGGGCGAAGCCCCGAAAAGATCAGCCGGGCTTCTTTTTACCCAGATAGTTTCCACCACCTCATCCTGCACCGTGTCAATGACACTAAGATTATCAGAAGCAGCATTGGCACAGACCAGATAACGGCCATCTGGAGAAAGAGCTAAAGCTGATGAATGGAGTTGAACCAAAATATCTTTAATTACCTGACCGGTATTTAAATCAATCACGCTGACCGAACCTTCACAGGCAATGAATCTTTCTTTATCAACTTTAACCACTGTTCCGCGTCCGGCCGGCCCCACCAGCTCCCCTTCAGCCGGGCGGCGACCACCCCAGTTGCTGACATAAGCTTTATTTCCTTTAAGAATTACTTCATAAGGAGCCACGCCGACATCAAACATCCTGAGAACTTTTCCTGTCTTTACCTCAATTTCCAGCAGACGATTCGACAGATTGCCACAAACATAAAGCCTCCAGCCATCCTGACTCAGGGCTAAACCAGCTGGTATTTCTTCTGCCCGCCGCGGAGCGTTGGCTGGCGGAAGTAGGATGCTGTAGCTGGGGCGAACCAGTCCGTCCTGACCAACCTCAAAAACCTTGATACTGCCGTTGACATTGCTTAGAAAAATCTTCCTACCGTCCGGAGAAAAAATTAAGCCATTATAGCTGAGCTGGCCTTTGGTATCTGCTTCAAGAATGTTGCCCGAAGCTTTTCCCGGATCTGGCTCATTCTGACCCTCAGAAGGCAGGGCGACCCGCTGAAAGATTTCCAAGTCAACCGGGTCGATGATGACCAGCTCACTGGTTTTGCCGGAAACTGCCACCAGCCGACCATCAGGAGAAATAGCCATTCCCTGAGGCCTCATCCCGGGGAGCTGAATCTGAGACCCATATGGCGAAATCACCTGATTCACTGGCACGACCATCCTGCCGTCAAACTCGATGCCAACTTTTTCCTGGCCAGGAGTTATCTTTTCTTCCCGATGGCAGGAAAAGCTCAGGAAAATAAAAAAAATAAAGACCCAAGATAAGCAGAGTTGAGACAGATTATTTTTTCTTTTACCAGCATTTCCTTTATCAGACTGGAAATTCTCCCTCTGCTCACATGAGTTTATCCGGTAAAAGCTGCTGGTCATTGTTTCCTCCAGAAAAAAGAAGTCAGGATTATGCTATTAAACCTGTCTCATTGAAGTCAACTTAATACCTGGAGACTGAGTTTCGAACTCTTTTGAACATGGCACTCTTTAGCGAGTCATTTTCAATGATTTATCCACGAGTATTTTCATCCGTGAATAATTTTCGCCATCTCAATCTCCCCTTTTTCCTTTCAGACTTGATTTGAGTTATAATCTTTTAAAAAATTTAAAAGTGAGGTTCAAAATGCTTAGAAGATACAGGGGTAGAAATCGTCAGTTACTTTTATCAAGACTTTTCTCAGGTTTACTGTTAATCCCTCTTTTCCTGCTTACTCTGGCCTGCGGAAATAAAGCCCGCTCTCCGATCCAGGCAGAAAAACCTGCCTCCAGATTACCCGAACAGCTTCCCTGCAGGATACAGGACGGACTAAACCCAGACCTGATGGTTATGACCTTAGGCAACGTGCAAACTCCCTTAGCTGATGGAACTTTTTATCCATATGAAGATCGGGTCGTACTTAAAAATGGTCAGGAGATAAAAAATTATTTTAAAAATAAACTGGGCATAAAATATTTTCAGCCGATAGATAAAACCAATTTCCAGCTTCCCCCATCCGGCTGGTGCTCCTGGTACTATTATTACCAAGAAATTAATCAAGAAGAAATAGAAAAAAATGCTCAGTGGCTCGCTCAGAATCTTAGAGAATACGGTGCGCTCTACTGCCAAATAGATGACGGCTGGCAGGATCGAGGACAAGGACCGGGTGAAAACCGCGACTGGACAAAGGTTAGCCGACGCTTTTCTAAGGGCATGGCCAATTTAGCCAAGTTTATAAAAGACCAGGGACTAATTCCTGGGATCTGGCTGGCGCCCCATGGCCAAAGCAATGAAGAGGTGGTCAAGAATTCCGGCGCTTTTCTTCTGACACCCGACGGAAAATCGGCCTCATCCACCTGGGAAGGCAAATTCCTCATCGACCCTTCAAAACCGGAAGCACAGTCTTATCTTAAAGAACTCTTCACCCGCCTGGCTCAAGATTGGGGGTATGAATATTTCAAAATTGACGGCCAGCCAATTGTGGTGGAAGAATTCCGAAAGAAAAAAAATTTCATGAAATCGCCGCAAGACCCGGAAGCTCTTTACCGCCAAACTCTGGAAACCATCAGACAGGCTATTGGACCCAAACGTTATCTTCTCGGCTGCTGGGGGATCCCACTTGAGGGAATGGGAATAATGAACGGTTCCAGAACCGGAGGTGATATCGTCCCAGCCTGGGACGGGTTTCTGGTAGCTCTGGACGCCACCATGAAATACTATTTCCTTCACAACATCGCTTGGTATTGCGACCCTGATGTTATGCTCGTCCGCTATCCCTTAACCTTAGACATGGCTAAAGCCTGGGCCTCACTTCAGGGGCTGACCGGGCAGGCTCTGATGGCTTCAGACCGGATGTACGATTTGCCCGAAGAAAGAATAGAGATTCTGCGTCGGGTATTTCCGGCTGTAGATATCAGGCCACTCGATCTTTTTCCTTCGTCACGTTACAAAAAAATCTGGGATCTCAAAATCAATCATCTCGAACGTCAATATGATGTGGTCGGCTGTTTTAATTACGACCAGGAAAAAACCACCGGAATCGAGCTCAGATGGGCTGATTTAGGCCTTGAGGAAAAAGCTCGGTACCATGTCTATGATTTCTGGAATAAAGAATACCTCGGCTGCTGGGAAAAAGGATTCTATGTCGAAGTTCCTCCAGCCAGTGTCAGAGTTCTGACCCTGCTCATAGATAATGGTCAGCCCCAGCTTATTTCCACTTCCCGTCATATCACCCAGGGCTGGGTTGACCTGGAATCACTCTTTTATGATCCTGCTGGTCAGGTAATAAAAGGGAAAAGCCGGGTGATTAAGGGCGACCCCTATGAGCTCCGGTTCGTTTTTCCGCGCGACCGACGGAACCTGAAAATCAAGCGGGTGGAAGCTCCGGGTTTCAACTTTGCTTTCCACAATCATGACGGCTGGGCTACAGTGACCATCTTCAGCCAGGCCAGCGACAGTGTTTCCTGGGAAGTTTATTTTGAGGAAGGGGATGTTTATAATTTCCCGGCTCGGGCTCCTTCTGGATTAAAGGCTGAATTGAAAGGTCTAAATAAAGTGCTTCTGGAATGGGCACCCTTATATTATCTCAACGCTGGCTACAACGTTTATGTGGATGGGAAACTTTATCTTTACACCCCGATTAACCGCTGCCAGGTTTCTGGCCTGAACCCGAGCCAAGAGCACAGTTTTGAGGTCAAGGGCGTCTGGTTGGATGGTTCGGTCAGCGAGAAGGCAGCCTCTCTAAATTTCAAACCGGTTGACCATCTTTCCCATGAAGTCTATCTTTCTGACCTGGAACCAGCTTTTATGAGTGCCGGAAGAGGTTTTCCGCGGATGGATAAAGCTTTCAACGATGGTCGATTGCAAATTGGAAACAAGAGTTACAAAAAAGGAATAGGAACTCAAGCCAATTCTGAAATAGTTTACGAACTAAATGGACTTTTTAAACGATTCGAAGCTGAAGTTGGTCTGGACGCTGGTTCTAATGGAAGAGGTTCGGTGGAATTTAAAGTCTTTGGGGATGGGAAATTGCTCTGGGCAAGCGGCGTAATCAAAGGAAAAGTCGCTGCCAGAAAAGTTCAGCTGAACATCGCCGGGGTGAAAACTCTGCGTCTGGTAGTTGAAGATGCCGGAGATGGAATAGCTTATGACCACGCAGACTGGGCCGAAGCGCGGATCCTTAGATAAAGATGCCAGGAAAAAACCCGAGTTGGCTTTCTTTCTGAAATAATCAGCTCAGCTATTCAGGCCAGCACTCAGGAAGTGTTACTAAATTAATTTTAGTAACATTCGCCGGGCTTTCTTAGCTGGACCTGCTGGAAAGAAATTAATTCAATCTGATGCTGAGCCCCTGCCTTCTTCAGCTGGTAAACGAGCAATTGCCAGCAGCGACAAGGCTACTGACCAGCGCTATTTTATTTCTCTATTTCCTGATTGGAAAATGGGTTTCGGTTTTTTCCTCAGTGCGGTCGGTAGCCAGTGGCGGTTCCGGAGATAACCTGGAGATTTCCTCTCGCAATTCTTCTGTCATCTCAATCTCGGCAGCGGCCAAGGCGTCTTTCAGTTGTTCAATATTTCGAGCACCTATGATCGGAGCCGTCACTGCTGGATGGCCACCAACCCAGGCAATAGCTAAGCTAACTGGATTGTATCCGTGGCTTCGGGCGAATTCAGTGAACCTCTCAGCCACTTCATACATCCAGTCTTCCCCGTATCTCGTCTGATAAATCTTATTCTCCACGAGTCGACCTGAAGCTGGACGCTGACTTTTTCCGTATTTTCCGGATAGCAGACCAGCAGCCAAAGGACTGTAAGCCAGAACTCCGAGCTTTTCAGCTTCAGCCATCGGCAGAATTTCCACTTCTGCCTGACGTTTAACCAAGTTATACATCGGCTGGATGCAGGCAATCGGCGCCCAGCCGTTCAAAGCTGCAATGCCTATAGCTTTTTCTATCTGCCAGGCAGCAAAATTGCTCAATCCGATATACAAGATTTTTCCCTGATGCACCAGATCATCAAGAGCTCTAAGTGTTTCTTCAAGCGGAGTGAGGTCATCGAAGCGATGGATAAAATAAATGTCAATCCGGTCAGTCTGCAGCCGCCGCAAACTACCCTCCACCGCATACATGATGTGCCGTCGGTTAGCGCCCATGGCGTTGATATCAGGACCGGTAGGAAAATAGACTTTGCTGGTGATGATGACTTCTTCTCGACAATCTTTAATCAGCCGACCCAAAATTTCTTCTGAGCGTCCCTTAGCATAAAGATCAGCGCAATCGAAAATGTTGATTCCTTTTTCCCGGCAGTAAGCAAACATTTCAGCTGAAGTTTTTTCATCGGCTTCGGCTCCAAAAGACATGGTGCCAAAACACAGTTCAGAAACTTTTATTCCAGTTTTCCCCAGATTTTTGTATTTCATTTTACCTCCTTGGTTTTTTCCAAAATTAAACCATGTCCTCGCGGATAAAGGCCTGGCAGGGACACCGGTAGTTTCCCCGAGATCCTGATTTCTCCGTAGAGCGCCTGGGCGGCCAGTTCCTGAGTTTCAGGCGTATTCCGGTAAAGGCAGAGATAGCCATCAATTTCAGGAAAATGCCGAAGAAAATAGGGGCTGCTGAAAGAGAGAGCTACCACAGGAACTCCAGCCGCTTTGATTTGCCTGATGAGCTCAATGTGACCTGGCTCAAGGTCAACGCTACCTTTCCCGGCCCGGAGACTGGAAAAAAGAGCAGCCACTACCAGGTCAGCCTTGAGAGCTTCAGCCAGAGCCTCTTCCAGTTTTTCTTTTCCGGTATCTCCATCTGCATAAAATGTTCGCAAACCCGGTAATCTTTTGGCCAGTTCTCCGGCCAATCTCTGGCCAGCATAATAATCGCCAGGATCGCTGCTCAAAGACAGAACAACAACTCTTTTTTCAGATGAAACAGGAAGCAGGTTGTTTTCATTCTTGACCAGAGTAATGGCTGAAGCAAAAGCCCGTCTGGCAATTTCTCTAAATTCTGATTTTCCCAAAATCAGCGGCAAACGTTCCAGGCCGACATAACGATTCTTATGAAGCCCGAGTCTGGCTTTAGCCAGGAGCACCCGACGCAGTGATTCTTCTACCCGGCTGAGAGGTAGCTCCCCTTTCTTCACCGCCTGCTTCAGATATTCAATTACTTTAACCGGGTCAGGTGGCAAAAGTAACAGGTCAGCCCCTGCTTTCAATGCTCTAAGAGCTGCCTCTTCTTCACCAAAATATCCGGTGATTCCCCGCATTTCTAAGGCATCGGTCACAATCAGACCCCTAAAGCCCATCTTATTTCTCAGCAGCTCGGTCAGGATTCGAGGCGATAGAGTGGCCGGAAGCCCCGGCTCTGGTTCAAGAGCGGGTACATAAAGATGAGCAGTCATTATAGCCTGCACACCAGAGTCGATCGCTGCCTGGAATGGATAAAGTTCAACTTTCCAGAGCCGTTCCTGGTCAGCCTTGATTGTCGGCAACAGGCTGTGTGAATCCTGGTCGGTGTCGCCGTGACCTGGAAAATGCTTGGCCGTGGCTATCATTCCATTGGTCTGACAGCCTTTGATAAAAGCCCGCGTTATTCTGGACACCAGCTCCGGATCTTCTCCGACCGAGCGAGTGTTGATGATTGGATTATCGGGGTTGATGTTGACATCAACCACCGGAGCATAGGTCATATGAATTCCCAAAGCCCGACCTTCAATTGCTGTAATCCGGCCCATTTCAAAAGCCAGTTCTTCCGAATCAGCCGCGCCCAGGGCCATAAGAGGCGGAAAAAGCGTGGCTCCGGTTACCTGATTACCCGCCCCTCTTTCCAGGTCAGAAGCGATGAGTAGAGGAACACGAGCCAGTTTCTGGAAATAATTGGTAAAATAGGCGGTTTCTAAGGCTTCCCCGCCAAAAAGAATCAGCCCGCCCAGATGATAATCTCTGATCAACTTCTGTAGGTTTTTAATATATTCACTATCAAAATTTCGAAAATCGCCGCTGTACCTGGTAACCACCAGTTGGCCGATTTTCTCCTCCAGGCTCATCGACCGGATGGTTTTTTCCACCCAGCGCCGCTCAGCAGTTTTCAATCCGATTTCCTTTTCCACTTTAATTCCGGCTGTGCAACCAGCCATAAATACTACTAAAATAGTATGAATTAAATACTTCTTCCAGTTATATGGGCTCATCAGCCATCTCCTTTTTCGTTTTTTTCTCTTTTCTCATTTTCTTCTTTTCCATCCGCGATTATATTTCTCAATTTTATTCTGGTCACCAAGGTTGAACCAAATCCTTCTTACCCGGTCCTAGATTTCCCCTGCTCAAGCAGGCCGTTAACTCGCTATCTTAGAAGATAACGAATAACCAGTAAAACTGAGATCAGATAAACCAGCCAGTGGACTTTTCGGCCTTCCCCCTTGATCAACTTGATCACCGAATAACTGATGAAGCCAAAAGCCATACCATCAGTGATGCTGACAGCCAGAGGCATAATCACTAAGGTCAGAAAAGCCGGAATGGCTTCGCTGACTTCATCCCAGTCGATCCGGACCACTGATTTCATCATCAGGAAGCCGACGATGATCAAAGCCGGAGCAATGACTGGATGAAGGACCTGGTTTTTATAGACATAGCTTCCACCAATCATTTCCGCCAGGGGGCTTAAAAAAAGAGCGCCCAGAAACAGGATTGAAGTGAAGACATTGGCCAGACCAGTCCTGGCTCCTTGAGCAATTCCGGTTGAACTTTCGATATAGCTGGTAACAGTTGAAGTCCCGAGCAAAGTACCGGTTACTGTCCCAAGGGCATCAGCCAGCATGGCCTGATTGGCTTTGGGCAGCTTTCCGTTCTTAAAGAATCCAGCCGGAGCACAGACTCCAACCAGTGTCCCCACTGTATCGAAGACATCAAGAAAAAAGAAAACAAAAATAATCGGAATAAGACCGCTCTTTAAAGCCCCAACAATATCCAATTTGAAAAGGGTGGGAGCAATTGATGGCGGGGCTGAAAGAAGTCCATGGTATTTGACCACACCAAGCGGCAGCCCGACCGCGGCTGTGGCTAAAATCCCCCAGAGAATAGCGCCAGGTAGGCGATAAGCCATCAGCACTGAAATAATGATCAAACCAAAGAACACTAAAAGCACCGGTTTGCTTCCCAGATCTCCAAGCCCTACGAGCACCCCAGGTGTAGCCACCACAATTCCTGCATATTCCAGACCAATGAGAGCAATCAGCAAGCCTATGCCGGCAGCGATGGCGTTTTTTAAAGAATCAGGAATGATATCAATAAGTTTTCCAGCCACCCCCAACAGAGCCAGGATGACAAAGATAGTTCCGGAAATAAAATTGGCCCCCAGGGCCACCTGCCAGGAATAACCCATCAGGCCGCAGACCGTAACCGCAAAAAAAACATTGTGTCCCATGGCCGGAGCCTGGGCAATTGGATAATTGGCCAGAAGTCCAGTGAGAAGCGTGGCTAAGGCGCTGGCTAAGCAGGTAGCTACCATCACCGCCCCTTTGTCCATTCCGGTCTGCCCGAGAATCGCTGGCTGGACGAAGATGATGTAAGACATGGTCATGAAGGTGGTCAAGCCACCAACAAGTTCTTTCCGGACATCGGTTCGCAATTCCTGAAGATGGAAAGTTCGCTCAAACCAGCCTTTCATCTTACCTCCTTTCCTGTTATAAATTACAAATTTCCTTCCTTAACAGCTCATTTCTTACCGCTTTTTTCTTACAGCTTCCTTTATTAAAACTAAATTCTGTTTTCCTCTTGATTTCACCGATTATCTTTATAACTTGCTTTTTACTTTTCGCCAACCCTCGACTCTATCTGGCTTCTGGCCTTCGTCTGTTTTTTAAAATTTAATCAAACTGTAAACCGGCACACCGGGGTGAGCCTCGTTGATTTTTTTCACCCCTTCCAGAAAGGTCAGCTCCACCACCGCTTCAAAAGCCACCACCTTTCCCCCGAGTTCCTGAACGAGTTCAATGGCACTCACACCAGAAGAACCGGTAGCAATTAAGTCGTCTATAATCACCACTCTTTCACCAGGCTTGACGCTATCCACATGAGCTTCAAAATACTCAACCGCATATTCGTTTGGAGCCAGGATGGAGAGAGTTTTTCTGGGTAGCTTGCCTTTTTTTCTAATCAGACTGAATCCCAATTTCAACTCCCTGGCCAGAGCTGCCCCAAAAATGAACCCACGGGATTCAATGGCCGCCACCCTTTCAGGCGAATATTTCCGGGCTATGGTGGCCAGTTCATCGATCACCTGATTGAAAGCAGCTGCCTCCTGGATGATTGGTGTAAGGTCTTTGAAAACCACACCGGGCTTGGGAAAATCCGGCACATCGACAATCATTGATTTTAGGTCCATCATTTTTGCTATCCTTTCTTGAGATTAATTTTGCGATTGATTTAGTTGATTTTGTTTTTCACCTTAAAAAAATTTCTATGACTAAATTTTTTCAAACTTACTTTTCTTAGCCTTTTTTATTTTCTGCAATTTCTGGTAAACTTTCCAGACCGCTAATTTTTATCGTCCGATTATCGCCATCACCCACCTGGATGGAGACTCTGATAATTCTGGTACCTTTTATCTCAAAAGGCAGCCTTTCTGCCCATTCGATGGCTATCACCCCGGCTCCAAAATAATCTTCAAGGCCCAGGTCAGTTATTTCTTCTGGGTCTTCTAAGCGGTAGAGATCGATGTGATAAAGAGGAACTCTTCCCTGATAGACGTTCATCAGAGTAAACGACGGGCTGCAGACAGTTCCTTCATCAGGGACCCCCAGACCGGCAGCCAGTCCTTTGACAAAAACGGTTTTACCTGCACCAAGTTCTCCGGTAATCAGAACTACTTCATCGCCGACAAAAAGCTGGCCAAGCTTTTGAGCCAGCTCAAGGGTGTCTTCTTCTGAATAAGTTTTAGCCGTTAATTCAATCAAATCCTGTTTCATCTTCTCCACCCGCGGCAATGAACCTGATGGCTTCAGGCAAGAATTTAATCAAATCAGTAGCTGTCAGGCTTTTCTCTCCAATTTTCTCTGCAGCCAGGTCTCCACTCAATCCATGGACAAAGACTGCATTGACCACGGCCTGAAGCTGGTCCTCAACTTGCATGACTTCAGAAGCGATCAGACCAGAGAGGACATCACCTGTTCCGCCTGTAGCCATTCCAGGATTACCGGTGGGATTGATCATCACCCGGCCCTCGGGCGAAGCAATTAGAGAGCGGTAGCCTTTTAAAACCAGATGAACGTTGTTTTTCTGAGCAAACTCTGGAACAAGTTCCAGTCTGCGTTTAAGAATCTCAGCGGTACTAAGGCCGGTTAGCCGCGAGAATTCTCCCGGATGCGGCGTTAACACTGTCTTCCTTGGAAGTGAGCCAAGAACTTCAGGTTTAGCAGCGATAATATTCAAACCATCGGCATCTATCACCACCGGAATATTTGACTTTTTCAATTTATCCAGAAGAGAAAGGACAAGAGCTGAAGTCGAAGGATGAGTGGAAAGACCAGGACCTAAGAGAAGAGCATCTTTTCCCTGCAGAAGCTCCAGCACCCGGGACAAAGCTTTTTCTGAGATGGTCTTAGCTTCAGTTTCAGGCAGTGGTTCGGTCATCAGCTCGGGCATGGTGCGGGCAACTGCTGGCAAACAGCTTTCAGCCGTGGCCACGGTCACCAGTCCGGCACCCATTTTTAGGGCAGCTTTGCCGGCCATGGCCGCAGCTCCAGTTTTACCATAAGAACCAGCCACTACCAGCAGATGACCGTAAGTGCCTTTATGAGTATCTCTTTTCCTGGGCTGAAAATAAGGCACAAGAGATTCAATTTCAATCAGCTCCAGCTTGAGTTCAGGATTATCAAAAAGAAAAGGCGGGAGGCTGATATCGGCTACGATCAATTCACCGACATAGTCTTCAGCTGGCGGAAATAGATGGGCAATTTTCGGCGCTCCCAGAGTTACTGTAATATCAGCCTGAACACAGGGACCGATTATTTCAAAAGTATCAGAAGAAAGGCCTGAAGGAATATCCACTGAGACCACCAAAGCCCCAGATTCATTTATATCTTTGACCACTTCAGCATATAAACCTCCAAGCGGACTGGAAAGCCCTGTCCCGAAAAGAGCATCAACTACGATGGGAGTTTCCCCAAGCAATTTCTTGTGCTTTTTCCAGGCGGGCAGGTCTTTAATTTCAATGACCCGGACACCTATCTTTCTGGCAATTTTTAAGTTTAAAGCCGCATCTCCCCTGACTTCATCCATCGAACCGATGAGCAATACCGGGCAGTCAACACCCTGATTGAAAAGATGGCGGGCTACCACCAGACCATCGCCGCCGTTATTGCCTTTCCCGGCCACAACTACCACTCGCTTTCCCGAATCCACCCCGAGCTCGTCCCGCAGAACGCTGGTTACCTGAAGTCCGGCATTCTCCATCAGAACGGTTCCGGGAATGCCAATCTCTTCAATTGTTTGCCGGTCTATCTGTCTCATTTGAGCAGCGGTCAGAACTTTCATTCCTAACCTCGACTTTTTAGATTTTATCATAAATTCTTCGGATAAATAAAACCAGGCTTTCTGGCCAATCTTTAAAGTTCGAACCAGAATTTGACTTTCACAAAAAAACCATTAAACAAATGATGATAAGCGAAAATCGTTTCTTCGAACCAAAGATTTTTCGCCTGAGAAAACTCTGGAAGCTCAATTACAGGAAAATGGTATTGTTTTGGGAATATATCTACTGCAACTCTGTGATATTCTTTATATCAACCTGGCTTGATAAAAATTGAAATATATGATAAATTCAAAAAAAACAATTAATCAATTATCCTTACAAGGAGGTTTTCTATGGCTATCAGAATAGGCATAAACGGGTTTGGCCGCATCGGCAGAAATATGCTCCGGGCTTCTTATAAGGACCCTGAACTGGAATATGTGGCAGTAAACGATATAACTGATGCTAAAACCTTGGCCCATCTGCTCAAATATGATTCAGTTCTCGGTACTTTTAAAGAAGATATCAAAGCCACTGAAGATTCCATCATTCTTAACGGCAAGCCCATAAAAGTTCTGGCGGAAAAAGATATTTCCGGGCTTAATTGGAAAGATCTGGGCGTTGATGTGGTCATCGAATCCACCGGTAAATACACCAAAAGACCCGATGCCATCAAACATATTGAAATCGGAGGAGCTAAAAAAGTCATCGTTTCCGCACCGGCCACTGATCCGGATGTAACCATCGTCATGGGGGTGAATGAGGATGTTTATGATCCGGCCAAACACCACCTGATCAGCAATGCATCCTGCACCACTAACTGCCTGGCTCCTGTAGCCAAAGTCATCCATGAAAATTTTGGCATAGAAAAAGCTTTTATGACCACTATTCACGCTTACACCAACGACCAGAGAATCCTCGATGCTCCGCACAAGGATTTGAGAAGGGCCAGAGCTGCAGCTGTCTCTCAGATTCCAACTACGACTGGTGCAGCTAAAGCTGTTGGCCTGGTGCTGCCTGAACTTAAAGGGAAAATTGACGGCATCGCCATCAGAGTTCCCACTCCTAATGTTTCGCTGGTCGACCTGGTGGCAGTGGTCAAAAAAGAAACAACGGCTGAAGAAGTCAACGCCGCCTTAAAAGCTGCAGCCGAAGGAAAACTCAAAGGCATCATTGAATATACTGAAGAGCCCTTAGTCTCAGTTGATTTTATGTCCAATCCTCATTCAGCCATTGTTGATGCTCTGTCAACCAAGGTCATTGAAAAGAATCTGGTTAAGGTTATGGCCTGGTATGACAATGAGTGGGGTTATTCCTGCCGGCTGGTTGATCTGGTTAAATACATCATGAAGAAATGAGCCTCCAAGGAGGATAAAATGAAATTTCTGGAAGAAATTGAGGTTAAGGGCAAGACTGTTTTTCTTCGCGTAGATTTCAACGTTCCCTTAGATGAAAACCTGAATATCCGCGATGACACCCGCATCCAGGCTTCTCTCCCGACTATTAAATATCTGCTGGAAAAAGGAGCCAAACTGGTAGTGGCTTCCCATCTTGGCCGACCCAAGGGGCAGTTCAACCCCAAAATGAGTCTCAAACCCGTGGCTGCCCGCTTAGAACAGCTTCTTCCCGGGACAAAAATCATTATGGCTCCTGATGTCATCGGCGATGAAGTTAACAGGCTGAAAGCTGGATTGAAAGAAGGCCAACTCCTCCTTCTGGAAAATGTCCGCTTTTACAAACAGGAAACTGACAATGACTCCGAATTTTCAAAAAAACTGGCTGAAGGCTGCCAGGTCTTCGTCAACGATGCTTTCGGTTCCTGCCACCGAGCTCATGCTTCGGTCGTCGGGATTGCTTCTTACATCAAAGAAAAAGCGGCTGGTTATCTGCTGAAGAAAGAAATAGATTACTTGAGCAAAATTACTCATAACCCGGAAAAGCCCTACGTGGCCATTCTGGGCGGAGCTAAAATCGAGGATAAAATTCCCGTTCTGGAAAGCTTAGTGACCAAAGCTGATGCCCTGCTAATCGGAGGGGCTATGGCCTATACCTTCCTTAAAGCCGAGGGAAAACAGGTTGGAAAATCACTGGTTGAAGACGACAAGCTGGAAATTGCCAGAGGAATAATGAAAAAAGCAGAAGAAAACAGGGTCAAATTCCTCCTGCCCCTTGACCATGTTCTGACTGCTTCCATCGAAAGCAAGGAAATAGCCAAAATCGCCGATTCTTATCCCCTGCCTGATGATTTGATTGGAGTGGACATTGGACCAAAAACCATCGAAGAATACAAAAACCAGATAAAAGCTGCCAGGACCATTTTCTGGAATGGGCCGCTCGGGGTGTTCGAAGTGGAAGCTTTTTCTAAAGGTACTATGGAAATAGCTAAGGCTGTGGCTGTATCCGGAGCTCTGTCAGTGGTCGGTGGCGGCGATTCTATAGCTGCTATCCAGAAAGCTGGAGTAGCCGACAAGATCAGCCATATTTCTACTGGCGGTGGTGCTTCTCTGGAATTTGTGGCCTATGGAACTTTGCCCGGCATAGAAGCTTTAGAGTGATCCACTGGAGTGTTTTAGGAATGGACAGCCTGAAAAAACCAGTCGTTGCTGGTAACTGGAAAATGCACAAGACCATAACTGAAGCCAGAAGTCTGGCCGCGGAAATTGCCAGCAAAGCAGCTGAGGTTCGGGAAGCCACTTTAATCCTGATTCCACCCTTTACTGCCATCTGTGAAGTCAAAAAAGCGGTGGAAGGGACTGAAATTAAGGTCGGGGCTCAGGATGTTTTCTGGGAAGACCAAGGCGCTTTTACTGGCGAGATTTCTCCGCTCCAGCTGAAAGAGGCCGGTTGCGAATTTGTGGTCATCGGGCATTCGGAGAGAAGGCAGTATTTTGGTGAAACTGATGAGACCGTCAGAAAAAAAGTTCTGGCGGCCTTACGCCACAATCTCACACCCATAGTCTGCATCGGTGAAACGCTTGAAGAAAGAGAAAAAGGGCAGACTCTCGAAAAAATCAGCAGCCAGCTGGAAAAGAGCGTCTTTACTCTTTCTCCCCAAGATTTTCAGAAAATCATCTTAGCTTACGAGCCCATCTGGGCCATTGGTACAAGCCGGAACGCTACCCCCGAACAGGCTGAAGAAGTTCATTCATTTATCCGAAATTTAATCGCTGAGAGGTATGGAAAAACTCAGACTTCTTGTGCTATAATTTTATACGGCGGTTCAGTTAAACCAGCTAATTCCTTTTCTCTTATACGGGAAAAGGATGTGGATGGATTTTTAGTTGGCGGAGCTTCTCTCGAAGCTGAGTCGTTTCTGGCCATAGCCAGAGAAGCTGTCCGCAAGAATGAGGGATAAAAGTGACAACATTACTGGTTATTCTTCACGTTATCATTTGCTTAGTGCTGATTCTGGCCGTTCTCCTGCAATCAGGTAAAGCAGCTGACCTGGCCGGTGCTTTTGGTGGTGTGGGCAGCCAGACAGCATTTGGTCCGCGCGGAGCTCAAACTCTTCTTGGTAAGATTACCACAGTTTGTGCTATCCTCTTCATGGTAACTTCACTCGGCCTGTGGATTCTCTCAGGTAGAACTTCTTCCGTGGTAAAAAGCATCCCAACCAAAGAAACCCCGGCTGCCACTCAGCCCAAGCCAAAAACTGAGGAGAAAGCTGTAACTGAAACTCAGACCACGAAGCAAAAATCTGAACAAAAAACAGAAGATCAGACTAAAAAGTAAAGAAATAAGATGGAATGCCGAAGTGGTGGAATTGGCAGACACGCTAGCTTGAGGGGCTAGTTCCCGCAAAAATGGGAGTAGGGGTTCGAGTCCCCTCTTCGGCATTCTTTTTTTTTAAGAAGTAAACAATTTGCGCTCATCAAACTATCCATTACTCGGGAGGGGGAAATAATGAACCTTAAATCTCTTTTTCTTTTTTACCTGTTAATTCTGGTGGTTCCAGGAATTATTTATCCTCAGCAGACTTCCAACAACCAGCAAGCAGGAGCAGAATATTCAGCTTCAGTGATGGTTAGAGTGCTCAAACAGCATAATTTCATCAGCAATCTGACTGTTGATGATTTTGAGGTTCTGGAAGATGGTCTTCCCAGGAAAATTGAAGCCATCTATCTTGTCGATAAACTTAATCTCACCAGAATTTTCGAAGAAAAGCGTTATCCAATCAGCCTAAATAAAAATTATTTTATTCTGGTTCAGGCCAGCGATTATGACAAAAAACTGGGAGAAGCCATAGACCATCTGATAAATAATTATTTTTTGCCAGGAGATACCCTGACTTTAATCACTCCGATAAAAATTTACCGATTTCATCCTGAAACTTTATCCGGCCGACCAAAAAACTACATCAGCCAGGAATTACAGAACATCATGAGGTCTGATATTATTCAGGGCAACCGCGAATACAACAATGTTCTTAAAGACCTGAAAAAGATCACCCGGGCCATGGTTAAATATGGTGGCGAATCGGCTGGGATTGACCCTGATGTGGAAACCGAATCAGACATAACCACGGAAGATTTCACTATTGAATATCTTCTCCCCCGCTATAAAGAGACCCTGGAAAAATTGGATAGCCTCAGACTGGTTGACCAGAATCGCTTTCTGTTGTTTTCTCGTTCTCTAAAGAAATCGCCGGGGAACAATGTGGTCATCTTTTTCTACCAAAGAGAGTTCAGGCCGGAAATCAGCCCCAGGATTCTAAATCAAATGATGTCCATGTACCAGGATTATCCTCACATCATCAACATGTTGATGGAACTATTCCAGTTTTACCGCCGCGAAGCTAAGGTGGACAAAGAAATCATCAGCCGGGCTCTGGCTGATTCCGGAGCAATTTTCAATTTTATCTACCTGAACAAAAAACCCGAGAGAATCACCGGAGTGGTGATGAATGAACAGTCAGAAGACATCTATGAAGCCCTGAATGAGGCCGCTCAATATACCGGTGGAGTTTCGGATAACACCTCTAACGCCATTGAAGGCTTAAAAAAATCGGTCGAAAATGCTTCGGCTTATTATTTAATTTATTATCAAACCGAAAGACCATCGGCGAGTTCAGGATTCAGAGAGATTCAGGTTCAGATAAAAAACAATCCTGGCTATCAGGTCAAGCATAAACGTGGATATTTCCCCACGGAATTCAGGCAATAATCTTCAGAAATTCAGGCCAGCTTAGCTACCCACAGAGCCAGGTCGGTCTCCGGCATTGCTCCTGAAACCCTTCCCCTCTCAGCATTCTTGTGGAAAACGATGAAAGTTGGCACAGCCTGGATGCCGAGTTGAGCAGCCATTTCTGGATATTTATCTACATCGATTTTAATGACCATAAGTTCTCCTGCCCTCCTCCGGGCCAATCTTTCCAGAAGCGGGGCCATCATCAGACATGGACCGCAATTATAAGAATAAAAATCAGCCAGAACAGGTAGACTCGACCTGGAAATGAGACTAAGAGCCTGGACTGGATCCACTTCCAGGACATCTCCTGGCCTGGGAAGCGGGCTATGGCACCGGCCACAGATAACCTTTTTGTCTCCAGCATTTTCTGGATAATAATTAGTCTGACCACAGTTAAAACAGCTGACCTTTATCTTTTTCCCGTCCATTTCCACCTCTCATTTTTTGCTATTCTATCTGGGAAATCAGTAGAAGGCAAGCGGCCTTTCCCCGCTGCTAGAGGTTCTTGGCCAGATCCAACAGCCGGGTTTATAAGATTGGCATAGGAAAAAAGACGGACATTCCGGCCCATTTCAGCTTTTCAAAAGGCAACGAGAAATATTAATTTATTTTTATCATCAAAAGATCAGTTCCGCAAGGATTGAATTGGCTATGAGGAATTTTTCTGGAGGTATCCTCAAATGCGATTTAGAAAACTTCAGACTGCCAAGAGACACTAATTCCGAAATCTTTTTTTCAAATTCTGAAAAATCGAAAAAGGGATATTCTTTTTTTAATTTTTTCCAGTTAATCCCATCAGCCAGTCTTAAACCAAAAGCCAGTCGCTCAGCCACGGACTTTTCTTGGTTCAGAATAATAATCTCAGCAACATCCAGTAATTCAAAGGTTACGGCCATCTGCCATGATTTCAATTCAGCTACGTTTTGCCAGCGGACAGGGCCAAGGTGAGAAGCGGCCGAAGGGCCAAAGCCTAAGAATGGCTGATACTGCCAGTATTTCAAATTATGCTGACAGCGGTACCCGGGTTGAGAAAAATTAGAAATCTCATATTGTTTGTAGCCTACCTGCTGTAAACCCTGTCTGTATTCTTGATATCTCTGCACCAGTTCCTCATCTGACACAGGGTTCTTCTCCCAGATACCTCTAAAAGGAACCCGCTCGAGCTCTTCCAGTAAATAGACCGAAACATGTTCTGGCTTCAGTTCATTTAGAGCCTCAAGGTTAGTTTTAACGGTGTCTGAAGTTTCACCGGGAATCCCGATCATCAGGTCAAGATTTATGTTTTCGAAGCCAGCGGCCCTGGCTTTTCTGATAAACTTCCAGGTTTTCTCGGCTGAATGTCTTCTTCCCAGAATTCTTAGGACTTCGTCATCAAAAGATTGAGCTCCGACGCTCAGCCTATTCACCCCTGCTTCCCGCCAGCCCCAAAGCCATTTTTCGCAGCTATCAGGATTGGCTTCAAGGGTGACCTCAGTCAATTCTGCAGGAAAGCTTTCGCGCAGACGCTCCAGTATTTCCCTGATTTCCTCGGGTTTCAGAAGAGACGGAGTTCCTCCCCCAAAGTAGATGGTGTCTATGACCAGTAAGTCAGAAAGCTTTTCAGAAGCAGCCCTGATCTCTTTTTTAATGGTATCCAGCCAGCGGCGGTGAAGCTCTATGTCTCCAGTTAGACTGTAAAAATGGCAGTAAGGACATTTCGACAGGCAAAAAGGATAATGAAGGTAAATTCCTGTTTTTGTTTTTTGAGAGAACCCGCCGAGCTGGTTTCTAATTTCAGCAAAAGAAATCTTCATCGCCTTCGGATTCCATCATTCCAGAATGTTGGAAAGGAAATTTTAGCTGAAGTAACCTAAGATAGCATAATATAAGGCCCGGTCAAAGAAAGTTACAATCCGATTATACAATTCCAGAGCCTGATAAAGGTCAAGGACATTGTCCAGTAAGCCTTCGGATTGAATTTTGTTCCAGAGTTGCTTCCTGAGGAGGCAGAGAGACAGAAAAATTTCTGGAAGGGCAAAACCTTCCAGACGCCTTTTTTTCCCGAGTTCAATCCAGTATTTTTTCATCTCATCTGATTCCAGCTCAAAAGAAATCCACCGGCCTAATTGACTGAAAACAAGATAAGCTCGCTCATACACTTCCTGTTCAGGAAATGATTGGTAAGTCGGCATACGAGGATGGCTTTTAAGTTCTTGAAGGTAGGCTCTGGTGAGTTCCTGGGCGTTTTTTTCGATTAGTTCGACCAGTTTCCTAGAAACAGGGGAAAGAGGATACTCCTTTTCTTCGAATTTATCCATTTTCCCCTCCCCGATAAATTTAAGCTTCAGGGCCGATGATGTCAAATATAAGAATTTCGTGAATAGAATCTTTTTTTTATAAGAAAAAAACGCGCCCGGGGAGATTCGAACTCCCGACCTCAGGATTCGAAGTCCTTCGCTCTATCCAGCTGAGCTACGGGCGCTTAGATGAAGATTGATATGTTATCCAACTTAATCTATTTAGGCAATAGATTAGAAAAATTCTTCTTGACAAAGAATCTTTTTTTTCTTACTTTAATTAACGCAAATGAATGAAATGAGATCGATTAATAGAGGGCAAAGACCTGATTATTATAAAGGGACTTGAGGGTTGTTCCCTTAAAGGTTTATTTTAAGAAAAGGAGGTGAGAATCAAAAACGGAGGGGCTAATATTAAAAATTTTTCGTTCCTATCTTTTTGCTAAATTTTTCCAAGCGAGGGAGGAGGTTAAATGAGAAAAGTAATCATTTTCACGAGCTTATTTTTCTGTTTGGCAATTTTTGCCGGGGCTCAGATTACCCAGACCGGAACTCTGAATGGTACTGTCTACGACCAGGATAAACAACCTCTGCCTGGGGTGACGGTGACCATCAAATCTCCGGCTTTGATGGGCGAAATGAACATGGTGACCACCGAACGCGGTCACTATCGCTTCCCGGCTCTACCACCTGGTGAATACACCGTGACCTTCAAACTCCAGGGGTTCAAAACCTTAGTCCGCGAAGGAATTAAGGTTAACGTCGGCGTGACCACCACTCTGGATGTTACCCTGGAACAATCCGCCATCGAAGAAAGCGTGATCGTTACCGGCCAGGCTCCCACAGTTGACATTCAGAGAACTTCACTTACCGCCAGCTTGACCAGGGAAGTTCTCCAGAGCCTGCCGGCGGCCAGAAACCTCGGCGCTTTCTTCAACATGGCGCCTGGGGTCACTTCCAGCACAGTTCACGGCAGCTCTGAAAGAGATAACACCTACAACATCGACGGCGTGAATGTCACCGACCCGGTCACCGGAACCCAGGCCGGAACCTTCGGTTTGGACGTTATGGAAGAACTCTCTATTCAGACTGGTGGTTTACCGGCTGAATACGGCAGCGTCCGTGGGGGTGTGATCAACGTGGTCACCAGGTCGGGGGGAAATAAGTTCAGTGGCTCGGCCAGCTTCTATTATCGCAATAAAGATATGCAGAGCACCAACACCAAAGGAACTATTTTTGAAGGACAGACCGGTGGCTTTGATTATGACCTGGAACCAGCTGTCAACCTCGGTGGTCCAATAATCAAGGATAAAATCTGGTTCTTCACCAATTTTTCCTACCAGAAGACTCAGGCATTCTCTCTTGGCTATCCCTATGACCAGCCCAATCAGGTTCCTCTGGACTACAAACGGCCGATGCCTTTTGTCAAATTAACCATTCAGGCTACCAAGAAGGATAGAATCGTCCTTTCTTTTAACTTCTCCGATTACATTAGAAATCATCGAGGTGCCAGCGCCTACCAATCAGTTGACACTACCTGGAAACAGACCACTCCGATTTACACTTATAATTTCCAATTGACCCACTTCTTCAACTCTAACCTGTACATGAACCTGAAAGCCGGTTATATGGATTATGCTCTTAACCTGATGGCGAAAAATGACAAGGTTTGGACCTATGATACTCGAACTTATTACCGGTATGGAAGCTATGGTTATGATGATATTTATAGCCGGAATCGTTTCCAAGCTCTGACTGATGTAACTTATTTTGTCGACGATTGGCTTGGTCGTCATGAATTCAAAGCTGGTGCTGAATTTGAGTATTCCTGGGATAGCCGCTGGAGAAGACATAATCGCGACAAATACGGCTATGGTCCTTTCTTCTATGTTCAGGCTCCTGCCGGTACCGTCGGTCCCCTTACCTATGACCAGCTCATAAGCACCATGCTCTACACCTCCACTTATCCGTATATGACCAATTACCAGGACTTTATCCGGAAAGACCGGAAAATAGTCATTGGCGGTTTTATCCAGGATACCTGGTCGCCAATTTCCCGTCTAACTCTAAACATTGGCTTCCGCTTTGACCATCAGGAAGGGATTATTCCCAAACAGGGACTTGACCGGACTCCTGTCACTTATAACAATGTTACTTATGACCCCAGAGTCCAGGAGTCATTTAAACCGATTATCTGGAACACCATTGCTCCCCGGCTCGGAGCGGCTTTCGATCTGACCGGTGACGGCAAGACTGCCCTGAAGGTTAGCTTCTGCCGTTACTACATTGCCAACATTATGCAGTGGTTTGTTACCGTTAACCCCAATAGCTTCATCTCCTGGAGAGTCCACTATATTCCGAATCCTGATTATGATCCTTCTGACCCAAATTCTTTGCCTTACATCCCTGATCCTAACAAGTTAATGTACAATTTCAGCGCCACAGCTGGTTCTATCATGGACCCCAATTTGAAATCTCCCTACCTTGATGAGTTTATCATCGGTATTGAAAGAGAAATCTTACCTGATACCCGCTTTGGAGTAAGATACATCCACAAATGGGACCGCAATTTGATCGAAGACGTTAACCTCAATGCTCTGGATTATGAATATTATAAGGCGCTTTATACGGTAAAAGGTCATGATGCTATTTTTGATCCCGCTGTCTGGAAAATCTATGCCCCAGTAACGGCTACTGACCCATACACTAACACCACAGTAACCTTCTGGAAAAGAACTGATAACATGCAAACAGCTTCAAGAGAATTTGTGACCAATCCTCCAGGAGCTAATAGAGACTATGATGGTGTAGAAATTACTTTGAACAAGAGATTCTCTCATCGCTGGTCAGCCATGGTCTCCTATGTCTGGCAGAAGTCCCGCGGTCTGATTGGTACAGATTTTGGTGATAGCTGGTCCGGCCAGGGTTATTTTGACAACCCCAATACCCATATTAACGCCTTAGGCAACTTCGCTTATGAAAGACGTAATCAGTTCAAAGTTCAGGCTATGTGGCAGGGACCGTGGGGCATTTTCATCAGCGGTTATTACCGGGCTCTCGATGGTCAGCGTTATGCCCGCCAGGTCAGAAGTGTTGACCTTGGTTTGAGCCTGCCCCAGGGGACAACTACTATCTATGCTGAAAAGCGTGGTTCCAGAAGCCTGCCCTGGTTGACCCTGCTCGATCTGAGAGTTGAAAAAACCTTCCGACTGCCTTTCAAAGCCGGACAGCTTGGCTTATTCTGTGATATCTTCAACGTAACCAATGTGGCCATCCCCACCAGCGTTTATACCGTTTCCAGCAATTACACCACTATTTCCGGAAAACGGGTTCAGTTTGGCGAGATGACTGCTCTGACTGATCCCAGGGTCTTCCGACTTGGAGTAAGATACTCTTTCTAACCTCATTTTTGATCGAAAAGGGGAAGCGAGCCATCGCTTCCCCTTTTTTATTTCCTGTTGGAAACACATTTCTAACATCCACATTTCCCATTTATGGATATAGGCAATGACCTCTCTTCCAGAAAAATTTGATTTCTAATCAGAGTGCCTTCAAAAGATGGTATTCCGTGGTTTTAAGCCAGAGTCTTAATAATACCAGAGTTTTAATAATAAAAGTCCAGAGTTTTATTACACCTCCCCGTTTATTGATTGCCGGCTAACTTAATGATGACTTTAAAGATTTATACCAGATCTGACCTGGGTGCAAATCATCTTTTCTTTTTTTGTTTTAAATTGTAAAATTCGATAAGGATTTAATAATGGATAAATCTACCACTCAGATCCCGATTTCTTACTGGGAAATCCAGAAAAAGCAGAGGAAGGTCTCTGCTCTTCTTTTTCTGCTTCTCCTGATATTTTACCTTCTGACAATTGGTCTGATTTCTGCTGCTGTCCTTCTCAGTCTGAGGCTGTTTCTTCCTGCTTTCAAACTTTTTTCCTCAATCTACTTCTACAAATATACAGCCGCGGTCTTTCTGCTTTCAGCTGTCATAGCCATGATCAACTTTTTTCAGGCCAGAAAAGATGGAGTCAATTATATCCTGACCAATCTCCGAGCTTACCCTCCCGACCCGCAAGACCGCTATCATCTGAGTTTTCTTAATGTGGTTGACGAGATGAGAATATCTTCAGGCCTACCCCAAATCAAAGCCTATGTCATCCCTACGGTGAATATCAACTCGCTGTCTCTAATCGATAAAGACAATATACCAACAGTGGTGGTGACTGAAGGGCTTCTGGCCGAAGCCAGCCGCGATGAACTTCAGGCAGTGGTGGCACACGAAGTGGCTCATATCTTGAAAGGTGATACTTTTCTCCTGACCCTCATCTGTTCCATCTCTGCTTTCTATGAGAAACTGATGGAATCATCGGAAAAAGAGAGAGAAAGTTATGGAGCCGATGTTCTGACCAGGTCATCAAGAAAAGAAGCCCGTTACCCGCTGATCTATCTAACAGGTCTATTATCCTATCTTCTTATCCACTTTTTCATCACCATCATCAGTCAGAACCGGGAATTCCTGGCTGATGCTACAGCCGTGGAACTAAGTCGCAACCCTTTAGCTCTGGCCAGAATCATCTATAAAGCTCAGATTGCTAACTCCTATCTTGGAGACAGCACACTGTTTACTCCTCTCTTTTTGGTCCCACCAGATTCCAGAGACATCACTGAAACCACTTGGAGTAAGCTTTTTAACACTCATCCACCGGTGAGAAAAAGGTTAAAAGTCCTAACTGAAATGTCTCATATAACGATAAAAGAATTGATTGAAGGAATCAGAGCTCAGGAAGAAATCAGGAAAAACACCAGACCTGAAATTAAATCTATTGAAGAGCTCGGCCGGGAAAGAAGAGAGCTGATCAAAAATCTTCAGGAAAGAGCTACACAAAATTTAGACAAAGAGAAAATCTGGCTGATAAAGAATGCCCAGGGGAAATGGGAAGGACCATATACTCTTGGAGCCCTGATCACTCTTCCCTTGTTCACTCCAGCCATAAGAGTCAAAAACGTTCAGGAAAACCAGGAAGGCAGGGCCCGGGAATTCCCGCAGGTCAGGTTTGCTCTGTACAACCAGTTAAAGAATCAACCGATAAGCCAGGATTTATTCAACAAATGCCCGCTCTGCCAATCAGTATTAATCGAATCATTGTATGAAGGGGTCAGAATAAAAACCTGCCAGATCTGCCAGGGAAGATTGGTCAGAATGGATGATTTGGAAAAGATTTTTGCCAGAAAAGAGCTTAATTTTTCTGAAAAACTCAAGGCCAAAGCTAAGTTATACTGGGAAGCCATCCTGAATCCGGGAAAAAAGCCTTCTGCCCTTTTTCCTAAGAAGTTACTTTTGTGCCCGGAATGCGGGTTGCAGCTGACGGTAAAACCTTTCAGCTATTATTATCTGATTCCTGTTTATAAATGTTATCATTGCCAATTAATCTGGTTTGAAGCGGATGAGTTAGAAATCCTGCAGATTCTGGTAGAAAAACAAGAGGAGATTAATTCCGGTGGTGAAACTTGCAATTTTTTTGTATAATTAGAAATCATCTTTAATAGTTGAGGTTACAACTATGAACTGAGGGGAAATTTCATCCAGAAAATCACCCCTAAGGGTGATTGAAGATGAGTCTCCTTCGTGAGATAGATAAGCTGCATTGGCCGAAACCCTGCAAAGGGTTAATTTCTGGAAGAGGGTAGGACCATGGCGAAAAAGAAAATTTTGTTGATAGACTTCGATAGTGAGTTCATTAAATTTCTATCACGAAGCCTGACTGATGAAGGCTATGAAGTTATTACAGCTTCTGATGGTGCAGCTGGATTCGAAAAATTCTCAGAAGTTCATCCTGATCTGGTGATTATGGAAGCTATGCTGCCAAAATTCCATGGGTTTGAACTGTGCTCCAGAATCACTTCCCATCCAACCAAAAAGTCCCCGGTTATAATCGTCACCGGAATTTATAAAGACGCAGCCTATAAGACCGAAGCCCTCAAAAGTCTGGGAGCCTCTGCCTTTTTTGAAAAGCCTATCAATCTGGATGAGCTGCTGAATAAGGTCTATGAATTGATCGGCAAACCTGAAACCAGGAAAGCCGCTTCGCCTGCTGAAGAAGACCTGGATAAACTTCTGAAAGAAGCTCTCTCGATGACCATACCTGACAGGAAGCCAACCGAAAAAGTTAAACCAGTAGAAAAAACCATCACAGAAGAAGCTGCCCAGGGAGGAACCAAATCTAAGGATGATGAAGTCGATTTGATTCTCAAATCCAAGCTGAAAGATATAATCAGCGAGACTACCAAAAGCGAACCAAAGCCGGTTTCGGCTGCGGCTGGCAGAATAGAAAAAGAGCACCCCACCTCAAAACCCCTTGAACCAAAAAAGGCGGAACCGGTAACCACAGCTGGAACTCCTGGGACCGAAGCAATAAAAAAACCTTCTCCACCTGTTGAGCCTGTGGCTCAGAGGAAGGCAGAATCGGCAAAACTGGAATCAAAGTCTGAGCCAAAAATTGAAGCCAGACCTGAACCGAAAATTGAGCCAAAGCCAGCCTCAGCTCAAACTGAAGAAAAGCCCAGTTCGGTTTCGGTTCCAGTAGCTACACCTTTCAAGGGATTCATTGAAGAAAAAGAAGAAGCAGAAATCAAAAAAAAGTCCTCTGGAAAATTTATCGGGATTGCCGCTGCAGCTCTGGCAATCGTGGCGGTAGTAGCTATCTTGAGCATGAAAAAGAAAGATACTACAACTTTTTCCGGTCAACCCAGCAATCAAGTTGCCGCCCTGCAGACGGTTGATTCAGGTCAGCCAAAAGCGCAGCCTTCTGAACAGGATTTGAACAAAGAGATTGAGAATCAGATGACCGCCTATCGCGACCAAAAAGCTCAGTCTGGTAACAATTCCAGCGGTGCCATCAATAAAAATAGCAGAAATTCCAGTCCAGCAGGAAAAACCATCAACAAGATCGAATCGACTCCGACAGCAGTTGCCCCAATCATGCCTAAGGAAACTCCGCAGCTGGCAGTGAACATTAACCACAGCCAGACAGCAGGACAGGTCAACCTGGCCGAATCCGGTGTTACTCCCATCTCTCCAGAACAAGGTTCCAGCAAAGAAAAATCCAATCAAACTCCTGAAACCAAGGTCGAAGAACAGCCAGTGGCAATTCCGGTTCAAAAGCCCAAGACCGGTGACCTGGTTCCACTGTCCATGGTTGATGTCGAACCTAAGGTAATAAAAACTGTTGAACCTGTCTATCCTGAAGCTGATAGAAGAATGGGCATTAAGGGCAACGTTATCCTTAATGTCTTGATCTCTGAAACCGGCGAGGTTTTAGATGTAGTCGTGATCCGGGGAATAAGGGGCTCGGTGGCCCTGGAGAAAGAAGCCATCAATGCAGTAAAAAAATGGAAGTTCTTGCCAGCAGAAAAAGATGGTGTTAAAGTAAGGGTGTGGAAACCAATAACCATTGGTTTCGGATTAAATAAATAACAGGGAGAAAAAAGGAGTCAAAAAGATGGGCATCTCCAAAGAACAAGAAGAACTTTACAAGAAGACTCTGGAAGATGTTCGTTCCCAGCTGGCGGCTATCGATGCCGAAGTAGAAAAAGAATTACAGCGTGTCCGGCAGACTCTGGCTCAGCTTCAGGAACAAAAGAAATCTCTGAAAATGGTCTATGATGGAATCGCCAAGCTGCTCGGAATTGAAAACGACTTAGAAGAAGAATCGACTGACACCAATATCCCCAAGATGTAAGTCTTCTTTATAGATAACAACCTGGCCAGAGCCTCAATCGGTCCCCCCCAAGAGAAGGAAGGAAAATTAATTTAAGATAGCCACAGCTTTTTATCTTCTCTTGATTAACCACCTATTTTAATGTATTTTTATTTTCTTATTTCAACCAGGATACCCGGATGTTTATTCTAATCGGTTTTTTCATTGGCTTTTTTGCCGCTGTTCCGGTTGGCCCGGTTAACATTTACATAATTTCTCAGACACTCAAACGCGACTTTTTTCATGGGATGTTAGCCGGACTGGCTACTGCCCTGCTCGACTCGACTTACTGTCTGGTGGCTCTGGTAGGTTTTTTCCATATTTCCATTAACCTTTCTCAATACAGCCACTGGCTGAAGCTGGCTGCTGGCGTAGTTTTGCTTTTCTTAGGACTGAAGCTTTTTTACGATGCTAAGGTTTTCAAACTTAATGGAGAAAAAACCCGGAACAGTTCTAAAACCCCCCGGCCGTTGTTCGGCGTTCTCCTGCTTTATATTTCCAATCCATCTCTTTACGCCTTCTGGATAGCCATCGCTGGTGCTGTTACCGCCCATGGCTTGCTTAAAAAAGGACTCTGGCCAGCTGCTTTTTTTGCTCTGTTCTGCGGTCTGGGTGCCCTGGTCTGGTATTTTTTTCTGGTTCGTTTTGTTTCCCATTACCAATCAAAGCTACAAGAAAAAACCTTTAAAAAAATGCTTTTTATCCTTGGAGTCATGTTGATTGGCTTTTCCATTTTCACTTTCCTCTCCACCCTGTTTTCGAAGGCTTTATAAAGAAACTTCCGCGCTTTTCCACTTTTTTTATTCCAAGAAAGCTTGCTTTCAAGTAAAATACTAAGGATGCCGAGGGAAAACATTCTGCCAAAAGATTCAGACATCTGCTTTCCTGAATTCATTCTGCTCAAAGCTTCAGCCGGAACTGGGAAAACCCACGCCTTGACCATGAGGTTTACTCAATTCCTGCTCTCCGAGCGGATAAAAAACAACCTGCCCCGCCAGATACTGGCCATCACCTTCACTCGCAACGCAGCCAAGGAAATGAAGTCAAGAATTATCGGCTGGCTAAAAGACTGCTACTTCGAGACAAAACCGGACATGGTTGCTCAGATTCTGGAGCTGGTCACCATACAAAAAGAAAACCTTAAGTCGAGAGCTGAAAAAGTTCTGGAATCCATACTGAGCAATTACAGTGATTTTCAGGTGATGACCATCGACAGCTTTATGGCTGAAGTTTTTAAAGCTTCAGCTGTGGACTTGGGTATCAGTCCAGATTTTGAAATTACCCTTGACTCCACCCCTGTTATTTCTTACGCTTTTTCCAGATTCCTGAGAAGAGTCAGCCCCCAATCTCCTGAAGGACGCCTGCTGCTGGAAATTGCCGTAAGTCTCCAGGACCTGAGAGATTCTGATGCAGCTTTTGTCTGGGATCCAACTAAAGAGATTCTGGACAAGTTCATCGAGCTTTATCGTAAGCTGGAAGCTTTAAATCGGAAGCCGGTAATTAAGGATCTTTCTAAATCAAGACAGGAATTACAAGATATTGAAAAAAGCTGGAGGGATTCCCTTGAAAGATTAAAATCCCTGATAGAGGCCTCCTCTCTTGAGCGGAACGATCGTTCTGCAGTTTCTAAAAGATTGGACTCCAGCCGGATAACAGACTGGCTGGATTGCTCCTTTAAAACCTCTCCGGTCAAAAAGCCGAAATCAGCAAAGGATAAAATCATCTACGATCAGATTGAAAAAGAATACTTAAGTTTTCAGGAAAAGATTAAAAAATATAAAGAAATTTATGCCAGGAATTTTTTCCAGCCTCACCTGCAAATATATCATGACCTTCTGGACCTGTTGAACTCGACTAAAAAGGAACGGGCCTTGGTTTTTCTGGAAGACATCCATCGGAAACTGGCTAATTATCTTGACCTGGGCATTGTCCCTGACATTTATTTCTGCCTTGGCAGCACTATTTACCATTACCTGATAGATGAATTCCAGGACACTTCCCCCCTGCAGTGGCAGAATCTAGAACCGCTTATCGAAAATGCTCTGTCCCAGGGTGGTAGTCTGTTCATCGTCGGCGATACCAAGCAGGCCATATACGGCTTCAGAGAAGCTGATTACCAGATAATGGTTGATTTTATCAGCGGCAAGATGAGGTTCGGTCCGGCCAGAACTGAAATAAAAGAGCTGGAAATCAACTGGCGCAGCAAAAAAGTTATCCTAAATTTCGTTTCTAAAATTTTTCCTGATGGGTTAAAAGCCCTCTCAGGTGAGACCGAAAAGTTAAGGGATTGGAAGGCAGCTGCTGAAAAGAGCGGCCTTGATGATTTTACCTGTTTACCGGCTGACACTAAGGAAAAAACAGAGGAGAAGGCAAAGCCTGAACAAGGTTATGTGGAAATGGAAATCATTCAAAGAGACAGTAAAAAAGATTCTGCCCCTAATTGCGACGAAAGCAATGAAGACAACCTCCCTGAAGAAGACTCAGACGACCAGGATACCAGGGTAAAAAAGAGGGTTCAGGAGCTGGTGTCCGAACTCATTGAGAGAGGCTATCATCATTCTGACATAGCTATCCTGACTTACAGAAACAAGACCGTGGCTGAGGCAGCCGCCTGGCTTAATGAAAAAGGCATTCCCTTCATCCCGTTTTCCTCACTCGATATCAGAAAACGCCAGGTAATAAGGGAAATTCTGGCTTTCCTGCAATTTCTTGATTTTCCTCTGGACGACCTGAATTTTTCTGTCTTCGTTTGTGGACAGCTTTTCCAGGAAAAAACCAGGTCTGATGGGTGGCTATTAGAGGCAGATACCATCAGAGAATTCATTATAGAAAGCCGGACCAACCCGCGGACCAAAGATGCTCCTCTTTACACCACCTTCAGAGATACCTTCCCCGAAATCTGGGAGAAATATTTTGAACCATTTTTTAAAACCGTAGGCTACTTTCCCTTGTATGACCTGGTCAGTCAGATTTACAGAACTTTTGGCCTTTTTGACCTGTTCCAAGAGGAAGAAGCGGCTCTGGTCAAACTGCTTGAAGTCATCAAACATTTTGAAGGTCAGGGGAAAAGTAACTTAAGAGAATTCATCAGGTTCTCAGAAGATCAGGCTGATGATGAGTCCATCTGGACAGTAGATGTCCCGGAAGAGATTCCGGCCGTAAGAATAATGACCATTCACAAAGCTAAGGGTCTGGGTTTCCCTGTGGTTATCTTGCTCTTATATCCTGAACAACCTCTATATCCAACCTTCTACCTCAGAGAATCAGGTAACAGCCAGGAAAAAAGTTCTGAAGTTGAAGTCTTAAAATTGAACCGGGAGTTGATTTCAGCCAGCCCTGATCTCGAAGAACCTTACAGGAATTACGAATTGCAAGATAAAGTCAACCGGTTAAACACGCTTTATGTGGCTTTAACCAGAGCCAAAGATGAGCTTTATATAATAGGAGCACTGGGCAGGAATAAGACCTATCCCTTTAACTTCTTAGAAGCTCTCGGCTTTTCTCTGCAGGAAAAATATCAATCATCACCGACCAAGCCGCAAGTTGTGATCAAGAAAGACCATGGGACTGGCCAGACCTCTGAAGATGTCTCTGGTCAAAAATCACCGTTAAAATTCCTGACCGTCAAAATCCCCACAGCTTCTCCTGAAAAGTTCGGTCTTAATTATCCTGAACAGAAAAGAGGCAAGTTGCTCCATGCCCTGCTGGCGGAAATAGAATATCTTAATCAAGATTTTAATTCTTTATTGTCCGGAGCTCTGATCAAACCACAATTTAAAGAGTATGCCGCAGCTGAAATTGAAGAAGCTTTGAGGATTTTAAAAAAATTCCTGAGTCAGCCAGAGGTTGCTGAATATTTTCAGCCGCGGCCGGGGAGAATAGTTTTAAGAGAAAGTGAGCTGGTTAACTCTAAGGGCGAGCTCTATCGGGCTGACCGGGTAGTAATTGACCCTGACCGGATTACAGTCATCGATTATAAGACCGGCCAGGTAAAAAAGTCGGAAATTAAAGATTTTTATCTCAAGCAGATAAATAATTATAAAGCCATGCTGGAAGAAATCTATCCTCAGAAGAAAATCGAGGCAGTTTTGATGTACTTGGACCTGGGTTATCCGGAGAAAGTCGAATGAAACTGACCATTATTTCTCCCAGACAAAACCTCATCGAACTCCTGGCTGATAACATTGCAAATTCAAGCCAGGACTTTTCAAGAATCTGGGTCGTCTTTCCGGAAAGAAGGCCTGGACACTATTTAAGGAAGGCCTTGGCTTCAAGACTCAAAAGAAGTTTCTTCCCGCCGACTATTGATTCTTTTGATGAATTCATCGACCGTCTTTATTCTGAATTTCTCGGAATCAAGGATCAACCTCTTGAACCCATAGATGCGGTCAGTCTTCTTTTTGAGCTTCATTCCAACCGCTCCGGACCCACCGGCAGTCAGGCTTTCTTAACTTTTGACGAGTTTTTCCCACTCGGTCTCAAGCTCTATCAAGATCTGGAAGAGTTGAAAACTGGACGAGTTACTAAGGAAAAGTTTCTGATGATTGATTCGCTGGTCGGTCAAACTGTTCCTGAACAAACGATGGCCAGACTTCAAAAACTGTCCTTTTTCTATGAACATTTTTATGCCCGCTTAGAAAGGGAGAATCTTTCAACCCGGGCCAGCCGACTGGAAAAAGTGATAGAAAAAATCACCCCTGAGATGTTTGACCGCTTTGATCAGATCATCCTGGCTGGTTTTTACCTTCTGACTACGGGTGAAATCCAGCTGCTTAAAAAGGTTCTGGAATCAGAAAAATCTTGTCTATATTTGATCGATGGCCCTGGGATTGAAGAAATAATTAAAAAGCTAAACCTAACTATATCAGAGACAGAGAAGCCCGAAACTGAACTCAAAAATCAGCCAGAAATTGAATTTTATCTCAGTCCTGATAGCCATGGCCAGCTTTTTGTTCTAAACAGTATCATTTCAAAGAAAATTGAAAACCCTTCTCTTTTGAACGAAAAGCAGGTCATCGTCCTGCCAGCCGCCGAAACTCTTATCCCCCTTCACCAGCAGACTTTATCAGCCCTGCCCGACAACACTTACAACATTTCTCTTGGTTATCCGCTAACCAGAACTCCACTTTATAGCTTCTTTGACTGTCTTTTTAACCTGATTCAAACTTCAGATGAAGAAGGACGGGTTTACGCCCCCGATTATCTCAACTTTGTCCTTCATCCCTACACCAAAAACATTTATTTCCCGGGTCCGGTCAGACGGGCAGAACTGACCAGAATTCTCTTCCATTTAGTTGAAACAATTTTCACCGAGAAAAAAGGGAAACTTTTCTGGTCACTGGACGAGATTGTTTCAGAGCCTGAACTTCACCGTCACCTGGCTAAATACACGGCCGAAAACCCGGAACTACCAGAAGTTCCTGATTTTTTGAGACATCTGACTTCAATCCACCAGAAGACCATCCTGCCTTTTTTAGAAATCAAGAGCATCAGGGATTTTGCCGACAAATTAATTAGCCTGCTCGATTATCTCAATACCAATAGCACCGCCAGCCTGCACCTCTTCTTCCAGCCTTATGCTGAAGCTTTTTTCCAGCAGTTTGAACACCTAAGAAATTCCCTGATTGGAAAGCAGAGTTTTCAGAACCGTTCCAGCTATTTTAATTTGTTCCGTAAATTAATCTCTGAAGCCCGGGTTCCTTTTCCCGGGACTCCACTTCGGGGACTTCAGGTTCTGGGCTTCTGGGAAACCCGCTGCCTGAATTTTGAAGAAGTTTATCTGCTGGATATGAATGAAGATGTCATCCCTGGCACCGGGAAGGTCGATTCTCTCCTTCCCTACTACTTGAGAAAAGCCCTGGGACTGCCGACTTACGAAGACCTGGAAAAGCGGATTGAGTATTATCTAAACCTTTTGGTAGCTGCAGCTAAAAAAGTTTGCTTTTTCTTCGTTGAAAACAGTCAGAAAGAAAAAAGCCGCTATGTAGAAAAATTTCTCTGGGAGAGGCAAAAGAAAGAAAATCAACCAGAGGCTTCAAAATTTATCAAATCAGTCAGTTACCGAATAGCCTTGAGTTCCCCAGAAATAAGCCCTATCCATAAAACCGAGAAAGTGATTAAGCTTCTGGAAAGTATCGAATTTACCGCATCTAAACTTGATACCTATCTCAATTGCCCGCTCCAATTTTATTATTCCTCCGTTCTGAGGCTGTCCGAAAAAGAAGAACTCTCGGAAACTATGGAGAAAGCTGATATCGGTATTCTGGTTCACTCCATCCTGAAAGATTATTTTGAACCTTATCTGGCTAAAAAACTTCCGGAACAACCTGATTTAAGCCGGCTGAATAGCCTGATCGAAGAAAAATTCAAGACAAATTTTTGCTATCCCCTTTCCGGAAGCTTTTTTCTGATGAAAGAGCAAATAAGCAGACATCTATTGGAATTTCTAACTGATTATCAGCAGCGTCTGGTAAAGACACTTAAGAAGGTCAACCTGGATTTAACCATAGTCGGGCTGGAAAGGAAATTTCAGATAAATTACCAGGCTGGCGATAAACTTCTGCGGCTGGCCGGGTTGATTGACCGGATAGAAAGGCGTGGAGACTGGCTCTGTATTCTTGATTACAAGACCTCTTCTAATGAAAAATCCTTCTGGATAGATTTCAAGAAACTCCAGCTCGAAGACCGAAGCACCTGGCCTGAAGCTATCAGAAGCCTGCAGCTTCCTTTCTACCAGCTGCTGGCTTGTTTCGAATTAAAATGTCCGGCCGAAGAAATCTATTCAGCGGTGCTTCTACTGGGGAAAAATCATATAGACGAAAGCATTGAATTTTCACCTTTGGCTGAGAAAAGAGGAAAAAAGCAAAAAGAAAAAGATTCCTCTAGAGCCATATTCCTGATTAAAGAAACGGAAGAAACCAGGGAAGAGTGGAAGGAAAAGTTCCTATTGATAAAACAGATAATTGACAAGCTGTTGCTCGAAATCATTGACCCAACTATCCCCTTCTCTCCCGAGCTGGCCCGAAAAGACAGCTGCAGCTACTGTCCTTTTACCGATTTCTGCAGTAAATAAATTTGGTTGTTGGAATCTTTTTTGGCTAAAATTTCGTATCTATTGATGTGAACAGAACGAGGTGGAGCAATGGTCAAATTTATACTCTGGCTGATACTTTTTGTCCTCTGCTGGCCCTTGGCCCTTCTGGCTTTGCTGCTTTATCCGATTGTCTGGCTTCTGGCTCTGCCTTTCAGATTTATCGGAATAACTGTTTCTGCGGTCTTTGATCTACTTAAGGCTGTGCTGACTCTACCAGCTCGCTGTCTTAACAGCCTGGCCAGATAAGGATCATCTTTCTGGAAAACCAATTAGAGCTTGACAAAAGTCCGGACTGCGTCTATTTAGAACACATGCAGGTCAGAATAGAAAAAGTTGTCTATCCGGGAAAAGCTTTGGCCAGATCCGAAGGTAAAATCATTTTTACTGACGAAGGTCTGCCCACCGAACTGGTAGAAGTCGAGGTTCTAAAAGATAAAAAAAATTACCTTGAAGCCCGAACGCTTAAAGTCATTGAGTCTTCGGCTTCAAGGCAAAATCCGGTCTGTTCTCATTATCAGGCCTGCTCTCCTTACCAGGTAATGACTTATGACCTGGAGCTTAAAATAAAAAGTGAACAGCTGACTGAAATCTTTTCCTGCGCTCTTCACCGGGAACTCACCCCTCTCAAGGTCATCCCTTCTCCGGCAACTACAGGCTATCGAAATAAGATCAAGCTAAGTCTGAGCTGGGACAGCCGGCCGCCGTTTTTGGCTTATCATGAACCTGGTTCCATTGAATCACTTCTCCCGGTGGAAAGCTGCGTTCTGGTAAGCGATAAAGTTAATGCCATCATCTTCAGTCTGAATAACTTAATCAAAGGGATCGCTCTGCCTGCAGTCAGACATCTGGAAATCAGGCAGAGTTTCTGGACGAAGGAAATTCTTCTGGTCTTTCTGGCAGAGGACGAAGAAGGCCTGGAAAAAGTGGCTGAACTCTTGGTTCCGACTTTAGCCCTTGACCCGCTGGTAATCGGAGCGGTGGGAGTTCTGGAGAACAGGAAGAAGCCCAAGTTTGTTCGTCTTTATGGCCGGGATTACTTAGAAGAAAAAATCGGTCAGACCATTTTCCGTTACGGGGCCGGCAGCTTCTTCCAGGTGAATCCGCCGATGCTGGAAAAGGTCATAGCCAAAATTAAAGAACACCTTAAGCCTCTGACGCCGGTTAAGCTGGTTGATCTGTACGCCGGACTCGGAACCTTCGGCTTACTGCTGGCAGAAGAAGCATCGGAAATCCTGGCCGTTGAGTCTGACCCGAATAATATCTTCTATCTCAAAAAGAATCTCCGGCTAAACCGGGTGCAGCATTTGACTGTGGCCGAAGGTCGAAGTGAAGACTGGATAGAAGAAGTACTTGCCTTCAAGCCGGGGGTCATAGTGATTGACCCGCCGCGAAAAGGTATGGCGGCGGAATTGATAAAATCTTTAAAACAACAGCCTGCTCCCTTGCTTTTTTATCTTTCCTGTAATCCGACTACCTTAGCCCGCGACCTGAAGCTTTTCTTACCAGAATACGAACTGGTTGAGATTACGGGTTTTGATTTCTTCCCTAGGACACCCCACATTGAAACTCTGGCCGTGCTAAGAGCCCGAAAGCCGGTTTACTGGAACTTACCAGCCAGCTGACCGCAGGCTGCGGCAATGTCCACACCTTTTGATTTTCTGACTGTAACTTTTACTTTTCTCTCTTCTAACCACTTCTGGAAACGAGACATTTCTTCAGCTGTCGGTCGTTCATAAGGAAGAGCCGGCACAGGACTATAAGCGATCAGATTAACTTTGGCTTTTAGCTTTCTGGCTATGGCCGCCAGCCCTTCCGCCTCATACAAACTGTCGTTGAGTTTTTTGATAACAATGTATTCTAAGGTCAGCTGCCGGCCACCGGACTTGAGATATTCCTCAGCCACGGCTATCAGCTCAGGCAGCGGATACTTTTTGTTTATCGGCATCAGCTCGCTTCTCTTTTTATCCATCGGGCTGTGGATGGAAATCGACAGGTTAATCTGCAGCTCAAAATCCTTTAATTTTTTTATTCCAGGAATGACTCCAGCCGTGGAGATGGTCATTCTTCTGGCGCCGAAAGACAAGCCCTGTTCATCATTCAAAATTCTTATAGCTTTAAGCAGATTCTCCAGATTATCCAGAGGCTCACCCATACCCATAAAAACCAGGTTGGTGATCTCATGTCCGAATTGATATTTCAAGGTCAGAACCTGACTGACAATTTCGCCCACAGTCAAATTTCTCTTAAACCCATTAAGCCCGCTGGCACAGAAAGCACAATGAAACTTGCAGCCGACCTGGGTGGAGACACAGATGGTTTTCCGCTGACCGGAAGGAATCATAACAGTTTCGATGAAATATCCGTCGTCCAGTTCAAAAAGATATTTAGTCGTCCCGTCCCGCGAGCTGATGGTCTGCTGAACTTTTAGGGGGTTGATAATAAATTCTTCTGAGAGCCTCTGCCTTAACCCGCGTGGCAGGTCAGTAAATTCTGAAAAATTAGTTCTTCCCAGTTTATAGACCCACTTAAAAACCTGTCGGGCCCGATAGGCCGGTTCCCCGATAGTTTTCAGGCAATCTTCAAGCTCGGATAAACTTAAAGAAGTCAGGCAACGCGGCTTTTGCATGTTTTTTCTCTTTTTTCTTTGCTTAAATTATACCTGAATTAAGAACTTAGGGTAATTACTCACTTAAAATCGCGCCCAATATCTCAACCAAGGCTTATGAGTCAGCTTCCAATAAGCCACACTTTTGGTGCCTATTCCAGGTTATAGGCAAGAAAGCCAGTCCTGCGATGGTAATTTTTCTGCGGCCAACTACCATTAGTTCATTAAGGGATAAGCACATTAAAAATACGAATAGGTTTTACCCCATCGGGCCACCTCCTCACAGAGCAAGTCCCCTCTTCCTGCCGACTTAAATTAAACTCGTTTTTTTACAGCTTAACTGTTCTATTTCTGTTCGAATTTTTTCAGAAGGTCAGCTACAGCATCTTTGTGGACCATGAAAGTCAGCATTTTCAGACGCACAAAATCATCTCTGAAGAACAGGTATCCCTTATATGGTCCGCGATGGGCTCCAGCCCCTGAATCTTTAATCAGGAACCAGGTATGGCCGCCTTTTTGAGTAATACCAACAGCATGGATGGCATGGTCATCGGTCGAGGTGTTGTTATAAAATCTAAATTCCCGGCTATCTTGGTCAATCAGAGATGGCAGAATATCAAAAGATGGAATCACGGCCAGACCTTCTTCCCCGTTGATCCCGGGTTCAGAGACATCGCCACCCAGAGCCACCGAATAACCATTCTTAAGAGCATTGACAATAGCCTGATAAAATTCGTCTAAGGGAACATTGTAATAATCCTGGCTGTGCCACCAATTATCGGGAGCTCGATATTCACCCTTAGTATAAAAAGGCACATACTTAAAAGACATGAAGCAGACATAATCATCGAGTGGAAGTTGCAGGACTTTTTCCAGGTATTCTTTCGGAGTCATTTTCTGACCATTAACTTCAATCACTGAAGGTGGCTCGCCCAGATGTTTGTTGAGGATCAATTTAACATAAGCGATGGCTTTCTCTTCATCCCAGTATTGGTTCTTTTTGCAGAACTCAAGATAATTGTTAAGCTCGGCAAACAGGGCAGAATGGTCGTGTTCGGTCTTACCCGGCAGGAGGCCGGTATAGGCACTTTCAGGTACAGCCCCGTACTGTTTCATCCTGGCAATGACCGCATTGTGCTCGGAACCTTCTCCCAGGAAAGAATTGCCTTTCTCTTTGATGAAGCGTCTGGCCTTTTCCACATATTCCCAGTAGACGGTGTACATTTCAGAGAGTTTGAATTGGCCACGGCCGAGTCTCTTAAGTTCAGATTCCAGAAAAGAAGTCGTGGCAAAACACCAGCAGGTCCCAGTCCGGTACTGCCTGATGGGAGGTTGATGAAAAACCTGCTGGAACTCAGAGACTGAAGCCGGTCGGTCGATTTTAGAGAAATCTAAGGACAGATATTCTCTTTTCTGACCGTTGAATTCCCTGGTTTTGTAAATGGCTTCATCTTTGGTCTGGATTTCTTTGTCACCAATCTGAATAACAGTCTTCTGAATCGCGGCTGTTTCTTTCTTCTCAGACTGGCAGGCTACCGACCAAACAAGAGAAAAAACTACCAGCAGAAGGAATAGTACCCGAAATATTTTTTTATTCATGAAAACCTCCTGATATTTAATTGAATTTATAAAATACTTCAACTCAACTTCCGAATTCAACCAGATTCAACCAGAAAATTCTGGTTTGACGAACACCGATTATTCTGGTATAAAGCCATTTAACTTGGGCCAGAGTAGCCCTGACATTAAATTTTTAGAAATTTGACGAACAGGAAGCCAGTGGTATGAATGGTCTCCTTCATTCCGGAGAATGGTTAGCTTTAGCTTCAGCCGTGGTCTGGGCAGTAGCCGTGATTCTCTTCAGAATCAGCGGGTTTACCCTTCACCCACTCGGTCTGAACCTCGGCAAAAATCTTTTTGCCCTGGTCCTGATTGTCCTCACGATGATTATAACCGGAGCCAGCCTCTGGCCTGCTGTTTCCACAAGGTCAACTCTGTTGCTTCTGCTGAGTGGCTTCTTAGGAATTGCCATTTCCGACACACTTTTCCTCTGGACTCTGAAACTCATCGGAGCCAGCCTGACAGCCATAGTTGATTGCGTTTACTCTCCTTTTGTCATCGGCCTGTCGTATCTTTTCCTTGGCGAAAGATTAAGCTGGTTGCAACTCGTCGGAGTTATCCTTATAATCTCGGCCGTCATCACCATCACCAGAGGCAATTCCGACAATTCAGATGGAAGGGTCTCTAAGAAAAACCTCATACTGGGAATAATCCTCGGAACCTTAGCCATGGCTTTTGTGGCCGTGGGAATAATAATAATTAAACCTGTTCTCAAAGATATTCCGGTGGTCTGGGCCACCGGAGTCAGACTTCTGGCGGGCACCTTGCCTCTGGCTGTTCTCCCGATTTTTCCAACCAGACGAAAATTATTCTTTCCACTTCTCAAATTATCAACCTGGAAAATTCTGGCCCCGGCCTCCTTTCTTGGAACCTACCTTTCTCTGATGTTCTGGATAGGCGGGATGAAATATGCTTTTGCTTCAATCGCCGCAGCTCTTAACCAGCTCAGTACCATCTTCATTTTCATCCTGGCTGCCGTTTTCCTGCGGGAAAAAGTTACTATCTGGAGAATATTCGCTGTCATTTTAGCCTTTCTCGGGGCCTTTTTGGCCACCAGCTGATTGACTTTAACTTTATCTTCTTCACCATGATCTACCGACCGAAGACAGCCCCAGATCCGGGCTGCTGGAATTGACTCCGGTCAAAGAAAACGCTTTCGGGATGACCGGAGAAAAGGGCGATAGAGAATTAGCAATTTCACCCCAGTTGTTTCTCCTTCTGAATTTTCATATAATCCAGAAGGATTTTTCACGGTCGCCCGGCTGAGCGCTTGACCTTTCTTAAAGCTGCTGTAATATATTTTATTAAAAATTTAGCTTAAAACAGGTAAGAAGGAGACAGACAATGGCCAACATCAAAACCAAGAAAGGTGTTATCGGCATTCTAACCGGCGGTGGCGATGTCCCGGGCTTGAATCCGGCCATCAGGGCTGTCACCATCAGAGCCATCAAAGAAGGCTATCGGGTAATAGGCATCCGCCGCGGCTGGGCTGGCCTGATTGAAATGATCAGAGACAAAGACGCCCCTAATCATGAATATTTCACTGAACTGACCGAAGAAGTGGTCAACAAGGTTGGCCGGACCGGAGGAACTTTTCTCCATACTTCCAGAACCAGGCCAAGCACTGTTCCTGATGTCAATGTACCGGCACATCTCCGCGATAAGTACAACCAGAAAATTAACGACTTGACTGAAGAAGTTCTCAAGAACCTCGAGTACTTAGGTATAGATTACCTGATTCCGATAGGCGGTGATGATACGCTGAGTTACGCTGTTCACCTTCACAAACTTGGCGTTAAAATAATCGCCATCCCCAAGACCATGGACAACGACGTCCCGGGAACTGACTATTGCATTGGTTTCTCCACCTGTGTTACCAGGACTATCAGTTTAACCCATTCTTTGAGAACAACAGCTGGCTCTCATGAGCGTTTTTTGGTAATTGAAGTTTTTGGTCGGTATGCTGGATATACCGCTCTGCTCCCGACCATGGCTGGAGCAGCTGACCGCTGCGTCATCCCTGAATACAAGTTCAACATCGAACGACTCTGTGAACTGATGAGCGAAGACCGGGCTTCCAATCCCAGCCGCTATTCAGTCGTCTTGGTATCTGAAGGAGCGGCCTTTGAGGGTGAAGATATGATTTTCGAGAGCGAGGAAACTGACATGTACGGCCATAAAAAGCTTGGTGGCATAGGAGACCGGGTGTCTTCCATGCTCAAAGAATTATCCCCCAAATACAACAACGGCCGTCGCATCAACGTCATCAACCAGAAACTCGGTTACCTGGTGCGGTGTGGTGACCCAGATGCCATCGACTCCATCGTGCCCATGGCTTACGGCAACTTAGCTCTGGATCTGATCCTCGAAAATAAGACCGGCCGGATGGTCTGTCTCCGTAACGGCGAATACGACCACGTACCTCTGGACATTGTCACCAGCTACAAAAAGCACATTGATGTTGATAAATACTACGACCGGGAACGCCTGCGCCCGCTTTACAAAAATTTCTACAAGAAACCGTTCCTGATTCTTAGCGCTGATTGATGCCCCGGCCCATCAAAAATTTTAAAGCAGTTTTGCTTAATCTGTGGTATAAATACTCTGTCAACTGGGCATTTAAGGAGTAAAAACTGATGAGCACTAAAAGTGATCAGGGCCGGTTTTTTTGGGGTCTTTTGCTGATAATCATCGGGCTGCTTTTTTTATTCGAACAGCTGGGATACATCGATTTTGGCAGAGTCCTCTCCACCTACTGGCCAGCCATATTTATTCTGATAGGAATTTCTATCTACCTGGGAAAAGGATTTAAGCGCTCAGGGGCCGCTCTTTTTCTGATTCTTTTAGGCACCTTTATGCTGCTGGTTAAACTCCAGGTCATAGAAAGATACCTTTGGAGATATTTCTGGCCCGGGCTGCTGATTCTGGCAGGTTTCTGGCTGATACTAAAACCCCGGCTTAGAGAAAGATAAGATCTTTTAAACGGAGAAATTTGGATGAAGAAAGCTTTGCTCTGGATACTGGCCATAATCATAACCTTAAGTTCGGCCGTCTATCAGCGGGTTACCGGACCCACTTATCCATATCGCGGGAAAGCGAGCTTTTTGGGTCAGCAACTAAAATTCAAGCTTCCGAGAAGCGCTGAAAATACGGATAGCTGCCGCGTCGTAGTCAATCTGCCAGAAAGCCTTTCAGATAAGGTTCAGGGTTATTTAGAATTCAAAAAGCACAAGACTGACCTCCCTTGGAATATTCTGGCCATGAAAAAGGAAGGCACTCGCCTGGTCGGTTATTTACCAAAACAACCAGCCGCCGGCAAACTGGAATATTATGTCCATCTGGTAAGCGGTTCGCAGGAAGTCTCTTTAACCGGCGAAAAACCGGTGGTCATAAGGTTCAAAGGTCCGGTTTCCCCAGGAGTCCTGATTGCCCATGTCATCGTCATGTTCTTGGGCATGCTGTTTTCAGTTAGGGCTGGACTGGCTGCCCTCAACCGCCAGGAAAACCCGACCAGGTTGACTCAATGGACAGCAGTTCTCGTCTTTATCGGTGGGTTTATTCTCGGCCCCATCGTCCAGAAGATGGCTTTTGGTGTTTTCTGGAGTGGCTTTCCGGTGGGCAAAGACTTGACTGATACCAAAACCTTAGTGGCCATGATTGCCTGGATTGCTGCTTTAGCTTCAGGAAGAAAGAGCCAACCAAAAAGAGGCTGGGTGTTGGTTGCTTCTATTATCACTCTGGTCGTCTACCTTATCCCCCATTCACTCTTGGGTTCAGAGTTAAAGTAATAGCTGGTTCAGGTTCTTAGAACAATTAAACCGATGAGATAGCAGCCTGAAATATATCGGTAGCTTAAAAAAGATTCGTTTCTTTCGATCTTTCTAATAAAAGACATCAGCTGGTTCATTTTGGCCCAGGCTTTATACGCTGAGAGGCAATAACTGGAAATCAATCGAACATAAAAAGGCTGGCCGGTGAGGAGCCAAGGTTTTTAAGGAAAAGGAAGCGGGGCTAAGGAGTATCCCTCTCCAGCCAGCAATTTGATTATAGTCAATAATTTCAATAGGTGTCAAATGAACCAAATTTTCTTTTAACCTCTTTTAGAGTTTCCAGCAATGCTTCGGGGCTGTCCACATAGAAATCGGCTTTAACCTGTTGATTAAGTTCGTTCCGAAAAAGAATGAACAGCGCTTTTTTCTTCTCTTCCTGACAATAGTTATCTACCATTTGCCGGTCGGCCAGAGTATCACCTATATAACAGACGGGAAAAGAATAGCCTGTAGTTTCAATAAGTTTCCGGAGAGGATAAGCCGAAGGTTTCCTGCAGTCAATCGATGGCAAATCATCCTCGGTGATGATGTAATCAAAATACTGATAAAGAGAATGTTTTTCAAAAGTGTGATGAAGGTCGTCTTTAATCCGGCCGGTAATCACCGCCATCACTCTGGCCAGCTGTCTGATGTCTCTTAAAATCTCAGGTGGGATTTTTAGCTTTTCACGGAAACGGAGCTTTCGATAGGTGGACTCAAATTGTTCAACCACGCGGTCATAGTCGGGAAGTTTTATGTTCCTTCTTTCGGCCAGCTGGTAGAATTTCCGAAAATCAGGAGCTCCAGTTGAGGTCAGCAAAATAAATTCTTCAAGACTTAAACCGCTTCTGTAGAACAAAATGCCGGCCAGGGTTGCATCCCAATCATTGTTTAGATTTAAGTTGACTTTTAACTTGAGAAGAGTTTCAGCCTTTACTGGCGATTGAAGAAAATAAGAGACTGTCTCGGACAGAGCCTGGTGATAACTTTCTCTAACCTCAACCAGTACTCCGTCCACATCAAAGCAAACTACCATTGCCTCCTTCCTCGAAACTGCTTCAATTCAGTTCCTGACTTTCAGCCAGCTGTAGCAGAGCCGCCAGCTCGCCAAACGTCAGAAGAAAAAATTATAATAATAATATGGGGTTGGCAAGATGAACTTAGAAGAAATACTTTTCCCGGAAAACCTGGAAGAGGCCGATAGAATCCAGGCTGCGCTTTTGCCAAAGTTAAAGTTAATTCCACTGAAGAAAAAGCCGAAAATGATTGCCGCGGCCGATGCTGCCTTCTCAGAACATCAGGTGATAGCCGGAGTCTGTCTTTTTTCTTTTCCAGAACTGGAGCTTCTGGAAACCCGGGTAGCGGTTGAACCACTGACCTTCCCTTATCGACCGGGTTATCTATCTTTTTGCGAAGGGCCAGCCATCTTTAAAGCTATTTCCAGGTTAAAACATAAGCCTGAGCTCCTGCTTCTGGATGGTCAGGGTATCGCTCACCCGAGAAAGATGGGTTTAGCCACCTTCATCGGAATTCTCCTTGAGATTCCGTCCATTGGCTGTGCTAAGTCCATTCTGGTAGGCCAATTTCAGGACCCACGAATAAAAAAAGGTAATTATTCAGAGATTGTCTACAGGGGAGAAATCATGGGTTATGCTCTTAGAAGTCGGACCGGAGCAAAGCCCATTTTTATTTCCCCCGGACATCTGATCACCCCTCAGGAATCCCTGAACCTGATCCAGCTTTGCCTCTCAGAATACCGTATCCCGGAGCCCTTGAGGCAGGCTCATTTTTTATCACAAAAAATTAAATTAGCCCATCTATAATTTTTAACAAATTTTCAATCGAAATCGGCTTTTCCAGATAAGCGTCAGCCTTATGAGCTATGGCTTCAGCCCGGATTGAAGCTGTCTTATAAACAGCCGTCATTAAAATGACTTTAATTCCCGAGAGCTCAGGGTTTTCTTTTATTTTAGAACAAAGGGTCAGACCGTCGATTTTGGGCAACAGCATATCGGAAATAACTACCGCCGGCTTCTGGCTTTCAATCAACCCGAGAGCCTCGGCTCCGTTGGTAGCAGTTATTACATAAAACCCCTTCTCTTCCAGAGCCCGGGAGATCATGGTCCGGGTCACTGCGTCGTCATCGACCACCAGAACCTTAATCTTCATTTCTAACCTCTTTAACCAAAACCAGATTCAACCTCTGACTTATTCTTTTAACCATTTTATTTTAACCTTATCACCGGGCCATGCCAAGTAGCCAAAATATTTTTTTAACCGGCATTTTTTTCTTGATTTTTTTCCGAAAATGCTTATACTTATATTAATCCTATAGGAATTGTAGGAAATAAGGAGAACCGACCATGATTGATAAATTGGAATCCAGAGAAAGTGAGATTCTGGACCTGATCAGGTCAAAACCTGGTCTGATTCCAGAATCTGAAGATTATTCAGGCTATTTATCTGGCTCCCCGCAGCTCATTAAGGCTTCTTCGAGCTCCACAGAGTCAAAGGAAGATTCTAAGGCTTCTATAGACCTGGTTAAGGTTTACCTTCAGGAAATGGGGAGTATTCTTCTGCTGTCGCGAGAAGGCGAAATAGAACTGGCCAGAAAGATGGAAAAAGGGGAAAAAGATACCGTTAAAGCCCTGCTCCACACCCCTCTGGCTCTGGAAGAACTGGACCGCCTTTACCAGCTGTTAAAAAAGCAGCCAGAACTGGTAACCCGCTGGTTCAACCTACCAGAGAATAATTTCAGCGACAAAAACATCAAAAAGGTCCTTCGACAGGCACTAAGACAGCTCTATTCCATCAGAAAACTGGCCAGAAAGCTTCAGTCGCTGCCCAGCACCAAAACCTACTTTCGAAAAAGAGCCAGGCTGGCCCTTGAGATTATCCATCAGGCCATGTCTCTTGACTTGCGTTGGGACCAGAAATATGAACTTATAGAACGGATCAAGCAGAGAGTTATGGAAGCAGCCTCAAAGGGTCCCGAATCTCATCGACGAAAACTCAGGTCAATCTACCACCGGGTGGAAAAAGCCCAGGAACTTAGGAAAAGAGCGAAAAACGAACTCATTTCTGCTAACCTCAGACTGGTGGTTTCCATTGCCAAGAAATTCCAGAACCAAGGGTTGAGCCTGCTCGATCTCATCCAAGAAGGAAATCTGGGACTGATCCGGGCGGCAGAGAAGTTCAACTACCATCGGGGACATAAGTTCTCCACTTACGCCACCTGGTGGATCAAACAATCCATAACCAGAGCTATCGCTGACCAGGCCAGAACAGTCAGAATGCCGGTGCATCTGATTGAAACCATCCAGAGAATGAAGAAAATCGCCCAGCAGATCTACCAAACTCAGGGCCAAGAACCCACAGAAAAGGACCTGGCTCAAAAAATGAGCCTCCCAGACGAAAAAATTCTGGAAATGCTCACCTTCTCCCAAGAGGAAATCTCTCTGGAAACTCCGATCAATGAATCTGGAGATTCCTTTCTGGGCGATTTCATCGAAGATAGCTCCGCTTCCGACCCGACTGATTCTTATATCCATTTAAGTCTCAGAGAAAATTTAAAAAAGGCCTTTGACCTTTTGACTGACAGGGAAAAAGCCATTCTGACCATGAGATATGGCCTGGATGACGGCCATGAATACACCTTAGAAGAGATCGGACGGCATTTCAAACTGACCAGAGAGAGAATCAGACAGATTGAGCTCCGGGCCCTGAAAAAAATCCGCCAATCAGAAGTTGGCCAGATTTTGCAGACTTTCCAGGCTTCTTAACTTATTAATTATCAATTAAATAGCTAATTTACCGGCTTCTTTTGACTAATTCTGCCCTGAATCTTGCCAATCTCTGGTTTTTCTGTTAGTCTTTATTAACTAAACAGGTATTTTTAAGGATTCAGCCTGCGATGAATGGGGTTCAGATAAAAAGGGTCAGCTTCATTGCCCCTTCTACCTGCTTGCCCCGTTGTGAAAAGAGCCGGGTTAACCAGACCATTTCGCGCCTGAAAAAAATCTTAGGAGAGGTGGAAGTCGAACTCAGCCCTCACCTTTTTTCCAGCGATGAGCTGATCGACCATGTCACCGCACCGCTTGAGGACAGAGCTGAAAACTTCAAACAGGCCATTAGAAATTCAGACCTGATCATTTCAGTAGCGGGCGGAACCGGCGCCGAAGACATCCTTTTCAAGATTGATAAAAAAGACTACCAGGTGATGCGGGAGCGCAAGCCGATTTTCATCGGCTTTTCCGATTTTACTTTTTTGCTTAGTGATATTTATTACAATTCTCGAATTCCGGTGATTTATTTCCCGACCCTCCGTTTGGGCCAAGGTAATTTCAAAAAAATCGCCGCCCTGCTTTTTGGACAACCAGTTCAGTACCACGGTTCGGCCTGGCTGACCGAACCACTCAAAAGGAAATTGACTGGAATTCCCCTCGGTGGTAATCTCTCCACTTTTGTCAATTATCTTAACCGTAAGGAACCGCCGGCCTTCAACTGGAAAAAGCACATCTTATTTTTCGAAGATGTTCAGATCGATGTAGAAGACCTTCATCGCCTGCTGGCCGCTCTGAGGAGACACAAAGTCTTTAACGAAGTCAAAGGAATTGTCATCGGCTCAATGGCTTATTACAGCAAAAATCACAATTATCGGAATATCCAGAAAGAAAGCCTTCGGTTTATCAGAAATTACCTTCAAGATATCATCAGGAAAAGGAAAGCCCGAGGAAATCCATTACCAATCCTGTCCGTATCTAACTTTGGCCACAACATCCCAAGAGATTTGATGGCCGTGCCCATCGGTGGTCATGTGATTATTGACCCGAATAAGAACATAACTTTTAGACTCCATCGCCCGAGAAAGAATAAAAGGCATTAATCTCTCTGGATGAAAACCTTCAGAAAACTGACTATTTCCTGAGATAAGCCAGAGCCTGCATAGCGGCTACGCAACCCTCACCCACCGCTGAGGCTATCTGCATGCTACCGCAGGTCACATCGCCGGCAGCAAACACCCCATCGATGTTGGTTTTCTGGTTGCGATCAACCACCAGACATTGTTTCTGATCAAGACTCAGACCGGCTTTAGTAAACAGAGCGGTGCTGGGAATCTCTCTGAAGATGAATACAGCTGAAACTTGAATTTCTTCTATTTGACCATCCTTTTCGATGATGGCTTTCTCTACTCTTTTCTGACCAGCGATTTCTTTAAGTTCATAATTCTCATATACCGGAATGCCTTTTTGTTTGAGTTTTTCCAGGTCAGAACTGTACTCAGGTTTTATTTTCTTTCCCGTCACCAGCCGCACTTTGCAACCCATCTGGTCAAGTTCCAGAATTTCTTCGGCCGTTTCTTCTGACAGACCATAAGCCAGGACTTCCCTGCCCCGATAGAGCGGGCCGTCACAGGTGGCACAATAGCTTACCCCGAGCCCAGTAAATTTTTCTTCGCCCGGAATCATCCGCTCCCTGGTAAAAGGCTTGCCTGTAGCAATTATGACTGTCCTGGCCTCGATGAAAGAATCTTTGGTAGTAACATATTTGAGTTGTCCTTCCAGGGCCAGGGCAATAGCTTCTTCTTTAATTATCTCTGCCCCATGATGCTGAGCCTGTTGCCTGAATCTGTCCAGAAGCTCCAGGCTATTTATGGCCATAAAACCTGGGTAATTCTCTATCTCATAACCTAAAGCCAGCCGTGATGGTGAGCGACCTTCAAGCACCAGCGTTTTCTTGCCGGCTCTGGCCGCATAGATGGCCGCCGTTAGGCCTGCCGGTCCGGCCCCTATGATGAGAATGTCAGCTTTGAGATTCTTAATCATTTCTTTCCTCCAGTTTTTTTATTATGGTCTTTAACCTGAAAATCGTCAACTTTGGACTGCTATCAGATCCTGACTTTCATGATTCACCCGCAGTTAGGAAAGCCTAAACAACAAGTATCACCGATTTATTGAGCCTTGATATTTACTTGTCTTGACCTCAAAAATCAGAGAAAATTATCGCAGGAGTTTCGAAAGATGAAAATATTTGAGACAGGAAAGGCAGTCAGGAAAAAACTGATAGCTTTTTCCCTTCTGGTTTTTACCCTTTTATTTTTTTTCTTTTGCTCACCTTTAAGGGCAACAGAAACCCAAAAATCCTCACCTGGGTTAGAACTGAATTATTTAAATTTATCAATCACCAATAAGTCCGGTCTGATGGTGGAAAGCATAGGTTTTTCTGAAAATAAAGAAATCCGACTCAGGGCTCCACTGCCACTTTTCACCTTGCTTCTTTCAGATAAACTTCTGTCAGCCGCTGGATTCAAGCCTTTGTCCAGTCAAGAAATGTCTGTAATCTTCACCCGCAGTAATCCTTCAGAAAAAAGCCTCAGTTTTCGGGTGAGCAAAAATCTTGCAGGTACCATTACCCAAAAGGCCTCTTCTTATCCAGGAATAAACCTTTGCCTCCGGCTGGAAAACAGGACCTCAGAAAAAATTAAGCTGGAAAACCTGGTACCCTTAGGTGAAGGACCAGATAGAGTTTATATCACTGCTGGTCTGCCTAACAAATGGCCTCATTATTTGAGCCGGACTTTGCTCTATCGGCCGGACAAAAAACCGATTGGAGTGCTTCTTCCGGATAACGCCTGGCATCTGGGGTTCTGTGATTTAGAAATAGCTCCGGGCCTTCATCTAACTGGCCTGGCTCGAAGAGACCGGAGTGAAAAAGCTGAGGTCAGGAGATGGATAGCCACTCTGGAACCGGGTGGTTGGGTTGAGTACAACCTGTATTTTGATGTTCATCCGGCACAGTCTAATAATAATTCCGGGCTGGCCGCAGATACTCTTTTCCCGCCAGAAAACTGGCTGGGTGGACTGGAAATTATGTTTCGGAAGAGATATCTTTACGACCTGGAAAAATTCGACAACACTCTTTTTGAGCGAGCTGACCTTAAGTGGATAAGAAAAGCTTACCTGATGCTGCTGCAATTTGCCTGGGACCATACCTATTACGACCGCGAAAAGCAAAAATACACTTTTTACCAGAACTTATTTGCCTGGGATAAGCTGGTTGGTGGAATAGATATTTATTCTCTCTGGCCAACCTGGCCCCGACTGGGCCTTGACCAGCGCAATCAGTGGGATATGTATCGAGACCTACCAGGAGGTATTGCCGAGCTCAAACGCCAGGTGGCATTTGTCCACGAAAAAGGCAAAAAATATTTTATTTCCTACAACCCCTGGGATGAAAGCACCCGCCGCGAAGAGCACTTGAAAGCCATGGAAAGCATCCTAAGGGAGCTTCAGGCAGATGGCGTTATATTGGACACCTGGGGTGAATCGAGCCGTGAATTTCAGGAAATGGCTGACCGGGTCAAGCCCGGAATCATTATGTATAGCGAAGGTATGGCTGTTCCCAAAGACATGCCGGGAATTGTGGCCGGTCGCGTCCATGATGCCCTTTATCTTCCGCCCCCGCTGAACCTGAACAAGTTCATAAAACCCGAATTTGCCATCTTCAGAGTCATCCAGCTGGGAGAGGGTCGGTTCCGGCGGGAAGCAGCTGTAGCTTTCTTCAACGGATACGGCTGTGAAATCAATACCATGCGGCCTGGACGGCCTGACTGTCTGGAAGAAGACCTGCGGTATTTAGGACGGACAACCAAAATTTTGAGGGAAAACCATTCGGCCTTTGTCAGCCCGAACTGGATTCCGCTTTATCCCACACTGGTTGATGGACTCTGGGTTAATTGCTGGCCCACCCAGGAAAAAATTATTTTCACCATCTTCAGCCTGAAACCAGAAGGTTACAGCGGACCGCTCGTTCCAATCAAAGAAAAAGCAGGCTTTCATTACCTCAGCCTCTGGCGGCATGAAGAAGTAAAGCCAGAAAAGGTGAACGATAAGCTGTATCTTCCGGTTGAAGTCGAAGCCTTCAGCCAGCATCATCTGGATACCCGTCTCGAAGGCAATGTGGAATGCCTGGCTGTCTTTCCTGAAATCATCCAGCCTGAAAGGATGAGAGACAGACTGATCATCAGGCTCAATAAAAAGCCAGCCGGCGGAAAGCTGGTCATCACTGCCGGTAATCCTTCATATGAAGCGCAACCAATAAGCCTGCCGGCTGAAGATACTGAATTTTCTCTCTGGGAAAAATTCAGGGGCAAAGGCGAAAAAATCGTCATCCAGCTCTTTTCAGCTGAAGGAGAAATTCTGGATGAAAGAGTTATTCATCTGTCCTCTGCCCTTCCTCGCCTGATAAGCTCGATTAAATTAACGCCGCTGGCTGATAGCGCTCCAGAAGGGATGGTGGAAATTCCTGGCGGTGAGTATGTTTTCAACACGGTCGGCAATCCCGACGACCCCAACCCAGTCATTCCCTATCCAGAAAAAGCCGATGGCCTAAAAGTAAAAGTTAGAAGATTTTTCATAGATAAGTATCCTGTCACTAATGCTCAGTTCGCTCTGTTCCTGAAAAAATCAGGCTATAAACCTAAGGACCAAACCAATTTTCTCAAGCACTGGGTCAATGGTAAACCACCCGCCGGGCAGGAAAATCACCCGGTAGTCTGGGTCAGTCTGGAAGATGCTGAAGCTTACGCTCGCTGGGCAGGAAAACGCTTGCCAACTGAAATCGAATGGCAGTATGCAGCTCAGGGAAGGGACGGACGGCTTTATCCCTGGGGCAATGAGTTTGATCCGGCTCGCTGCAATAACAAGACGGGTCAGACCACAGCTGTTGATGCTTTTCCGGCCGGTGCCAGTCCCTTTGGAGTACTTGACTTAGTGGGCAACGTCTGGCAGCTGACGGCTGATGTCTACGACAATGGAGTCTATACTTACGTGATGATAAAAGGGGGAAGCTACTATGCACCTGAAGCCAGCATCTGGTATCCTAAAAGCGGACCCTTACCCGTAAACCGCCAGCAAATCCTGCTGCTGTTAGCTCCTTCTCTTGACCGCTGCGCCACAGTAGGCTTCCGCTGTGTTAAAGATGCTGTCCAGAAAGATTAGGCAAAAGGCTATTCTTAATTTTTTAAAGAAAAACAGTTGGAATCACAAACCAGGCAATATGTAAATTGAAATCAGTTATATAGTAGATAGTTAAAGAATCTAAGAGGGTTCTTTCTCTACATTAAACCAGTTGAAAAAAGTAGCCCGCCGCAGTCAGGAATTTTTCACCACTTCCAGATGCCTAATGCCGTTTTCTTCAACTTCCTGTTCGTATTTCCGCAGGTACTTATCCTTCTTCTCCAGAAATTCTTCCAGGTCAATCTTATCGAGCGGGGTGCTGCCAAATTCTCTGACCGCATCCCTTTCCGCCAGCCGGTTGATCAATTCTTCCCAGAAACAGAAACTGTCATATTCGCTGATGAAATCCATCAGGCTCTCCTCAAAATCATACGAAGGCAAGTATTTGTTTTCAGTTTCGTCTTTGATTACCTTACCTTCTATTCCAGCTTCTGCTGCCTGCGAAAATATATGAGACACAACCTCAAAATATTCTTCCAGATAATCGTCCGTCCGGTAGGCATTGATCATCCAGTTTCCCAGATAAACCAATTCTAGCAGCTTTTCATACTGCTCTTTTGTAAGCTTGATTTCCATACAGTTCTCCTTCCAGAAATTCTCAGGGAATTTCTTTTTTGTTCTTAGTATAATGGAAATAGCAAATAAAAACAAATTGCTGTTTCTTCCAGGCCCGAATCATAATTTTCAAAGTCAGCCTTCTGACAATTGAGATTTCGGGCCCGATTTTTGTGTCCATTACTTTGTTGAGAGTTTTGAATTTTTCTTGAATAACTCCCAATATATGATAAAAATATAACCGATGGAAAAAATCCAGGAAAAGGGCCAGATGGAGACTCTGGAGTTAACTCCGGATTTTCAAAAAACCTTAGAGCTTCTGGAAAAAACCGACAAATCAGTTTTCATCACCGGACGGGCCGGTACTGGTAAGAGTACCCTCCTCGATTACTTTCGAAAAAATACCCGGAAAAATGTTGTGGTTCTGGCGCCAACCGGCGTCGCCGCTTTGAATGTGGAGGGTCAGACCATCCATTCTTTTTTCTCTTTCAAGCCCGATGTAACCGTCGATAAAGTCAAAAGACTTCATCCCCTGAAGCAAAAATTGATCAGAAACCTGGATGCTCTGATCATCGATGAAATCTCCATGGTCAGGGCAGATCTTCTGGACTGCGTGGACCGGGCCCTGAGGCTGAATCGTGATTTTCCCGACCTGCCTTTTGGCGGGCTGCAGATGATTCTCATCGGCGATCTCTATCAGCTGCCCCCAGTGGTTACTGAAAACGAACAGCCTGTCTTTTCGCTCCATTATGACTCGCCCTACTTTTTTTCGGCCCGGGTTTTTCAGGATGAAAATTTCGACTTGGAATTTGTGGAGCTGGAAAAAGTTTTCAGGCAGAAGGATGTCGCTTTTCTGGAATTACTCAACGCCATCAGAAATCGCTCGGTGACTGAAGAACAGCTGGCTAAGCTGAACGCCCGCTGCCAGCCTGATTTTATCCCTAAGGAAGACGAATTTTACATCACTCTGACCAGCACCAACGAAGCTGCCGACCGGATAAACGAAGAGCGATTGAGCCAGCTTCCCGGAAAAGCTCACCGTTATGAAGGACTGATCGAAGGAGAATTCGACAGCACCAGCCTGCCCACCGCTGAAACCCTGACTCTCAAAGAAGGTGCCCAGGTCATGCTTCTTTCTAACGACCCTTATGGCCGCTGGGTCAATGGTTCCATTGGTCGGATAGAAGAAATCATTAAAGTCTCGGGGCAACCTGATGTGGTCTTAGTTCGTCTGCAAAATAATGACCTGGTCGATGTTCTGCCCCACCAATGGGAAATTTTCCATTTTGAATTTGACCAGAAAAAGAAAAAAATCATCAGCCGGGTGGTCGGCACTTTTACCCAGTATCCGCTGCGCTTGGCCTGGGCCGTGACCATCCACAAAAGCCAGGGAAAAACTTTTGACCGGGTAATTGTCGATATCGGTCGCGGCACCTTTGCTCACGGCCAGGTCTATGTAGCTTTAAGCCGCTGCACCAGCTTTGAAGGTTTGGTTTTGAAAAAGCCGATTAAAAAAAGCCACATCATGATGGATTATCGGGTGGTTCGTTTCCTGACTCATTTCCAGTACCGAAAAGCTGAGGAAAAAATTCCGCTCGAAGTCAAACGCCAAAGAATCAGGGAAGCCATCCAGAAAAAGATGTTGCTGGAAATAACTTATCTCAAACCTGACGACACCAAGAGTCGTCGTCTGGTCAGACCCGAATCCCTGGGTATGATGGAATACGGCAGAAAAACTTTTGAAGGCCTGATGGCTTACTGCTTTTTAAGAAACGAAGAACGCTGTTTCCGTCTCGACCGAATTCTTGAGCTCAAAATGATTGAGCCGGTGCAAAAATCATCAAGGAAAAAATAGACATTTCATTGACTAAAATCTTCTTTGAATCTAAAATTACTGCTCATGAAATTCCGAGGCGTAATTTTTGATCTGGACGGCACCTTACTTGATACTATATATGATATCACTACGGCCCTGAATCTCGTCATGTTCAGAAATGGCTTCCGAGAGTATTCTGTCTCTGAGTGCAAAAAGATGGTCGGCGAAGGAATGGAAGTTTTAATTAAAAGAGCGGTGCCAGAGATTGCCAATAACCCTGAAGCCATAAGGCAACTGATTCAGGAATACCGCCAGGAATATGCAAAAATTTGGCGGCACACCTCGCGGCCATATCCGGGAATTCCCGAAGTCCTGGCCAGGCTGAGGCAGGCTGGAATCAAAACAGCAGTACTTTCCAATAAATCCCATGAATTCACCGAATTGATGACTAAAGAATTGCTGCCTTTCCCCTTCGAAGTCATCAGAGGGGCCAAACCTGGAGTTCCAGTTAAGCCTGATCCGCTGCCAGCTCGATTAGTCCTTGAAGAATTGAAACTAAAACCCTCAGAAGTCATCTATGTCGGCGATACTTCGGTGGACATGGAAACAGCAGTAGCTGCTGGAATTTTTCCGGCCGGTGCCCTTTGGGGATTCCGAGATTCGCAGGAACTATTGGCCAGTGGAGCTCAGGTTTTACTCCATACCCCCTATGACCTGCTGCTACTGATTTTTGATGAAGATAAAAAGTGACTGAACTGCTTTTTTCCCCGAAAGTTAATATCTTAGAGAACAATAAGCCACAACTAACCTGCCAGCTTTTTGGCCGGTGATTTTTCCTGTCTCTGTCTATTATCCAAATTTTTTTCCAAATTTTTCTTTAACCTGCTATCCGAAGTTTCACTAAGCCTCACCATCATAACCTTCGGGCTTGGCTTTCAGATTCCGCCCTGCGTTAATTTTTTTTATCATGGAAAAAGAAAGCTTCTGGCTGAGACTTTTGGCGCAATGAGCTGGAAGAATAAGGGCAGTTCTCGGATTAATGGTCAGAACCTGCTTACTCTTCGGCTTTTGATTTTTTAGCCAGATAAAGGGCGATGCTGGTTTCAAAGGAAACCAGTTTTGATAATTCCTGAAGAAGGTGGTCTTCAATTTTTTTGTTCTTGATGGCTCTTTCCAGGGCAAATCGGTCTAAAGATGAATACTGTTCCCAGAGACCAGCCTGTTTGAGGAGTATTTCCAGCCTCTTTCTCTGCTCATCTCCCGAAGCCGGTAATTGAATCCTTTCCTGTTTTCGAAGAGTCACCTGAAAGTTGCTGCCCATCACCCTTTCTAACCCTCGGTCCTGGGCATATTTAATGATGGCGTCTTTTAACTTTTCTAACTCAGCTTCGATTTCTTTCTTTCTGTCAGTGTATTCAGCATAGAGATTGACCAGTCTTACACCTTCTTCCTGGAGATATTCATTAGCCGGCAGAGGTGCCAGCTCAATCTCATGTTTTTTCAATGGACAGAGGGCCTGAAAGGCACACCAGCCGCAAAGAGCGCTTTCCTTAGGTGGAAACTCCCGGTCAGCCTCTATTTGATCTATCAATTCAATTATTTCCCGCCGCAATCCTTCCAGCTGTTCTGGAGTCCTGGTCGAAGAAAATTCCTGGTCAAAGGCGACATAATGCCAGACCAGTCTGACCTTTTTGGCCTGAGGCCATCTCTGCTGAAGTCCGATTTGATAAAGAGCCAGTTGCCGGTCTGAATCTACTTCCTGTTGGCTGGGTAAAGTTGAACCGGTCTTGTAATCATGAATTTCGTAAACGCCATCAGGCGTCAGGTCAATCCGGTCGATAAAGCCCCAGAGAATGTATTTGCCCGTACCATCAAGGTCAGCCTTGATCTCCTGTTCAATTCCCAAAATTCGGTTCTGATTGAAGGGGTAATAGTGCCGGTAATAATCTTCAATAAATTTCTGGCCAAGCCGGAAATAATCATCAGCCGTCCTTTCCTCATTGATGATGACGATTTTTTCATGGAAATTTTTCTTCCAGCTGTCTTCATAAAAAGCCAGGAGCTCCTCCAGGCTCATCACTCTGAAGCGCAATTCAGAATAGAGCTTTTCCATGGCTTCATGAAAGCGACTACCCAGAAAAGCTTCAATGCCTTCTTCTTCGCGACGCAGGCCGTCAATATAGGCAAATTTGTACCGCCTGGGACAGGTTTCATAGGTTCCCAACCGAGAATGAGAATAAGCCATAATCTCTCCCTTTATAAAATATATGGTTCATCTCCGGTTTTGATAGCCAGAAAAGGTAATGGGATTTTTTCCATTGGATTGCCTCTTTTGGGTATTATATTTTTCTTTCTCTTTTACTTTCAACTTTTTGACTTTTCGGGTTGACCGCCGTTCGGATCAAAAGTTGTGATTTACACTTGTGACTCACATAAAACTGTAACTACAATTTCTTCACCCACTGGATAAGATTTTCGCTTAGGATTTAACTCAAAGATTTAGTTAGTTGAAGATCGTCAGGATTCTTTTTCTTCTGATTCTTCTTCCGTACCTTCCGCTTCAAGCCTGCTCTGGGTCTCGATCCTATTCTGCTGGTCAGTTTCTTCCTGGCTTTTTTCTATCTGTTCGGCTTCTTTCTTCAGCAACAAAAATCTTTCAGAGAGAATTAGTCTTTCTCCAGGCTTTCCGGTTTCAATTTCTTCGATGGAGACATCACCAAAGATGCTTTTTTCCTCAGCCAGATGGTCATACTTGAAATAGGATTCAAACTGAGAGCGGCTCAGATAGTTCATCATCCGAAGGATTCTCAGGATAGTTACTGCACTCACTCCGAAATATCTTTTCAGGAAAACCACATCCGGATAGCTCAACCTTCTGGTTCTTATTTCCTTTTCGACCATTTCCCTGACCTTTGAGGGGGGAACTAAAAAATGATTAGCAAAAGACTGAGCAAACTGTTCTCTGGGTGAATAAAGAGTTACATATTCATCCACAAGAACATCAGGATTATCGATGATCGGCGATTCTTCCCGATCTTTTAAATAATGACAGTAAAGATGAGCCGCGGCTATCACCTGTTTGCCGGGTGAAAGATTAGAATTTATCAGAGCAAAGGCCGCATTTTTTTCTTCAGGGAAAATGAAAATTCCGGCAATTCTCGATTCCTCAGGAAAGCTCATCCGGACAACCCGGCAACCATTCACTTCACAAAGCCTGAAAATATCACGAATGGGCTCGTTTCCCAGACCGAGGCGTCTTCGTTCTTCTTCAGCCATATTCTGCGGAGAGAGACTGGTCGGATAAAGTGGAGCTAACTGGGAATGGCGATTGGTAATTTTTTCAAGTTCAAGATATGTTTCGCAGATTTTTCGAAATTCAGTCAGAACTTCTTTAGTCTTGGCATCTATCTTCTCATCAGCCTGAAGAATATCAAATGGATTTTCCCTGGTCTCAAGAAAATAAGAGACATTTTTCTGGAAGAATTTAGAAATGCGGTTGAGGGCGATGATGGACGGTGTTCTTTTGCCAGCTTCCAGCAGAGAAATGTACTCTGAAGACAGACTAACCGCTTCGCCGAGCTCTTCCTGGGTCAGGCCCATCTCTTCTCGGAGTTTCTTAAGGCGGGCAGCAAAAAGCTCATTCATGGAATTTCTCCCCTCCAATTCCATTCGGCCTATAATTAACAATTTGTTAAACTATTGTCAAGTTTAAATTTAAGTTTTGCCTATGGTTAACTTTTGTACCTGGTCTTCCATATTTCGTAATACCCAAGGGCGTGTTGGGCCAGATGCTTGATTTCTTCCTCAGTCAGGGTCCGGACAACTTTGGCGGGGTTGCCTAAGATGAGCGAGCCTTCAGGGAAGGTTTTGCCGGGCGGGACAAGAGTGCCCGCAGCCACTAAGCAGTTATTAGGGATAATGGCCCGGTCAAGTACCACTGCTCCCATACCGATCAGGGTATTGTTGCCTATCTTGCAGGCATGAAGTATAGCTCCGTGACCAACGGTTACGTAGTTGCCGATGATGGTCGGCGTGTCATAATCAACATGAACCACACAGTTGTCCTGAATGTTGGTATATTCGCCGACGATTATATCAGCAAGGTCAGCCCGGAGCACAGCATTGTACCAGACGCTGGCTCCCTTTTTGAGGGTTACCCGGCCGATGATGGTGGCATTTTCAGTTACAAAAGTATCCGGATCAATTATGGCCTGAGCCAGTTTCTTTTTCTCTTCCATTTTTGCCTCTTATGTTTTTTTGTTTTTGGGATTAACAATATAATAATAAAATAAAAGTGAATTTAAAAGTTTTTAGTTTTTATCATATCAGCAGTGAAAATTTGCATCCTTTTTTTTAAAATGCTGGCCACAACCAACCAATTAAATTTCCGCCCACCCAACTTTTTATCAAAATTACTCTGGATACTATGTTCAACCCAAAAAAAAGGTCCTTGGCTGATACATGGTATCCAGGTTGGGGGAAGAGCTTTGGATAAAGATCGACAAGCTTATCCAGCTGGACCACAGGAAACAGGGCTATTAGCTTCGGAAGCTTTGTTTCCATCCTGAGCTTCTTGTATGGCGTCATACCCAGCGTCGAGTGATGTCGCAAAGTATTATACATAAACTGCCATCTCAAGGCTCTGAAGTAAAACTCCTTAAGGTCCGCACAGCGTTCTATCTGCGGAATGTAGAACTCGTTATCATCAGTCTGATGCGACCGTTCCACAAAAGCCTGATACTCCTTCTTCCCCTTGGGTATATGGAGCAGTTCAGCATTAAGTGGGCTAAAGACCTTCTGGTTCAGGTACTCCAGCTTATCCGGAGATTTTCCCCCAAACTCCTCCCCGTTGTCGGTCTGAAGCGTTATCTTGTGTTCTATCCCGAAGCTTCTCACAAAGTAGATTACCATCAGCATAAACATCAGCCCGTTGGTGAAGGTCTTCTCGTAGGAGTAGGAGATAAACCTTAACCTGGTCTTCACATCTATGGCTGTCCACTGATAGGGAGGGATGTTTAGTCTCCTGGCCCAGCGCAGGGTCTCCTCCGACAGCGTGGTGGCATCATAGACCTCCTTAAGGTCTACCTGGAAGTGTTGCAACGGATAGAGAGATTCAAAGTCATAGAAGCGGTTTCTCCGTCGGTAGCGGGACCGTTTGTACTTAATACTGAGCTTATAGCGTCTGAGCACATAGCGGACGGTGGAGGGTTTAACCTCCACTCCCCGTTCAGCGAGTATCCTAACTATCCGGTCCCGGCCGTAGCCGGTCTTCTTCCTCTCCGCCACGATCATGGCTTCCACCGCCGCTGAGGTCCTCCGCGGAGAACGTTTAGGCCTTCGGGATAGGTCCTTTAATCCCTCTTCCCCTCTCTCCTCCCACCTCCGCCATACCTTCCGCACCGTCTTCCGGGTTGTCCGAAACAACCTGGCTACCTCTGAGATATTCCCCGTCTCCTCATAGGCCCTGATCAGAGCTTTTCTGGCCAGAATGGGTGCGCTCTTGCAAAGCTCATAGTAAGTAGGGTATATATTTTCTGTCATTCGGGCTTCCTCCTCCTTTCAGTTAAAATTTTCAACAAAATTTTTAACGGAGGAAGCCCTGCTTTTTCAAGTACTAATCTGATAAAACCCCCTGCTTCCACAGCCCCAATACCAACCGCCGGGCTTCCACCTCGTCGCTTCCAAATTGTCCTCTTATCCTGGATACCATGTCCTAGCCTGAAAGAAACATAGCTTTGACTCGATGGGGAAAGTTTGTTAATCTAAAAAGGGGGAAAGATATGATAAAAAATTCAAAGAGTCTAATTATTTCCCTTCTGATGGTCGGGTGCTGTCTGCTTTTGACCAGTTTTATAAGCTTAAATCAGCTTAAGACACCCCGGCAGTTTCAAAAGGGAATTACCTTTACCGGTTATTCAAAAGATGCTTATTCTGGTTGGCTGGCTAAGGAGTCCCTAAAAAATCTTAAAAAGACCAATGCTCAATGGGTGAGTCTTCTGGTTACTGGCTATCAGGACAATGTCAATTCTACCTACATTGACTACAACAGTGCTTACACTCCGACCGACGATTCGATAATCCAGATCATTACTTATGCTCATCAGCTTGGGCTGAAGGTGATGTTCAAACCCCACGTCGATCTGCTCAACGACCCCAACCACTGGCGAGGACAGATCGGTCAGAGTTTTAACGAAGCTGCCTGGCAACAGTGGTTCAATTCTTATTGTCAGTTCATCCTCCACTATGCCCAGATGGCGGCCCAGACCGGTGTTGAGCAATTCTGCATAGGCTGTGAGCTGGATGGCACAGTCAAGAGAGCCCAGGACTGGAGGCAGTTAATAGCTGAAATCAGAGAGATATACTCAGGCCCTCTGGTTTATGCTGATGATCAATTAGAAAGTAATCCAGAGGCGGTTAGTTTTTGGGATTCTCTTGATCTTATTGGTCAGGACCTGTATCCAACCCTGACCACCAAAATTAACCCTTCAGTTTCTGACCTGTGTTATGGCTGGAGACGACTTCTTCTGAAGATAAAAGCTCTATCGGAAAAATGGGGTAAGCCTGTATTGATTACTGAAATAGGTTACCGGAGCGTCCGAGGAGGAGCGCAAAATCCGTGGGACTGGCAGAGAACCGGACCCGTGGATTTAGTTGTTCAACGCAAGTGCTATGAGGCAGCTTTAAGGATGGTGGCCGGTCAGACCTATATTGCCGGGATGTTCTGGTGGCAATGGTTTTCAGATCCCACCATTGGCGGTCCGAATGATACCAGCTACACTCCATATGGCAAGCCGGCAGAAAGAGTGCTTCGCCTGCGTTTTCTGCTTCCAATGTAAGCCATGGTAAATTATTTAGAGGCTGGGCCTGCGGCTTAACAGCTTTTTAATCTTTCAGACAAGACGCTCACTTTGACAAAATCTGTTTTACCTGATATCACTTATCCTTAAAATTTAGCGGTCATGGAGTGATCATGGAAAAACTGATTGAGTCAGTCAAAAAGAGTTTTGAGAAAAAATTTAACCGAAAGCCGGTGGTGATTGCTTCACCCGGTCGTATCAATCTCATCGGCGAACACACGGACTATAATGAAGGCTTCGTCCTTCCTGGAGCTACTGACCGGGTTATAATTCTGGCCATTGCTCCGCGAGAGGACCGGCGTTGCCGTTTCTATTCAGTAGATTTTGACCAGGATTTTGAAACAGATTTGAGCCATCTTCAAAAATCTCAGCTGCGCTGGCCAGATTATCTTCAGGGAGTAATAGACCAGTTCCTGAAAGCCGGATATATGATAAAGGGTGTAGATGTAGCCTTTGGTGGCAATGTGCCCATCGGCGGCGGGATGTCTTCATCAGCGGCCGTAGAAGGCGGGATGGCTTTTGCCCTGAATCATCTTTTCCAGTTGAATCTTGACCTTCTGACACTGACCAGATTGGCCCAGAAAGCTGAAAATGAGTTTGTTGGGGTCAGATGCGGAATAATGGATATGTTCGCTAACCTCCACGGCCAGCCGAAAAAGGTCCTTAAAATCGACTGCCGGTCCTTAGCCTATGAATATTATCCTTTTGAACGGGAAGATGTTCGGGTGGTAATAAGCGATACCGGAGTCAGACGGGAGCTGGCTTCATCCGAGTACAACGTCCGACGCCAGCAGTGTGAAGAAGGGGTCAGGCTGCTTCAGCAGCATTATCCAGAGATAAAAAGCTTAAGAGATGTCGATCTGACCATGCTTGAAAACCATCGTTCTGAATTCGACCCGGTAGTCTGGATGAGATGTGCTTATGTGGTTAAAGAAAATCAGAGGGTTAACCTGGCCTGTCAGGACCTGCTGAAAGGCGACCTGGTGACTTTTGGTCAGAAAATGTATCAGTCGCATGCCGGTCTTCGGGATGAGTATGAAGTTAGTTCGCCAGAACTGAACTTGCTGGTAGAATCAGCTTCCCGGATTCCTGGTGTTTATGGTTCCAGGATGATGGGTGCGGGCTTTGGCGGCTGCACCATCAGTCTGGTAGAGGCTCAGGCTGTAGAATTATTCAAAGAAAAAGTTTCTGCAGACTACAGAAAAGAAACTGGAAAAGATCCGACCATCCACGTGGTCATGATTGAAGCCGGTACCAGAATTTTGGAAGAATAGACTTTTTCAGGAGCTGTTCTGATTTGAAAGAAATAGCCCTGCCTTTTGACCCTGTTCTTCGGTCCCACGAAGTTGAGCACCAGGTTATGTCCGGAAATCGGCGAAAATACTACCGGTTTAGAGCCACCGGTTTTTACGGGGGAATTGTTACGGCTGATGCTGTTGGCTGCTCTTTTCTCTGTGCTTATTGCTGGAATTATCGGCGGAATCTGAGTCCGGAAAAGGAAGGCAGTTTCTTTTCGCCAGATGAGGTGGCTGATAAACTCCTTTTCCTGGCCAGACGAAGCGGTCTGAACCAGATGAGGATAAGTGGAGCCGAGCCGATTCTGGGAGAAGACTCCTTTGGTCATCTGATTGAGGTCTTGAGGCTGCTCGCCGAAAAAGCTCCAGGTTCCAGGTTTATCCTGGAGACCAACGGTCTGATCCTGGGTCAGTCCAGAAAATTTGCCCGGAGCTTGTCGGAGTTTAAAAATTTAATGGTTAGAGTTTGTTTGAAGGCCACTGATAGAGAGAAATTTCAACTCATCACGGGTGCCAGCCGCGATTATTTCTTTCAGCCCATTCAGGCACTTTTATTCCTGAAAGAATATGGAGTTGACTTCTGGCCAGCCCTGACCGCTGACCTGTTCGGCAATGAGGAAATAAATAGGTTCAGGACTTTTCTTCTGGCCAATTCAGTCAGGGCTGAACTGGAACTTGAAGAGCTTATCGTTTATCCTTTTGTTGAGGAAAATTTAAAGAGCCGAGAAATCAAGTTTGGCAGAAGGCAATGAGGCCATTCAGACAAAAGTTTCTGGTTGTTTCAGGAACGAAGTAACTTCTTCCGGAAAAAGATTAATTTCAATCGGAATATAAAACTCTAAGGCTAAGACCAGAAAATGATATTTGTGTTGACGGGGCCGGTTCATTCAGGGAAAACTACTTTTTTAAAAAAACTGGTGGAAAAGTTAAAAGAAAGGGGACTGCAGGTAGCCGGCTATTTAAGTAAACAGGTAGTTATGGGCAGAGAGATTGATGGATATGACCTTATAGATTTAAATTCGGGGAAACGTCAGGCTTTTCTGAGGAAATCAAATTTTCAAGATGAATTGCCAACCGGCAGTTTTTATTTTCTGCCCGAGGGGTTGCGGGTCGCCGCGGCAATAATCAGAAGCGGGGTTGAAGCCGAACTACTTATTGTTGATGAAGTAGGTCCAGCAGAAATTTCTGGAAATGGGATATGGCCAGTTCTCTTAGCGGTTATCAGGCAGGTTGATTGCCTTCTGGTGGTTAGAGACAGATACCTCTCGGATTTTACCAGCCTGATTAAAACCGAGCCTGTAGAAATTTTCAGACCAGGCCAGACAGAGCAGGTGGAAAAAGTAGTCTCAAAGATAATGAGAGTTATGAGGTCAAAGAAGTCCGGTGGGTAATAAATCAATCCCCTTTTTAAAGGCAATCATTGCTTTATTTTGGAAGCATTCTTCTCGAATTCAGAGTCAAAGCTTAGGGAAGAAAAAAACTGGAATTAGGAACCCTCTCTTATAAAATTCTTAAAAAAAGTGGCAGCTCCGGAGGGGGAAGGAGCTGCCTGTCTATACAAGAAGGAGGGTTTTGGGGAGGTGGCTGGGAAGCTAGGATTCGAACCTAGATCACATGATCCAGAGTCATGGGTCCTACCGTTGGACGACTTCCCAGCGTCTGCTTAAATATAGCCAATTTTACTCGATTTTTCAAGAGCACTTGCTGATTTTTTTGGTCAATTCTGCCCTTAATTAAGGTATAATAATAAACTAAAAAATTTGGGTTCGTTTCAGGGGAATATGGCTAACCGAAAACTTAATTACCTGATAATCATCCTGATAACCGCGGTTTTCCTTTGGTTTTTTTTCAAGAGTGTGAACTGGGCCGAGACCTGGCGGTATTTAAGGCAGGTTAATCCAGTTTTGATGGTTTTTACCCTGTTACTTGTGCCACTTCATTTAGTAACCAGATCAATCAGATGGAAGTTTCTTTTATGGCCGTTGAAATCTGACCTGAAACTGTGGAATGCGGTCGAAGCTAACACTGTTGGTTTCACTGTTACTCTAATCTTTCCAGGCAGAGTGGGCGAGCTGGTCAGACCTGTTTATCTGGCCCGGAAAGAAAAGCTCAGCTCTGGGTATCTAATCGGGACGATTGTGGTGGAACGAGCCTTTGATATGTTTGCCATGTGCTTCTTACTTGGAGTTTTTCTGGTGGTACGGCCATTTTATGGTTCTTTCCTTCAGACCAGACCGGAAGCTTATTCTAATCTATATTTCTGGGGCAAAGTAGGACTGGGATTATCTGGATTACTTTTTATGGTTATTCTGGCTATCTATATTTTAAAAGACAAAGCCGGGAAGATCATCAGCTTTCTGGCCAGACCTTTTCCGGAAAAGATCCGGGCGAAAATTGTGGCTTTTGCCCTGGAATTCATTGAGGGCCTTAAATTTTTTCATTCTTTCCTGCGGCTTCTTGGTTACTTTAGCTTGTCCTTAATCGTCTGGCTGGGCATCTGCTTTTTTTACTGGGTTTTCTTTCTGGCTTATGGTTTGAAAATTCCGTTTGTTCTATCCATACCCTATGTTTTTCTGACCATGGTTGGAGCATCTATCCCCACCCCTGGGATGGCCGGCGGGTTTGACTATTTCAGCAAACTTGGCTTTACCAGCCTCTATGGTCTTGACCCCAATTTAGCTGTGGGGATGACCATAGTCATCCATTCTGTCCAAATTTTGGTGACATGTGCCCTCGGTTATGTTATATTATGGAAAAACGGCTTGAGTCTTTTTCAGGTAAGAAAGTTGGGCGAAGGTAAGAACTGATGCGCTGTCCGTTCTGTGGTTTTCTTGAAAGCAAGGTTATTGATTCGCGGGAAAGCAAAAAAGGTGTTTCTATAAGACGCCGACGAGAATGTCTATCCTGTAAAAAAAGGTTCACCACCTATGAACGGATAGAACAGATTCCGTACATGGTGGTCAAGAAAGATGGCAGCAGACAGCCATTTGACAGTCAGAAGCTACTCCGAGGAATGATGAAAGCCTGCGAAAAGAGACCAATTCAAATCAGTCAGCTGGAAGAGATCGTGGAAGAAATCGAATCTATCGTTCAGGAAAGGCCGGATAAAGAGATTGAGTCTTCTGAGATCGGTCAGATAGTTATGGAAAGGTTAAAAGCCCTGGATAAAGTGGCTTACATCCGGTTTGCCTCAGTCTACCGCGAATTCAAAGATGTGGTAGAATTTAAACATGTGCTGGAAAATTTGCTGAAAGAAAAATAATTGCCAGGACTTAATCAGAGATGAAAAAGAAAATAAGACCTGTGGCTAGAGTTTTTAAAGTCGAGGCTGAAATTAGAGAAGTTACTGGAGAGATTGTTTTCAAGCGAGAAAGCCTGGGCAGCCTGGAACTGTTCTGGGAACCGGCGGTCGATGTTTATGAGAAAGAGCAGGAAGTGGTGGTGGAAGTGGAAGTGCCTGGCATACCAGCTAAAAACCTCCGGATTATCCAGTGGGGTAACCGTCTGGAGATTAGTGGAATAAAAAAAGAAGTGGTAGAAGCTGAGAAGCTCAAATTTCACCGGCTGGAGAGGGAGATGGGATTTTTCAGGAAGGAAATTGTCTTGCCGGTTCCGGTTTCACCAGAAAAAACCACTGCTGTTCTGGAAAATGGAGTGCTAACCATTGTCCTGAAAAAAATCAAAAAAGCCAATAAAGAAATTGAAGTCAAGATACAAAAATCGAACGAAGAAAGCGGAGGAGGTCAATGATGTCCCAGTTCGATGGTTCACCCGATGAACCGATAAACGGCTTGACTGAAGAGCAACAACAAAAGCTTCAGATACCGGAAAAACTCCCTGTGCTTTTGCTCAGGGATGTGGTTATTTTTCCTTACATGATAGCTCCACTGTACGTGGGCCGGGAAAAATCCAAGGCAGCTATTGATTACTCGCTATCGACCAACCGGATGATTCTGCTCCTCACTCAGAAAGATATGGAGATAGAAGAACCGAAGCGTGAAGATGTTTATGAGGTCGGGACGGTTTCTCTGATTATGCGTATGCTTAAGCTACCTGATGGTCGGATCAGGATTCTGGCCCAGGGTTTGGTGAGAGCTAAAATAGAATCTTTTGAAGATGAAGGCCCCTTCATCCAGGCTAAGATTACTATTCTGCAGGAACCTGAAAATATCGAAAAGAACATAGAGCTTGAAGCCTTGATCAGGAATGTCCGGGCTGGTTTGGAAAAAGCTACCTCACTTGGAAAGTCCATTCAGCCTGAAATATTGGTCATTGCTGCCAACCTGGAAGACCCTGGCCGGCTGGCTGATTTAACCGCTTCCAACCTGGAGCTTAAAGTCAAGGAAGCTCAGGAAGTCCTGGAAATCGTCGACCCGGTAAAAAGATTGAGACGAGTCTATGAACTGCTGGTGAGAGAGCTGGAACTCCTGGAGATGCAGTCCAAGATTTCCAACGAAGCTCGGGGAGAACTGGATAAGCTCCAGAGGCAGTATTTTCTCCGCCAGCAGATGAAAGCCATCCAGAAGGAGCTGGGAGAAGGCTCAGAGCTTCAGGAGGAAATTAAGGCCTATCAGGAAAAGCTTAAAAAGCTTAAGGTCAGCGATGAGGTCAGGGAAGAGCTGGAAAAGCAGATTAACCGCTTGTCTCAGATGCATCCCGAGTCAGCCGAAACTGCAGTTATCAGGAATTACTTAGACTGGATGTTTTCTCTACCCTGGGATAAGAGCACTAAGGACAACCTCGACCTGAAAAAAGCCAAGAAAATACTGGATGAAGACCATTATGGACTGGAAAAAGTCAAGGAGAGGATTATCGAATATCTAAGTGTCAGGAAACTCTCCAAGAAGATTAAAGGTCCAATTCTTTGTTTTGTTGGACCGCCGGGAGTCGGCAAGACTTCCCTCGGCCGGTCTATTGCCAGGGCTTTAGGCCGCAAATTCGTCAGAATTTCCCTCGGCGGAGTTCATGATGAAGCTGAAATCAGGGGGCATCGCCGGACTTATGTCGGAGCCATGCCCGGAAAAATAATCCAGGGTTTGCGCCGGGCTGGTTCTAATAATCCAGTATTTATGATGGATGAAGTTGATAAGATCGGAGCCGATTTCCGGGGTGACCCGTCATCAGCTCTGCTTGAGGTTCTGGATCCGGAACAGAACAACAGCTTTTTTGACCATTATCTGGGGGTTCCTTTTGACCTATCGAAGGTCATGTTTATCACCACAGCTAACCTGCTTGACCCGATTCAACCAGCTTTCAGAGACAGGATGGAAATAATCGAAATTCCTGGATACACGGAGGAAGAAAAGCTCCAGATTGCTCTTAAGCATCTGATTCCAAAGCAGATAGCCGAGCATTCCTTAAAGCCAGAGTGGATCGATATCACTGAGGGCGCGGTTCGAGCCATCATCTCTCAATACACCAGAGAGGCCGGAGTCAGAAACCTGGAGAGAGAGATTGCCACCATCTGTCGAAAGGTGGCCAGGCAAATTGCTGAAGGCAAAAGAGGAAAGGTCAAGGTTACAGCCCAGAACATAGAAAAGTTCCTTGGCCCACCCAGAATTTTCCGCGACCAATTGACCAAAAAAGATCAGGTTGGGGTGGCCACCGGTGTGGCCTGGACTGCGGCTGGCGGTGAGATTCTGTTCGTTGAAGCGACCAAAATGCAGGGCAAAGGCAATCTGATGCTGACCGGTTCCTTAGGGGAGGTGATGAAAGAATCAGCCCAGGCCGCTTTGAGCTATGCTCGGGCCCATGCTAAGGAATTCGGCATAGACAGCAAAATCTTCATGGAGAATGATTTTCATATTCACATTCCGGAAGGGGCTATACCCAAGGACGGTCCGTCAGCTGGAGTAACCATCGCCACAGCGTTTATCTCAGTCTGTACGAATATTCCGGTGCGCTGGAATGTGGCCATGACCGGTGAAATTACTCTCCGGGGCAATGTCCTGCCCGTTGGTGGTATTAAAGAAAAAGTTCTGGCAGCTCAGAGAGCCGGTATCAAAAAAATGATTCTGCCGATGCCCAATAAGAAAGACCTGGTGGATATACCGCAGAAAATCAGGCAGGAGATGGAATTCATCTTTGTGGAAGATATAAAAGAAGTTTTCCGCGAGGCGCTGGCAGCTCCGCTTGGGCCAAGGAGTGAAAAGGCGAAAACTAAGGAGACAAAAAAGGTTGCTGGAAAGGGGAGTAAGAAAAAGCAAACAAAGAAGAAATAAAGCACACTTCGAGCCGCTGATAAATGTCGGAAGAATTTCTTTAAAAATAAGATTGTTAAGTTAAAAAAATCGAGAAAATCGGACTTAAATAAAAGACCGACCTTCAAACACCAGCTCGGCCGGACCGGTCTGGTAGACTTTGTCCTTTTCCCACTCCACCACCAGCGCTCCCATGCTGGTCCAGACTTTAACTTTCCGATCAGTCAGTCCCTTCAGAATAGAAGCGACGGCCGCAGCGCAGGAACCACTGCCAGAAGACAGGGTTTCACCCACCCCCCTTTCCCAGAAAAGGACTTCAATTTCCTGTCGGTTCAGAACTCTGATGAATTCGACGTTGGTTCTCCTGGGGAAGAAAGGATGATTCTCCAGCTCCTGACCTACCTGATGCCATTCGATCCTGGCCGGGAAAAATCTTTCCACAAAGATATCACAATGGGGATTGCCCACCGAGACACAAGTGATAAGGTATATCTTACGGTTGATGGACAGGGGATAATCAATGATGAATTCATGCTCTGCACCGTCATCAAAGGGAATATCTCGCGATGAGAATTTCGGCACTCCCATTTCGATCTTGATCTCAAAGCGGCTGCCGTCTCTACTCATCAATTCGCAGGTGCGTTCTCCAGCAATGGTCTCAAAGCTGATGATTTTTGCCGGAACTTTCTGATAATTAAAAAGATAGGCTGCGGCGCAACGCAGGCCGTTGCCGGATATTTCTGGCTCTGAGCCGTCGGCATTGAAAATCCTGAAATTGACTTTGCTTTTCTCCCTGTCAATTATCCTAATTAGGATGAGACCGTCAGCTCCGATTCCGGTATGCCGGTCGCAAAGCCGGCGAGATATTTCTGGCAGCAGTTCTTCTTTAAATTCCTGGCTATCTTCTACCACCAGAAAGTCATTACCAAGAGCATGAAGTTTGGTAAAGTTCATCAGGGTACCCTCAAGGTGACGATAAAATCAATCTTCTGACCATCGCCTTCTCTCCGAACCAGAAGAATGATTTCTTCGCCCGATTCAGTCTTTTTCAAAATATCCTGGAATTCTCGGACAGAAGTAACTTTCATTCGATTAACTTCCAGGATAATATCTCCGGGCTGCAGTCCAGCTCTGGCTGCTTCACTGTAATCTCTGACATCAGTCACCAGAAGTCCTTCTGATGTAGATAGACCATATCTTCGGGCTAAGGATGGAGTCAGAGCCGTCAGCCTCAAGCCAACATCTTTATCCACTTTTTCTTCTTTCTGGACGGTTTCCTGAGGTTCGAGTTCATCTACCTTGGCTTTAACCGTCATTTCTTTTCCTTCTCGGATTATTTTGAGAGTCACCACATTGCCTGGTTGAATGTCAGCCACTTTGAACCTCAGGTCTTTCCAGCTTTCCACCGGCTGTCCATTGATTTCGACAATCACATCGTATTTCTTCAGACCAGCTTTATCGGCCGGGCTATCCGGTTCAACCTGAGAAATGATCACGCCTTTATCGGTTGTAAGCTTGAATTGCTTTTTCATGGCTTCGGTGATATCTCTGCCTCTGATTCCGAGTCGGCCTCTGACTACTCTGCCTTTCTCTTTGAGCTGAGCGACCACTTTCTTGGCTAAATCAGATGGAATGGCAAAACCGATTCCAATATTTCCACCGGATGGAGTCAGGATATTGCTGTTAATCCCTATAACTTCTCCCCGCATGTTAATTAGCGGACCACCACTATTGCCACGGTTGATGGCGGCATCGGTCTGGATGAAATCTTCATAAGTCGGGGTATTGCCCCCAAGTCCTAATTGCCGACCTTTAGCACTGATGATTCCGGCGGTAACTGTATGTTCCATGCCGAAAGGATTACCAATAGCCAGAACCCATTCTCCTACTTTGATGGAAGAAGAGTCGCCCAGAACTGCATAGGGGAAATTTTTGCCTTCTATTTTTAACAGGGCCAGGTCGGTGGCCGGGTCTTTCCCGATGAGTTTGGCTTCATATTCTTTTCCGTTGATAGTGGCTACCGTGATTTTGACTGAATTTTCGACGATATGATTGTTGGTCAGGATATAGCCATCTGGAGAAATGAAAAATCCCGAACCCTGAGCCTGAGAACGGTATTCCCGCTGCCTCTCTCTGGACCGGGGAGGAGTACCGAAAAATCTGTCCCAGAAATCCTCAAAAGGCCAGCCTTCGTCAAGGCTGAAACCGGGCATCTGTTCCACCCGCTCGGCTACGATCTGAACCACAGCCGGACCGACTTTTTCCGCTATTTTAACGAAATCCTGATTGAGACTGATTTCCGGGCTGGCTCCGCCTTTTTCGGCCGCAAATAGGTGGTTAGATACAGCCGGGCTGACTTTTTCCAGTCCCTGGTCAGTCGCCGGTTTTTCGGGGGAAAGAAAGACATAACCGGCGACCAGTAATCCAGCTAAGAAACTGATTCCAGCAACCCAGAGGTACTTCTTCATTGCTCACCTCCCTGGTTTACAATTAAATTATCATATTGGGGTTGAAAATTCAATTAATTGAAATTCTGGTTTCAGTGACCTAAAAACAAACTATTAAAAGCGAAAAATAGTTGCATTTGGAAAGTTTCATCGGTAAGATTAATGGACAAAGAGAATGGCCTGATGAAAAAAGGAAGGTTAAAGAAAGGTCTATTCATAGTTTTTGAGGGAGTGGACGGTTCCGGGAAATCTACCCAGGTCGAACTTCTGGCTAAAAAACTCTCCAGAAAGGGCCTGGATGTCCTGACATTGAGGGAACCCACTCAAGGAAAATGGGGAGAGAAAATTCGAGAATTATCTAAATGTAAGGATTCTATCACTCCAGAAAAAGAGCTGGAGCTTTTCATCAAAGACCGCAAAGAAAACCTTCGCCTGAACATCAAACCAGCCCTGGGTTCTGGCAAAATCGTCATCCTTGACCGATACTTTTATTCCACCTTAGCTTATCAGGGAGCCAGGGGTATTCCTCTGGAGAAAATCAGGCGATTACATCAAAGGTTTGCTCTGCGACCGGATATCGTCTTTATCCTGGATGTTCCGGTCAGCCTGGGTTTGCGAAGAATAAAAGATAGACCGGTAATCTATCGCTTATTTGAAGATAGGGAATATCTTAAGAAAGTCAGGGAGATTTTTTTACAGCTTGACGACCCGGAATGTGTGGTTCTTGATGGCCGACGCCCGGCCAGAGAAATCAGTCAAGAAGTCTGGTCCATTCTCAAGAAAAGGTTTCCTGTCTTGAGTCAGGCCTAATTGTCATTTTTTTAAATAATCTGGTATATTGTTTTTTTAGTTTGTTTGGACCTGGAAAAAGATGGTTGAAAAAAGGAAAATAGTCTTCAAAATCAAAATTCCTAGACTGAGTAAGAAAAAAATTTTAAAGGGCCTTCTGTTGATCTTTGTCCTGTCTATTGCTCTGATGCTCGGAGGAATGTTTGGAGCTTATCTGGTCATCAGGGAAAATCTCCCTTCTGTGGCTGAGCTCGAACAAATGAAGCCCAAGATTATCTCTGTAGTCTATTCTGACTCGGGACAACCAGTCAAAGAATTTGCCGTTGAAAGAAGAATTCAGGTTCCCTATGAAAAAATCCCTCTGGTTCTGAAACAGGCGATCATCGCTACTGAAGACCCCAGATTTTTTGCCCATAAAGGCATAGATTATCGAGGCATTCTGCGAGCCATTAAGGAAGATATTTTCCGGGTAATGCTGGGTAAAAGAAGACTCCATGGTGGAAGTACCATCACCCAGCAGTTGGCCCGAAGCCTTTTTCTCTATTCTCAGCAGACTATCCGACGCAAGCTGAAAGAAATGTTTCTGGCCGTGGAGATTGAGAGGAAGTTAACCAAGGAAAAGATTTTTGAGCTTTACTGCAACCAATTTTATCTGGGGCATGGAGCCTGGGGAGTGGAATCTGCTTCCCAGCTTTATTTTGGGAAGAGCGTCAGTGAACTTACTCTTCCCGAAGCAGCTATGATTGCCGGCATATTTCGAGGCCCGAGTCTTTATTCTCCATATAATAATCCCACAGTTACTCTGAATCGTCGTAATCATGTTCTGAACCGAATGGCTGAAGAAGGGTTCATCACCAGAGAAGTGGCTGAAGAAGCCAAAAAGCAACCCTTAAATGTTTTGCCGTTAAAGCGCGAGACCACGGAAATAGGGGCTTATTTCTTTGAAGAAGTCAGGAAATACGTGGAAAGAAAATACGGAGACGAAGCTTTATATCGTGGTGGGCTCAAAATTTATACCACCATCAACCTGGATTACCAACGGTATGCTGAAGAAGCCCTGTCTAAGGGACTCAGAGCTCAGGATAAAAAATACGGCTGGAGAAAGGATAAACGCAATCTTTTGGCCGAAGGCAAAACCGACCTGAAGAAATACTGGCTTGATAGCTGGGATAGTTCTGACCTTAAGCCGGGTGAAGTCGAAGAAGGCATTGTTCTGGATGTTGGTAAAACCGAAGCTAAGGTCAAAATCAAGAACTATCTCGGCCTGATGTCTAACAAGGGCATCGAATGGACCAGAGCGAAATTCCTTGATTCACTGATTAAGCCAGGCGATGTGGTGCTGGTGGAAATAAAATCTGTGGATGAAGCCAGCAAAACGGCCCAGGTTTCTTTAGATCAGGAACCGCAGCTGGAAGGGGCTTTTATGGCTATTGACCCGGCTACTGGCCAGATTAAAGCCATGGTCGGAGGGTATTCTTTCAAGAGAAGTCAGTTCAACCGGGCCACTCAGGCTTTACGGCAGACTGGGTCAGCCATAAAACCCATACTTTACACCGCAGCGCTGGAAAAAGGATTTACCCCGGCCAGTGTCATTGTCGATGAACCGACTAATTTCATCGATAAATGGACAGGCCAGCCCTGGTCACCAAAGAACTATGACGGCGAATATCATGGTGCGGTAACTCTGAGAACCGGCCTGGAAGAATCCAGGAATGTGGTTACGGCTAAACTCCTGGATTACATTTCCCCTCAGGTCGGGGTCGAATATTGCCGGAAATTTGGCATTACTTCGACCATATATCCTTATCTTTCGCTGTCCTTAGGTGCTTTTGAGGTCACTCTTCAGGAGTTGGTCTCGGCTTTCAGTGTCTTTCCCAATAAAGGGGTTCGGGCCAGGCCGTATTTTATTATCAGGATCGAAGATAAAGACGGAAATGTTCTGGAAGAAAACATTCCTTCAACCGAAGAGGTCATTTCTCCGCAAATAGCTTACATCATGACTTATTTGCTCCAGGGTGTTGTTCAGCGTGGAACAGCCAGGGCCGCTGCTTCCCTCAACTGGCCGCTGGCAGGCAAGACTGGCACAACCAATAAATTCACCGATGCCTGGTTCATCGGCTTTTCGCCATCGCTCTGCGCTGGAGTCTGGGTGGGTTACGATACCAAGGTTTCAATGGGTGAGCGTCAATCCGGAGCGGTGGTGGCCCTGCCCATCTGGATAGATTTCTTCGCCAGGGTTATAGAAGATAAAAAGAAGGAATATGAAGCCTCTCAACCTGCTCCAGTAAATGCAGAAAGCACCATGAACGAAGGAGAAAATCAGGAGACCCCGTCTCAGGGAATAAAGCCGATTGAAGATTTTGAAGTCCCGCCCAACCTGGTTTTTGTCACCATTGACCGAAAAACGGGTTTGCTGGCTTCTCCGATCTGTAAATATCCATTTCGGGAAGTCTTCCTACCCGGGACAGAACCAACTCGTTACTGTTCTCTCCAGGACCATCTGAGAGTTCTGGATTATTATTCTGAAAGAGAAGCCCGCGAAGAAAGGCACTGACCCGGTTATTTCTTTTTGTGTGTGGAACCAGACCTGATAGAAGAAGAACTTCTGGGTAGGCTAAAAGATTTCGGGCTTGAACCGGAATAGGAAGGTCGACTGATTCTGGGCGAAGAAAATTTTGGGGTTAAACTCGAGCTTCTGAGATTGGTACTTCTGGAGCTCGGGTTAGAATCATTGCGATTGTAGTATTTGAGAAACCCGGATAAAGGCTGTTGTTTGGTATTAGAATCTTTGTTCAGATTCCTGATGGTGATGTTAGGCGAAGAAGGGTAAGTGGGAATATTTCTTGGTGAGTCTGTTGAGCGATACTGTGGGGTAGAAGAAAAGGGGGAGTCTTCTTTCTTCCGGATTTTCTTAGGCGTCACTTTGCCTGCTTGGGAAGTTTTGGGAGTTTCTACGGATTTTCCCTGTCCGGAGTTTGCTGGTTTAACCACTTTCGGAGTTTCCCCCACTTTCCCATCACTCGAACCTGCGGGCTTGACAGCCTGAGGAGTAACTCTGGCTCTTGAATCGGACTTAATTTCTCTCAAGCCCATAGATTGATTATCTTGTCTCAGTATGATTCTTTTTCCATCCAGTTTTTCCACAGTCAATCTGGAACCTTCCGGACGGAAAGGCAATCGGGTGCTCGTCAGAGAAATCCTGTTTTCCAGATTAGCTGCTTTCAAGTTTTCCGGTCTGAGAGCTGCTCTGGAAATATCGGGAGCTCTGAGCTGGTCTTTTCTGACAACTACCAGCGCCCTGGAATTCAGGGGATAATGTCCAACGTAGCGGTCGTAAAATACATTGTTGATTATTACTACCGGGTATCCGTACCAGCTGAGGGGAGCCCAGGCGAAGTAATCCACATCCCACCACCAACTAACCCAAGCCGGACCCCAGATCGAAGTTGGTATCCAGTACCAGCCAAGGCCAATGCCCCAATGCCAGCGTCCGTAATGGAAGACCACCCAGCCCCAGGGTTCATAGGGGACCCAGGTCCAGCCGGTCAGGGGTACCCAGACCCAACGACCGTAATAATATGGTCTCCAGTCATCACTGACGTTTCTCGGTACCCAGACATAACCGTAGGGTGGCACATAAACCCAGTCTCCATATTCACTGAGTTCAGCTTCGAATTCTTCTAAGTCTTTGGGCAGATAACGGCTGGCATAAAATTTATTTATTTGTTTATCCCTGGATTCGTTCCACCGGTCGAAGCCATCCTCAGCCACCGGTCTGAAGCTAGCAGGTTTGGCGGCAAATCTTCCTTCAGCTATTTCCAGCCTTTGTTCGCCTTTGACCAGGTAAGAATCCTGTTCTCCAGCAGCTTCAGCCAGACCCTTGAATACCAGAATTTCAGTGCCTTTATTTTCGTCCACATCTATTCGGTAGATACCTTTTTCCAGAATGTAAAAAGAAGAATCCGGGGTATGAATTTCGATGTTTTTCTCTTTGTCCAGGTTATTGACCATAAGATAAACATGGCCAGACCAAACTCTGAATCTAGTCAGTTCGCTGTCTTTTTTGGGCAGATTCAGAATGTCAAGCTTGGTATCATTATCGAGCCTGAGATAGTTTCTGCGGCTAAACTGAATTTCCACCCGACCATCTGCGGTTCCTAAACGGTCTCCTTCAGTTACTGGATCGTTGATGACTGCTTCCTCATAACCAACATCAGCGGCTCTCTGGATGAAAACTTTGCCTTCAAGAAAACTGACCCGACCGACCGACTCATTGGTATATTTGGGCTCGTCTTCAGCTCTGAGAAAAGTGAAAAGGATAAGAAAAAGCGCTAAGCCTATCAAAACAAGATACTTTTTTCTTCTCATGGCGAACTCCTTTTTCACTTTTTTATATGCATATTTTATGCCAGATTTGGGGTCAGGTGTTAAGGGAAAAAAGAAAAGAGAAGGCTTCCAGGCTGTCTATTCTGGATGACGATTGTCATCTCTGGGGTAAAATCCCCCAATATTGTTCAAAGATTTTCAGAATGGGCTTAATTTCTTCAGCTAAACCGGGTGGGCAGTTAGCTTCAGGCAGGTCTCTGAATTTTTGCCCGCTCAGCCTGAGGATTACTTCCTCCACTCCATTCTGCAGTGCTTTCAGGTTATAACCGCCTTCAAGAAAGACAATCAGGTGGCCTGAGGCCCATTTTCGAGCTATTTTAATGAGAATCTGAGTGATATCTCCGCAGCCTTCAGCTGTTAACTCCATCCGTCCAAGAGGGTCACCTCTCATGATGTCAAAACCGGCTGAAACCAGGACAAACTCCGGCTGAAAGATATCAGCCACGGGGTGGATTAAATTCTGGAAAAGATACAGATAATCGGCATCGGTTTTCCCAGCTCTCAAGGGCAGGTTAAGGTTGTATCCGGCGCCTTCTTTCTCGCCCACCTCTGAAGCTGACCCTGTCCCGGGGAAAAGGGGGCTTTGATGAAGAGAGATATACAGAACTTGACTGGATGAATAAAAAGCTTTCTGGGTGCCGTTGCCATGATGAAGGTCCCAGTCAACTATCAGGATTTTCTTTATTGATTTTTTTTGCCTGAGATACTCAGCAGTGATAGCGATGTTGTTGAAAAAGCAGAACCCTATCGGTTTCCCGCTTTCGGCATGATGTCCAGGTGGTCTGACCAGAGCGAAGGCGTTGTCTAATTTGCCTTCCAGAATAAGGTCAGCAGCCACCAGTCCAGCCCCAGCTGCCAGACGGGCGATTTCATAGGTGTTCGGACCGGCGATTGTGTCAGGGTCAAAGGGAAAATAGCCCCGGCCAGCAGTTTCTTTGAGGAAGCTGACATAAGAGGGGAGATGGATGAAAGTCAGCTCTTCTTCTGTTGCCGGTCTTGGTTCGATGAGGGTAAAGCCTGATTTGAGTCTGGCAGTAATGACTTCATGGAGAGCAATAATCCGGAGCGGGCTTTCAATATGGTCCTGACCCATTTCGTGCAGGGCAAATCGCTTATCAAAAATTACACCGGTCTTCATCTATGAGTAAGTTTATTTTTTCGGGAAGAAAGTTTGCAACTCCTCTTCCTTGGGCGGTTTGGTCAGCAAGCTGACGATAATCAAGCTGCTCAAAGACACCAGCAGGGCTGGGAAAATAAGGGGGATGCCCCAGGGATCGCCCTCCGGGACCTTTTCTGGTGGCAGGACTTCAGCCAGGATTTTCATGGCGATACAGACCACAGTTCCGGAAATAATGGAAGCCAAGCCACCGGCTTTAGTCGCTCGTTTCCAGGCTAAGGCAGCAATTAGAGCCGGAGTGACGGCCACGCCATAAATGGTGTAGGCGAAATAACTCATCTCTAAGACTGATTTCAAGCGGAGAGCAAAGAAAAAGGCTATGACCCCAATGGCTACAATGAAAACTTTTTGCAAGGCTACCAGCTTTTTATCATTAGCCGAGCGGTTGATGAATCGCTGATAGATATCGCGAATCAGATTACTCGAAGGCGAAAGGAGATAGTTCATTCCGGTAGAAATGACCACAGCACAGGCCGCTCCAAGAAGCAGAACTCCTATTGGTGGAGGTACCAGATTCCGGGCCGCCAGAAGCACTACTTTTCCGCCTTCCTTGGGGATGCTGAGGTCAATCTGGTCTTTAAATTTGCTGTAAGAGAAAACGGCAATGATGACAACTACGGTCTCTACAAATATGGTTCCGATTGTCCAGAAAATTACCGCTTTTTTGGCGTCTTTGGGACTGCGAGCGCTGTAGAATTTCTGGTACATGCTCTGAACGCCAAGAAGAAGAAGCATGGTCGATAAAAAGTATCCCAGAGCTTTGAGAGTAGGATGAGCTCCGAATTGTTCGTTTATGACTGAGAAATACCCAGGCGACAGGCTCGATTGAGCTCCCTGCAGGCCACCGGCTGCAGCATAGACAAAGGGAACTGACAGCAGGCAGGCCAGAAGGATGATAATGCCGTTGGGCAGGTCAGTGTAGGCTACGGCTACCATCCCGCCGAGGGCAGTAAAGAGGATGACGAAGGTGGCAGCTAAATAAATCCCCAATTTATCAGAGATGGCTCCATCGGTGGCCACATTGAGAATGAAGCCGCCGGCTACAAACTGGTAGGAGACGATGGCGGTAAAGGAGATGACCAGAGCCACGGCGCCAAAAAGCCTGGCTAAGGGACCATACCTGACTTCTAAGATGTCGCCGATGGTATATTGACCGAAGGTCTGAATTTTGGCGGCCAGAAAGTAAATCAGGATTATTCCCAGCCAGGCTCCAGCTGACAGCCAGAGAGCGGAAAAGCCAGCTTTAGATGCAAACTCAGCTCCAGAGATAAAAGTTCCGGAGCCAATCCAGGTGCAGATTAAAGTGAAAACCATTACTGACCATTTAAGCTTCCGGCCCGCAACCATAAAATCTTCCTGGCTCTTGATCTTTTTGGCCCGAAGAAAGTTGATGACCGTGAGCACCAGTAAATAGGCAAGAATTATGTAGAGATAAGATGACATTCAGTCCTCCTGAAAAAAAAGTTTAAGTAAGGGTAAATTAATTGAAATTTTTCTATCAATTTTTTCAGCGAAAAAATCAATCCAGACGCCGACATTTCTAACATCGAACAGAATGATATATCAAATATCAGGAAATAGTCAAAAGTCAATAAAAGATTTTTTCAGTTTTATAGGAATGTGATTGGCTGAGAATTATTTTGGCTCTTCAATATTTGCCTTTTCTGTTTCTTCGGCAGCTTTTTCTTCGATAATTTTTCCGGTGGCTTCTTTTGGAGAATTTTCCCCCCGGGGAGAATTTGCTGCCTGCCCAGCTTCTTCATTCAGGGAAGCATTCTCTTTTTTCTCCATCCTGACTGAATAAACTTTGGTGATGTTGGGTTCTTCCATGGTTGTGCCGTAAATGTAATCAGCCACTTCCATTGTCTTGTAGTTGTGGGTGATGATGATGAACTGGGTCTGATGCTTGATGGCTTTCATTAGATTGAGGAAACGGGTCAGGTTGACTTCATCCAGAGCAGCATCCACTTCATCTAATATGCAAAATGGAGATGGTTTATACCTGAATAGAGCAAACAGAAAAGCCAGACTGGTTAGAGATTTTTCTCCGCCCGAAAGAAGCGTCAAGTTTTGAACTCTTTTTCCTGGCGGCTGGGCAATGATTTCCACGCCGCTTTCTAAGGGATTTTCTGGTTCGAGGAGTTTGACTTCGGCTGTGCCGCCACGGAAGAGCAAGGCAAAAATTTCCTGGAAATTTTTGTTGACTTCTTCCAGAGCTTTTAAGAACTGGGTTTTACTCTCTTCGTCAATTTTTTTGATGGCTTCCTGGGTTGAGTTAATAGAATCGCGCAGATCCTGGCGCTGCTGGATGAGGAAATCATAGCGTTTTTTCTGTTCGAGGTATTCTTCCTCAGCCATCAGATTGACTGCCCGATATCTCTGAAGCGCTTCTCTCGTGGCTTCCAGTTCTTTTTCCAGGTCTTCATCAGAAAGTTCCCTAACTGGAACCGGGGTTTTACCCCTTCTTCTTTCTTTTGGTTTTTCTTCAGCCTTTTCTTCTGGTTCTTCTTCTGCTTCTTCTCCCTCACCTTCTTCAGCTAAGGCTCTGGAGATTTCTTCACTCTCAGCGATCTCAGGAGCTGGCTTTTCGGAAGCTTCTATTTCCTGCTTGAGTTCAATCAGATTTTTCTTAAGTTCCTGCCAGCAGGTCTCTTCCAGGTTGACCCGATCTCTTTCTATTTCGGCTTTACGGATTTCCAGCTTCATCCTTTGATCTCGGGCTTGTTCTTCGTTCTCCCGGATCTCTTTCAGCCTGGACTCAAGCTCTTCCAGTTGTTTCTGCTGGGTCTGAACCTTCTGTTCGAAATCAGCTAAGGCGTTTTCTTCCTTTTGGGCTTCTTCTGACAGGGAGACAGACTTTTGCTTCAGCTCATCGATGAGCCTGGCCAGATTGCTTTTTTCTTCATCACTGGCAAAGACTTCCATTTCCAGCAGGCCAAGCTTGTTCTTGATAGCCTGCTGCCTTTTTTCCAGAGATTGAAGAGCAGCTTTGGTGCCATTGATTTTCTCCCGAAGTAGGTCGCGTTCCGACTTTAACTGATAATAATTCTGTTCTTCTGCCCTTTCTTTCTCCTTAAGTTCATTGAGTACTTCTTCTTTTTGTCCGATTTTTTCCTTTATTTCTTCGAGAGCGGATTCGGTTTTTTGCAGCTCAAAAAAGGCAGTTTCCTTTTTCTGAGTCAGGTTCTCTTTTTCCTGCTGCTGAATCCTTTCTTCCTTTTCCAGGATGCTCAGGCTGGTGGCAATTTTTTCCAGCTCAGCTTCGGCAAACTTCTTTTCCCTCTGAAGATCATAAAGAATCCGGTCTAAAGCCTCGAGTTGATTCTGAACCTCTTGAGCGGAAGCTTCTAACTGCTGCTTTTCTCTATTTTTTCCTTCGATTTCCTGAAGAAGAGGCCTTCTTTGAGCTTCCAGACGCTCGGTTTCTTTTTCCAGCCTTTTCTTTTCCTGACTGAGGACAAACAAGCCTTCTTTCTTCTGGCCAAGCCTGAGCAGACCGGAAGAATAGAGAAGGTCCCCATTCAGGCTGATAAAATTGAATTCCGGGTAATTTTCCCAGAGGCGAACTGCGGTCATGATATCATTTACGATGATCGCTTCTTCCAGCAAGCCGAGATATTTTTGGAGTTCCGGTCGGACTTTGATTTTCTTTTTTAGCAGACCTTGGACGCCTTCTTCCTGGAGAATTTTATCAGGCACCTTCCGGTCCGGTCTTTCGGCCAGAAGGAGAATATTCCCTTTGATTTCAAATGGAAAAGATTTCTTGAAATTATCGAGGAGGCAGGCTTGGGCTTTGGCTTCTTCTTTCCAGAAAAGGTCAAAGAGAGCTGCCTCTTCCTGGGGAATTTCTACCAGCTCGGAAAACCAGCCAAGAGCTTCGGGTAGAAGATTCTGGTTAGAGGCATCTCGCTCGGCTTCAGCTAACTTATTCAGAGCCTGAGCCTGATAGGAAATTTCTTCTATTTCTCTGTTGAGCTGGGCCAGCTGGTTTTCCAGCGAAGATAAGTCCTGGATTAAGTGGGTGAGTTTTTCAGTCAGAGTTTTGAGAATTTCTTCCTTTTCTTTTTTTTCCTGGTAGCGATGATCGATTTCTTGTTGGATTTCCCGAATCTTAGTTTTGACCTGGTTTTTCTGAGATTCCAGCTTTTCTCTTTCCTGCTGGAGCTTTTCTGCCTGCCTGAGAAAAAGTTCGAGTTCTCTTTCCAGCCTGAAGAAATTGTTCCGGGCTTCGGTGTTCTCCTGAATTTTCAGCATCTGGACTTTTCTGAGCTCGGATAGTTCTTCTTCTTCTTTCCGGACAAGTTTTCTGGCTTCTTCCAGAACATTTCGGCCTTCTTCGGCCGCCTGAGTCTTTAAGACCAGGGCTCTTTCTAACTCGGCCAGCTGAGAAAGAATTCCGTTTATTTCTGCTTCGATGGTCTTGGTTTCCTGTTCCAGCTCAACCCGGTCAGACTCAGCTTTTTTTCTGGCAGTTTCCAGATACTCCAGTCTTTTGCTTTCGCGCTCGATTTCACTTTCCAGCCGCGAGAGCTGGGCTTTAAGGCTGAAAACTCTTTCCTGACGGTCCTTGAGCAGCTTTTCCAGGTCCCAGAGTTCTTTCCTTCTGGACGAAAGTTCTTTTTCTTCTTCTTTGACCTTAGCCGTTAGTTCCTGTTCCTGATGCAGTGCCTGGTCCAGAAGGGTGTTAATTTCTTCCTGGATTCTGTCGAGTTGGAGCATCTTGCGGTAAAAATGATGGGCAGTCAGTTCCCGCAACCTTTCTCTCAACCGGCGATAACGGGCAGCAGCCAGGGCTTGCCGATAAAGGGAATTCTTGGATTTTTCCACTTCAATAATGATATCCTCTAACCGGATGAGGTTCTGTTCGCTTGATTCCAGCTTGGACTGGGCCTGCCTCTTTTTGTCCTTGTAGTAAGCTGTTCCGGCTGCTTCTTCGATTAAGGCTCTTTTTTCCTGAGGTTTGGACGTAACAAACGAACCAATAGCTCCCTGCTCGATGACAAAATATTCCTTTTCCCCAATGGAGTGCTTCCAAAGCTCGTCCTGAATGTCTTTCAAGCGGACCACTTTGCCGTTAAGCCGGTATTCGCTCTCACCCGAGCGAAAAACCCGATGAGAGATGACCAGTTCTTCTTCATTGCCTAAGGTGATGACTACGTCGGCCAGGCTCAGGGGTGGTCTTTTGGCGTTACCGTTAAAGATGATATCTTCGGTTCGGTCACCCCTGACTGATTTTAGCCGCATTCCGCCCAGACCCCAGAGGATGGCATCGACGATATTGCTCTTACCGGTACCGTTGGGGCCAACGATAGCGGTTATTCCTGGATGGAAGAGAATTTTAGTCCGGTCGGCAAAGGATTTAAAACCCTGAACTTCTAACTTTTTTATGAACATCTGGAGCCAATTCCTGATTGAATTCAGCCAGAATTAATCTGGAGGTATGAGCTGTGTCGGGCTTTAAACAGCGCCTCCCACCAGTTGACCTGGCTTTTAGATGAGTATTGTAATCAAATAATGGCTTTTTGAGAAGGGATAAACTGATTTTTTTGGCAGAGTACGTCCTTTTCAAAACATTGTCGCCAGTAGAATGCCTGTGCTATAATCTTTTTCCCTAAGAAATCTCGTGGTAAGCCAGCGTAGCTCAGTCGGCAGAGCAGCTGATTCGTAATCAGCGGGTCGGAGGTTCGAATCCTCTCGCTGGCTTTTTTAAATTCACTAAGTACTCGGCCTTTTTGCCTTAACTGCGAGGAAGTCTTTCAGGGTTAAAAAATTTCCCCCCTTAAATCATCGCCGGGGGGTATTGCCTGAAATTCTGCCTGGAATAATCTTGTGAGTGGAAAGAAAAAAGTGTAAGTAACGGATTAAAAAGGGAAGACTTGGCTATGAGGGTAATTATTTTTAAGACGAAATTAGTCGTTTTTTCTTTAACCCTACTTTTTATTTTCGCGGGTTTAGTTCAGGCTCAAACCAAAAGATACCAGGTGGTTGTTCCGAAAGCTAATCTCCATTTAGAGCCGGATGAGAAAAGTCCGGTGGTGGTGGCTGTACCGGCGGGCGAAATTCTGGCCCAGGTCAGTCCGGTCAAATTCCGGCATGACTGGATTTTTGTCTATTACCAATCTCCCGAAAAAGGAAAGACTCTGGCCGGTTATGTAAAGGAACAACTGCTGAGAAAGCTCTTCCCCGAAGTCAACTCTGTATTGATTTCCACCGGTGAGCAGGATTATCAGCCTAAGGAGCTTGACCTGAATCAAAAATATGAACTTCCAGTCTTCTGGGGAATGTCTCAGGAAAAGCTTTTTGAGGTCGAAGGCCGGCCGCTGGTTCAGGAAAAATCTGGCGAAACTGAAGTCTATCAATATCGCCGGGAGATAATGAACAAACAATGCTTAGTGGAATACATTTTCTGGCGGAACGAACTGATTTCCGCTCGTTATCATCTGCTCGATATCTATGCAGACAATAATTATTACATTTCCGACTATCTCAAAATTAAGAATTATCTGGAAAGCCGTTTTGGGCAGCCGGTTAATGACCGGGTAGTCTGGCTTGACCCTACCTATCAAAATAAGAACGAATACTGGGGAAAAGCCCTTGGCTCCGGTCAGTTAGAGTTTCGCTCTTCCTGGGTGGTGGGAGATACGGAAGTTGCCTTAATTTTGACGGGTTCTGATAATCGAGTAGCTTTTGTCGCTGAATGTGTCGGCAAAAAGTATAAATCGTTTTTTTCTAACTGAGCCCCCTTTTACCCCCTTTTAACCCCTCCTTTCTTAGCCCCTTTTCCAAAGGGAAAAGGGGTGTTTTATTTCTGGCTCAGGTTTCTTTCTGGGTAAAAGCCAGACTGACCTTGTTGCGGCCGCGCCATTTGCTGTGGAGCATCAGCTGTTCAGCTCGCTTGACCAGCGATTCCACAGTGTCATACCGGTGGACAAGGGTTGCTCCCATGGAGATGGTAGCATTGAGCAAGCCGGTTTCGATGGTAATGTAAGATTCAGCTACTAAGAGTCGGAGTTTGTTGGCCACAATGTCTAAGCGGTTTTCATCGATGTTTAGGAGTCCAATCAGGAATTCTTCATTATCCCAACGGGAAACGACGTCAAAGTAGCGGATGTTTTTATGGAGAGTTCGGGCGATCATCCTGACCAGCTTGGCGGCATTGAACCGACCAAACCTTTCCTGAATCTTGTTAAAGTTGTCTATGTCTGCATAAATCAGACCAAAGGGCAGGTTGTATTTCTGATATTCATCGATTTTATTCTTTAAATACATTTCCATGTAAAGGCGATTGGGAATCCCGGTGTCCAGGTCGAGAAGCTGCATTTTCTCCAGTTCGTTTATCCGGAGGGGAATAGTTACTGATGGAGTAGAATTGGTGAAGATTTCGGCAACACCAATGGGTTGTCCCTCGGAGTTCATCACCGGAATAATTTTCAATTTTATCGGAATCCGATATCCGCTCTTGTGCTGGATGTAAACCTCCACAATTCTGGGCAGGCCGTCTTTCATAGCCTGTTCGCATAGGCAATTTTCCGAACATAAACTTCTGCCCATCGAATCCAGATAGAGCGGTGGTTCAGATTGGCAGGATTTACCCAGGATTTCTTCTTTTTTGAACTCGGTCAGGTCTTCGGCGGCTTTGTTCCAGAAAAGGAATATTTTTTCTCTGTTTAGCAATGAGCAACAGTCAGTGGTCTGGTTGAGGATTCTGTTTATAAAATTATCTTCCAGCTTATCGAATAATTTCAGGATGGGCTTTTCAATCATTTTATGCTTCCTTTTTTAATTTATTCCGTACCCCAGGCAGCTTTTTTTATGTTCTTATATAACAGAATAAGCTCTGATGTCAAAAGATTTCTTCTTGCAGGTTAAGAGATAGTATCCAGGTTAGAGGAAGTATTTGGCAGAGGCGGGGTGGCAGTCCGGCCATAGGAATTTCGGCAGAAGAGGCAGGGAAATTTATAAACTTGGCACTTGAAAAAGCAGGGCTTCCTCCGTTAAAAATTTTGTTGAAAATTTTAACTGAAAGGAGGAGGAAGCCCGAATGACAGAAAATATATACCCTACTTACTATGAGCTTTGCAAGAGTGCACCCATTCTGGCCAGAAAAGCTCTGATCAGGGCCTATGAGGAGACGGGGAATATCTCAGAGGTAGCCAGGTTGTTTC